>NZ_CYZX01000006.1 GCF_001405015.1 Clostridium disporicum
GAATCATCTTCACTTGGTATAAAAGGAACCTGTAATGCAAATCCTATTTGTTGCATAGGAATCACATTTTTTGTGAAGTTTTTCATATTATTACTATGCGCAAAAAAGGAAGTTCAAATTCGAACTTCCTTTTCTTTATCGGCAAATATCAATTTTTTTTTGATACAGCCCCTTTTTTGATTATATAAAGTTATTAAAGCATAAGAAAAATGACATGAATTAGAAATTATTATATAATTTCTTTAAGAATAAGGTTGATAAATAGAAGCCTAAAAAGGAGTATTATATGAAAAGTTATTCACAAGAAGAGCTAGAGAATGCATTAAAAATTATATCTTCAACAATCAGTACATGTGAAAAGATACAACCAAAATTTAGAGAAGGTACGTCGCAGTTCTCCCTTTTGAGAAATAGAATTAAAGCATTGAAAATCTCTAAATGCTTAATAGAAAATGACGGAAGCATAAAGGAATATATCGTAGATGATTTAGAAAAAGCATTACCACCGGTGATTTCAATTATTAATAAAACAGAGAAGGCTCAAAGTAAGTATGATGAAGGAAGTACCCAGTTTAAGAAATTTTCACCACTTATAGAAGCAATGTATATTGCAAGAGCATTAATAACAAATGAAATTATTAAAAGAGAGTAATTTCAGTTTAAAGATGAGATTAAGAGTTTAACTAAGTTAAATAAAGTATAAGTTATAGAGCAGAGTTAAATACAAAAGTATATAAAAAAAGGAGTTATTATGAGTAAAGTACGAAAAATGTTAGGCAAAGCTGATTCACCATATATTATTTCTCTTATGAGATTAATAGAAACACAAAGCAAAAATACAATTGTAAAATGGTGTAATAAATATGCAAGGGAGCATATTTTACCTATTTATGAAAAGGATTATCCTGAAGATTATAGGTTGAAAAATGCATTGAATGCAGTTGATGAATGGTTAGAAAGAAATATAAAATTAGCAGAAGCAAAGAAAATTATCAAAGAAGTTCAAATAGCTGCTAGAGAGGTAGAGGGGAATCCAGCTGCACAGGCTGCGGCAAGAGCAATTGGAGCAACAACGACAACAATTAATACTATAACAAGTTCATTAGGACTTGCGTTTTATGGTTCTGCGGCCATAGCATATTCATCTATTGGAACAAGTGAGAATATAGAAGTTTATGATGAAATTGCAGCAAGAGAGTGCAAAAAGATGGAAGAGGATTTGCGTAAAATTTCTATAAAGGATGAGCCTAATCCAGCTAAGATAAATTGGAAATGCTAAATTATAGAAGAATTACATGATACAATAAATATAATGATAATTATCTTAAATAATAGGAAAACTAGGCATTTACAGGGTGTCAAATACTTTTGACATGCGAAAAATAGGTAATATCAAACACTTTTGATGGTGAAAATTCATTTAAGGTTATAGATTAATAGTGCAGGAGGACATTGTATGGAGATTGGAAAACAAATAAAAAAATATAGATCAGAAATGAAGCTTTCACAGGATGAGTTAGCTGAAAAGATATTTGTATCTCGTCAAACTATATCAAATTGGGAAAATAATAAGAGCTATCCTGATGTGAAAAGTTTATTATTACTAAGCTCTCTTTTTAATGTCTCTCTTGACATATTAATTAAAGGAGACCTTGAAGAAATGAAAGAAAAAATTAAAACAGAAGACATTGATGGATTTAAACATGATAGTAATATATTTAGTATATTGTTATTGAGTACTATTTTATTACCTGTTCCACTTCTACGATTCATGGGATATGTTGGAGCTGGAATTTGGGGGTTGATTGCAATAGGTGCAATATATTATGCAATCCGAGTTGAAAAGTATAAAAAGAATTTTAATATCCAAACATATCGAGAAATTCTTGCCTTTTTTGAAGGAAAGGATATGAATGAGCTTGAAAAGAATCAGGAGTATGGGAAAAGACCATATCAGAAATTTTTATTAGCAATAGGTGCAGGTTTATTGACGATATTAGTAGCAGTTATCATGAGATATATATTATTTATATAATAAATAAAGAAACATATAATTATATGTATAAATTACCAATTAGTTTAGGTAAATGAAAGTTTAATCGGTGATGATACTAGCAATTAAATGAGAATTTATTGGGGGATTATAAATGCGTAATGAAAAAGAGATGTATGAGCTACTATTAAGTGTTGCTGAAAAAGATGAGAGAATACACGCTGTATATATGAATGGTTCTAGAACTAATAAAAATGTTCCAAGAGATATTTTTCAAGATTATGATATTGTATATGTAGTAGATGAAACTAGGGGTTTTATTGAAGATAAAAATTGGATTAAAAATTTTGGGGAAATACTGTATATGCAATACCCAGATGAATCTCCGTATTATCCTAGTGATAAGGAAAAATCCTATGGCTGGCTTATGCAGTTTGATGATGGAAATAGAATTGATTTACACGTGGAAACCATCGAAAGTGCTAGAGAAAATATTTTAAGTGATAAGCTATGTAAGATATTGTTGGATAAGGATAATATTTTGCCACAAATTCCTGAAGCTACTGATGAAGACTATTATGTAAAAAAGCCAACTGAAGAAGAATACATTGCTACATGTAATGAATTTTGGTGGTGTTCAAATAATATTGCTAAAGGATTATGGAGGCAAGAGATTCCATATGTACAGGACATGGCTAATCTTATTGTAAGAAAAGAATTAGAGAAGATGCTTTCTTGGAAGGTTGGTATTATTACAGATTTTTCAGTTAGTGTTGGAAAATCAGCAAAGTATATGTATAAGTGGTTGGATAAAAGTGACTGGGAATCATATCTTGCAACGTATTTTGGTGGAAATATTGAAGAGGCTTGGGACAGTGTAATGAGAATGTGCGATTTATTTAAAGAGACTGCAATTTTTGTAGGTAAGGAATTAGGATATGAATATAATTCTTTAGAAGGAAGAAATGCTAGAGCGTTTTTAGAGCATGTACGACAATTACCAAAGGATGCTATTGAAATAAACTTATTTTAACTTTAATCAATACTTATAGTGAATTTTAAATCTTTATAATTTCTACATATTTTTTAGAATGAAGCACATCATACGTAGGAAAGTTCAATTAAACTTATAAAATAAATTTGAAAATCTTAAGTTGTATTACTTGGGGGCTATTTTTTATGTGAGTATTTTTGTTATGTTGAACATAAACAATGCAGGTTTATTTAAGAAACTATAAGAATAAAGTAAATAAGTTATTGAACTTATACCTTCAAAGAAAATGTTAAATGAAGTTGAGGGTATGAAGGATAAATTACGTAGATTAATTATTTTATTAAATTAAGCCAATATAGGAAATGATAGTAAATAAATATAGAAAAATAAACGCAAATGCACTATTTTATGGAAAATATTGTTTGAATTTAAAATATTTATAAAAAATAAATAAAAAAGGTTGCAACTGAATGAGTACTATGTTATTATAAATGAGTAGCAAAGTTGCTAACAAAAAAGTTTCATTTAGGTAAATAGTTTCTCGGAGATTAGAGATTATTATATCAATTTAGAATCTTTAATTTTAGGAGGAATATTTATGACAGATAAAACATTAAAATGTAGAGATTGTGGAAGTGAATTCGTATTTTCAGTAGGAGAACAAGAATTCTACAAAGAAAAAGGATTTACAAATGAGCCAACAAGATGTATATCTTGTAGAAGAGCTAAAAAAGAACAAAATAGAAGATAATTTTAGATTATTATAGGTTGTAGTTTAAACTACAACCTTTTTTATTTATATAAAGTGATTAAAAGTATAAGAAAAATGACATGAATTAGAAATTATTATATAATTCCTTTAAGAATCAGGTTGATAAATGGAATTAAACATAAATGAAATTAATGAAATAAGTTCAGAAGAGCTTTACAAGAGTTTTTATGAACATAAACAATATAACTGATGAACAGATATGGACTACTATAACTTATATTAATAAAGCTTATATAAAAAGAGCGTTATTTTTAACTGGAGAAGATAAAATAGCTATAAAAGAGATGGTAGGGAAGTTAGTAGCTAAGAATAATATCAAATATGTAAATCAAGTAAAGAGCATGGAAAAGTTAATGAGTGCTTTAGGCGTAAGAGTAATAAACGTAGATGGAAAGTTTAAAATAAAGTAAGATATGAAATACCTCAGTGGATTATATTTTAAAACCACTGAGGTATTATTTGTTTTTTATTTAAGAAATCTATCTATTGCAGTATTTAATTTTTCAATAGCTTCTTCATCATCATTTTTAGCAGCATCAATTATACAATGATTTATATGGTCTTGTAATAATATCTTTCCTACATTATTTAATGCGGATTTAACTGCTGCTATTTGAATTAATATTTCAGTGCAATCTTTTTCTTCAATACACATTCTTTTTATAGCTTCAGTATGACCTATTATTCTGGACATTCTATTTATTATTTGTTTTTGATTTGGATGCTTGTGGTCATGAGTATTCATATTGCAACTCCTTTCATTTTAGGAAATTTTAATTTCATCCCACTTTCCTTTTAAAAATCTACTTAATAGTATTATACTTCGAACTACTATATCAAGGGAATATGCTAACCATATACCAACTAATCCTAAATTAAATTTAACGGCAAATATATATCCAAATAATACTCTTATTCCCCATATACCTATTAATGTTGAGTACATAGGTAATTTAGTGTCACCAGCTCCTTGAAGTGCACTGCTAATTACTAATGTAATAGATAAAAATGGTTGAAATATGGCGATTATTCTTAATACTGTTACAACTAAGTTTTGAACTTCCAAATCGTCAGTAAACATTTTTGCTAATGAAGGAGCTGCTATAAAAAATATACTGCCTATTATGATCATTACTATAGTTGAAAGAAGGTTACATAAAAGACCATATCTCTTAGCAAATTTAGGATTATCAGCACCTAATTGACTTCCTATTAAAGTAGTTGCAGCAACTCCAAACCCCATAGCTGGAAGGTATGAATAACTTTCAATAGTTCCAGCTATATTATGTGCTACATATGAAGAAGTTCCTAGTGATATAATTAATGAACCATAGGCAAGTTGTCCAAATCTCATTATTAGTTTTTCAATTCCTGCAGGAACACCAATTTTACTTATTGATAGTATTAAACCTTTATCAATGATCCATTTATCAAATAGCTTTAATTTTAAAGTCGTTTTACCTTTACAAAGACTAAATAGAAGTATACTAACTGTTATCACACGAGATATAGTTGTTGCTAATCCAGCTCCAATTATTCCTAGTCCTTTAAAATCAAATATCCCAAAAATTAAAATATAATTCAAAATAATATTTATAACATTGGCTACTATTGATGCTATCATAGGTGTTTTAGTATTACCAGCTGCCCTTAGTGAACTTGATAATATTAATGATAGACTTAAAAATATACATGGAACTGCCACAACTATAAAATATGGCAATGCATATTCAAGGATATCGGAAGTTGCTCCTAAGGTTATTAAAATAGGTTTAGCAAATAAGAAGCTTATAAGCCCTATAATTAAACTAATTCCTGTAGTAAGGATAATAGCTTGTTTAACAGTTTCAATTGCTTTTTCTTTATTTTTTAATCCTATATTTCTTGAAACTATTGCGGTAGTTCCAACACCTATAGCTGTAAAGAAGGCAATATAAATATTATTTATCAGGTTAGTAGCTCCTATTCCAGCTATAGCATTAGGATGAAGCTTACCGGCAAACAAGGTATCAGTAGTACCAAGGAGCACTTGAAGTATATTTTCTATTATAACTGGTATAGCTAGAATTAATATGGATTTTATTTCATTCAGATATGATGGTTTATATAATATTTTCCTTGGATTTAATTCAATCATAGTATAGCCTCTCTTTTTAAAATCCCTTATAGGGGGATATTGAAATTGAAAAATAACCCCCTAGGGGGGATAATTTGATTTTATAATACAACTTATGGAATATCAAGGAAAATGATACAAATTGGAAGAAGAGAATAACTTTTGATTTACACTTTTTTATTTGGATATACTTACAATAGAGGAGCTGATATTATGGAGACAAAATCACAGAGGTTTTTATATGAACTCTTTATGATGATTTTAGCTTTAGTAGTTGTAACTATAACTATAATACAATTAACTATGACGTTATCTAGTGAGATGGATAGGATTATAACAATCATAGACAACGGAATATATATACTTTTTCTTTTAGATTATTTTACAAGATTAATAAAAAGTGAAAATAAGTGGAGTTTTATTAAAAATAATAAGATAGATTTGATAACCATAATACCTTTTAATTCATTATTTATGGCTCTTAGAATATTTAGATTTTTAAGAGTTACTGAATTTTTAAAGGCGCTTAAGGCTTTAAAGGCAACGGTCTTTATAAATAATATTGTCAAAAAAGTAAGAGTTGTTCTTAGGACTAATTATTTTAATTATGTACTTTTAATAACTATTACTTTGATTTTTTCTTGTGCAGCATTTATATCTATCTTTGAAAATATAAGATTTAAGGATGCTCTTTGGTGGAGCTTTGTAACTACAACTACTGTAGGATATGGGGATATTGCCCCTACTTCAGATTTAGGAAGGATAGTAGCAGTTATTCTTATGATTACAGGAGTAACTTTTATGGGTGTATTGACAGGAACTATATCTACATATTTTTTAAGAAAAGATAGAGAGAGAAATAAAGGCGATTACAAATATGAAGCTATTGAAGAGATTAAAGAAAGATTAGATGATTTTGATAATCTTTCTAGGGGAGAGCTTGAAATTATTACAAAGGTATTATTGTCCTTGAAGGAAGAGAATGATGGTGATAAAGTGTGAGATATGCTCACACTTTATTTAAATTGGAAGTACGACTTTTATTATTGTACCTTTGTTTGGATGACTTTTTACATCTATATTACCATTATGAAGCTCTACTATTTTCTTTACCATAGTCAAACCTAAGCCGTTGCCTTCAGTTGTATGGGATGTATCACCTTGATAAAATTTATCGAAAATATGAGCTTTTACATCTTGAGTCATGCCTATACCTGTGTCTTTAACTTTAAAGATAACACTATCTTCAAAAGACATTAATTCAATTTTTACATCGCCATTGTTTGGAGTAAATTTTATAGCATTATCAATTAAGTTAACCCATACCTGCTTTAGAAGTTCTTCATTTCCATAGTAACTAGTTTCATCTAAATCTATATTCATATTAATATTTTTATCTGACCATTTTGATTCAAGCATAAGTATTGAATGTCTTATTTGTTCAGCTAGGTCAAAGTCATGCTGATCAGATATTATATTTGTATTTTCAATATTTGATAGGTTTAATATATTAGTAGCAAGAGTTGCAAGCCTATCTGATTCACTTATTATTATATCTAAATATTCATCACGAACTTCTTTTGGAAGATTATCGTTTTTAAGAAGCTTTGCAAAGCCTCTAAGAGATACTATTGGTGTTTTAAATTCATGAGAAAAATTATTTACAAAGTCATTTCTTAATATTTTAGCACTTCCAAGCTCCGAGGCCATATTATTAAAGCTTATAGAGAGATTATTCAAAACTTTAGGATAATCAAAGTTAATTCTTACATCAAAGTTTCCATTAGATAATTCTTCAGTGGCATCAATCAATTTATTTATTGGCTTTAATGGAATTTCTCCAAATATTAATGTTAATGTACACCCTATTATTGTACTTAAAAGCGCTATAAATAATAAAATACGAAGAAATGGTGGATGTTGAGGTTCTCTAAATAGTTGATTATTATATAAAAAGCTTCCAATCAACGCAACTATACACATAGTGCTTACTATTATTATAAAAACTACGCCTGTCAGCAGGATAGTAAGCCCGTTAAATCTCTTATTACAGTGTTTTTTATTTCTCTTCATGCTTTACCGCCTTATATCCTAATCCTCTTACAGCAACAAGCTCAAATTCAGGATAGTCTTCAAATTTTTTACGAAGTCTATTTATATGTACATTTAATGTATTTGCACAGGTTTCTGATTCTAAGCCCCATATTTCATCCATAAGCTGAAGTCTAGTGAAAATTTTATTTGGATAAGAAAGCAGCTTATATAATAATTGAAATTCCTTTTTAGGCAATATTTTAATATCATCATTACGGCTTACTGTAAGGGTATCATAATCTAAAACTACATTGCCAACTCTAAGCTTTCTCTCATTTATTATCATTGAACGTCTTAAGAGAGCTTTAATTCTAAGTAGCATTTCTTCTTCATCAATAGGCTTGGTCATATAATCATCAGTTCCAACTAAGAAGCCTTTCTTTTTATCTTCAGGAAGCTGTTTAGCTGATACCATAAGTATCGGAATATTATTGTTACATGAACGTAATGTATCAGTAAGTTCGTATCCATCCATCTCTGGCATCATAATGTCTAAAACTACTAAATCGATATGTTCTTTATCAAAAACCTCAAGAGCTTCTCTGCCATTTTCAGCAGTATAAGTTTTATAACCATCATTGGAAATAATAGCATCCATAAGCTTTCTTGTATTTTTATCATCTTCAACAATTAATATATGAAACATAAAATCCTCCTAAGAATATTTCTCAATTTTATAATAACTATAAAATTATACCATAAAAAAATAAATCGAGGATAAACAGAATAAGAGTATAAAAAAGTGGTAAATAATACTTAAGAATAACAAAAAAAGTTAAATTAGTTTATTTTCAGTTTATTTTGGAGGCTTAATATAAGCTTATTGAAAGAACAATAGCAGGAGGAGTAGTAATATATGTTGCAGTTAAAGAACATTTATAAGGTTTATAAAACTGGAGATTTAACGCAGACCGCCTTAGATGGTGTAAGCTTAAATTTCAGAAAAAGTGAATTTGTTGCTATCTTAGGACAAAGTGGTTCAGGTAAAACAACTATGCTTAATATTATTGGTGGTCTTGATCAATATGATAAAGGTGATTTAATAATTAATGGAAAGTCTACAAAGAAATTTAATGATAGGGATTGGGATACTTATAGAAATCACTCAATAGGTTTTGTATTTCAAAGCTATAACTTAATTCCACACCAAACTGTATTATCTAATGTTGAATTAGCACTTACTTTATCAGGTGTTTCTAAAACAGAAAGAAGACAGAGAGCAAAGGAAGCTCTTGAAAAAGTAGGACTTGGAAAGCAGTTACACAAGAAGCCAAGCCAAATGTCTGGTGGACAGATGCAGAGAGTTGCTATAGCAAGAGCACTTATAAATGACCCAGATATATTATTAGCAGACGAGCCTACAGGAGCATTAGACTCTGAAACAAGCGTTCAAATTATGGAACTGTTAAAGGAGATATCTAAGGACAGGCTTATAATAATGGTTACTCATAACCCTGAGCTTGCTGAAGAATATGCAAACAGAATAGTAAGAGTTAGAGATGGTAATATAATTGATGACACAAACCCATGCAGTGATGAAGAAATTAAAATTTCTACAGAAAAAAGTGAAAGAGAAGCAAAGAAAACTTCAATGTCATTTGGAACTGCATTATCTTTAAGTTTAAATAACTTGAAGACTAAAAAAGGAAGAACTATTTTAACTGCTTTTGCAGGAAGTATTGGTATTATAGGTATAGCTTTAATATTATCACTATCAAGCGGAGTTAAGGACTATATAAATAAGGTTCAGGAAGATACACTTTCATCTTACCCAATATCTATAGAAAGTCAGACTGTAGATATGAGTAGCATGATGGAAAGTATGATGAATAAGAATAAAGCTGATGAAGAGCGTGAAGAAGGCAAGGTTTATTCCAATAATATAATGAGTGGAATGATGGAGTCTATGAGTGCTCAAGTTACTAAAAATGATTTAAAATCATTTAGAGAGTATTTAGAGAATGGAAATTCTAATATAGACGAGTATGCTAATGTCATTCAGTATGGATATGATTTAGACCTTCATATTTATAAATCTGATACATCTAATGGTATTGTTGAGGTTAGTCCAACAACTGTTTATGATAAGCTTGGCTTTGGTGGTGGAGCATCTCAAATGCCTATGGCATCAAGCTTTAATGTATGGACAGAACTTTTAGGAAATCAGACTCTTTTAGAATCACAATATGATGTGGTTGCAGGAAAATGGCCAGAAAATTATGATGAAATAATATTAGTAGTAGATAAAAATAATGAAATCAGTGACGTAAATCTTTATTCTATAGGCTTATTAGATTCTTCTGAATTAGAAGCTAAGATGAAAAAGATACAGGCTGGTGAAGAGGTTGAAGAAAATCAAGAAGTAGTAAGCTATACTTTTGATGAGTTATTAAATTTAACTTATAAGCTTGTTTTAAATACAGATTACTATGAAAAAGAGGGTAACACTTGGGTAGATAAAAGTGAAAATGCAGTTTATATGAAAAAGCTTGTTGAAGATGCCCTCGAGTTAAAGGTTGTTGGTATAGTAAGACCATCAGAAGAGGCAGTAGCAACTTCTATAAGCTCAGCAGTAGGTTATACAAGTGACTTAACTGAATATGTTATTAATAGTATAAATGACAGCGAGATAGTAAAAGAGCAAAAAGAAAATCCAGATACAGATGTATTTACAGGAAAAGCTTTTGTAGTAGAAGATGGCGAAGATAATGATATGACAGCTATAGATATGTCTACCTTAACTGATGAAGAGAAGGCTTATTTAGCATCACTTTCACAAGAAGAACTACAAGCTCTTATGAAACAGCAAGCAGAAGCAACTGATGCAACATATGAAGGAAACCTATCTTTATTAGGATGTGTTGATTTAGATAATCCTTCAACTATAAATATTTATGCTAAAGACTTTGAAGCAAAAGAATCTATTGAAGATATAATTACAGCATATAATAATGAAAAAACAGATGCAGGTGAAGAAGAGTACGTTGTTACTTATAATGATATGGTAGGACTTATGATGTCTTCAGTAACTTCAATAATAGATATAATAAGCTATGTACTTATTGCATTCGTAGCAATTTCTTTAGTTGTATCATCAATTATGATAGGTATTATTACTTATATCTCAGTTCTTGAAAGAACTAAGGAAATAGGTATTCTTAGAAGTATCGGTGCATCTAAGAAGGATATTTCAAGAGTATTTAATGCAGAAACAGTAATAGTTGGATTTGGAGCAGGTGCAATAGGAATAATAGTAACGATATTATTAAATATTCCTATAAATGCTATAATAAAGGCAGTATCAGGCATTTCAGGAGTATCAAAACTTCCAGTAGCAGGTGCTATTATATTAATTGCTATAAGCATGTTATTAACTGTTATAGCAGGATTAATACCAGCAAAAGTGGCATCTAAGAAAGATCCGGTAGAAGCTTTAAGAACAGAGTAGAAGAAAGCCTACGGCAGATATAAGATTCATGTCGTAGGCTTTTATTTATTTTGTATAGGCAAATGTTTTTTCGGTTTACTAAAAATTTATTTTGTCTACAGAAGCTCTTTTTTTATGAGGTGGTAGAATAACTTATTCCCTTATGTAAATTAATTTTGAAATTTTAAAAAACTTATTGTTTATTTATATGAAGTTAGTATAAAATGGAAGGTATATGAAGTATGGAGGTGTGGGGTAAGTTGGATTCACAAGAAACAAAGGATAGTAATAGAAGAAAGAAAAGAAAGTTAAGTAAGAAAAAGAAGATTATAATAAGCGCTTTTTCAGTACTATTATTATTAATAGTATTTATAGCTTCGGGATATTTTTACGTGAGAAGTAAGATATATAGGCCTACTAAGCAGATTGAAAAACCTACTGTTACTCAAAATACTGAAAGCGAGGAAACAGTTGAATATAGGACAGTTGAAGGTATTACCAATGTTTTATTATTAGGTGTTGATGGAATAGATTTTGATGCAGCGGATCAAAGATCTGATTCAATGATAATAGCAACATTGGATAGTAATAATAAAAAGATTAAGTTAACCTCACTGTATAGAGATGCGTTAGTATATATACCAGGTTATGGAGAAAATAAGATGAATGCATCATTTTCTTTAGGTGGACCTGAATTAGTAATGGAGACTATAAAATATAATTATGATATTAATATAGAAAAATATGTAATGATAAATTTTGTAGGATTTGAGGCTATTATAGATCAAATAGGTGGAATAGAAATTGATGTTCAGGAATATCAATTGAATGAATTAAATAAGTATATTGGTGAAGCAACAGGAGGAAATGATTGTCCTGTAGAAGAGCCTGGACTTCAAACGCTCAATGGTAAACAAGCTTTATCTTATGCAAGAATAAGAAAAGGTGTTGGAGATGACTACGAAAGAACAGAAAGACAAAGAGAAGTCCTTTTTAAAGTTGCTGAAAAATTACAGAAGACTAAGCCTATTAAGTATCTTGGTATAGCAACTAAGATGCTAGATTATCTTAGAACAAATATAGATCTTTATGAGTGTCTTGACTTAGCATATACTGTATTTAAATTCCCTAGTCTAGTTACAGAACAGTTAAGTATACCAGTTCCTGAACTCTCAGAAGATGTTAAGATTGATGGTATAGGTTGGGTTATAAGTATGGACAGATATGAGAATGCAGAAATATTAAATGATTTTATATTTAATGATTATTTGCCAGATTTTATACTTAATAGATCTACAGAAAAAGATCCAAGTATTTATTTTGAATATGATGGATTTGGAAGTAGTTATGATGAAAGTTATTATTACGAAGAATATTACTATGAGGAAGATTATTATACACCAGAGATATATGAACCTATTGAAGAAGAGGTAATACATCCTGAAGAACCTTCTGAAGATATTGTACCTCCAGTTAATGAAAGTAATACAGGAGATGGAACAATAACTGATGATGGAAGTAATCAAGGAGAAGATTTAGGCAATAGTGACAATTTTGATAATAATCAAATGTCACCTGAAGGGGAAGCTCCATAAGAAAAATAATATGATAGATAATATAGAGACAGATTAGCTGATGTAGAAAAGCTAATCTGTTTTTTTATTATTCGTCATTATCTGTGATTATAGAAAAAGTATGAAAAAAATTATACTTTTCACTTTTGACGAAGTCAAACTTTTCACCAAAGTGATTCGCACTTTTATTCTGTAATTTCCTAATATATTAACAATAAAACCTAATATTATGCAATTTTAAAAATAGTAAATATATTAAAATATAATTGGATGAGTTTGAATTGAGAATTTATTAGTAGAAGAGAGGAGGGATAAAATGTTAAAGAGGTTAATAAGTATTTTTACATCTTTTTTTAAGATTGGTGTAATTGGTTTTGGTGGTGGAAGTGCTTTAATACCGATAGTTGAAAAAGAGATAGTTGAAGATAAGGAATGGTTTAATGAAGATGATTATTTAAAACATACAGTAATAGCTAATATCACGCCAGGAGCACTTCCAGTAAAGCTTGGTGCAGTTGCTGGATATGAAAGAGGTGGGGGACTAGGAAGTATATTAGGAGCATATGCAGTTACACTTCCAGGAGTAATATTAACTTTAGTACTTCTAACACTTTTTTCAATTGCAGGTGAAAAGATTGCTCATTATATAGAATTTGCATCAGTTGGAATATCTGTATTTATAATTAACTTACTTCTAAGTTACATATTAAAAGTAATTGAATCAGGTGAAAAAGAAGGTATAAAGAAGTACTATATAATGATTTGCATAGTAGCATTTGCTTTAACTGGTGGGAAAGAGATAAGACATTTAATCTCATCATTTTTAGAACGAGATTTAGGTGTATTAAGTTTTATAGTATTTGATATATCAACTATAAATTTGATGATAATATCATTTTTTATGATACTTTTTATAGGGTTAATAAGAACTAAAGAATCGATGATAATTGGAACTAGCATTTCTTTAATTTTTGCCTTTATAAATGGGAAAAATGAACTTGTTACTAGTGGTGGAATAATATCAAAGATACTTATGGTAGCTATTGCTATTTTAGCTTGTTATGCCATAGTAAGAGATAATAAGAAAAGACTAAAAAAAGAAAAGTCAAGGTTTAAAATAAGCAAACAAGCATATATTTCAATTGGGTTATTTATAGCAATACCAGTTGTATTATTTATTTTATTGATGATTTTAGCTCCAGAAGGTGGTAATATGGGAACTTTTGCAGGAGATGTTGCTATATCAACAGTTACATCTTTTGGTGGTGGTGAAGCTTACGTTTCAGTAGCAGATGGAATCTTTGTACAAAGTGGAATGGTGAATGCAGGAGATTTTTATAATAAGATTGTAGCCATAGCAAATGCACTTCCAGGACCAATATTAGTTAAGATAGCAGCAGGTGTAGGTTTTATTTTAGGTGGAAGCTTAAGTGGAGTATTATATGGATGGCTTTTAGCAATATTTGCAATGTCAGTAGCTGTAGGAGCTTGCTGCATAGTAGCAATAGTAGTGTTACTTGGTTATGATGCATTAAAAGATTCAAGGGCATTAATTATGGTAAAACAATTTATATTACCTGTAGTATGTGGAATGCTTATATCAACATCGTTAAGCATGATGATAGAAGGTATGAAGGTAACTGCAGGATTAGGAATAGCAGGATTTACAGCATTACCTCTTATGATTTTAGCTATAGCAATGCTTTATTTTGTTCATAAGAGATATCATTTAAGTGATATTATATTACTTTGTGGAAGTGCTGTAATAAGTCTTTCTATGCTACAAATGATTTAGTTAACTTTATTGATTAAAAATTAAAGAAGATTAGTATTGACATATGGTAATATCAGGTTTAAAATTAATATGTAAGCATAATGCTTGCAAGATAGAAAGTTAATAGAAGTAGGTAAATGTCTTAACCACGAAGGTTTAGCGATATAAATCGTTTAAAGCTTTGTGGTTTTTAAATTTTTATTATTAATAATAATTTTACTGCAAATGTTTAAGAATAGTATTATATAAGAAAGATATTAAAAAGAAGTTGTCAGAAAAAGACAACTTCTAATTTTTTATGCAATTGTAATTTGAACTTTATCAATTCTCTTATTATCTAGGGATAAAATTTTAAATATTATAGAGTTTATGGTTATTTCTTTATTTATATAACCATTAGGAATTACACCTAGATTCTCAAGAACTAGTCCACCAACTGTGTCTATAATTTCAGATTCTAAATTAAGAGATAAATATTTATTTACATCAGATATGGTAACAAGTCCGTCAACTATATAATTTTTATCATCAAGCTTCTTAATTTTTGAAGAGTTATCATCATATTCGTCTGAAATTTCACCTATAACTTCTTCTATTAAGTCTTCTAAAGTAACAATTCCAGAAAAACCACCATATTCATCAATTAATATAGCCATATGATTTTTTGTTGATTTTAATTCTTTAAGCAAATCATCTATATTTTTTGTTTCAGGCACCATATAAGGTTTTCTCATTATAGATTCTATAGATAAATTTTCAATTCCCTTATTAACTACATTAGAAAAGATATCTTTCATATATAATATACCAACTATATTGTCAATATCATCGTCATATATAGGAATTCTAGAGTAGCTTTCTTCTAAAATAGTATTTATATTATCTTTAATACTTGACTTAACTTCAAGACAGAATGTTTCTGTTCTTGGTGTCATAACTTCTTTTGCTAATATATCATCAAATTGAATTATTCCATCAATCATATTTCTTTCAGTTTCATTTAAAGCCCCTTGCTCCTCGCCAAGCTCAATTAAACTCTTGATTTCTTCTCTTGATACATTTTCTTCAATGCCATCAGTTTTAATACCTAAAATTTTTAAAAGTAAATTAGTTGATGCAGATAAGAACCATACGAATGGTTTCGTAAGCTTTGAAATAAAGATAATAGGTTTTACCGTAAACATAGCAACTTTTTCAGCATTTTGCAGAGCTATTCGTTTAGGTAACAATTCACCGAGAACTAATGTTATATAAGAAATCAATAGAGTAATTAATAATACTGCTATATTTGAGCTATAAGGCACACCTAGACTAGATAAAAAATAAGCAAGTCCAGATGATATTGAAGTTGCAGCAGATGCAGATGCGAAGAAACCTGCAAAAGTAATACCAACTTGAATTGTAGCTAAAAAATTACTAGGTTCTTTTAATAAACCCAATAAAAGCTTGGCTTTTTTATCGCCATCTTCAGCTAATAAAGTTATTTTGGTTTTGTTGATAGATACGATTGCCATTTCAGCAGATGCGAAAAATGCATTAACCATAACTAAGATAAAAATAAGAATAAAGTTCCCACTCGGGCTACCGTCCATTTAATAATATTCCCCCTCAAAAATAAATTAACTTATTATAACATAGTAAAATTTCACTTACAAACAGCAAAAGGAACATTAAAAACATAATAGATGGAGATACATGAAACTATAAATCCATAATTAAATAAAATACTTTTTATTAATAAAATATACTCAAAAACAAAGAAATTTGTTAACAAATAAATTGTAATAATTCTGTAACGTTAAAAGCGGTTATTTTAATATATAATAGTAAATAAGGATAATTATAGTAAATGGAGGTGGAGAATATGGGATTTAATTTAAAGATAAAAAGTATTATAAAATATTTTATAATTATAATTGTATTTATCATACTTGTCGGGATAGTAGTTGCATTAGATTTTTTTAATTTATTACCACAACAAAGTTATACAGCGGATGATTTTGATATAGAAACTATATTAAGTGATACTGATTATAACGGAAATGGAATAGATGATTATACAGATATAGTTATTGGTGCTAGAATTGATGCTAAAAATAAGCCTAAATATCATAGTGCTTATTATGATGGAGGATATCCACCTAATGAAGAAGGTGTATGTACTGATGTTATATGGAGAGCATTTAGAAATGCAGGTTATTCTTTAAAAGATATGGTAGATAAAGATATTGAAGAGAATGTTGACTTGTATCCAAGAGTTGAAGTTACACCTGACAAGAATATAGATTTTAGAAGAGTACCTAACTTAAAGGTGTTTTTTGATAGGTATGCAGAAGCTTTAACTTTAGATCCTTATGACATAGAGGAATGGCAACCAGGAGATATAGTTATTTTTGGAGAACAATATGTTCATATAGCTATAATTTCTGATAAGAGAAACAAAGATGGGGTACCATACATAATTCATAATGGAGGACAACCAGTTAGAGAAGAAAATATGCTTGTAAAATACACAATTTGGCAACCAATAACAGGACATTATAGATTTAAAGGGAAAGTTGATTAGAATCAAATAGTACAATATTCTTAAATATTTAATGAAACAATAAATCAGGGATAGAGTGAAAATATTAGGTACATTATTTTAGTATTAAAGTCAAAAAATATTCTAATAATATTTAGTATAAATAATTTTATTTACTTCTTTTATAGTATTTAATTTTAAAGGAGTTTTGGAGGAAAAAAATGAAATTAAATGATAATATTTATGTACTAAAATTAAAAGCTACAATGAATCCTAATGAATATATATATCCAGCATTAATAGCTAAGGAGAATAGATTACTTTTAATAGATACTGGAAATCCAGGACAGATTGATGATATAAAAAAAGCTATTGAAGAGGAAGGGCTTTGCTTTCAAGATTTATCAGCAGTAGTTATAACTCATCAAGATATAGATCATGTAGGATGTGTTAAGGATATTTTAAAGGAGTTACCAAATGTAAAGGTATTTGCATCTGAAAATGAAGCTAGATATATAAATGGAACTAAAATGCCTACTAAAGTAGCAAATTTAGAAAGAAATCTTAACTATTTACCCAATGAAGCTAAAGTTTTATATGAAAAAATGAAAAATTTTTATTCTTGTAATAAAGTTGAGATAGATGAGATTTTAAATGATGGCGATTTGATTCCAGGATTTAATGAGGTGAGTGTTATTTATACACCAGGCCATACACCAGGTCATTTAAGCTTATATATAGAGGAGGAAAAAGTATTAATTGCTGGAGATGCATTTATAATTAAGGATGGGAATATAAGAACTACGGATAGTGATTTAAACTTTAATGATGAAGAATATTATAGCTCTTTAAGGAAATTACATAATTATGATATAAGAGAAGCTATCTGTTATCATGGAGGAATATACAAGAAAAATATAAATAAAGCTATTGAAGATATAATGAATATATAGTTAAGGGAAAGAAAAGGGTTAGAGATTTATATAAAAAAAGCTCTAACTTTTTTTAGTTTAAGCATTATTTATAGATACTTTGTATAGAATTAAGTAAAAGTGGACAATAATTAAACTGAAGAAAAAAATGTTATATATAAGGAGAAGTATTTATGGATAAGGTTATATGCCCAAAATGTAATGAAATAGTAACTGAGGGAGCTGGAGTTAAGTCAGAAGGAATAATAACTTGTGAAAAGTGTAAATATCAACTACATTGGGAATGTGATGGAGAAAAGACTATTAGCAAATAATATTTTATATAAAAATATGCCTTTAGCATGGAGCAAATTATCTATGCTAAAGGCATATTTATTTTATTAATAAAAAACCTTTGTAGTGAAGAGATAATTAATATATTAAATTAAGTTTTTTAATTTAATAATAGGAAATATTTGGAACTATACTGAATAATAATACTAAAAAGGGGGCTTGTTAATGGAATATGCGGATGTTTATAACAAAGATAGAAGAAAGTTAGGAAAAACCGTACTAAAAGGAGATAAGCTTACCCCAGGAGAATATTATTTAGCAGTACATGTATGGATTATGAATAGTAAAGAACAGTTTTTGATTCAAAAAAGAGCTAGTACAGTCTTATATAATCCTAATAAGTGGTCTTTAACTAGCGGAGCAGCAATAGTAGGTGAAGATAGTTACGGAACATGCATAAGAGAAGTTAATGAAGAGCTTGGGATAGAACCTAATATGGATTGTGCTAAAGTTATGTTCACTCTAGAGAGAGGTGATAATTTTTGTGATATTTGGTTAGTTCAACAAGATATAAATTTGAATGAATGTGTACTTCAAGTTGAAGAAGTTAGCGAAATTAGATGGGCTACCAAAAAAGAAATTTTTAAAATGATAGCAAATGGAGAGTTTGTACCATATCCATATATAAAAAGGTTTTTTGAAAAGATTAGTTAGTGCTTATAGCAAGAGAAATATTTACTGATATAAGAAATACTTATCTGGTTATAGAAAGTATTTTCATCTCATTCAAAGCTAAATATTTCTCTTGTGAAAAAGCAAATTTAAATTATACATATTAAAAACTCTTAATTAATAAGGAGGAAAATCTAATGCGAAAAACTAAGGTATATTATAGAGGATGTTTAGTTGGAGGGGCTATAGGCGATGCTTTAGGCTGGCCAGTTGAATTTATGTCCTTGGAAGAAATAAAAAGTAAGTATGGAAAAAATGGAATAAATAACATTATTATAGGGAGACGAGGAAGAGCAGAAATAACAGACGATACACAAATGACGTTATTCACTGCAGAAGGATTATTAAGAGGAGAGACTAGAGGATATAACAAGGGAGTAAGCGATAGTAATAAATGTATATATAATGCTTATTTAAGATGGCTATATACACAAGGTGATCCAGCAGATGATGATTTAAATATATATGATGGGTATTTAATTAAGCAAAAAGAATTATATGTAAAAAGAGCGCCAGGAATGACTTGTTTGACATCGTTAAGAAATAGAGAGTTAGGAACTATTGATAATCCTGTGAATGATAGCAAAGGGTGTGGATGTGTGATGAGAGTAGCTCCAGTGGGACTATTTTATAGACCTAACTTTGCTTTTAATAAAGGCATGGAATGTGCCGCTATAACACATGGTCATATTACAGGACATCTATCAGCAGGAGCTTTTGCCTATATTATTTCTAGTATAATATCTGGAATGGATATAGTTCACTCTGTGGAAGATGCTTTAATTGAACTTTCTAAATATTATAATAGTGAAGATGTTATAGATATATTAAAAAAGGCTATTAATTTATCTATAAGTAAAAAGAGTAATGAGATATGTATAAAAGAAATAGGACAAGGATGGATTGCGGAAGAAGCACTTGCTATAGCAGTTTTTTGCGCGTTGAGATATAAGGATGATTTTGAAGGAGCAATAATAGCTGCGGTTAATCATAGTGGAGATAGCGACAGTACAGGAGCTATGACAGGAAATATTTTAGGTGCACATCTAGGTTTAAATAAAATTCCTAGAAAATGGACTAGTAAGTTAGAGTTATATGATGTAATAACTAAAGTTGCAGATGATTTATTAACAGGCTATTCTGATGAGGGAGATTGGTGGATGAAATATCCGGGATATTAAAGGATTATAGTTAAATCAAATGTAAATGTTATCATCGAAAGAATAAATAGAATAAGGTAGTAAGTGTGATATAATTATGTTAACAAATGAAAGAAGTATAAGGAGAGCGTATGGGAAAATCAAATGTTAATATAATTAAGAAAGAAAAAAGTATTATAAAAAACTTAGCAAAATGTGCTTGGATAATATATTCAAGTATTGCAGCTATATGTATAGCTGCAGTAACAATTATAAATTCTACATGGATATATAAGTTAGTAGTTAAAAAGTATGATTTAACAACTATAACAGGATTAAGTGAACAAGCTTTGATGATGGAATATGGAGGATTGATTAATTATCTTCAAAACCCATTTATAGACAAGCTTGAATTTGATAATTTTGTTATGAGTACTTATGGAGAAGTTCATTTTTACGAGGTTAAGAAGATATTTATAGCCTTGATGGTAATTATTGCTGTTTTTATAATGGCATTAGCTGGATGGTTCATTTTTAATAAATATAAAAAGGGTTCGATAAATATTAGAGGATTACTAAGAAATTTTAATAATAGTGCAAACCTATTAATAATATTCTTTATAGGAATAGTAGTTCTTTATTTTATAGATTTTTCGTGGGCATTTACAATGTTTCACAAGTTATTTTTTAGAAATGACTATTGGATTTTTGATCCAAGGATAGACCCAATTATAATTGCTCTTCCAGAGGAATTATTTATGATATGTGGGGGAGCAATTTTAATTTTATTAGTTATTATGATTATAGCTGTTAAATGGGGATATTATAGAAACAGAAATAATATTAAGTCATACTCAGAAAACAGTGCTATAGAGGTATAAATAGCATAATACGATTATGAGAGAAAATGGGAATAAAACAATTTATGCAAATTGTAAAAATTATAGTGAGATAATGTTCATGTTAAGAACATATTGTTTAGTACCAATAAAAGAGGAGTTAAGTAGCGATAAGATAGAGATTTAAATAAGGGGATTTATTTATTATAGGAATAAATGTATCAATAGTATTTTATAAGAATATGATGTAATGACAATAAATTTTAATTAGGATTTAAAATGAGTAAAACTAAGTCTGAAGTAAAAAAGATTAGAAAAAAGATATCATATACCTTAAAGCATGAAAGAGAATCTAAGAATCAACCATCATTTACTAAGGAGGATGCATTACTTATAGCTAGAGCCTTGAAAATTGATTTCGCTAAAGAAAAGTTTGATTTAGACGAGTTTACGGCTGGGGTTAATGTTGAACTTGAACATGGAACAAAGTGTCCCGAATGTAATGTAACTAAAAATGATCCAATACTTACAGGAAAAATAGCTTTAGCGCATTTGAAGGAGTTCCCGGATTATTACACAAGGTTAAAGAAGTTGGAGGAAGAAGCTACAAAATATTGGAGTGAAAATGTTTAGTTAATTTCCATGATTTTAGAGGCATAACTAGTAGAGATAAGATTAGTTGAGAAACTACTAGATGAATTTGATAATATAAGACAATTGCCTTCGGAATAGAGTTATGACACTCTGCCGAAGGCACATTTTTTTAAAATTAAGTTTTTATTAGTTATGCAGTAACGCTAACTATCCAGTCTTTACATTGTGGAATTGTGCAAGCTACGTCTTGAGGATCTACCTTTGTTACAAATATTATATCTCTAGTATCTACAGTTGGTCTAAGTTTTTCTAATATTTCATCAGAATTTAAATCAGATACTACTAAGAAACCGGTAGGGGTAAATTGTGCCCATTTTCCTAGTGTTTCTATTGTACAAACTAAATCATAATCTGGATCCCCTCCGCATCCACAATCTTCACCGTGTTCGTGGTCTTCTCCACAACCACAGCTATCACTATGTTCGTGATGATGATCTTCTCCACATCCACAGTTATCATTATGCTCGTGGTGATGCTCATCTCCACATCCACAACTTTCACTATGAGCATGTGTTCTTTGTTGCATAAAATATGTAATTAAATGTACTGCCATAATAACACTCCCTTTTTATTTATTTTTTACTTAAGTTCATTTAAGAAATTAGAACTTTAAAGATTTACTTAACTGTATACTATACTACTTGGGATTAAAAAGCAAATAATCAAAAATAACGTATATAAGATATATTTATAAATTTTAAATGTAAAGCGATTATAAAGTTGAAAAATAACTATATATGAATTAAATTCGAGATTTTATTTGCAATTAGATTAAAATTAAATATTTATACAAAAATTAATGGAAGAGACTTAAAGAAGATTCTAGATTGATTTAAAAGTTAAATAATATTTATAAAAGTCAGCATAGGAATAGTCTATGTTAACTTTTATATTAACGAATAATTAATAAAAATATAGAAAAAAAATCAATAAAAAGTGGTAAAATTTTACAGTAAAGGGTATAATAATTATATATAGATATTAAAAGTTACTAAGGGATAAATAAAAATAATCTTGAGAATATATTTATCTCTTGTTAACGTTTAAATGGGTGGTAAAAGGGAGATGTAGCTATGAAAGAAAGAGTAAAAATAATTTTTCAACGTATACTATGGAACCACAAAAAAAGAGTGATGTATAGAAAGCGTAATAAGATAAAGAATGAAAAAATAAAAAAAGCTATATAGTAAAAGAATTATTTAAGATACAATATATAAATTTCATATAAACTTTAGTATATTAAAAAATATTATATACATTAGAGATAGTTAGATAATATAAAAAGTAGAGCTTCGGCTCTATTTTTTATTGTAGTTATATATATGGTGAAATCCTTAGACCCGTGGAATCACAAATATATCAGCATAGTAATAGTATAGTAGTGAAAATTTTTATTAATGGAGAAATATAAAGTGGGATATTATGTTGGAGTTAGTGGCAATACAAAAATTTATGTAGAGGACATTAATATAGAATGTAAGGACGTTATAGTATTTCTACATGGATGGCCAGGAAACCATAACTTATTTGAATATCAATTTGATTACTTTTCACAAAAGGGATATAGATGTATAGGGTTAGACCAAAGGGGATTTGGAAAATCTGATAAACCATCATATGGGTATGATTATAATACATTGGCTGATGATGTAAAATCCGTTGTTGATCAGCTTAAGTTGAAAGATTTCACATTAGTGGGACATTCTACTGGGGGAGCTATTGCGATAAGATATATGGCAAGACATAATGGCTGTGGAGTATCAAAACTTGTATTATGTGCAGCTGCAGCACCTAGTCTTATAAAACGACCTGACTTTCCTTATGGGTTAGATAAATCAGCGGTTGATAATATAATAATGGGAACTTATATGGATAGGCCTAAGATGTTAGAAGACTTTGGGAAAAGTTTTTTCTATAGGAAGGTAAGCAGACCGTTTTCAGAATGGTTTTTACAATTAGGTTTCCAAGCAGCAGGATGGGCTACAGCAGCAGTTGCTCGTACATGGATTAATGAGTGTCTTTTTGAAGATATGAAAGAAATAAATGTTCCTACACTAATCATGCATGGAATCCACGATAAAGTAATTTTACCTCCACTTGGAGAGGTGCAAAATAAACTTATTAAGAACTCTAAACTAGTAAAGTTTAAGAAAAGTGGACATGGACTATTTTATGATGAGAAAGATAAATTTAATGAAGAACTGATGGGCTTTGTTGAGAAGGATAATTAAATTTAATAATTTATTATAATGCAAAATTAAAAGGACACGGTATTGTGTCCTTTTTTACTCTATGCATTTAGATTATGAAGTTTGCATTAGATGAAATTAAATCATAAGATATTTCTTGAAGCTAGTAGGGGATTTTTCAGTAGTTTCAAAACTAAAGGCACATTTACAGGAATTTAATTAATTATTCCAGTCTTTACATATGATTTGCTAATTTGAAATAATACAGATATTAACTTATGTTATAACTGTAAATAAAACTATGATATAATATGAAATAACAGTAATAGAAAAAGAGGCGATAATAATGCAACTATCAAAATTTACAGATTATGCTTTTAGAGTATTAATATATTTAGCAAATAATAGAGATAAACTTTCTACTGTAGAAGAGCTGGCAGTAGAGTTAAATGCATCAGAGCATCATATAAAAAAAGTAGTTCATAAGCTTGCAAAAACAGATTTTATAATATCTATAAAGGGAAGAACTGGTGGACTTAAGCTGGGACTAGAGCCTGAAGAGATAAATTTAGGAGATGTTCTTAAGTTAACAGAGGATAATCTTAATCTAATTGAATGTTTCAATAAGCCAGATAGTTGTCCATTTATGGCTCCTGGCTGTAAGCTTAAAGGCATATCAGCAGGTGCACTTAATCGATTTATTGATGAATTTTCAAAATATACACTAAAAGATATTTTATAAAAAATAGTATTAATGGGAATTATAATGATAGATATAGCAAAAGGTGAGTGTTTAGTATGTTATATAATGCATTATTATTTCCATTATTTTTTTCTATGTCATTATTTATGAACAGGGGACAGGTAGAGAGTAGTCCTGATATTAAGAGAGCAGTAGAGGAGTGTATAGATAATTATAGTGAAAATGTAGCTGTATATTATTATAGATTAGATGGAAAAAAAGAATATTATTTAAATGAAGACAAGGTATTTAGAGCAGCTAGTTTAAGTAAGGTTCCTCAGGCAATGGAGGTGTTAGATAAAGTAAGTAATGGTGAGTTATCTTTGGATACAATAATAGAATATAGTGAAGAGGATTATGAAGAAGGCACAGGAATACTTAAATTAAAAGAAAACATAGGAAGTGTGACTGTAAAAGAAGCTTTAGAATTATCACTACTTTACTCAGATAATATTGCCAATAATATGTTGAACAGGATATGTGGCTATGATTTAAATTATTATATATCAAAATTAAGTGGTGAAGATATAACAGTGGGAAATATTACAACAGCAAAAGAGCAGGTTGAAATTTATCGGAAGCTTTATTCAGATGAGAAATATTCTTTAATATTAGACTTGCTAAAAAAGACATGCTGTCATGATAGATTAGACAAGTATATTGAAAATGATAAAGTAGCCCATAAATTTGGGAACTATTATCGATATTATCATGATGCAGGTATTATATATGACGAAAATCCATATATATTGGTGGTTCTAACTAAGGATATAGGAGCATTATCAGAAGTTCTTGAAGATGGAGCAATAGAAGATGAAAGAAGGTTAATTGATGATGGAGAAAAATCCTGTGAACTTATAGCTGAAATATCTATTAAAATATATCAATGCAATTAAAATAATGAGCTTCTTAATATACAATATATTAAAGTATTAGTAATAACTTTAATATAAAATAATTGTTATATTTTCACATATTATTAGAAATATGATAAAATATATGTGAAATTATATTGATTAATTGGGGGGATTATATGAAGAAGTTTTTTATTGGACTAATTGGACTAATATTGTCGATAGCTATTATATCCGTTGCTATGATTGCAGCTTCAGGACATACCAAGTATAAGGAAGCCATAGATACTATTAGTTTAAGTGACAAGATTAATGAGATAAGAAGCTCTGATACTTATGTTGAGATTGATGATATTAGTGAAACATTTAGAGATGCTATAGTAGCAATAGAGGATATGAGATTTTATGATCATGGAGCTATTGAGCTTAAGTCATTATTAAGAGCTATTTTAGTAAATCTTAGGGAAAAAGAAGTGCTTCAAGGTGGAAGTACCATAACTCAGCAGGTTGCAAAGAACCTATACTTTGATAATGATCAGAATTTTATAAAAAAGATAGCTGAGATGTTTGTAGCATTCGATTTAGAGAAAAATTATAGTAAAGATGACATATTAGAGCTTTATGTAAATATAATTTATTACGGAGATAATAATTATGGAATAAAGGAAGCTAGTAATAACTATTTTGGGGTAGAACCTATAGATTTAGATTATGACCAAAGTACATTACTTGCAGGTCTTCCTCAAGCACCAAGTGCATATTCTTTAGGGGAAAACTATGAGCTTGCTAAAGAAAGACAAGAAGAAGTAATAGAAGCACTTGAAAAGTTTAAAAAATTAAAAAATAAATAATAGTTAAAGTTAGGAAAATCTTAACTGAGCAAAACACAATAAATAAGTTAGGTATACAAAAAATATGCCTAACTTATTTTTAAATTGTAAAAAATATTGCAAAAGAATATAATGATAAAATGTTAATTTATTATGAGTAAAGAAAAAGGAGATTTTAATGAAATTCAAAGAAATTACATTGTCTGATATAGATATCATTTCTAATATTTATACAGAAACATTTAGTTCTGAGCCATGGAATGAACCATGGACAAAGGAAATATCAAATAAAAGATTAAAACAAATGATTAATTGTGAAGGCTTTTTTGGCCTTATTGCTTATGAAGGAGATTCTCCTGTAGGTATGATACTTGGAAATGAAGAATATTCTTTCAGAGGTTTAGAATTTTATATAAAAGAATTTTGTACTAGTAATACCGTTAGGGGGAAAGGTGTAGGAACCTTTATTTTAAATGAATTTCAAGAACGTCTAAAATCTAGAGGAGTATCAGAAGTTTGGCTGTTAACATCTAAAGAGGAAACAACAGAAGGATTTTATAACAGAAGAGGGTATACGTCTTGCAATGATTGGGTTCTTATGAGAAAAAAACTTTAGAATATTACTAAAAAAGGTTGTACATGAAAATAAATAGATGTTTTCGTGTACAACTTTTTAGTTATCATAACATATCAGCAGCATAGATATTCCTTAATTTATGGAGGTTAATCAAATTTATACAGTCTATTAAAACAAAGCCATTATATTATTCAAAATTTCGAATTTGAAAAAATAATAACCCCAGGGGGAGGATTGTTAAGCAAAACTTCTGTTGATATACTTTATTGAAGAATAATGTTTTAAGAGGTGGAAAATGTCAAATTTATTAAACGATATAGAAAAATACTGGACAAATAGAGCTGATGGATATTCTAGTGTTAATAAAGGCGAGTTAGCTACAGTACAAAAGGATAAATGGCTAGATGAAATTGAGAAAAATTTAAATGAGCTATCTAATAAGCCTAAAGAGAATATAAAAGTTTTAGATATTGGGTGTGGACCTGGCTTTTTTTCAATAATTTTGGCAAGGGCAGGATATAAAGTTACTGCAGTTGATTATACTAGCAAAATGATTGAAAAAGCAAAAGAGAATTGTGGAGATATTGCAGATAAAATAACTTTTATAAAGATGGATGCGCAAAACCTAAAGTTTGATGATGAAAGTTTTGATGTTGTAATTTCTAGAAATTTAACATGGAATTTAGAAAAGCCTGATATGGCATATAAAGAATGGATACGAGTATTGAAGAAGAATGGAATTCTATTAAATTTTGATGCTAATTGGTATCATCATTTATTTGATGATGAGAAGAGAAAAGAATATGAGGAAGATAGAAATAGAGTTGCTAATAGCAATTTAGAAGATCATTATACTTGTACTGATATCGAGTCTATGGAGGAAATAGCTAAAAAGGTTCCGTTAAGTAGAATAATACGTCCACAATGGGATATTTTAACCTTAAATAAGCTTGGAGTAACATCGGTTAATGTAGATTTAGATATTTGGAAAAGCTTATGGTCTGAAGAGGAAAAAGCTAATTATGCATCTACTCCAATGTTTTTAGTTAAAACTATTAAGTAATTAATTTAGTTATTATTAAATTATATTATTTTCTTTAAAGATAAATAAAACTAAGAAGGGAGAAAGCTTGTGATAAAGTACATATGCAAAAGGTTTCTTCAGCTTATACCGATTTTATTTGGAATAACATTCATTACCTTTGCAATGATGAATACTACAAATGTAGATACAGTAGATAAACTACTAGAGAATACTGGGGGAGTAGTTTCGCAGCAGGTAGAAGATGATATGAGAAGTGAGTTGGGATTGGACAAACCTTTTTTAGTTCAGTATGGAAATTGGATGCTAGGAATATTTAAAGGGGACATGGGTGAATCTTATGTTTCTGGAAAGTCAGTATTTAGCACAATAATATCAAAGTTGCCAAATACATTTCTTTTAATGGCTTCATCTATACTATTAACTATTTTAATAGCAATTCCTTTAGGTATTATTGCAGCTGTTTTTCAAAATAGGTTTATTGATTATATTATAAGATTTTTAAGTTTTATAGGTAATTCACTGCCGGGATTCTTTTTAGCATTACTATTAATTCTTTTATTTTCTGTAAAATTAAAGTGGTTACCTATTATAGGTTCATCAAGTGGTACTAATTTGAAGAGCTTAATTATGCCAACACTTACACTTTCTGTGGCAATGATATGTAAATATATTAGACAAGTAAGAGCTGTAGTATTAGAGGAATTAAATAAAGATTATGTTAAAGCTGCTTATGCGAGGGGAATAGGAGTAAAAAGTGTTTTACTTAAAAGTGTACTTAGATGTTCATTAATGACTATTATTACACTATTAACGCTATCAATTGCATCTCTACTTGGTGGAACAGCTATAGTTGAAACTATTTTTATGTGGGACGGAGTAGGAAAATTAGCAGTTGATTCAATTAATATGTATGATTACCCTATGATACAGGCATATGTAATTTGGATGGCATTTATATATGTAGCTATAAATCTTATATCTGATATAGTACATCATTATTTAGATCCGCGTATAAGATTAGGAAAGGAATAGGGAGTAATGGTTATGAGTAAAAAGAAAAAAACAAAGATAAAATTAATTATCTTTGCTAGTATATGTGCGATTATATGTTTAATAGCATTAATGTCAGAACACATTGCTCCATATGATCCTTATGCTCAAAATTTAAGTGAAGCACTTAAAGCACCGTCTTTAGCACATGTTTTTGGTACAGATAGATATGGAAGAGATGTATTTTCAAGAGTATTAGTAGGTGGAAGAAGTAGTATTTTTTCTACTCTAGCATTGATATTAATAATTACGATAGTAGGAACAGTAGTTGGATTATATTGTGGTGTATATGGAGGAGCTAGAGACATTATACTTATGAGAATAGCAGATATGTTTTTAGCGTTTCCAGGTATGGTATTTGCTATTGCAGTAGCAGCTGTTTTAGGCGGAGGAATGCAAAATGCTGTAATTGCATTAGCTGTAATTAGTTGGCCAAAGTATGCAAGAATAGCTAGAACTCAGGCAATGACTCTAAAAAACCAGCCATTTGTTGATGCAGCAAGGCTTAATGGATTGAGTAATGGCAAAATAATAATTAAGCATATATTACCTAATGCTATAGGGACAATAATTGTAATGTCGGCGGTAGATATAGGAACAATGATGATGGAGCTTGCAGGGCTTTCTTTTTTAGGGTTAGGAGCTATAGCTCCAGCAGCAGAATGGGGAAGTATGATGAATGATGGAAGAAGTATGATTCAAACTTCACCATGGATGATTTTAGCACCTGGAATAGCTATTTTTATAACTATAATGTGTTTTAATTTATTAGGAGATACAATTAGAGATTATTTTGATACTAAATAATTCATGAGGAGTAGGGAAAGTGAACAGGAGAAAAAATAAGTTAATAAGTTTATTAATGGTAGGATGTATATTTACATCAATATTAACTGGATGTGGAAGCAGTACGGAAAAAGATGCTAGTGATAAAGTAGAAGGAAATAATACTATAACAAGTTCAAATGAAAAAGTATTTACTTATGGAACAACAGCATATGGTCCAGAGATGGGTAATGCAGGCTTAAATCCACATGATAATTATTCAGGGTGGTCAGCAGTGCGTTATGGCGTTGGGGAAACTTTATTTAAGTTTAATGAGAATATGGAGTTAGAACCATGGTTAGCAACTGGTTATGAACAAATTGATGATAATACTATGAAAATTTCTTTACGGGATGATGTTTATTTCAGTAGTGGAAGAAAAATGGATGGGGAAGCTGTTAAAGAGTGCTTAGAAGACCTTATTAATGTCCATGATAGAGCTCCTGGTGATTTAGATATAAATAAGATAGAAGCAGATGGACAAAGTATAACAATAACTTGTAATAAGAAGGTTGTAGATTTATTAAATTATTTAAGTGACCCATATGGAGCAATAATTGATATGGAGTATGGTGTTACTGAAGATAGAAACGTAGCAGGAACAGGACCATTTATAGCTGAAAAAATATCAGATTCAGAAATAGAGTTAGTTAAAAATGATAATTATTGGAATGGAGAAGTGAAGACTGACCGTGTAATAGTTAAGAGAATTACAGATGGAGACACTCTTACTATGGCACTTCAAAGTGGAGAAATAGATGCAACGCAAGGGCTTCCATATGCAAGTTTACAATTATTCGAAAATAATGATGATTTTAAGATAAGCTCTACAGATACATCTCGTACATTTTTTGCAGCTATGAATTATGATAATGAAAACTTACAAGATATAAATGTTAGAAAGGCAATAGCATCTGCCATAGATAAAGAAGGTTTTACAAGTGTATTGTTAAATGGCAATGGAACTCCAGCAGTAGGACCATTTCCAGAAAACTTTGCATTTGGTGATAAGACTGTAACGGCATCTGAATATAATCTTGATACAGCAAAGGAATTATTAAAGAAATCAGGCTGGGAAGATACAAATGGTGATGGATATGTAGATAAAAATGGAGAAAATTTAACCATAAGATGGTTAACATATCCAGGTAGACAAGAGTTACCTCTTCTTGCAGAGTCTGTTCAGTCAACATTAAAAGAAATAGGAATTGATGTGAAAGTTAACTCTACAGCAAATCATTCAGATGTTTTAAAAAGTGGAGACTGGGATATTTATGCTAGTGCATTTGTAACAGCACCTACAGGAGACCCAGCATATTTCTTTACAACACATGCATTAAAAGATTCCACTAAAAATAGAGGAAAATATTATAATGAAGAATTAGAAAATTTATATGCTGAAATGAGTAATACATTTGATATTGAAGAAAGAGGAAAATTAGCAACAAGAATGCAACAAATTATTTTAGATGATGCTTCATTTATTTTTGCTTCTCATTTAAAAATGTCCTTTGTAATGAAGTCAAATATTTCAGGCTTTGAAGCTCATCCTTCAGATTATTATGAGATTACAGCTGAACTTTCAGTAGAATAGATAGGAGGATATATGAAAAAGCCTTTACTACAACTTAAAAATATATCTATAAAATATGATGATAAACTTGTAGTTAATAATATTTCTATGTCTGTATATGAAGGAGAAATACTTGGAATAGTAGGAGAGTCGGGAAGTGGAAAAAGTACTCTTATAAAATCTATAATTGGTATTTTAGGCGATGGAGGCCGTATTGTAGAGGGAAGCATAATATATGAAGGAAAAGATATTACTAATTTAAATAAAAAAGAGTTAATGGCAATTAGAGGACAAGCTATAGGAATGATATTTCAAGACTGTAAGTCTTCTTTTTGTCCAATTAGAACAATAGGAAATCAATTGTATGACTCAATGAGAGCTCATATGAAAATTACGAAAAAAGAAGCATTAATTAGGGGAGAGGAAATATTAAGAGAACTTAATATTAAAGATCCTAAAAAATTTCTTAATAGCTATCCTTTTGAATTATCAGGCGGTATGAATCAAAGAGCTGGAATTATGATGGCGATGGCATCTAATCCTAAAATATTATTAGCAGATGAACCTACTAGTGCATTAGATGTGACAGTTCAGCGTAAGGTTATTGATGAGCTTATGAATTTAAGAAATAAGTTTGGAACTACTATAATTATTGTAAGTCATAATATGGGAGTAATTTCTTTGATTTCAGATAATGCTTTAGTAATGAAGAATGGAGAATGCATAGAGTATGATTCAACAGAGAAGATATTTAATCATCCAACAAAAAGATATACTAAAGAGTTAATTAATGCAATGCCTAAATTAAGAAATGAAGTAGTTTAAAGTGAGGTGATATGTAGTGCAAGAAGTACTAAGAGTTTCATCTATAAAAAAGACATTTTCAAAAGGTGGCAAAAGTAATACTGTAATTAATGAAGTTAGTTTTACAGTTAATAAGGGGCAATGTGTTGGAATTGTTGGAGAAAGTGGATGTGGGAAAAGTACAACAGCCAGAATTATATCAGGGCTACTTGATTGTGATGAAGGTGAAATTAGTTTAAGTGGAAATATATTAAGTAAAAATAGTAAGGTTAGACTTAAAGAAGTACAAGGAAAGATTCAAATGGTATTTCAAATGCCTACAGAATCTTTTAATCCAAGAATTAAATTAGGAAAATCTATTAAAGAAGCCATGAGTAAAACCTTAACTTCTGTAGAAAAAGAAGAAAAGTTAAAAAATCTCTTTGATGAGTGCTTATTACAATATGAATTAGCTGATAGATATCCTAAGGAAGTAAGTGGAGGACAATGTCAAAGAGCTGCAATAGCAAGGGCGTTAGCAAGTGATCCAGAATTACTTATTTGTGATGAAGCAACAAGTGCATTAGATGTAACAGTTCAACTTAACATAATAAAGCTATTAAAGAATATACAAAAAAATAGAGATATGGCAATACTTTTTATTTGTCATGATATAGCATTAGTACAACAATTTTGTGATTACATATTGGTTATGGATGAAGGAAAAATTATTGAAGAAGGTACTGCAAATGAGATAATTCTTAATCCTAAGGAAGTTTTTACGAAAAAGCTTATTAGTTCTGTTATTTAGATTTGATATTATAATATAGTAGGGAATTAAACGGAGGAAAAAATGAGTTATTTAGAGGATATAAAATCTTATTGGAATAAAAGGGCAGAGGGTTATTCAATAAGTAATAGAGAAAGTTTAAATAGTGATGAAAAGGAAGAATACGAAGAAGTTTTAAAAAAGTACATAAATAAAGATGAAAAGTGTAAAGCCATAGATATGGGATGTGGACCAGGATTTTTAGCAATATTATTAGCAAATCTAGGTTGTGAATCATATGGCTTTGATTGTACTGAAAATATGTTATTAGAGGCAGAGGAAAACTCAAAGCAAGTAGGCGTTAAAATACATACGATTAAAGGTGATGCACAAAATCCTCATATCGAAGACAACACTTTTGATTTATTAGTAAGTAGAAACCTTATTTGGAATTTAGAAAATCCAGAAAAAGCATATAAAGAATGGATTAGAATATTAAAACCAGGTGGGAAAATTATAATTTTTGATGGAAATCATTATTGCTATATGTTTGATGAAAGATATATGGAAGAAAGAGAAAGTGTTACTCATGTAAATGATCATAAAAATATGATGGGAGTAAGTACAGAGGCAATTGATAAAATAGCTTACAATTTACCATTAAGTAGAGAAATACGACCACAGTGGGATAAAGAAGTATTAGAATCTTTAGGTGCTAGAATTATTGATATAGAGATAAATGAGGTATCATATAAAAATAAGCAAAATGAAGATATAAAATTAATTAAAAGTTTTAAAATTGTATGTGAAGTACAAAAATAAAATGTTTAATAGTTAAAAATCAAATGATGTTTGGAAAAGTTACTATGGCTATTGCAGTATTGCAATAGCCATTTTAGTATTTATAGCTTTTTTAAATTTTCACTATATACTTTATTAAATTACTAACTTAGAGTACTTTCATTTTCTATTATTGTATGTACCCATTTCCAGCTCCAGTCATAGCTTTTATTTGATGAAGATTAAGTTTCATACCAGCAGTATTTAATAGTTCATTAATTTTTTTACTTTTGTGATTATAGCTATTTGTAATACAAGTATTATTAATATCTGATGATTTTATTGTATTTTGAGCTGCATATCCGTTTCCAACCCCAGTCATAGATTTGATTTCATGTAGGTTTAATGCTCTTCCGTTTGCCTTAATCACTTCATAAATTTTTTCTATCTTATTGTTTCTCATTTTAAATTCCTCCTAAAGTTTAAAAATATTTTTATTAATTCGATTTTTATATCGTTGATTTCTTTATTATATTAACTATCCTATTGTATATATCCATTTCCAGCTCCAGTCATAGCTTTTATTTGATGAAGATTAAGTTTCATACCAGCAGTATTTAATAGTTCATTAATCTTTTTGCTTTTGTGGTTACAGCTCTCTGTAATATAACTATTATTAATATCTGATGATTTTATTGTATTTTGAGCTGCATATCCATTTCCAGCACCAGTCATAGCTTTGATTTCATGTAGGTTTAATGCTCTTCCGTTTGTCTTAATCACTTCATAAATTTTTTCTATCTTATTGTTTCTCATTTTAAATTCCTCCTAAAGTTTAAAAATTTCTATTAATTCGATTTTTTATATCGTTGATTTCCTTGTTACATTATTAAATACAAGATTCAAATTTTATTTAGGGACCTTTTTAGGTGAAAGTCCAAATTTTATATTTGGTTACTTGAACCTACTCCTACGAATGTATATGAGTAGTGAGTTTCCCATAAAGTTCAAATTTTATATTTGGTTACTTGAACTTTACTCTTAATTGCTTTGTCATTATTAAATACAAAGGTTAATTTTGTTTTAGGGACTATTTATAAAAAATATAAAAATTTTTTTAATTAGTAGTAAATGTGTTTGTTGTTTGCTGCTATTTGATAGCATGTATATAAATAGGAATTTGTAGATATATTAAGAAAGTGGAAATTATAAGGTGAAAGATTTATGTTATACAATTTTTATAATATAAAGCTTTTGCTACGATACGTTGCATTAAGGAAAACAACAGTTTCTTGTACTTTTGAGATCCATAGGCTACTGTGAAATTACTACAATAAGTTTATGTAGAAATTAGAATATGGAGGTAAGAATTATGACCTTAGGAGAAAAATTAAAAGAAGCAAGAAAAAGGGGAGGATTGTCCCAAGAACAATTAGCAGAAAAATTATCTGTATCTAGACAAGCAGTTAGTAAGTGGGAATCTGATAAGGGTATGCCCGATATAGGAAATCTAAAAGCAATAGCAACCTTACTTAATATAAGTATTGATTATTTGCTAGATAATGATAGTAATATAGATAAGCTAGTAATAAAAGAGTCAATCAATTTAGATGACTTTGTAAAAAGTGGACGCTGTAGATGTAAACAAGATGCAGTGGTATTAAAGAAATTTAATGACGCAGACTTTATTTATCCACTTATGCGTAAAAAGAAGTTAACTCCTATTGAGAACGTCTTGGACTTTATTACTCAACCTGGAATTTTTAATATAGCGTATCAGCTTAAAGACAGAAATGAGTATTATTTAATTGAAAAAGAAAATCAGCAATATTTTGTATCTGTATCAAAAGAATTTATTGAGACAAGGCAGTTAAGTAATAGGGTGAATCCAAAGAAATTTGTTATTGGAGATATTGAATATAAAAAAGCACCATACAAATTTTAAAGGAATAGTAGTGTATGAATTCCAATTTGTATAGTGGATTTAATAAATAATGAACTAAAAGGACCAACAATTATCGGCCCTTTTTAAATACTTTATTTTCAACATTATTCTTGAACATAGTGTTTTATTTAAATATGGAGTGAATTGTAATCTAATATTGTGTTTAAAAATTTATTAGAATTTGTTGCATTATTAAATTAATACAATTAAAACTTAATAACTACATTTAAAGAGTTTTTAGTGTCGCCGGCAGTTTGGATTGCTTGTTCTATTTTATCTAATGAAAATTCATGGGTAATCATTGATTCAATATTCCATTGACCACTTTTCATTATCTGCATAACATCTTTTACATCTTCAGGCATATATCCGCCAGAACCGATAATACTTTTTTGTGAAAATGTTAAATGCAATAAATCAATGCTTTGTAAAGCGTTATTAACAGCTACTGATACAAATTTACTTTCAATTTTTCCATATTCCATAAAAAGATTTAGGATATCTTCTGATCCCGCTGCATCAATAAAACAGTCGATATCAGCTACAGTTCCATTAAGAGAGCTTGCTTCACCAAAATATTTTTTAGCCGTTTCATTAAAATTTTCATTTTGGGTATTACATGTGTAAAAGCCCATATTCTTAGCAATTTTCAACCTAAAATCAGATACATCACAAACCATAACCTTATCAATGCCAAAATATTTAAGGGCTATTGCAGCTGATAGTCCTATTGTTCCACAACCAAAAACTACAGCTTTTTGACCTTGTTTTAGCTGACCTCGTCTTGCTGCTCTACAACCAACAGTAAATGGCTCAATTAAACAAGCTATTTTATCAGAAATAGTATCATCTACTGGATATAAAGAAATATTTCTTTTGGCATTAGGAATCAGGATATATTCTGAAAAACCACCGATAGTACCTGCACGTTTTGTATTACCTTTAGCATATCTAGGATATGGATAAACACGCTCACCAACTTTAAAGTCAGAAACTTTTTCTCCAATAGCTACAATACGAGAGATAGTTTCATGCCCAAATTCTTCTCCAACTGTAATACGATGTCCTGTGTTTGGTCCGTGATTATAGACTGCAACATCTGTACCACAAATGCTAGAGTAAATATTTTGTATTAATACATCATAATCACCAGGTTTCTCCAAAGGTAAATCTTGAATTTCTATATTGCCTTTGCCCATATAAATTGCTGCTTTCATATTATTTTCCATTACTTTATTCCTTTACATATTGGGATTAAACAAAGTAGTATAATAATTCCTATAAGCCCAACGATTATTCCCTGAACCATGAGCCCCTGCCAAACCATAGTCATGCACATTCCAACACCTAATAGCAATGCCCCCACAATTCCTAATAGCACTATTCCAATAGCTTTTTTATTTAATTCGATTGCAGGCTTTCCCTCCATTTTTCTACGAACAATAAGCATAATAATCAATATAATAAATCCAATTGTACCTACTACAATATCTTGATTAAAAGTATTCCATTCAGTAATCATTGCCATGCACATTCCTAATGCAAATAGAACTAAACCAACTGTACCTATAATAAGTGAAACAAAATTTTCTTTTTTCATAAATTTATCCTCCTACTCTAAATTTGATTTTTATATATTTTTTATATTTTCTTTAATTCTATCTTTTGCCTGTGATGTAGTTTCACCATCTTCTGCCAAGAAAGTATCAATAAACTTATCTTCAATTTTTTGATATTTAGAAACAACGGCATTTTCAATTTTCTTGTACTTCGTTACAACAGTATTTTCAATTTTTTTATTCACATTTGTAAGCTTTGACATATCTACACCTCCCTTTATTCCAACACTTATTTGTTTTTTCACTTTATAGTATAATGACTACCAAATACTGTAACAGCCATCAATATTCCAATTTGTGTTGGAATAATGAAAATTGGAGGTTTTATGAATACAAAAAATAATAAAAGATTTCATGACACAGAGATTCGTATGGAAGCTGCTATGTTAGAGATTATGAAAAATACAGAGTTTGAAAAAATTACAGTAAAAAAGATATGTGAGAAGGCTGAGGTAAATCGTTCTACGTTTTATGCTCATTTTATAGATATATATGATATGATTGATAAAATGGAAAAGGAGCTTAGTAAAGAGTTATTAAATCAATATTCAGCATATAGTGAATTGCAAGTTTTCTCTGAAGAGTCTTTTATTCCATTTCTAAGACATATCAAAAAGCATAAATATTTTTATAAAATCAATCTACAAACAAGAAAAGATTTCCCTCTAAAACAAGGCTTTGAGCGATTATGGGAAGTTATAAAAAATATTTGTATTCAAAATGGAATAACATCTGATGAAGAAATTATGTATTATTTAATTTACTTTCAAGCAGGATTTACAATGACATTAAAGCATTGGGTAGATACATACTGTAAAGAAGATGAAGCTAAATTAGCAAAAATTATAAGAAAGTGTATACCGAGTACGTTAAGCTCATAAAAATAATAAGAACAAAGAAAAAATGGAACGTCAATATTGACGTTCCATTTCTAGCATTCAAATAAATTGTGCTAATTATCCTATTGTCTATATCCATTACCTGCACCAGTCATAGCTTTTATTGTGTGAAGGTTAATTTTACCTGATATATTTGTTACTACATCATATATTTTTTGACTTTTGTGTGAAGGAACAGCTACTGCACAAGTAGTATTATTGTTTGAGTAGTTATATCCGTTTCCAACTTCTGTCATAGATTTGATTTCATCTAGATTTAATGTTCTTCCATTTTCCTTAATTACTTCGTAAATTTTTTCTATCTTATTGTTTCTCATTTTAAATTCCTCCTAAAGTTTAAAAATTTTTATTAATTCGATTTTTTATATCGTTGATTTTCTTGTTACATTTTTCGATAAAAAATAAAAAAATTATCCACTAGTAAATGTTATCATTGGCTTAGTTTGGAAGTGTTCAAAAATAGTTAACATTTTAGTTGTAACATTACTAATTGACTTTAATAATATAGAGATTATAATATACATAGTATGCTATGTATTTAGGGAGGGTACTATGAAGAAGTGCAAGAGAAGAAATGACATAGGTCTTCTTATTAAATTAGTTGATAATAGGATCAAAAAGGCTATTAATAAAAATTTGATTAGATTTAATTTAACTGCAACTCAAGAAAAAGTGATGTGGAGTATATTTAGGATGCAGGAACATTCAAAGGATGTTTTTCAAAAAGATATTGAGAGAGAACTAGATTTAAGTAATCCCACAGTTACAGGTATACTTAAGAGATTGGAAGAGAAGGAAATGATAAAGAGGATTCCAAGTTCTGAGGATGCTAGATATAAGTGTCTTACATTAACTGATAAAGGTCTGGATGTAATTCATGAATGTATGGATTTTGGAGTTAATTATATTGAAAAGAAATTAACTAAGGATATGACTGAAGAGGAATTGAATACTTTAAGAACCTTATTAAATAAAGTTATTGATAATATGGATGAATAGTTCTTTTATAAGCTTATATATAGCTTGCTATATAAGAAATTTTAGTGTTAATTTATTGTTATAAAGGTTTTATATGAATATATAGAACTTACTATAAAAGGGCTTCACTGTTAGAGAAATTTAGTGAGAAATAGAAAAAGTTTAAAAGTAGCATTATTATAATCAGCAAATATATTTAAAAGTGAAGTTCAAAATTAGTTAAAAAGAGGTGAATTAGATGGTTAAGAAATTACTTCCGTATATGAAGAAGTACAAAACTCCTTTAATTTTAGGGGTAATGTGTGCAGCATTAGAAGCTATATTTGAATTATTAATCCCATTAGTAATGGCAAATATAGTTGATATCGGTATAACTACTGGTAATAGCTGGTACACGATTAAGATGGGATTACTTATGGTAGGGATGGCATTAATATCACTATCATTCGGGCTTGGATTATCTAAGTTTGCAGCAGAAGCTGGACAAGGCTTCGGAGCTGAGTTAAGAGAAGCTGAGTATGTAAAGATTCAAGGATATTCATTTAAGAATATTGAAAAGTTTAGTACAGCATCACTTATTACTCGTTTAACAACTGATGTAACTACTATACAAAACTCAGTTACAATGGGAATTAAGTTACTTGTAAGAGCACCTATGATGCTTATATGTGCTTGTATATTATCAGTTACAATAAGTCCACAGCTTGCAATGATATTCTTAGTATCTATGCCGATTTTAGTTATTTCAATCGGACTTATTATAAAAGCAGTTAGACCAAGATTTGAAGCTATGCAAAAGAAGATTGATAACATGAATACTATAGTTCAAGAAAACTTAATTGGTATCAGAGTTGTTAAATCATTTGTTAGAGCTAAGAAGGAAAAAGAAAAGTTTAAGACTGCTAATGATGATTTAGTTAAGTCAGCTGAAGGAGCATTTGGACTTGTAGTTTTAAATATGCCAATAATGCAAGGTGTTGTATTTGCTAGTATTATAGGTATACTTTGGTTTGGTGGTCATATGGTTAATGCAGGTACATTAACAGTAGGTAAGCTTACAAGCTTTATGACATATTCATTCCAAATATTAATGTCTCTTATGATGATTGCAATGGTTCTTATGATGATTTCTAGATCAGTTGCATCAGCAGAGCGTATAATAGAAGTTTTAGAAGAAGAATCAGATATTAAGAATCCAGAAAATCCAGTAATGGAAGTTAAAAATGGAGATATCGAATTTAGAAATGTAAACTTCAAGTATGAAGATGATAGTGAAGAAAACAACTTAGATAATATAAACATCACTATTAAGTCAGGTGAAACTGTTGGTATCATTGGTTCTACAGGTTCAGGTAAGACAAGCTTAGTTCAACTTATACCAAGACTTTATGATGTTACAGAAGGTGAAGTTTATTTAGGTGGAGTTAATGTTAAGGATTATGACATAGAAACTTTAAGAAATGAAGTTGCTATGGTTCTTCAAAAGAACACTTTATTCTCTGGAAGTATAAATGAAAACTTAAGATGGGGTAATGCAGAAGCTACAGAAGCTGAAATTGAAGCAGCAGCTACAGCATCTTGTGTAAGTGAGTTTATAGATAGATTACCAGGAAGATATGATATGCATATCGAACAAGGTGGAGTTAACGTATCTGGTGGACAAAAGCAAAGACTTTGTATTGCTAGAGCACTTCTTAAAAATCCTAAGGTTATTATATTAGATGATAGTACAAGTGCAGTAGATACAGCAACAGATGCTAAGATTAGAAAAGCATTTGCTGAAGATTTAAAGGATACTACAAAGATTATAATTGCTCAAAGAGTTGTATCTGTATGTGAAGCAGATAAGATTATAGTTTTAGATGATGGTAAGATAAGTGCTATCGGAACTCATGATGAGTTAATGGAAAGTAGTGAAATTTATAAAGATGTATACAAATCCCAACAGGAAGGGGTGGGTTTACGTGAGTAAGGAAAAAATGCCTAAAGGCGGTCCAGGAATGATGGGACCAGGTGGTAAAAGAGGACCAGGTGGTCCAAAGCCAAAGAATATGAAAAAGACCATAAAAACTTTATTAAAATATGTAGGTAAGCATAAGGGATTATTATTTTTAGTAATGGTTCTTGTAGTTCTAAACTCTGTTGCTATGGTATCAGGTTCATATTTCTTAAAGCCATTAGTTAATAATTATATATTACCAGGTGATTTTACAGGACTTGCTAAGATGCTTGTATTACTAGGAAGTATTTTCTTACTTGGTGCATGTGCAGCTTATGGATATGCAAGAATTATGGTTCATATATCACAAAAGACTGTAAGTGAAATAAGAAGAGACTTATTTAATAAGATGCAAGATCTTCCACTTAAATATTTCGATAGAAATACTCATGGAGACTTAATGAGTCTTTATACTAACGATATTGATAGTGTAAATGAAGCTTTAAATAACAGTTTTACTAATATTTTAGCTTCAGGACTTACTTTTATAGGAACTATTATAATGATGATAGTTTTAAGTCCTGTAATGTGCATAATAACAGTTTCATTCTTAGCTTTAATGATGTTCTTAGTTAAGAAGGTTGGGTCAAAGAGTGGATATTACTTTGGATTACAACAAAAGAATATAGGTAAATTAAATGGTTATGTTGAAGAAATGATAGAAGGACAAAAGGTTATTAAGGTATTCTGTCATGAAGACAAAGCTATTGAAGACTTTAAGAAGCATAATGAAGAGTTAAGAAAAGCTTCAACAGGAGCTCAAACTTTTGCTGGATTTATGATGCCTATGCTTGGTAACCTTTCTCATATAAATTATGCGGTTACTTGCTGTGCAGGTGGATTACTTACTATTGCAGGAATGTTTGATATAGGTTCACTTGTATCTTATCTTCAATATACAAAGCAGGTATCTAACCCAATAGCTCAAGTTTCACAACAAGTAAATATGATTTTAGCAGCTCTTGCTGGTGCTGAAAGAATATTTGCAGCTTTAGATGAAGAAGTTGAAGTTGATAATGGGCAAGTTACTTTAGCTAGAGTAAGAATTGATGCTAATGGAAACTTAGAAGAAACTGAAGAATATACAGGTCACTGGGCATGGAAGATTCCAGTTAATGAAGTTGCAGCTGATATTGATGGAAACTTAGCAGGAATTTATAGAACTACTATAGTTGACGGATTTGAGCTTAGAGAACTTACTGGAGATGTTAGATTTAAGGACGTAGTCTTTGGATACAATGAAGAAAAGACAGTATTAAAGAACATCAGCCTATTTGCAAAACCAGGTCAAAAGATTGCCTTCGTAGGATCAACTGGTGCTGGTAAGACAACAATAACTAACTTAATAAATAGATTCTATGAAATTAATTCAGGAACTATTACTTATGATGGAATAGACGTTAAGGACATCAAGAAGGATGATTTAAGAAGATCTCTTGGAATAGTTCTTCAAGATACACATCTATTCACAGGAACTATTGCAGACAATATAAGATACGGTAACTTAAAGGCTACAGATGAAGAAGTTAAGGCTGCAGCTAAGCTTGCAAATGCTCATACTTTCATCAAGCATTTACCACACGGATATGACACAGTTATAACTGGTGACGGAGAAGGTTTATCTCAAGGTCAAAGACAATTACTTGCAATAGCTAGAGCAGCGGTTGCAAACCCACCAGTTCTTATAATGGACGAAGCTACAAGTTCAATAGATACAAGAACAGAAAAGCTTATTGCAGAAGGTATGGATAAGTTAATGGAAGGAAGAACTGTATTTGTTATAGCACACAGACTTTCAACTATTAGGAACTCTAAGGCAATAATGGTTCTTGAACAAGGTGAAATAATTGAAAGAGGAAACCACGACTCTTTATTAGAAGAAAAGGGTAGATACTATCAATTATATACTGGTAAAGCAGAACTTGATGTTGATACAGATGAATCAGTTGTAGAAAAAACTTCTGATAAAGAAGAGAAATATGCTTAATGCCTTTAATAGGTGAAAAGCTAATATAAAGTAAAGTTTAGTGCAATCTCTTTATGAGGTTGCACTTTTTCTATGTATTTATTAAAGGATAAATTTTAATATGATGGCATTTAATTTTATAATAAAAATAGACATTTTTTAATAGTCCAAATTTATTAAAAGCTTTCTAGATATCATAAGTAGATTCATAAAAGCATTATTCTAAAGTATCATACTCAAAAACTACTTCTCCATTACCAATAACAATAATAACATCATCTTTACCTATTAGTTTAGTAGATGTTACAGCATTAGTCCTTAAGTCAGTATATAATCTTAAATATTCGCCTGGGACGAGTACTATTACAGTCATAGTAGTTGAAGAAATGTTTCTAAAATCAGCATTAATACTCTTGAAAGTTTCCTGTTTATAGATACCTTCTTTAAGTATTTTAGTTTTAGGCTCTGCATATGCAGTTGTTGTAAAAATGGAAAGTGCAACTAACAAAGTAAATATAAATTTTTTGATTTTAATCAACTCCTTTCCATAATTAGTATACTTAAAATTTATAAAAATACACTGAAAGATAATAGTTAGATGTTAAAAAATTTTTTAAAAGTCTTAGTTAAAAAAGATAACCACTGAGGAGAGTGTTATAATATAAATTGATAGAGAAATAAGAATAATTATAAAATATTGAAGTAAGTATATTAAACTATTATATAAGGAGAAGTTATGTCAGAATTAAAGGTGTTTACTAAAGAGATGGTAACAGGTGGAGATACTTATGAAATAGCATATGCTCATTCTTATCCTGAAAGGCATTGGTCAGAGGATTCATTGTATTTTAATGATGATGAAGATGGAATTAAGATACTAAGTCCATATTTTGATAAGGTATTTCCTGAATATGCGTATTATGGACCTCAAAAGGTTAGAATATATCAGTGGAATGAAATTGAGAGGCTTTGCAGGGAAGAGAATAATGAAAATATTTCTATAGAAGAATTTTTTGAAAAGGTAAGAAGCTGGATTAATAAAGGGAACAAAGGTGAGGACTATTTCTGGATTTTAGGATTATAAAGTAGTGAAAATTGAGAAACATTAAATTATTATATAGATGAAACAAAGGAGAATAAAAATGATATTAAGAAAATCAGATATAAATGATATAAATAGTATAATGAATATTATCAAACAAGCACAAGAATACTTTAAATTAGAGGGAATTGATCAATGGCAGAATAATTATCCTAACGCTGATACAATACATAATGATATAGAGAATGGTGAGAGTTATGTTTTAGTAAAGGATAATAATATCATTGCTACAACAGCACTTTCTTTTAATGGTGAACCTACATATAATTCTATTTATGAAGGAAGCTGGATTAACAATGGTAAATATGCAACTATTCATAGAATAGCAGTTGATAATAATTATAAAGGATTAGGAGTAGCACGTGAAATTATAAAGCAAGTTGAGGAGCTTTCTGCTAAGGAAGATGTACACAGTATAAAGGCTGATACACATGAAGATAATCTTTCTATGCAGAAGATGCTTAAGAAAAATGGTTTTCAGTATTGTGGAGTGATTTATTTAGAAGATGGAAGCAAGAGAGTAGCTTTTGAGAAAATTTTATAGTTAATAAAAGGTTTGTTTTTATACCATAGAAACAAGCCTTTTCTATTTAATATAATAAATTGAAAATAAAGATTATTTAACAAAAATATAGAAGAATTGGAAAGGAATTGTTAACTAATAATTATTCTTGACTAGGAAGAATTACAAACTTATAATTAACATGTAGATATAAAATATAATTTAATTTATTTTAGGGGGTTTACAGATGAAAGCAAAAAAGATAATTGGATTATGTTTAGCTGCTGCTTTAGTAGTTGGAATGGTAGGATGTCAAAGTGCTACTTCTAATGGAGGAAACAATACTCAACAAGAAGCATCAGCAGAAAAAGTAACATTAAAAATTGGACAAACTAACTTTGCTGCTCACGGAACAAAAGCATTTGCTATGGTTACTGCAGTAGTTAACGGAGATGAAATTGTTGATGCATACATCGATGAATTCCAATACATGAGTGCTGATTCAGCAACTGGAATTGTAAACAGCGAAGGTATGGCTGACAACATAGCTGAAGGTAAAGTTTTAGCTTCAAAGCGTGAAAACAATGAAACATACTCAGCATCTCTAGCTGAAAAAGCAGGGTCAACTGTTAAGTACACAGACAACCTTGTAGCTATCCAAGACTTCGTAAAAGGTAAGAAGATTTCTGAATTAGAAGACTTAGTTAACAATAAGTCAGCAGAAGAAGTTACAGATGCTGTAACAGGAGCAACTCTTGCAGATACTGCAGGATACATCAAAGCTGTATTAGAAGCTGCTAAGCAAGCAGAAGGAACTACAGGTGTAGAATTTGCTGGAAACCTTGAAGATTTAAAATTATCTCAAGTTTACGCAGCAGCTCACGGAACAAAAGCTTTTGCAGTAGTTTCAGCATTAACTGACAATGATAAGGTTGTTTTATCATACATAGATGAATACCAATTCATGGCTGCTGATGGAACTACAGGTGTTGCAAACAGCACTGAAGGATTAGCAGATAACGTAGTTGAAGGAAAAGTTTTAGCTTCAAAACGTCAAAACAGTGATGCATACTCAGCAACTATGGCTGAAAAAGCAGGATCAACTGTTAAGTTTGCTGATAACTTAAATGCTATCCAAGAATTCGTTGATGGAAAGACAGTATCAGAATTAGAAGAAGTTACTGCTAAAACAAACGAAGAAGTTACAGATGCTGTAACAGGAGCAACTCTTGCAGATACTGCTGGATACATCAATGGAGTAATCCAAGCTGCAAAATCAGCTCAATAGCAATTAAAAATGTATTTAAAAAATGAGGATGTTAAAATTACATCCTCATTTTTGTATTTATTGAATGAATCTATTTTTTTAGAACTAATCCTTTACTTCTAATACAAGTACATTCTTTTGCCTCTTCTGTATGTAGGCATTGGTATTTAATTTTTTGAGGTGCTTGAATCTCAACAGTTTCTTTTTTATCTTTTAATTCTTTTGTTTCCATATATATAAATCCTTTCAGTAAAAATATTTAATAATATTATATATTTAATAATAACTATTATCAAATAGAATATTATTGAAATAATAAATAATTTTAAAAAAGAGTAATATAAAAATTTATTAAAAGGAAATTATTTACAAATAATAGTAATTGAATTACAATATCATTAGATGAAAAAAAGGAGCATAATAGGTATGGGAGTAATATTTGCTTTTGGTTTGACTTTACTTGCAGGATTGTCTACTGGTATAGGAAGTTTAATTGCTTTACTTACGAAGAAAACTAATAATAAATTTTTAGCAATTTCATTAGGATTCTCTGGAGGAGTAATGATTTATGTATCGTTGGTTGAGATATATCAAGATGCTAGAATTTCATTAGTAAGTTTTTATGGAGATACACTAGGAAAATGGATTACCGTATTAGCTTTTTTTGGAGGAATGTTACTTATAGGTATAATAGATAAGATAATACCTTCACCAGAAAATCCTCATGAAATAAAGAAAGTTGAAGATATGGATAAAAATTCTGAAAGTTGTAATACAAGCAGGTCAAACTTAATGAGAATGGGATTATTTACAGCAGTTGCATTAGCACTGCATAATTTTCCAGAGGGAATTGCAAATTTTATGTCTGCAATGCAAGATACTACAATAGCTATTCCTATAGCATTTGCAATAGCCATTCATAATATTCCAGAAGGAATTGCAGTATCAGTACCAATATTTTATGCTACAGGAAGTAGAAAAAAAGCTTTTGTATATTCTTTTGCTTCTGGATTAACTGAGCCTTTAGGAGCAATTATTGGATATACACTTTTACGACCATTTATGAGTGAGGGAGTTCTTGGAATTGTATTTTCAATGGTTGCAGGAATAATGATATTTATATCTTTAGATGAATTATTACCAGCAGCTAGAGAGTATGGGGAACATCATTTATCTATATATGGAATGGTAGCTGGTATGGCAGTTATGGCAATAAGCTTATTGCTTTTTTAATTATATATTGAGTTAGTGTAATTGCCATATTATTTTTGATTGAGTCATAATAAAATAGTTAATGGTAAAAATTACATTTAAAATAGGTATTGACCATTTGGCTAAAATAATATATTATACTATTTGTGCTTAGGAAAAGTACAAATAGTTATGATGCGTGTTTAGCTCAGCTGGATAGAGCAACGCCCTTCTAAGGCGTGGGCCAGGAGTTCGAATCTCTTAACACGCACCACTGTGATTCACTAGCTCAGTCGGTAGAGCACTTGACTTTTAATCAAGGTGTCCGGGGTTCGATTCCCCGGTGAGTCACCAACTGGGAAGCATAGCTCAGCTGGGAGAGCATCTGCCTTACAAGCAGAGGGTCACAGGTTCGATCCCTGTTGTTTCCACCATAATTTGCGGGTATCGTATATCGGTAATACTCCAGCCTTCCAAGCTGGAAAGGTGGGTTCGATTCCCACTACCCGCTCCAAATAAAAGGTAACTGTGAATTCAGTTATCTTTTTTTATTTTAAATATTATTTGTATAAACGAAGAAAAAACCTTAGGCACAAGTTTTATAACTCAATGCCTAAGGCTTTTTTTATCCTAATAAGGACAGATTAATTTAGTTAAGTTATTATTAAATTTTTTATAGAGCTAAATATTTATTTTATAGAAAGAAGCATTTCTATAAAAAGCTAAGCATTATATTACCAGAACCCAAATAAAAGTATTAGTGGGATTAAACCCCAACCGCCACCGAAACCGCAACCGAAGCCGTTACCCCAGCCACCACAGCCGTAGCAGTTATTACCCCAGCCACCACATCTATTGCCACAACCACCGCAACAGTTATTACGTCCATAATTACAACAACCTCTGTTATACATAACGTCATCTCCTATCATTTGTTTTTACAATATATACTATTCAAGAGATCAACTTATGTTGTCTAATAAAGTAAAATTATTATTTATTATGTATGATTAAAGAATAATAAAACTGATATTTAACATTTGGTGTTGGTATAAACTTAATATTGTAATAAACAGTTCTTAATTTAAAGCTAGTCCACAATTTATACAGCTTTACTTAAGCTTATTATAGGTAGCTTTAAGCCAAGGTTTAGTAATTTTTGAACAACTTTATTAAATAAATAGATAATCTTAGTAGGGATTATTGATACTTTTATGATAGGCATCAATATCCATATAGGTATAAGTAAAAGTATTAATAATAAAATAAAGTGAGAAGATACAGCTAACATATCTTTTAATAGAGTTCTTACTTTTGAGCTTAAATCTCTACATAATTCAAAGCTATACAGAATCATTCCAATTAACATAGGTATCAAATAATAGCTTATTCTATATAGAAGTATTAATAAAAGTACTTGTTCTGAAGGAACACCATAATTACCAAGTCCAAGTAATAAAGCTAAATCAAATGTTCCTATACCGCCAGGAGTCATACTAATCACAGCAACTATAATTGCTGATACATAAACTGATAAGAAATCTAAAGGATTGATAGATATATTAAGTATAAACATTAACCCGTATATAAGTATAATGGTAGTTATCCATTCAGAGACAGATATTAAACATATATTAATTGAAAATAAGAATTCGCCAGAATCCTTTGTTTTTAAGTATTTACGAATTAATATAGTTAAAACAACTGGAATATAAAGCGATATTATAAAAGCCGCAATATTTGTAAAACCTGAAAAGTTACCTTTTAATATATTTGAAATAGAAAAAACAAAACATACCATAGCAAAGCCGCTAAGGTTAAATAGTACTATCTTTGATAATATTTTTGTAAGCTTCTTTTTATCATCAGTATATTTTGAGTAAAAATGACTCTTAAGTATTAAAGCTGTACTACCACCAAGACCAACGACATTGGCTATAGAGCTGGCAATCCACGAGTATTTGTATAGTTGAGTTAACTTAAGATTTATATTCACTCGTTTTCTTAATAATAAATCATAAAAAGATAATGGTAGGTAGGAAATTAAGCCTAGAACTAAAACTATTAATAATTTACTAAGAGTTAACTCGTCTGCATAAATATAAAATAAGTTCATATCAATTGTTGTTAACATTGAATAGAATTCTTTTAAAGCTATAAATAAAATTATAGATATTAGTAAAATTTGAAATATCTTTTTGTAAGATGATTTTATTTTCACAATATCCCCTCCTTGTAAATAACATAAAATTATGTTTTTATTCATAATAATACCATACCATTAAAGAAAAGTTAACAAAAAATTTAAAATTAGTAGTTAAATGTAATAGCAAAATTGATTACAATATGAGCAATAAAAGATAAATATAATTCTATATTTCTTTATATTCACATTTTTGTTACACTTAGTAATATAAAAGTTTTTAGAGATATGTGATAAGGAGATATATATGAAAATAGTTAATAAATTAAGAACCATTATGAAAAATAATAATATAGATCATTATATTATAACTAGTAATGATCCACATCAAAGTGAGTATGTAGCAGATTATTATAAGGGAAGAGCTTATATTTCAGGATTTACAGGTTCAGCTGGAACTCTTTTAGTATCTTCTGATAAGGCTAAATTATGGACAGATGGTAGATACTTTATTCAAGCTGAAAATGAACTTAAAGGTTCAGGAATAGAATTAATGAAGATTGCCACAGCGGGATATCCTACTTTAGAAGAATATATCAAGGAAAATGTTAAAGAAAATGAAACTTTAGGTATTTGCGGAAATTGTTATGCAGCAAGTGCATATAAGAAGTTATTAGAGATAGCAGAAGAGAATAATTTTAAAATAAACTTAGAACATGATTTATTAAATCATGTATGGAATGACAGACCAGAATTACCTAAGGAGAAGATATTTTTACATAATGTAATGTTCAGTGGGGAAAGTGCAAGAGAAAAAATATTAAGAATAAGAAAGAGGATGTCTGAGTTAAAAGCTGATAACTTTATTTTATCATCTCTTGATGATATAGCATGGACTTTTAACATAAGAGGAAATGATGTGAAGTTTAATCCTGTTGCTCTAGCTTATGCTTTAATATCTCAAGATGCAGCTACATTATATATTGATAAGAAAAAGGTTACAGATGAAATAATCCGTAATTTAAATTATGAAGGTGTGAAGATTAAGAATTATGACGATATATTCGAAGATGTTAGAAATATAAAAACATCAGTATTTATTGACTTATTAAAGACAAATGCAGAGATATATAATGCTATTTCTAAAGAGGTTAAAGTAATAGAAGGAACAAATATAACTACAGAATTAAAAGCTATAAAAAATTACGTAGAGCTAGCAAGCTTAGATAACTGTCAGGTTAGAGATGGTGTTGCTATGGTTAGATTCATAAAATGGCTAAAAGAGAGTGTAGGTAAAATAGAGGTTACAGAACTAAGTGCTACTGAAAAATTATCTAACCTTAGAGCAGAAGGAATAAATGCAAAAGGAGACAGCTTTGGAACTATAGCTGGATATAAAGACCATGCAGCTATGATGCATTACTCAGCCAATGAGGAAAGTGATTATGAAATAAAAGAAGAAGGATTATTCCTTGTAGATTCAGGTGGACAATACTTAGATGGAACTACAGATATAACAAGAACTTTTGTTATGGGAGACTTAACAGAAGAGGAAAAGATAGATTATACATTAGTGCTAAAAGGTCATATAGACTTAAGTATGGCTAAATTCTTAAAAGGCACAACAGGGATGCATTTAGATATTTTAGCTAGGGCAGCACTATGGAAACATGGAATAGATTATAAGTGCGGAACAGGCCATGGGGTAGGATTCTTCCTTAGTGTACACGAAGGACCACAAGGAATCAGACCTTCAGGAAATACAGTAGTCCTTGAACCAGGAATGATATTAACTAATGAACCTGGAGTTTACAAGGAAGGGAAGCATGGAATAAGAATTGAAAATACATTAGTAGTAATTAAAGATGAAGCCAATGAGTTTGGAGATTTTTATAGCTTTAAAACAATATCATACTGTCCAATAGATTTAGGAGCTGTTATCAAAGATATGCTTACTAAGGATGAGATAAATTGGCTTAATAATTATCACGAAACAGTTTATATAAAATTAGCACCATTTTTAAATGATGAAGAAAAAGCATTCTTAAAGGAAATAACTAGAGAGATATAATAAAAAGTAATACTAATTATAAAAAAGTTCTACCATTGAAGGTAGAACTTTTTCTTTCCCTTGGCTCAATAAATTGATTATTGATAATTAAATTAAGAATTTTTCTTAATATAAATTTTAAAAGCTTTTATTATAAGTATTAAAATGTATATGCCTAAACCTGCAATAGCTAAATACAAAGCAATATTAAAATACCCCAAAAAGATTACTGGTACTAATGGCTCCATAAAATCTCCCCCTTTTAGTTTATAAATTTAATGAACTTAAGTTTAACATTGCTTATTAAATTGCTTATTGATTTTATAATTTGACTTTATAATAAACCAAAGTACTCCTGTTGGTATTATATTTACTAATAAAGTTAACCATGTATTAAATGGAGAGTTGGTTATTAAATTATATAGGTATGGTAAAATTGCTAATAAAAAATATAAACTAGCTATTACTATGATGTCTTTAAATTTACTCTTCATTTTAGGATAATATTTTGAAATAAAAAATGTAGATATTACGGCTATAAACATAACTCCGAAAGCACCTATATCACCTATTGAAGACTCAATACTTATCCCTCTAATTAATGCTAATACTATCCCAGATAATGAGAATAACACCATACAAACTATTGTAGAAACAAATTCATGTTTGTTCTCTTCTATTAATTTTATCTTTTTCTTTTTAGATGGTTTTGCTAATAGATATGAAAATAATAATGTTTGAATAAGGATTTCTGGTGCTCCTTTTAAATGAAACTCTAATGGCAACTTAGTATACACTATACCTTCTATTGAAAATGGCGCAGGCCCCGGTGTGTTTATTATTCCTATTATACTTAATATAGCCCATAATTTTAACCAACCATATTTTTTACCAATAAAGGTATCTTTAAATAATAGTAATACTGCTCCAAATAATATTCCTCGAATAACTTGCACTAAAGGTCCTAATAAGGTACTTAAACCTCCAACCTCTCTCATAAATCCATTTACTCCATCCATAGTAAATAAACTATTATAATTAAATACTACAGAAAATATTATTCCGCATAAAATATAAGTTAGAATATGTATACCTGTTGCTTTTAGGATAAACTTTAGATTGTTGTTCATACATTCTCCCCCTTTTTTGATGTTATATTTTAATACATAAAATAATACAAATATGAACTTAGTAGTTAATATTATATTAACATAATTATCCAATATGTTGCACTGTAAATTCTATATTTTGGGTATTGGATATAAAAATAGCGCTATAATGAGTAAAAATCATTATAACGCTATAATTAAGCTAGTCTTTAGATAATATTATTTCTTCTTTAGCCACTTTAAGGCATTCTTTAATTTGATTGGGTTTCCGTATCTTAAAGTTGCAAGTCTGTAGATTTTAATTGCTCCCCATGCAACTGTTATAGTAGATAATACTAATATAACAAATGAAATTATTATTTCTATAGTAGATACAGTACCCATAGCTATACGTATAAGCATAGTCATAGATGAACTAAATGGAACGAAGGAAGCTATTTTTACGATTAAGCTGTCAGCATTACCCATCATTCCGAACATACTTATAAAGAATACTATAACAAATATCATAGTAATAGATCCGATACTTGAGCTTATATCTTCTGTTTTAGAAACTAAAGCACCTAAAGCACCAAAGATAAAGCAGTAGAATAGGTAACCAACTCCGCCGAAGAATGCAAATGCAAGTAGGATATCGCTAGGCATCTTAAGCACGCCATCTAGCATACCGTTCCAAGCATCTCTATTTATAGCATAAGTTACAACCCCTGCTGATAACATTACTCCAACTTGTATAACACTAGCAAGTGTTGCTGCAATTACTTTACCTAATATAAGGCTAGTAGTACTTGTGCTTGTAACTAATACTTCAATAGCTCTAGAGCTTTTTTCTGATGTAACAGAAACTGCTACAAGCTGACCATAAAGAATTGTCATCATATAAATTACAAATACAAGGATATAAACATATCCAAAGTTTCCTGCACCATCTTTACCTAAAACAGTAGTTTCTGATGTTATTGGCAGATTAACTATTGTTTCAAGTTCAAGGTAATCTATACCTTCCTTTTCTGCATACTCTTTACGATTTATAGCAGCAAGAGCAGAGTGGAAAGTCATTTGGCTCATGTCAGCAAAGTTTGAGTTTTCAACTAAGTAATAATATTTAACTGCGCTTTCTACAACGAAACCAGCTTTTGCAGAACCATCTTTAACAAGTTTTTCAGCATCCTCTTCACTAGTTACTTTTTCAAAATTTGCATTAGGGAAGTAGCTTTTAATAAGCTCAAAGTTATCATCAGCTATAAGTCCGCTTTTATCAAATATTACGTAATTAACATTTTCCTCATCACTATCTGAGTCAATAACACCTGAATCTCCACCTTGGTTTTCTTCTACAGTAGCATTATTTTTAGAAAGTCCAGGTATAAGGCCTGATAAATCAAATAAAGAAGGCAGTGATAATCCAATAATTAATATTGCAGAAATAAGTATAGTTGTTATCATATAACCTTTATTTTTAAAGTAGTTAGTTAATTCAAAGCTTAAAACATTAAGAAATTTTTTCATTATTCATCACCTGCCTTTAATACGAATATGTCTGTTAATGTAGGCTCATATTCTGCAAATTTTTCAATATCTATATCAGTAGTTAGTATTTTTTCAAGTAGGTCATTTTTACTCTTGCCATCACATAATTCAAGTACTATAAAGCTTTTCTTAGTTTCATATACTTTAACTATGTCAGCAAAGTTTTCAGCAGCAAAATTGCTAAGCTCTTCTAAAGACATATTATTAGCACTTAATATAAGTCTGTTTTTACCAAAATCCTTTTTAATATTTTTTAGATTACCACTTAAAACAATTTCTCCTTTATTGATAATAGCAATCTCATCACAGAATTCTTCAACATAGCTCATTTGGTGGCTTGAGAATATTACAAGTTTATTTTCTGCAATAAGCTCATTTACAACATCCTTAAGAATTTGAGAATTAACAGGGTCAAGACCGCTAAATGGCTCGTCTAATATTACTATGTCTGGATTACATACAAGAGTCTGAGCAAGTTGAACCTTTTGCTGATTACCTTTAGATAAGGTTTCAAGCTTTCTATTTTCATATTCAGAAACCCCAAGTCTATTAAGCCATTTTCGAGTACTTTCCTTTGCTTCCTTCTTAGTCATGCCACGTAAAGTAGCAAGGTACACTATTTGTTCCATAACTTTTTTCTTTGGATATAGGCCTCTTTCTTCTGGCAGATAACCAATTTGAAAATCTTTTGGGTTGAAGTTTCTACCATCCATAAGTATTTCACCAGAGTTTGCTTTAAATACATCCATTAAAATACGTATAGTGGTAGTTTTACCTGCTCCATTTCTTCCTAAGAGTCCTAGTGCTTTTCCACTTTCTACTGAAAATGAAATTCCGTGAAGAACTTCATTCTCTTCAAAAGTTTTTCGTAGTTCTTTTACTTCTAGTTTCATTATTAACCCCCTGAAACATTTTATAATGTTTTAATTTAAAATATAATATAGTAAATTATAACCTATTATAATGGTATTAAATACTATTTGCAATATATTTTAGAAAATTTTGTTACAATTATTTTACCAAATAAATACAAAAAATTAAATTAAGAAAAGATTAAGTTTGATAAATGAACAAAAAAAATCAAATAAATGCATATAAAAATTCTTTATAATACGAAATTTATCAACATAATGTTATAATTAATAAAAGTATAAGCAATAATTATAAGTAGTCGGATATTGGAGGAACTAATGATGGATAAGAAAAAAGTTATTGTAGTGGGAGCAGGGCCTGCAGGAATAATGGCAGCGTTAAATGCAGCTAAGAATAATGATGTTATATTAATAGAAAGAAATAATGAAATAGGTAAAAAGCTTAAGTTAACTGGTGGAGGAAGATGTAATATCACAAATAAAAGAGATATTGAAGAGTTCTTTAATAGAGTAGTAAATAACAGTAAGTTTTTATATAGTTCATTTTATAACTTTACTAATGAAGATCTTTTAGCTTATCTTGATGAATGTAACTTTGAATATAAGGTAGAGTACGATAATCATAATAAAGTATATACAAGTAGTGATAAGGCAGAGGATTTTATAGAATTATTAAAAAATAACTTAGCTAAAGCTAAAGTAAAGATTTTATACAATAAACAGGTTACCGATTTAATAGTAGAGGACAGCATTATTAAAGGTGTAGTAACTGATGATAATAATAAAATATATGGAGATAAAGTAATAATAACTACAGGTGGAAAGAGCTTTCCAGTGACAGGGTCAGATGGAAGCATGTTTGAGGTTTTAGAAAGACATGGACATAAGATTAATCAATTATATCCAGCTTTAGTTCCTCTTGTAATAAAAGAGGAATTTGTAAAAAGACTTCAAGGTATTTCAATGAAAGATGTAGTATTTAGAGCTAAGGTTAAGAAGAAAAAGATTGAAGTAACAGGGGATATGATATTTACTCATTTTGGTATATCAGGACCAGGAGTATTAATACTTTCATCATATATAAATAAAGCTTTAGAAAATGGAGAAATAGAAGTTACATTAGATTTCTTAAGAGATAAGAGTAAGGAAGAGATATCAGCCTTAATAAGAAGTAACCCTAATAAGACAGTATTAAATAATATGAAAGGTTTATTAACTCAAAGCTTCTTAAAGGAGATTATAGAAAACTTAGGCTTAACTACTACTAAAGCAGCAGAGCTTAAAAAAGCAGATGAAATGAAACTTATAGAATTTATAAAAGAAATGAAGCTTACAGTGAGAGAAACTTTATCAATAAAGGCTGCACAAGTAACTTCAGGAGGGGTAGCAGTTAAGGAAATAGATGCTTCAACTATGGAATCTAAGCTTATTCAAGGCTTATACTTTGCAGGAGAAGTAATAGACGTTGATGCAGAAACAGGTGGATTTAATCTTCAGATTGCATTTTCAACTGGAACTTTAGCAGGAAGTGATTATTAAGAGTTAATCGGTAGAGGAGGGAGCTGAAATAAACAGCCCCCTTATTTTTTTGAGCTATCTGTCTTTATATAATTTAATTTATAATTTTATAGATATAAAATACGGATATTTATTAGAGAAAATTATAACCTATTAAAACTAACAAATTATAGGTTATTTATATTAACATATATCATTTTTAGGGTAATATACTTTAGAACCGTTTTGTGTTATATGGTCTTGAACATTCATTAAAGCCTCCCCAAATCTTTGGAAGTGAACAATTTCCCTTTGTCTTAGAAATCTTAAAATTTCTTTAATTTCTTCTTCATCAGTTAAATTAATTAACCATTCATAAGTTGCTCTTGCTTTTTGCTCAGCAGCCATATCTTCATGAAGGTCTGCTACTACATCATCCTTGGCTTGAATATAAGTTGCAGTCCAAGGGTTACCTTGAGCATCAGCATAATATAAAGCTCTTCCATGGTCTACATAGTGTCCACCAAGTCCAGCATCTTCTAGTTCAGCTAGTGTAGCATTAGACATTAATTGATAAATCATAGTAGCAATCATTTCAACGTGAGCCATTTCTTCAGTACCTATATCAGTTAGTAGTGCTTTAGATTTATTAGTAGGCATTGTATAACGTTGATTTAAATATCTAAGGGCTGCACTTAACTCTCCATCAGGACCACCGTATTGAGACATAAGATATTTAGCCATTTTTAAGTCTTTAGACTGTAGGTTTATTGGATATTCTAAAGTTTTTACATAATACCACATTCAATTATTCCTCCTTTGTTAATTTTCCCATGGCCATTGGCAGTTTACCCAAGCTTTAGGATTTTCATATGAAGCTGAGCCAAAGTTGGTTAATGGACCGTATTGTTTCTCATATTTGCGAACTAGTTCATCTAATTTTGCAGATATATTTCTATAGTCTTCTGTAGCTTCTGTGTTATTTGGAAAATTATCTAAATATAAATTTAGTTCAACAGCATAAAAGATATATTTCATAATTTCAACTAATAATGGATTTTCACTCATAATTAATCACCTCACTTTTTATTCAGTTTCAGTATATGGACGGATAAGGTCCCTGAAAATTGTTCCTGATTTTATAGCAGCAGTAAGTGAAAGTAGATTTTCATATTTTTGAGGCACGATATAAGCTCTTCCATATTCAAGTCTCTTTAGTGGATTGGCTTTTTTTTCTTCAGTATTCATAAAAATCAATCTCCTTTTGTAAAATTTATAATATATAATATGAAAAAAGAAAAAATGTGTTACATAAGGATATAAAAAGGAGCTGACTTAGCAGCTCCTTTTTGCATATATTAACAATTATCTTATATAGTCGTCTGCAGTTACTATAGTTCTTTTTTCGCAGCAGTAATTTGGATTTGATGAGAAGTGATCTTGTACATTCATTAAGGCTTCACCAAATCTTTGGAAGTGCACAACTTCCCTTTCTCTTAAAAATCTTAATATCTCTTTAATCTCTTGGTCATCAGTTAAGTTAATCAGCCACTCATATGTTGCTCTTGCCTTTTGTTCAGCAGCCATATCCTCGTATAAATCAGCAACTACATCATCTTTAGCTTGAATATAAGTTGCAGTCCAAGGGTTACCAGTTGCATCAGTATAGAATAAAGCTCTTCCATGGTCTGTATAATGACCACCAAGACCAGCCTCTACTAATTCATCTAGTGTAGCATTTGACATTAATTGATATACCATAGTTCCTATCATTTCAACGTGAGCCATTTCTTCTGTACCAATGTCAGTTAATAAGGCTTTTGCTTTACAAGTTGGCATTGTAAAACGTTGATTTAAATATCTAAGGGCAGCGCTTAATTCACCATCAGGTCCACCATATTGAGAAACAAGAAATTTAGCCATTTTAAGATCTTTTGATTTTAAATTTATTGGATATTCCAATGTTTTAACGTAATACCACATTAATATATTCTCCTCCTATTTATTTTCCCAAGGCCAAGGACATGATGTCCATTTTTCAGGGTCTTCTATAGAAGAAGAACCAAAGTTAGTCAATGGCCCATAAGTTTCTTCGTATTGACGAATTAAACAATCAAGTTTTTCAGAAATCATTTTATAATCTTTTGTGGCTTTTGAGTTTTCAGGGAAGTTATCTAAATATAAATTAAGATCTACAGCATAAAACATGTATTTCATAATATCTATTACTAATGGATTGTCGTACATAATATTCACCTCTCTATTTCTTTACTGTTTCAGTTTCTTCATATGAGCTACGAAGATCTCTAAATATTGTACCTAGCTTAAAAGCTTCAGTAGTTGAGAGTAAATTTTCATATTTTTGAAGTGCTATACATGCTTTTGCATATTCATTATTAGTTAAATTTGGGTCTTTAATTTTCATTTTTTTACTAAACCTTCCTTAATGAATTTATATATACTATATCTTATACAAAATATGAGAAAGTGTGGCATAAATGGAGGAAAAATATCGAAAATATATAATTTTTTAGAGTTTTTTAGTAAAAGCAATATATATTCTTGTAACTGAATGAAAATAAATAGAGATACTTGCTAATAATAGTTAATATAAAATGTTTTAAATTATATCAAGTTAACTTATGAGGAGAAAAAGATATGTTTAAAGGGATTAATACGTATAGTATGTTGAAAAATGGAACAATAGCAGTACTTACTATGTTTGGAGTTGGAATTCTTTTTGGTGAAAAGAATATAATGCTTGCTTTTCCTATAGCTTTAACATCAGCGGTACTTGGGAGACAAAATTTTAAGGTAAAGACTTTTAATAAAACAATTAGGATAATATTAATGGATTTAATTATTGTAACATTAGCTTATATTTCAAGATTAAATATATTTATAGGAATTTTTATAAATTTTATAAGTATATTTTTAATTATGTACACTATAACAAGTCCATATGACCCAACATTTTATAAGCCTTTTATTATGTTGTATGCATTTACACAATATGCATGGGTACCTCTAAATAAAATGCCAGCAAGATATTTATCAGTAATATTTGGAGTTTTGGTTATAGTAATATGTAATAAAATAGTTAATGAAATAAATGAAAAAAGCCTTTTAGGAAAGAGCATATATAAGGCGCTAAGCTTAATATCAGAAGGCTTAAAAGATATATTAGAAGGTAACTATACTAAAAAGAAAGAGCTAGAGTGTACAAATATTATGAGAGCTTTAGCGTATAAAGTTTATGTATCTAGATATAAAGATTATCTTACAACTAATTTAGGGCAAATTCAGTTTAAGATATTTATGGATATAGAACATCTTAATCTTTTTCTAAGAAAGATTGAAGAAGGTTATTCACATAAGGATATAACTAAGAGAGAGATTGAAGAGTTAATTAGCTTGTTAGAACAAATCAAGAAATTTTCTAATGGAAATATAAACGTAGAACAAGTAGTTAACGAAACAAATAGATATGTAAATAAATATATTAAAGAAGCAAAGTATGGATATGAAATATCAGTTATTTTAATTAATTTAAGCAAAAATATTAATTCATTAAATGCAGTAGATAGAAGAGAAATAAATAAGGTATATGAAAAATGGCAAAGAAGTTATCTAGATAAAACTAGATATACTTTTAAAGAATACTTTAGAAAGGATAGTATAAGATTTAAGTTTGCCATGAGAATGGCTATAACATTAACTTTATCACTTTTCATAGGAGAAATTTTAGGATTTTATAAAATAATATGGGCAATAATCACTATTATGTCAGTGATACAACCGTATTACGAGGATACATTAAAGAAGACAAAAGATAGAGTAGTAGGAAATACAATAGCTATAATATTTACAGGTGTAGCTATAAATCTGATAGATAATAAATTTGTAACAATAGCAATTTTAATAGCATCATTATATTTACTTTATGCCTTTAAGGAATATCATAAGATATCACTTTTTGCTGCCATTGCATCTATATCGGTTTCTTCATTAAGTAATAATATAAATGAACTTTTACTTTATAGAATTGCATATGTAATAGTTGGAGTTTTAATAGTAATAATAGCAAATAAATATATATTTCCTTATAAATTACAAGATGGTATCAGACAACTTGAAGAAAAGGTAAAAAGGTATAATGAGATGTTACTCAAAGAAGGAAAATTATATTTGCAAGATGAAGGAGATATACATATTGTAAGAGATATAATTATTCATTTAACACTTATGAATCAAAAGCTATATCTTAGAAATATACAATATGGAGATGAAAATGTAGATATATTTATTGATGATAATACATATTTTGCTATTGAAGTAGGATATTCCATTCTTATGTCTTATGGAAAAAGTAAAGAATTTAAGGAAAAAAAGCTTGAAGAGATAAGTAAATTGAAGTTAAACTAACAATGTACTTGTTCAATTTAGGAAAAGTAGCATTACTTTAAAGAGTGGGAGATACACATATTATGGAAAGAAAAAACAAAGCGTTTAGGGCTGCTATGATGATAAAGGAATTATACTCGAAAACTACTAATATAATTAGTGATAATCTTAGGGAGAGCGGCTTAACTCATCAACAATGTATGGTTATTCAATTAATTGCTCACAAAAAAGAAATGACTATTACAGAGCTTTGTAAAGAAATGTCTTTAGCGAAAGGTACTGTTTCGGGAATAGTACAAAGACTAGAAAAACTAGGTTACTTAGAAAAAGAAAAAAGAGAAGATGATAAGAGAAATACTTATATAAAATTCTCTAAAAATGGATTAGATTTTGCTAATACATTTAAGAGTAATATGAGTAGTAGCTTTGAAAATATATTTAGTAATTGTAGTGAAGAAGATATGGATGAAATGATAGTAGATTTAAGAAAGATATTAAACAAAATTGAAGGAAAATAGAAATAAATTGTTCGCGAAGCTCACAGGTGAAAGGTCGACTTCATCGAAGTGAAAAGGCTACTAACGTAGCGGGGAAAAGTTAACTTAAGTTAAAGTGAAAGGTACTAATGTAGACACTTTTCACTATTGCTATAGGCATTATTTTCACTGTCACGCCAGTGACATTTTCCCCTTTGACGAAGTCAAACTTTTCACCAAAGTGCTTTAAACTTTATTTAAAATGTTCTATGAAGTATTGATATTTTATCATCGTCTTCAAAGTCTTTTAGAGAGTTTATGCCTAATTCTCCTAATACATCATCTAGAGTTGAGCTATGAGCAGCAATCTTTATAGGGGAATAAAAAGCAAAGTTATTTGTTGCCATTGTACCTTCTTCTTTAGGAATAAGTACTTTAGGTCCACCAACACAACCGCCGATACAACCCATGCCTTCTATAAAGTTACCATCTATTTCACCCTTCATAGCTTTATCCAATAGCTCTTTGCAAGCTTTTACACCATCAGCTTTAACAGCTTTAAGGTGCTCACTTTTATTAGGATATAATTCTTCAACCATTTCGTTTATAGCAACTGAAACTCCCCCAGCTCTTCCGTATAATCGGCCTCCTTTAGATGCGTACTCAACACTTGGAATACCTTGGAGTTCTTCAGGATGTATATCTAAAATTTGAAATATTGAATCTAGTTCTTGATATGTTAATACAAAATCTATAGCACCGGCTATATCTTTTTCTTTAGCTTCAGCTTTTTTAGCTATGCAAGGGCCAATAAAGACTACCTTTGCATCTTTGTTTAGTTTTTTTATGACTCTTCCTGCAGCAACCATAGGTGATACTGAAGGAGAAAGGTCAGGAACTAATTCTTTATAAACTTTCTTTAGCATTCCAACCCACATTGGACAACAACATGAAGTAATCATTAAGTCATTAGGGCCATTAACATGCTTATTAAATTCAACAGCTTCTTTTATTGTAAGCATATCAGCTGCAAAAGCGACCTCAAGCATATCTGTAAAACCAACTTTCATTAAAGCTGCTCTTAATTGATCCATTGTTACGTTAGGACCAAATTGACCAATTATTGATGGTGCTACGGCAGCTACTACTGTTTTATTATGATTTATAAGATCTTTAATAGGTATAAATTCAACTCTATCTAATATTTTACCATCCTTACATGCATCTACACATAATCCACATTCAACGCAAGTATTTTGATCTATATAAGTGGTGTGTTTTTTATCATCATATTTAATAGCGTCAAAAGGGCAAGTAGCTTGACATCTAAATTTATGATTTTCATCTTGAGTACAGTTAGTAGTACATTCTTCAAGCTTAGATACGATACGTTTATTTACTGCATAGTTAGTTATAGCTTTTTTTAAGTTATATACAAAGTTATTATCAAAAGGAATATCTACACCACAAAGAGAAGTGATAATTTTAAATGTCTCTTGTGGAGATTTATCATGACAAGTCATTATCATATTAAGTGTCTCATCAAAATTTCCTGTATAATATGATTTAACTAAATCATCAAATAAATCACTATATTTACTATTCATATTTTCCTCCTATAAATAAAGATTTAAAAGTGAGAGCTCGTTCAAACTAACAGTAGATATTGTTAGTATATATTTTAGGAAAAGATTTTATGTACTTATAAGAAAAAACTTTAACAAAGGTTTCCCAATGTTAAAGTTTTTTAAGTAATGGAATAATTTAATTTTCAATATTTAATATAGAATCATCACTATTAAATGTATTAGAATTATATAAGAACAAGACATCTGTTATTTCTTTATTTTCAATTAATTTGTCTAAGTCATCATAATAATATCTTAAATCAACTACATTAATTTCTCCGTAGTGAGATGTTAAAAAAGGTAGAAAGCAATTTGCATAGGAATCTTTAATGATTAACAATTTCTTATTTGGATCACCTAAGGTTTTTATATTTATTAATGCATGATTTCCACCACTAAACACACAATACTTATCTTTTTTATCTAAGTATTCACTATCAAAGAGGCTTGTACTTTTGATTTGTTCACTTACATAATTAACAACAAAATCAGATTCTTTAGGAATATATACATCAATACTATCTGACACTTTGCCTTTTGTACCTATTTTAGAGGATAGGCTACCATAAAATGAATTAGTAACATTAACAATATCAAAATCATCAATAGACTTTGGTGTTAAGCCTAATTTTTCACACATTACTGTGTAAGCGATATATGCTCCTTTACTTGTCCAGTGATGATCTGTTTTATAGAAGAGGTAGTCATCTTTATTTTGATTTAAAGCTTCATATGGGTTTATGGTAATAATATTATCATTTAATCCAGAAAAACCTTATTTATATAATCTAGCTCATCATCATTAGGAGCATATTTAGGTAGTTTTTCTTCAAGAACTTTAGTTGCTGTAGGTGTCAGAATAAAGCTCATATTCAAATTGCTATATCTTTCATAAAAGGAGTTTATTGCAGCTATTTTGGCATCAGTTTCTTCCTGTGATGCCTCTATAAATTTTTCAAATAGCTGTCCATCCTTACCAATAAAAATAGAGTTACTTTCATCTTTACCTTCTAGTTTTTCTAAATTAGACTTAATGCTGACAAAGCCTTTCTTTCCAGCAAAATTATCTTCTACATAGTTTGTATATTCTTTTGTGAAATCACCACTTAAGAAGCTTTTTATTGTAAATTTAGGCATTGTAGCAAGGGTTCTATTTTCTTCTTCAGAGAAGGTTTCATCTACTTTAAGGATATTAAAAATAATTACAATAGAAATAAAACCTATGAACATTAAAGAAGTAAGTATATTTAGTGCTCTGTTATTACGCTTTACTTTTCTTTTCTTTTTTTCTTTTACTTTTAGTTTATAGTCAATTTTTTGATTTTCCATAAAAACACCTTCTTTTTAGAACCTAAAATATAAGAAAGGATTATAGCTTGCCCCTACTAAATATGCAGTAGAGATTATTAGAATTATTAAATTCATTGATGCTATTAAAAATACATCCTTTTCTTTTAAGGTATATTTAATTTTATTAATATAATTGCGGATTAATTTTGTACTACAGATTAATCCTAAAGTTAGAATAATAAAATTATTACTTAATATGTATTTAGCCATTGTATCAATAAATATGTTGTTACCAAAACCAAACATTATTTTAATATAATGAATTGCAGATGGAAGTGTATTCATATCAAAAATAACCCATCCTATAATTACAATTAGTAAAGTATATATATGTGAAAATATAGAAGGGATTCTTTTTAATAAATTCTTTAAGTATAGCTTTTCTATAAACAAAATTGTTCAGAAATATAATCCCCATACTATAAAATTAACGCTTGCCCCATGCCATAATCATGTTGAAAACCATACAATAAATAAATTTCTAACTTGAATAAGGGCACCTTTTTTATTTCCACCTAATGGGATATAAATATATTCTCTGAACCATCCACCTAAGGACATATGCCAGCGTCTCCAAAATTCAGTTATACTTTTTGAGATATATGGATAATCAAAGTTTTCTAGAAAATCAAAGCCAAACATTTTAGCAAGACCTATTGCCATATCTGAATACCCACTAAAGTCAAAGTATATTTGAAGGGTAAAAGCAATTATACCTATCCAAGATAAGACAACAGATAAATCATTTAAGGGAATCTCCTTAACTTGTGACCAAATTAGTCCTATATTATTTGCAAGTATTACTTTTTTACCTAACCCAACAATAAATCTTTGAACTCCTTCTCCAAACTCATTTATACTTTCTTTTCTATTATCAAGCTGCTTATATACATCATTATATTTGACAATTGGTCCTGCAATAAGCTGTGGAAACATTGTAATATAGGCTGCAAAGTCTATTAAGTTTCTTTGAGGTTTTGTCTTTTGCATATAAACGTCAGCTATATAAGATACTTGTTGGAATGTATAAAATGATATTCCAAGGGGAAGAGCAATATTTTTAATTTGTAGGTTTAAGCCCAAAATAGAACCTAAGCTTTCTATAGCAAATCCATAATATTTAAAGAAGAAGAGTATACTTATATCTATAAGCAGTAAAGTTATAAAAATGAATTTAGACTTCTCCTTGTCACTGATATATTTTCCAATTAATAAGGCTCCAATATAATTTATCAGGATTGATACCATAATAAGTAGTATATATACAGGCTCTCCCCAGGCATAGAATATTAAACTAGCTAAAAGTATAATAGTATTTCTTAATCTTTTAGGTGCAATATAATAACTTACCAAAACTAATGGTAAAAATATAAATATAAAAATTAAACTACTAAAAACCATAGTAACTCACTCCAATTATTTCTTTATTTAAAGTTATCTTTAATTATTTTCTTTATAGCTGAAGCATTTTCGGACACAATAAAAATCAAATATTGTCCTTCTTCTTCTAAAACAGCATTTTCAATAATATTATATTTTTCGGGCCTATAGTTTTTAAAGCTTTCTCCTTGCTTCTCTAGTCTTTTATTAATTTTTGATTTTATTTCAGATATATCAGTACCTTCCTTAGTTTTTAAGACCAATATTTCTTCAACTTCCATATTGCTTTTAGGCGCATAAGATATGAAGTCTTCAATATCATTTTTATTGATATAATAAAGATTTTTTAAGGTTTTTTCATCTCCAACATTTACACAATCTAGGTTTATAGTTTTCTCTAAATCGCTTTTAATCTTAGCCATATCAGCGGTTTTAACACCTAACATAGGGTATAAACCTATAAATAAAGCAATAATTATGGCAATTTCAATTAAATAATAATTTCTGTATTTATTTCGTTTATGTAAATTTATTTTTTTATGTTTATGCATAATATGTAGTCCTCAATTTAAATTTAATATATAACTATAATAGGTATAACAATTATAGTTATCTTGTGAAAGTTTAAAGCCATATAACAAGAAGGGTATACCTAAGAAATTTTGTTATATAGCAAGTTTATGTTCTACTTTATATAATTAGTAAGATAATTTAGCCATATCTGATAAAAGTCATATTTATAGTGAATTCCATCTTGCTCATGTAGATAATCTTTTCCCTCTACCATGCTGGCTAAATCTATATAAGTGCATCCTGTAGCATTAGCAACTTCACTAACTTTCAATCTGAATTCATTTAAATTCTCATTAGTTAATCTATAATTTGTATCTACTGCATTAGCCATTACAGATAATGGAGAAACTAAATAAATGTTTGTTCTTGGTAGTACTTCCTTTATTGAATTAATAAGTTCAATATACTTTTCTTTAAAAGTATTAGAGTCTTGTCCAGAAAGATTGCTATCAAATTCAATAACATCATTCATCCCATATAATAAAACTAAGTTTTTAGGATTAATTCCTTGAAGCTTTTCTATATTTTGCATAGCTTTTACTACAGTATCACCTTTATTACAAATTACATTATAGTCATCTAGCAGAGCAAATTCAGACAATGCTTCAGTTATCGAATCACCCATGAAAACAGTATTTTCATAGTATTTAGCGTAATTAATATCACCTATATCAGTACTTTCATTTTCTTTAGTATTAGAAGCAGCTAAGATTTCATTTCGATATGACTCTATTTTATCTTCCACTTCATCTAAAGATTTATTTTCTAGTTGTATAAGATAATCTTTGCCATAAGAGCTTTTATCTTTAAAAACACCACTAAGCATACCTGTAATAAAGGTAGCCATAAGATAAAAAGCTGCTATTAAAGTTAATATACTTAATATTTTTCTTCTCATTATTTTTTCCTCATATAAATAAATTTCAGATTTATTATAGAATATATATTTTTTTAGTTTGTTACAAAAGGGTTACAGTTTAGTAACACAAAAAAGAAAATGAATGTAAGTAGTAAAGTTGAATACTTTATTTTGGTGGAATATGAAGGATTTATATTATTTTTGATGGAGTATTAAGGGATTGTATTATAAAATATGTAATGTAAAGCAGCAATTGGTTTTAAAGGTGAATGTAAATGAATGAAAATGACTGCAAATGAATGAAAATGACTGAAAGTGATTGACTGATGAATTTTTAAATAGTATTATAAATTACAAGGAAACTCCTTCTCCTAAAGTCGAATGAGTACACTCATAGTGTAAGTTTAAGTAGCCAAATCAAAGATTTGGACTTTCACTTAACTTCATCTGACCAAATCGGAGATTTGGAGATTCAGTTAAGGAAGGGATGTAAATGTTAACTCAAGAAAGACATGCATTGATATTAGAAAAATTAGAAAAGGAATCCGTTGTATATTTGAGCGATTTAATCAATCTGCTTGATGCATCTGAGTCAACTATAAGGAGAGATTTAAATTATCTTGATAAAGCAGGACTTCTTAAGAAAGTTCATGGTGGAGCTACTTCATTAAATAGTAAGCTTATTAACACTACTGAATTTGAAGTTGAGGTAAGACAAGGCATTAATAAAGAAGATAAGATTGCAATTGCAAAATATGCAGCAAGCCTAATAAAGAATGACGACCTTATATATATTGATTCAGGAACAACTACTGAACTTATGATAGATTTTATAGAGGCAAAGGGAGCAACTTTTGTAACTAACGGGATAGGACATGCTAAAAAGCTTATCCATAAAAATCTTACTACATATATTCTTGGTGGGGAGTTAAAACTAACTACTGAAGCAATAATTGGCATTGAGGCTATTAATTCTTTAAGAAAGTATAATTTTACTAAAGGTTTTTTTGGAGCAAATGGCATAGACATTGAAAGAGGCTTTACAACACCTGATATTAGAGAAGCCATGGTTAAAGAAGAAGCATTAAAGAAGAGTAAGTTATCATTTGTGCTAGCGGATAACTCAAAATTTAATGAAGTAAGTTCAATAACTTTTGGCGAAATAAGCAATACTAGTATTATTACAACAAAATTAGAAGATATTAGATTTAAGAAGGTTACAAAGATTGTGGAGGTGGATGAGTAATGATTTATACAATTACTTTTAATCCTGCTTTAGATTACATTGTTAAGATGGATGAGTTTAATCTAGGGCATGTAAATAGAACTACTAGAGAAGATGTTTATGCTGGTGGTAAGGGAATAAATGTTTCTATAGTTTTAAACAACTTAGGAGTAGATAATAAAGCTCTTGGTTTTATAGCTGGTTTTACTGGTGATGAAATCGAAAGAAGAGTAAAAGAGTTTGGATGCTCTACTGACTTTGTTAAGTTAAAGAGTGGTATGTCTAGAATTAATGTAAAGATGAAGGCTGATGTTGAAAGTGAAATAAATGGTGGAGGACCAGATATTTCTGAAGAGGCATTAGAAGAACTTTACTCAAAATTAGAAAAGTTACAAAGTGGAGATATCTTAGTTCTTGCAGGAAGTATTCCAAAGACTTTACCTGTAGATATATATGAAAGAATTATGGACCACTTCGGTAACAGAGGAATTAAGTTTATAGTTGATACAACAGGTGAATCATTACTTAAGGTATTAAAGTATAAACCATTCTTAATAAAGCCAAATCATCATGAATTAGCTGAACTTTTTAATGTAAAGCTTAATGGACAAGATGATATTATTGCTTACGGAAAGAAACTTCAAGAAATGGGAGCAGAAAATGTTCTTATATCAATGGCTGGAGATGGAGCAATATTAATTAAGTCTAATGGAGAAGCTGTTTACAGCAATGTTCCAAAGGGAGTTCTTAAAAACTCAGTTGGAGCTGGAGACTCAATGGTAGCTGGATTTATAGCTGGTTATATTAAAAATGAAAAATTAGAAGACGGATTTAAAATGGGAGTTGCTACAGGAAGTGCATCAGCATTCTCAGAAGGATTAGCAACTAAAGACAAAGTAGAAGAATTATTAGCACAATTAAAATAATAGGGGAGGAAGCAAAAATGAAAATAACTGATTTATTAAAGAAAAACGGTATTGCTATCAATCCTGAAGTTAAAACTAAGGAAGAAGCAATAAACAAGCTAGTAGACTTAATGGATGCTACTGGTAGATTAAGTGATAAAGAAGAATATAAAAAAGCAGTACTTGCTAGAGAAAGCTTAAGCACTACTGGTATAGGTGATAACATAGCTATACCTCATGCTAAGACTACTGCGGTTAAAGAACCAGGTCTTGCTGCAATGATATTAACTGATGGGATTGATTATGATTCACTAGATGGAGAACCAGCAAAGCTATTCTTCTTAATAGCAGCACCAGAAGGTGAAAACAACCTTCACTTAGATGTACTTGCTAGATTATCAATGATGTTAATGGATCCTGAATTTAAGGATATGTTAGTTAACGCTAAATCAGTTGATGAATTCTTAAATCTTATAGATTCAAAAGAAAATGATAAGCTAGAAGCTGAAAACAAAAAAGAAGAAGAAGCAAAAGCTAATAAGACAGGATACAGAGTTTTAGCAGTAACAGCTTGCCCAACAGGTATAGCTCACACATTCATGGCTGCTGAAAGCTTAGAAAATAAAGCAAAAGATATGGGAATATCTATAAAGGTTGAAACTAACGGTTCAGGTGGAGCTAAGAACGTTTTAACTAAAGAAGAAATAGAAAATGCTGAATGCATAATAGTTGCAGCTGATAAGAAAGTTGATATGGCTAGATTCGAAGGTAAGAGAGTTATTCAAACTAAGGTTGCTAACGGAATACACAAAGCAGAAGAATTATTAAATAAAGCTACAAGCGGAAATGCTCCTGTATACCATCATGCAGGTGGAAGCGATGAGTCTGCTGATTCAGGAGAAAAAGAAAGTATTGGAAGACAAATATACAAACACTTAATGAACGGTGTTTCTCACATGTTACCATTCGTAATAGGTGGAGGTATATTAATAGCTTTAGCATTTTTATTTGATGATTACTCAATAGACCCAGCAAACTTCGGTATGAATACACCATTTGCAGCATTCTTAAAGACAACAGGTGGAGCTGCCTTTGGATTTATGTTACCAGTTCTTGCAGGATATATTGCTATGAGTATTGGTGATAGACCAGCTTTAGCAGTTGGTTTCGTTGGTGGTATGCTTGCTAACGAAGGTGGTTCAGGATTCCTTGGAGCATTAGCAGCAGGTTTCATAGCTGGTTACTTAATGCTTGGCTTAAAGAAATTATTCAGTAAATTACCACAAAGCTTAGAAGGTTTAAAACCAGTTTTACTATATCCATTCTTAGGAATATTACTAATTGGTGCGATAATTGTATTTATAATTAACCCTCCAGTAGGAGCTTTAAATAATGGTATTACTAACCTATTAAATAGCATGGGTTCAAGCAGTAAGGTATTACTTGGTGCAGTATTAGGTGGAATGATGGCAATCGATATGGGTGGTCCTTTCAACAAGGCAGCTTACGTATTCGGAACAGCATCATTAGCTACAGGACAATTTGATATAATGGCAGCTGTTATGGCTGGTGGTATGGTACCTCCTCTTGCAATAGCTTTATGTACAACATTCTTCAAGAATAAGTTCACAGCAAGAGAAAGACAATCAGGATTAACTAACTATGTAATGGGATTATCATTCATAACAGAAGGAGCTATTCCATTCGCAGCAGCAGATCCATTAAAGGTTATACCTGCATGTGTAATAGGTTCAGCTACAGCTGGTGCATTATCAATGGCATTTGGATGTGGATTAAGAGCACCTCACGGTGGTGTATTCGTAACTCCAATAGTTTCAAACCCACTTATGTACTTAGCAGCAGTTGCTATAGGTGCAGTTGTTGGTATGATAGTACTAGCAGTATTAAAAAAGAAAATTGAAGCTTAAGAGGAAGTTCATTTAGCCTCGTCACTATAACCTAATTTGTAGGAAATAGTTTGATATAAAAAAGGAAGTTGTTTTATACAACTTCCTTTTTATTTAACTTCATAATCCATACATACTCTATTTGATACAACACTTCTTACAAAAGTAGCAACCTTAATATGTTCTTCGTGCTTTTGATATACATCAAGAGCTTCTAAATTTTCGAAGGTACTATCTAACATTAAAGATGCATTGCTTCCAGCGATAGGTTCAATGTTTACTTTTATTTCTACTATTCCAGGAATCTTTGAAATTAAAGCTTCTAATCCATTTTTAATTTTAAGTTTAGTTTCAAGATTATCATGTTCTTCTTTTAAATTCCATAAAATTATGTGCTTAATCATAATAACAACTCCTTTATAAAACCAGATACCTTTATAATAACATAAAAGAAATAGTTAGAATATAAGTTATTAATTATTAATATGTTAAACTAGATATTTTAAAATCCCTCTTTTTCTCCTGTTACTGGCATGTTTGAATAATGGACATGAAATAATCTCCATTTATTATCTTCCGTTTTGATATAAACTTGTGTTTCTCTACCTTTAGTTTCATGAGATTCTTTAGTGTTTTTAAATTGGGCAACAAAATGCCAATAAAATTCTGCTATAACAGTGTCTTTAAAAATTTGCATATTTACATCGAAAATATTAAGGTTTCTCTTAGAAAAATTATTCCTCATTGTTTTAATATAAAAATTTTCTTTTATTTGTTCAAAACCATGTTCATGGCCTCTAGGATGAATAAAAGTAGATTCATCAGAATCCATCCATACCTTTGATGCTAAATTTAAGTCAGTTTCATCTACAGATTTTGCATATTGTGAAATTTTGAATAGAATTTCTTTTTGTATTTCTTCTTTTCTCATTTTAATTCTCCTAGATATAATTTGTATACAATGTAGATATCAATATCAACTTAATAATTGAGATATATTAAAGCATATATGTTACAGGTGGATTTCCACTAAAATCTGCAATGGTTGCTTTGGCATCTTCAAGGTAGAATGCTTCAAAGATTGGATTTTCAGCATTTTGATATAGAGACTTAACAAGTGGACTATGCTCTATTATAGATTTTTTTATATCTAAATCCTTAGTAAATTTAGCCTTACCACTTAATCTAATCCAAGCAAAATTTGGAGTAGATGTACATATTTCTACGTAAGGATTATTTTGAATTTGAGAATAAACGTCTTTTTCATTATTTGTGCAGAAATATAATTTACCTTCTTTTTCAAGCATGAATTGGAATGGACGAACCTTAGGTCTGCCATCTAAACCTACTGTTGAAAAATATTGAACTGGATTATCATTTAAAAATTTTATTACTTCATTCATTGTGAATGCCCCCTTATTTTTGATTTATTGAAAATTTTTTTTGACAAGATTATAATAGTTCTAATGATATCAATTGTATAGTAAGCACTTTAAAGTGCTATAGTATCCTTTATGATACTAATGTGAAAGGATGGGGTTTTAGCATGAATAAAAATTTACCTCCATGTCCAGTTGAAGTAACTTTAAGCCTTATTGGTGACCGTTGGAAGGTATTAATAATTCGCGATTTATTAGAAGGAACTAAGAGATTTGGGGAATTAAAAAAGTCTCTTGGAACTATAACTCAAAAAGTTCTTACTTCAAATTTGAGAGCTATGGAAAACAGTGGACTACTTACGAGAAAGGTTTATGCTGAGGTTCCTCCAAGGGTAGAATATACTTTAACAGAAACAGGTTATAGCTTGAAGCCGATTCTAGACTCTATGGTAGAATGGGGAGAAAATTATAAGAAGATATGTGAAGGACAATAGTAAAAATTAAAGCTATAGTTTCTGAAACATTTACGATAACACTTGTAGAAATTAAAAGAAGTTGTTTAGGCAACTTCTTTTTTTATTTTTTAGTAGTTGTATTAATAAAAAGTATTTAAGAAATATATAAAGGAGGCTATATAGTAACATAAGTATTAGTAAGTGAATAAAATATAACATAGGTGAAGTCTGAATTTAAACTAAGGAGGAAAAAGTGATATGCCTAATGATAAAAAAATAGAAACAGAAGTTGTATTATGTTAGGGTGAAGCTGAGATATTTAAAGAAGTTCTATTTAGCTTTTCTAGTCCTTATCCTTTTTATATAGAAGATGTTAATGTAAAGCTTCAAAATACTGATTTAACTATAGCTAAAGGAAAGTGCGACTCAGTGATATTTAACGGAGATTTATTTATAAATGTAATTTTTAAAACTATTGAGGGGGGAGCATTGCCAGGTGATGGTACTGTAACTATTTTTGGATCAATGAGACATCAAACTCAGATAGTTCCAATAGGTGGATGTATTGATATTGATTGTGAAAATTTTAAAAAATGTGATAAAGATATCTATGCTAAATTAGTAGATGTATGTATATTAGAAAATCATATTTTACAGAATCCTTCACTTACTCCTGCTGGAATCCCGGTTTATAGTGAGTTAAGAGAACAAGTATGTATTAAAATTAAAGCTAAAGTTGTAAGTGATGAAATAGTTAATATTAATTTAGATGTTAAAGAAGATAAATGCTGTGAATGTTAATATGAAATTAGGATTATGAGATATAAAATAATCCATAAATAATATATTAAATCTGGCCATAGTAATGTGTTTGCTAATAAAAACTTTACTATGGTTTTTTATTATTAATTCATGAGAAATTAAAAAAATAATTAAAAAAGATAGAAATATTAATAACATAATTGATAGTAAGTGAATAGAATATATCATAAGTCAGATTTAATTATAAACAAAGGAGGAAAATTTGATATGACTAAAGAGAAAAGATTAGAAACAGAAGTTGTATTATGTGAAGGTAAGACTGATATATTTAAAGAGGTGCTATTTTCATTCGCAGATGCAGCAGCTACTGCTCTTCCATTTTTTATAGAAGATGTTAATGTAAAGCTTCAAAATGTTGTTCTAGATGTAGTTGATGGAAAATGTTGTGATGCAATAATATTTAGTGCAGAGTTATTTGTAAATGTAATTTATAAGACCCGTGGAGATGTAGCTGCTGATGGTACAGTTACTGGAACTGTAAATCATAGAACTACAGTAGTTCCAATTTCAGGATGCATTCCTGTAAACTGTGAAAAAATTAAGAAATGTGATAAAAATGTTAAAGCTAAATTAATAGATGTATGTATAGCAGAAAGTCATGTTCTAAGAAATATTCTTGCAGGTGATGCTACATCTGCTTTCCCACGTTATAGAACTATAGCAGAACAAGTATGTATTAAAATTAAAGCAAAAGTTGTAACTGATGAAATAGTTACTCTTAAATTTGAAGATGAAGATGATAAAGATAGAAAATGCAAATGGTAGTAATTTAGATTATTAAAATTGTATTATTTTCAGTACGGTAAACTATAATAATGAATAAAATTATGTTTTAAACTAAGACGTAGTATTATATTTTTAAGCAAGTATAATACTATGTTTTTTTATTGTGAAATTAAATTGTATTTATAAATATAAAAAAATATTTTTTAAATATTAATGACATAAGTGATAGGAAGTGAATAGAATATAGCATAACTAAACTTAAAAAGATGTACTAAGGAGGAAAAATTCTTATGCCTAAGGAGAAGAAATTAGAAACAGAAGTTGTATTGTGTACAGGTAAGGCTGATATATTTAAAGAGGTAATATTAACTTTTCCAGGACCAACATTACCATTTTTTGTAGAAGATGTAGATGTAAAGCTTCAAAATGTTGATTTACAAGTAGTTAATGAAAAATGTTGTAATTCAGTAATATTTAGTGGACAATTATTTATAAATGTAATCTATAAGATAAGCTCAGGGTCAGCAACAGCAGGTACTGACGGTAGTTATACAGTAAGTGGCGCAGTAAATCATATTACTCAAGTAGTTCCAGTTTCAGGATGTATTCCAATAGATTGTGAATGCATTTCAAAATGTGATAAAAATATTAGAGCTAAGTTATTAGACGTATGTGTAATGGAAAATCATAAGCTAGTAGGAATTAATCACCCTGAGATTCCTTTCCCAACTTATAGTAGATTAAGCGAACAAGTATGTATTAAAATTAAAGTTAAAGTTGTAACTGATGAAATAATTACTATAAATCTTGAAGATGAAGACGATAAGAAATGTGAATGTTAGTTAGATAACTAATATAATAAAAAAGTAAGATATAAAAAAGGTATTGTGTTTTTTGAAGCACAATACTTTTTTTATTTGAATTCCGAGTATATTTAAATAAAATTATTTTTTCAATTATATAAAGCATAAAATTTGTAAAATAGATAGTTAATAACTAGAAAATAGTAACAATTAGTAGATATTTAGGCATACAATGTAGTAAATAATGTTTGAAAAACAATAAATATATAACAAGGAGAAAGATAGTGGGATCAGATAAAAATAGGATACAAGAATCTAAAGGTTACGGAAGAGAATGTGATGAAGAATACTATATGAAAGAGTGTTATCATCAAGACTATGATTGTAAATGTGATGATAAAGAATATGATAGAGACTGCTATGATTATGATAAGAAGTATGACCATAAGGAATATGATAAGAAGTGCGATGATCATGATTATGACAAAAAGTGCGAACATGATTACGATGATAGAAAGTGTGAACACCATGACTATGATAAAAAGCATGATGTAAAAGTAATTCAAACAAAAGTAATAAAAGGAACAGGTTGTAAGGACTTCTTTTTAGAAGCTGATTTTGATTTTCCACAAGGAACACCATTGTATTTAATTGAATCTATAGACACCTGGGTAGATGTATATGATACTAAAGTAATTTGTGAAGATAAGGTTATATTTAATGCATGGGTATATAAAAATATTATTTATAAGGTTGTAAGCGGAAGTCCAGTACAAGATGATGGAGTAACTGTAACAGGAGGCGTAGATCATATTACTAAAGCCATTCCATTAGCAGGATGTATTAATATAGATACAAAAAAATGTGGAAAGCTTGATCCATGTAGAGATTTTGCGGAAGTAATAAAAGCTAAAGTTATAGGACATGTAGAAGATAAGCTAGAGAAAGTAGAAATTAAGCAAGGTAATGGTGAATCATTTAACCCACCAGTATTTGTTTATGGAAGTCTTCATGAAAAAATGTGTGTAAGAATTGATTTAAAGGTTGTAAGATGGGAACACGTATCTGTTGAAATTGAAGATAAATGTTAGTACCATTTAATAAGGGGGGAATTGATTATTCCCCCCTTGAATTATATATAAATATTTACAGTTCTTGTAACTAAAACAGTAACTTGTACGATAAATTGTCCTTTAAACTCATTATAAATAGTTTCATTATCAAGAGTAGTAGGCCTACTTAAGTTATGAACTTCAGATACATAAATGCTGCTTACTTTACAGTCATCAGAGTCTTTAATTTTATCATTATACTCTGTAACTAAGTCGATACATAGTGAAAATGGAATTGATAAGTGAATATATTGAATAGTTCCATTAATAGCATCCATATCTAATGAAAGATAAGTTTTATAATTAATATCTATATAAACAAATCCATTGGCAAAGGCTTTTTCACCACTTATGTCTATTTTAGTAATATCAGCTTTAGCTATTACTTTAGTAATCTTCCAAATTGGTTTTATTGGATCTGATAAATCTATGATTTTTTCTAAGAAAAGTTCAGAATGACCTTTTCCTAAAATAACGTCTGTTTCTATTAATTTTCTCATAGGAAGCTTACTTATATTATGATAAAGATTAATAGATGATGATGGATGGTCTTCAGCATTATTATTTATAATTAATGGATTACCTTTAGGTACAAATATATTATTATCTAAATAGTTATGGTTATTTGATGGAGATGAAGTTATGTTTAAGCATTTATCATAGTTTGAAGATGAATTATCACTGTTTAAATTTATATTATTATTATTATTATTATTATTATTATTAGCACTTGAGTAATCATTAGCGATATTAGAATTAATATCATTATAATTGAAAAGATGGTTATCATTATATGTTGATATTGAAATAGATAGAAATAATGTTACTTCACATAAGTTAACGTCTAAGAAAAGAGGACAAGGAAATTTTTTAAGAGAGTATATTGGAAGCGGCCTAGACAATAAATTTATTTTAGTATTTAAGGAGTTAACTAAACCTAATTTAGAAATATTACAATATAATGGTTTATGGAAAAATACTTTCTTATATTTAATTAATTGTTTACTAGTATAGTGGCTATATATTATATTTTTATAATTTATAACTATATCATAATTCCCATAGACTAAAATATTATTTTTAGATATAATTTTTGAAAATATCTTTAAGTTAGTGATTTTAATGCCATTAATAATTGAGTATTTAGGATATTTAAAACTATTAACATCATATATCTTAAATTTAATTTCTTTTAAAGAACTTTCAGACAAAAGGTGTACCTCCAATGGAAGGATTAGTATTAATACTAGTTTATGATTTTAAATGTTAAGAGTTACAATTTAGAAAATTTAATAGATATTATATAGATAGAGTACAACTTATTATTAAATAAAGTTTCTGTAGAAATTGTTAAATAAAAAAGCTTGTTTTATATAATACTAATGTTATACAAAAGACAAAATAGTATAACTGGAGGTTAAGTTATGGAAGAGCGCATTAATAATCAAGAAGAGCATAACAATAAAAAGAAGAAGAGCATTGTACACTCCGAAGCATTTCCGGGAATTCTTTTAGTTATTGCAACGGTACTAGCTTTAATTTTAGCAAATACTCCATTAGATAAATATTATGAATACATTTTAAAGGATATAGGATTTGGTGAGTTTAATCTTCATGTATTGATTAATGATTTTCTTATGGCGATATTCTTCTTAGTTGTAGGTTGCGAGATTAAGAGAGAGGCTGTATTTGGAAAGTTATCAAATATAAAAGCGGCATCTTTTCCTATTATTGCAGCTATAGGAGGAATGGTTGCACCGGCTATAATATTTACTTTATTTAATTATAATAGTGGATTTGAAATTGGTGCAGGAATACCATTATCTACAGATATAGCTTTTGCTATAGGTATCTTTACAATTTTAAGTAAGAGGTTGAATCCATCATTAAAAGTATTTTTACTTACTTTAGCAGTTGTAGATGACCTGCTTTCTATAGTTATTATAGGTATATTTTACTCTTCAAAGTTTAATATAACAGCAATTATTGCAGCTATAGTTCTTATAGTAATATTATTTTTAATAAAGCCTTTAAATAAGAAAAATAGACTTTGGCCATATATGATAGTAGGTTTTTGTTTATGGCTAGCAACATACTTTAGTGGAATACATGCAACTATAGCAGGAGTTATCCTAGCTTTAAGCTTACCATTAACTAAAGATGGTAATAAATCAAATGATTTAAGTCTTAGAGTACAGCATGGACTTGAACCTTTAACAAATTACTTTATATTACCTTTATTTGCATTTGCTAATACAGGTGTAAATTTAAGCGGTTCAATAAACCTATTTAAGGAATATCCTCTTATGACAGGCATAGTTTTAGGATTAGTTATAGGAAAGCCTATTGGTATTATGACATTTACATATATAGCAAGTTTGTTTGGAATAACTAAAAAACCAAACAATGCTAGCTGGTTTGATGTATTTGCAGTCTCTGTTCTTGCAGGTATAGGATTTACAATGTCTATATTTGTGTCAGAGCTTGCTTTTAAAGGATCTTTAGAAGAGTTAAATGCATCAAAGGTATCTATTTTATCAGCATCTGTTATATCTATAATCTTTGCTTTTATAGTATCGCTTTTTAATAAGAAAAAGGTAAAATAGACTATATTAAATAATAATTATTATTGATTAACTTATCAAATGAATATATAATGTATTTAAATAAGATAGTTGAGAGGAGTTGGGGATACTTGACTAAACCAATTAAGAAAAAAGATTTGATAATCATTGGTGGTGGACCCGCAGGATTAACAGCGGCTATTTATGCAGCAAGAGCTAATTTAGATATGCTGCTTTTAGAAGATAAAATCCTAGGAGGACAGGTGCGTAACAGCTATACTATAGAAAATTATCCAGGGTTTAAGAAGATAAGTGGAGCTGAACTTGCAGATTTCATGCAAAGCCAAGCAGAAGAAGTAGGCGCTGTTATAGACGAGTTTGATGTAATTGAAAGAGTTGACTTTAGTGGAGAAGATAAAATAATTGAAACTGGAGATTATATTTATCATGCTGATGCAGTAATTATAGCTACAGGAGCAAATCCAAAGAAGCTACCTATTCCTAATGAGAAAAAATTTGAAGGCAAAGGCGTGCATTATTGTGCTGTATGTGATGGCGCAATGTATAAGGATAAAGTTGTAGCTGTAGTTGGTGGAGGAAATGCTGCTTTAGAAGAGGCAACATTCTTAAGCAGATTCGCTGAAAAAGTATATATTATAAGAAGATACGATTACTTTAAAGGTGAAAAAGCTACTCTTGATGATGTTATGAACAATCCTAAGATAGAAGTATTATTTAATGAAGACTTAGTTAATGTAGAAGGTAGCAATTTTGTTGAAAAAGCTATAATAAGAAATACTAAGGATAATACAGAAAGAGAAATAGCGATTGAGGCTGTATTTGGATATATAGGAACTGAACCTAAGACAGATTTAGTTAGAGATTTTATTAAGATGACTAGAACTGGATATATTGTTACAGATGAAAGTATGATGACTAATATCAAAGGTGTATTTGCTGCAGGAGATGTAAGAGAAAAAGAATTCAGACAAATAACTACTGCAGTAGCTGATGGAACAATAGCTGCATTAGCGGCAGAAAAGTATATAGTAGATAAGAGGAGAGAAAAATAATGATAAAAATATATTCAACATCATGGTGCCCATCTTGTGTAAAGGCAAAGAGATTCTTTGAGATGAAGGGTTGGGAGTACGAAGAAATAAATGTTGCTGATAAACATGAAGATAGAGAAGAAGTAATGAGAGTTTCAGGACAAAGAACAGTTCCAGTTATAGATATTGATGGAGAAATAATTGTAGGTTTCGATAAGAAAAAGATTGAAGAAGCAATGGAATAATAATCTTTGCTGAATGAAAAGATAAGGGATTTAGTTAGATTTATAAATCTGACTAAATCTTTTTTATTCTTTAGGAAATTATATATTTAGAGATATAATATACGGAATAATTTTAATATTAGGTGAGTTAAATTATAGACTAATAAAAATAGGAATTTTTAATAGAATTTAATAAAGATAATAGTTTGTAAAATAAGTATGGTAGTTACTTGATATATAGAAGACACTTTATAAGATATTTAAGGAAAGGCTAGTTTATGGAGATAATAAAAGTTAATTAGAAAGGGGTTAAAGTTATTAATTTATTAGGTAAAGGAAAAGGTGGGTATTCATATTTAGTAACTGATGATAAAGAAAAATACGTTGTAAAACAAATTCATCATGAGCCTTGTGAATATTATCAATTTGGAAATAAAATAGAAATAGAGTTAATTGATTGTTATAACCAAAATAAATGATAATACTTAGTACAATTTTTTTACTGAGATTGTACTTTTTCTATGTAAAAATTAATAATTATATAGGAACATTACATACAAAAAGTTAATAAGAGAATAAGATTATAAGTTTAATTAAAAAGAGCATCTAAAAAGAGAGATGCTCCTTTTTTATGTGAATTATATTTAAGTAAGTATATCGTTAATTAGTAGCTAGAGTATCATAAGTCTTCCAAAGCTGATAGCCCTTTTTACCTTCAAGCTTTACGTAGATAGTATCTGTGTCATCTTTATTATAGTAAGCTGTTGTTGAATTTGTGAATTTATATATGTCGCTTTCACCTATAAGCTTTTCACTGTTTCCGCTGAAAAAAGAGATTCTAGCCTTTTTATAACCGTTAGGTAGAGCGGTTTCAACCTCTTCATAATCGAAGTAATAAGGAGTATTTTTAACTATTATTAACGGCATTAAAACTCCATCATCAGTTAATAGAGGCTTATAAGTACTGTTATAAGCTGCAAGGAACTTTTGACCTTCTGAGTCAACCATAAGAGCATCACCGCTTTTAGTATATTCCTGCAATGTAGCACCTTTTTCTAGATATTCATCAATAGGATATTTATTAGGGATATTATCTTGATTAACTTCTGTAGTACCACAAGAAACCAATGATGATACTGATATTCCTAATATGCAGATTATTAAAAATTTCTTCATACCTTTTCCATCCCCTTTATTATTGTGAACAAATATATATATATCTTAATATGATTATATGACAGTTATTTAGTAAATATCTTTGTTAAATTTTAAAAACTAATTATATGATGAAAAGTTTTAGGAGATATTACTTTACTCTTAAAAATAGAAAAAATAGCATATGTATGTAATTAAATGGTATAATTAACGAAGTTGTTAAAATAATTAGCTGAAGGGGGCAAAGGCTATGAATGAAAAAACATTAACTAAAAATAAACTATGGACAAGGGATTTCACCATTATTACTATTGGATCAATTATATCAATGCTAGGGAATGCAGTATCAGGATTTGCTATTGGTTTAGTAGTTCTTGACTACACAAATTCTACTTTCTTATACGCATTATTTATGGTTGTATATAATCTACCTAAAATTGTAGTACCGTTATTTGCAGGACCATATTTAGATAGATTTTCTAGGAAAAAGGTGATTTATACTTTAGATTTTTTATCTGCAGCAATTTATACGGGAATATTTTTCTTTATTAATAGTGGTAATTTCAGCTATGGAATATTAATAATTGTAAGTCTTTTTATAGGTTTAATAGATGGAATTTATATGGTGGCTTATGACAGTTTTTATCCTAATTTAATTTCTGAAGGAAATTTCTCAAAGGCATATTCTATTTCAAGTATGATTTATCCATTATCAGCATTTATGGTTCCAGTTGCGTCATTTATATATAATTCTATGGGTACAGCAGCATACCTTTTCTTATTTAATGCTATATCATTTTTTATTGCAGCATGCTTTGAGGCTACTATCAAATATAAAGAAACTCATATGTCAAAAGAAGAGCAAAAAGGCTTCGATTTTAAAGGATATAGGGATGACTTTAAGGAAGGTTTATCTTATATATGGGCCGAAAAAGGGCTTCTTGTTATAACTGTCTATTTCTGTTTAACAATGTTTGCAGGCAATGCAACACAAACAGTTTTATTACCTTTCTTTAAGAATAACTCTCAGTTGTTTACAAAAAGTACTATAGATGTTGTTACTTTATTTACTTTTGTAACAGGTTGTGGGGTAATAGGTAGGCTTATTGGAGGAATGATACATTATAAGTTTAAATATCCTACAAGTAAAAAGTTTATGATAGCTATTACAGTATATATGTCTATTTCTATAATCGAAGCAATTCAGTTATTCTTACCAGTAAAGATTATGATGTTATGTTTCTTTATAACTGGAATAATGGGAGTTACTTCATATAATATAAGAATTTCAGCAACACAAAGTTATGTTCCAGATGACAAGAGAGGAAGATTTAATGGAATATTTAATATGATATGTGCAGCTGGAGGAATATTAGGACAACTTTTAGGTGGAGGAATGGCAGAGTTTATTAGTGAAAGATCTGTAACTGTAATTTTTTCTATATTCAACATATTTGCAGTAATTTTTGTAATGTATAGAGGAAGAGAGTACGTTAAGAAGATATATAATCGTAAGGTATAAGATAGTAATATCACTGATGTAGTGGTCAAAAGGTGTTTTTATGGGATAAGTAAAGAGGGGATAGAAGATGAGATTAATAGATAATATATATATAGCAGAAATGATATTAATGCTTAGCAGCACTGTGATTAATGTTTTATTTCTGGCAGGTTTTATATCAGATGCATACGTTCAATATGGATTTATCTTAGTAATTTTATGCGGGATAGGAATAAACTATTTACTTATGAAAGAGAAAAATAATAAGAAAGAGAAGGTAGTTAAGCTAAGGACTAAGAAAAATATTTTATCAATTATTATTGTAGTAGTAATTTGTTTAAGTTGGATAACAACTTATTATTTAGCAATATTTAATAGGTGATTATAGTTGAATTTAAATCTTAATTAATAATTAAGATTATGTAATTTTACTATTATAAATTGAAAAATTAATATATAATAGTTAAGGGGTTAATTAGATATTTCTTATTTGGAGGTAATTAAATGGAATTTTTAGAAATTATAAAAGCCATAATACTAGGAATTGTAGAAGGTATTACAGAATGGCTACCTGTTAGTAGTACAGGACATATGATATTAGTAGATGAGTTTTTAAAACTAAATGTATCACCAGAGTTTATGGAGATGTTTTTAGTAGTTATCCAGCTTGGTGCTATTATGGCAGTTGTTATTTTATATTGGAAGAAGATTTTCCCGTTTACATTTGATAAAAAGGGGATGCATATAGAAAAAGAAACTTTCTCTATGTGGTTTAAAATAATAGTTGCTTGTTTACCAGCTGCAGTAGTTGGACTTTTATTTGATGACTACCTTAATGCATTATTCTATAATCCAACAACAGTTGCAATAATGTTAATTTTATTTGGTATTTTATTTATAGTTGTTGAAAACTATAATAAAGGTAAGAGACCAACAATTAACAGTTTAGCAGATATTACGTATACTACAGCTATAATTATTGGAATATGGCAACTTATAGCGGCAGTATTTCCAGGAACTTCACGTTCAGGAGCAACTATAGTAGGAGCATTATTAATTGGGGTATCTAGAACTGTAGCAGCTGAATTTACATTCTTCCTTGCTATACCAGTTATGTTTGGTGCAAGTGCATTAAAGCTACTTAAGTTTGGATTTAGCTTCACAGGAAATGAACTTATGTTATTAGTTGTAGGGTTAGTTGTTGCTTTTGTAGTATCAGTATTAGCAATTAAATTCTTAATGACATATATCAAGAAGCATGATTTTAAAGTATTTGGATGGTATAGAATCGTACTTGGTATAATAGTTCTTGCATATTTCTACATAATTAAATAATTGTATTTAAAGGATTGTCTATTAGTGACAATCCTTTTTTTATAGAGATTTTTAGATAGTTTCAAAAATATTCATATAAAGCTTGGATTATATTAGATATAATTATAGAGAGATTTAATTAAAAGGTAGAATATTGTATAGTAATTTACACTGTATTTTTGTATTGGCGGTGTATAAACAATTTTAGACTACTTTAAGGAGAGGGAAGTATAGATATGGTAGAATTTTTAAGGGCTAGTGAGAAAGATTTAGACAAGCTTTATAAGGTTATAAGGAATGCTTTTGATGAGGATAAGAAAAATTACGGCAGTGGACCTGAATATTATGAAGATAAAAATAAATTAAAATATTATTTAAGCAATTTAACATGTTACAAGGCTGTTATTGATAATGAGATAATTGGTGGAATGATTATATTTAATCTAGGTGGAGGACGATATAGACTTGGAGCTATTTTTATTGATACAGAGCATCAAAATAAGGGGATAGGCACAAAGGCCATAGAGTTTTTAGAGGAAACTCATAAGGATGCAGAAGTATGGGAATTAGATACTCCCTATAAAAATTATAGAGATCAGCATTTTTATGAAAAATTAGGTTATAAAAAGGTAGCAGAAACAGTTGCTGAGAAAAATGGTTTTTACCTTTTTATATATGAAAAGATAATTCGTAGAAGTGTATTTAAGTAAAGATGGGATAAACTCTTTATTTCTTTATTAACGTATCATTAATATATATATATTATACCAATTGAGGCATTAATTGTAGCGTATTATGTTCCTGAATTTCCATAAGATAAAGGTATCATATAATTAAGGAGAAAAATTTATGAACAAATATGCAAATCAAAGTAAACAACAAGGACAACAAAATTCTATGCAGAGCAATGCTATGGGAAATCAAAACCAAGGACAAATGCAAAGCAGTGCACAAATAGACCAAAATATTGAAAATTACAAAAAACAACAACAAAAAAATTCACTTCAATAGTGAAAAGCTAAAGCTTAACCTAAATGTCACGGGTTATTTAGTGATTTAGATAAAAGAGTTCATTAAAAAAATAGGCTGTATCTAAAATTGCACAGCCTATTTTTATTGCTTATTATTTAGAAAAGTTATCTATGAAAGAAATCATATTCTATTATGGAAAACTTATTTCTTTTGAGAAAAGAAATAAAATTACTAGTTAAGATAATTTACAAATTCCTTATGAAGGTCACCTTTAAGGTTGAATTCTAGCTCTTTAAGAACTGTATTTATAGCTTTTAGAGTTATATAAAGCTTTTCTTCATAGCAATTTTCACCCATATGACCTATTCTAAAGATTTTATCTTGTAAGAAGTCAAATCCTCCAGCAATTATAATGTTATGTTCAGAATATAATTTATTAAATAAATCTTTATAGTTAATTCCTTCAGGAACTAATACTGTAGAAACTGTATTAGAGTGACAGTCTTTAGATAATAATTCTAAGCCACATTCTTTAACAGCATATCTACAAGCTTCAGCATAACGTTTATGTCTTTGAAGTACATCTTTATCTCCTAGGAAATTATCTAGTGCTTTATCAAAGGCATAAATATCGCTTATAGGTTGAGTATATGGAAACCATTTATTTTCATACCAATCATTCCAAATTGTAAGGTTAGCATAGAAACTTCTTATAGGTGTTTCACGGCTATTCATAGCCTCTATAGCATCTTCGCTAATGCTTAGGAAAGTTAATCCAGGAGGAGCTGAAAGACATTTTTGAGAGCCTCCTAGAGCTATATCGATATTCCATTCATCAACTTGTATTTCTTCTCCGCCGATACTTGAAACTGAATCAACTATTGATAATATATTATATTTCTTTAATAGAGGACAGATATCTTTTATTGGATTTGTTATACCAGATGGAGTCTCACAGTGAACTACAGTTGCAACTTTAAAGTCATGATTTTCTTTTAAGAATTCTTCTAATTTTCCTATGTCTATTCCACGATCTCTTTCACCACTGAAAAATGTTACTGTTCCACCATACATTTCTGCAAAATCTTTAAAACCATATCCAAAGATACCATTTTCAATACAAAGGACTTTATCACCTTCTTCTATTAGTGAAGCACAAGCAGCTTCAAGGCCAAGTATTCCTTCACCATCTAAGATTAGAACTTGGTTTTTTGTATGCATTATATTTTGAAGTTTTTCACAGGTGTTTTTATAAAAATCATAAAATTCAATATCTAAGTCAGGATTTGTTATCGGTTTTCCCATAGCTTCTCTGACATTTTCTCTTATAAACGTTGGTCCTGGTGTCATTATTAATTTATCCATAGCTTTTAACCTCCCTAAATCTCTGTTTTGATATGTCTTACTTTAAATCCAGCTTTAAGAGCGACTGAAACTGGCACTGCAATTACTGTTCCTACGATACATTGCATTGTATTGCCCCATATTGATTGAAGAGGAACTATCCAGTTACCATATAAGATTCCTTCAGTTATATAGTAACCTAAAATCATAGTAATAAAGGCTAGTGCTAGTCCTATACCAGTGTAAAAAATACTTTGTTTTTTGCTATTAGCTTCTTTAAAAGACCAAGTACCAATAGCGTACCCCATAATAAATCTAATAATTAATGTAAATGGTGCCCAAACTACCCAAGCACTTGTTAAATCAAATAATGCCATTCCTATACCACCAGAAATTGCCCCGGCCTTTTTACCAAAAACCATTGCTATAGTAAAGAACATAACATTTCCTAAATGAAATAAACCTCCACTTGTAGGTCCAGGAATATTAATAAATCTAGTAGCTACATAAACCAAGGCGATAAACAATCCGTACATAGCTATTTCTTTTGCATTAAATTTTTGTTTAGAATTAGTAGTCATAAAATTAAATCCCCCTTATTTATTACGTATAATTTAAATCATAATACTATCATAGGATAAAGATGGAATAATGCAAGTGTATCGATACAATGTTAGTTTAATTATATGTAAAGATGAAAGATATGCTTAGGTGAAATTAAAAATTGACTTTGTAAATGGGAAGAAGTAATTAGAGGATAAATAGCTGGAAAAGTGTTTTTATTTTATAGGTAAAATGCATAACAAATTTTTATGAAAATACTTGACAAAAATGATATTTTAATGTCGTAAAATCATAGGAAGTTTAATAAATGACTGTAAGTTAGTGAAATAGAGCGTTTATCTATATGTTGTATATCTGATGATAAAAAAACATATATATAGTGTATAAAACGAAGATTTTAGATAGGAAATTAAAGATTTTTAATGAAAAATTCGTTGAAATTGGGATTGGACAAATATGCAGAAATTTAGTAGTTGGAGTATAATAATTTAAGTGATAATTATTAAATTTTTAAAAAGTAAGAAGATGAGAAAATGGGTTTAGGGGGATACATAAAGCATGGATATAATGAAAAGAGATGGTAGCATCGTTGAGTTCGATAAATCTAAGATTCGTGAAGCTATAATGAAATCTATGAAAAATGGTAGTGGTATTGTTATGCCAGATATAGCTAGACTAATAGCAAATGATGCAGAGAAGCACTTTAGCAAAGAAAAGGAAATGGCTACTATTTATAAGATAGAAACTTATGTTTATGATAGATTAGTACATTATGGACAATCAGTAACTGCTAGAGCTTATGAAGGATATAGAGCAGTTCAGGAATTTAAGAGAAATACAAATACTACAGATGAAAGTATTTTAAATCTTCTAGATAGAAACAATGAAGATGTAATGAAGGAGAATTCAAATAAAAATCCTGTTGTAGCAGCTACACAAAGAGATTTAATAGCTGGTGAGGTATCTAAAGATATTTCAAGAAGAAAGCTTATACCAGCACATTTAGTTCAAGCGCATGATGAAGGGGCAATTCACTGGCATGATATGGACTATACATTATCTCCTATATTTAACTGTTGTTTAGTCAATTTAGAGGATATGTTTGAAAATGGTACTGTAATAAATGATAAGTTAGTTGAAACGCCAAAATCTTTTGGAACAGCTTGTACAGTAGCTACACAAATAATAGCTCAAGTTTCATCTAATCAATATGGTGGTCAAAGTATTACAATAAAGCATTTAGCTAAGTATTTAAAAGTTACAGAAGATAAAGCTTATAAGTTTTATATAGATAAATATAAAAATGAAGAGTTAGCAAAATCTCTTGCTAAAGATATGAAGATGAAGGATTTAAGAGATGGTGTTCAAACAATAAGATATCAATTAAGTACACTTCAAACTACTAATGGGCAAGCACCGTTTAGTACAATTTATTTAGAGATCGAAGTAGGTCATCCATATGAAGAGGAAATGGCTTTAATATGCGAAGAAATGATAAAACAAAGATTAGAAGGGATGAAGAATTACAAAGGTCAAGTAATTGGAGAAGCATTCCCTAAGTTAGTTTATCTTCTAGATGATCATAATTGTCTTGAAGGTGGTAAATATGATTACATAACAAAGCTTGCAGCGGAATGTACTGCTAAAAGATTAGTTCCAGATTATCAATCTGCAAAGATAATGAGAGAGAACTATGAAGGGAATACTTTCCCACCAATGGGTTGTAGATCACATTTAAGTCCATGGAAAGATGAGAATGGAAATTACAAATGGTATGGCAGATTTAACCAAGGTGTTATTTCTTTAAATTTACCACAAATAGCTATAGTTGCTGAAAAAGATATGGAGTTATTCTGGGAGATGTTAGATCAAAGATTAGAGATGTGTAAAGAAGCTCTAATGATTAGACATAATATGTTACTTGGAACTTCGTCTGATACATCACCTATCCACTGGCAACATGGAGCTATTGGAAGACTTGAAAAAGGGGAAAAAATAGACAAGCTTCTTAAAAATGGCTATTCAACATTATCATTAGGTTATGTTGGAATTCATGAAATGGTTCAAGCAATGATAGGAGTTTCTCATACTACACCAGAAGGTGAAAAGTTTGCCCTTGAGGTTATGACTCACATGAAGAATAAGTGTGATGAATGGAAGAAAGAAACAGGACTAGGATTTGGGTTATATGGAACTCCAGCAGAAAGTTTAATTTATAGATTCTGTAGATTAGATAGAGCGAGATATGGAGAAATTCCTAATGTAACTGATAGATTATATTATACAAACTCATATCATGTTCATGTTTGTGAGAATATAGATGCATTTAGTAAATTAAAATTTGAATCTCAATTCCATTCAATAAGTAATGGTGGATGTATTTCATATGTTGAAGTACCAGATATGAGTAAGAATTTAGAAGCAGTTGAGGCTGTAATTAATTTTATTTATCATAATATTCAATATGCTGAAATAAATACTAAACCTGATGTATGCTATGAATGTGGATATACTGGTGAAATTCAATTAGATAAAGAAAGCTTAACTTGGTTCTGTCCTTCTTGTGGAAACAAGGATGAAGAAAAAATGCAAGTTATGAGAAGAACTTGTGGATATATAGGAACAAATTTCTGGAATAAGGGAAGAACGGCAGAAATTGGAGATAGAGTTCTTCATTTATAATAGTTAAAATTTAATAATTAAAAGTTAATAATTAATGAAAAAAGCCAGCATAAAGCTGGCTTTTAAACAATTTTTTTGAGGAGTGATACAGGTGAATTATTCTCAAATTAGAAAATTTGATGTTACAAATGGTCCTGGAATTCGTACAACTCTTTTTGTAAGTGGATGTACTAATAACTGTCCAGAATGTTTTAATAAAGAGCAACAAGATTTTAATTATGGTCAAAAGTGGGATAGAGAAACTGAAGAAAGTTTTTTATCTTATGTAAAAAGTCCCAATGTTGTTGGGGTAAGCATATTAGGTGGTGAGCCTATGGAGCAGACAATGGATTCTTCCTTAGTAGATTTATTAAGAAGAATTAAAAAAGAAACAGGAAAGAGTATTTGGCTTTGGTCTGGTTTTACATATGAAAGTATAATTCAAGATGAAAAAAAGAAAGAGATTTTAGAATGTATCGATGTGCTTGTAGATGGTAGATTTATAGTAGCTCAGAGAAATCTTAATCTTAAATATAGAGGTTCAGAAAATCAAAGAGTTATTAATGTACCTAAGTCTTTAGAAGAGGGAAAAGTAATAAGTGAAATTTAATCGAAAATAATTTATCGTTTTTAGAATAAATCCATAAATATTCCAAACAATACTAAGTGAAAATAAAAGTTTGCTAACTTGAATTGATACAGGGTATATAAATTTGAGAGCATATGAAGAAATTTTACTAGGAGAGATATTTATGGATTTATTATTATATTTTTTATTTAATTTTTTTATTTATGGTTTTATTGGATGGATACTAGAAAATGGATTTTGTTACTTTAAAACTGGTCATGTACAAAAGGATGGGTTTTTATATAGTCCTTTTAAACCTATGTACGCAATAGCTATGTCAGTTTTAGTTTTATGTTCAAAGTCTAAAAGTATTGATACTTATACTCTTGCTACCTTATGTTTGATAATTCCAACATTTGTAGAATTTGTTACTGGTCTTATAATGAGAGAATATTTTAAAAAGGATTATTGGGATTATTCAGAGGTGAAGTATAATTATAAAGGAATAATCTGTTTAGAATTTTCTCTTATTTGGACAGTTTTATCATTTATAGCAGTTAGATATATTCAAATTGGAATAGTAGATAGGGTGTATAGTTCTATAAAGGGTTATTGGGGCAATACGTGGTATTTATTTGTTATTGCATTAGTTCTAGATGCTATTAAGACTATAAAAGTGATGCAGATAAAAAATAAAGCTGTAAATTAGAAGTTTTTAATGAAAATAAATTCTGTTATACTATAAATTACATTTTACAAAGATATTTAAAAAAAGTATAATAGCATAGAAAGATGTGAAGCATATTATTTAATTATTGTTGTGAAATGAATATAACATAATGATTAAATTAATTGTTGACAAGATAAGTAATAAATGATAGAATAACTTGTGTCAAGAAGAAACCGCCGTTTCTCACCTTACGGCAAAGCTTAGTAGGGTTAGATTATTCGAATTATATCTAGATTTGCATATCTAGAATGTGATAGATAATAGAGGACGGCATTATGCCGTCCTTTTATTATATGTGTTTTTTTCATCGAAACTTATTGGAGGTGAATGATATAAGTAAAAACTACATTTGTAACGAAAGCATAAGAGAGAAAGAAGTTAGAGTTATCGCCGCTGATGGAAGTCAGTTAGGAGTTATCTCAACTCAAGAAGCTCAAAGAATCGCAGACGAGAAGGAATTAGATTTAGTAATGATTTCTCCTACTGCTAACCCACCGGTTTGTAAGATAATGGACTTAGGGAAATACATCTATGAGCAATCTAAAAAAGAAAAAGAAGCTAAGAAAAAGCAAAAGGTTACTGTTTTAAAGGAAGTAAGATGTAGTCTTACAATAGAAGACAATGACATTGCAATAAAAGCTAAAAATGCTAGAAAATTCTTATTAGATGGGGACAAAGTTAAAATTACTATCAGATTCAAAGGTAGAGAAGCAACACTTGCTCATTTAGGAAATAGAATCCTTGATAAGTTTGTTGCATTACTTGAAGATGTTTGTGTGGTTGAAAAGCCAGCTAAAAACGAAGGTAGAAATATGACTATGGTTTTAGCCCCAAAAAAAGCATAGACTGAGAGGAGTATTTGTTATGCCAAAAATGAAAACGCACAAAGGTGCAGCTAAGAGATTCAGAAAGACTGGAACAGGAAAATTAAAAAGAGCTAAGGCTTTCAAGAGCCATATATTAACTAAGAAGAGCGCTAAGAGAAAGAGAAACTTAAGAAAAGCTTCTTATGTTTCAACTACTCAAGAAAAAGCAATGAAGAAATTATTACCATACCTATAAGATAGAGGTTTAGGAGGATTTAAACAATGGCTAGAGTTAAAAGAGCGGTAAATTCGCGTAAAAATCATAAAAAAGTATTAAAGCTTGCTAAAGGTTACTACGGTGGAAAGAGCAGATTATTCAAGACTGCTAACGAATCAGTAATCAGAGCATTAAGAAATGCTTACGTTGGAAGAAGATTAAAGAAGAGAGATTACAGAAGACTTTGGATCGTAAGAATCAATGCAGCTGCTAGAATGAACGGAATGTCTTATTCTAGATTCATGAACGGATTAAAAGTTGCTGGTGTTGATATGAACAGAAAGATGTTATCTGAAATAGCTATCAACGATGCAAAAGCATTCGCTGATTTAGTAGTATTATCTAAGAACGCTTTAAACGCATAATATACATAAAAGAGTTGTCTAGCAGACAACTCTTTTTTGTATACTATTAAAATTAAATTTGAAAGAAATAAGATAATTAATAAATAATATTAGTAAAAGAAGAGCATTTAATAAGAAATTAGAGGGAAATTTCAAAAATATATTGTTAAATTAAAAACAATGTGTTAATATTTAATTAGCTAATAATTTAACAAAATAAATATTGATTTATTTTATAATAACTTTAAAAAGTATATTATAAGGTAAATTAATATCCCCTAAAAGGAGATACAGAAATAGTTTGATATTTCTGTATCTTTATTTTATATATAAATTTTATAAGAAAGAAATTTAAACACACAAGTTGTATATAAATTAACAAAAATAAGTGGGAATAATATAAAAATCACATGTGGATTTACAAAAGTTACACATGTGATTTTTATAAATTAATGTTTAGTTAACTATAAATTCATTTGAAGAACTTAAACTGGTGCCACCTTTTGTAACTTGATGAACTGTTACAGAATCATTGGATTCTAAAGATAAATCATCTACTCTAAGAAGAGTTGGGCTGATATAGATAGTTTCATATTTACGATCATTTATATATACTTTACTAAATGTAGTAAAATTTTCTCCACTTACAAAAACTTGTTCATTTTCGTCAAAAACGTTGCTAACTGAGATTGTATCTATACCCATTTTAAGCTCAGTTGCTATAAATGGATTATTACCATTGTAGATGTATTTTTCACCATATAGCATGTCGTATTGAAGTAATTCAAGATCTTCCATATAATTTGATAAATTACTAGAATTGTTATGATATCTATTTAAAATTCCATTATCTATACCAACTCTATTTAATACAGATGAAGTTAATTGGAAGGCTTCTAATGTTTTATCTTCTTTTGCCATATTGAAATTATCCCATATTACATATTCAGTTTGAAATACTGAATTATTTAGTAAATCTTCATCTTCAAGACCTAATGTTGGAAGATGATCCCCGTACATTACTAAAACAACCTTTTCGTCTAGCTTTGATAATTCATCTATTAAATTCTGTATAAAATTGTCCATTTCATAAAGTTGATTTACATAGTAAGTAAAAGCATTTGTATCTTCTTCACTTTCAAGTCCAGTTACAGTAATTTTAGGATTTTCTAGTAAAGGTTCACTTGGATAGTGACCATGACCTTGAACAGATATTGTGTAGATGAAATCCTTATTATCTGTAGAGTTTAAGGTCTTTAATATTTCATTAGTTAAAACATAATCTTTAGACCAACCGGTAGGGGTAGTATCTAATTTCTCCATATACTCTAAAGAGGTAAAGGTATCGAATCCTAGTTGTGAAAAAACAAAGTCTCTATCGTAAAATGTACCAGTATTATTATGAATAGCATGAGTACTATAGTTGTTGTCTTTTAAGGTATAATTAACGCTTTCGCAAGTTGTATCTTTTAAAATAGTTTTATAAGGATATTCACCAGGTCCAAAGAAATCTAAACTCATACCTGAAATTACTTCAAATTCAGTATTTGCAGTTCCAGCCCCTACAGAGGGTACATTTAAATAACCTGAGGAATAATTGTTACTTAACTCTCTAAAATAAGGAATAGGATCTTGTGAAAAATTCAAGCCTTTTACTAATGTTGGATCAAAAAAAGATTCTAATTGTATCATTATAATATTAGGTAAATCTACATTAGATTTAGGAGTAAGTACAGTGTTATTTGATGCTAATAAAATTGAATCTTTTTCTGTTATTTCTGTATTTAGAATATTAGCTATAGTTTCTTTAGAGTAATTAGTGGGTTTCTTTATGCCTGTATTTAACAAAGTATTTGAGAAGCAATAAGGAAAACCATAGTCTAAATAAGCAAAGGCTATATTACCAAAATAGTCAGCTAGTATATTAGTGGAAATTAGTGTTTTAGTACTTATAAAAAGTAATAAGCCAAGACTAATTACAGCTAGTACATTTTTTTTGTAGTTAATTGATGATTTTATTTTTTGTCCACGAATGTATATCAATGTTAATGCTATGGCTAAAGCCATTAAACCAATACCGATTACTACCATAAAAAATGGAGATATATATGACGAAGCAATTTCTAGCCCATTTTTTATCATTCTAAAATCGGTAGCAGTAAAAGGGGTGACTCTACAATTTAATATAATTCCATTTGTAATACCGAAACCAAGCCAAACTACTGATATTATTAAAAATACAAATTTACGCCTTCTAAATAGAAAACTAAAAGACAGGGTAAACATTATAATTAAAGCGTTATAAAGAAATACTATAGGAGTTTTAAATACATAGCTAAAAAAATCTGAAAAAGTTTTCCTACTTAAAATTTCAATTATGAGGTTAATAAATATTGCAGTAAAAATACAACTATAAATTGGGTGCGAAAATATTTTTTTAAATAAATCCTTCATATTAACATCTCCATGACAATTATTAGAAATTCTATAAAATATTATACAGTTATTGTAAAAAAATTCAATCAAAAAATAATATATGATTTTAATTAAATTTTGATATAAGCAAAATAGGTATAAGTTAAAAATTAGAGCATTACTTATTTGGGGCAAATAACTATATATAATATATTAATAAATAATTATGATTTATAACTTATTATCCATGTAAATTTTGAGAAAAGTTTACAAAAACTATACAATTAAATACATAAAAATAGAACATATTAATTAATACGTTCTATTTTTTATTATTTAGAAAAGTTATATAAAAACGGTCTGATATATATTTTACAATTTACAGTTATAAAATCATTTGTCGCTTGGCAATTGAAAATTGTAATTGTTCCTACCAATTTCCGGAGGAACCACCACCATTAGAAGAACCACCACCAAAGTTACCAAAACCACCACCGCCTGATGAACCACCACCGCCTGATGAACCACCACCAAAGCCACCTGGGCCACCACGACCATTTCCATTAAAAAAGTTATTCCAAAATAGTAAATGTAAAATAGAAGAAGATACTCTACCTCTATTAAGAAAAATATCTGCAAAGATTAAAATTAAAAATAGACTTACAGCTATTTTTACCTCTTTTTCTCCAGATTGTGTACCTTCATTGGGTAAGGTAATATTTAAAGATTTTTCTAATGTAACGTCGTATTCTGAAGCGATATAGTCAGAAAAAATACTATAAGAATTTAGTAAACCTTCACTATAATTACCATTAATAAAGCAAGGTTTTGCAGTGGTCTGCATAATTCTGTTAGTTAAAGCATCTGGTATAGCACCTTCTAGACCTCGTCCAACTTCGATACGCCAAGATTTATCATTAATAGCTAAAAGGATTAAAAGACCATTATCTTTAGTTTTTTTACCAATTCCCCAAGTTCTAAATAGTTTGTTTGCATAATCTTCTATAGGAGCACCATTTGTAGAATTGATAACTACTATAATGGCTTGCGCAGAAGTTTTATCTTCTAGCTCTTTTCCTATAGAAACTATTTGTTTAGCTGTAGAATAATCTATTGTATTTGTATAGTCATTAAAATACTTTAGGTTAGTGGGATCAGGAAAAGTCTCACTACAAAATACATTAAGACTAAATAATAAGCTAAATATTAAAAGAGAAAAAGTAAATTTAATAAAAAAATTTAATTTTCTATTCATATTAACTAGAGAAATCTACTGAAGGGACTTCTTGGGCACCTTCACTAGCCTTATAAAGAGATTTTTCTTGAAATCCAAATATGGAAGCTACTATATTAGCAGGAAAGCTCTTTCTCTTTGTATTATATGTCGTTGCAGCAGTATTATAATCTTGTCTAGCTATAGCAATTCTATTTTCTGTTCCTTCTAGTTGGATAGAAAGATCCTGAAAATTTTGATTAGATTTTAAATCAGGATAGTTTTCAACAACTACTAATAATCTAGAAAGTGCACTTGATAATTCATTATCAGCATTAGCTTGTTCAGTTACATTGGTAGCACCTGCAAGCTTGCTTCTTGCATTAGCAATATCAGAAAAAATATCTTTTTCTTGAGAAGCATATCCCTTAACTGTATTTACTAAATTAGGAATTAAATCAGATCTTCTTTGGAGCTGTGTATCGATATTGGATTCAGCAATATTTACATTTTGCTCTAAGGAAACTAGATCATTATAGGTAGTTACTATAGGTACAATAAGTATTGCTAATACAACAACTATAGCAATGACAATGGTCCAAGTTTTTTTCATAAAATCGCTCCTTTCATATTCTCTTAGGGAATTGATTTTTATTAATCAATACCTCTTATTTATTATTAACTTAATTTAAATTTTTAATCTTTATAGTTTATTTGTAGTTGGATAAATGGGAAAAGGTTGGGCAAATTAAGTATAAATAAAAAAAGAATTTCTAATTAAAAAATAGAGAGTTTTGAATACTTAGACTTGATGTGATTTTATTAGATAAATTCTTAACTTTAATTTGTAAAGGGTGTATTTATGGAAAATAAGAATTTGAAAAAGGATATAGGATTATTTATGGCCACAATGTTGGTATGTGGTAATATGATAGGTTCAGGGGTATTTATGATACCAGCTACATTAGCTGAGGTTTCAGGTCCTCTTGCAACAATTTTAGCATGGATATTGACTACTATAGGATCTATATTAGTAGCTATATCTTTTGCAAATTTAGGTTCAAAGTTTCCTGAAACAGGAGGTGCATATCAATATGTGAAAGAAGCATTTGGAGAGTTTGCAGGATTTTTAAGTGCATGGTTATATTGGAATGGATCATGGATTGGAAATACAGCTATTTTAGTAACACTAACAAGCTATTCAGCGGCTATATTTCCAGTTTTAAATAAGCCTCTTTATTCAATAATTTATTCTAGTTTAGTACTTTGGGCAGTTACTATATTAAATATAGTTGGCGTAAAGCAAGCAGGGAAAATCCAAAGCTTTACAACCGTATTTAAAATAGTTTTTTTTGCTTTATTTATAATAATTGCTTTTTTAAATTTTGATAAAAATAATTTGCTTCCGTTACTACCTAAAAATAAAGGGTTAGAAACAATATCGTTAGCAGCTACTACTACGCTTTGGGCATTTATAGGTTTAGAGAGTGCTACGGTAGCAGCTGGAGAGATAAGAAATCCTGAAAAGAATGTAAAAAGAAGCACTATATATGGGTTAATAATTTCGGCAGTAATTTATTTATTAATTAGTATTGCAAGTATGGGAGCTATGCCAAATGAAGTATTGGCAAAAAGCACAGCACCATTAACAGATATCTTAACTAGATATTTAGGAAATTCAGTAGGCATAATTATATCAGCTATAGTAGTAGTATCAATTTTAGGAACAACTATAGGATGGATTTTAGCTACAGCAAGAGTGGCTTATGCAGCAGGACAGGATGGAGTATTTCCTAAAATATTTGGTAAGGTAAGTAGTAAATACAATACGCCTGTTTACTCATTAATTATAAGTGGTATTTTAGTAAATATTTTGTTATTAACAAACTATCAAAAAAGTATGGTTTCAGCATTTTCTTTTATAACAATATTAGCAACTCTTTCATATTTACCTGTATATTTATTATCTGTATCTGCTGAGATTATGATAATGTTTAGAGATGAAAAGGAGATAAGTATAGGAAAGTTTATAGGTAAGTCCATAATACCTTTATTAGCATTTATATACACTCTTTGGACTATATATGGATCAGGTGCAGAAACCGTTATGTGGGGATTTATTTTAATGCTATTAGGAATTCCTTTTTATATATATAATTACCACAAGAATGGAACTAAATAGAAGAAATATAAAATTTATGTTGCTTGTATTTGCATATATATAATGATAAAATTATATTTAGTGTAAAAAAAAGTATAATTTTAAATTCAAGAATTAACAATTAAGCATATAATTACAAAATAGTGCCTTAGTTGTTAATTCTTAATTATTAAAGGAAGAGAAATATGAGAAAGAATAGATTACTGAAGACGGCTTTCTTAATAATTACCATTAATTTGATATTATTAAATTATAATTATGAAGTAAAAGCAAAAGAACAGATGAATTTTAAGAATATAACCATAGAAGAAGGGTTAACACAAGGGACAGTAGAAGCACTATTTCAAGACAGTAAAGGATATATATGGATTGGTACCAACGATGGACTAAATAGATATAATGGATATCAATTTAAAGTTTATAGAGTAGAAGAAGATAATAAAAATAGTTTGGTAAACAATTATATTTTAGATATAAAAGAGGACAAGTACGGAAACATATGGGTAGCTACTGCAAATGGATTGAGTAAAATACATAATGATGGACAAAAGATAACTAATTATTTAGATGATGCAGAAAAAGGGAATTTATCGCATGCAAATGTTGCATCAATACTTATAACTAGTGATGATAAAATATTAATAGGAACTGCAGATGGATTAAATATATATGATGAAGATACAGATAGCTTTAAAAGAATATTTGAAGGTGATAAGTTAACTGAACAGTATATAAATTCATTAGTTGAAGATAGTCAAAAGAATATATGGATAGCTACAGAAAATGGTATAAGTAAAATTAATTTAGAAACTGGTAGCTCAAAGAATTTTCTATATGACAGTAATGATGAAAATACTATAAGTGAAAATAATATATATAAAGTTTACTATGATACTGATGGATATATATGGGCAGGAACATATGATAGTGGGGCATGTAAGATAGATATTAATACTGATGAAATAACTAGATATTATTGTAAACAAGATGATAAATCAATAGGTGGGAATTTTGTTAAAAACTTTTTGAAGGATTCTAAAGGCCATATATGGGTATGTACTGATGGAGGCTTATCAAAGTTAAATAATGATGGAAGTTTTACTACATATAAGAATAAACTATACGACAAAGACTCTTTAATAGATGATAATATATTTTCTATAATACAAGATAGGACAGGCCTTATATGGTTAGGTACTTATTCAGGAATTAGTATTTTTAACCCTGATAGAAAGATATCACATTATAAGAATGATCCTTTTGATAGTAAAACTATAAGTGATAATATGGTTACTGCTCTTTATGAGGATGAACAAGGATTATTATGGATTGGAAGCAAAAATAAGGGGATAGACTTACTTAACAGGGAAACTGATAGAATTGATAATTTAAGAAAAAATGATCTTATTGATATAATACCAAGTGATTGTATATACGATATAACTGGGAATGGAAATAAAATATGCATAGCTACTGATAAAGGAGTTGCTATAATTGATAAAGAATCTAAAACTAGTAAGATGTATGACGAAAATAATGGGTTGACTAATAATGTAGTAAAAAGCATTTATTATGATAGTTTAGGATATCTTTGGATAGGAACACCAACAGGCCTATCTATTTTAAATTTAGAGACAGATGAGATAATAGATATTACAGAAATTATAAAAGAATATTCTCCATCAGACCAGTATATTGGAGATATATATAAAGATAGTGATGGTGAGTATTTTATAGCAACTTTTGTTCAAGGTGGATTAATTAGAATAAACCCTAGAACAAAAGAAATAAAGGCTTATAGGAATGAAGAAAAAAATAAGAACTCTTTAAGCAATAACTCAGTGAGAACAATAGCAGAAGGGTTTAGAGGAGAAATTTGGATAGGAACTAGCTTAGGGCTAAATAAATTTAATAAGGATACTGAGGAATTTGAGAGATACACAACTAAAGATGGTATAGCAAATGCTAATATTTATGGTATATTAGTTGATAAATATGGTAACCCTTGGGTGAGTACTAATATGGGAATATCCAAGATAAATAGAAGCAATGGAAAAGTTATTAACTTAGACATAACTGATGGACTTCAAAGTAATGAATTTAACGGAAAAGCTTATTTTAAAAATAAAAAAGATGAATTTATTTTTGGGGGAATAAATGGATTTAATATATTTAATCCAGAAGATATTAAAGAAACTCAATATACATATGGTATAACATTTGATGAATTTAAGGTAAATGGAGTAAATATAGATAGCCTTGATTCAAAAAAATTAAAATATGATGAAAATAATATATTTATAGAAGCATTTTTACCTAATTACATAAATCCAAAGGCAATACAATATTATTATTTATTAGAAGGTGCTAATGATGACTGGACAGCGATGGAAACAAATTCAATTACTTTAAGTAATCTTTCTCCTGGCGATTATGTATTTAATATTAGAGCAAGAAATAATAATGGAGTTATTAGTGAAAGTACAAGTGTAGCATTTACAATATCGCCACCATTTTGGGCTAGCAAATACTCTGTGTTTCTGTACATTTTTATAGTAATAATTACTTTTTTAAATCATAAATATAAAGTTAAAAAACTAGATGAACTAGTAGACCAAAGAACTAATGCTTTAAGCGAAGAAATGAAAAGAAATAATGACTTATTTAAGAAGGTAATTGATTTAGAAAAAAGCAAAAATAATTATTTGATAAATATGTCTCATGAACTAAGAACACCATTAAATGTTATTTATTCAACGGAACAATTAATAAGAGAGTTAAACAAAGGTGATTTAGGGATAGAAAAAGATAAGTTAAATAAGTATATGGGAATTATGAGAAATAATACTAAGAGATTATTGAAAATAATTAATGATTTAATAGACTCTTCAAAGATTGAACATGGAAGCTATAGAATAGACATAAAAGAAGTGGATATAGTTTATTTAGTAGAAGAAGCAGCACTTTCTTTAAGGGAGTATATTGAAGATAAAGGTATTAATTTAATTATAGATCCTGAAATAGAAGAAAAGATAATTGAAGTAGATGAGAATGAGATAGAACGCTGTATAGTTAATATAGTGAGCAATGCAGCAAAGTTTACTAATATAGGGGGGAATATTGAGGTCACTATAAAGGATCTTAATAACCATGTAAAAATAGAAATTATAGATGATGGAATAGGAATAGATAAAGATCATCATGAGTTAATATTTAATAGATTTAATCAAGTTGTAGATAAAAATGCTGAAGTTAAAGGTGGAAGCGGATTAGGCTTAACTATAACTAAAAAGATTATAGAACTTCATGAAGGTGAAATATATGTAGAAAGCGAAGTAGGTAAGGGAAGTAAGTTTGTTATCATATTACCTATAAAACAAAAAAGAAATAAAATTGATTAATAATAAAAAAATTCCCAGTTAGAATAATCTATCTGAGAATTTTTTTTATATTTTCTGATTATATATTACCATAAAATTACGAAAATTTCAAGTCTTGTACTGCTCTGAGGTAAGGAGTAAAGTGTATTGAGAGGTGATCGAAATGAATGAAAAATTTAGTTTAGTTCTTCAGGATATGCAGAAAAAACAAGCTATAGCAGAGATTAAAAAGTGTAATGAGCTTACAATTAAATATGGTTTGCATTTAAATGATGATGAAGTTAAGGCATTAGTTGAAAGACGTTTTGATGCGTTGAAAAATACAGGAAGAATAGAATTTTCTGAAGGTATTTTAACAAAGATAATTGAAGCCTTTTGTGATTCACCTTATATTATGCAGCAAAATTATGAAGATACCTTATTAGAGCTTCAAGATGCATTTTACTTTTTTAAAAGTGAAGCTATGGATCAAATTTCAGATGATGAGCTAATTGAGTTTATGAAAAGACATTTTGATGGGAAATGCCAAGGCTCTTTAGAGTATTTAAGTGGAACAACTTTAGAGGAGCTTTGTAGAAATACAAGATACGGATTTAAAGTTGATGATACTGATATATATGGACATCAATTTTAGGAGGTATTATGGAGAATAACAACAGTTTGTTGAAGTTTTCAGATGAGATACAATTAGAGAATAATATTAGTAATGAAAATAGAGAGCTAATTGAAATTAAGATGTGGAACCTATTAGGAAAGTGGACTGAACGATATACAATGGGGGATAGTACTTCTGTTCCTATTGAAATAGCAGAAGAGTTACTTAAGTCGATTTCTTTTTCGATAGGTATAGAGTTAAGGGATTCTAGTGATTTTGTAGAAAGATTAATAAATGATGATATGATGAAGCTACTTAAAGAATCATGGGCTAAAATAGAGGCTATGATAGATGAAGGAAAAGTTTTGTTAAAGGAAGTAATAGAAACATCAATTCATATAGGAAATATCTCTTATGAAGATACTATTAGGGAAATAGAACAATTCTTTAAGAGGTATGATTATAGATTTTTTGCACATCAGATAGACTGTAGTATAGATTATCAGCTTTCAAATCCAATATCAGAAGAATTGCAAGGAATAGAGTATATTAATAAGTATTTAAAGACAATTTTAATTGAAAATAAGTTTTGTAGTAAATTTAGTAGAGAAAATATAATTAATATTTTAAATAGCCATTGTTCTGATTATAAAGGTTTATTAATTAATATATTTGAGCCAGTTGTTATTAATACTTTAGGACTTTCTATTTTAGAAGAAGATATATTAGGATTAGATATTTCAAAATTTCAGAGAGAAAGGTTATTACTCTTTTTCAAAGGGTTATCAAAAAAGCAGACTAAAGAAGCACTTGCTGATGGAGCAAAAAAAGTTTGTGATAAATTAAATATAAAGAGTAATGAAGTGATAGAGTATATTAAAAAAACTTGTATAGATATATATCCTAGGCTTGAAGAGGCATTAGCAGAAGGAAATATAGAAAATATATTTTTAAGTTTTGAAATACAGGATGATTTTATAGAAAATGTATTTATAGATAATGAGCCAATGAATGATGAAAAATTAAGAGATTTGATAGATGAAATAAAAAGCTGTAGATTTATTTCAGATAAAATAGCTATAGTAAAACAAGAAATACACAGCTTAGAAGATTTGATAGAAGTTTTAGGACAATGTTTCTGGGGAGATGAGCCTATAGAATTATTTAAGGCGCTTTCCAAAGATGAGATTGAATTAATAAGATATTATCTAGAAAATAATCCAGAGTATTATTCAGACTCAGGATGGGAAAAAAAGTGTGAGCAATAGCTCACACTTTATATATTTGGTGTTAATTCATATAAAACTTTCTCTGCAGAATCTTTTGAAACAGTTGTTAGCAATGAATCATTAGTATCTAATGCTTTTTCTAATAATTCAATAGCTTTTTCAGTTTCACCTTTTTGTTTAAGTATTAATGCGTAGAAGTAGTAAGGTTCAATAAATAAAATATTCTCTTCTAATAATGAGGCAAAAGTTTCTTCAGCAACTTCAGTATTTCCAAGCTTAAAGTTAGCTTCACCAAAATTTGATTTTAATATATTATTGCTGTCATCATACTCTAGGCCTTCTTTTAGTAATTCAAGAGATTCCTCAACACGGCCAGCTATAAGTAATAAAGACGTTAAAGTCTCGTAAATATAAGAACTTTTTTCTTTTGATAATAAATCTTTAAGCTTATTAATAGCAACTTCAAGATTACCAGTTTTCCAGAGTATTAAAGCTTTAGATACATTTAAATTAAGCATTTCATGGTCTTTGAATTTTCTTTCTGCTAAAAGTTTATCTAAAACTTCTTTAGCTCTATCAGGATTCCCATGTTTTAGCTCGATTAAGATGTAGCCTCTAATAATTCCTGCATTTGCATACTTAGAAGAAACAGCTTTTTTATATTCCTCAATTGCTGTAGCGTAATCCTTAGCTGTATAAGCTCTATTACCTTTTATAACATTAATAAGGTATTTTTGCTTTAAAATATTAAATAGTATTATTGCAGTAATTAATACTATTCCAACAGCTTTGCTTACAGTCATAATAAAAAAAGAAATAATTATTAAAATAATACTTATCGATGGAATTTTATTTTTTTCTTTACTCATAAATTTTCTCCGTTCACCTAATTAAATTTATATTACTTATTATGTAAAATATTATATAACGAAAGAGAATAAAAGTTAAGGTTAATAGATTAAATTTAATTTATATTAACAATTAATATTTGACTATGAAAATGTTTAGATGATAGGATAGAAGTAGTACTATAGAAATGATGTAAAAATATCATGTTAGGAAATGATAAAATGTTTGACTAGGATAAATGTGAAACACTTGTAGTACGTAAGAAAGAGTTAATAAAAAATAGGGAGTAGAAAGTGAGAGGAAAATATTATGAAAAATATAATTTTAGGTACAACTGATATTAAAGCTTCTAGCATAGGCTTAGGATGTATGAGAATTGCAGATATGGAAAAGGAAGATGTAAATAAGTTAATTAATATAGCGTTAGAGGAAGGGATTAATTTCTTTGATCATGCAGATATTTATGGCAAAGGAAGATCAGAGGAGATTTTTTCAGAAGCTATAGGAATGAATTCAAGCTTAAGAGAAAAAATGATAATTCAAAGTAAGTGTTCAATAAGACCAGGATTTTACGATTACTCAAAAGAGCATATAATAAGTTCTGTTGATGGAATATTAAAGAGGTTAAAAACAGATTATCTTGATATATTATTATTACACCGTCCAGATACTTTGATGGAACCTGAAGAAGTTTCAGAAGCATTTGAAGAATTATTTAAAGCAGGAAAGGTAAGAGAGTTTGGTGTAAGCAATCATAATCCAATGCAGATTGAGCTTTTAAATAAGTATTTGAAAAATAAGATAATGATAAATCAATTACAATTTAGCTTAATGCATACTGGAATAATAGATTCCGGAATAAACGTAAATATGAAGGTAGAGCCTTCAATAGATAGAGATGGAAGTATATTAGAATATTGCAGACTTAAGGATATAACTATCCAGGCTTGGTCTCCATTCCAATATGGATTCTTTGAAGGTGTATTCTTAAATAATGATAAGTTCCCAGAGTTAAATGCAAAGATAAATGAAATTGCAGAAAAGAAAAATGTGACAAATTCAGCTATAGCTACTGCTTGGATATTAAGACATCCAGCAAAAATACAAACAATAGTTGGTACTACTAATACTGAACGTTTAAGAGATATATGTAAAGCCTCAGAAGTTGAATTAACAAGACAAGAATGGTATGAATTATATAGAGCAGCAGGTAATCAACTGCCATAATATTAAGATTAAATTTGAAATAGAAATTTTACATTAATAGATAGCGACTTGCTATCTATTTTTTTTTGTAATAAGAACTCTTGAGTATTTTTATTGCTGAGATGGAAAAACTAATATAATGACTGTGCAAATTTAATGAATTTATTTTGTTAGATTTATAATATGAATAAAAATTTGCGAATAAAAATAATTATTACACGAAGAAAATAGATTAATTTATTTAAGATACTTTATCATAGATTAAGCGAAAATGTAAAAAAACATAAATTTATGACGGATGTATTTTAAATTAATATCAATGATATAGAAAAATTTTATTTTTAACTGAAGGGGTCTGGTATGATAAAATTTGCAATTTGTGAAGATGAAATAATTCAGGCAGAGATTAATCAAGATTATATAAAAAGATGGGCAGATAAGAATAATATTGAATATAAAATAGATATATTTGAATCTGCAGAAAAATTTCTATTTAGTTGGCAATATGAAGAGGTATACGATGTTATCATTCTAGATATTCGAATGAAAAGTATGTCTGGCATGGAGTTAGCTAGAAATATAAGATTAAAGGATAGTGATGTAATAATTATTTTTATTAGTGGAATAGATGATTATGTGTTTGATGGATATAACGTAGCAGCATTTAACTATCTACTAAAACCAATTAATGATGAGAAAATTTTTAATGTTTTAGATAGAGTAAAAGAAAAATTAGAAAAAGATAAAAATGCTAAACAATTTTTACTTTTATCAAAAGGTAAAAATATATTTAAGATAGACTATGATGATATATTCTATATTATCGCTTTTGATCATTACATTGATATTCATAGTAAGAATGAAATATATACTTTTAATAGGAAAATTAGTCAATTAGAGGAGCTATTGCCTAAAGAAAATTTTGTTAGATGTCATAGGTCTTATATTGTAAATATTAAGTATGTTAAAAATATAAACAAGAACAGCTTGCTATTAGAGGATGATATTAAAATTCCTATAAGTAAAACAAGAATGGATAATACATATAATACCTTTATTAATTACTTTGCAAAAACTGAGTGATTGGTTTTAAAGGAGAAATTGCAATGACGTTTAATAGTAATTATGCTTCGGATTTATTCAAATTATTAATTTATTCAATCGTAATGAATTGGTTTTTAGGAAGAAAATTAGAGTTTAAGAAAAAAATTAGTAAAATAAACATAATTATAGGAACTTTAATAGTTATTATACTAACTACAGTTCTAATGTCAGTATGGCTAGAAAAATATAACACAATAATGGTCACTGAACTGATTACTTTAGTACCAAGTATTATTTATTTGTTTATTTATAAAAAAGGCTCAATTTGGGAGAAGTTATACTTAGTATCTACATATATAATCTTAATAGCAACTATGAATATATTATTTTTTTATATATATTTAACAGTGAAAGGTATACCTACTACATTAGCGATAAATATAGATTTTGTTAAAAAATATATCGTAACTGCAAAAATTATTATATATCTTATTAGTTTAATCATTTTCTCTAGAATATTTAAATATATAAAGCTTAAGGACAATAGTGTGTTACCTGTAATAACAATAAGTAATATTATTATGGCTAGCGCGGATAACATATTAATGAACAGATTTATCTATGTTGGGAAAAGTATAGGGAATGAAAGTGCTTTTGTAGCAATAGCAATATTAATTTCTCATTTTTTATTAATAAGAATTTTAAATTTATCTTACGAAAAATCTAAAAAGCTAATTATTACTGAATGCAACTTGAATAAGCTTGAAGCTGATAGTAAATATAACAAAGAAATCAGAACAATATATAACGAAATGACTCAATGGAAGCATGATTGGCAGAATCATATAAATGTAGCTATGTATATGTTAAAAGAAAAAAGATACGAGGAAGCAGGCAAATACTTAGGTGAAATATCAAATAGTATTAATTATGATAGAAAATACAAGAGCTTTATAACAACTAATAATAATGTTTTAAATGCAATAATTAATTCTAAAATAATTGTTGCAGTTGATAAAAATATAGATGTAAAAACAAGTGTTAACATAACAGAGCCTATACATATAGATGATATAGATTTATGTGGATTATTAGGTAATCTTTTAGATAATGCTATTGAAGCTTGTGAGAGAACTAAATCAAATAGGTTTATAAATATAAAAATTATTACTGTAAAAAAAAATTTAATAATATTAATTAAAAATTCTATGAGTGGAAATATAGAGTTAATAGATAACGAATATTTTAGTAGTAAAAGAAAAGGATTGTTAGGCAGAGGTATTGCACAGATAAATAAAATTGTTGATGAATATAATGGTGTAGTTACTAGAAAGCATGATAATTATATATTTGAAACAAAGATAGTAATGGAAAATACTGAAAAAACCATTAAGTAAGATTTAAAACTATTTAGCAATGTAAGTAGTAATCATAATATTTGAAGGTGGCGATTTAATGAATAATTTAAGTGAAATTAAAATTGTACAAATTATTAAGACTGCTATAAGAAATAATAGTTTTACGTTTGTATATCAGCCAATTTATAATATAGAAACAGGAATAATGGAAAAGATAGAATTATTAATAAGATTAAAAGATAATAAATTTGGAATAATACAGCCCAATATATTTATTCCAATAGCAGAAGAGTATAATTTATTATATAGGATTAGTGATATAGTCTTTGAAGAAGCTTGTAAAGCTGTGAAAATGTTGACTGATGATAATATTAACTTTGGGAAAGTATGCATTAATGTATCTTTACTGCACTTAAAAAGATGTAACTTTGTAAAAAATACAAAGGCGATATTAGATAAATATAATATTTCACCTAATAGGATATGTATAGAGGTTATAGAAAACTCAAATGTTAAAGATTTAGAAGAATCAAAGAAAGTATTAAATGAATTATCTAAGATAGGAATAGAAATAGCTATTGACGACTTTGGAAGAGAATATTCAAATATAGATAGAATAATTGAATTTAATGCAGATTGTGTAAAAATTGATAGATGTATAACATCACAATTAGAGGATAGCAGCAGAGCGAGAGTTATTCTTAAACATATATTGAATTTATCAAAAGAACTAAATATTGGTATAGTAGTAGAAGGCGTAGAAAATAAAAGCCAGTTAGATATGTTAAAAGAATATGGGTATAAGCTTATACAAGGATTTTATTTAAGTGAACCGGTTGAACTTGAATATTTAAAGAATAGAGATATGACTAGTTTAAATTTAGACAAATCAAATATAGTATAGAAAAGTATAAAAAATTTAAAAACTCATTACATAGTAATTTCTAATAAAAATAGAAATGCTAAGTAATGAGTTTTTTATATTAGTATTAAGAACTAGTTAAAGTACCCTTTAATAATTAAATTATTGTTCTACCATTTTTCGGCCAACAAAATCAGCATATTGAGGAGTTCCTAAATGATATCCCCCTGAAACTTCCATTATATGACCTGTAACATATGATGACATATCACTTGCAAAGAATAATACAGCATTAGCCATATCTTCAGGAGTTCCCATTCTGTTTAAAGGAACATGTGATAAGAATGATTTTCTAAAGTCTTCAGGCATATTGTCTATGGCAGCATCTGTAGCCGTTAATCCAGGTAATACAGCATTACATCTTATATTATTTCTTGCGTATTGCATAGCTATTTGTTGAGTTATATTGTTTACAGCAGCTTTAGATACACCATAACCTATTCTAGAAATATCAGGAACACTTCCTCCAATAGAAGATATATTAACAATACTTCCACCACCAGTATTAATCATATGAGGTACTACTAATTTAGATATTCTATAAACACTTCCTAGGTTACTTTCGATTATTTCAAAGAAGGCATCCTCGTCACCATTAACAAGATCGAAATCTTTTTCAGGTCTTCCAGTTCCAAAGTTATTTACTAATATATCAATTTTACCTTCTTTTTCAATAACGGTTTGAACCATTTCTTTATAGCTTTCAACTTTATAAGCATCAAAGAATACAGGAATCATTTTAAGATTAGGGTATTTATCTACAATCTCTTGAGTTGCTTCTAATCTTCTTACTCCCATATAAACTGTAGCACCATTTTCAGCTAGTTTTAAAGCACTTGCAAAACCTATACCTCTCGTTGCAGAAGTAACTAAAGCTACTTTATCATTTAAATTCATATTAATACATCCTTTCATTAATTAAGTTTTCTTATGTTTATTTAATTATAGATAAATAAAATGTTTTTGTCTTTAGTTAAATTTATAATTTAAATTAGAAATGTGTAGTAATGGAGGTAAATATATTTTGTTGATAAAACCTACGTGAATAATGCTTTGATTTTATCTAGATTTTCAATAGCCATATTATAACCATGGTTATAAGCAGCGCGAAGTTTAGTTGTATCTTTTTCAAAGCTATCTATTGCACCTTCAGCAGTGGGTCTTATTATTATAGCTTTTCCTTGATGTTCTAATTCTTCACAGAATCTAACTGTCTCATTATATAAATCATGTCTAGTCAGTAGAATATGTTCAAGGTTAGGATATTTTTTACGCAACATTCGTGCAACTATTCTATTATTTTTACTAAGCTTCTTAATATATCCTTTTGGTCTTGTAAGAATAATTAGATGTTTCTCATTACCATCTTCAATAGCTTTTTTAATAGGAATAGGGTCACAGAGACCGCCATCATAATATTCCTTATCATTAATTTTTATTACAGGAAAGAATATTGGAATAGCACAAGTGGCTCTAAGCATTTGAGCTGTATTATCAAGTTCTTTACCATCTAAATATTCCGCTTTACCTGTTTTAGCATTAGTAACTCCTACTAGGACTTTACCTTCATAACTTTTGTATGTATCCATATCAAAAATATTAAGTTTATTAGGAACTTCGTCAAAGGTGAAATCTAATCCAAATATACTTTTGCATTTAAAAAAGTTACTTACTCCAAAATACCTTTTATCATTACGATAATTTTCTATTACTTCTAAATTTCTTCCTTTTTGTTTGGAGATATAAGAAACACCATTAGTAATTCCAGCAGAAACACCAATGCAATAAGGAAACATAATATCGTTATCTAAAAGAGCATCCATAACTCCAGCACTAAAAATTGGTCTAAAGGTACCACCCTCTAAAACTAAACTAGGCATAAGAATCTCCTTTCATATTAAATCTTAATAGAAATTATAGACTAAGAAAGTCTAAATTTCAATATTTAGCCAAAGATATAAATTATTTGATAATAATAGAATATAGTTAAATTTATTAAGAAAGCTTTCTGAGGTGTTTTTTGAAAAAAGTGATTGTGGGAGCTTTAGACGAGATTTAAAAAAGTGCGAAGGAGGCTTCGCACTTTATTTTAGGGTATCGAATTCATAACCATTATCTTTAAAAATTTTAATAATTTCAGGCAACGCTTGAACTGTAGTTTTTTTAGTTAGACAATCATGCATAAGCACTATTGCGGGGTTTTTGAAATTTCCTTCCTTATCTTTCATTTCTTTTAAAATGTTATTGCAAATAGTACCTACAGGAACGCTACTCGCATGAGAGTCACCTGAATCAACATTCCAATCATAACAGTGAAAACCTTCTTGTTCTAATTTAATAATTATATTTTTTGTAAAGTCTTTTCCATGAGCATTTCTAACTAATATGTTTTTAGAACCGCCTGGAAATCTGAAGATTCTACATTCAGAACCAGTTAATGATTTTATAAATTCTTGTTGTTTATTAAAACTTTTCATAAAAGCTTCTTCAGAAGTATATATTTTATTAAATTCATGATCAGCAGTATGATTACCTAAAGAGTGACCTTCATCATAAATCCTTTTAACTATTTCATTATGACTAGGTATATAAGGTGATATTATAAAAAATGTAGCTTTAACATCATTTTCCTTTAATATGTCTAATATTTTAGTTGTATTTTCACTAGGACCATCATCAAAAGTTAAATATACAATTTTTTTGGTGGAATCTTCTGTAATATCTGGGGGATTGTCCATAGATGCAGAAGCAAAAATAGATGCAGTAAAAAATAGTGATATAGCTAATAATGTTATTTTTAAAATATATTTTCTAGTTAAATTGTTCAAAATGATTACCTCCAAACATATTGATATAATAGTATTTTTATCATAACTGTTTTAATTATTCGCTTAAGTTTAGTTAACTAAATAAAAGAGTTAGAAACTTTTAAAGGAAATTCAATACTCACCTAGGTTCGTAGGAGTAAATTCAGATAACTAAATCAAAGATTTAGAGCTTCACTTACTATACATAATAAAATTATTGATATATAATATAGATGAAAAATTAAGATAAGAATTAACAAGGAGTTATTATGAGAAAAGTTTATAGAAATCCTAGAGAATTAGCTACATGTTTAAAGGATATAGTTGATGTATATTTAGAGGATCTTATGACATATGAAACTATGGAAAGCAAGATACTTGCAATAGTTGAAGCTAATAGAGATAGAGTATATAAAGAAAAAAATATGAATGTTAATATATCTAAATATTTAGGTGATGAAAGAGTAGAGATTATAGATAAAATAGTTAAAAATGATATGAAATAGTAGAGCTGATATATCAGCTCTTATTTTTTTATTAAGTAACTTAATTTTTTGTAAATATTAATGTAATTATAGAATATCATGCTATAATTAAAGAAAAGTACTAAAGTCGGGGGTTAAAATGAAAGTAGAATGGAATAAAAGATATACGACTATAGCAATATATTCTTTTGTTGTTATAGCCTGTAGCATACTTCTATACATGATTATGTCTAATATAGACGAGTTTTCAAGTAAGGTTGATGGGATGATAGTAACGCTTAGACCGTTTATAATAGGTGGGGCTATTGCTTACTTACTAAACTTTATGTTAAAGTTTTATGAAAATCTCTTATCTAAATGGGATAAATTTAATAAGCAGTCAAAAAAGGTTAAAAGATCAGTTGGATTAATACTTACATATTTATCTGCAATGATTATGGTATACTTATTTTTACAATTTGTATTGCCGCAATTAGTTGATAGTATATTAGGATTGGCAAATAGTATTCCTCAATATGTAAAAGATCTTAGCAATTTTACTAATGATTTACTAAGTAAAGTAGACTTAGAGCCACAGTTTATAGAGTTATTAATGAAGCAGTGGAATGACTTAATAAATGCTATAATTGCGTTTATAACTAACATGGTGCCTGTTATAGGAAATATGCTATTAGGACTTAGCTCAAGTTTATTCTCAATATTCATTGGAGTTATCGTATCTATCTATATGCTAATTGATAAAGAAAAACTTTTGGCTTTATCTAGAAAAATAATTTTTGCATTTTCTCCAAATGAAAGAGCTAAATTTATTTTAAGAATCGCTAGAATAAGTAATGATACTTTTGGTAAATTTCTTGTAGGGAAAATTATAGATTCTCTTATAATAGGAGTATTAACTTTCTGTATTTTATCTATATGTAAAATGCCGTATACATTACTGATATCAGTAATTATAGGGATAACTAATATAATACCATTTTTCGGACCGTTTTTTGGAGCGATACCATCAGTAATTATAGTATTATTTGTGTCACCAACTAAAGCTTTATGGCTTATACTTATAGTATTTATAATTCAACAAATTGATGGAAATATTATAGGACCAAAGATACTTGGAGACTCAATAGGAATATCAGCATTTTGGATACTATTCTCACTTTTAATATTCTCAAAATTATTAGGTTTTGTAGGAATGATAGTAGGAGTACCAATATTTGCAGTAGTATATTCGCTAATTAAAGAAACTGTAGAATTAAGATTGAAGAGTAAGGGATTACCAACTTCTACTGATGAGTACAAATAATTAATTAAATATGGTAAAATTTAATTGTATTTAAAATTTATAAAAGTATATAATGTATTTATATACTTTTTTTCTATAAGGAGGATTTTATGAGAATTTATGGGTGTGATTCTGAAAAAGATGAAAAAAACGAAAAAACAAAGGAAACTCCTAATGTAGTTATGGAGAAATTACTAAAATCTAGAACTATAATTATTTCAGGAGAGATAAATCAAGCTTTAGCTGAAAGAGTTATTGCACAATTATTAATTCTCGAAGAAATGGGAGATGAACCAATTAAGATATTCATAAATAGTCAAGGTGGTCATGTTGAAGCAGGTGATACAATACATGATATGATAAAGTTTGTAAAGCCAAAGGTTATAATAATAGGAACAGGATGGGTAGCAAGTGCTGGTATAACAATTTATCTTGCTGCTGATAAAGAAAATAGATATTCTCTTCCAAATACTAGATATATGATCCACCAACCATTAGGAGGATTTAATGGGCAGGCTACAGATATAGGAATAGAAGCAGAAGAAATATTAAGAATGCGTAAAAGAATTAATACAATAATTAGTGAAGCTACTGGTCAAAGTTTAGAAAAGGTTGAAAGAGATACAGATAGAAACTATTGGCTAAGTGCTAATGATGCTATTAATTATGGAATAGTTAATAAGATAATAACTGAAAGTTCTGAATTAGCTAACTAGCAAAAAATAAGTCGTAAACAATTGGAGTTACGACTTATTTTTATTATTGAGTAAATAAGTTAGCCGTATCTTGATACTTTATTAAACTTAGCTGTATATTCATATGCATCAATCCAGTAAGAGAGTAAATCAGGTTTATAGGATGTTAGATCCTCTAAAAATTTATCAAATAGGTGAAGCTTAAGAAATATTTTAACTATATCTTTTGGGTAGGGTGTGTTTTTGGAAAAAGATTTTCTAGGATCAATAACCATTAGTTCTTCTTTTTCATTTATAAAAATATGTGCATTTCTAATATTTAATCTTTTAAATTTAAGTATTTTTAAATCTTCTATGAAATCAATAATTTCTGTAGAAACTTTATAAGATAAGCCATGGACTGATAGATACTCGTAAAGATTTTCTCCACCGACATAATCTCTAATTATTAATGTACTTACTTGAAGGATTACATTAGGAAAAAATCTACTGTTTTTAGCACAGTTAAGTATAAAAGCTTCTTTATCAGCTGCTTTTTTACTTTTAAAGCTTTTAAGTACATAGCCTTCAGGACTTAAGTATACGGAACCTTCAGCACCACTTCCAAGAAGTTTACAACTTTCTAATTCAATATATATTCGCATATCATCACTTTAAATAATACTATATATAATAGTATATTAATCTAACTTAGAATTTGACAATAATTAATGAGATAATTATTGATTTATCTGTGTCATAAAATACTTTCTAAAATCATTAATAATATTAAGGGAATATTATTAGGGGGAGTAGTTATGATTAAGGTTTTTGGTTTGGGAGATGTACATCTTTGTGATGAAGGAATAGGAATTAGAGTGGCAGAAGTTCTAAAGGAGAAGATAGAAGCTTTAGGAGATAATATAGAAGTAATCATTGGAGAAACAGATTTATCATATTGTATAAGTAAAATAGAAGATAATGATGAGGTTATAATAATAGATTCAACATATTTCATGACCAGGCCAGGCACAATAACTATTAAAAAATTAGATGAATGTGATGAGTATATAACTTATGATAATTTGCCACAGGAGGAAAGTTTATTAAGTCTAGTAAGAGAGAAAAAAAGAGATGTTTTAGGATATTTTATAGGAATAGAAATATCTAGTATAGATGCTTCAGAAAAAATATCTAAAATCTTAACTAAAAAGTTTAAAGATATATGTGATAGGGTTTATGATGAAATAGTAAAAATAGTGGCTTAATCGATAAGATTAGGCTATTATTTTTTATAAAATTAGCATCTAAATATTACGGAAAATGTAAAATTTATTATAATATTTCAATATTTAAATGAAGTAAAGATAACTACCTAATATTTAATATGAATATTTATTAAGTAAAATAGTAAATTGAAAAGTGTCAGTGTATTTTATAGAATATTAAGTAACAATAATATATTAAAGGTAATATAAATATAGTAGATATAAAATATGTTAGGAATACTAAAGGTGTATTATGTAATAGAAAGTTGGTGCGCAATGAGTGAGTTAATAAGTGAATTAGGAATAGTAGATACCTTTTTTAAATTGTTATTAGCATTAATATGTGGAGGAATTCTTGGAATAGATAGGGGAAGAAAAAATAGGCCTGCAGGATTTCGAACTTATATGCTTGTATGCGTAGCATCAGCTATTGTTATGATTACAAATGAATATATAACAACAAAATATGGTGGAGATCCATCAAGAATGGGTGCACAAGTTATTAGTGGAATTGGTTTTTTAGGTGCTGGTACAATAATAGTTACAGGTAGAAATAGAGTTAAAGGACTTACTACAGCAGCTGGATTATGGGCATCTGCTTGTATCGGGTTAACTATAGGAATAGGTTATTATTCAGGAGCTATAGTTGGATGCTTAATGATTTTTGTTGCTATGGAACTTTTACATGGATTGGAAAAGAATTTAATGTATAAAACAAAGGAGATAACTTTGTATGTTGAATTTTCATCTATTACTGATATTGGAAAGTTTATAAAGTCTATTAAAATTAATGGTCTTAAGGTAAGTGATATGGAACTCATAAAGTCAAACAATATAAATGAACCGATTGTAGGTGGTATATTTACGATAACATCTCCAAAGATGACATCATATGATCATGTTATTGAAATATTAAGAAAATCAGAAGGTATATGTACGATTGAAGAAGTGTAGAGCGTATATCGAATATAAAGAGTTATATAAAAGTAATAGACAATTTTAGGAAAAGTAATATAATAATAATATAAGTAAGTTAAATTATAGAAAGGTAAAGGTATTAAGCTGATGAGAATGTAATGTATTTTCGATTTATATGACAACTAAATTTTAAAATAGGCCGAATAGTAAAAAATTATTTTTACTGAGGTTTTATTTGTGTTGTTTAAAGTTGAGAGATACATTACTGTTAAATTGATATACCTTTAATTAAAGTTTATCTGAATGTCAGATATAAATTTAGCTATTTTAATTAACTCATTAATAGAAGATAGTGGTTTTATTTAACTATGCTTTTGTATAGTTTGATTAGTTATATAAAAAAGGTTATTAAGTAAGTGATTATCTCTCCAAAAAAGAAGGAGGGATTTTTTTATGATTTTAATTAAAGTTGATAAGTTAAAAGAAGAAAGATTAATTATAGTAAGAAATAAAATAGCAGAGATTATTTCATTAATATCTATAGAAAGTAATAGTGAAAAAAAGAGTATGTATGAAAAACAATATGAAGAATTATTAAAGGAACTTAAAGTATTATCATAGTTAGCAAAAATAGTTTAGTATTCAAAAGATATATGTTAAATAATTGATAAAATATATTTTATTGGATATATAAATGGTGTATAATCATAGTGGCCATGATAGATAGTATTTTTTGAGAAAGTAACGTAGTTACACATTTATTTAGTAGAGAGTAAGCTCGATAATAAAAAAGGAGTGATGTTTTATGATGAATAAAAGAACTTATTTAGATATTGTATTAAATGGTGAGGCTGGTATTAAATAACCTTACGCATATGTAAAACTTAATACCTCCTCACATAGGATTTTTATTTGTATTTATGTAGGAGGAAAAGAAAATTGAATAAAATAAATTTATATAATATAGGATTAACAGAAAGATTTAAGCAAGAAGCTACTATGTATGAGAACTTATATTTAGCAAGAGTATCAGTTCAGCATAAGGATAAGTATAAAGTAATTACCGAAGAAGGAGAAGTATGGGCTGAAGTTTCAGGAAGGTTTAAATATGAAGCTTTAGGTACAGAAAGTTTTCCAGCTGTTGGCGATTGGGTAATGGTTGATAGATTAAATGATTTAACTGGCAATGCTATAATTCATAAGGTGTTAAGAAGAAAGAGCGCATTTGAAAGAAAGGTTGCAGGTTTTAGAAGAGATGTACAGGTGGTAGCAGCTAATATAGATACTGTTTTTATATGTATGGCTCTTAATAATGATTTTAATATTCGTAGACTAGAAAGATATATTTCAGTAGCTTGGGATAGTATGGCTACTCCTGTAATTGTATTAACTAAGTCAGACCTTTGCGATGATATATTAGAGAAGCAATTAGAAGTTGAATCAGTTGCCATAGGTATAGAAGTTATTGTAACAAGCTCAATGAGTGGAGAAGGTTATGAATTAATAAAGCGATATATAGGAAGAGATAAAACAGTAGCATTTATAGGAGCATCAGGAGTAGGAAAATCAACTCTTATTAATAAATTAATGGGAGAAGAACTTCTTGAAACTGGAGGAATAAGCAATTATGATAAAGGAAGACATACTACTACATTTAGGCAGCTTTTAATTTTACCAGATGGTGGAGTAGTTATAGATACTCCAGGAATGAGGGAACTACAATTGATTACAGCAGATTTAGATAAATCATTTGCTGATATTGATAGTTTAGCAAGAGATTGTAAATTTTCAGACTGTAAGCATGAAAGTGAACCAGGATGTGCAGTAAGAAAAGCTATAGAAAATGGTGAGCTTGATGAAGAAAGATTACAAAGCTATAAAAAAATTAATAAAGAACTTAAATATCAAGAGCTAAATTCAAAATCTTTAGAAAAAGAAAAAATCAATAATATGTTTGGTAGCATATCAAAGATGAAAAAAGCAAGAAGAGAAGTTAAAGCAAAGAACAAACGAAGATAAGTGTATTTTAAAATAGAGTGATTTTATATCACTCTATTTTTTATTTGTTTTTATAAAGATTTGTTAAGAATTTCTTTATATTATATGAAATTAAATTATCAATAAAGGTTTTGTATGATTCTATAATTATTTGAGCATTATAATATTTAATTAATAAATGCTAATAAAATTTTGGGAGAAAATAATGAGGTACATAATAAAATTATTATTAATTATAACAATAGTAATTATGATAAATATTACTTTAGAATCTATGATTGATTTAGATATGAGCAGATGTGTAAATGTAGAGTATAAAGAAAATGAGAAGACAAATGGAGATGAAAAACAGCTATTATTAAATAAGTATTTTGAAAAAGAAGTTGATTTAGATACTATAATCAGAAATAGTTCTTATAGAATAATAGCTCATAGGGGATACTCAAATATAGCTCCAGAAAATACTATACCTGCTTATAAAATGGCAGGTGAATATGGATTCTATGGAGCAGAAGCTGATGTATATGAGACAAAAGATGGTTACTATATATTAATGCATGATGAAACTGTTGATAGAACTACAACAGGTACAGGATTAGTATCAGAGTTGACATTAACTCAGATAAAAGAACTAACAGTTGATTTTGGAGCTAATATATCAGAATATCCAATGTTAAGGGTTCCGACATTAGAGGAATTTTTTATTGTATGTAATGAATATAATATGATACCTGTTATAGAGATAAAAAGTATTAGTAATCCGCATACATTTATTGATTTAATAAAGAAATATGGATTAGAAGATAAATGTATTATTATATCATTTAATAGAAAGTTATTAGAAAATATAAGAAGCATAAATAAAAAGATTAATATACAAGCTATATTAGATATAACGATAGATAACATTAATTACTGTAAAAAAAATAATTTTGATATTGACACATCATATAAAGCTTTAAGAAGACAATTAGTTAGTTATGCACATTCAAAGGGGGTAAAAGTTAACACGTGGACTATTGATGATATTAAAACAAAATCAAAGGTAATAAAATATGGTGTTGATTTTATTACTACAGATTTGTTCATTAACTAAAGAAAGGTGATAGATAATTAATTAAAATTAAATTTATAGTAATAAGAGTAATTGTTATTTATGTAATTCTTTTGTGATATTTAATTATATATTAGTGAAGTATTTTATAAAATAATAGATAAGGGGGGGAAGTGTTCCTCCTTATCTATATTTATTATTTTAAAGATTTTATCTTTTTATTAAGCTTATTATAAATATTGTTAATTATATATTCTTCAGTACAGAAATCTGAAAGTTTATCTATTGGTAACCATTTAACTCCTTCGGTTTCTTCTTCGTTAACTACCAATTCTTCGTTTTCATCAGCTTCTAGAAGATAAGTAACATTAAGATGAAGGTGACTTGATACATAAGAGCCTCTTTTAATATGTCCATTAACAGTTATTACATCTAAAGAAAAAATATCATTAATAACTGGAACTACATTTTTAATACCGGTTTCCTCTTTAGCTTCCTTTATAGCAACATAAAGTAAATCACTATCACCATCAGCGTGCCCGCCAGTCCAAGCCCATGAATTATATATTTTATGATAAATCATAAGGACTTTATCTCTATTTTTGTTTATAACATAACCAGAGCTAGTTATATGCATTACTACATTTTCTCTAGTTAGTAAGTTGTTAAAATTAGAAATAGCTCCTAAAATAAGTTCTTTATCTTTAGCTTCTTGTTCGTTGTATGGAACATACTTTTTTATATCCTCAATCCAACTCATTATAAAAACCTCCCTATAAATAATTTAAGAGTTATAAATTATTTATTTAAATTATAGTGTAAAAAATAACCTACAGCAATAATGTACTGTAGGTATAAATCAAGTGTTTTGTAAAGCAGTAGTTATTTATCTTTGATAAAGTTAAACTATTCTATTAACATAAGACTATTAAATATCTAAAAGATTTTTCTTATAGTTAGAGTAAAGATTTCTTAAAAGGCTCATCTTTTCATCTAATTCTAGAGAAAGGTCTGATGCAACTTGAAGATTATTTGTAGCAAGTGCAGTTTTAATTCTTGTAAATAAACTTTTTGTTGTATAAGTATCTTTCATTATATAATGTCTTAAATCATTTATTTTCATCCAGTTAGAAACATCTAAGTCAAGAGCTCTATCTAAAGAATGTAGGCACTTACACGCTCTAACTTCATCCATGTATCTGTTTATAGTTCTATTTCCAATTTCAGTCATCCATCTTTCAGTCATAGCTATTCTAAAGCTGTTTATAAGCTTATCGTTCATAACATCATTTCTTTTTAAGATGTTTAACTTTTCTGGATATAAATCTAAAGCAGAAATATTTTCAATAACTGTTCTTGGTGGATTACCAAAGAATTTAACTATTTCTTCGTCAGAGAAATGTTCAAATACATCCTCTTCAGTTCTATAAGCTCTATCTTTTTCTAAGTAGTCAGCTTCATCACCAGCATTTTTTGATAATTCAGCTAATAATTCATCTTGAGTTTTATTATTATTAACTGCATAAAGTATACCATCAAGCATAGCCATATAAGAAACAGCCATAGTTATATAAGTATTTGAGTGTGGATTTGGTGAACGAAGCTCAAATCTTGTTGCAAGTGGGTTTGCTAAATCTCTTATTAACCCAATAAGTATAGTTCTATTTCTTGATGGATTATCAGGACTTAAACCTAATGAAGTAACTATACACACTGGTGCTTCAAAGCCTGGTTTTAATCTCTTAAATGAAGTATTAGTTGAAGATATAAATGGATTCATAACTTCATAATTCTTAAGAACTCCCATTAAAGCCCCATATCCTATAATAGATAAGAAGTGATTTTCATCAGTGTGGAATAGGTTAACTCTTTTGCCACTCTTAAGCTTTAAGCTTACTCCTAAGTGAGTGTGCATACCAGATCCAGCAACACCTTCAAGTGGTTTAGCAGAAAAAGTAACTTCTAATCCATTTCTTCTAAATGTCTCTTGTATTAATATTCTTATGAATAATTCGTTATCGGCAGCTTGTACAGCATCAGAAAATTTCCAGTCTATTTCAAGTTGTTCCATTATATGATTAAAGTTACCAGAAGCATCAAGTTTTGCTTTAACTCCACCAACTTCTTTATGACCCATTTCAGGTTCAAAACCATATTCATCCATTAAAAGTAAGCATTCTTCCATAGCAGTACGAACAGCACCTTTAGTTCTTGTCCAATATTGTTCGTGAAGAGCTTGAGATGTATGTAATTCTTCAATTTCAGCTATGTTGTTTGGAGTCTTAACCCAGAATTCTAATTCAGTAGCAGAAGTTATAACAATATCTTCGATATCATCTTTTGAGACTTTATAACTAGTTAATATTTCAGGAGTAGAATTAAAGATAGTCCATAAATTTTCTTTAAAAGTAGTAATTGCTGATTTTAGGATATTTCTTGAATCAACAGCAACGTCATTGTGTAATAAGAAGCAAGGAATTCTTAAAGTTCCTACAGGTTTATTTGAGATTGGATCAATAAAATCATAGTTATAATCAACAAACCAATTACAGTTTAAATCGGCAACCATATCTACCTTTGCGTTGTTTAAAGTTGCTATACCAGGAAGTACAACTGAAGAACCATCAGTTTGAACAGCTACTCCATTTAAAAAAGTATTAATATCTTCTAAGAAAAGACTTACAGGAATTTTTTCATCAGTATCATTTCCAGAAAGATCTACTCCTACAAGTGATACAAATTTTATTTGTGGATTAAGATTTAAGATATTTTTTAAATCTTCAACAGAGTGTTTAGTTTTAGGTATTGTATAAAGTAAATCTTTAATCATAATATTATTATTCAATAAACATTCGTAAAACTGAAATATTATTGAAAAATCTTCACATCCTTTCGATAATAAGTCGTATAAAATAAATAAAAACAAAATTATTATTCGTAAAATTGTATAATGAAATTTTATTATAAGTAAATAATACTGTCAATGAAAAATGTAATTTTTTGATGAAATAGTAAATTATTAAATATTATGAGTTATTATATTGATAATTATTAAAGTATGAAGTAATAAATGAAGAAAGTATAGGAGTAAATAAAAATCGCGTTTCTAATCTAAAGCTATCCTAATATATGTTTATATAAATAAATGGTATAATATGGATGGTGATAAAGGGATAGAAAGGAGAGAAAGAGATGGAATTTCCGATGCATATTGTAGCTGCAGGGGCTTTGGTTACTAATGAGAGAGGAGAAGTTTTACTTGTAAAGAATCCTTATAGAGGATGGGAGTTTCCAGGAGGACAAATTGAAAATGGAGAAGATTTAATAGAAGGTGTTACTAGAGAGGTTTTTGAGGAATCAGGAATTATTATTAAGGTAGATAATCTTGTAGGGGTATATTCTAATACTAAATCGTATCTAGGGTGGGATAATGAGACAATAGTGCCTACTAAAGTTATTTTTGACTTTTTAGCAACTGCAGAAGGTGGAGCTTTAAAGTGTAGCGAAGAGAGTGTTGAAGTAGGTTGGTTTGAAAAAGATAAGGTTTTAAATATGATAACTGAACCGTGGTTACTTGATAGAGCTGAAGATATGTTAAAGTTTAATGGCGAAATAGTTTATAGGGTATATTCAAGTAGACCATATGAAATATTTAGAGAAACGAAGCTTTAGATAAAAATGATATGAATATTTCAGAAAAATATTTACAAAAGTGAATTGACAGTATATTACAAGGTATGTAATATAGATTATAAAGTAAATAGAAAATTGCTAGGGGTGCCTTTTGGCTGAGAGATAGCTTGCTATTAACCCTTGTACCTGATCTGGATAATACCAGCGGAGGAAAGCATCGTAATGTATTTAAATAACTAATAGTATTTTTATATATAAGCATAGCCATATTCTGTTGGAATATGGCTATTTTTTTATTCAAAGAATCCATTATGGTATCAGGGAAGTTTGATATTTACAATATTAAAACTAGGAGGAACAAAAATGAGAAATTACAAAATACCTACACTAACTATTGCAGGTTCAGATTCATCAGGAGGTGCAGGTGTACAAGCTGATTTAAAGACATTTAGTGCAATAGGGACTTATGGAATGAGCGTTATAACAGCAATAACTGCTCAAAATACACAAGGAGTATTTCTTGTGGAGGATTTAAGTGAAGAAGTTATAAGAAAGCAGATAGAAGTTGTGTTTGAAGATATTGAGCCAGCTGCTGTAAAAATAGGAATGGTATCTAGTCCAGTGATAATCTCTTCTATAGTAGAAACTTTAAAGAGGTATAATCCGAAATATTTAGTAGTTGACCCAGTTATGATATCTAAGAGTGGATATTATTTACTTAAACCAGAGGCTAAAAAGAGCTTAATAGAAGAGCTTATTCCAATGGCATATATAATAACACCAAATACCCTTGAGGCTGAAGAAATATCTGGGATGAATATAGAAACAGTAGATGATATGAGAGAAGTAGGAGAAAAAATATTAGAACTAGGACCTAAGTATGTTCTTATGAAAGGTGGACACTTAGAAGGAGATGCTGTTGATGTACTAATAGGTAAAGACACTTTTGAAATTTTTAAGCAAGAGAGATTAGATAGAAAAAATACTCATGGTACAGGTTGTACTTTATCATCTGCAATAACATCTCACTTAGCCTTAGGATATGACATAAAAGAAGCTGTTAGATTAAGCAAGGAGTATATAACTGAAGCAATAAGACACAGCTTTGATATAGGCAAAGGAGTAGGGCCAGTAAATCATTTTTATAAATTTGAGGATTAGTGAGGAATAGGCAATGTATGAATTAATTAATAAAGTAAAAGAAGTAAATCCGTTAGTATTACACTACACAAATGAAGTAACTATAAATGATTGTGCCAATATAACTTTAGCAATAGGGGCAAGTCCGTTAATGAGTTATTCGGATGAAGAGGTAGAAGAGATAGTAAGTATTGCAAGTGCTGTAGTAATAAATATTGGAACAATGAATTCATCTAGATTAGATTTGTTTATAAAGGCTGGAAAGGCTGCTAATAAATATAATAAGCCAGTAGTTTTAGATCCAGTAGGAGTGTTTGCTACAAAAACACGAACAGATTTTACAAATAATCTTTTAAATGAAATAAAGTTTGATGTAGTTAAAGGGAATATCGCTGAAATTAAATCTATTGGTGGACTTGATGTAAGAGGGCAAGGGGTAGATTCTTTTGATGACGGCGAGGATATCTCAGAGGTTATAAAAAAGGTTGCTAAAAAATTAGATACTATTGTTGTTGCAACAGGCAAGGTTGATTTTATAAGCGATGGATATAGAGTTATAAAAATAAATAATGGTACTACAAAGCTTAAAAGTATTACAGGTACTGGCTGTATGACAGGAAGCTTAATAGGTAGTTACTTAGGTACATTTGATACTTTAATGAAATTAGGACAAGTACTTAAAGATAAGAAAGTTGAAGCTGTAGCTATGGGGGTACTTACTATGGGATTAAGTGGAGAACTTGTGGACGTAAACAACATAGCTATAGGAAGTTTCAAGGAAAAATTAATGAATAATGTATATGAACTAAATGTAGATAAACTAAAGGAATTTGGGAGAGTTGAATAATATGAAGTTTACGGATGAATTATTTGAAGAAGTTAAGGAGCTATGGGATAGGTATTTAGAGCATCCTTTTGTAAAAGGAATTGGAGAAGGAACCTTGGATAAAGAGAAATTTAAAAAGTATCTTATACAAGATTATTTATATTTAAAGGATTATGCAAAAGTTTTTGCTCTTGGATTAGTTAAAGCAAAGACTATGAAAGAAATGAAGTTTTATAGTGATTCAATTAGAGGTACTTTAGAAGATGAAACACAAGTGCACACTAACTACTTAAGATATTTCGGATTAAGTGATGAAGCAGTAGAAAAGTATAGATGTGAACTTACAACAGCAAGCTATACAAGTTATATGTTAGCTATTGCATCTAAAGGAGGTTCAAAGGAGATAGCTATGACTATAATGCCCTGTACTTGGAGCTATTATTATATAGGAAAAAACCTTTATGATAGATATAAAGATACATTAGAAGATAATTTCTATAAGCCGTGGATTGAAGAATATTCATCTGAAGAATTTAAAGGATGTGCTGATGCATGGATAAATTATATTGATTATTTATGTGAAAATATATCTGAAAGTGAGAAGGAAGATTTAAAGGATATATTTATAAAATCAAGCCTTTATGAGATGGAATTTTGGAATATGGCTTATGAAGGATAATTTATTTATGGAGGAATAAATATGACAATTATTATAGGAATAGCAGCAGTTATTACATTTATACTATATTTTTTAGATTTAAAAAAGAATCCTATTAATACTAAGCAGATGGTTATAATTGCAATGGTAAGTGCAATATCATTTATCTTAAGTTTAATACAGTTTATTAAATATCCTCAAGATGGTGGAATATCACTATGCTCAATGATGCCTGTCATGGTTCTTTCATTGCTTTATGGAAGAACTGCAGGGCTTACAGGAGGAATTATATTTGGATTATTATCAATGCTTAATGGTGTATATGTAGTTCATCCAGTTCAATTTTTATTAGATTATATTTTGGCAAGGATGGTACTTGGACTAGCAGGTATCTTTGGAAATGATAATAAAGTTAAAGTTATATTAGGATCAGCATTTGCTGTTACTGTTTCAGTGTTTATAAGCTTTTTATCTGGGGTAGTATTCTTTGGGGAATTTGCACCAGCCGGTATGGGGGTAGTTTTATATTCATTCTTGTACAACTTTACAACAGCAGGAATAGAAGGAATATTATCGATAGGTGTAATTGCACTTATTCCGCTAGAAAGATTTAAGAAGCAGATTGCAAAAGATAGTAAGGCTGCGTAATAGAAGGAGCAATATATAATACCGGGGAGGAGTAAATTAATGAAAGAATTAAAATTATATCTTGTAACAGATTCAGATATCTTAAGAGATAGAGATTTTTACAAATCTATAGAAGCTGCACTTAAAGGCGGAGTTACCATGCTTCAGCTTAGAGAGAAAAATGCTTCTGGAAAAGAGTTTTTAAAGAAAGCTGTAAGGCTTAGAGAATTAACTAGAAAATATGATGTTAAATTTATTATTAATGATAGAGTCGATATAGCAATGCTTTGTGATGCAGATGGAGTACATGTTGGACAAAGTGATATTCCAGCAGATAAAGTAAGGCAGCTTTTAGGTCCTAATAAAATCATTGGAGTTTCAGCAAGAACGGTAGAGGAAGCAAGAACAGCAAAAGAAAATGGGGCTGATTATTTAGGGGTAGGTGCAATGTTTACTACAACAACTAAACTTGATGCAAAGGCTATTTCTATAGAAAAATTAATGGAGATAAAAGAAAATGTTAATCTACCTATAGTTGCAATAGGTGGCTTAAACTTAAATAATATAGAAATGCTTAAGCAATGTAATATCGATGGCTATGCAGTTGTATCTGCAATTCTTAAAGCAGAAGATATAAACACTGAATGTGAAAAATGGATAGATGCAATTAGTACTTAGAGTTAAATTAGGGATGAAAGATATAAGACATAAGATAGGAGAAGTGTGTATGGAGATAACAAAATCAAGTTTAAGTACAACTAAAAAGATTGTTTTAAGTGGAATATTAGTTTCTTTAGCTACAGTTCTTGGAACTTTTTCCATACCAATTTTGGGAGCTAAAGCATCACCGGTGCAGCACTTTATAAATGTAGTTACTGGAATAACATTAGGACCTGCATATGGAATGGGATGTGCTTTTATTTCATCACTATTAAGAAATATATTAGGTACAGGAAGTGTTCTGGCTTTTCCTGGAAGTATGATAGGTGCATTTTTAGCTGGAACTTTATATAAAAAATATCACAAAAGTGAGTTGGCAGTAATTGGAGAGGTTATTGGTACAGGAGTAATTGGTGCATTAGTAGCATATCCTTTAGCAGCTTTTGTACTTGGTAAGGAAGTAGCTATGTTTGTATATATAGTTCCATTTACTACAAGTTCCTTACTAGGAAGTATAATTGCATATATAGTTTTAAAACTGAAAGTAATAAGAAACTTCTTATAGATTAAATAAAAATCAAAATGTCATAAGTGCAGAGGAATATATAAATTTGCTACTGTAAAAGTATGGTTTATAATAGTAGGTTATAAGTGCCTGAATAGATATAAGATTCAGGCACTGATTTTAACTATTATAAAAGTGAATTTAAAAAATTAATATCATAGATAAATATAAATTACATATTTATACTCACATAGACTAAGAATCTATATGAGGTATATTTTTTTCAATTAATCTCATAAAAACGTCAGGGGTAACAATTCTCACTTTAGGATTTTTGTTTAATTTGGTTATTACATCATTAACATTATCCATAGTATTACTCCAAACATGTACGTAAACAAAAGTATATGAATTAGGGTTTTTAATATCGGTATATCCTAAATTTACTCGTGTATTAATGTTATTAATAAGTTCAGTTTCATCTTCTAAACCTCCCCAAAGTAAATCACGACAAGAGACTACAGGTTTATTATTTGACCAGACTATTTTTCCTTCATAACTATTGTTCTTATAATAATTAAGGTATAAAAGTCCATTTATATTAGAGTTATTTGTATATTTATCCCATAAATCTTTCTTGTAAAAAGCGTCATCATCAAGTATTAGAATATAATGTTGATCGACTATAGCCATATACTCGTTTAATCTTTTTGTATAATCACCAAGTTTTTCAAAAGGAAATTTACTAGGGTACATGTAGCCATTACCAGAAGCAGGAACAACAAAATTATCGGAATACTTTGAATGACTAGCAGATTTATAATATTTATCAAAAACTGTAGGAGCTAAATAATAAATTGAAGGACTAATTGACCATCCTAAATTGAAATTACCTCTATATGGAGAGCCGAACCAATTCTTTACACTATAATTGCTACCAAGTAGCCATTGTTGATTATCACCATCAGACATAATGAATGTAACATAGTGAACACCATCTTCATCAATAAACTCAGTATTTGATTTTTGAGTTTTAGGAGTGGAAGGATAAGAACTTAGAACAGAAAGGTTGTAAGACCAGTCTGCAGCTATAATATCTACTCCATACTTTGATGCAATTGATACATTGGTGTATTCATCAGGGCCCCATCCTAAGATATGACCACCATCATCCATAGAATTAAAGATAGTTTCTCTTAATGATGTATCACTTAAATTATCCTCATAAAAAATGAGGGATTTTGACATAATAGCATAATCTCTTAAAGATGTAAATTTATCGGATGGAAGTTCTATTACGATAGAATGATTTAAACCTGAATTCCATAAATTATTATATGCCCAATACTTATCTGTATTTATACAATCTTGTATTAAATTAGTTATTCCGTGTTTATTAATAATAGACTCAATAGATTCTTCAATAGCAATAGAATTTTTTAGCGAGGCTAGTGTACAAGCGTTATTTATTGATGGGGGTTTTACATTACTATAAAGTACATATCCATCAATATAAGAGTTAAATATATCTATTAGTTTCCATGGATCCTTGATAGTTTTATATTTTACATTATATATGGTCTTTAAATCTTTTAGCCAAATTTCGTAATCAGGTTCACTTGGGCTAAGAATGTAAATTTGTTTTTCAGATTTATTGGATATAAGACCTTGGAGTGTTGCAATCATGGTCTTTTCTTCATTCGTCATATTATCTTCAGATATAACATAAAGGTATTTAGGCATTTTATAATTTTTAATATAAGTATCAGTAATTGAATCATTAAAAAAATTATTACCAGAAATATTTAAATTACTTAAGCTATCTAAATTTAAATATTTAATATTTTCAATACAACTTATATCACTAGTTTTACGGAAGTTTCTTGGAAGTATTTTTGTATTTACCGAATCTTCTATAATATTGACATCTGACATAACAGTAGGAGAATATGTAAATAGTGTAAAAGAAAATAGAAAAGATATGAAGAGTAAAAAAGTTTTTTTAAACGACTTTATCATTTGTAAGGCCTCCATATTAATATGTTAACAATTATTATCGTTAATCAATATAGGATAATTTATTCAAAAAATTATAAATAAGTAATAGATACTTCGTGGTTATGCTAAATAGAATGTTTTGATATAAAATAAATATAGTACTCTAAGTAGAGAGATAGTCATATTATATAATGATAATATTTTTAGAAAGAGTTGGAGTATATGGATAAAGAGCATGAAGCAAATCTAAGTTATACTATATGTTATGCTTTGCGACATGAGCCGTGGAGATTTAACTTAGAATTAGATGAAAATGGTTTTTGCGAAGTGAATGATTTATTAAATAGTCTAAAGCTTTATTATGATGACATTACTATTTTAGATATTAAATATGTTGTTGAAAATGATCCTAAGGGAAGATTTGAATTAATAGAAAATAAAATAAGAGCTGTTTATGGACATTCATTTGAAAGAAAAATTATTTATAATGAGATTATTCCACCAGATATTTTATATCATGGAACAACTTTAGAAGTATATAATGAATTTATTTCAAAAGAAGGATTAAAGCATCAAAAAAGACAATACGTACACTTATCATCTACAGTAGAAACAGCTATTATGGTAGCGAGACGTAGAAAGAATAAAACTCATATAGTTTTAGAAATAAATGCTAGGGAAGCATATAAAGATGGAGTGAAATTTTATAAAGCAAGTGATGATATATATCTTTCAAATGATATTCCAGCTATATATTTAAAAATTAAAAATATATAAAATGAAGCCAATAGAATTTTTAGGAGTTTTATTGGCTTTAATTATAATATAATTTTATCATTATACTGTGGTTTAGGATTGCAATAAAAACAAAACAATATAAAACACATATAATATATAAGATTAATTATTTTAGGAACTATTATATGAAAAAGTCTAAAAGAGTTAAAAATAATTGTAAAGATAGTAGAAATTTAAATAGAAAATTAGCTAATGAAAAGAATGATTATAGTAAAGAAAAATCTTCTAGTAGTGACACCTCATCAAGTTCTACAGAAAGTAAAGTGAATTATGAAGAATTAATTGCACAAATAAATCAATTAAATTTATCATTTGATACATTATTAATTATATTAACAGCTATATTGTTAAATATATATTATGTTTATTATACTAGAACACAAGCTTTAGATACGCTTAATAATACTAAATACGCAGATTTGTTGATAGATGGTACAAAGTTACCAAGAATAACTAATGCGATGTTTCTGTATGCAACAGCAATTTTTTTAGAAATTAATTATAGTAATTATGAAAACTTAAATTCAGTACAAGGTGAAGAAAGAAATTGCAAGGAAATAAATAAAGCATATAGAGCATTTTTTTCGACACTTCTAGTTCTTATAGCAACAGCAATGAGCAGAAGTAATTTAGAGGTTTAAAAAACCTCTATTTTTAATTTATATACGTAATGTAAATAATGTTAAAGAATATTTAAGATATTTACTACACTTAAGCTCATTAATTTAGATTAATATGATTTAATTTGATGTTTTAAGGAATAATTATTATAGAGAGGATTTACTTGGAGGTTTTATATGGAATGGAATAATATTAAGACAAAGGATGATATATATAAGTTAATGAATGTGTTTGGAAACTTTCATGATAGCTGTATAAAGGAAATACATTATGTTAGTGGAGCTTATGTAAATGAAAATTTAGAGATGAATCCTATAAATAAAAGGCGCAATGTTACTGTAGTATTTCAGAGACAATTAAGTAACCCATCAGAAATTGAGGTTGTTTTTGAGAAAATAAGCAAGCTAAATTTGGCACCTGTAAATGAAAGATATGATTGTATAATTTTAGATTCATTCATGGATATTTTTGAAGGGGAAATATATTGGGCTGATAGTAAAAGTTTTGATATACATGATATAAGAGATTATGATGATTTTACATGGATATGTTCAGAAAATGTTAAATGGAGATGTATAAATTAGAGTATTTATATTAAAGAATTAATTTATATAAATAAATAAGTTTTTTATGAATAAGATTACTACAAAGAAATATGACTTATGCAAAGATTACGAATAAATGCAGAAGTCATATTTTTTATTTTTATGAAGGAATATTTTAAAATAAACTAAGTCTATAGACTAAAAATCTTTCTCTAGAGTCCTTAATAAAAAGTTCATCTATTTTAACTTCTTTAATAAGTGTGAAAGCTGTACAGCTTTCTAAGTAATATATGTAATCATCAGAAGGATAATATAAAACTATATCTACTACTCTATTACATTTTTCAATAGACTCTAAAATATTATCAACTATTTTCATAAATATTTGTATTGAAAAAGGGTTAAAGAAGTAAAATTTATTATCTTTTTCAGACACTATATAGTTTTCAGCAAAATCATTTACAAAATTAATTTTACCTATAGATTTTTTGTGATTAAGTAAATAAGAGTTTGTATTTGATAAACAATCATTATAGAAATTCTTATCCATTTCTACACCTGTAACATTAGAATTAAAAAAATGATTTATATAAAATAATAATCTGCCTTTTCCACAACCATAATCAACAATATAATCAGAGTCACATACTTTATACTCTTTAAATAAAAGTTCAAGTGCTGAATATGGTGTTGCCTCGTATCTATTATAGTGAAGTGATTGGTGAAAATTCTTTTGTTCTTTCTTTGTTTCGATATTTAATAATCTTTCGTAATCCTGTTCTATCATAGTATTTCCTTTCGTAATAGTAGTTTTTCTACTGTTTATATAATGAAAATAACCATATATATAATAACATTAGAATAAGGTAAATATAAATAGTATATTTAATTCTGTGAATATAATTTGAAAAATATGAATTACTAGATATACAATAATTTATTATATATTGCAATATAATTTCAGTAATGGAAAATTAAATAAAAAACAAACAATATTAAGGTTATGTGGTATAATTTACAGGATAAGAACTCAAAAGGAGAAAGATATGAGAAGTGAAAAATCTTATAAATGGACAATTATAGCTTGTTATATAGGATATTTTGTACAAGCTACAGTAATAAATTTAGTACCAATATTGTTTGTAACGTTAAGAGAAGGTTATGGGTTATCTTATTCTCAGTTAGGTGCGTTAGTACTTATAAATTTTGTTACCCAAGTAATATTTGATGTAGTATTTAGTAGGCCTGTTGATAAATATGGGTTTAGACCATTTGTTGTAGTTGCTCATGGAATATGTGCATTAGGGTTAATATTATTTTCTATAACTCCAAGGGTATTTAGTGAAAATATTTTCGCAGGCTTTGTGCTTTCTACTATAATATTTTCAGGAGGGGGAGGACTTTTAGAACTAGTTATTAGTCCGATTATTGATTCTATACCATCAGATGATAAGGCAACGGCAATGAGTTTGTTACATTCATTCTATGCATGGGGACAAGTAACGGTTGTTGTTATAACATCTATTTTTTTATTTTCTTTTGGAAAAGAAAAATGGTGGATTATTATGATGATTTGGGCAATAGTTCCTATAGTAAATTTCTTTATATTTATGAGAGTGCCATTAACTCAAAAATTACACGAATCTAAAATTATGAAGATAAGAGAACTTATAAAAAATCCTATTTTTATAGTTGCTTTTTTTGCAATAATGTTAGGTGCTGCATCAGAAGTTAGTATGAATCAGTGGGCAGCGACTTATATGGAAAGAGGACTTTTAATACCTAAGTTTGTAGGAGATATGTTAGGTATGTGCTTCTTTGCAATTATGTTAGGAATAGGTAGAGCTATATATGGAGTATATGGTTCTAGAATAAATATAAATAAGGTGATGATTTGGGGATCGCTAGGAGCAGCGATATGTTATTTAGTAGTAGCTATATCACCGTATAATTGGTTATCTATTATAGCCTGTGGAATTTGTGGAATATTTGTAAGTTTATTATGGCCAGGAACGTTAGTAGTGGCATCAAGCAGGTTACCATTAGCTGGAGCTTCCATGTTTGCATTACTTGCTGCAGCAGGAGATGTTGGAGCAGCTATAGGGCCTTGGCTTATTGGTAGAGTTACTGATTTTACAACTAGTAATTGGACATCTTCTGCTAGTTATTCAATTAATTCTGAACAATTTGGATTAAGAGTAGCTATACTTTTAGCTGCAGTGTTTCCAATATTGACAATGATTTTTCACAGTATATTAAAGAATATTAAAGTAAAACAGAAAAGTTATGAATGTGAGAAGATAAGTTACGGAGAATAAATGAGCGATTAAGCTAAAAAGCTACAAATAATAATTTAATGTGATTTAAAACACTCTAAATATAATATTTAAAAAGTTATCTTATTAGTTCAAGATAACTTTTTATTTTTAAAAATAAAATATTTGATTATCAAAATAAATTCTGATATTATATCTGTATTGTAATTTTTACATAAGCTATAAAGAACCTCATTAATGGGGTTACTTATATTGAAGGGTGGTAAAAAAGATGAGAAACAAAGGAATTATTTTATTTTTATCAATTATTTTATCAATTGTCTTAGGAGTTACTTCGTTATATACTCCAAGACCTAAAAGTGAAGACAGTGGATTTTCTACAGAAATTGCAAAGGAGCATATAAAAGAGATTTCTAAGGAAGTTCATAGTATACAAGAACCAGAGGCCCTAGGAAGAGTTAGAGAGTATATATTAAATGAGTTAAAAGAATTGGGATTAGAACCAGAAGTATTTACATATGAAGGTGTAGAAAGTTCTAAAGGTGGTATATATGACATAAATAATATATATGCTAAAATTGATGGAAAAAATGGAGAAGATGGAAGTTATATTATGCTAGCATCTCACTATGATTCATCGCCTAAGAAGAGGTCAGGAGAGGATGGAGAGTCAAAAGGAGCAGCAGATGCCGGATATGGTGTATCTACTATCTTAGAAATAGTTAGAATTATAAAAGAAAGTGGACAAGAATTAGAAAATGGTATAAAGATATTAATTACTGATGGTGAAGAAATGGGGCTTATGGGGGCAAAGGAAGAGATGAATAATAACTTTGACCTATATGAGAATGTTAACTTTGTAGTTAATTTAGAAGCACGTGGAATTAAAGGACCAGCTTTGATGTTTGAAACTAGTAACAATAATAAAAAGGTTATAGATTTATACAAGAAGGCTAATTTACCAGTATCATACTCTTTAGCTGCTGATGTATATAATAAGATGCCTAACGGTTCAGACTTTACAGAGTTTAAAAATGCAGGTTTACCTGGAATAAATTTTGCTGTATTGAATGACTTAGATTATTATCATACAAAGAATGATAATTACGATAATATAAGTGATACATCTATCCAACATTATGGAGAACAAGTACTACCTATAGTACAAGAATATGTATACAACGCAAAATATGGACAAGCTGATTATTTTCAATCTAATCAAAATAGTGTGTTCTTTACCTTATTACCAAATGTATTTATAAATTATACTTCACTTATAGCTACTATACTTGCGGTAATTTCATTAATAGCCTTAGTAGTTATTATGAGAAACTTAAAAGTAAACGCTAAGATGGTAGTAAAATGGATAGCTGTTTGGACAGGATTAGCATTAGCTAGTACAGCAATAGGTATAGCAATATCTTACATAATTTCAATGGTAAGTGGTATTGAATTTAAAATAACGTATATGCCTAGAATTACAGGTTCAGATTTCATTGTTTTAATGGCTGTAATTTTAACTTCTGTTTTAGTGGTACTATTATCAAAGAAATTAGCTAAAAATAGAGAAGATTTAGAGTCTATGCTGTTTGGGGGACTTTGGTTTAATGAGTTTTTATTAGTAATATTTATGATAGCCCTTCCAGGGGGAAGCTACTTGTTCTTATGGCCAGTAATTATGACTCTTATCTCTATAATTTTAACTAAGAAATTTAAAAATCAAAATATGTTATTAATAGCTACTATGTTTACTATAGTTATGTATGTACCTGTAATTTACAATATTTACATTGCGTTAACTATTGGGGCATTAGGAGTAGTCATGTTATTAACATTAATGTCTCTATCAACTATAGTACCATTAGCTCTTAATGTATCTATGGAGAAGGAGAATGTTATTAGAAATATATATAGAAAAGTTGCATAGATAAAATATAGATGGGTATGTATCAAAATAATTTTTGATACATACCCATTAAAATTAAATTTAGCCTACAGAAACTTCATTTTTAGAATCAATATACTTTAAATTATCTGAAGTTTTTAAATTTCTCATTTCAATGTTATATAACATATTTACATCTTAGTATGAAATATATGCAACTTAGTATAAAAGCATTGTAGTGTAATAATAGAAGTCATATACTTAAAATATGGAAAAATTATAGAGGGGGCTTTAAATGAGAATAATTATAAATGAATCGGAAGATATAGAGGAATTAGAAATAGTAGTTAATTGTAAGAGAGTAGATGAAAATTTGCTTAAAATGATAGCTACAATTAGAGCCTTCGATAGAAAGATAACTGGAACAAAGGATGGGAAATTATTCATTTTAGATGTAGACCACATTTACTATTTTGAATCAGTTGATAAAAAGACTTTTATTTATCTTCATAAAGATGTTTATGAGAGTAGTTTAAGATTATATGAATTAGAGGATAAGTTTGCCAATTCGGATTTCTTTAGAGCATCTAAATCAACTATTATAAATCTTTCTAAAATAAAAGTTATTACTCCTGTATTTGGAGGAAAGCTAGAAGTTATTTTGGAAAATAACGAAAAATTAGTAGTATCAAGGCAATATGTGCCTTTATTAAAGAGAAAGCTTAATTTTTAAGGAGGTGTATTATTATGAGAACATTCTTCATTAATAGTTATGAGATAAAGAAGTTATGCTGTTTGTTTTTTGCAGGTGAAGTTATAATGTATGCTTTAATAGGACCATTTATTGGTGCTGATAGTATATCGTTTTCTCTTATATGGCAAATGGCTGCAATATCAATATTGTTAACTATGCTGCAATATGTATTATATACTTTTAATTTTATGAATAAGGTAAAAAGGGAAGTTAAAGTATTAATTCATTATTTTATATTAATAGGATTAGGATATGGATTCGCAAAAGTTTTTAATTGGTTTAATTTAAATGATTTAAATAATATCATTATAGCAGTTAGTATTTTTACTGTATGCTTTATAATAACAGCTGGCTCTATTTACATTTATACAAAGCTTACTGGTGAAAGATTTAATGAAAGGTTGAAGGTATATAAGGAATTAAAAAAAAGTAATGAAGGTGAGGGAAATTAGATGTATGCTATTGAAACGAAAAGTTTAACAAAAAGTTATGGGAAAAGTAGAGGTATAGTAGATGTTAATTTAAAAGTTAAAGAAGGAGAAATTTTTGGATTTGTAGGACCTAATGGAGCGGGTAAATCTACTACTATAAGAACATTATTAAATTTTATCTTTCCAACATCAGGAGAAGGTAAAATTTTAGGGAAAGATATTGTAAAGAAAAGTTCAGAAATAAAAAAGATTCTAGGATATGTACCTAGTGAAGTTAAGTTTTATGACGATATAAAGGTTAAAGATATAATAAAGTACTCATCAAGCTTTTATAATTCTTGTAGTAAGGAAGAAATAACTAGGCTTTGTGAAAATCTTGAGGTAGAAGTTGAAAAGAAAATGGGAGAGTTAAGTTTAGGCAATAAAAAGAAGGTTGCTATAGTACAAGCTCTTATTCATAACCCTAAATTACTTATATTAGATGAACCAACAAATGGATTAGATCCACTTATTCAAAAAAAGCTATTTGAAATTTTATTAGAGCAAAATAAGAAGGGAACTACAGTATTTTTATCTTCTCATAATTTAGTAGAGGTTGAAAATTTCTGTCACCGAGTTGCAGTTATTAAAGAAGGTAGAATTATTGATACTATTGAGATAGATAAGCTAACTAAAAATCTAGGATTAAAAGTTACTATAGAAGCTAAGGGAATAAAGAGAGAGGATATAGAAAGCTTAGGAGGAGAAGTTATATCTTTAAAAGGTACTGAGTTTATATTTAATTATTCAAATGGTGCAGATGATCTTATAAAAGCCTTATCAAAATTTTATATAGATAAGATTTTAATTCATGAACAAAGTCTTGAAGATACTTTTATGAACTATTATGAAAATGAAGGGGGAAAATAACCATGAATATTTTTAAATTTGAATTTAAGAGGCAATTTAAATCTCTTATAATTTGGTCTATTGTATGTAGTGCATTAGTTATAATGTTTATGGCTCTTTTTCCTAGTATGAAGGATATGGGAATGCAAGAACTTGTCGGAGATAAGTTAGGTGCGATGCCTTCTACTCTATTGGAAGCTTTTAATATAGATGAAATGATGGATTTTTCAAATATTAAAGATTATATGGGGTATTGTCTTCAATATATAGTGATGGCAGCAGGAATATATGGGTTAATATTAGGAGCATCAGCTTTAAGTAAGGAAGAAAAAGATGGGACAATAGAATTCCTTTATTCAAAACCTATAACTAGAAATAAAATAGTTACCTCAAAGCTTTTAGCATCTATAGTAATTATCTTTATATTCATTTTTATAATTGGATTAGTAACGATGGCAATAGGTATAATAGTAAAACCAGAGGATATAAAGACTATAGATTTATTGATGGATATTAAGATTATGTATATTGGAATGGCTATGCTTTCTTATACATTTATGTCAATAGGATTTTTATTATCAATGATAATAAAAGCAAGAACTAATGTTACAGCAGTAGCTTTAGGAGTGTTTTTTGCAAGTTACTTTGTAGGTGTATTAGGAAAGTTAAAGGAGTCTTTTGAATGGCTAATATATTTTTCTCCTACAGATTATTTTATACCAGCTAAGATATTTAAAGATGGATTTGAACTTAGATATGTAATTGTAGCAACTGTTTTAATATTAGTGAGTATTGTTGGAACTTATATAATTTATAATAAGAAGGATTTAGGCTAAGTAGTAAAATTAATAGCTACGATATAAAATCTAAAAGTTTTTAAAATGTAATAATAAAAATTTAAATATTAACTAAAAAATTATATCCCAATGATATGCAAAAAAATACGTATCATTGGGGTATGTTATTTTAAGGAAATTTTAAGAATTTCGATAGCTTATATTTAAGATTTTATATTTATAATCATTATTATCATGAAAAATGGAGGAAAAGTAATGAAGGTTTTAGAGGTAAATAATTTAAAAAAGACCATTGGCAAGAGAGAAATCATTAAAGGTGTAAGCTTTGAAATAAATTCAGGAGAAATTTTTGGCTTCTTAGGTCCTAATGGGGCTGGTAAGACTACTACAATAAGAATGCTTGTAGGTTTAATTAAACCTACAGATGGAGAAATTAAAATATGTGGACATGATTTAAAAAAGAATACAAGCAAGGCATTAAAAGAAGTTGGTGCTGTAGTTGAAAATCCTGAGTTATATAAATATTTATCAGGAAGAGAAAATTTAATGCAGATAGCAAGAATAAGAAAAATATCTAAGGAGCAAGTAGAGGAAACTATAAAGCTTGTTGGACTTGAAAATAGGATAGATGATAAAGTAAGAAAGTATTCATTAGGTATGAAGCAAAGATTAGGATTAGCAGCTTCACTTTTATCAAGACCTAAGCTTCTAATTTTAGATGAGCCTACAAATGGATTAGACCCTTCAGGAATATTAGATTTTAGAGAGGTAGTTCAAAAGGCTGCTAGAGAAAGAGATATGGCTGTATTTGTATCTTCTCATATTTTATCTGAAGTTCAGAATCTTTGTGATAAGGTTGCTTTTATTAATGATGGTGTGATTAAAGCTGTAGAGGATATTAATAAAGAAAGCAATACAATGGAAACAGATAGTGATGTAGTATGTTTAGTTTCTAATGATGATAACAATATTTTAGTTAAGGAAATAAGCAAGTTATCTTATATTTCATCATGTAATGAAAGTGATAAAGGATTAAAGATAATAATGGAATGTAACTCCACTCCTAAACTAGTTAAACATTTAGCTATGAATAACTTTAGTATTGAAGAAATTTATAAAGAAAGAAAAGGGCTAGAGCAGAGATATATGGAACTAGTAGAGGGAGGTATAAGATAATGTTACTTACACTTATTAAAAATGAACTTATTAAATTATTAAAAAAGGGAAAGACATGGATAGTATTTGCGCTGTTTGCTTTGTTTATAGGAATTACAATCTTTGGGCAATATAGCTCAGATAAGAATATGAGGATGTGGCAGTCTCCAGAGAAACAATTGGAGATGGCAAAAGAGAACTTAGATTACTACAAAGAGGAGCTTGAATTAAATAAAAATTCTGATGTAAATCCAGAGTATATAGCATCTTTGGAGGAATCAATAGAATATTCTAAAGAGCAGATAAAGAGTTATGAAGATATAATTAAAAATGGTGTAAATGAAGATGAATGGAAAAAGCAATTAGATGAAGAAATAGAATATGCCAAAGAATCTATAATAAGATATGAGAAGTATGATGATGAATGGTCAAAGCAGTACGCTATGGAATCAAAAGAAAGATTAGAGCAATTAACGTATCTTAGAGATAATAATATTCAACCACTTTATGGATGGGAATATGATGCATATAATTATATGAGTTCACTAATGCAGTTTTTAGGAATGGCTATATTAGTAGCTGGTATAGCTGTATTTATGAGTGATATAGTATCAGGAGAATGCACTCCTGCAACATTAAAGTTTTTACTAATTCAGCCTGTAACTAGAGGAAAAGTGTTACTATCAAAATTTATAGCAGTTACTATAACTGTTCTTACGATGATTTTAGGAGCAGAAATTTTAGGATTCTTATTTGTTAATATAACTAGTGGAGTTAATAATTCTGCATACCCAGTAAGTATTGGAACAGTTTATGAAAAGATAATAAATGCTGATGGAACAACTATATTATCAAAAGTTGTAGGTTCAGGACATATGGGAACAAACTTAGAGTTATTTACAAAAGCTATGTTATTCCAAGCATTATTTATAATAACAGCGTGTGCAGTTATCTTTATGATTTCTACATTAATAAAAAGTAGTATGATAACTATGGCGATTTCAGTAGTAGTTACAGTATTCTTAACTATAGGAAGTTATAACCTGTCAGCATTAAGAAAAATAGCACATTTAGTATTTTTAAACTTTGGGGACTCAATAAGTGTATTCACAGGAAGCAGTGCTATGATGATGCAAAATCCAAATATGACAGTAACAAATGGAGTAATAGTAATGATAGCAACAACATTAGTTGCATATTTAATAGCACATATTAATTTTAGTAAAAAAGATATATTAATATAGTAATAAGGAGTTGTTTTGAGACAACTCCTTTAGTTTTGGTTAAATGTGGAGTGTGTTTGAAATTATTGTGTATATAGTTGAAAATAGGAATTTTTATAGTAGAATAAAATGTAGAGTTTTTTAGGGGTAGGAGGTGAGAAGTTATAAGTTTTTTTAGATTTAATAAAAAGATAATAGCGTTGCTATTGGCTTTTTATTTGATTATTAATATTTTTACCAATATACAGTACTCAATATTAAATGAAAATCACAATTGCTTAAGAGGTCATTGTGAAATTTGTATTAATATTGAAAAGAGTGCAGAAAATTTGCAGCATTTTGGATCAGCACTTATAATCTTCTCTCTTATGAAATCTATAGGATTAGATTTTATCCAATATCTTGTAAGAAAAACTAAATATTTTCTTAATAGCATCACATTAATTAGTTTGAAGGTGAGGCTTGATATTTAAATCTCTAGATAATGATTTTAAATATTTAATACATTAAAAGGAGATTATAATGATAGAAATAAGAGACGTTTATAAAGAGTTTTCAAATGAGAGAATTAATTTTAGCAATATAAAATTTGAAGATAATAAATCATATGTTATATTAGGACCTTCTGGATGTGGTAAGTCGACATTACTAAATATTATTAGTGGAAATATAAAAGCTGATGGAGGAACTATTACTATAGATATTGATAATTCTCTATATAATTTAGAAAAATTATCAAGTGAAGAACTTCAAAAATATAGACGAGATAATATAAGTTATGTATCTCAAGAGTTTAATCTTTTTAATGATTTTACGGTTAAAGATAATTTAAAGTTAATTGAAAAAGTTAAAGGGAAGAGGATATCTATAGAGGAAGCTTTAGATGTTGTAAGTTTAAAAAATAAAGTAAATCAGAAAGTAAAAACTTTGTCTGGAGGAGAAAAGCAAAGAGTTTGTATAGCAAGAGCATTGCTTCAAGAAGGAAAGATACTTTTATGTGATGAGCCAACTGGTTCATTAAATCAAGCTTTAGCTAACGACATTATAAAATCTTTAATAGATGTTCATAAGAAAAATAAAAATATGTTAATAGTAGTTACTCATGATGATAGATTAATAGAGAACTTTGATTGTGTAATAAAATACGATGACTTTATAAAGATGAATATTGGAGGTGCTAATTAATGTTTAGATATTCAATAAAATCTTTATTAAGCAAGAAAACAGTAAGTATATTATTTATTATATCAATATGTATAGCAATTTCTATAAGTATGTTATCTATAAATATTAGTTCACAAATAGATGAAGGATTTTATCAGGTAGATAAAAAATACGATATTATAGTTGGACCTAAAGGTAGTAGTACTCAATTAGTAATGTCTAGTTTGTTTTTCTCAGATGACCCATTAGGAACTATAGATACGGATTATTTAGATAATATAATGGATGAATATGAGGTAACTACTATAGTTCCATTAGCTATGGCTGATTCATATAAAGGAAATAGAATAGTAGGAACTACAACTGATTTGCTAAATGATTATAGCTTGAAATCAGGAGAATTATTTAAAGAAGATTATGAAGTTGTTGTAGGATATAACATTGCTACTAGCTATAATCTTTCTATAGGAGATGAAATTACTACATCTCATGGGACAAGTAACTATGCAGAAGAACACACAAGTTCACCATATATTTTAGTTGGTATCTTAGATAAGACTAATACATCATATGATAACACTCTTTTTACAAGTATAAATAGTGTATGGAATGCACACGATGAAGAACACATTCATTCAGAAGAAGAAGAGCATTCTCATGAAGGGGATGATCATAATATGGGTTATACATCTATACTTGTTAAAACAGGAAGTTTGGCAACAGCAAATAAAATAGAAACTTCTTTAAGTGAAGATGTTGATGTACAAGCTGTAAACACTACAAAGATATTAAGAAAGCTAGTTGGTAATATTGATATGAGTAAGCAGGTTGCTTTATTGCTTTGTGGAATAATAGTAGTGTTAGCATCACTATTAACTTGTGTAATGAGCTTTTTAATGCTTGTTAATTCTAAGAATGATATTAAGTTACTTAAGTTTTTAGGAATGAATAAGAGTAAAATATATAGCTACGTTTTAGGACAAGTAATAATATTAATAGCTGTAAGTATAACTATTTCTTTATTAATTAATAGGGTAGCTTTAAGTCTAGTAAATAATATATCATCATCTTTAGGAATAGTACTTGACTTAACAAAGGTATATCCAACAGAGTTTTATATTGTATTCATATATGTTGGAGTTATTATAGTATCAACCCTTATATATTCTTACATTAGAGTAAAAAAGGAGAAGTAGTAATGAAAAAGCTAGTTTTTATATTATTTATAATACCTATGATAATGATTGGATGTGTAGCATCAGGTGAAAAAGATAATAATGAAATAACAGAAGTAAAATTTAAAGATATGATAGATATAAAGGAATTAGAAAAGTTAGATGGAAAGAAGATAAAAATGGTTGGATTCTTTGCACAGAGCTCTCCGTTAGATGGATCAATGGCGTATTTAATGAATATGCCTTATCAGAATTGTGCATATTGTCTACCTAATACAAATCAACTTATGAATACTATGGCGGTATATCCTAAGAAAGGTAAACAAATAGAATTTACAGACCTACCAGTAGAAATTATAGGAACTATAAAGTTTGAAAATATAACTGATCAAATGGGATATTCATATAATTATAGAATAGTTGATGCTGAAATATCTTTAGCAGATGTTGATTCTATGAGTGATGATGTGAAAATATATACTGATTTAGTTGATAGGGGGTTTCCTGATAAAATAAGCAATATAATATTACTTATAAATAATATACAGTCAATTAGAGTTGAGGGAGAAAATTTAGAGTCTGTAGAATTAATTCCAGATGAATTAGTAGAAGAGGTATATGAATTATTTAACGGATTAGATAAAGATAAGTATATTGATGTCCTAGCAATAGTTGATGAGGTAAAAATATTAGTAGATAAAGTTAATAATTCATTAATAACTAAAGATTATGATAGTATGGATGAGTATATAGATAATGAAGTTGAAATTTTTTATAAAGTATATGAATGGTTAATGAAGCCACAAGTATAATTAAATATATATATTTATATAATATTAAACACATTTTCAAATGTAGAATCAACTAAAAATATAATATTTTATTGTTAATTAAGAAAAGCTTGGACATAAAATGTCCAAGCTTTTAACTTTATATCTGCCATAAGGCATCTTTATATTAAACTAAGTTAAATATGATTCATTTGCCATAAATACAAACCTAGTTTACCATTCTCCTGGATAGGCAAGAATAGTAACTTCTACTTGTCTACGTCCCCAGCTAACACACTCACTATGTGTGTTAAAATATACATCTACTATGTTTCCTTTTATAGCACCACCTGTATCTGATGCTATTGCAACTCCATAACCTGATACATGAACCTTTGAACCTAAAGGAATAACATTTGGATCAACTGCAACGGTACTTATTCCATTTGGATTATGGATTGGCTTTAGCCCAATAGCTGTTATGCCACCACCAGTATAAGCTGTTGATTCCATTTGATATGTTGCTTTACCATCTTCATCTAATGATGGAGGGGCAACAGGTGGAGTGTTTGCCTCTTCAATTATAACATTACCTTGATAAATTCCATCTTGAGCTAGTCCAATTACATAAGAGCTAGTTAATTGAGGGAGTAATCCTTCAAGTGTATTAACTGCATCTTGAATTTGTGATATTGAAGAGGTAGAAGAGTTAATAATTGATAATGGGTGCTCAACAAGAGTTTTTTCATTAGCTTCAATTATTGCAAAAACCTCATTTTTTTGTTCGTTAAGTTCATTTAAAGCTGATTGCTGTTCAGACTTCTTACTTTCAACTTCAGCTAAATCTTTAGATATTTCTTCATTTAGTGAATTCAATTCATCTTCATTCTTTTTTAGTGATTCAGAAGTTTGTTCAAGTTTTTCTTTCTTTTCATCTATATCCTTCATAAGTTCTTTATCAAGAGATATTATTTTTGATACAGAATGTATTCTGTTAAATAAATCTGAAAAACTTTCTGAATTAAGAACAAATAATATAATATTAGAAGTAAGGTTGCTTTTATACAGGGAACGAACTCTAATATTAAGTTTATTTTGTGCTTCATCCATTTCTTTTTCATTTTGGATTAATAGGTTTTTAGTGTTTTCTATCTCTATTTTTGTATCTTCAATTTTTCTGTTATTTTCCTCTAGATTTTGATTTATTTCTTCAATTTCTACATCTAAGCTAGAGATCTTTTCATTTATTTGTTTAATTTCCGTGTTAAGTTCTTGGTACTTAACTTTATGTTGATCAATAGATGTATTTTCAGGAGCTGCCATTACAGGAAAAGAAACATTAAAAGTAACACATAGTGCTAAAGCGCTAGCTATTAATTTTAATTCTTTATTCAAAATATACCTCCTAGTATCTAATGGTTACATATCTAGTATATAACATAAACATAAGAAGATGCAAATTTACTCTAGCAAAAGGAATATATGTAAAAAATACACAGTAATGATATAATGGTTATAGTGCATATATTTTGTTATATAAAGATAAGAATAACATGAATATATATTTAGGAGAATAATAATGAGTAATACAAGTAGTATAAATAAAACAATATCTGAAATAATTAAGGAAAGAACCTCAGTAAGGACATATGAAGAATGTGAAATTGATGAAGATAAGATAGTAAAAATTGAAGAGTATATTAATAATTTGAAGGGGCCCTTTAATGAAAAAGTAAGATTTAAGTTAATAAACTCAAAGGAACCTTTAAAGGGAGAAAAGATAGGTACTTATGGAATTATAAAAGGTGCTAATAATTTTATTGCAGTTGCTTATGAAAATGGTGAAATGGCATTAGAAGAAGTTGGGTATGAAATGGAAAAAGTAATTCTTTATATAACCTCTCTTGGATTAGGAACTTGTTGGATTGGAGGTACTTTTAATAAGGGAGAGTTTTCGAAGTCTATGGAATTAAAGGAAGATGAAGTTTTACCTATAGTAACTCCTTTTGGTAAGAGTGGAGAGAATAAGCGTTTTATAGAAAAGACTATGAAGTTTTTGACTAAATCAAAAAAGAGAAAAGAATGGTACGAAATTTTTTTCTTAAGAGATTTTTCTGTACCATTGACACCAGTAATTAATTTAGGTTACTTTAAAGAGGTACTTGAAAATGTTAGATTGGCTCCATCGGCACTTAATAAGCAACCTTGGAGAATAGTTAAAGATGGTAATAAATTTCATTTCTATATTAACTCATCTAAGAAGAAAAATGATAAGTTAACATTTGATATTCATAGAATTGATATGGGAATAGCTATGTGTCATTTCGATTTAACATGCAAGGAATTAGGATTAGAAGGAAGGTTTATTAAATGTAATCCAGAGATAACAGATACACCTAAAAATATTAGTTATGTTATTACTTGGGTCCATGAGAGTGTTTAAGTTAGGTATATATAGATACTTTTTATGGATAAATTATTAAATATGTGGATTTCTAATTTTGAAAATATAAGTGTATTATAATTACTTATGAGAAAGTTTGTCTTATGACAATATAATGGAGGAAAAAGTAAATGGAAAAGTTATACTATTTAGATAGATATATTAAGGAGTTTACAGCTGAGGTTGTAGAGGTTAAAGAGATAGATGGAATGTATCATGTAGCTTTAGATAAAAGTGCATTTTTCCCAGGTGGAGGTGGTCAACCTGGAGATACTGGATTTATTGAAAGTAGTAAAGTAATAGATGTATATGAAGATAATGGAGTAGTTTATCATGTTCTTGAAAAGAAACCATTAAAAATACATAGAGTAAAATGTAAAATTGATTGGGAAAAAAGATATGATGGAATGCAACAACATTTAGGACAGCATGTCTTATCAGGGTGCTTTTACTCATTGTTTAATGCTAATACTGTAAGCTTCCATATGGGAAGTGAAAGTAGTACTGTAGATATTGAGGGATTCTTAGAGGAAGATAAAATAAGAGAAGCTGAAAGATTTGCAAATGAAATAATTAATCAAAATATAGAAGTTGAATTTTTTACGCCAAGTAAATCAGAGCTTAAAAAGATAAAAATAAGAAGAGCTTTACCGAAAACTGATGATGCGATTACTATAGTAAAAATAGGAGATCTTGATATAAATGCTTGTTGTGGAGTGCATCCTAAATCAACTTTAGATTTAAGAATGATTAAGATTAAAAGATGGGAAAAACATAAAGGCGCAACTAGAATAGAATTTTTAGCAGGGAAAAGAGCTATAGATGATAGCTTAAGGAGAGATAGTATAATTGCGACTATTTGTAAGTCAATGAAATGTGGAGAAAGTGAAATACTGAACATAATAAGTAAATCAGCAGAGGAAATTAGAGAATATCAAAATGAAAATAGAATGTTAAAATTAGAACTAAGTAAATATGAGATAAAGGAAATGATAGAATCTGCAGATAAGATTGGAGATATATCTATTATTAAGAAGATTTATGAAAAGTCGGATTTAAAGCATATTGGGAAGCTTGCAGAAAAGTTAGTAGAAAATAAAAAAACAATAGCGTTGTTTGCTGTAAAATATGATGATAAGTCAAATCTAATCTTTGCATCGTCAAAAGACAATGATATATCTATGAATGAGTTATTAAAGGATGCAATTACCTTAATTGATGGTAGAGGTGGAGGAAGTAAATTTTTAGCTCAAGGTGGAGGGAAAAAATCAAATAATTTAGAAGCCACTATAGATTACGCCTTTATGAAGATAAAAAATAGCCAAAATTAATATACAAACATTTAACATATTCATCCATAATGCATATAATGTAGTATAAAATTAACTATACAAAGGAGATAGGAATTATGGACAAAAGATGTTTTAATGATTTTGATGATTTTGATGATTTTGATTTGAATGAATTTGATTTGGATGAATTTGACCTTGATGATGAAGAAAATATAGAATGTGACAGAGATAGATTTCGTAGAGAAAGAGAATGTGATGAAAATTTTGTAAGCGAATTTGATGAAGATACTTTTACAGAAGGCATAGAAAATAGTAATTGTAATTCTAGAAATGGACAATGTATTAATGCCATTAATGCAGCTTTTTGTGCTGGAAAAGAGCAAGGATTTAGACAAGGTAGAGCTGTTGGCTTACGAGAAGGTAGAAGAGAAGGCTTTAGAGCTGGATTCAGAAAAGGATTCGAAGAAGGAAGAAGAGTTGGCTTTAGAGAAGGCTGTGAAGCCGGAAAACGTCAAGGATTTAGAAATGGTTTTGAAGAAGGAAGAGAAGTAGGACGTCAAGAAGGTAGAGAGGCAGGAGTAAGACAAGGATTTAGAGAAGGATTCAGAGCTGGGTTTAATGAAGGCTTTAGAAGAGGTAGAGATTGCGTTATAAAGAAAGTATTAGAAAGCTGTAACAATTGTAGAAACATTAGAAACGGTAGAAACTGTAGAAACCGTTAGTTATTATAGGTTGTATCAAATTTTGATACAACCTTTTTTGTATCTATTACTTCTATTACATATTTATTATTAATTAGAGTGTTATTTATATTTTGTAATAATTAAAGTATTTAGTGAAATAATAAAATTAGCGGTTGTAATAAATATTACAAAATTTAAAAATTAGACTTTAGGAGGATAAAATATGAAAACAAAGTCATTAGTATTAGCGTTATTTTTAGGAGTAGCCTTATTAGTTGGTTGTGGCAATAATGGTACTACAAATGATACAACTAATAAAGGAGCAACTACTGAAGAAAAAGAAAATACAAATACAAATAATCCTGGAGATGCAGATGTAGTAAGTTCAGCATCTTTAGCAAGTGATGAAGAAACACTTAAAAAAGCTTTAAAAGATAGTTGGATAGTATTATTAAAGAATGATATAACTACAAGTAAAGATTTAGTAGTAGAAGGAGACTTTACTAAACCGGATAAAAATGATTCTTCAAAGATGGTTCCTGCTGGTCGTACAATAGCTCTTTATGAAAATGATGATAATAATACAACTAAATCTTATACATTAACAACACCAAAAATTACTGTTAAGAGTAAGGATACAAAAATAGAAGGTGGAACAATAATTGGAGATGTATATGTAGAAGCTGAAGGATTTGAACTTGAAAATGCTAAGATTGAAGGTAATGTGTATTTCTCAAAACAAGAATATAAAGATTCATTTGAAATGGATGATAAGAGCACAGTTACTGGAGTTCAAGAAGTAAAGTAAATTAAGAATAAAAGATAAATATTTAAATAATAATAGTTAATAATAATTTATGGGAGGCATTTAATATGCCTCCTTTTATTTTATTAATTATTACTGTAGTTTAATTAAGTTTATAAATAATGGAAGATCAGAATGATTAGAAAGTAGAATATATTAAATTATATTTAAAAGAAGAAAAAATACTTAGAGTCACTTTGTATATTGACAATGAAAAAGATGTAAACTATATTGAATACATAGATAAGTATCTATATAGGAGGAAATATGAAAGATAAATATGAAGTAAATGCAAAAATATTTAAAGCTCTTAGCGATCAGAATAGATTGAAGATTATTCATATATTATCAGATGGTGAAAGATGTGCTTGTGAGCTATTAAATTATTTTAATTTCACTCAACCAACATTATCACATCATATGAAAGTATTAATCGACTGTGAATTAGTTACTTCAAGGAAAGAAGGCACTTGGAACCATTATAGTTTAGTAGAAGAAAATGCTAAAGAATTAGTTGATTTTTTGAATGAAATAATATATCCAGAGAGAGAGTAATATGTAGTTACAGGTAGTAAATAAATAGATAAAAATTAATCATGGAGGAAAAATGAAAAAAGTTGATTTAACTAAAGGTAAAGTTTTAACAGTGCTTACAGCTTTAGCAGTACCTATAATGGGAAGTTCTTTATTACAATTTACATATAACCTTGTTGATATGCTTTGGGTTGGGGGGCTAGGGAGTGATGCGGTAGCAAGCGTTGGTTCATCAAGTTTTTTTATTGGATTAGGATATTCAATAAATTCTTTAGTTGTTATAGGAGCAGGAATAAAGATATCTCATGCTATAGGTGGAAAAGATAATAATAATGTAAAAGAGTATATAAATACAGGAATAGCTATCAACTTTTTTATAGCAATTGTATATGCTCTAATTCTTATTTTTTTAGGAAAGAATTTTATAGGATTTTTAAATCTAGGTAATCCTATAGTAGAAAGGGATTCATATTATTATCTTGCAATAAATGGACCAATATTGTATTTTTCGTTTTTTAATTTTCTTTATTCAAGGATTTTTGGAAGCTTTGGAAATAATAGCGATGCTTTAAAGATTAATGCGATAGGGATAGCAGTAAATATAATTTTAGACCCTATATTCATTTATATCTTTAAATTTGGAGTTATTGGAGCAGCATTAGCTACATTGATAGCTAATGTAATAATGTATGTATTGTATAAGGTGAAATCTAAAGGTTTATTAAAGTATGATAGAAGTTTAAATGTAAATTACGAAAAAGTAAAAGAAGTAGCTAAGTTAGGGTTTCCTATGGCATTTCAAAGAGTGTTATTTACTCTGGTAAATATAGTTCTAGCAAGAATTATTGCAATTTTTGGTACCAATGCTATTGCAGCTCAAAAGATAGGATTACAGATTGAATCTATAACATATATGGTTATAGGCGGTTTAAATGGAGCTATATCAAGCTTTACAGGACAAAATTTTGGGGCCAAGAAGTTTAAAAGAATTAATGATGGATATAATACTGCACTAGCAATTGGAATATCGTATTCTATATTAATGTCCTTAATATTTATATTTTTTAAGGAACCAATAATAAAATTATTTATAAGAGATGTAGATACAAGTTTAATAGCTTATGGATATTTACAAGCAGTAGCTTATTCACAAGCTTTTAGTACAATAGAAATGGTATCTAATGGACTTTTTACAGGACTGGGAAAGCCCAAAATACCTGCGACTATAAGTATAATATTTACTGTATTAAGAATTCCAATGGCATTAGTACTTATGAAGTATTATGGAATAAATGGGATATGGTGGAGCATTGCCATATCAAGTGTTTTAAAAGGAGTAGCAGCTTATTTAATATATAAATTGAAGGTAAGCAAGGAGTATAAAATATGTTAGATAAAATTAAAGATATAATTATAAATAATAAATCAATAGGTAGTTATGGTATTGAAAGGGAAGGACTAAGAGTAACTAATGAAGGAAAGCTAGCCTTAACGCCTCATCCAAAGGTTTTTGAGAAAAAGATATGCAATCCGTATATAACAACAGATTTTTCAGAAAGCCAAATTGAGGTAATTACACCAACATTCAATTCAGTAGAAGAATGTTATAATTTTACAAATGTACTTTATGATATTGTAGCTCAAGAAATTGGAGATGAATACTTATGGCCAATTTCAATGCCCTGTATCTTACCAGAAGATAAGGATATTCCAATAGCTGAATTCTGCGAGTGTCCTATGGGAATAAATGCAAGAAGGTATAGAGAGCAATTAATGAAAAAATATGGAGGCAAGAGACAATTAATATCTGGAATTCATTATAATTTTTCATTTCAAGATGACTTTTTAAAGGAGCTTCATAAAAAGGTAGGTGAAGGAACGTCATTTAGGGAGTTTAAGGATAATGTTTATTTAAAACTTGTAAGAAATTATTTAAGATATAGATGGCTTATAATATATCTTTTATGTGGTTCAAATGTTATTCATGATAGTTTTGAAAAAGAATACATAGAAAGCTTAAATAAGATAAATGAAGATACATATCATAATGAAAGTGCTTTATCTTATAGAAACAGTCAATATGGTTATAAAAATAATATAGATCTTTATCCAAATTATGACTCTGTTAAAGCTTATGTAGATAGTATGAACAATTTTGTTAAGGATAAGGTTTTAGAAAGTCATAAAGAATTATATAGTCAAGTAAGATTAAAAGCAGCAGATATAGATAATTTTTTAGAATCTTTAGAGAAAGATGGAATAAAGTATTTAGAATATAGGAGCTTAGATATCAATCCTTTTGAAAAAGGAGGAATCTCTTTAAATGATTTAAAATTCTTAGAAGTATTTAATATTTTCTTATTGGTTAAAGAAGAAAGTGATTATGAAAAGTGGCAAGAGGAAGCATTAGATAATCAAAAGCTAATTGCAGAGCAAGGATTAAGCAATGTAAATTTAAAGAGAGATGGGAAAAATATTTCTAAAGAAGAATGGGGATTAGAATTATTAAGCTATATTAAAAATATTAATGATAAATTAAATTTAGTATCCAATGAAATTATTTTAGAGATGATTGATAAAATTAAAGATTTTAAGAGTACTTATGCTTATAAGATGCTTAAAAAAGTAAAATCAGAAGGTTTTATAGATGCAAATTTAAGCTTAGCTAAGAAATATAAAGAAATTGCATATAAAAATAGATTTAAGCTTGAAGGATATGAAGACTTAGAATTATCAACTCAAATTTTAATGAAAGAAGCTATTAAAAGAGGTATAAAAGTTGATGTATTAGATAGAAGTGAAAATTTTATATCATTAAAGAAATGTGATAAAAAAGAGTATGTGGTTCAAGCAACAAAAACTTCTAAAGATAATTATGCAACTATACTAATTATGGAAAATAAGGTAGTTACAAAGAAAGTTTTAGAAGATAATAATATTAGAGTACCTAAAGGTGAAGAATATACTTCTATAGAAGAAGCAAAGGTTAAGAGTGATAAATTTATAGGAAAACCAATAGTAATTAAACCTAAGTCAACAAATTTTGGCATAGGTATTAGTATATTCACTGAAGGTGCAAGTAAAGATGATATGATAAAAGCCTTTGAAATAGCTTTTGAGAATGATAAAACTGTTTTAATTGAAGAATTTATAAAAGGAAAAGAGTATAGATTTTTAGTTATAGGAGACAAGGTTGCCGGAATACTTCATAGAGTACCAGCTAATGTTATAGGTGATGGAAAGAGCACTATAGCAGAACTTGTAGAAATTAAAAATCAAGATTCTTTAAGAGGAAAAGGATATAAAACACCGTTAGAAAAGATTATACTTGATAAAAATGCAGAACTTTTCTTAAAACAAAGAGGACTAGATTTTAATTATATTCCTAAATGTGATGAGATAGTTTATTTAAGAGAAAATTCTAATATAAGCACAGGCGGAGATAGTATAGATTATACTGATGATATTCCGCAAAAATTCAAAGATATAGCAGTAAAGGCGGCTAAGGCAGTAAAGGCAAAAATATGTGGAGTAGATATGATGATAGAAGATTATAAAGAAGAAAATTCACCATATGCAATAATAGAATTAAACTTTAATCCTGCAATTCATATCCACTCATATCCATATAAAGGTAAAGAACGAAAGATTGCCGTTGAAGTACTTAAGTTATTAAATCTTATTGATTTAGGTGATAATCATAAATAAATATTAATGTGCATAAAAAGAGAACATTTAATTAGTTAAGTATTATATATAGAATAAAAACTCTGCTAAATTATATATTTAGTGGAGTTTTTTAGTAAGAGTTTACTCTTTTCTATTTTATATTTAGCTAATCAGTTAATAAATGTTGTGCAATCTTCTTTTTAAATTCACTTTAAATACAGGGTGTAAATGTTTAAAAATATTAGATTTAGGTATTAACTATGAAAAAAAACAATATTATTTAATATAGTAAATAGTTAATTAGAGTGGGAAAGTAATAGGGGTTAAGGAGTTGAGTAAACATTATGGGATTAACATTAAAAGAGGTACTTTATACATTTGAGAAAATAGAAAAGAAAATTACTTATTATAAACAGTTTTTAAATGAGCTTGATGCTATTATTGGAGATGGAGATCATGGAACAAATTTAAGCAAGGGATTTAAAGTTGCAAAAGAAAAAGTTAAAGATAAAGAGTTTAAAGATTGGGGAGATATATTTAGAACAGTAGGTATGGCTATTTTGTCTAATGTTGGAGGAGCGTCAGGACCACTGTATGGAACTGCATTTATGAAAGCATCTATGATTGGAAAAGAAAAAGTTGAAATTAATATTGAAGATTTTAGAGATATATTAAAGGTTTCAATAGATGGAATTAAGATGCGGGGAAAAAGTGAAAAAGGAGATAAGACTATGTTAGATGCATTAATTCCAGCTTATGAAGAAATTAATTATGGAATAGAAAATAAATTATCTGTATTAAATACGCTTAAGAATTCAGTTGAAGCAGCTAGAAATGGTGTTGAATATACTAAGTTTATAGTTGCTAGTAAAGGAAGAGCACTTTATTTAGGGGATAAGAGCATTGGACATCAAGATCCAGGAGCAACTTCGTCTTTAATTATTTTAGAAGTAATATTTGATACAGTAAATGAATTAAGGAATTAAAATTGGGGTTTTAAGAGGACCTTGTGATAGAATATGCGAAAATGTTTTCAGAAAATTGCATTTATTAAAATATAAAAAAGTACGGAAAGATGTATTTAAAGACATTTCGTACTTTTTTATATTTATTAAATTAATTTATTCGATTACTGTAGTTATAGAATTTATCCAATCATTCTTCAAGATATTTATATCTTTTCCTGTAATATCTTTTAAAGCTTCTTTTGTATTTAATGATTTATAGATTTTAATTAGATTATCTTTGCCAATAGAATATTCTAAATACTTAACAAAGGATGCAGAGTAGATATAAAAGATTGGTTCACTATTATAATCAATATAATTAGGTACACCATTTTCTCCAACTAAATCAAAAGCTGTTAAACTTTCTAACGTCCCACTATTATAAAATTCAAGAGAGAGTTTATCAATGTCACAGCCATTATTAGGATAAGTAGGATCTCCATTAAGTTTATCATTTAAATATACAGCCAAACCTTCTTTAATCCATAAGGAACTACAATCCCAAGCTATTATATGAGTTAATTCATGGATATAGGAGCTAGTGTTTTCCCTTACATTATCTACTGATATTAAAGAAGTATGTTCTATATTAATATTTTCATTGTTAAACTCAGGATCGTCCATAGACCCATCTATACTAACAAAAACTCTAGAATTAATATAGTGATCAGAATTTAGATTAATCCCCAAATAATTTTCTATAGCTATAATTCCATTATCAATTTTTTTTGCAAATTCTATCAATTCATCTTCAGTTAAATAATCAGCTCTAGAATATAAAATGGCATATTCTGTGCAATATCGTATATAATCCTTTTTATAATCATAATCAAAAGTATATAATTCATCTAAGTCAAGTTCTTCTTGTAATTCTGTATCTATAGTATCATCTTCGGCTACTATTGGATCAGCATAATTATTAATGCTGTAAAGAGCGTTAGAACATATGATTATAACAATAATAATAAAAGTTAAAATTACAAATCTTATTTTCCTCATAAAATAATAACCTCCATTAAAGTTATAGTATTATATATTCTTAATAATTAATAAAAAGTATAGGAATTTAAAACTTTATTAATATATGAGGAAGTATAGGGAAATGTTCTATTGTATAAATTCATTTTTTTATGGTAATGTAATAACTATAGATTTAATTGATAGAGGTAGACTAATGAAAAGATTTAAAAAGGTTTATATAGAAACAACTAATATTTGTAATTTAAGTTGTAATTTTTGCCCTAAAACTAGTAGAGAGTTAAGGTTTATGGAAGTGGATAGCTTTAAAAAAATAATTGATGATGTAAAACAATATAGTGATTATGTATATTTTCATCTTATGGGAGAGCCATTTTTGAATAAAAATTTAGAGGAATTTTTAGAAATATGCAAAGAGGCTGAGTTAAAGGTTAATATTACGACTAATGGAACTTTAATAAATAATGTCAAGGGAATTTTACTAAAAAGCAAAGCTTTAAGACAAGTTAATATTTCACTTCATAGTTTTGAAGCAAATGATAGTAAAGTGACTTTAGAAGAATATATAACTAATATTACTAGCTTTATAAATGAAGCTAATGAAAATTCCAATATAATCTGTTCAATAAGGTTATGGAACATGGATACTGAAGAGTTAAAGGCTTGTAATAGCTTAAATAGCAATATATTGAGAATTCTTGAAGAAGAGCTTAATATAGAATTTAGTTTAGGTGAAAGATTACAAGAAAAGTCAGGAATAAAGGTAAGAAAAAATTTATATGTAAATATGGCAGAAAAATTTGAGTGGCCTAATATAAATCTAGTAAATGAAGAAGCTGAAGTGTTTTGTTATGGATTAAGAGACCAGATTGGTATATTAGTTGATGGAACAGTAGTTCCTTGTTGTTTAGATAGCGAAGGAAATATTCCGTTAGGAAACATATTCAAAACTCCACTAGGAGATATAATAACATCAAAAAGAGCACTTGATATATATGATGGTTTTTCTAATAGAAAAGCCGTTGAAGAGCTTTGTAAAAGATGTGGATATGCTAAGAGATACTAATTGAAAGAAAGTGCGAAGCACTTTGGTGAGAAGTTTAACTTCGTCAAAGGGGAAAAGTCAGCTAAAGCTGAGGAGAAAATAGTGCCTATGTCAATAGGGAAAAGATATCTAATGAGATAAAATGCTTTTCTTTGCTACTTATAGTAGCATTTTTCCCTTAACGTAGTTAACTTTTCCACGCTACGTAGTAGCCTTTCACTTCGACAAAGTCGACTTTTCACTTGCGAGCCTTAGCTCGCACTTTATTTATTAGAGTAGCTTTCTCCTTCAACTCTATCGTAGGTTAACACATCTAATATAGCATCTCTATCACTAATACTTTGAATATTAGGAGAGTATATTGGTGTTGTTTCCATATGATTTATCATAGTTGATGAAAATTTATCTAAAGGTGTTCCTAACGACTCTATAACTACATATGGAAGATAAAATGTAGATATTTTCGTATCATTCAAATATGAAAAATCTTTATCATAATTATTATATATTAGGTATTTTTGATTATATAAGTTTTCTGTGTTACTAGAGTCTATTCCAAATTGACTATATATATCAGATGTAGGGGTAAAGAATGGATAATGATCCCCAACAAATACTAATATTACATCTTCCTCGAAATTATTTAACCATTCTAAAAACGACTTCAAGTCATCAGAAGTTTTCTTAATACCTTCAAGGTAGTATTTAAGTTCATTTAGGTCAGATGTACCATCTGTAATATTGTCATCATCGTAATACGGTTGATGATTTTGCATAGTAGTAGTAAATATATAACTTGGACTATCATCTTGCTCTAATTGTTGTTTTATTTTCTCAAAAACAGAATAATCATCTATATATCTTCTGAATCTAGTACTATCGTTAATCATATCTTCTTCAAAGAAAAGATTATTAAATCCATAACCACCATAGATAGAGTTTCTACTATAAAAAGAACCGCTAAAAGGATGAATATAAGTTGTATTATATCCTAAATACTTAAAATAAGATGGTATAGAGTTAGTTAGATTATCATCAGTTAATAGATTATGAGGTATTGATGGTGTATTAAGAGAATACACTGGTAGTCCAAATAGTAATTCAAATTCTGTTCTTGGAGTGTAACCTCCAAAAGTTGGAACAACACAATTACCTATAAAGTTATCTTTTGAAATTTCATCAAAGCTTTCGTAGTAAGATGATAAATCTAAAGAAGATTCAAGACTTCTAAAATCACCAAATGATTCAGACATAATAAATATTACATTAGGTTTTTTATAATCATCAGAAGTTTCATTTATTTCAGATAAACTGTTATTTACAAGATCTTCAGAATAATTTTCAGGTTTACGTAATCTCGAAGTAAATTTATTAGATGTTGTTTGAGATAAAAATCCTATAAGACCGTTTGACTCGAAGCTCTCGTTTATAGCAAATATATTTGTTGATGTTTCGTTATCTAAATTAAAAGTTGCATAAATATTTGTTGAAGGTTTAGGAAGAAGTATACCTAAAAGTAATGTGCAAATGCAAATGAAGCTTGTTAAAAATCTTCTTTTGAAAGTAAAAGGAAGATTAAAGGTATATTTCTTGCACAATACTATATAACCAATAATTAATATTAAGCATATTATTAAAGGCCAAGTGAAGTTTAGTTTTGCAAACTTTCCTACGTCTCCTATATTTCGAGTCATAACTAAATCACTTAAAGTTAGATGAGTTCCACTAGTTGTATATTTAAAATACTCTACTGTGGAAAGTATATACAAGGTTATACTTAGAATTCCTACTGCTATATGACTCTTTTTTGTAAAAAAGAGTATTGCAAAAAAGAGAACTGAAATTAATAATACGCTATATAAAAATGCTGGAAATTTACTAGTTACAAAACCTAGTAGTTTATTGAAGCTTTGCATATGATTAAATTCAGTAATTAATACAATAAAAATAGGAAAAAAGCAGTAAGTAATAATTTTAATTAGTTTATTATCCTTTAATTTCATATTAACCACCTATATTATAAAAATTTAGTATATATTTTATTATGATACTATATTTTACAAATAAAGCAATTGATAAAAACTTAAATAATTCTTAAATATTCTGTAAATATTACCCTATCTTTTGCTTTTTGATAAATCTTCAAAAATTTCAAACTTATAAGTTAAAGGTTCTATTATAAAAAATAATATAAAAAATAAAATGAATGCTAAAAGATATTTTATCCAAGATTCGATATTTATATAAGCGGAGTCAGTTATGATTGCCCAAAAGATAAAGGTTAATAGCATTATTACACTAAAAATAAATTTAGATTTTATTGATGCGATAAGCTTATTTTGGCATTGAGGACAAGTTATATATTGTGAATGTTTTCTGATAAAGATATCTTTAGTAGAAAATTTATAATTACAATGAGGACATATTTTCTTAAGCATTTTAATACCTCCTAAAATTTACAAATATAATACTATGTATTATAAAATTTTTATAAATATTACAGCTAAACTTATTATATTAAATAAAATATTGTTAAAGGATAATACTATAATTATAAATTCATCACAAATTATAGAAGGAGTAATTATATGTATTATAGAAAAGAATATTCTGATGTAATAAAAGAATTAAAAAGTGATGCTGAAGGTATAACAAGTAGCGAAGCCAAAGATAGACTAGAAAGAGATGGATACAATGAGTTAAGAGAAGGATCTAAAGTTCCTATATGGAAAATGTTTTTAGAGAGTTTTAAAGATCCATTAGTTATAGTATTACTTATAGCAGCTATAGTACAGATATTTTTAGGTGAAGTAGTAGAATCGCTTATTATATTTTTAGTAGTAATATTGAATTCAGTGTTAGGTGTTACTCAAACAAGGAAAGCAGAAAGTTCATTAGATAGTTTAAAAAAGTTATCAGCACCAAGTGCTAAAGTACTAAGAGATGGAAAAAAGATAACTATTCCTGTTAAAGAGATTGTAGTTGGTGATGTTGTATTTTTAGAAGCAGGAGACTATATACCAGCAGATGGTAGACTTATAGAAGCTCAAACATTAAAAGTAGTAGAAGGGATGCTAACTGGAGAGGCTGAGGCAGTCTTAAAGCATACAGATAAAATAGATGAAAAAGTAGGAATAGGCGATAGAAAAAATATGGTGTTTAGTGGTGCTACTGTTGTTTACGGAAGAGGCAAGCTAGTAGTTACCCAAACTGGTATGAACACTGAAATGGGAAAAGTTGCAGCACTTTTAGAAACAGCAGGAAGTAAACAAACACCTCTTCAACAAAAGCTTGATGACTTTGGCAAGAAGTTAGGAATAATGATAATGATTTTAGCAGCGGCTATATTTGCAATTCAAGTTATAAGAGGATATTTAGGCGGAAGTGATTTAAAAGCATTAATTTTTGATTCATTTATGTTTGCAATTGCGGTAGCAGTAGCAGCTATTCCTGAAGCTTTATCTTCAATAGTAACTATAGTATTAGCTGTCGGAACTAAAGATATGGCGAAGAAGCAAGCTATAATAAGAAAGCTTCCAGCAGTTGAAACTCTAGGATCTACTAGTGTTATTTGTACTGATAAAACAGGGACATTAACTCAAAATAAGATGACGGTTGTAGATTTCTTTATGTATGGTATTACAAAAGAGGAAGTTAAATCAGAAAGTGATTCTTCAGAACAAGTTGAAGCTATGAATTTAAGTTCTACTTTATGTAACGATGCAGATATTACAGAAGATGGAGTTGAACTAGGAGATCCTACTGAGGTAGCACTTTTAAGATTTGCAAATAAAAGAGGAATAGACTATAAAGAGTTGAGAGAAAAATATGATAGATTGAGTGAAATTCCTTTTGACTCTGATAGAAAGTTAATGTCTACTGTAAATTCAATAAATGGAAATGCTATAATGTTTACTAAAGGTGGACCGGATGTAGTATTTAGTCGTGTGACAAAAGCATTAGATGATGGTGAAGAAGTAGATATTTCAGAAGAAATATTAGATAAGTATAGAAAACAAAACGAATATTTTTCTAATAGAGCATTAAGAGTATTAGCTTTTGCTTTAAAAGATGTACCAGATGAGGATTTTGTACCAGCATTAGAGGATGAGGTAGATATGACTTTAGTTGGATTGATGGCAATGATAGATCCACCTAGAGACGAAGTATTTGGGGCTGTAGCTGAAGCAAGTGGAGCAGGTATAAAAACAGTTATGATAACTGGTGACCATAAAACTACAGCAGCAGCTATAGCAAAAGAAATTGGAATTATGAAAGATGGAGATATAGCTTTAACTGGCCAAGAATTAGATGCATTAAGTGAAGCGGAATTGAAAGAAAAACTTGAACATATAACTGTTTATGCAAGAGTTTCACCAGAGAATAAGATTCGAATAGTAAAGGCATGGCAAGAAAAAGGTTATATAACAGCTATGACTGGAGATGGGGTAAATGATGCACCAGCTCTGAAACAGGCTGATATAGGAATAGGAATGGGAAGTGGAACAGATGTAGCTAAGGATGCTGCAGCTATGATATTAACAGATGATAATTTTAAGACTATAGTTTCAGCTGTTGAAGTAGGAAGAACTGTATATAGTAATATAAAAAAATCTATTACCTATCTTTTCGCAGGGAATTTAGGTGCTATAATAGCTATTCTATTTGCAGTATTTGTAGGATGGCCCAATCCATTTACAGCATTACAACTATTATTTATAAATTTGATAAATGATTCTCTTCCAGCAATAGCTTTGGGGCTTGAACCAGCAGAAAAAAATATTATGAGCGAAAAGCCAAGGAATATTAATGAAGGAATATTACAAGGTGGAACATGGCAATCAGTACTCATTAGAGGTATTATAATAGGAGTTGTAGTTATATTAGCTCAGTATGTTGGAAATAGAGTATCACCAGAACTAGGCGCTGCTATGGCATTTTCAACGGTAACAATATCAAGAATATTTCAAACTTTGCCAGCTAGATCAGATAAAGTTACAACATTTAAATTGGGTATATTTAAAAATATATATGCTATTGGCGCTATAATAATATGTCTTTTATTATATTGTTTAGTGCTTATTCCAGGAGTTAGAAGCATATTTGATATACCAGATAGCTTTGGAATGTTTAATTTCCTAATTTGTTTAGGATTTGGATTACTTGCAGCACTAATTATGGATATAAGTAAATTGTTTAATAAAAGAAAAGTTTAAAAAGAATTATTATATAGTATGCATCGTATTTCTTTAAAGTTAGTAATTAACATGTTGTTATTTTATTGAAGTACGATGTATTTTTGTTTAATAAAATATTTATTAAGATAGATGATATAGGGTGTAAATGTTACTTAACTAAATTATAATTAGATGTTTAGTAGGAAGTAAAATAATATGCTATAATATTAGGATAAGAAAATGTATGAGGAGATAGGGTATGGTATTAGTAAGTTGTCCATTAAAGCAAGATGATATAGTTAAATTAATAGAAGAGCATAGAATAAATGACGAAAAGGTATTTGCTTTACATAATAGAAAAGGAGTAAATCTTTATTTTGATTCTAAAATTGAAAATGATGAAGAAGCATCTTTAATAATTAAAAAAATAATAAAGTCTTATAAATATAGTAGTGCATTAATGTATAATGTTGTAACTTGTGATGGAGAAAAAATAAATTGGTATAAATAGATAGAATCAAATTTAGGATATCTTAAGAATATATTAAGATATATTTAAAGAAAAATAGGGGATTAAGGTGATATAATAGGTTATGGTATTATCATAGATAATAGAGCTATGTATGAAATGCGTAGTAAAGTTATTAAAAATGATATATAATATACAAACGAATATTTATCACAATTAAAAGTATACAAAATTGATAAATACATAATTTTAGAAATGTATTTAGATATTAGAAGAGGGAGCATGCAAAAAATGAATATACTGATTTTATCAGCATCCACTGGTGGAGGCCATATGAGAGCTTCAAGAGCTATAGAAAATTACATGAGTGAGCATGATAAAAGTGCAAATGTTAAAATCGTAGATAGTTTATTATATATTAATCCAATATTGAATAAAACAGTAACAAGTGGATATGTATATTTGGCAACAAAGACACCAAAAATATATGGTAAAATTTATGAACTAACAAATAAAGAAGATCGTTGGATTAGTTTTGTCAATAGATTAAATTATTTATTTGCAAATAAATTGTTACCGTTAATTGATGAATTTAAACCGGATGTTATAATTACAACACATCCATTTCCAACAGAGATGGTATCAATACTTAAAGCAAAAGAGCTTGTAAATATACCATTAGTATGTATAATGACAGATTATGCGCCACATAAAACGTGGGTAAACCAAAAAGTTGATGCGTATATAGTTTCAAATGATGATATGGTTAAAGAAATGAGCAAAATAGGTGTTAGGGAAGAGGTCATATATCCATATGGTATTCCTATAGAGCAAGTATTTTTTGAAAAAAAAGATAAGGATTTAGTATTAAATGAGTTAGAGTTAAATCCAAATCTACCAACAATATTAATGATGGCAGGAAGCTTTGGAGTAACAAACGTTTTTAAAATATATGAAGATATAATTAATATAGATAGAGAATTTCAGGTAATTGTTATTACTGGAAAAAATCAAAAGTTGTATGATGAATTTGCTAAAGTAATAAATAAGAGTGAAAAGCATACAAAATTAATATATTTTACTGATGAAGTTAACAAGTTTATGCAAGCAGCTGATATTATAATAACTAAGCCAGGTGGTTTAACAATTACTGAAGCTTTAGCATCTAATATACCTATGGCAATATTTGATGCTATACCAGGACAAGAAGAGGAAAATGCAGAATTTTTAATAAATCACAATATGGCAATTAAATTAGAAAAAAATCAAAGCTGTGATAAGCTAATAGAAGAATTATTAATGAACAAAGAAAAATTAAATAATATGAAAGAAGCTTGTAGATCTTTTGATAAAAATGATTCATCTAAAAATATTTGTGCATTAATAAATGAATTAGTTGAAAATAGTAAAATGTAGTATTAATAGATAAGTGGTGTAATATATATAGTATTGGTTAATTGATTTTAATGGGGGTTATTAAATGACAAAAACGAATGCTATTTACAAGTGTAATATATGCGGAAATATAGTTGAGGTATTACAAGAAGCTCCAGGAATGCTAGTATGTTGTGGGAAGCCAATGCTTTTAAAGGATGAAAGAACAAAGGAAGGTGTTGGAGAGAAACATATACCAGTAGTAGAAAAGAAAGATGCTGGAGTATTTGTTAAGGTTGGAGAAGTTGAGCATCCAATGCTTCAAGAGCATCATATTCAGTGGATAGAAGTTTTAACTGATACAGAAGTTTATAGATTAAATTTAAAACCAGGAGATAAACCAGAAGGATTATTTAATGTAGATTACGATAATATAGTTTCAGTAAGGGAATATTGTAATTTACATGGTTTATGGTCTATTAATTTAAAATAAAGCAACAATTGTGTACTTAGAATAACTAGGTACACTTATTTTTTTGATTAAAGTAAAGATAAAATGTTAATATATAATAAGTATAATTTTAATTTAAAGAGGTATAAGAATGAGAAGTATTAAAATTTTTATGATATCTGCATTTATGATATTATTAATGGCAGGCTGTGGGGGAGATAGTATAAAGGAAGAGAGTAGTAATGAATATAATACTGAAAAACATACTGAAGAAACTAAAGAATTAGATAAAATAAAGGAAAAGATAAATTCTATGACGCTAGAACAGAAAATTGGCCAACTTTTTATAGTAGGTTTTGAAGGAGATATAATAAATGATGAAATTATAGATCTTGTAAAGAATCAAGAAGTTGGAGGGCTTATATATTTTTCAAGGAATGTTTTAGATTCAAATCAAATAATAACTTTAAATAATGAAATAAAAGCTATAAAAAAAGATATTCCTTTATTTATATCTGTAGATGAAGAAGGAGGAGTTGTTTCAAGAGTTCCAGATGAATTCCTAAAACTTCCTTCAAGTGGATACATAGGTAAATTTGATGATGAGAATTTAAGTTATAATATAGGGAGTATTATTTCAAAAGAATTAAAGAGTCTTGGATTTAATATGGATTTTGCTCCAGTACTAGATATTGATAGCAATCCAAATAACACAGTAATAGGGGAAAGAGCTTTTGGTAATAATGCAGATATCGTTTCAAAATTAGGAATAAAAACTATGGAAGGGTTAAGAGATGGTGGAATAATTCCCGTAGTAAAACATTTTCCAGGTCATGGTGACACAGATATTGATTCGCATTATGGATTACCTATAGTTACAAAAACATTAGAAGAGCTTAATAACTTAGAGTTTATTCCGTTTAAAAATGCTATAGAAAATGGTGCAGATGTAGTGATGGTTTCAAGTATAATATTATCAAGTATAGATAGTGAATATCCAGCAACTATGTCAAAGAAAGTTACAACTGATATTTTAAGAAATAAGTTAAATTTTGATGGGGTAATAGCAACAGATGATATGACTATGGGAGCTATAATGGATAATTATAATTTGACAGATGCTGTTATTATGGCTATAAATGCAGGAAATGATTTAATACTTGTTTGCCATGGATATGATGATATTATAAAATCAATATCAGCTGTTAAAGATGCTGTTAGTAGTAATATTATATCAGAAGAAAGAATAGATGAAAGTGTATATAGAATCTTAAAATTGAAAGAAAAATATAGAGTAAATGATGATATAATAAGTAATGAAATTGATATTGAAGGTATAAACTTAGAAATAAATTCTTTACTTAACTAAGAAAGATTATAGATATATTGATTTGGAAGTAATTGTTATTGAAAAAAATTCTTTTTTAAATTAATGTATAAAAGAAAGCTATTAATAATAGGCGAAGAATTAAATTATAGTTAAAAGTAGCAAATGAAAAATGGAGGAAGTATGACGATGCAGTTAGAAAAAATATTGGACTTTTCAGTTAATTGGATTTTGACTGAAGGAGTTAAGATAGGAATAGGTCTTTTAGTATTATCTATTGGATGGAAGTTAATAAAAAAATTTAAAAAGTTTATAAATTCATTAATGGATAAAAAAAATGTAGATAAGACTTTAGGAAATTTTTTAGATACTTTTATAGAAGTTGTATTAAAGATTTTATTGATAATGATCGTTATGGAAATTGTAGGACTTAAAGCAACAGGATTAGCAGCACTGTTTGCATCAGCAGGATTAGCTATAGGGCTTGCACTTCAAGGAAGTTTATCAAACTTTGCTGGAGGAGTAATAATTCTTTTAATAAGACCTTTTAATGTAGGTGATTATATTGAAGGAGCAGGACATTCAGGAATAGTTGAAAAGATAAGTATATTTTATACTTGTTTAGTTACTCCAGATAATAAACAAATATTAATTCCAAATGGATCCTTAGCTAATGATAGTATAGTAAATTATTCTTCTAAAGATACAAGAAGAGTAGATTTGGTTTTCGGTGTATCTTATGATGATGACATATTTAAGGTAAAAAGAATTCTTACACAAGTTGTAGAAGCTAATGAATTGATATTTAAAAATCCAGAGCCATTTATATCAATAAATGAACATGGTGAAAGTTCTATAAATTTTGTTGTAAGAGCATGGTGTAAAACATCTGATTATTGGACAGTTCATTTTGATTTGTTAGAGAAGGTTATGGTTAAATTTAATGAAGAGAATATAAGTATACCTTACCCACAAATGGATTTACATTTAAAAGATGGGAAAATACAAGGAAATTAATGATATATAATTAAAGAAAAGATTATTGCATAACTATAAAATGCAATAATCTTTTTTTATTATATTATAAAAGTGCAAAAGTTATAATTTAAGGAATTATATAATATAAAAAAACATAATAATTAACATTATATAATTTATATTTATAAGATATATGTTTTTATAAAAAATGAAATAAATTAACTATGGGGTGAATTGAGAAATGAAAACTTTAATTATATATGGGAGTAACCATGGATGCGCAAAAAAATGTGCAGAGCTTTTAGAAGAGAACTTAAAAGGTGAAGTAGATATTGTTGATATAAGAAAAGATATAACTCTTGATTTAAATAATTATGATAAAGTTGTAATTGGTGGATCTATTTATATGGGAAAAATTCAGAAAGAGATAGAAGAAGTGTGTGAAAGTTATTGCGATAATCTTAAAGAGAAAAAATTAGGATTATTTATTTGCTGTATGAATGAAGAGAATGTTGAAAAACAAATTAAAGATAATTTTCCGGAAAAGTTGATATTATCTGCAAAAGTTCAAGGGTACTTTGGAGGGGCTTTTAATTTTAAAGATATGAACTTTTTTGAAAGGTTTATAATTAGAAAAGTATTTAAATCGTTAGCAAATACTAATGATAAATTTAAAGGGATTGATATGAAAAAGTTTGTTGACATGATTGAAAGAGAAAATATCGAGAACTTTGCAAAAGCAATGAACGAGATTTAAATATAGGAAGATAAGTTATGTATAATAAAAGATAAATTTCATATAATAACAATATAGCCAACTAACTTTTGCTTTTAAAGTTATAGGTGGTTATGGGGCGTTGCAGGACAAAATGCAACGTCTTTTAATTTGCTTAAAAAAATGGTAGCACATACATAAATCTAAACGTATTATAACAGTAAAAGGTATAAAGTGGAGGAATGTATGGACGCTTATCAATTAATAGGACTTCTTCAAAGAAAAATGCAAGATCCTAGGTTTGCAAGTAAATTCAATCAATTAGCAGATGAATTAAATTCTATACCAGGTTTACAACAAAAAGTAATGCAAATTGTTCAAATCGATAATGAAAAAAAGAGACAAAAAGAACTAGATAAATTACCGGCTAGAGCAAAAGCTATTGTTAAAGAGTTATTAGAAATGTTAAGATAATTACTTAAAATAATAAGTAAAAAAAGTGTGAATCACTTTTTGAGTTAAGAGTGAAGAGTTAAAAGTGAAAAGAGTTTAGGATGAAACTGCTATGCAGTTTCTAAATTTTAAAGTCAGATGTGTTAACTTTATTCCTAAACCATTAACTCTACACTCTTAACTTTTAATCAAAAAAAATGTAAAGCAATTTAAATTTTTTGTACATTTATGGCCATAGGACCTTTTTCTCCTTCACCAATTGAAAAAGATACATTTTCTCCTTCATGTAAATCTTTATCTGTTCCTTTTTCTTTTACTTGAGAATGATGTACAAAAACATCTTGACCATCATTTGCAGAAATAAATCCATATCCTTTCTCTTGATTAAACCATTTTACAGTACCTGTGTAGCTTGACATAAAATCTCTCCTTATTGTATAAAAAATATAATGAATCATTAAATAGTGTTTGATTTAAAGATATTAATTATACGTAAAGATAAAAGTGTAAAGTTAATGTGTTGGATTTATTCTTAAAGATGATATAATAAATTTAAAAATCATATAGAAATATTAGGAGGATAAAATTTGAGTAGTCACGTATTAGAAGAAGCTAGAAAGTGTCTTGGATGTAAGAAGCCGAGATGTACGGCAGCATGTCCAGTAAGTACAGAGATACCAGAGGTAATAAGATTATTATTAAGTGGAGATATAGATTCAGCAGGAGAAAAATTATTTAATAATAATCCGTTATCGGTAATTTGTTCACTTGTGTGCCCTCATGAAAAACAATGTGAAGGTAATTGTGTTTTAAATGCAAAAAATAATCCAGTACATTTTGGAGATGTAGAAAATTATATATCTGATTTTTATATACATAAAGCTTTTACTAAGTCAAAAATAGATAAAGAAAAGAGAGTAGCCATTATAGGATCGGGCCCTGCAGGAATAACAATTTCAATATTATTAGCTCAAAAAGGTTATAATGTAACAATTTTTGAAGCTCATGATAAGATAGGTGGAGTTTTAAGATATGGTATACCAGAATTTAGATTATCAAGAGATATATTAGATAATATAAAAGAAAAACTTGTAGAGATGGGAGTTAAAATACGTCCAAATACTATGATAGGGCCGTATATAACAATTGATGATTTATTTAGAGATGGATATAAAGCTATTTTTATAGGAACGGGTGTATGGAATCCTAGAACATTAAATGTTAAAGGGGAAACACTTGGACATGTTCATTATGGAATAGATTATCTAAAAAATCCAGATGTTTATGATTTAGGGGATAGAGTTACTATTATAGGAGCTGGAAATGCTGCTATGGATGTAGCTAGAACAGCAATAAGAAAAGGTGCAAAAGAAGTATATGTAATGTATAGAAAAGGTGAGATAGATGCTCCAGCTGAGAAATTAGAAGTAGAATATGCAAAGCTTGATGGAGTAAAGTTCCTTTATTATAAAAATCCTTTAGAAATTTTAGATGAAGGAATAAGATATACTGAAACTAAAGAAGTTTTTGATGATGAAGGAAATAGAAGTGTAATTGAAGATAAAGGTAAAGAAGGCGTATTTAATACTAATTCAGTAATAATTGCAGTAAGTCAAGGGCCAAGAAGTAACATCGTCTCAACAACTAAGGGGATAAATACATTACCTTCAGGATTAGTACATGTGGATGAATATGGCAGAACATCTAGAGACGGGGTTTTTGCTAGTGGAGATGTAGTTACAGGGGCAAAAACTGTAGTAGAAGCGGTAAGATTATCTAAGAAAGTTGCGGAAGCTATTGAAGAATATGTAACTTCAAATTAATATTTAGTATGAAAATTTATAAGATAATTAAATGTATTTGAGAAAATTAAATAAAGGCATATATTTTTAGTTAAATATATGTTATAATTCGTTTATAATATGAAGCTCGTATAAATTCGGTAATTGGTCCGAAAGTTTCTACCTGCTAACCGTAATTGGCAGACTACGAGGTATGTTATTTTAGTGTATAAATTTCTATTTATTATAGATTTTTGACTTAAATTAACCACCTCAAGTTTTTTTGAGGTGGTTTTTTCATTACTTTAATAATTAAATTAAAGTATACAGGTTTTTCTGTTTTTTTATTTATAAAAATATAGAAATTTATTTTAAGGTTTAAATATTTATAAGTATTATAGTTAGATATGTTTAAAGAATGAATTTATATGATACGTGATTATTTCTTTAGCAGTATTGGTGTTAGTATAAAGTAGTGGACACATTAAATCGAACTAAGTAAAATAATATTTAGTTAAGAAAGGATGTGTCCATTATGGG
>NZ_CYZX01000007.1 GCF_001405015.1 Clostridium disporicum
CCTTTCCCATAATGGACACATCCTTTCTTAACTAAATATTATTTTACTTAGTTCGATTTAATGTGTCCACTACTTTATACTAACACCAAATATCAATTTTTTTTTGATACAGCCCCTTTTATTATTGATAATAATAATTTACAGAGGAATCTAGTGGAGAGTTATTTAATACCACTCCTATTACGTTTGTTTTTAATCCATCTAGTATTTCTTTAGTATTTAGTAAAGCAGATTTAGTTGTATAACCAAGCTTGGTTATTATTATTGTACCATCAACAAATGTTGATAAAGCTTGTGAATCTGCTACTAGCGGTAGTGGAGGTGAGTCTATCAGAATAAAATCAAAATTTGATGTAAGCCTATCTAAGAGAATTTTCATGCCATTAGAACTAATAAGCTCAGAAGGATTTGGTGGAATTACACCTGCTGTTAATATTGATAAGTTATTTATTCCTGATGATTGAAGACATTCTTCTAATTCGGCTTGATTTGACAGTATATGAGATAAGCCAATAATATTACTTAGTGAAAATATACGATGAATTTTAGGTTTTCGCATATCACAATCTATTATAATAACTTTTTTATTAGTTAAAGCCATAGAAATTCCTAAATTACTGATAATAGTACTCTTTCCTTCACTAGGTGATGAGGAGGTAATTAATATTTTTTTTAAGTTATAATTAACATTGCAAAATTGTAAGTTAGTTCTCAAAATATTTATTGCTTCTGACGGTAAAGATTTAGGAGATTCATTAACAAAAAGATAGTTACCTTTATTATTAATATTTACAGATGAGAAATCAGGAATTTCACCCAATATAGGAAAGGTAATTAATTCTTTTAACTCATCTTTATCCTTAATACGCTGGTCTAAGTAATTTATAAGAACAACTAAAGAAATTGAAAATATTAATCCAAGTATAAATGATAAACTTATATTTATTATTATATTAGGTTTTGTAGGCTTTTCAGGAATTGAAGCACTATCTACTAAGATAACATTATCTACTCCTCTAATCTCTGAAGAGATATTCTTTAATGAAAGTGTTAATTGATTTGCTACTAATGTTGTAACTTCTGGAACTTTACCTTCTACAGTAATATTTATAAATTCACTTTCAGTAGTAGTTTTGATTTTAATCATTGATTCCAAACTTTCTAAATTTAAATCTAATCCAGTGTTTTCTATAACATCTTGTAATACAATTTTTGAAGTGAGAAGTTCTGAATAGGTTTTAACCATCTTTTGATACATAACAACATCATAAGAACTTTGAGAAGAAGAATAATCACCTGATGTTGATTGATTTGGACCTATTATCACTGATATTTTAGATTCATATGTTGGTTCAATAAAAAAGAGCGTTGCAATTGTAGAGATGATTATTGAACTTATAGTAATTAATATAATAATTGATAGTTTTTCTTTAATAAGTTTAAAGTATTTAAATTTATTCATTATACCTCCAAAGACTATAAATAGTTATAAGATTTTAATAAGTAACAAAAGGGTTTCTCTTATCATATTTATGGGAGTATAGCATGATATGTTCTTAGGAGAGAAAATATAGTTTATGGATTTGTTAAAAAAAGATAATGAAAAATACAAAATGAAAATATTGCTTGTTAATAAATTTTATTATATTAAGGGAGGATGTGAAACCTATTATTTTTCACTGAAAAAATTATTAGAAGAAAAAAATAATAAAGTAATACCTTTTTCAATGCATCATGAAAGAAATTTTTATAATGAATATGAAAATTATTTTATAAAAAATATTGATTATAATCATAGTAGTTTAGTACAGAAAATAGTAGGAGCATTTAAAATTATATATAATTTTGAAGCTAAAAGAAAAATAAGAAAATTAATAAAAGATACACGACCTGATATTGCACACTTAAATAATTTCAATCATCAATTATCACCTTCAATATTATCATCATTAAAAAAGATGAACATACCAATAATATATACAGCTCATGATTTAAAGTTAATATGTCCTAATTATAAAATGTTAAATAAAAATGGACTTTGTGAAAAATGCAAAGGTAATAGGTTTTATAATTGTACACTTAATAAGTGTGTAAAGGAATCAATGCTTTATAGCCTAATAAATACATTTGAAGCGTATATTCACTATATTTTTAATAGTTATAAAAATATAGATATGATAATTACTCCAAGTAAGTTTTTCAAAGAGAAATTTGTTGAGTTTGGATATGAAGAGGATAAAGTTAGATATCTTCCAAATTTTATAAACATAGAAGAGTATAAACCTAATTATAACTTTAAGAATTATTATATATATGTTGGAAGATTATCAGAGGAAAAAGGGATAATTAATTTAATTAAAGCAGCTGAGAAAAATAAAAAATATGTACTAAGGATAATTGGTACAGGCCCTATAGAGGGTGAATTAAAGAAGTATATAGAAGAAAGAAATATTCAGAATATAGTTTTTGATGGGTTTAAGACTGGGGATGAATTAAAAGCTTTAATCAGAAATGCTAGGTTTCAGGTTATTCCTTCAATCTGGTATGAAAATAATCCTATGTCTGTAATTGAAAGTATGGCATTAGGAAAGGTAGTAGTTGGATCAAATATAGGAGGAATTCCAGAACTTATAAACAATGACAAACTATTATTTAAACATAATGATATTGATAGTATGGCTAATATAATAAGAGAAATTTTTGAGTTAACTGAAGATGAGGTTATAAAAATAGGACAGAAGAATAGGGCATTTATTGAAGAAAATTATAGTAAAGAAGTGCATTATAATAAGCTGATGGAAATTTATGAAGAAGTAATTAATAAATACGAAGGAGTTAAAAAGTAAATTAAATGCATTTTGAGAGGGAAATATGAAAAAGAAATTGTTAATTATAAACGGATATGAGCAGTTTGGATATCATACAGATACTTATAACTATTGTTTATATTTATATAAAGATTTTAGTATTACTTTTATTTCTCCATATTTAGGATTAGAAAAGATAGTCAATGAAGATATAAATATTAAATATATACCGCAGATAAAAAATAGAGCTTTAAGATTTATTTTTAAAATAATATACATTATATTTTATACAATTGTAATAAATCCAGATATTATATTTTTGAAATATTTCACAGGGTGTTCTATCATTAAGAAGCTTTTTTTTAATAAGAAGTTCGTACTAGATATTAGAACATCTCAAGTTGTTGGAACTTTGAAGGAAATTAGAAGCTATAATAATAAAATCTTGAAGGAGTCTGAAGTATTTGAAAATATAACTATAATAACTGATGAAGTAAGAGAGTTACTAAAGATTCCCGAAGATAAGTGTAATATATTACCTTTAGGAGGTAAAACTTTAATAAAACTAGAAGATGATTTAAACTTAGATTTAGATAAGAAAATATCTTTAATATATGTTGGAACATTTACTAGGCGAAGGATTATAGACACAGTAAAAGCTTTTAATAAATTAAGCGAAAAGTATAATGGGGAAAACTTAGAATATAAATTAATAGGTTTTTTTGAAAATGATATAGATGAAAAGATGCTACTAGAAGAGATAAAGAAAAATCAATTTAATAATATTAAGTATTTAGGAAGAGTAAAAAATGAAGAGTTAGGAAAATACTTTTTAGAAAGTAATATAGGAGTGGCATTTATTCCTATAACAGAATACTTTACTAATCAACCTGCAACAAAGACGTATGAATATTTATTTAATGGATTGTTTGTTATAGCTACTTCTACCATTGAAAATCAAAAGGTAGTAAATAATAAAAATGGAATACTAATAGATGATACGGAAGAGGCCTTCTATGATGCTTTGGAGTATCTATATAATAATAAAGTATCATTTAGTAGAAGAGAAATAATTAATACTATTAATAATAATTCTTGGGAGAATATAAGTCTAGAATTAGGTAAGTATTTTAATAATATATTAGAAAATAATAAGAGATAAGTTTTTACAGAAACCAAGAGTAAATTATGAAAAAAGTAAGAAGTTAAAGGGGGGATAGAGGTTAATAATAAGCAGAAAGTCATTAATAATATAGCTATAATTACTATATTAATTGCTTGTATAGTATTAGCTAGTTATGTATTAAAAATAAATATAATAATATATTTACTGGGTATATTGATAATTAGTTTTATGGGAATATATGTATATATTAATGAAACAAGATTATTTATTATTACAATTTGGCTTGTTCTATTATCACCAAAGCTAGCAGAAATTAATGGGATATTTGCGTATATACCATATGCTCTATACATTTTACTAATTATTAAAATATTTGAGAAAAAGTTTATAGCAAAAGAAAAAATATTCATAAATAAGTATCTAGGCTTTACAACACTTGGATTATTATTAATAAATGCAGTATCCTTAATATATAACAATTACGACACCAATATAATATTTCTTACTTTTACTTTTCTAAAGAAGTTTTCATATATAATTTTTTATATATTTTTTACTAATATGAATGTAGAAAAGAAATATATAAATATAAACATGAAATTAATTTTAGTATATTCGCTTATACAGTTTCCACTTATTATTTTTCAGTTTATTTCAAATACAAATAGAGATAATATTTCAGGATTATTCGGTAAAAGTGGGACTGGAATATTAATTCAATTTTTTTTGTATATCCTTGTATTGATTATTGTTAATAAGGAAAATTTTATTAAGATTAAAAATTTTCAATTTGTTTTTGTGAGTTTATTACTAATGTATTCTGCATTAGCTGAAGTAAAGATTGGTTTTATATTAATACCGTTAATTTATTTAATGACTATATTTTTGAAAAAAGGTTCATTTAGAACTATATTAGCGATATTAATAATAGGACTTTTAATTAGTGTATCTTATAAAAGTTTTATTAAATTCTATCCAGATCAGAATTTATTTGGAAGTAGTGAGGAATTTGTAGACTATGCAAAAAATGCCTATGGAGTAGATTCAGTTAATAGATTTGGATTTATGAATTTATTAAAAAGTACAGTATTAACTAATAAATTTAAGATATATTTTGGCACCGGACTAGGAACTACAAATCCTAGTAACATAAATGTTTTAGCAGGAGCAGTTGCAATAGAATATGATTACCTGAACCTACATTTTTTTACATTACCACTAAATATAGTTGAAAATGGAATAATTGGAACGATAATATGGATATCAATATATATATATATACTAGCAAAAAATGTTTATATGTATTTTAAGAAAAGAACAGATAAATCAATAATTAATATTATGAGTATAGTAATAACTGTAATTTTTATTGTTTATAATAGTTCGATTATAAGTTCGAGTATAATAATATTAATTCTATGGCTTATATTAGTTGTTAATAATGGAATAGATAATTAAGGTATATGTTATAAATTAATTTGAAATTTTATAAAGATACAGAAAGTATAAAATTTCAATGATTTATAACATATTTTTTATGTATGAGTATTATATTATTATCAAGATTTATAGAGGGATATTTATATGAAAAAAAAAGTTGTGTTTTTCTTAGAACACCTTGAAGGGGGAGGGGCGGAAAAGGTAGCTGTAGATGTATTAAATAAAATTAATAAAAAAAAATATGATATTACCTTAGTGTTGTTATTTGGAGAAGGAGTAAATATAAAGAATTTAGATCGAGAAATAAATGTTAAAACTATTATTAAAAAGCCTTTTGGAAGAATTGGTAATAAGATAGTTTTTAACTTTATGAAATATATGCCAGGACTATTTTATAAGTTATTTATTCCTAAAGAATCTAATATTGAAGTTGCTTTTCTGGAAGGATTTGCGACTAAAATAATTAGTTACTCTACAAATAAGGAAAGTAAAAAAATTGCTTGGGTTCATACTGATTTATCACAGAATAGATGGACAAATTATGCGTATAAAAGAAATGAAGAAATAAGTTGCTATAGAAAATTTGATGATGTGGTATTGGTATCTAAAGATGCTTACTTAGGGTTTGATAAGGTATTTAATATTGATAATATAAACAAGCATATAGTATACAATCCTATTATTATTGAAAATATTATAGAAAAATCTAATGAAAGAGAAATATCATATAATGAATTCACAATAGTTTCAGTAGGTAGGTTAGTGAATATTAAGGGATTTGATAGATTAATTATGGCTCATGCTAAGTTAGTTAGAGAATTTCCTCACAGGTTAGTAATTATAGGTGAAGGCGAAGAAAGAAGAAATTTAGAGCAATTGGTAAATACACTGGGGGTTAATGAGTCGGTTGACATTATGGGATTTATAGAAAATCCATATCCGTACATTAAAGCTGCTAATTTATTTGTGTCAGCATCTAAAACAGAGGGGTATGGGGTTGCAGTAGCAGAAGCTATTTTACTAGAAAAACCAGTGATGATAACTAATATTACTGGAACTGTAGAAGTATTGGGAGATAAAGAAAATGGAATCGTTTGTGAAAACTCTCAAGAAGGTATAGAGAAAGGCTTAGAGTATATATTGCAGAATAAGAATTTATTAGGATACTACAAAAAAAAGAGCATAGAGAGAAGAAGCTTTTTTCAATACAATATGAGAATTAATGAAATTGAGGAAATATTTGATAAATAAAGGTATAAGAGGTGAGTTAAAATTAATACATTAATTTTAATATCAGGGATAGTATTGATAATAATTGTAATGATTTTATGGGAGAAAATCATTAAAGTTAATAATCTATTAAATAAAGAAATAGAGATAAAAGAATATACAGATAAAAATTTCGAAGCAAATGGGATAGGATATCTTAAAATATCTCCATATATAGGAGCTGGATATCAAAATGTTCATCCATCCTTAATATATTTTGATAAAACATGGAATGGATATAAATACTGGTTAGCAATAACTCCTTACAGAAAGGGAAATGAGAGGCTAGAGAACCCTTGTGTTATGTGCTCTAATGATTTAGTTAACTGGAATAAACCTAAGGGTGGGACAAACCCATTGGTATCTACAGAAGATGTGAAAATGTATCATTATAGTGATCCACAGATTTTATTTAACAATAATAAGCTTGAGATATGGTACAGAAAAAGAACCAGAGGAATCTTAGGAGATAGTGAAGTTATTTTAAGAAAATTAAGTTGTGATGGAATGAATTGGAGTAAGGAAGAAGTCTTATATAGTTCACAAGGAACATTTAATCAGTTTATGTCACCGGTAGTTATAATTGAGAATGATAAATATTGCATTTGGGTTGTAGATTGGAAAAATAAAAAGATAAAATATTATGTAAGTAAAAATGGGACAGAGTGGTGTTTTATAAGAGATATTATCATAAGTCCTATAGAAGGAAGATATGTATGGCATATGGACATTAAAAAGACTAGAAATGGATTTGAGATGTACTTTTCAGCAGCTCTAGGTGAATATGATAATCAAAAGATTGCATATTGTTACTCAGAAGATAATGTAACATGGTCAAAGCCAGTAATAGTTATGGAAAAGGGTAAAGAAGGAGCTTTTGATGAAGATTTTTTATATAGACCCACATTTATAGATATAGATAATAACAGATATATAATGTATTCAGCTAGAGATAAAAAAGGCAATTGGCATTGTAGTATTACTACTTGCACTGTAAGTGAACCAACTAAGCTTAAAGGAATGATAGTAAGATAAAATTTAAAGGAGAAACTTTAATGAGATGAAGGGAAAAATTGAATTTAAGATAATCAATGAAATTAATGATTTTGAAAATTTAAAAGAAGCTTGGATTGAATTATTTAATAACCTTGAAAATAAAGAAATTTTTTATGAATGGATATGGATTGAAGAATATATAAAATATTTTAAGAATAATAATTTTAAACCTTTTGTGGTTGTAGGTGAAGAAAAGGGAAAAATAGTTACAATAGCGCCCTTATATATTGAGGAAAAGAAATTTGGAATAATAAAAAAAAGAATCTTAAAATTTATTGTAGATAGAACTGCAGATTATCAATGTATATTAATTAGAAAAGACTATAATCATTATTCAGTATTAAAGAAATTATTTAAGATAATATTTGAAGATGAAAGCTGGGATATGATTTCATTAAACAATATAAGTTATAGGGAAAAACAATCTATATTAATAGGTGAGGTAATAGGACGACTTAATGATGAAGCAATATGCTATAAAAAAGTAGAAAAAATTGCACCTTATATTAATCTTGAAGAGTTTGAAGAAAAAAGAAATTCAAAAAGATATAAAAATATAGAAAGAAAAGAAAGAGCTATTGATAAAAACGAGAGAATTAACATTAATATTGATAGTAAGTGGGATAAAGATATATGGTATCAACTAGTTAATATTCATAAAAATACTTGGAAAGATAGTATATTAAAAAATGAAAATTATGTGCATTTTTATGAAAGTTTATTTTATAAATTATATGAATGTGGAAAGCTAGAATTCTCTTATGTAACTTATGATAATCAGGTAATTTCAGGACATTTAGGATTTAAATGCTGTAATAAGGTATATGGATATAATTTATATAATGATGAAAGTTGGAAAAAGTTATCGATGGGGGATATATTGATTAAGAAAATAATAAATCACTATAAAAATAGCTATGATTTAATTGATATGCTATTAGGTGATGAAGAGTATAAGTTTTACTCTACTGATAGTGTAATTAATATTTGTGATTATACAATTATAAGAAAAAAACAAATATTATTAAGGTTAGGAAAGAAGATAAAATCATGTTTATGCAATTAGAATTCTAAATAAATTTGAAAGCAAGATATGATAAAAGTGAAGGAGAAGTTATCTATGCTAATAGATAATAAAATTTATAAAGCATGCAAGAAGTTTATTAAGAAGCATATTCATTGTGCATATAAATATTCAATTAATCTAGATAATTTAAATATAGATATTTCGTATGAGTTTAAACTGAAAAACCTAAATATTAATCATATAGATTTAATAAGAAATTTTTATCCTAGTGAGTCAGATAAAACTAATCATGATTTACTTCTAAAAAGAATTAATGATAAAAGTAAAGATATATTTTGTGTTATTGATAGTTTTGAAAATATATGTGGAATTTTTAGCTTGTCATATACTGATACTTTTATTTATGAGATGAATGAAATTATCCGTTTAAATAATGAGGAATGTTATTTATTTGATGATTATACTTTTATTGAGCACAGAAGAAGAGGGGTGCAGACATTCTCTGTTAAAGCAAGGTGTGATATGGCTCGGAAATCTGGATATAAAAAAGCTTTTGTAATAGTTGATAAGGATAATGAACCATCTAGAAAATCTATGGAAAAAGCAGGATTTAAGTGTGAGGAGAAATATTATTTTATGACAGTTAAAAATTTTAGAAAATTGATAATAAGATTATTAGTATAAAGATTTGATTAAAGGGATTGCTGAAGCAGTCCCTTTAATAATTATGTTTTAAATAATTATCGGTAAGCAAAGGGAATTATTTGTAACAATATAGAACATTAAATATTAATATGAATAATATGGTAGAGAACAGGGGTTTTTTGAAATATTATTCATATATATGGTGATAAAATGAAAATTGCTATGATTGGACAAAAGGGAATTCCATCACGAGCTGGAGGCGTGGAAGTTCATGTGGAAGAAATTGCAGCTGGTTTATGTGAAAAAGATGTACAGGTTGATGTTTATGCAAGAAAGTCATATTGTGATGAAATAAATGATAAATATAGAGGAATTAATATAAAGTATATTCCTTCGATTAATACTAAATCATTAGATGCAATTACGTATACATTTTTAGCAACAATATATGCTTTGTTTTTAGGTTATGATGTAATACATTATCATGCATTAGGTCCATCAAGTATGGCTTGGTTGCCGAGATTATTTGGTATAAAGGTAGTTTGTACAGTGCATGGATTAGACTGGCAAAGAGAAAAATGGGGTAGATTTGGAAAATTATATCTTAAATTTGGAGAATTTATAATTGCGAAATTCGCTAATGAAATTATTGTATTAACAAATTCTATGAAAAAGTATTTTAAAGAAAAATGGAACAGAGACAGCACTGTTATTTCAAATGGAGTTTATATAGGAAAAGATATTGATGCTAATATTATTACAGAAAAGTATAATCTAACTAAAGATTCGTATATACTATTTCTGGCAAGGTTAGTACCAGAAAAAGGAGCACATTATTTGATTAATGCATATAAAAAGCTAAAGACAGATAAGAAGTTAGTTATAGTAGGGGGATCTAGTTATACAGATGATTATGTGAACAGTTTATATAAATTAGCAGACTCAGATAATAATATAATTTTTACAGGTTTTGTAAAAGGTAAAGAATTAGAGGAGTTATACAGTAATGCTTATGTCTATGTATTACCTTCAGAAATAGAAGGATTGCCAATAAGTTTATTAGAAGCTTTAAGTTATGGAAATTGCTGTATAGCAAGTGATATAGATGAAATTTGTGAAACTATGAAGGAATATGGACTGTATTTCAAAAAAGGTTCGGAAGAGATGTTGAGTAAGGTATTATATGAAGTACTAAACAATAAGAGTTTAGTGGCTAGATATAAGGATACAAGCAAAGATTTTGTATTAAGTGAGTATAATTGGAAAGATAAAGTAGTAGATACTTTAGAAGTTTATAACAAGTGTGTGAGTATAGATAAAAGAAAATAGTAAAATAGAGTGCCATAAAATCTTTGATACTAGAGCTTTTGGCACTCTTTTTAAAATAATTTTATATTAATGGAGGTTTAATATGAATATTAAGGTAACTGTCTTTACACCTACATTTAATAGAGGAAATGTTCTATATAGAGTTTTTGAAAGCTTATGTGCACAGACATTTAAAGATTTTGAATGGGTCATAATAGATGATGGGTCAAATGATAATACCAAAGAATTAGTAAATTCGTATATTTTACAAAATAACTTTCCTATTGTATATAGATATCAAGAAAATTCAGGAAAGCATATTGCTATGAATAGAGCTGTAGAAATAGCAAGAGGAGAATTATTTGTTATCGCAGATTCAGATGATAGATTTTTACCTGAGGCATTAGAGATTTTAGTTAATGAGTGGGAAAAAATAGCTGTTAATAAAAGAGCAGAGTTTAAGGGCGTAACATGCAGATGTTTAGATGTATATAGTAATGAACCCATTGGAAAGAAGTTTATAAAAGACCCTTTAGAATCAAATGATTTAGAAATTATTTTTAAGTATAAATGTAAATATGATATGTGGGGAATATTGAACAAAAGTGTATTAAAAGAGTATCCATTTCCTGAGATTAAGGGATTAAGGTTTTTTCCAGAAGCAATTATATGGCAGAGGATGGCGAGAAAGTACAAAACAATATATATAAATAAACCACTTTTATATTATTATAAGGATCAATCTAATGCGACAACTGCCTCTAATAACAAAAGAGCGAAGGAGAACATTTATCTATGGAAACACTATATTAATGATGTTTTTGATTATTTAAGATATGACGTTATATTATTTCTAAAGTCTTTTATTGGACTAACTAGGGATGGACTATTATTAAGTATGAGTTATAAAAGTATTATAGGAGAATGTAATGGAGTTGGAAGAAAATTTTTATGTACAATCTTTATTCCTGCAGGAACCATATTATATTTCATGAAAAATATTTCATATAAAAATAGAAGCAATGAGAAGTAAATAAAAAAAATTAACATTAGATGAATATAGTGAGCTAGTAAAAAGTGCAATATGTAACAAATAAAAATAGTATGAATATTATGTATTAGCAGATAGAAGGATATATTTTACTAAGGAGAAGAAAAAGATGAAAAAAAAGAGATGGAATTACGATGTTATAAAGAGAATTATAGATATTACTATAAGTGGACTAGCTCTTATTATTCTAATACCTTTATTTTTAGTAGTTGCAATATTAATAAAAGTAGAAAGTCCAGGAAAAGTGATTTTTTCCCAAGATAGAGTTGGCAAGGATGGAGAAATATTCAGGATGTATAAATTTAGGTCTATGGTAGCTAATGCTGAAGAGTTAAAAAGAAAACTAATATTAGAAAATGAGGCTACGGGGCCAATGTTTAAAATAAAAAATGACCCAAGAATAACTAAAATAGGTAGGTTCTTGAGAAGGACATCTATAGATGAGTTACCACAATTATTTAATGTCTTAAAGGGAGATATGTCTTTAGTTGGGCCAAGACCATCTTTACCTGAAGAAGTTGAGAAGTTTGATCCATGGATGTTACGAAGATTAGATGTAAAGCCTGGATTGACATGTTATTGGCAAGTAATGGGGAGAAATAGTATTAGTTTCGAGGAATGGATGAAACTTGATGTTAAGTATGTAAATGAAAGAACATTATGGATAGATATAAGATTGATATTTAAGACATTTTTTGTACTTTTTGGAGATACAAATGCTTATTAAAGAAATATGTATTATGAAAGATTTGACTTTGCTAGTAGAGAGCATATAGGCAAAATAAAAATTTATTAACTTAGGAGGAAGCAATGGAGAATAGAATAAAAAAAGCAGTGATACCTGCAGCTGGTCTGGGTACTAGATTTTTACCAGCAACAAAAGCTCAGCCAAAAGAAATGCTACCAATAGTAGATAAACCTACACTTCAATATATTATCGAAGAATGTGTTGAAGCAGGAATAGAAGAAATCATAATAATAACAGGGAGAAATAAGAAAAGTATAGAAGATCATTTTGATAAATCAGTAGAACTAGAGCTTGAACTAGCTAGAACGGGTAAAGATGATTTGTTAACAATGGTTCAGAATATATCTAATATGGCTAATATTTACTATATAAGACAGAAAGAGCCTAAAGGATTGGGACATGCTATATATTGTGCAAGAGCTTTTGTTGGAAATGAACCTTTTGCAGTACTTTTGGGAGATGATGTAGTATATAGTGAAGAAAAGCCTTGTATAAAACAATTGATAGACTGTTTTAATAAGTACAATAAAGCTATTTTAGGGGTTCAAAAAGTACCAGCTAATGAAGTTTTTAAATATGGAATTATAAGTGGTGAAGAAATTGAAAAAAGGGTATATAAGGTAAATAGTATGGTCGAAAAACCAGATATTAATAAATCACCATCTGATATGGCGATATTAGGAAGATATATAATAACACCAGATATTTTTAATATTCTTGAAAATACTAAACCAGGAAAAGGTGGAGAGATACAGTTAACAGATGCTTTATCAATGTTAATAGAAAAAGATGGGGTATATGCTTATGATTTTATAGGAAAAAGATATGATATAGGTGATAAATTAGGGTTTCTACAAGCAACAGTAGAATATGCTTTAAGAAATTCTGAGTTGAAAGAAGAATTTATAAAGTTTTTATTGTCTATAGAATTGTAAATAGAGTCATTAGTTAGAAAAGTAAAAAACATTTTAAAAAGTTATGAGGATAAAATCAAATGAGAACAGAGAGTTCAATAAAAAACATCACGACAGGAATATTATTACAAATAGTAACAGTAGTTTTTGGATTTATTGCAAGGAAAATTTTTGTAAGCTACATGGGAATAGAGCTGCTTGGAATAAATGGTTTATTATCTAATGTAATATCAATGTTGAGTTTAGTAGAGTTAGGTGTTGGAACTGCTATATTTTATAGTTTATATAAGCCTTTAGCAGAAAAAGATTACAATCAAGTTCATGCAATAATGAATCTTTATGAAAAACTATATAGATATATTGCAATTGCTGTACTAATTTTAGGTATATTAATAATACCATTCTTAAAATATTTTGTTAATACAACTATTTCTATGTCCTATGTTAAGTTAATTTACTTTATTTTTGTAATTGATTCAGCTTTATCATATATCTTAACATACCGTAGAAATATATTATTAGCAGATCAAAAGATGCATATTTTCAATAGACTTTCTGTATTATATTCAATCGTATGCAGTATAGCGCAGATAGCAATAATAATAATTACAAAGAACTATATATTATATTTAGTGATAAAAATAGTATTAGTACTAATTCAAAACTTACAAGTTTATATAATAACTAATAAAAGATATCCGTACTTACAGGAAGCCTTGGAAGAACCTTTAAAAAAAGAAATTAAGAATGATATTATCAAAAACACTAAAGCGCTCTTAGTAATTAATATAGCGGCCTATTTTGTTTTTGGCACTGACAATATACTGTTGTCTTACTTCTTAGGGGTAAGCATTGTAGGGATATATTCCAATTATAGTGTTATAGTAAGTACTATAGAAGGATTAATTTCGAGAATATTTCAGGGTATACAAGCTAGTTTTGGGAATTTTTTATTAGAAGAATCATTAGATAAAGCATATGAAATATTTAATGTATTATATTTTGTGAATTTTTGGATATCTACTTTTTGCTCAGTTTCATTAATTGTGTTATTAAATCCTTTTATAGAGATAGTGTTTGGCGAAGAGATGCTATTTTCAGTAGTAACGATATTTTTCATTGTATATAATTTTTATATAAAAAGTATGACAAGTTCAGTTGAAGTTGTGAAAAACGGTGCAGGATTATATAGTCCATATCCCTTTGCAAAATATTGGTCTATTGTTGAAGGAATATTAAATTTAGGTGCATCAATAATACTAGTGAAGTATTTTAGATTAGGTGCATTGGGAGTATTTGCAGGAACGACAATTAGTAGGATTGTAACTTTAATTATAGATCCATTTAACGTACATCATTATATATTTAAAACATCTATAAAGAATTATTTTTTTAAGTATATAGAGTACACATCTATTTTCTTTGTAATTACTGGATTAGTAATCTTTATAAGTGAAGTTATAACTTTTAATAATTTATTTGTAGAGTTCATTTTTAAAGGGATTTGCTGTATAATAATTCCAAACACAGTGATTTTATTATTATTTTTTAGAAGCAAAGAGTTTAAGTATCTTATAGATAAGTTTAATATACGAAATAAATTATTGAAAAAATTTAATAGATAAATTATGTCACCCTATTATGTAGAATTTTAATAAAAGTCAAAAATCTACATAATAGGGTATTTTATATGAAAATGTAACAACTTAATTTATGATACATATAGTATATTGAGCCTATGTACTTTAATAATAATATATTTATATGTAAATAAGTAATTATAGGAGATTTGCAGATTAGACTTTACTTAAGATGATAGGAGAAAAGAGATGAAAGGAATAATTTTAGCTGGTGGTTCGGGAACAAGACTTTTTCCTATTACAAAAGCAATATCCAAGCAAATGGTTCCAATATATGATAAACCAATGATTTATTATCCTTTATCTGTACTAATGTTAGCAGGAATTAGAGAAATATTAATTATTTCAACAGAAAGAGATATAGGTTATTTTAAAGAGTTGTTTAAAGATTCATTAGAGATAGGTTTAACTATAGAATATGCTATGCAGAAAGTACCTAATGGACTGGCAGATGCATTTATAATTGGGGAAGAGTTTATTGGAGATGATACTGTAGCTATGATTTTAGGTGATAATATTTTTTATGGACAAAATCTAACTGATTATTTATTAGAAGCATCAAGTTTAAAAAGTGGAGCAGTAATATTTGGATATTATATTCAAGATCCGAGAGAATTTGGAGTTATTGAGTTTGATGAAGATAATAAGGCAATTTCAATAGAGGAAAAACCGGCAATACCAAAATCAAAATACGCTGTTCCAGGATTATATTTTTATGATAATTCAGTTGTAAAAAAGGCAAAAGAATTAAAGCCATCTCCAAGAGGGGAGTTAGAAATAACAGATTTAAATAGATTATATATGGATGAGAGTAAATTAAAAGTAATAAGATTAGGACGAGGAATGGTTTGGTTAGATACAGGAACTCATAGTTCAATGTTGAAAGCAGCTAATTTTGTTGAAGTAATACAAGATACACATGGAATATATATAGCATGCTTAGAGGAAATAGCTTATAGGCAAGGATGGATTACTGCAGAAAAGTTAAGCGAATTAGCTAAACCATTGATGAAAACAGGGTATGGTAAATATCTTATAAGTATTATTGAAGAATAGATATAGGGTAAATCTAGTAGGTAGTTATTAAATAATAATAGCATATTTAGACGAAAAGGTGAGGAGATGGATAATATATTATTTAGTGTAATAATTCTTTCTTATAAAAATCTTGAGTATATAGAAGATACAATAAAATCAGTAATAGGTCAAGATTACAAAGATATTGAGCTAATTATAGCAGATGATTGTACTGATGGTATAGATTTAAACAAATTTAAGAAGTATATTGATATAAATAATAATGGAAATATAAAGAACGTTATTATTTATAAAAATAAAGTAAACTTAGGAATTGTAAAAAATATTAATAAAGCATTATCAGTGGCAAATGGTGATTATATTAAGATTATAGATTCAGATGATTGTTTTTACTCAAAAAGTGTTTTATCAGATGTAGCAGATTATTTTAATAATAATGACAGCATTATTATTACTACGAAGTTTTTACAATGTGATATTAATATGAAGCCATTAGTTAATGCAGAAAATATTATGGATTCTCTTAAAGCTAAACTAATAGAAGGTAGTGATTCTAAAAAGTTTTATAATAAATTATGTGCTGAAGGTACTTTAATAGATCCAGGTGTGTTTTTTAAAAAAGATTTTTTTAAGCAATATGGTATGTTAGATGAAAGTTATATTCATTTAAATGATTTACCATTGTGGCTTAGAGTAACTAGAAATGGATGCAAAATGGATTTTTTTGATATAGTAAGTGTCAAGTATAGGGTAGGTAGCGGAATTAGCAATCAAGATAAAAAAGACACTGTACTAATTGACGATATAATTAGATGTTACAATGAAGAGATATTTAAATATAAAAAGCAGCTAGACTATTACAGTTATAAGAAAGCAAGATATATTTATATTAAAAGTTTCGAATTAAATAATTATTCTATAATAAAAAAAATATCATTTCTAATTGGAAATTTAGATATTATCTTCATTAAGATAAAAAATAAAATATTAAGAAGTATAAAAAATTAAATTCTTTAATAAGGTAGAAAAATAAAATGTATAACGTTGCTTTAATTAAATTTAAGAATATTTCAAGTGAATGTGGACATTTAATTCCAATTGAAGGAAATATAGATATTCCATATGAAATAAAGAGAATTTTTTATATATATGGAGTACCTAAGGATAAAAAAAGAGGCAATCATAGTCATAGAAGCCTTTATGAAATATTGATATGCTTAAAGGGGTCTTTAAAGGTAAAAGTACAAAATGGTAGAGAAGAAGAAGTATATGTATTGAATAATGAGTATGAAGGATTGATGATAGGACCTTGGATTTGGAATGAAATGTTTGATTACTCTGATGATTGTGTATTATTAGTTCTTTGTTCAGATAAATATGATGAGTCTGAATATTTAAGAGATTACGATGTTTTTCTAAAAGAAGTCAATGAGATTTACAAGGAGAAATAAATTATGTTAGTACCATTTACAAGCTTTAAAGCAATGCATGGTGAGATTAGAGATGAATTAGTAAGAGGATTTGAGTCGGTATTAGATTCACAGTGGTTTATTATGGGAGAACAACTTAAGAGGTTTGAAGAAGAATATGCAAAATTCTGCGGTACGAAATATTGTGTAGGAGTAGCTTCAGGATTAGATGCATTAAGGATTATACTGATGGCTTATGGAATAAAAGAAGATGATGAAGTTATTGTTCCAGCAAACACATATATTGCAACAGCTTTAGCAGTGAACTTTGTAGGAGCAAAACCTATTTTTATTGAACCTGATATAAAAACATTAAATATAGATAGCACATTGATTGAAGAAAAAATAACTTCAAAAACTAAAGCGATAATAGTAGTGCATCTATATGGAAGAGTTGTTAATATGGATGATATTATAAAAATAGCTAATAAATATAATCTAAAAGTTATAGAAGATGCTGCTCAAGCTCATGGAGCGTATTTTAAAGAAAAGAGAGTTGGAAATTTAGGTGATGCTGCTGCTTTTAGTTTTTATCCAGGAAAAAATTTAGGAGCTTTAGGTGATGGTGGTGCAATTACCACAAATGATAAAGATGTTGCTAATAAAGCATACTCAATAAGAAATTATGGCTCAAATAAAAAATACTATAATGAAATAAAAGGATTAAACTCAAGATTAGATGAACTTCAAGCTGCATTGTTATTAGTTAAATTATCAAAATTAGATATATGGACAAGAGAAAGAAGAGAAATTGCTGAGAAATATTATAATGGTATACAAAATGATAGAATAAAATTACCATTAAAAGCTAAAAATGATGAAAATGTATATCATATTTTTCCGGTTTTTTGCGATGAGAGAGATAGATTAAAAGATTATTTAATATCAAATGGAATTGAAACATTAATACACTATCCAATACCAATACATCTACAAAAGGCATATAGTGAATTAAAGTATAAGGTTGGAGATTTTAAAATTACAGAGAGTGTATCAAGTGAGGAGTTAAGTATTCCATTATTTATTGGTATGAAAGATGAAGAAATAGAATATGTAATAGGAATATTAAATAAATTTAGGTGATATGTTTTATATTTATCATTATTTAGTAAGAGGGACAATTAATTATGAAAACTTATTTAGTAACAGGTGGAGCTGGTTTTATTGGTTCTAACTTTATTTTATTTATGTTAAAGAAATATAGTGATATTAAAATTATAAATTTAGATAAATTAACTTATGCGGGAAATTTAGATAATCTCAAATCAGTTGATAATGATGAAAGATATACCTTTATAAAAGGTGATATATGTAATAAAAGATTAATTAAAGAAATCTTTGCAAAGTACGATATAGATTATATTGTTCATTTTGCAGCAGAATCCCATGTTGATAGAAGTATAAATAATCCAGAGGTTTTTGTGAAAACTAATGTTCTGGGAACAGTAACAGTATTAAATGGTGCAAAGGAAGTATGGGAAAAGGGTGGAAAGTGGGAAGATGGAGTAAAATTTGTTCATATTTCAACTGATGAAGTTTATGGATCTCTTGGAGATACAGGATATTTTACTGAAAATACTAATTTAGACCCACATAGTCCTTATTCTGCAAGTAAAGCTAGTGCTGATTTGCTAGTTAAATCATATTATGACACTTATAAGATGCCTGTAAATATTACTAGATGTTCTAATAACTATGGACCATTCCAATTTCCAGAAAAATTGATTCCACTGATAATTAACAATTGTATTGAGAAAAAAGAATTGCCTATATATGGGGATGGATTAAATATTAGGGATTGGATATATGTTGAAGATCATGTAAGGGCTATAGATATGGTTATAAATTCAGGAAGATTAGGAGAAATTTATAATATTGGTGGAAGAAATGAAAGAACTAATATTGATATCGTAAAAAGTATTATAGATTATTTCAAGAAAAATGTTGATTATACCATTGATGAAAGTTTAATAAAATTCATAGAAGATAGAAAAGGTCATGATAGAAGGTATGGAATTGATCCTACTAAGATAAATGAAGAGCTAGGCTGGTATCCCAAAATGGATTTTTATGTTGGAATGAAGAAAACAATACAATGGTATTTAAATAATCAGGATTGGATTAATAATATAAAGTTAGGGGAATATAAAAAGTATTATAATAAAATGTATAAATAATATGATTGGCTGTTTTTATCTAAACAGCCAATTATATTATTTTAAATGCCGCTTAATATCTTAGAAGATTATACCTCGAGTTGGCTTAATTTTTTTATTTGATGGCAAGTTAGAGGAGGTAGCAGGTTTATAATCTTGAGTTTGTGGATTAATACAGTTATTTTTATCTTTATTTTTAAGAGATAGAATATCGGAATTTATATCTATTATTTTTTCAGTTTCAGAGTGAAGTGATAAATCGTATGAGTTTAGAGGATTACTAGTGCTAGTTAAATCTTCCTTAACAGGGAGAGTTATTAATTCTATTATTAATTTAGAGAGGCTGGGGCTAATATTACCTGAGATAGTCTTAAATGTAGCTTCTATCTGCAAAAACCTTCCAGTGGGAATGCTTTTTAAAGAACTATTATTAGAGACTAGCTTCCAGTTTGACCAATTTATTTTATCTATTGAAGTTCTTGCTCTTACAGTGATTAATGTTCCTGTAGGCTCTTTAGAATCCCAAGATATTTTTTCATATAAGGTATTAATAGATTTACTATCATATATAACAGTCCATCTACCAATTTTGTTTGTAATTGTTCTTGATATAATACCTGTCATGTCAGAATAAGCATTATGACCATCACTATTCGGTATATCTTTAACTAGGCCTATAGTGTTTGTTAAAGCATCAATCATATATATTTTTTCATCAGTCAGACCGCAAACCCATATATTGCCCATATTGTCAACAGATAATGCTGTAGGATTTTTTACAGCTGGAATGCTTATAATAAAATCACCATTATTAGAATAACGTGCAATTGTATTATTTCCACTATTAGCAATCCACACATCTCCATCAGATGTGCAAGTTATTCCTCTACTGTTATTAAGATTCTTACTATCAGAATATACCCAATCTAGATTATCATTTATTATATTAAGTCTTGCAAGTTTATTTGAAGTCCAGCCAGATAGAAATAAATGATCGAATTTATCAAGAGCTAAACAATAAGGTGTTAATTCTTGTAGATTAGATATTTTAGAAACTACAATTTCTTTAGTGGTATCAATTTTTATGAGGTTTTTTTCTTCTGAAGGACCACTAGATGACCAGAGAAAGCCGTATTTATCTACTACAGCGCCATAAGGATGATGATTCCAATCAGTTAGGTCAATAATAGATAAAATTGAACCAGTACTACAGTCTATTTTATAGTATTTTTTTGAGTCATAAGCTCCAACCCATAGATTATTATTTTTATCTATTGCAAGTGCTCTTGGAAAGATAGAGTTACTATATTCTTTAGAATAAGTACCAGGAGTATAAGCACAAGGATTATCTCCAAATAATAATATTTCTTTTAATACGCATTCATCTTCCCCCCAAGGTAAAATCTCATTATCATCAATAATACCATTGTTATTTAAATCTATGCAGGTATCGCAAATACCATTTTTATTTCTATCTTCAAATTGTAAATTTTCCTTAGAACCTATCTTGACAATTGTCCCCAATCCACGATTAGCAACCCAACAATTACCATCAAAATCTATAGCTGTTCTGGATGGACCATTATATAATGTTGCTTTATCTTTTGATGGCCATACAATATAACGGGCTATCTCTTCTCCAGTTAATGAATTAATTTTAGAAACAGTGCCATTATTATTGGGAATCCATATAAATGGAAAAGTTATATCTTTATTTAATAGATGTAGTTCATTTTCGGAATTTGAATAGTTTAGTTCAGGTGATAGTATCCCTTCGCTAAAATCATCTAAAGATGTATATATTTTTCTTATCAACATGTTGTTATCTCCTTTTTTAACATAAGATTACAAAATATCCATAATACAATATATGATGTAAGAATATTATTGTTCTATTAAGCGACTAAATAAGATTTTCTTATAAATTAATAGTTGATAAGTTACGTTTGGTAAAAATTTAAATATTATATATTAAAAATAATAGGAGGACTATAATGGAGAAAAATTATGAGAAATTTCTATTAGATGAGAATCTAATTAATTGTGAAAAATTATTAGAGAAGGTAATTTTAGAATTACAAGAAGTAAAGGATATTTTAAAAAAAATTGAATGTATGAAAGAGAAAATAAATTTAGAAACCTTAGATGATAAACAAACATTAGAGATAAGAGAGATAGAGTTAACAAAAAGTAATGTAATAGAAGTAAATGTTGAGATAGAAGATTAATTATCAAAAATATATAATATTATTTTCTAAAATATTATATATTCTTTGAAAATGTAACATTTATTGTTTAGATTAATATTATATTATAGAGAATAGAAAAGATATATATTATTTGGAGGAATATAATGTCATATGCATTAAAGTTTGTAGAAGTAGATTTAAGTAATGAATCAATAAAAGAAAAATCTGAAGTTCAAGTGCAAGATATTATTATTAAAGATGTAGAAGATATAATTATACATGGAAAAGTTTACGACAATAATAATAATCCAGTCGATCAAGCTGTAGTAAAAGTTTTTTATACAAATGATGATGGAAATGAAATAGGATATTGTCATGTGTTTACGGATAATGATGGAGAGTATATGGTTAATTTACCATATGAAATATTTAAGGATAAGAAGATTAAAATTAAAGCAGTTAAAGCTAATAAGCTAATAGATGAGTAGTTATAAGGATTATATAGACGTATATAAATTAGAAAGCAGAAACCCATAATAAGAATAGAAGCAAACTTATTATGGGATTTTCTTTATAAATAAAGTTGAATCATAAAAATGGAGAAGAGGTGAAAAAATGGGGAGGGAAATATTACTTAAACCAATATATCTAGAATTAAGTCAAGAACATACTATCAAGATAAAAAGAGATAGATATAAATATAATAGAGAGATTAATATTTATGGAAAAATATTTTATGATAATATACCAGTTAAAGGGGCTGTTGTAGTTCTTTTTCATATAATTAGAAATAAAAAGATACCGATAAGACGTTGTATTACAGATGAGAGTGGAAGTTATTATTTTAAATTTAATAATTGTAGTTATATAGACGAGATTATAGGGATAACCAGTTTTAAAGAGCTTAGAAAAATGAATAATAAGGGGTATGTACGTACTAAAAAATATAATATAGAAGTAAATGATATAAAAGATATAATATTATACGGAAAAGTTATAGATAATCATAAAAACCCTATTGAAGGAGCAATAGTAGCTGCTTTTTATGATGATGAAAATGAAATGCAAGCAATATGTCATACTTTTACTGATAAAGATGGAATTTATATATTAAATATAAAATATGATTTGTACAGAGATAAAAAAATTATAGTTAAAAGTGTTAATACAAGTAATTCTATAATTATGGATAGTAATAGTGAAGTTAATAAGGTAAGAAAAGATGAATATTGAGAGATGGACAATATTGATATATGCTAATGGTAATAATGAATTAGAGCCTGAAATAACTAAGGTTATAGAAAAACTTAAGATTGAAAATATAAAAGAAAATTTTAATATATTAGTACAATTGGCAAGAGCTGATGAAGAGTTAGTTGAAAAGTTAAGAGGAACTATAGATGAAAATCATAAGGATAGATGGCATGGAGTAAGAAGATATTTACTTAATGATAATGGAGCACATGAAGTAGAAGTTTTAGAAAATGTAAATATGGCTGATCCTACAACTCTTTATAATTTTCTTTTGTGGGGAATAAAAAATTATCCATCAGATTATGTGATGGTAGTATTATCAGGGCATGGGGCAGGATTTATTGGGGCGATGACTGATTTTACACATGGAAAACCATATTTAATGAGCTTAGATGGATTAGTAAATGTATTTTATAATTTATATAAAATGACAAATAAAAAAATTGAATTGTTACTTTTAGATAGTTGCTATATGAACTTAATAGAGGTTTGGTATGAGTTTGCCAATATTCCATTTAAACCAATTAAATACCTACTAGTAGCTCCTGACAATGTAAAGCTTGAAGGGATTTCTTATGTAGATTTTATTAGATATTTACAAGAAAAACTAGGAATATATAAAAAAAGTAAAATGGTTTTAATTGATGTTATTAAAGAATTTAATGAAGGTTCCAAAACTGAAGATGAGTTGATTTTGGTTAGTTTAGAAAAAGATAAATTTGAAAAATTAAAGAATTGTGTTAATAGTTTTGTGAAAATTATTAATGAAAACAATATAGATATTGAAAAAGAATTACAAAATAACTTAAAGTATGAAAAAATAAATCCATTTATCAGTGTGATGTGTTTAAGTAATATAATTAATTCACGGGTAGGATATAGTACTAATGAAATTAATAAAATGTTAGAAGTGCTTAAGAGGATAGTAATATATCCTAATATTGAAGAATTATCTAAGAATATTAATACAGGTCCAGTTATATATATGCCAGATAGTTTAGAGCAATTTAATGAGTTTAAACAAGCTTATACGAATTTATTATTTTTATCTCATAACAATTGGATAACAATTTTAGATAAAAATAGGGAAGAAGTAGTTAAGGAGAGTAAATATATAAAAAGATACGATATATTACCAAGACCAATAATTTTAAAACGAAAATATGTACTTTCTTCTATTTTAGAACAATGTAATGATATGTCAGTTAAAGAAGCTATAGCAATAGTAGAAATGTTAGGATGGGATTAACATTTCTAAATAGCTTTAAGTAAGAACTATTATTATAGTCTTTTTATAGCTTTTTATATATTATTAATTTAGTAATGAGAAAAAATTTTATTTTTAGCTATAGTTAATTTTATTAGAATTATTAACCTTAAGTATCTATAAGGTTAAACAGAAGTAAAAAATAATTTATTATAAAAGAAAAGTAGATTGTAAAATTAAAATCTACTTTTTTATGGTATTATTGAAAAATGAGTTATTATTTAAAAGTATTATATTGTGGAGAAATAAATGTATAAAAAGTGGACAATAAAAGAGATAAAAGAAGAATTAATTGATATAGGAATAAAATTAGAATATCCTACTAATTTAAAAGTTGAAATTTCAAATAGGGCAACTAAGAGAATGGGAGCTTTTTTTTATATAAAAGAAAAAGAATCAATAGTACCAATAAAATTTGTTTTTGCAAAGAGATTAATAGATGGAAATTATCCAGAGGAAGTTGTGAGGGAAGTAATAATACATGAATATCTTCATTATTATTGTGATACAAAAACAGGATTAAGCAATGGACATAATAAATTCTTTAAATCAATGTGTTTAAAATGTGGAATATCTAGTAAAGCAACATTTAGCTACAAAAGTATAAATGAAGATATATATATTAAAAAGCATGTTAAGATATATAATATATATTGTAGAAAATGTGGTAGATTAGTATGTGTACATAGGCGAAGAGATGCAGCTGAAAGAAAAATAAAAGGCTATATTTCTAAATGTTGTAATTCAAGATTAGAATGTAAAATAAATAATATTTAATGAAGATTAGCTTTATGGTTGTAGTATTTTATGTTTTGTATTATTATAATACCATTAATTAAACTAAAGGAGAAAAAGAATGGAAAAAGAAAACTTAGAACAAGAAGAAAAGCAAATTATGACATTTTTAGATGAAGAAGGAAATAAAGTGGAGTTTGAAGCTATTGCAAGAATATTCTTAGAAGAGCAAGAATATTTATTATTAGCTCCTGCAGATGATGAAGAGTCAGAAGATGTTTATGTATTTAGAATTGATAATGTAGAAGGCAAAGAAGAATTAAATCTTGTTGAAGATGACAAAGAGTTCTTAGCGGTTAAGAAAGAATATAAAAAATTACTTTATTAATTGGAGGATTTAAATGAAAGTTAATGAAATAGTGAGTTTTTTACAGGAAAATGAGCTTGGTGATGTAGAAATATTAAAATCAGAAAAAGATTTATTATTAGTAAACTTCTATTATGATTTTGATGAGGATTTATTAGCAGCAGCTAAAGCGTATGCTAAAGAAGAATGTGAAGATGAATCAAGTGAAGCATGGGAGAAAGAATATTACTTACCTTATTTATATGATTTTTGTAATGACGAAGTTTTATCTATAGTAGAAGATATAACAGAAGAGCTTAATATTGCAGGAGAGTTTATGGCATTCCAAATGAAGGATAGAACTGCTGAGTATGTACAGTTTATGGCTCTATTTACAAATGAAGATAGTGATATATCAATAGAAGAAGTGGTAAAGGATTACATTGGATAAAGTTTTCAATAATAAATTTTAAAATACCTATTGAACTTATAAATTTATTTGATATAATAAAATCATAATAAATCCTGAGATGTGCGCTTAGCTTATAATATTCAACCTACATTATATTTACGGGATTTGCAATAGATTTATAGATGTCGGGCTTCATTTAACATTAGAAGATGGCAGAAGTAAATTGCGCGAAACCCACCTGCGAGTTGCAGGTGTGAGTATATAAGTGACCGGCATGTCGGGACATGATTTGAGAATTAAACACCTCGTTAAGAGGTGTTTTTCTTTTTGTCTTATGGAATTTATTTAATTTAGATTAGCATAAGTAAATAATAGTATTTAAGCGGCTTTATATTTAGATATAGATTTCGAGGTTTTTTTCTTGTATTTAATATAGATTCGCTTTTGTTTTTTGCAAATTAATTTGTCCAAGTTTTGAGAAAGGTAAATAATAAGTATGTTACTTGGAGATAAATAATTAAGAAGAAAATTTAAGTAGATTTTATTTCTTTCGATTTTTCTATGTAACGACTTTGTTTTCATTTTTTCACATCCTTTTGATAAAATATTACATCTGTATAATAATTATAACAAATCTAGCCAAGATGTAAATTAAAACAATTATACAAAATTTTACAAAAACATACAAAATAAGGAAGAGTGAAGAGCTGGAAATTCTAAATATATAGTAGTTGAATAATAAAAATATAGAGAAAATAGTAGAGTAAAATAAAAATAACTAACTAAGTTGATAATATTGATAAATAAATGTAAAATAAGAGTAAATACACAAGAAGAAAGGAAGAAAATATAATGGATTATACAAAAGCACCAATAGATGATGTTATAAAAAGAATAAATGAATTATATAAAAAAAGTAAAGAAGAAGGATTAAACGAAGAGGAAAAAGAAGAACAGCAAAAGCTAAGAAGAAGATATATTGATAATGTCAAAGCAAATTTTAGAGTTCAATTAGAGGGTGTTGAATTAAAGAAAAAGCAATAGTTTAAGGAGAGTAAAATGTCAGTTGCAGTAGAGAAATTAATTAAGGACTTTGATTTAGAAGTTTTAGTCCAAGGTGATGAAAGTGTAGAAATTTCAGTAAACGATATTAATCGACCAGGATTACAATTGGCTGGATTTTATAACTATTTTGCCCCAGAAAGATTACAGGTAATAGGTAAAGCAGAATGGTTTTTTCTAGATGCTATGCAAACAGAGTTACGTAAGAAAAGAGTTGAAAAATATTTCAGCTTTAAATCAAATTGTATAGTAATAACTAGAGGATTAGAACCACACGAGGAATTTGTTAAGGCAGCTAAGAAAAATAAAACTTGGTTATTAAGAAGTAATATGGTTACTACTAATTTTATTAGTAAAATGACAATGTATTTAGCTGACAAATTTGCACCAGAAACTAGATTGCATGGTGTATTAGTAGACGTGTATGGTATTGGAATATTAATAACAGGAGAAAGTGGAATAGGCAAAAGTGAAACTGCTTTAGAGCTTATTAAGAGAGGTCATAGACTTGTTACAGATGATGCAGTAGATATAAGAGAGATAGATGGATCATTAATAGGGACATCACCAAGAATTACTATAGGGATGTTAGAGGTTAGAGGAATAGGAATAATTGATATTCCATCACTATATGGAGTAAGTTCAATACTTCAATCAAAAAGTATTAATCTTATAATGCACTTTGAACACTGGAAAGATGATGGAGATTATGATAGACTAGGAACTAACCAAGATGCTCAGGAAATTCTTGGGGTAAATGTGAGAAAATTGAGAATTCCTATAAGACCAGGAAGAAATATTGCTGTTATTATTGAAGCTGCAGCTGTTAACTATAGACATTCATTAATGTCTGATGTAACACCTGTAGATATAATAGAAAGTAGAATGGCTAAAGATAGCAATTAAAATTAAATGGGGGTATAAAAATGAGTGAAGAAAAAACTAAAAATGCATGGTTAAAATTTGATGAAAAAGGAAGACTAGACATTTTTAATTTCTGTGAGGGCTATAAAAATTATATGTCAGTATGTAAAACAGAAAGAGAATCAGTTTTGGAAGCTATAAGATTAGCAGAAGAAAAAGGTTATAAGGATTTAAATTTAGTAATTAAGAATGGTGAAACTTTAAAAAGTGGAGATAAGGTTTATTTGAATAATAAAGATAAGGCTTTAGTACTATTCTTAATCGGTAATGAACCAATAGAAAATGGTATGAGAATAATAGGTTCTCACGTAGATTCACCTAGATTAGATTTAAAACAACATACTTTATATGAAGATGGTCAAATGGCTTTAATGGATACTCACTATTATGGAGGTATCAAAAAGTATCAATGGATAGCTTTACCTTTAGCAATTCATGGAGTTGTAGTTAAAAAAGACGGAACAAAGATAGATGTAGTAATAGGAGAAGATGATAACGATCCTGTAGTAGGAATATCAGATCTTTTAGTTCATCTGTCTGGAGAACAACTTCAAAAGAAAGCAAATGAAGTTATTCATGGTGAAGATTTAAATGTTCTTGTAGGAAATATTCCTCTAGAAGGAAAAGAAAATGATGCTGTAAAAGCAAATATATTGAAACTACTTAAGGATAAATATGATTTTGAAGAAGAGGACTTTATATCTGCTGAAATAGAAGTAGTACCTGCTGGAAAAGCAAGAGATTTAGGTTTAGATAGAAGTATGGTAATGGCATATGGACAAGATGATAGAATATGTGCATATACTTCTCTTATGGCTTTATTAGATTTAGATAAAGTAGAAAAAACTTCTGTTATATTACTAGTTGATAAAGAAGAAGTAGGTAGTCAAGGGGCTACAGGAATGCATTCTAGATTTTTTGAAAATGCAGTAGCTGAAATAATGGATAGATTGGGACAATATTCAGAACTAAAACTAAGACGTGCTTTATCTAATTCAGCTATGTTATCAGCAGATGTAACAGCTGCTTTTGATCCTAATTACGCTTCTGCTTATGAAAGAAAAAATACTGCTTACTTTGGAAGAGGGCTAGTATTTAGCAAGTATACTGGAGCAAGAGGTAAATCAGGATGTAATGATGCAAATCCAGAGTTTATAGCTTGGCTTAGAAATATAATGGATAAAAATAATATAGCTTATCAAACAGCTGAACTTGGAAAAGTAGACCAAGGTGGCGGAGGTACTATTGCTTATATTTTAGCAGAGTACAATATGGAAGTTATTGATTGTGGAGTAGCACTTCAAAATATGCATGCACCATGGGAAGTTTCAAGCAAGGTAGATATCTACGAAACAATGAGAGGGTACAAAACTTTCTTAATTGAAAAATAAAGAAATCTTAAAACTACCTTCATAAACTTAGTGTTTTAGTAGAACTAGGAATATAAATTATCTCAATAACTAATACTAAAGCGTAGTTAGGTGATAAAGAGAGATTAAATAATAAAGATAAAAGCTAGAAGATTTTTCTCTTCTAGCTTTTATTTATTTTACTGAATTAATGAATTTCTCTAAGCTTTCCTCATCAAGTGACATAGAGCCTAATGAACCATGTCCATTATCCTCTTCCATACCATGAGAGTCAGAGCCACAAGAAATTAGTAAGTTATTTTTGTTTGCAAACTTTCTGAATTTTTTTTCTTCATCAGGAGTATTTAATGCATATACTGCTTCAAGACCATCTATACCAAGAGGTAAAATATCATTGACTGATATTTTTTTTAGTAAAACAGGATGTGCTAAGAATACTTTAGCATTATATTTTCTTAAAAGAGATATTCCTTCTTCTGTAGACATTTTATTAGCTGGAATATAGGCTGGGCAATCATCACCTATAAAGTTTTTAAATATATAGTCATAATCATAAGGATAACCAGCTTCGATAATAGTTTTAGCTATATGAGGTCTAGCAATAGTATCTTTTCCATTTTTTAAAACATCTTCTACTTTAATTTCGATGTTATTAAATTTTTTAAGTCTAGCTACTATTTCTTCTGCTCTTCTTATACGCTTATCTTTTAATTCTTGTAAAAAATTATTTAGTTCAGTATCTTTATAATCATCACCTTTAAAAAAGCCAAGAAGGTGAACAGTTTCTTTATTATGAGAAGTAGAAAGCTCTATTCCAGGAATAAAAGTCATTCCTAAACTCTCTGCCATATTTTTAGCCTCATCTATACCAGTTAATGTATCATGGTCTGTTAATGCTAAATATTTAACTCCCTTATCAAAAGATTTTTTTACTACTTCTGATGGAGAAAATGAGCCGTCTGAAGCTGTTGAATGAGTGTGAAAATCACATTTTACCATAATTACTGTAATCTCCTTTCAAGTAATTGTTTTTTGTCATAGAAAGCTATGATATAATTTATTCATTATTTATTTTAGCATAAAAGATAAAATAATGGCGAAGAATTTGGAGGAATTTATGTTTTTAATGATAGATAATTATGACTCTTTTGTTTATAATCTTATAAGATATTTTGAAGAACTTAACGAAGAAGTTGTAGTATATAGAAATGATAAAATAACATTAAAAGAAATAGAAGATATGGGTTTAGAAGGAATAATAATTTCTCCGGGACCTAAAGCGCCTAAAGATGCAGGATTAAGCTTAAATATTATTGATAGGTTCAAAAGTGAAGTACCAATATTAGGGATATGCCTTGGACATCAATGTATAGGACATTATTTTGGAGGAAATATAATTAAAGGTAAAGAACCAGTACATGGGAAAATAAGCTATATAGTACATAGTGGGGAAAAGATTTTTAAAAATGTAAAAAGTCCATTAAGAGTTACTAGATATCACTCGCTTATTGTAGATAATGAAAGTTTTCCAAGTTGTTTAGAGATTACTAGTAAGACAGAAGATGATGTAATTATGGGGATTAGACATAGAGATTATCATATTTATGGGTTGCAGTTCCATCCAGAAGCAGAGATGACTGAAGATGGACACACTATGTTAAAAAATTTTATAGATATATGTAAAAACTATAAAAAGAGAGGTTAATAGATGAAGTTTAAGATAGAAGAGTTTTCAACGGATTTGAATGTATTTGAAGTTTATAATTGCGTTAAAGATAATAATAGTATATTACTTGATAGTTCAAAGGAAGATAAGGATTTATCAAAGTACTCATTTATAGGATTAAATTCATTTTTGACATTCGAAGCTTATGGTGAAAATTCCTATGTTAATGGAGAAAAAGTTAAAGGAGATCCTTTTTTAGTATTAGAAGAATTAATAAAAAAATATAGCTTTAAATACGATATAGAATTACCTTTAGTCGGTGGTACTATTGGGTATATTTCTTATGATGCGGGAAGAATAATTGAAGATATTCAAGATTTTTCAAAAGAAGATTTTAAAATTCCAGATATAAGATTCAAATTCTATGATAATATAATAATATTTGATCATATGAATAATAAAAAATATATAACTGCTTTAGGTATAAAAGAAGATTCTACTGAAAGTATTAATATTATAATAGACAAGATATATAAATTTGATAAGATATATAAATCAGAAGATTTATATAATGAGCAAGTTGTTGATAAAAAAATAGATAATAAATTTTACTCAAATTTTTCAAAAGAAGAATATATTGATAAAATTAAGAAACTAAAAGAGTATATAAGAAGTGGAGATGTATATATAGCGAATATGACTCAAAGATTTTTTTGTGAGTCTAATGAAGATGCTATTAATATTTATAAAAATTTGAGAGAGATAAATAAAGCACCGTTTTCGGTATTTGCAAATTATGATGATTTTCAAATAATATCGTCATCACCAGAGCGATTTATTCAAATTAAAGATAGAAAAGCCCATACTAGACCTATTAAAGGGACAAGACCTAGAGGGAAAGATAAAAAGGAAGACTTATTAAATAAGGAAGCATTAATTAATAGTGAAAAAGATAAAGCAGAGCTATTGATGGTAGTAGACTTAGAGAGAAATGATTTTAGTAAGGTGTGTAAGCCACATACGGTAAAGGTCACTGAGTTATTTAAATTAGAAGAATATGCTACAGTGTTTCATCTTGTTTCAACAATAGAAGGAGAATTGAAGGATGAAATATCGGAAGTTAAATTTATAAGAGAGTGTTTTCCAGGGGGATCTATTACAGGTACTCCTAAAATAAGAGCTATGGAAATAATTGAAGAGTTAGAGATGTTAAAGAGAAATATTTATACAGGATGTATAGGATATTTTGATTTTAGGGGAAATTCTGATTTTAATATTGCTATAAGAACTATTATAAAGAAAGAGAATAAAGCTTACTTTGGTGTTGGTGGAGGAATAACTTATGATTCTATTGAAGAGGACGAATATGAGGAAACACTAGATAAAGCAAAAGCATTAATGAAGGTGTTATAGTGAGAAAAATAATTTTTAATGATGATAAGGCTTTAATAGATACTGGAATATTCTTTGGAAGAGGAGTATTTGAAACGATATTATTAAAAGGTAAGCCACATTTTTTGAATGAGCATATTGAAAGATTAAATGATGGAATTACAAAGTTGTCTTTAGGAGGCCATATAACTTCAGATATGGTTTTAGAAAAAATAAATGAGTACAAACTAGACAACTTAGCGTTAAAAATAGTTGTTACTGAGAAAAATATAATTTTTTCTACTAGAGAGATTAAATATAAAGCTGAAAATTATGAACAAGGATTTAAAGTTAAATTATCAAATAATATAAGAAATAGTAAATCATGTTTAACTTATATTAAATCTATTAATTATCTGGATAATTTATTAGAATATGAAAAGGCACAAAAAGAAGAATATAATGAGGTGCTTTTTTTAAATGAAAATAATAAGTTATCAGAAGGATCTACTACAAATGTTTTTATAGTTAAAGATAATAAAATTTACACGCCTTCTGAAAAATGTGGTTTATTAAGTGGTATTATAAGAAAATATGTAATAGATAATTTTAAAGTTTATGAAAAGGAAATATCTAAAGAAGAATTGCTAAATGCTGATGAAGTATTTCTAACTAATTCACTTGTAGGAGTAATTAAAGTTTCAGAAATCGAAGGTTGTAAATTTAGAAATAGAGTTACAGAAAAAGTTAGAAAAGCTTATGAAGAGTATATAGGTATTAGGGAGGAAAATTAAATGGATAGAGAAAAGATATTAGAAGGTGCTAGGCTTATATTAGAAGGTATAGGTGAAGATGTAAATAGAGAAGGGCTTTTAGAAACTCCAGATAGAATAGCTAGAATGTATGAAGAAATATTTGGAGGACTAGGGAAAGATGCAAAGGAGATTTTATCAAAAACTTTTGAAGTTGATAACGATGATCTTGTAATAGAAAAAGATATTACTTTCTTTTCTATGTGCGAGCATCACTTAGTACCTTTTTATGGAAAGGCACATATAGCATATATACCAAATGGAAGAGTTGCAGGACTTTCAAAGCTTGCAAGAACTGTTGAGCTTTATTCTAAAAAACCACAGTTACAAGAAAGATTAACATCAGAAATAGCAGATGCTATAATGGATAATTTAAATGCTAAAGGAGCTATGGTTGTAATTGAAGGTGAGCATATGTGTATGACTATGAGAGGTGTTAAAAAACCTGGAGCTAAAACTATTACAACAACATATAGAGGTGTATTTAAAGAAGATTTAAACTTAAGAAAAGAAACACTTGGATTAATTAAGAGTTAGGGAGGTTGTTTTGAAAAAGGTAAATGATATTTTAAATAATACTTTATATAAAGAAAACTTAGAAAAACTTTTGAAGTATGAAGAAAAGAGAGAGTTTTGTAGACATGATTTAAAACATTTTATTGATATGGCTAGAATTGCATATATTATGGTTTTAGAAAAAGGATTACCATACTCTAAAGAGTTAATATATGCTATAGGTTTATTACATGATATAGGAAGAGTGAAGCAATACGAGGAAGGAATTCCTCATCATATCGCAAGTGTTGAGTTGAGTAAAGAAATATTAAAAAAAATAGATTTTACAGAAGAAGAGAAAAATATAATAATAAAATCTATCCAAAATCACCGTAAAGAGGCTGATGACGAACTAAGCTTAATAATATACAGAAGTGATAAACTTTCAAGAGAATGCTTTAACTGCAAAGCAATAAATGATTGCTATTGGAGTGACGAAAAGAAAAACTTAAAAATCAATTACTAACTAGTAATTCTTAATCATTAACTGTCAACTAAAGTAAAGGGGTTGTATTATGAAAATAGGAAATAAAGAATTTAATCTAGGAGAAAGAACATATATTATGGGAATTCTTAATGTAACACCAGATTCTTTCTCAGATGGTGGTAAATATAATGAAGTGGAAGAGGCAGTAAAGCATGCTAAAGAACTTGTAGATGCTGGAGCTGATATAATAGATATAGGTGGAGAGTCCACTAGACCAGGAGCTTTATATGTAACTGAAGATGAAGAAATAGAAAGAGTAGTGCCTATAATAAAAGCTATAAAGGAAAATTTAGATATAACAATATCTATTGATACATATAAGAGTAAAACAGCAGAAGCTGCAATAAAAGCAGGTGCTGATATAATAAATGATGTATGGGGATTTAAAAAAGATAAAGACATGGCAAAAGTTGCTGCAAAGTATAAAGTACCTTGTATATTGATGCATAATAGAGAAGAGAAGCCTTATAAAAATCTTATGGAAGATGTTTTAGAAGATTTAAAGGAAAGTATAAATCTTGCATTAGAAGCTGGAGTTAAAAATGAAAATATAATTTTAGATCCAGGAATAGGATTTGCTAAGACTTATGAAGAGAATCTTTCTGTTATGAATAATGTTGATAAACTTAAGGAGTTAGGATATCCAGTTCTTTTAGGTACATCTAGAAAGTCAATGATAGGATTAACATTAAATCTTCCGGTAAATGAAAGAGTAGAAGGAACAATAGCCACAACTGTAATTGGAATAATGAAGGGCTGCGAATTTATTAGAGTACATGATGTTCTTGAAAATAAGAGAGCGGCAGTTATGACTGATAAAATTATTAAGGCAAAGTAGGGTAAGATGATGGATAAAGTATATTTAAAAGATATTGAAATTTTTGCAAATCATGGAGTATTTAAAGAAGAAAAAGTATTAGGACAGAAGTTTATTCTTTCATTAGAGTTATCTTTAGATTTTAAGGAAAGTGCTGTTAGTAATGATTTAACTAAGTCGGTTCATTATGGAGAGCTTTGTCATAAGGTAGAAAAGCTTTTTCAAGAAGAGAGCTGTGATTTGATTGAAACTGTAGTAGATAAAATTGCAAAGTTTGTTTTGGAAGAATATAAAATTGTAAATGAAGTTAAAGTATTATTAAAAAAGCCATGGGCACCTATAAATAGACATTTAGATTATGCAGCTGTAGAAACTACAAGAAAGAGAAGCGTTGCTTATATAGCATTAGGAAGCAATATAGGAGATAAAAAGAAGTATATAGAAGATGCTATAGTTAAAATAGCAGAAATTAAACATGTTGAAGTTATAAAAGAAGCTGAAATAATAGATACAAAGCCATGGGGTTATGAAGAACAAGATGATTTTTTAAATACTGCAATAGGAGTTGAAACACTTCTAACACCTAAAGAGTTGATGAAAGAACTTTTAAGAATTGAAAAAGAGTTAGATAGAGTTAGAGAGTTAAGATGGGGACCTAGAACAATTGATCTAGATATAATACTTTTTGATGACATAGTTAGTAATGATGAATTTATAATAATACCTCATCCACAAATGCATCTAAGAGAATTTGTTTTAGAGCCACTAAATGAAATTGCTCCATATGCAATACATCCTTTAAAAAATAAGAGGATTTTTGAATTATTAAATGACTTAAAAAATAAAAAATAGGTGATACTAATTTTCGTAGTATCACCTATTAATATAATAATATAAAAATTAAATAACATGGTTTAGTTATTATCTCTTTGGTGTGATTTATTTACTATATAAGAGCAAAATGAATAAAGGTTATTATAAGTTGAAACACCTTTCATAGATATTTTATCCTCTTCAAAATTTCCATCCCAAGGATAAAGGGTAATGGAAGAGGTATCATATACATTTATTATAAATTTTTCATGTGCAAATTCTATACAGAGTTCATATTTTGCTTTGTCAGTTGTTTCTAAGTCAGTTAGGTAATTATCATTATTTAAAGATTCGAAAAAGTTTAGAAGAATATCTTTATCTTCTTCATCTACAGTATAATATTTGTAGAAATCTGTATCAAATACCTTTAATGTAAAAGGTTCATTGATTTTTAAGTTTTTATATATTAAGCTTGAATAATAATAATCATTAGGTTTAGATTTAAAATTTAAGTATCTTGGATTATCAAACATACATCCTTGTAATGATAAAATAAGAATAGTTATTATAATAAATTTAAAGTATTTCATTTTTACCTCCATAATAAGTAGACTTATTAAAACTTATTCTTATATGTATTTATTTAGAACATATACTATTATTAAGGTAAAATTAATTTTAAATATAATTATAATTATGATAAAGGTAAAGGGTAATAACAACTGCTTTAAAAAATAAAAAATAACTCATATCTTGCAAAGATATAAAAATAATAGTATAATAGCATAGAAAATAAAATTTAGGATTGAGGTTGATGTAATGAATAGTACGTTTAAATCTATAATATTTACTGGAATAGGATTAGCTATATTTTTTGCAATATCTTGGTTATTCATTAGTATAGTACCATATCTATTAGTAGGTGGGTTAATAATATATATAGTAGTAAAGTTTAGAAAATACTTTAATAATAAAAATAAAGGTTCAAATAATCAAAATGGAACTGAAACAGTTTATGAAAGTTCTAATGTACAAGCAGATTATTATAACGAAAATGAAAAAGTTATAGATGTAGATTATAAAGAAATGGATTAGTGAGAATAATATTCTCACTTTTTTTATATTAATAAAACTTTCTTTTGTTAAATAATTATAAAAAAATATATACTACATAAAATATTATGGAAATCTATTTTATAAAACAAAGGAGAAAGTTATGGCACACAAAAATAATAAAAATTCAAAAGATAATAAAAAAGCTGGGAAAAAGACTAAAGCAGAACTAAAAGAAATGAAAGTAGAAACTGCTAATGAGATAGGGTATTCAAAAGAATCAAGAAAACTTGGAAGAGATAAACCAAGAAAACCAGAGGCACAAGCTTAAGGAATATTATCAGAATGGCAAATAGTAAATTGATTTATATTTACTATTTGTCATTTGTAATTATTTACACTTTGTTTATAGATTTTTGTTGAATTTTCTGTCATAATACATTATGTAAAGATTTATAAGGTAGGTTGATTAAAATGAGCAAATTTACAGTAAGTACAGTTATAGCATATCCATTAGAAGAAGTTTTTGATAATTTTATACAATTAGCTAAAGAACCTTTTAATAAATTTAATGAAGAAAATCCAATAGGGGCAAAGAGTAAAAGAGTTGCAAGAAAAACAAAAAGCGGAGATATTTATATGGAAACATCCGTTACAGATTATATAAAAAATGAGGTTTATGAAACAAGAACTATGTTTCTTAGCTCTAAGTATACAGGAAGATATGAATTTAAAGATGCTGGAGATGATTGTACAGAGATAATATTAACTGAAAGTCAAGATCTTTATGGAATTATGAATAAGATTGGATTTGTATTTCAATCATTAACAGCTAAGAAAAAGATTAAAAAGAAGCTTGATAATACAATAAATGCGTTAGAAGATAAAATAATAAAAGAAAGAAATAAAAGCGAAAATAAAAAAGTAAAATAGAGTTAACTTATTAAAATACCCTGTCTAAATGTGAGACAGGGTATTTTATATTTAAGAAGCTGAAGAGTCATTTTTCGTTAATTCTTAATTTTTAACTATTAATTAACTGATTAAAACGCCCAATTTCCATTTTTAAAAACTTGTATAACTTCACCAGATTCAGTTAATCCTGTAATAGATAAATCTTCTGTTCCAATCATAAAATCAACGTGAATATTAGATTCATTAGTTCCTCTTTCTTCTAACTCTTCTTTAGTTAAAGTGTCAGCATCTTTAAAGCAAGGATATGCTTTACCAAAAGCAAGATGGCATGCTGCATTTTCATCAAATAATGTATTGTAGAATATTAGGTTAGAATTTGAAATAGGTGAATCATAAGGAACAAGGGCAACTTCACCTAAGTATTTAGCTCCTTCATCACTATCTAACATTTGTTTTAATACTTCATATCCCTCTTCGGCAGTAAAATCTATAACTTTACCATCTTTAAAAGTAATAGAGAAATTATCTATTAAATTACCACCATAGCTTAAAGGCTTAGAAGAGTAAACTATACCATTAACGCCATCTTTCTTTGGAAGAGTAAAAGCTTCTTCTGTAGGTATGTTTGCATTAAAGCCAATTCCTGAAGCACTTTCTTCTAATCCGCCAGCCCATGTATGGTTATAAGGTAGTTCTACAGTTAAATTAGTTCCTTTAGAATTAGTTAAAGTAAGGCTTTTAAAATTCTTTGAATTTAAGAAATCAAGATTCTTTTTAAGTTCAGCATTATGTTCATCCCAAGCTTTTATTGGATCTTCAGTAGTTACTCTACTAGCATCTAATATAGCTTTAAATAATTTTTCAAAAGCTTCATCATCTGATAAGTTAGGGAATACTTTTTTAGCCCATGGCATTGTTGGGTAAGATAATACACACCAACGATTTTTATTACTCATAGAGTTTTCATAGTATTCCTTTAAAGCAAGACTTCTAGCTTTCTGATGAGCACCTATTTTATCTACAGAAATCCCTTTTAATCCATCAGGATCATTAGCAGAAATAGAAATAAAACAAGCACCAATTCTTGAATAGTAGTTATAGCTTTCACCAAACCATTCAGGAACATTAGAAATAGTTTCAATAGAGCTATTTTCAAGCTTGATCTTAGTAAGTTGTTGGTCGCCATAGTGAACTACTACATCTTTAGCACCTGATTTGTAAGCTTCTTCAGTTATCAGTCTAGCAAATTCAGCAGTTTCTATTGGTGAATTTATTACAAGGGTATCACCATTTTGAATATTTACTCCAGTTTTAACTGCAAGTTTTGCGTATTTTCTTAATAAATCATTATTCATAGTGTGTCCTCCTAAATTTTAGTAATTTATTTATTATTATATCATAGTTAAATAGAAATAATAAAATTTTACGAATTTACATAAAAAATTATTGTTAATCAGTTTATTACCTTGTAAGAATTGATTATTATAAATATAATAATTACTACAAGAATAGTAAAGAGGAGAAAGCAAATGAAAAATTTATTAGTGAATTTAGTTGATAAAAATAAAAAATATACAGAAGAAGGGCTAGTAGCTTCATATATACCAGCGCTTTTAAAGGCAAATAAGGATGATTTAGGAATATGTGTTGTAGATATTAAAAATAACGAGGAATACTGGGCTGGAGAAAGTAATGTGAAATTCACTATCCAAAGTATTTCTAAGGTTGTAGGACTTATCATAGCACTTAGTGATAATGGCAAAGATGCAGTATTTAAAAAAGTTAATGTTGAACCAACTGGGATGGGCTTTAATAGTATAGTAAATCTTGAAATTAGAGATGAAAAGCCGTATAATCCTATGATTAATGCAGGAGCTATTGTTACAACATCTTTAATATATGGTGAAACAGAGGAAAGAAAGCTTGAAAGAATTTTAAATTTTATTAGAAGAGCTACAAACAATGAAGATATAAATATAAATCAAGAAATTTATGAAAGTGAAAAGAAAACAGGAGATAGAAATAGATCTTTAGCCTACTTTATAAAGAGCAATGGAATATTAGAAGGTGACGTAGAGGAAGTATTAGATCTTTATTTCAAACAATGTTCTATAGAGGTTACAGCTAGGGATTTAGCAAGATTTGGAGCTGTTATAGCTAATGATGGTATAACTCCATGGAGCAATGAGGTTCTAATGTCTAGAGAAGTATGTAGAATAGTAAAAACTATTATGGTTACATGTGGTATGTATGATGCCTCAGGAGAGTTTGCAGTTCAAGTTGGAATACCAGCTAAGTCAGGAGTTGGTGGAGGAATACTAGCTTCAGTTCCTAGAAGATTTGGAATAGGTATATATGGACCATCACTTGATAAAAAGGGTAACAGTATTGGTGGAATACGTATATTAAAAGAATTATCAGAAGAACTACAATTAAGTATATTTTAAAATATAGTTTTAAATTATTTGTTATGGATATCATTAGTAAATATAATAAAAAAATAGTATAATGAATCTTATAAATAAGAAACTACTGGAGGAAGATATGGAAAGATTACTGATTTTAGATTCAAACAGTTTAATGAATAGAGCATTTTATGCCATACCACCATTAACTACTACAGAAGGTGTTCATACCAATGCTGTTTACGGATTTACAAATATGTTATTTAAAATGAAAGAAGAGATAAAGCCTGATTATATAGTTGCTGCTTTTGATAGAAAAGCTCCAACATTTAGACATAAGGAATATGAAGAGTATAAAGCGGGTAGAAAGAAGATGCCTCCAGAGCTAGGGGAACAGTTCCCTATAATTAAAGAAGTACTTAATCTATTAGCAGTAAATATTTATGAGATAGATGGATTTGAAGCAGATGATATTATAGGAACTTTAGCAAAGTTTGCTGAGAAAAATAATATAGAAGTATTTATAGTAACAGGGGATAGAGATGCTCTTCAATTAGCTACTAATAACATAAAAGTTGTAATAACTAAGAAAGGTGTTACTGAAACAGCTGTATATGATGAAAAAGCTTTTATAGATGAATTTGGAGTAACGCCTACTCAATACATAGATGTTAAAGGTCTTATGGGTGATAAGTCAGATAATATACCAGGAGTACCAGGGGTAGGAGAGAAGACTGCTTTTAAGCTTATAGCAACTTATGGATCTATGGAAGGAGTACTTTCTAATATAGATGAAATTAGTGGTAAGAAGTTAAAGGAAAACTTAGAAACATATAGTGAGCAAGCGATTTTTAGTAAAAAGTTAGCTACTATAATGACAGAGGTTCCTATAGAGTTTGATTTAGATGATATAAAGAGTCAAGACTCATATAATAGGGAAGAACTTAAAAAAATGTTCTTTAAACTTCAAATGAAATCATTACTTGCTAAACTACCAGGTGATGATATTGAAGGTGAATCAGAAGAAGAAAAAATAGAGATAACTGAAGTAAATAATGTAGAATTATTAAAGAGTATTTTAAAGGAAGAAAAAGAGATTGCTTTTATTAGTTATAAATTAAATGACGGTAATATTTATTCTAAAATGGAATTAGATAAAATATATTTAAGTTATGGTGAAAAAACGTATCTTATTGATATGAAGTTGATTTCTATGGAGAATCCTGAAGAATCTACTAGGTTGTTAAAGAATTTTATGGAAAATGATAAGATAACTAAAGTAATACATGATGGTAAAAATCTTGTAACAACATTAACTAAACTTGGAATAGATATTAAAGAATATATCTTTGATACTGCAATAGCTGCATATTTAATAGATTCAGCTAGAAGTGAATATCCATTAGTAACTTTAATTAATGAGTATTTAGGTAAAGAAGTTAAAGGTGAAGGAGATACTTTAGTCTGTACTGCAGTATCTAATATGAAAGAACTATATTCTTATTTAAAAGAAAGAATTTCGAAAGAAGATATGGATGAGCTTTATTATGATGTTGAACATCCATTAATATTTATTCTTTCTAGTATGGAAGCTGTTGGATTTAAGGTTAATAGAGAAAAACTTGATGAACTTGCTATTAAATTTAAAGAGGAGATAGCAAGAACTGAAAAAGAGATATTTGAACTCTGTGAAGAGGAGTTTAATATTAACTCACCAAAGCAACTAGGTAAAATTCTTTTTGAAAAATTAGATTTACCTGTGATTAAGAAAACAAAAACTGGTTATTCAACTAATGCAGAAGTTTTAGAAAAGCTAATGGATAAGCATGAAGTTATTCCAAAGATAATTTACTATAGACAAATAACAAAGTTAAACTCTACATATGTAGAAGGCTTAAAAAATGTAATAGATCAAGATGGAGCTATACATTCAAGCTTCAATCAAACTGTTACAACAACAGGTAGACTTTCAAGTACAGAACCTAACCTTCAAAATATACCTGTTAAATATGAGATGGGAAGAGAGATAAGAAAGGTATTTATTCCTAAGGAAGATACAGATGTTTTATTATCTTGCGACTATTCTCAAATAGAACTTAGAGTACTTGCTCATATGTCTGGTGATCAAAATATGATAGATGCATTTAATCATCACTCAGATATTCATACAAAGACTGCATCAGAAGTATTTAAAGTACCAGTTGAGGAAGTTACATCACTTATGAGAAGTAGAGCTAAGGCTGTAAACTTTGGAATAGTTTATGGAATAAGTGATTTTAGTCTTTCACAAGATTTAAAAATAACTAAAAAAGAAGCATCAGAATATATGGAGATATATTTTGATAGATATCCAAAGATAAAAGGTTATTTAGAAAGTGCTAAAGAAGAAGCTAAAGAAAAAGGGTATGTTCTAACTATCTTAAATAGAAGAAGATTTATACCGGAAATTAAATCTTCTAATAAAATTGTTAAAGCTTTAGGTGAAAGATTAGCTATGAATGCTCCAATTCAAGGTAGTGCTGCAGATATTATAAAGCTAGCTATGGTTAAGGTTTATAATAGAATAAAGAAAGAGAATTTAGATAGTGAAATAATATTACAAGTACACGATGAACTTATTTTAAATGTTAAAGAAAATGAGTTAGAAGTAGTTAAAGCTTTAGTAAAAGAAGAGATGGAAAATGTACTTAAGATGGCTGTTACTTTAGAGGTAGATACTAATATAGGAAATACATGGTATGAAGCTAAATAGGGGGTAAATATGATTAAGATAGGATTAACAGGTGGTATTGGCTCTGGGAAGAGTACTGTATCTGCAATGCTAAAAGAAGCTGGTTTTCCTATAATTGATGCAGATATTATAGCTAAAAGCGTTTTAGAAAAATATCCTGAGATTTTAGAGAAAGTAAAGATAGACTTTGGAGTTGGGTTTTTCGATTGGAGAGGCCAATTCCGTCGTAAAGAATTTGGAAATCATATATTTAGATTTCCTAAACAAAGAATTAAGTATGAGGCTTTGATTCTACCTTATATAATAAGAGAAATAGAAGATGAATTAAAAGAATTAGAGAAAAAAGGCGAAAAAAAGGTAATAGTTGATGCACCTACTTTAATAGAAAATGATTTGCATAAAGAGATGGATTATGTTATTTTAGTTTGGGTAGATTCAAATACACAACTTCAAAGAGTGAGAAGTAGAGATTCTTTATCTAGAGAAGATGCTATAAATAGAATAAATGCACAAATGCCTTTAGAGAGAAAGAAAGATTTTGCTAATATTATTATTGAAAATAATGATACTTTACTGAAGACTAAGGTGCAGGTTGAATCACTTATAGAGTTTTTAAAAGCAATATAAAGTAGGGATATAAAATGGATTATAAAAAATTATTAGTGGTAGTTTTAGTTGCAGTAACGATGTTTTTTATAACAAGATGTGGAGTGAAGAATTTTTTCTTTCCATACAAATATAAAGAATATGTAGATAAATATAGTGTGGAATACGGTGTAGATCCGTTATTGGTGCTATCGGTAATTAAAGGAGAAAGTAATTTTGAGCCTAAAGCAGAATCGAATAGAGGAGCTAAAGGATTAATGCAGATTATGGATAGTACTGGTGAATGGGTTGCAGAAGAAATTGGGGTAGAAGATTTTACTCCGGATATGCTTTTTGATGAAGAAATAAATATAAGATTTGGATGTTGGTATCTTAAAAATCTTGAAGGTGAATTTGGGAGTTTAGACCTTATTTTAGCTGCATATAATGCAGGAAGCGGTCATGTAACTAAATGGCTTAAAGATGAAAGATATTCACCTGATGGGGATGTATTAACGTATATACCATTTGCTGAAACAAAAAAGTATGTTGATAAGGTTAAAATAAATTATAATGTCTACAAATATTTTTATAGAAAAAATAAATATTAACTAATATTTATTAAGGCAGACAACGGTCTGTCTTTTTCTTTTATGTAAATCATAGATGGTTTTTATATATTATGAAATAGTTTTGTAGTAATAGCAAATAGTATTTTATAAAGAGTGGTTAATATTGACATATAGAATTTAAGGTGATAGCATTTTATTTAAAAGATATGTTAAATGGAGGTAAAAATGGATAATATAGGCGGAATAATTGTAGCGGCTGGAAATACAAGTTATAAAGTATCTCCTTTGCTTAAAATTGGTTCTATTTCAATAATAAAAAGGTTAGTTTTAACTTTTCAGCAAGCTGGTATTTCTCCTATTGTTGTTATAACAGGTTTTCAGTCTGTTGAAATTGAACAACATCTTGTAGATTATGGAGTAGTATTTTTGAGAAATGAAAAATTTGAGAATTCAGATAAATTATATTCTGCAAAGATTGGGCTTGATTTTTTAAAGGATAAGTGTAAAAAAGTTGTTTTTACACCTGTTACAGTTCCTATGTATAATTCTAATACGATAAAAAATCTTATTGAAATGGACAAGGAGTTGGTTATTCCATCATACCAAGGTCGTACAGGGCATCCACTTCTTTTGGATTGCTCGCTTATACCTAAAATACTTGCATATGATGGTAAGGAGGGTATGAGAGGAGCAATAAAAGAGCTAATCACAGAAAAAGATTACTTAGAAGTAAATGATGAGGGAATTTTATTAGATGTAGAAAGAATTGAAAGGATAGATGAACTTGTACATTTACATAATGAAGAACTTTTACATCCGTTTATTAGGATAAGCATAGAAAAGGAATTTGCTTTTTTTAATTCTAGGGCAAAGCTTTTACTTATACTTATAGAAGAGACACAGTCAGTAAAAGGTGCATGTAAATATATGGCGCTTTCATGTGGCAAAGCTTGGAGTATGATTAATGAAATGGAAGAAGCATTAGGATATAGTGTTGTGGAAAGAAGACATGGTGGAAGACGTGGAGGAAAGACAGTCTTATCACAGAAAGGAAAAGAGTTTTTAAAGAAGTATGAAAAATATGAAAAAGATATAAAGGAATATGCAGTAAGTCATTTTTATAATATTTTTCAAGAATCTAGATAAAATTAAATGAAACAACATCAAGTTCTTTTAAGGAATAATTTGATGTTGTTTTTTTATTTTTTTATAATAAAAATAAAGAAATGGAAAAACATGGGAGGGAAATATGTATACTATAAATGTAAATGGGAAAGATTATACAACCACTGAAGATAAGAAATTATTATCGTTTTTAAGAGATGATTTAAGATTTACTTCAGTAAAAGATGGGTGTAGTGAAGGAGCTTGTGGTACCTGTACAGTTTTGGTTGATGGTAAAAAATTCAAGGCATGTGTGCAAAAGGTTTCAAAATTTGAAGGCAAAAAGATAATAACAGTTGAAGGTCTCACAGAAAGAGAAAAAAGCGTTTATGAACATTGTTTTGCAGAGGCTGGTGCTGTTCAGTGTGGCTTCTGTATTCCTGGAATGGTTATTGCTGCAAAATCACTTTTAGATATCAATAACAATCCAAGTTTAGATGAAGTCAAAAAAGCTATAAGAGGAAATATATGTCGTTGTACAGGTTATAAAAAAATTGAAGAAGCAATTTTAATGGCTGCAAGATTTTTTAGAGAAAATCTTGAAATACCTGAAGAGCCAAAAGAATTACACATGAATCAAAGATATAAAAGACCTGATGTTGCTGAAAAAGTTAATGGAACAGGTAAATTTGTAGATGACCTTTATTTGCCGGGGATGATTTATGCTAAAGCTGTACGTTCAAAATATCCAAGAGCAATGGTAAATAAAATTGATATTAGTAAAGCTCTAGAACATCAAGATTGTGTAAGGATTTTATTAAAAAAAGATGTTCCAGATAATGTTATAGGGCATATGAAAAAAGATTGGGATGTTATGATTGGTGAAGGTGAAATAACAAGATATGTTGGTGATTGTATTGCTCTTGTTGCTACAAATCATAAGGAGACTTTAGATGAAGTATGTAGTTTAGTTGAAGTAGATTATACAGAACTTACACCTATTACTTCACCACAAGATGCACTTCATGGAGATGCACCACTAATTCATAAAGATGGAAATATTATGGCAAGAGCTAGTCTTGTTAGAGGAAATGCAGATGAAGCAATAAAAAATTCTAAATATGTTGTAACTAGGAAGTATAAAACACCACATCAAGAGCATGGATTTATGGAGCCAGAGTGTGCTATTGCTGCACCAGAAGGTGATGATGGTATTCTTCTATATTCAGGGGGACAATCTGTATATGATGAACAACGAGAAATTGCTATGATGCTTAAAATTCCAAAAGAAAAAGTTCATTGCCATACACAACTTGTTGGTGGTGGATTCGGAGGTAAAGAAGATATGAGTGTTCAGCACTTAGCAGCACTTATGGCTTGGCATACAAAGAAACCTGTTAAGGTTAAATTTTCAAGACAAGAAAGTCTAGCATACCATACAAAACGACATCCGATGGAAATAGAATTTACAACAGCTTGTGATGAAAACGGTATATTAACAGGGATGAAAGCTGTTATTATTGCAGATACAGGTGCATATGCTTCACTTGGAGGTCCTGTATTGCAGAGAGCTTGTACTCATGCTGCTGGACCATATAATTATCAAAATGTTGATATTCTTGGAATGTCTGTATATACAAACAATATGGTTTCAGGTGCTTTCCGTGGTTTTGGTGCAGCACAAAGTTGCTTTGCGATGGAAAATAACTTAAATATCCTTGCAGAAGAAGTTGGTATTTCCCCTTGGGAAATTCGTTATCGTAATGCAATTCGTCCAGGACAAATATTGCCAAATGGACAAATTGCCGATGAAAGTGTTGGTCTTGTTGAATGCTTAGAAGCTGTAAAAGATATTTATGAATCAAATCCATATGCAGGTATTGCAGTAGGATGGAAAAATAGTGGTAAAGGGGTAGGGATTATAGATTCAGGTAGATGTAAGCTTCTTATTAAAGATGGGAAGGTGCACGTGCTAACTTCTGCTGCATGTATGGGGCAAGGAATTGCTATCATGTGTAAAACTATGCTTTGTGAGGCAACAGGTTTAGAACCACAGATAGTAATTCATGAATCAGCTGATACAATCAAAACTCCTGATTCTGGAACTAGTACAGCATCAAGACAAACTGTTGTTACTGGTGAAGCAGTTAAACGTGCTTCTATGAAACTAAAAGAAGATTTAGATAAAGGATTAACACTTAATGAGCTAGAAGGTAAAGAATATTTTGGTGAATACCATCCAATGACAGATGGATTAACATCAACAAAAGAATTCCCTGTTCGCCATGTAAGTTATAGTTATGGTGTACAAGTAGTAATATTAAATGAAAAAGGCAAAGTAGAAAAGGTTGTTGCAGCATATGATGTAGGAACACCTGTTAATATTCAAGCAGTCGAAGGTCAAATTGAAGGCGGTATGGTAATGGGGCTTGGATATGCACTAACAGAAGAATTTAAATGTGAAGATGGTTATTGTAAAACAAAACTTGGAACTCTTGGGTTGATGCGCTCAACAGAAACTCCAGAATTAGAAGTTAAACTTGTCAAAGGACCGGGAGAAATACCACTTTCATTTGGAGCAAAAGGTTGTGGAGAACTTTGTATGATACCAACTGGTGCTGCTTGTTCACACGCGTACTATCGTCTAGATGGAAAGCTAAGGACATCTATGCCATTAAGAGAAACTTATTATAAAAAATAATAATAAAAAGCCTAGTAAAGCAATAAATAGTAATATGTGAAATAAATATTTATAGAACTATATTACTAGGGAGCTAATTAAAAAATAATTAAAAGGAGAGATGTAAATGGAGAAGATTAGTGAGTCAGTTATAAAAAAAGACCACAGTGCAAAAATAAAAGGCGAAGCTCTTTATGTTGGTGATTATGATAATAGCGATATTTTATTTGGGAAAATGCTTCGTTCTAAAAAAGCAAAAGCAAGACTAGTCAATGTAAAATTGCCACTATTACCACATGGATATTATTATGTTGATAAGACGGATATACCTGGAGATAATAATGTAAATATTGTTATGGATGATACACCTGTTTATGCTCGTGAAACAGTAGAATATATTGGTGAACCTATTGGTATGGTTTGTGGACCTGATAGTACTGAAGTAGAGAGAATTATATCAGAAATCGAGGTTGAGTATGAAGATTTAGCTCCAGTATTAAAAATAGAAGATTTTGATACAGTTTTCTTTGATTATGAATATGGTAAAGGTGATATTGATAAAGCTTTCAAGGAAGCTGATAAAATTTACGAAGAGGTTTTTGAAACAGGTTATCAAGATCAAACATATCTTGAGACCCAAGGTATGATGGCTGAAGTAATGGATGATGGTAAAGTATTTGTTCATGGATCAATGCAATGTCCTTATTATGTTAAAGGTGCCATAATGAGAGCTTTAAACCTTGGAACAGATAAAGTACGTATCGCACAAGATGTTACAGGTGGAGGTTTTGGCGGAAAAGAAGCATTCCCATCAATTCTTGGATGTCAAGTTGCAGTGGCAGCTGTTAAAACAGGTAAAAAAGTAAGATGTATTTTTGAGCGTAGGGAAGACTTAGAATTTACATCAAAACGTCATCCATCAAGAAACACATATAAAGTAGCTGTTAAAGATGGCAAAGTAACGGCAATGGATATAGATGTTATGTTTAATAGTGGTGCTTATACAACATTATCTGCAGTTGTATTACAACGTGGAATCATATGTGCAAATGGTATATATAATATTCCAAATCTACATGTTAGGGGTAGAGCAGTAAAAACCAATACAACTCCAAGCGGAGCTTATCGTGGATTTGGAGCACCACAAACTTTCTTTTCAGTTGAAATGATGATGAACCACGTTGCAAAAGATTTAGGTATAGATACTCTTAAATTCAAAGAAGAACATCTGGTGAAACAAGGAGATTCTACATCAACATCAGGTGAATATCATTTCCCTGTACCAATTCCAGCTATGATTGATAGGGTAGATAAAGCTTGTGATTATAGAAGAAAGCATAGTGAATATGCTAAAGACCAGACAGGAAGATATCGTAAAGGTATTGGTATGTCAATGTATTTCCACGGTGCAGGATTTACAGGATCAGGAGAAAGAGATCATATTAAAGCTGTTGCAAAGCTTCATAAATTTTCAGATGGAACAGTTCAAATTCTTGCTTCAAACGCTGATATAGGACAAGGATTAAGAACAACATTCCCTAAAATAGTTGCAAAAGAGTTAAATCTTCCTTTAGAGAAAGTTTTCTATGAGTATCCAGATACAGATGTTGTTCCAGATTCAGGTCCAACAGTTGCATCAAGAAGCTTAATGACAGTAGGAGAACTTTTACGTAGGGCGGCAATTAAACTAAGAAAAGAATGGGTTGATGGCGAAGACCAAATTGTTGAAGAAAGATTTGTTGAGCCAGATTTTATGATTCCATTTTATTTGGATAAATTCCAAGGGGATGCTTATCCGACGTATTCCTGGGCTGTTAATGCTATAGAAGTTGAAATTGACACATACACAGGACTTTCAAAAATATTAGGAGCTTATGGATGTTTTGATGTTGGGACACCTATGGACTACAATATTGTAGTAGGCCAAATGGAAGGTGGATTTTTACAAGGAATTGGTTATGCTTCTACAGAATATATGGTATCTGACGACAAAGGTAGAATTCGTAATAATTCATTCTCTGATTATATTATTCCAACAGCTGTTGATGTTCCAAATCTTTATGTTGATATGTTTGTTGATGAAAAATATCCATTTGGACCTTATGGTGCAAAAGGGGCTGGAGAATTGCCACTAGTTGGAGCTCCAGGTGCCTATGTTGAAGCTGTTGAACAAGCCTTAGGAAGAAATGTAAGGTTGAATCATGCACCATTTACTGCAGAGGATACAATGAAAGTTTTGATGGGAGAGATGGAATAGATGAGTAATAATATAAAATTTAACTTGAATGGTAAAGATGTTACTTATGATGGAAATGCATCAGATAGACTATTAGATATTCTTCGTGAATATTATAAACTTACTGGTGTTAAATGCGGTTGTAAAGAGGGTGAATGTGGAGCATGCTCAATTTTAATGGATGGAGAATTAGTAAATTCTTGTACAGTTGCTATGGGAAGATGTGAAGGAAGTAAAATTGTTACAATTGAAGGCTTCCGTGAAACAGAACGTTTTAAGGTTATTGATAAGGCATATGCATCTGTATCAGCAGTTCAATGTGGATATTGTATTCCTGGAATGGTACTTGCTACAGAAGCTATACTATCAAAAACACCTCATCCAACAATAGAACAAATTCGTGAAGGTATTTCTGGAAATCTATGTAGATGTACAGGATATAACGCTATTGTTAAAGCAATTAAGGTTGCATCAGAGGAGGGGAATGGATTATGGTAAATGGTTTTATGGCGACTTCTCTTAAAGAAGCCTTAGAAATTCGTTCATCTGAAAATGTTACTCCTTATTGTGGTGGCACAGACCTTATGATTGAGAATAAAGAAGGTGCAACCTATCTTTTTTTGAATAAAGTGCCTGAAATGAAAAAGATAGTTGAAGATAATGATTATATAAGAATAGGTGCAGCATGTACCTTTACTGAAGTTTTAAATTCAAGTATTGTTCCGAAGCTTATGAAGGAAGCAGTTTCAAGAATTGCAGCACCTGCAATTAGAAATATTGGAACAATGGGGGGGAACATTGGAAATGGTTCTGCTAAAGCAGACTCTGTACTGATTGAGTATGTTTCAGATGCAAAAGTTGTTGTTGCATCAAAAGATAGAAGTAGAATTGTTCCTATAGATGAATTTTATAAAGGTAGAAAACAACTTGATTTAAAAAAAGATGAGCTAATAGTAGAGATTCTTTTACCTAAAACAGGGCTTGATAATTATTACTATAAAAAAGTTGGAGCAAGAAATGCCCTTGCTATTTCAAGGGTTTCCTTTGCAGGTATTATAAAAATGGATGGTGATATTATAAAAGATATAGCCATTGCATTTGGAGCTATTTCTGGTACTGTTTTAAGGTTTAAAGAAGTTGAAAAATTGTTTGTTGGAAAAACGTTATCTGAAGCAAAAGGAATGAAGGACAAATTTATAAGTGAATATGAGAAAAAAATAGTCCCAACGAAGGGACGTGTTTCTTCAGAATATAGAAAAGCTGTATGCTTAAATCTTCTTAAGGATTTCTTAACAGAAAAAGGAATATAAAATATTATAAACTCTATGATATAAGAAATCTTGAGTAAAAGGAAGTTGTATTGAGATAACTCACTAAATTTGTATTCTGAATATATTGTAAATCAGAGTTAGATTTTTTTAGTGATGCTTTACTTAAACTATCAATACAACTTCCAAAATTTATAAAAGTAATTTTGCAAGGTAAAGTAGAAGCAATTTCTTTAGCTGTTTCATAAGCTGATTTCATATAATTTATATATTCATTATCAGTTGTTGCATTACAGATAAAGAAAACACCACGAACAGCAATAGCATCTGCATTTTTTAGTGCTAAAGAAAGTTTTGAAAGATTTTCTTTGCAAAATGTAGAATTATTATCAAGAGAAAAACTAATAGCAATTGATTCTAGGAATCCTTTTTTAATTAATTCTTTTGAAATAGAATTAATTTTTTCCAATTGATAAAAATCACTTACAACATAACGACATTTTCCAAATATAGAGCGAATTTCGTCATCAGATTGTGCATTTACAATATAGTACAGATCGTCACGAGAAACTCCTTCGTTGTAAGCAGTGAGTATATCTTCTGTAATATTTGTTTTTATAGCACATTTTAATTCTTTTAATTTTTTTATATCACTTTGATTAATATTATTTGATGTATAGATATAATAATAGTTTTCTAAGGTACTAGACAGAGTATTTACTTGTTTTATAAAGTTAACTAATTTGTTCATTAAAATCCCACTTTCAATTTAAAACATTATAAGAAAATTTTAACATAACAAAAGGGTATTGCAAGTTATTTTAAATAAGAATTTGTTTGTATAGGAGAGTTATAAATGAAGGTTAATGGATTAATTCTTGCTGCAGGAATGTCAAGTAGAATGGGAGACTTTAAACCGTTAATGAAAATAAATAATAAAACGATGATAGAGCGAAGTATAGATAGCATGTTGATGGGGGGAAGTTATAGTGTTACTCTTGTTTTGGGATATCAAGGTGAAAGAATAGAAAGATTACTGAAGAGAAAGGGATATTTAGAGAAAAATGTTATACTTGTTTACAATAAAAATTATGAAGTAACTAATATGATTGATTCAGTTAAAATTGGTATTAATAATATTGGTGAGTGTGATGCTTTTTATTTATTGCCTGGAGATATGCCAGCAATAAAGGCAAATACATTTATTAAAGTGAGAGAGACTATGGATAGGACTAGAGCAAAAGCTGTATTTCCAACAATAGATGGATATAAAAAACATCCACCGCTTATTTCAATTGAACTTGTTAAGGATATATTAGAATTTAATTCTGATGGGGGATTAAGAGAGATGTGGAAAGAGCTTGATAGTGAAATAATTACTGTTCCAGTTGATGATTTAGGATGCAATTTAGATGTTGATACTAAAAGTCAGTATATAAATGTATGTAAGTATATGACTACATAGAATTATATGGTTGAATAATAATTATCATAATTTATTATATATAAAAGCATCATATTTTATAATGATGCTTTTTATATTAATAGATTAACTTAAATATTAAATATGTTTTATAAGTAAATTGAAATAGTAATTAATGATAAGTAATTATTAGTTGAATACAGCGGTTACCCATTCATTAGTTTGATGCTTTTCTAAAAGAGTAAAGCCATACTTTTCAACATTAGATTTTACCTCTTCAAAGCTCCATTCCACAAGACCTGACACTAATAAGTTTCCACCATGGTTTAGATGAGATTTTATAAAATTCATGAACATTTTAGTTTCTTCTCCACCGATATTTATAAAAATCCAATCAAATTTATCCTGTATTAATGAAGTATTATCTAATATATTACCAACAATAGTAGTTATATTTGTAAGATTATTTAAAGAAGCGTTAAGCTCAACTTCATCTTGTACATCACGAATATCTACAGCTGTTACAGATGATGCACCGGCAATTGAGGAAGCTATAGAAAGAATCCCTGATCCAGTACCAATATCAAGCACAGATTTATTTTTTAAATTTAATTTATTAAGTAGTAATCTTAATATATCTTGAGTTGTTTCGTGAAGTCCAGTACCAAAAGCTCCTTGAGAAATAAAATTTATTTTTTTCTTATGGTCAAAGTTTTCTTCAGGGCCAGCAATAACCCATGTATCGTCTAAGTGTATTATAGGAGACTCAAAAGTAGTATAATCGTTAGTATTTTCTTCAACATTGATATAATCAATCTTTAAAATGTTTTTTAGAGTAATTAAAAATTCATCTAATAATTCTTTAGATTCTTCAAAAGCTACCTTTAGAATTATATCTTCATCATCCTTTTCTAAATAGCCGTATCCATAATCATCTGTAGTTATTTCCAAAGGGTTTTCATAAAATACATTGTATATATCATTTATTGCTAAAGTTTCAATTGTAGAGTCTAATAAAGCGTATGGAAGCTTATATGAAATTATAAACATAATATCATCCTTTCAAGTAATTATTTTATCTTTTGTTTATTAGAATTAGTAGTTTTCTTCTTAAATTTTGAATTATTTTTAGAAGTATTTCTTTTTTTTGATGAAACTACAGATTTAGAAGATTTATTCTTAGCTTTATTTTTGCTTTTAGAAAAATTATTTTGTTTTGTAGAATCTTTTTCAGTTGTTTTTTCTTTCAATAATGTAGAGTTTTTTATTTCTACCGGTTTTTTAGCTACAGAATATCCGAATTTTCCAAGAGGATATTTATCCATCTTGTAATATTCTCCGTGACAATATGTAATTAAATCAGCTTCTTCAAAGTGAATCTTACCCTTATCATCCATAAGACTTGCATCTACGTGGGATCCAACAACATCAGCGATAAATAAATCATGAGTACCTAAAGGAATAATACTTTTAACTTTACATTCTATCGATATAGGACACTCATCTATATAAGGAACGTTTATATTAGTTCCTTCTTTCATAGTAAAGTTCATTTCTTTAATTTTATCGAATTTTCTACCAGGTCTAACTCCACAGTAATCTACAGCTTTTGTCATTTTTGAAGTAGGAAGATTTACTGTAAATTCCATAGTTTCTTTTATATATTCATAGGAAAGACGTTCTGGTCTTACTGAAATTGAAAGCATTGGAGGTTTAGTACAAACTGTTCCTGTCCAAGCTACAGTAAAGACATTTTCCTTTCCTTCTTTGTTTCTTGAAGTTATCAAGACTACTGGAACAGGGTTTAAGATAACACTGCCTTTAAAGTCTACTTTTTTAGTCATATTAAATTCACACCTTTTTTAAAATTATCTTAAAGATTATAACATAATAATTAACGATTAAAAAAGAAAAATAAATAATTTAGTATAAACTAGATATATTATGTATAGATTTTTAATTATTAATAAAAAACGACTGCTTAAGCAGCCGTTTTTCTATCTGTAGTATCTATTTCTTCTATTTTTTCTACTTGATTTTCTTATTAAATTAACTATTATAACAATTAATACGATAGCAATTATAGTACCTATTATTACAGCTGCATAAACAGGCAAGTTAGCTTTGAATATTTGGCCTGTAGTTAAAGCAATAGTTCCTTTAACAGTTTCAGTAAAATGTCCTATTGAGAAAGTTAAATCAACAGAGTTATTAGATGCAACCTTCCAAGCATCGGCGTTTGTATTAGATAGAGAAAGGTTTGCATTTGTATCATTAAAATCATTTTTATAGTATTCTACATCTTGAGCTAATATAACTGGCGCAGTTATTGTTTTTGTTGGCCCAAAGAATTTAAATAGTTTGTAGCTTAAATCTACGTTTCCTATTTCTTCTCCAGTTGTTTTATATGGAACTTTGCTAACTTCGTAGCTATAGTCAGCTACAGCTTTAGTATCATTAAATACATTTGTACCATCAGAGCCATAATCAGATCCAAGTACAACAGTAACTAAATTTCTGCCATCCCTATTATAAAATCCAACAAAGCAATGACCAGCTAAAGTTTCAGTACCAGTTTTTCCACCAACATTACCATCTTTATTAAGATTCTTGTTTCTTGTTTCAAGATCAATTCTACCACCATTAAGATACACAGGAGTATCTTCTAATGTCATAGTTTCTCTTATCCAATCATTTTTATAAGCTGCTATACCTATTAATGCTAAGTCATAAGCTGTAGTTGAATTATTGTTATTAGGATTTGTAGGATCTTCTAATCCATTTGGACTAACAAAATTTGAATTAAGTGCACCAAGTTCTTTGGCTTTTTCATTCATCATCTTTGAAAAAGCTTCAATTGACCCTGCAACTGATTCTGCCATAAGAACAGAAGCATCATTAGCAGAAAAAATCATAACAGCTTTCATAACATCATCTGCTGTCATAGTATCGCCAGGTTTTACACCGCCAGCTATAAAACCACTTAAAGTAGTTTCTGTAAGTGATGCAGAAGTTTCAGTATAACTAATTAAATCACCTTTATTTTTATTTTCAGCAAATAATAACGAAGTTAGTAATTTTGTTGTACTTGCTGGAGAACGCTTCATATCAGCATTTTTAGAGTAGATTACTTCTCCTGTATCTATATCCATAGTTATTGAAGATGCTCCAATAATTTCTGGAGCTTGTAATTCAGATGCAAAAGCTTCAATATTACCTATAAAAGGTAGAATTAAAGTTAAGCAAAGTAATAAAACCATACCTTTAAAAAATCTTTTCGTCATTTAATTTCCCCGTCCTTTTAATTTGTATAACTTTTAAAGATTACTTACCAGAAAGTCTAGTAATCATTTTTTCTTTTGCTTTCAATTCTAAACTATCATCTAGTTTTTCTAGAGCAATTTCTGAGTATTTTACATCAAGAGCAGTTTTAATAAATCTATCTGCAAGCTCAGGGTTTTTGGCTAGTAATGAACCGTGGAAGTATGTGCAATAAGTATTTTTATATACACAACCTTCGTATCCATCTGAACCATTGTTGCCATAACCGTGAATACATTTTCCTAATGGTTTAAGACCATTAACGTAAGTTCTACCTGAGTGGTTTTCAAAGCCTACGTAAGTTTCATCAAATTCTTCGTTATAGATAACAGTATCGCCTATAAATCTTTTATCACCGGCTTCAGTATAAATATCTAATATTCCAAGGCCTTCTATTTTTTCACCATTAGGTGCAGTATAGTATTTTCCTAAAAGCTGATAACCACCACAAATAGCAATCAGTACTTTACCACTATTTATGTATTTAGATAATTCTTCTTTTTTATTATTCATCAAATCATCTGAAACGATTGATTGCTCAAAGTCTTGACCACCACCAAAGAATACAATGTCATAATCTTCTGAATTAAATGTATCATTCATAGATACATTTATAATATTAACTTTTATACCCCTAGCTTCAGCTCTATGCTTGAGTATTAGTATATTACCAACATCACCATAAACATTTAAAAGATCAGGATATAAGTGGCATATATTTAATTCCATAATAATCCTCCAATATTACCAAAGATTTTTTATATAACCTTTAGAGTGTAAGTGCTTTCTATAATTAATCATAGCTGTATAAGTGGCAAGAATATAAACTTTTTTATTCTTACTACCTTTTATGCTTTCTGTTAGTGCATCATATTCTTCATTTATTGAAAATTTTGAAGAGTCTAAGCCAGCAGTTTTTAGTCTTACAGCCATATCATAAGATCTTAATCCAGAAACATATATCTCGTTTAATTCTACATCATTTAAGTGTTCAAAATTTACATCCCAAATCCAAGATACATCTCTTCCATCAGCATAATTATCATTAAGTATAAATGCAGCAGAGAATGGATCTTTACTAAGACATAAAGTATCCAATGCTTGGTTGTAGCCAGCTGGATTTTTTACTAATATTATTTTAACTTCTTTATCATCAATATTAATAGTCTCTTGTCTTCCAAAGCTAGAACTTTGACTTTCTAATGATTTTTTAATTGTTAAGTCATCTACTCCAAGCTCCTTTGTAATACTATAAGCACAAAGGGCATTATAGATGTTATATACTCCTGATTGACTAAGGAATATTTCTGTATCATTAATTTTTACAGTAGAGCTTTCAGATGTAAGATCTATAATTTCATCTACTCCGTATTTTAGTTCAGGACGTTTATATCCACAGCCTGTACAGTAATAGTCACCTAAGTGATTATATGTAACAAAATTATATTGGTATGGAGTTTTACAGAATTTACAGAACTTTGCATCTGCATTTATGTCTATTGTTTTATTCTCATTTATATGTGTTTTAAATCCATAAAAAACTACAGTATTTTTGATATCAAGCTTACCAAGTAGAGATTCATCACCATTTAAAATAAGTTTCGAAGTTGGAACGTTAGTTACACCTTCTAAAATTTTAGTTAGAGTAGTATATACTTCTCCATATCTATCAAGTTGATCTCTAAATAAATTTGTAACTGTAATTATATTTGGAGTAATCTTTTCAGTTATAAATTTTACATTAGCTTCATCTACTTCAATTACTGCAAATTTTTCATGATTTTTATCTGAAAATTTATAGTTATCTATAAAAGTAGTAACTATTCCAGAATAAAGGTTTGCACCTGTATTATTTGTAATAACTGAATAACCTTTTTCTTTCAGTATATTGTAAATCATGCTTGTAGTTGTTGTTTTTCCGTTTGTACCCGTTACAAGGATTACATTATATCCTGAAGCAACCTTAGTTAAAATATCCTTATCTAATTTTAATGCAACCTTACCAGGAAAAGTTGTACCACCTTTTAAAATAGTTTTAGTAAGAAATATTGTAAATTTAGTTGCTAAAATACTAATTATTGATTTAATACTAATTTTGCTCACCGCCTATATAATTTATTTAACATTATTACCCAAAAACAAAGAGGCTAAACAACTTTATTTTTATTTAATAATAACATCAATAGTATATCATAAACTTTGATTTATACAAATGAATCTTTAGATTAAATCTAGAAAAATTCTTAATAATTATAGTTCAATAAAATATAGAGTTTTCTGATATATATTTTTGAATATACTATTAAGTATTTTAGTATTAAGTGAAAGTTATAAGTTATTATAAAATGCGTATAAATTAACATTATAAAACATATAGTATATTGAAAAATATACAAGAGGTGTTTTATGAGTAAGAAGGAGAAAAAAGAGATTAAACATAAAAAGAGCATTAATAATAAAATAGAAAAGCAACAAAAAAAACTTGCTAAAAAACTAAAGAAAAAAGAGAAAGGAAGTATAATTGGAAGAATTTTTAAGGTTAATAATAAGTTCAATTTAGTAGCTTTAATTAAAAATATTTTATTACCATTAGGAGGAGGACTTTTAATAGGTTTCTTAACTAGGAATAGTATGGTGGTATACAATAGCTTGAAAAAACCAATATTTACTCCACCTTCATTTGTATTTCCTATTGTATGGACTATCTTATATATATTAATGGGAATAGCTGCATACAGAGTTTATATGAATAATAAAGCTGGAAAAGATGATAAAGGTGCTTATTTTTATTATTTAATTCAATTATCTATAAATTTTTTATGGTCAATAATATTTTTTAATCTTAGGTTATACGGAATTTCATTTATAATAATTATTATATTACTAGTATTGATAATTTTAACGATAATTAAATTCTTTAAAGTGGACAAGATAGCAGGCGTGCTTATGATTCCATATATTTTATGGGTATCCTTTGCGGCTGTGTTAACATTTTTTATTTGGATGCTTAATGAAATGTAGAAAAAAATATAGTATAATGTAATAGACTTTCTTCATGGAAGTCTATTTTATTTTAAAAATAGTAAGGAATGTGATTATGGGAAAAACATTATTTATAGCTGAAAAACCATCTGTAGCAATGGATTTTGTAAAGTTATTAAAAGTAAATGGTAGAAGAAATAATGGCTATATAGAAGGGGATAATAGCATATTTACTTGGTGTGTGGGACATATGGTTACAATGAGCTACCCAGAAGCATATAATGAAAAGTTGAAATATTGGAATTTAAGAGATTTACCTTTTTTGCCGGAGGAATATAAATATCAGGTAATCCCATCAGCTAGTGGTCAATTTAATGTTGTATCATCGCTTATGAATAGAGAAGATGTAGATACTATTTATGTTTGTACTGACTCAGGGAGAGAAGGAGAGTATATATATAGATTAGTTGATGATATGGCTGGAAAGCCTAATAAAATAAAAAAAAGAGTATGGATTGACTCTCAAACTGAAGATGAAATAAAGAGAGGAATTAAAGAAGCAAAAGATTTATCATGCTATGATTCTTTAGCTCACTCTGCATATTTAAGAGCAAAGGAAGATTATATATTTGGGATTAATTTTTCAAGATTATTAACATTAACATATGGGAAAGTATTAGCAAACTCATTAAAAAAAGATAAAAATGTTGTGATAGCAGTAGGTCGCGTAATGACATGCGTTTTAGGAATGGTTGTAGAGCGAGAAAGAGAAATAAGAGATTTTAAGAAAACTTCTTTCTTTAAAATAGTAGGCTCTTTTAGTAGAGAAAGTGAAGAGAGCATAATAAAGGGCGAGTGGAAGGCTCTAGAAGGTTCAAAATATTTAGATTCTCCTAAGCTTTATAATGAAAGTGGATTTAGAAAACATGAAGATGCGGAAAGTTTAATGCAAGAATTGAGAGATGTAGGACATGGAGTTATAAAAGAAGTTAAAAAGACAAAGGAAAAGAAAAATCCTCCATTATTATTTAACCTTGCAGAACTACAAAATGAATGTACTAAGAAATTTAAGATAAGTCCAGATGAAACATTAAAATATGTTCAAATGCTTTATGAAAAGAAGATGGTCACATATCCTAGAACTGATGCTAGAGTATTATCAACAGCTGTTGCAAAGGATATAAAGAAGAATTTAAGCAAGTTAACAACATTACCAATAGGTAAGGTATTGCAAGATGCTGCTCAAATGATAATAGTAGAAGATAAAGCAAAGTCAATATTAAAAAGTAAGTATGTTGATGATTCTAAAATTACTGATCACTATGCTATAATTCCAACTGGAGAGGGTAGAGAGGTTATAGGAAAGCTTAGTGAGTTAGAAAGAAAAATTTATAGCATAATTTTAAGAAGATTTTTAGCAATTTTTTATCCTTCAGCTCAATATAGTAAGATGAATGTTACTATAGGAGTTGATATAGAAAACTTTACTCTAAGTAAAAAAGTATGTGTAGATAGAGGATATCTTGATATTATTGAAGGTGAGAAGGAAGAGAGTGGAGATGATTTCCCAGAAAATATAAGAAAGGGAAATAAAGTTGTCATTGATGATTTAGAAATAAAAGAAGGTGAAACTACTCCTCCTAAAAGATATACAACAGGATCTATGATTATTGCTATGGAAAATGCAGGTAAACTCATTGAAGATGAGGAATTAAGAGAACATATAAAAGGTGCAGGTATAGGTACATCTGCTACTAGGGCAGAAATACTAAAGAAATTAATTAACATAGAATACATAGCATCAAACAAAAAGACTCAAATACTTACTCCAACTGAGTTAGGAGAAATGATATATGAATCCATAAGAATATCAATCCCATCATTATTAAATCCATCTCTTACAGCATCTTGGGAAAAAGGGTTAAAGCTTGTTAATGATGAGGAGATAAAACCTGAAGAGTTTATGATGAAATTAGAGACATATACCAAAAAGAATACACACAAAGTATTACAGAATGCTAATATGGGAATGTTGTTAAGAGAAGTTAATAAGGTTAAAGATGTATATGCAAAGTAAAAAAGTTTCAAGTTGTAGATTATGTTAATCTACGCTTGAAACTTTTAATTTTATTTTATAAAGTTAGCTAATAAATTATAGCATAGTGGAGCGAGAAAAACAGTTATAACTCCAGCAATACCAATCGACAATGAGCTCATAGCTCCCTCTGTCTCACCAATCTCAAATGCTTTTGAGGTACCAACTGCATGGGAAGCTGTACCTATACTAACACCAACAGCTACTGAATTAGTAATTTTAAACACTTTGCAGACTGTTGGAGCAACAACAGCACCAATTATACCAGAAATTATTATTGCAAGAACTGTAACTGGAGTTAAACCACCTAATTGATTAGTAATTTCTATACCAATCGGAGTTGTAACTGATTTTGATAGTAGTGATATAGTTATAAGAGAATCTAATTTAAAAAATACAGATATAGATATTACTGATAATATACCTACTAAGCTACCTATAGTTATTCCAATTATAATTGGTATAAAGTTCTTTTTTAATAATTCAAATTGTTTATATAGAGGGACAGCAAGCACTATAGTTGCAGGTCCTAAAAACATATTTATAAATTGACCGCTTTGATTATAAGTATCAAAGTCTATATTAAAAACTTTTAAAAATCCAATAACTATAATAATAGCAATTAAAAGGGGATTAAAAAGAGGAAATTTTGTTTTTCTATATATAATTAATCCTATTTCAAAGGCTATTAAAGATATAAAAAGTCCAAAAAACATATTGTTAGTGAAAATATCCATAGTGATTAAGCGTCCTTTCTTTTGTAATCTGATTTTTTATCTTCTTTTTTCTTTGCAAGCATATTTGAAGTAAATTGAACTATAATTCCAGTTACAGCCATAACTATTATTGTAGTTATTATACAGATAATAATTATTTGGATTGCCGAAGATTTAATGCTATCAAAGGAGTTAATAAGTCCTACTCCAGCAGGAATAAAGAAAAAAGCTAGATGATCTAAAAAGAAAGTAGAAATATCATCAACTTTTTCAACTTTAATTATTCCAGTACATAAAGATACAAAAAGTAAAATCATAGCAATAATATTCCCAGGGATAGGGATATTGAAGATTTTAGATATTAATTCACCTATAAAGTATAAAACTAATATAATAATAAATTCTCTAAAAATTTTCATTTTAAGCCTCCTATACAAATATCATATTTACTTTATCACTAAAGTTCTTTCTAGTAAATCATATATTTAAAATAGATACAATGTAAAAGTTTAAATTATTATTTGATAATTGACAATATTTTATGACAGTTTTTTACAGTGAAAATTAACATTTACTATCTAATAATCATACTATATAAACATAGAAGTAATTAAATATCGGTAAGGAGTAGATATGAAAAAGGGATTAAAAAAGGCTATTGCTTTTATAGCTTCATCAGTTTTAGTTATAAGTGCATTAGTTGGTTGTTCTAGCAATACTACTAAAGATAATGGAGGAGAAACAACTAATGAATTGAAGACTGTAAGGTTAAATGAAGTTGTGAGATCTGTGTTTTACGCTCCGATGTATATTGCAATAAATGAAGGATTTTTTGAAGAAGAAGGTCTATCTATTGATTTGTCAACAGGGCAAGGTGCAGATAAAACAATGCAACAACTTTTAAGTGGAAGTGTTGATATTGGATTCTCTGGACCAGAGCAAGTTGTATATATTTATAATCAAGGTAGAGAAGACTATCCGGTAGTATTTGCACAACTTACTCAAAAGGATGGATCATTCTTAGTAGGAAGAGAAGAAGAGGAAAATTTTGATTGGACATCACTAAAAGGTAAAGAACTTATAGGAGGAAGGCCAGGTGGGATTCCAGAAATGGCACTTGAATACGTATTGAAAGAAAATGGTTTAGATCCAACAAAAGATGTTTCTATGGTTACTAATATTGATTTTACAGCTACCTCAGGAGCTTTTAAGTCAGGAACTGGTGAATATGTAGCATTGTTTGAACCAACAGCTTCTATGTTAGAAAAAGAAGGAAGTGGACATATTGTAGCTTCAGTTGGAGAATCAGCAGGAAATATTGCATATACTTGTTTCTATACAACTAAGTCATATATGGATGAAAATCCAGAAATAATTCAAAGCTTTACTAATGCAATATACAAAGGACAACAATGGTTTGCTACTCATAGCGATGAAGAAGTTGCAGATGCTATTATTTCATTTTTCCCAGGAACAGATAAAGATATAATTATTAATGTTGTATCTAATTATAGAGAGATAGATGCATTAGCTTCTACACCAGAAGTAAGTGAAGAAGGTTTAAACAAACTAATAGATATAATACAAGGGTATGATAGTAGTTTAATTACAGAAAGACCTGATTTTAACACTATAGTAAACAATACTTTTGCAAAGGAAGCAATAAAATAGATATTTATAGAGTTGATAAAGAGGTAATATAAATGAAATCCGGCATTGCTGGATTTCTAATTATCTCTTAACTTAAACAATTGCTATTTTAAGGTGGTGATAAAGTGAGTTTGTTAGAAATTAATGATATAAATATGAATTATCATACAAGCAAAGGTGTTACAGAAGCTATAAAGCATTTAAGCTTCAATATAGAAGAAGGAGAATTTGTAAGCATAATAGGACCATCAGGATGTGGTAAGTCGACTTTACTAAATATAATAAGTGGATTATTGGAACCATCATCAGGTAAGGTTATATATAATGATCCTGAAGTGAAAAACAATTTAGATAAAATGGGATATATGTTTCAAAAAGATTATTTATTTCCATGGCTAACTGTAAGAGAAAATGTATTACTTGGGTTAAAAATAAAAAATATTTTAACTGATGATAATATAAAAAATGCAGATAAGCTTTTGAAAAGCTATGACTTAGAAAAATTTAAGAATCATAAGCCAACTCAATTATCAGGAGGAATGAGACAGAGGGTAGCCCTTATAAGAACTCTAGCACTAAATCCTAGTATATTATTATTAGATGAACCTTTTTCAGCTTTAGATTATCAAACAAGACAAAAGGTTACAGATGATGTTTATGAAATAATTAAAAGAGAAGGTAAAACAGCAATAATGGTAACTCATGATTTAGGAGAAGCTATTATAATGTCTAAAAGAGTGATAGTTTTAACTAAGAGGCCTGCAACCATAAAAGATGATGTTAAAATAATATTTTCTAATAAGGATGCAACTCCTTTTAAAAAGAGACAAGAACCAGAATTTAATAGATATTTTGGTGAGTTGTGGAAGGAGATTGATGGTGTAAATGGATAGAGAACATGAATTGTATTTAAAAAAGATTAAGAGAGATAAAATAAAGATTACAATATATAGAATAACAATTTTGATAGTGTTTATAGCTTTATGGGAAGTGTTAGCTAACTTTAAAATTATTGATCCATTTTTAACATCAAGTCCTAGTAGAATAGTAAAGTCATTTGTTAGTTTTCTAGAACAAGGTACTATATGGAATCATATATTAATAACTTGTTATGAAACTATAATAGGATTTGTATTAGGAACAGTGCTTGGAACAATTATAGCTGTTATATTATGGTGCTTCCCAACTGTATCTAAAATATTAGACCCATATCTTGTTGTATTAAATGCATTACCTAAAATAGCTTTAGCTCCAATAGTAATATTTTGGGCTGGAAATGGTATGTCTGCTATAATAGTGATAACTCTATTAATATCAATAGTAACCACTATTATAAGTGTATTAACAGGATTTAATGAAGTAGATAAAGGCAAGATGTTATTGATGAATACTTTTCAAGCTAGTAAGTGGCAAAAACTTAGGTATTTGATTTTCCCAGCTTCTATTCCAATTTTTATTTCGGCTTTAAAGATAAATGTTGGACTTTCATGGGTTGGAGTAATAATGGGAGAATTTTTAGTTGCAAGAAGTGGATTAGGATTCTTAATAATTTATGGTGGACAAATAGCTCAATTAGATATGGTTATGATGAGCATAGTAATTCTTTCTATAATAGCATTTGTAATGTATAAAATTGTTGCAATGTTTGAAGTTAGAGTTGTTAAAAAGAATGAATAATTATATAGGATATAAATTAACTCTAGTCTTTGTGAGGCTAGAGTTAATTTATAACAATTGAATTATTTTAATAAATTTGATAGAATAAGAAATATGTAAAATGCTGTTGAAAAGGCAGGAGGAATTTATGAAAAAATTAAGTGAAATTTATAAAAGGCTTAATAAAAATGAATGGTTTGAACCTGTATTTGTTATAGGAATGTCTTTAACTGTAACTCTTGGAATTGTGATAGGTGTGCATAGTATTTTTGGACAAGCAGATGTTACTATAGCAGATAATACGGCGGAAGAGTATTTTTATGAAGGAAAATATGATGAAGCTATAGATGAATTTGGAAATCTTCAGAAAGATGAAGAGTGGCCAATATGGAAGGTTAAGCAAGCAGAAGTTTATTCAATTAAGGGTGATTACGATAAATCTAATTCATTGTTAAAGGAAGCAGTAATTATAAGGAATAAGCTTATTCAAAAAGATAGTAGTAAATATTTAGATAAAGATAATGAGTTTATAAATGAGGTAGTATTTACTTTCTTTATGAATAAAGAGTATGATCAAGCTGTATCTTTAGGTGAAGATTACATAATAAATAATGAAGAGTATAAACCGCTTATGAGAACAATGTTAGCTGTATATATGTCTTTAGGTGAAGAGGAGAATGCTAAAGACATAGTTAAGGAATATAACATGGATAAGGACTCAGCTTATGATATGTCTGTTTATGCCAATATGCAAATGGTGACAGGAGATATTAAAGGAGCAATTAAAACTTTAAAAGATGCATTTGAAGTGGATAATGATGAGATTAATATTCTTGATGTACTTAACCAACTTGCAAACTATGATAGGGATGAGGTTCTAAATTCTATAAATGAGCTTGTAGATAATGATGAAGTATATAATCTATTTTTAGCTAAAATATATTCAATGGATGAAACGGAATATGATGAAGCTATAGATATATTAGATTCTTTAGACGAATCATTAAAAGACAATTTAGTTTATGCAGTTTTAAAGGCTCAGTTATTATCTAATAAAGGTAATGAGAAAGAAGCTACTGACATTATAAACAGTATAATTAATAATAAAGAGAATGGATATGCTAAATATTATATTGAAGCTATGGAATACCTAAAGCAAGGTGAATATGATAAGGCTATCGAATCTTGTAAGAAAAGTATTTTGGAAAATAATGATTATGCTGATAATTATGGTATATTATTACCAGAAATATTAATAGCTAAAAATGATATAGACAGTATAGAAAGCTATTTTAGGAAAGCAATACTAAAGGAACCTTTCAATATAAGTATGATTATTAATATAGGTAATTATTATTATAACAACTTAAAGCAGTATGATAAAGCATCACAATATTATGAATTGGCATCAAAGCTTAAACCTAATGATAGTAATATATATTATTTATTAGGAAATGTAGAAGTGAATAAAGAGAAATATGAAGTTGCTATTGAATATTTTGAAAAAGCTATATCTTTAGAGAGTGAAAATGGCAAATATTTCAGAGCATTAGGAACTGCGTATTATAATTTAGGTGATTATGAAGAGGCGTTAAATAATATAAGGGAAGCATACTCATTAGATGAGAATGATGTGTTAGCTCTTAATAATGCTGGTTGTTATTATATGATGGTAGAAAAAGATGTATGGAGAGGTTTTTCAAATATTGAAGCAGCATACGAAGAAATGCCTGAAAGTATAGATGAAAATATTAAGAAGAAAATAATTGATAATTATAATAAAGCAAAAACTATATTCGATAAATATATAGAGGACGAAGATATGGATATAAATATGCCTATTTTTGAATTGTTTTATTAAGAATAAAGAGTTGCATATGCAGCTCTTTTATTTTATCTATAAAAACAATAAAAAATTATTAAATAAAATATTTATGTATACATTTACAATCATTTACACATTTAACCTTAAATGGTAAAATTATACTGGAGTTAATAAATGGGGGATTAAATAATAATGTGTAAGAATTGTATTTTTTCAGAAATCAAAAATAGTGAATATGTATTTTGTAAGAATTTAGAGAGATGTATTTTAAGCACTGAGGCATGTAAAAGATTTATTGAAGATAATTTATCTTTAGTAAAAGCTAAAAAATAAATCTAGATGAATAATTATATTAGGAAGTTATTTTAAACAATTATTTAATATTATTCTAAATTGTTAGATAATTGTAAAAATTCACAAATAACAAAAAATTTACTTTTCAGATAGTAATCTTTATGATATCATAAAATAAGGAAATATTTACAAATAACTTTGTTTATTATGATAGTTTAAGGCATATATTGTAATATTAAGTGAAAAGTTGAAAGAGTTTTTGAGGTATTTGGGTGAGGAGGATTTGTGAAATGGCACAAGAAATTAAAAAAATAGCTTTATTAACAGGCGGCGGTGATTGTCCAGGATTAAATGCAGTAATAAGAGCAGTAACAAAAGCTGCAATTTTAAACTATGGGATGGAGGTAATAGGCTATAAATTCGGGTATAGAGGCCTATATAAAAATGATTTTGTCCCATTAACATTAGATAGTGTATCAGGAATCCTTAATAGAGGTGGTACAATACTGTATAGTTCAAATAAAGACAACCTATTTGATTATCAAGTTGAAGAAAATGGTGTACAAGTAAAAAAAGATGTATCTGATGTAGCAATCGAAAATTTAAAAAAAGAAGGCGTAGATGTATTAATTGTAATTGGAGGAGATGGTACATTAACTTCAGCAAGAGATTTTTCAAGAAAAGGTGTTAAAGTTATAGGAGTACCAAAAACTATTGATAATGATTTAGCATCAACAGATGTAACTTTTGGATTTAATACTGCAATAGATGTTGTAACTGAGGCTTTAGATAGGTTACATACAACAGCTGAATCTCATCATAGAATAATGTTATGTGAAGTTATGGGTAGAAATGCTGGATGGATAGCATTAGAAGCAGGTATTGCTGGGTCAGCGGATGTTATATTAATTCCAGAAATAGCTTATGATATAAATAAGATAGCTGAAAAAGTAAGAGAAAGAGAAGCTCAAGGTAAAAACTTTACTATAATAGTTGTTGCTGAAGGAGCAAAACCTAAAAATGGAGAAGTTGTAGTTTCTAAAATTGTAAAAGATAGTCCAGATCCAATTAGATTAGGTGGAATAGGAAATAAATTAGCAGAAGATTTAGAAAGATTAATTGTAGATCATGAAGTTAGATGTACTGTATTAGGTCATATTCAAAGAGGTGGGAATACTTCTACTTATGATAGAATACTTTCTACAAGATACGGGGTAGCGGCAGTAGAGTTAATAAGAGAAGGAAAATTTGGACATATGGTTTGTTTAAAAGGAGATACTATATCAAGTGATACATTAGAAAATGTTATTGGAAAACAAACTAAATTGGTAAATCCAGAAGGTGAATTAGTTCAAGTTGCGAAGAAAATAGGCGTTACGTTTGCAGAATAATAATTTATGAAATAGTACCTATTTTTTTAGTAGGTACTATTTTTTATAAAATTATTATCAGAAAAATTGTCAGAATACTTCAAAAACTTTTGACAGTATGATATAATTTAATAAAGCAGATTTTATTATAGAAAGCTGGAGGGTATTATGAAAGAGATTAAGAGATATTTAGAATCAAGAATTGGGACATATGGTTTTTTCTTTGAAGATTTAAAAAGCGGGTATGTATATGGATATAATGAAAACGTTTCTATGACTGCAGCAGGATGTATGAAGCTACCAATAGCTGTTTCTTTAATAAAGGCTGTAGAAGATGGAAAAGTAGATTTTTTAGATAAGATCAAAATTCAAAGTGAAGATAAGGTATATGGTACTGGAATAATTCATGAGTTTAATGAAAGAGAATATACAGTTTTTGAGTTATTGGTAATTATGCTGATACAAAGTGATAATACTGCTGCAAATAAAATAATTGATATACTTGGAATGGAAAAAATTAATCAAGATATTTTAGAGATGGGATTAAAAAATACAAAATTAAATAGGAAGACAACAGATGAAAGAGATAATCATACAGATATAGAAAATTTAACTAGTGCATATGATTTAAATTTAATATGGAAACATCTTTATAATGGTACATTTTTAAATAAAGATAATGGTCAGATGTTAATAGATATTTTAAGAAGACAGCAAATAAAAAATAAATTGGCATTATATTTATGTGATGATTTAAAATATGAAATTTCAAGTAAGACAGGTGATAAATACGGTGTAGAAAATGACACAGAATTTATCCAATTACCAAAAGGAGATTTTGCTTTTACAGTTTTATCAAGTGGATTACCAAATAGTGTTTATGGTACTGTAACTTTAGCTAAATGCGGAAAAATGATGTGGGATGAAATTGCTAATAATTGGCATTAATATTCTTTCATTTATAGAGGTAATAATAAAAAAATAAATAAATAGCTTTCCTTAATTGGGAAGCTATTTTTAATAATAGTAGTTATTTAATATATTGAATTAAGGTTATTATTATATTGATCCTTTGAATAAAAACTTTAATTATGTTACGAAATGGTGTAAAATGTATATAACCTAAAATTGGAAAAGAGGATGTAATATGAATAATGAAAAAAATAAAAAATTATATATGGCTATATCAGTTATAATAATTTTTATTTTATTGATATTTATAATAATAACTTTAAAAAATATATATGGTAATTCATCAAAGCAGATAAAAGAGAGTTATGATTTTTTATATGAGTTAGAAAAAGTTGATGCTATAAGTGAAATGGATAGAATGAGTATAAATGAATTTCAAGAGATTAAGAAGGTTAGTGATTTTGCTAATGTTAAATATACTATAGTGAATAATAATTATGTAATTGAACTTAATGATGAATATAAAGTAATTGGTTTTTTTGAACAAAATGTAAGAAAAATATATAACGTTGATAAATTGACAGTAAAAGATTGTAAAGAGTATGCAAAAAAGTATTTAAATAAAATATATAAGGGTGAAGTAACTTTTAAGGAAGTAAAGGATAAAAATCTTGATGAGAACCCATTCTACACAATGGTTTATTATAAAATGAATAATGGTTATATTTGTTATAGTAATGAGATAGTAATTAAAATAAATAAATATGATGGGACTTTAGTTGGTTATTCAAATTATTCTGGAAATGATGAAAAGTTTTTATCTAATATTTATATAACTGAAGAGGACAGTAAAAATATATTCAATAATTATATGAAAGAATTAGGATTAGAAGGTGAAATAGTTAGTAACCCTAAAATTGGATATTTTAATATTGATGGAGAAGCAAATCAAATATGTTACATAATTATTTATAAGATGATTGAAAAAGATAATAACGTTAAGTTTAATGATATAGTTATTAATGCTGAAACTGGTGAGATAGTTAAGCATATTATTAATATAATAGAATTAATATATGGCGAAGATATAGATAAGTAAAAAACGGACGAGCTATTATAATAGCTCATCCGTTTTTTTTCTTATAGAACATTTTCGTTAGTTGATGAAATATCATTTGTCCATTCTTCAACTTCGTTACCTAATTCGGGAATTGAAGAAGCATAGAATACTGGATCTTTACCAGCTTGTTTTTGAGTGGCATAATCTTTATATGCTTTAATAGCAATATTACTTAATAGTACTATAGCAATTAAGTTAATTACAGCCATAAGTCCCATGAATACATCGGCAATATCCCATACAAATTGCATTGATGCAATTGAACCAAAGAATACCATTCCTATAACTATGATTCTATAAATATATAGATAAATCTTTTTATTTGAAATAAATTGAATATTTGTTTCTCCGTAATAGTAGTTACCAATGATAGAGCTAAATGCAAAAAGTAGAATACAGATTGCTATAAATGTACCACCCCATGATCCTACTTGAGAAATTAAAGCAGATTGAGTTAATTCAATTCCTGTAAGGTTTCCGCTAGCGTAATTTCCAGATAATAATATTATAAATGCTGTAGAAGTACAAATTATTAATGTATCAGTAAAAACGCCTAATGTTTGAATTAAACCTTGCTTAACTGGGTGAGAAACTGAAGCTGTAGCAGCAGCGTTTGGTGCAGAACCCATACCGGCTTCATTAGAGAATAAACCTCTTTTAATACCTTGCATTAAAGCAGCACCTATTCCACCACCAACTATTTGTTCTATTCCAAAAGCATTTTTAAAGATAAGTGCAAATAATGAAGGAATAGCAGTTATATTTTTAGCTATAACAAACATAGCGATTAAGATATAAGCAGATGCCATTATAGGAACAATTACTGATGAGATTTTAGCAACTCTATGAACACCACCAAAAATAATTATAGCAGTTAAAATTGTAATTATAGTACCAATAACAGTTTTATTAATTCCAAAAGAAGATTGGAAAGCAGCTGCTATTGTATTAGATTGTACAGAGTTAAATGCAAAACCAAAACAAATTATAATTAAGATAGAGAATAATACTCCCATCCACTTTTTATTTAATCCTTTTTCCATATAGTAGGCTGGACCACCTCTATAAGAATCTCCATCTTTAACTTTATAGATTTGAGCTAAAGTAGATTCTATAAACGCAGATGCAGAACCTAATAAAGCAATAAGCCACATCCAAAAGACAGCACCAGGACCGCCAACTGCTATAGCTGAAGCAACACCAGCTAGATTACCAGTACCTACTCTTGAAGCTGTACCGATACAAAAAGCTTGGAAAGATGAAACTGATCCCTTTTCAGATGAACCTTCTCCAAGAAGTTTAAACATATCCTTTAATCGTCTAAATTGTATAAAGTTTGTCTTTACGGAAAAATAAATTCCGATAGTAATAAGTGAAATAATTAGAACATAAGTCCATAAAAAATCATTAATATGTAGGATTATACTATGTATTTTATCCATTGTTTACCCCCTATTTTATCTAAAGTTATTTTTTTACTAATTTAATAATAGCTTAAAAAAAAGAAAAATGCAAGAAGTGAAAATTAAAAATTCATAAATTTATATTTCGTATATTAATATTATTGAAAAACGAAAAATATATGAATAACAGTTTAATTAATTATGCATAAAATAAGAGTTGCCTTTAAGGCAACTCTTATTAATTCATATATTATGGCGTTGTACTTTCAGTATTATTTGCAGTGTTATTGTCTAAATTATTAGTATCTGTACCGTTATTATCTTGATTATCTCCATTATCAGGATTTTCTGTGCTAGGATTTTCATTTCCTATGCCAGGGTTTTCTTCTGATGGAATGTCATTTTTCTTTATTGTTAACTCTACAGTACCATCTTTAACTATTTCAGAAGTGAATTTTGTTAAAGTGTAAGTTTTAGGACTTAAAGTGCCTGAAACAGATTCACCACCTACAAAGGTGTATTTGATACCTTTATCATTTAAAATAACGATAGCATCATATAAATCCATATTTTCTTTTAAACCGATTTGTGATAATTTGATTTTTTCTTCAGGTTTAGTATCATCTTTTTCTGTAGGTACTACATAAGGGTAATCTGCAGCATCTTGACTTGCATTTTCTTTCTTAATAAATACCCTTTCTTCAACTAAATCCTTAGGTGTATCATCAGTAGCAAGTTTATTATTATTTTTATTAACTTTTACTTTTACATGAACATCACAAACAGAGTTTGGTTGAGTACCTTCTATAAACATTTCATTTCTAACTCTATTACCTCTTTGATCTAGATTGCAAAGATCAGTAGCAAGTTTACCGGAATCGATACAAATTGTTGCATTAACGATTCCTGAAGGCTTTTCAATTTCTTTATATTCTAAGCCTTGATGAACTTGAGCCATTACTTTTCCCCAAAGTTCAGCAGCAGCACTACTGTATCCTGACATTGATTGAGGCATATCATAGCCAATCCAAACAGAAGCAGAGTAATAAGGAGTTAAACCAGCGAACCAAAAGTGATCTACATTGTTAGTAGTACCTGTCTTACCAGCAACAGGGATATCACCAAACTTAGCAGCACCAGCATCAAATCTTGTGATAGGTCCTTTTAATATATCATACATAATATATGCAGTTTGTGGTGAGAATAATTGAGTTGCTTTTGGCTCCTTATCAAGAAGTACTTTACCAGTAGCATCTTCAACTCTTGTATATAGTATAGGTTCGTTTCTAACACCATTATTACCAAATGCTCCAAAAGCAGAAGCTAATATAGTAGTGTTTCCGCCATCTCTATCTTCAGGGCGATTATCATGTTGGCCTAAAGCTATAGCAGACATAGAAGTTTTAGAAACATCGTTATATACTATTCCGGCTTTTTCACCATATTCTAATGCAGTATCTATTCCAATTTTATCTACAAGTTTAACTGAAGTTATGTTTTTAGAGAAGGCTATACCATCTCTAGCAGTTATAAATCCATCAAACTTAAAGTTGTAGTTATTAAGACCAGCTGTAAAGCCATATTTATTTAAAATTGAAGATGATACAGGTGCATCATCTAATGGAGTAGCAGCTGTTATTATTTTAGTATCAATACCAGGACCATAAACAGTTAATGGTTTAGTAGTTGATGCAATAGGTTTTAAGTCGTCATAGGCTCTGTTTATTGAGTGAGGAGGTTGTTCGCCTCTACCACCTACTAAAGCAAGAACTTTACCAGTTCTATAATCCATTACTGTTGCAGCGGCTTGAAGTAATGGATATGAAATTTCACCTTCATCTTGAACTCCATTACCATTGATATCATCGTATGTTGTAGTATCTTCAGGATTAGTATCCCAATCAACATTTAGATTATTTCTATCATCTAATACTGCTTGAACTGCATCTTGCATAGTAGTATCTAAAGTTGTATAAATTTTTAAGCCACCGTTAACAAATAATTTGTTAACTTCTTCATCTGTATATTTATATTTCTCCTTTAAGTCATCTCTTACTTGTTCTAGTGCTGGGTATATAAACCATTCATATTTAACTTTATAATCAGTTGAAATAGGTTCAAAAGTAAATTGGTTTTCAGCTGTAAAAGTATAAGCAGAATCATATTCTTCTTTAGTTATAAATCCTAATTCTAACATTTTCATAAGAACAGTTTCAGTTCTTTCTATATAAGTATTAGGATAATCTTTAGCTTCTGTATTATATGCACTATAGTATGATGGCGCCTGAGTTATTCCAGCTATATATGCACATTCAGGCAAAGTTAAATCTATAGCGTTTTTACCAAAGAAATATCTAGAAGCAGCTTCAACACCGTATACATAACCACCAAGTGGAATTGTATTTAGATAAGCAGTGATAATTTCTTCTTTACTAAGAGTTTTTTCAAGTTGTAAAGCAAGATATATTTCTTTTATCTTTCTATTAACTGAAGATAAAGGACCACTTCCTGCTTTATTTTCATTTGAAGCTTCTTCAAATAATAATGTATTTTTTATTAATTGTTGTGTTAAAGTAGAAGCACCATGGACACCACCTTCTCCAGTTAGTATAACTTTTACATCTCTAACAGCGGCACCTATAATTCTTTTCACGTCAATTCCAGGGTGAGTTAAGAAACGCTCGTCTTCTATCGCTATATATGCATTTATTAAATTTTGAGGTATTTGGTCATAAGTTATCATATATCTTTCTTCTTCGGTTGGTATATTATCAATTACTTCACCTTTATTGTCGTAGTACATAGATGTTTGATTTAAATCGTGTATAGATTCAATATCTAACGCAGGTGCAGTTTTAATAACAGCAACAACATAACCTACCCCTACAACTGATAATAGTAAACCAGCTATTAAAATAGTAAGAAAGAAATATTTAAAAAATCTCTTTGTCTTAGAAGGTGGCATCTTTTTTTTCTTGTTTTTACTGGAACCACTTTCTGAATTAGCTTTATTATTTTTAGGTTTATCATTATTAGCCATTTGTTCCTCCCTTTATTAATTTATCTAATTTAAATAATATAATATTATCTTTTATTATAGCATATTAATTATAATAATAAAATAATAAGTAATTTAAGGTGAAATATGAGATATTATACTGAAAGACCAAGAAGAGGTAAAAATAGAACTAAAGTTCCGTATATGCTATTTGTTATTATAGCCATAGTAATAGTATTTAATTCTTTTTTATATTTATTCCAAAAAAGGATTTTACCAACAGTATTAGATATAGCAGAAATAGTTATGAGGTCTGAAGCTGTAAAAGTTATAAATGAAGAAACTATGAGAATTTATGAAGAGAATTTTAATTATGATGATATTATGAAGATTGAAAAGGATTCAGATGGAAACATAACTATGATAAGGTCAGATACAATTAAGCAAAATAAGCTAACCGCTGAAGTCGTGTTAGGATGTAACGAAAAACTTAAAAATTTAGGAGAACTTGGAACAAAAATTCCTCTAGGGTATATGACCAATAATGCTTTTTTTTATAGGATGGGACCTAAGATAACTGTAAATATGGAACAGATAGGTAATATTAATACAAGTTATGACTCTACATTTGAAAGTGCAGGAATTAATCAAGTTAGACATAAAATTTATCTAAATGTAGATGTGAAGATGAGGTTAGTAGTACCACTTGCAAGCAAAGATGTTGAATTAACCTGTGAAATACCAGTAGCGGAAACTATAATAGTTGGTAAAATACCAGATACAGCTGTGAATATAGGTAGATAATAAAGTGAGAAATTAAAAGTGACAAGTTAAAGGTAAAACTACAAGTAGTTTTGCGTCTTGACTTGTCACTTTAAAATGCTATTAGTATATCAAATAGTATTTTTCTATTATTAAAATTTTATTCCCAATTAAATACATAAGGAACGTTTCTGTAGAATCCATGGTAGTCTAGTCCGTAACCAACAACAAATAAATCTTCAATTTCGAAGCAACAGTAGTCAGGTTTTAGATCAACTTTTCTTCTAGATGGCTTATCAAGTAATACACATGTTTTAACAGATTTTGCTCCTAATTTTTTTACATGATCAATTGCAAATTCCATAGTGTAACCTGTATCAACGATATCATCAACAATAAGAACATTTAATCCTTCGATATTATCAGGAATATCATTAACTACTTTAACCTTTCCAGTACTAACTTCATCATTACCATAACTAGAAGTTGTCATAAATCCAACTTTAGCTTTTACATCAAGAGATTTAAAGATATCAGCACCAAATACAAAACTTCCTCTTAATAAAGGAAGCACATAAAGTTCTTCACCTTCGTAATCTTTAGAAATTTGTTCTCCTAATTCTCTAACTCTAGTTTTAATTTGCTCTTCAGAAAAAAGAATATTACGCTTCTTATCTTCCATTGTAAACCCTCCAGTACTATAATTCCTTAAAATTACTTATGTAATAATATACAAACTATAATGTAATAAAATTACATTAATATATATTTAGAATATGTTTTAAGTTATGATTTGCTTACTTTGTATTGTACATATAGTTTAAATATTAGCAAGAAATTATAGTTTTTGCAACTCTAAAATACTAGTATCAATAAAGTAATATTGTTAATATAATACATTATAGAAATATGGAATATTAAAAATATATTTTAATAATGTATAGGGAAAATTGCTTATGATAATTATAAAAGGAGGAAAAACAAATGATAAAAGGTATAGATATATCTAATTACCAAGCTGCTTTAAATTTTACTACAGCAAAAAATATGGGATTTGAAGTTTGCATAATAAAAGCTACAGAATCTATAAACTATACTAATCCTTTATTGGATAGTCAGGTTAATTCAGCATTAAGTAATAATATGAAGATAGGATTTTATCATTTTTTTAGGAATAATGGAATAACGGAGGCTCAATACTTTGTAAGTAAGATTAAGCCTTATTTATCTAAAATGACAGTTAAACCAGCTATAGATATAGAGACAACTTATTCATATTCACAAGTTTTAGATTTTATAAGCTATGTAGAAAACGTTTTGGGAATTGAATGTATGGTATATTGTAATTACTCGTATGCAAAGCAATTGAGTTTAAACAATGAAATAGCAAAGAAGACTTTATGGTTAGCTTATTATGGAATAAATAATGGAGAGTATTATGAAGCTCCTACTAATCATGGATTTGCAAAATTTGCAGGACAGCAATATTCAAGTGCCAATTATATTGGAGCAATAAATACAGATACTAATTTGTTTAATGAAAATGTATATATTAAAGGAAAGGTTAATGTTACCGCATCAACAGGTAGTTCAAGTAGTAGTGGAGGAACAAGTACAAATACGACTTATACTGTAGTTTATGGTGATACTTTAAGTGAAATAGCTAAAAAATATGCTGTATCTGTATCAGAATTAGTAAGTTTAAATAAAATAGTAGATCAGAATTTGATATATGTAGGACAAATCTTAAGAATACCAACGTCTTCAAGTGATAGAGTTAAGACATCACAAAAAATATATTATACAGTAGTAAGTGGAGATACATTAAGTGGTATCGCAGCGAAATTTGGAACAACTGTTGCAGCTATAGCCAGTCTAAATAAAATATCAAATGTAAATTTAATATATGTTGGTCAAGTACTAAGAATTAAATAAAGACTATATGTTAAAAAACAAAATATTTTGAATAAAGTATAATCCACTCATAAAATACTAATGATTAGTTTATGAGTGAATTAATATTTTTATAAGGTATTACTGGATTTATTTACTTTTTAACAGGAATAGTATACAATTAATGAAAGATTTGGGGAAGTTAATATCAGTAAAGTAATAATAAATTAATCTCAAATTAGTTAATTAATATAAATATAATAAAGTGAGTATATTAATTTTAAAAACCTAAATATTAGTTATGAGGTGAGTATATGATATATGGAAATATAGATGGAATTAAGAAGTCGGCTATAGAAGAGTTAGAGAGACTTTATAAATCAAAATGTCCTAAAGATGAAGTTTGTTCATTAGAAATTATACAAACTATTTCAAAGGTTTCATCATTTATTGAAAGAGAAGTAAGTGTAGCTATAGATAGAAGAGGAAACATTAGATCTATAGCAGTAGGTGATTCAACTTCTGTTGAAATAGAAACTTTAGATATAAGAGAAAAAAGACTGGCAGGGGTAAGAATAATTCATACACATCCAAATGGCATGAGTAATTTGTCAGCGCTTGACATTAGTGCATTACTAAAATTAAAACTAGATGCTATAGTAGCAGTTGGAATTTATGAAGATAAAATTTTAGATTGTTCTTTAGGATTATTGACAGTTTTTGATGATAAACTTGATTATGAAGAGATACAGCATATATCTTTAGAAGATTTATCTAAGATACATATATTAAATAAAATATCTTATATAGACTCTCTTATAAAAGAAAAGGATGTTGTTGAGGATGAAGGCGAAAAAGCTATTTTAGTTGGATCTGATACAAGGGAAAGTCTAGAAGAGTTAAGAGAGTTAACAAAGGCTTGTGATATACCGGTATTAGAAAGCGTATATCAAAGTAGAAGTAAAATAGATGCAGCATTTTATATAGGAAGAGGTAAAGTTTTAGAAATAGCTCAACTTAGACAAAAATTAAGAGCTAATGTAGTTATTTTTGATGACGAGTTATCAGGGTCACAGGTAAGAAATTTAGAGGCAGCTATTGGAGCTAAGGTTATTGACAGAACTACTTTGATTCTTGAAATCTTTGCAAGAAGAGCTAAGAGTAGAGAAGCTAAGATTCAAGTAGAGTTAGCACAGCTTAAATATAGAATGAGTAGACTTCAAGGACTTGGGACTATAATGTCAAGAACAGGTGGAGGAATAGGAACTAGAGGTCCAGGGGAGAAAAAGCTTGAAACAGATAGAAGACATATAAAAGAAGAAATATATGATTTAAATAATGAACTTAAGAAAATTAAGAAGATAAGAGAGACTCAAAGAGAAAAGAGAAATAAAGAAAGTATACCTAAGGTATCATTAGTTGGTTACACAAATGCTGGTAAATCTACTCTTAGAAATCATCTTTGTGATGTAGCAGCTCAAAAAAATGTTCAAGGTAAAGAAAAAGTTTTTGAAGCAGATATGCTGTTTGCAACTTTAGATATAACTACAAGAGCTATAGTATTGAAAAATAAGGGAGTTATTACTTTAACTGATACTGTAGGTTTTGTAAGGAAATTACCTCATGATTTAGTTGAAGCCTTTAAATCGACTTTAGAAGAGGTTATATATTCTGATCTTTTATGTCATGTAGTAGATGTATCATCTGATTATGCTTTAGAGCAAATTGAAGCTGTTGAAGAAGTATTAGCTGAGTTAGGTGCTTTAGATAAAAAAACATTATTAGTATTAAATAAGATTGATAAAGCTACAGAAGAACAAATTATAGCTGTAGAGGAAGCAACATCAAAATATGAAAAAATAAAAATTTCTGCAAGGACTGGAGAGAATTTAGAGGAATTATTAAGTTTAATAGAAGAGAACTTACCTTACACTATGAAAAAATGTGAATATATTATTCCTTATGATAGAAGTGATATAAATTCATTTTTACATAGAAACGGTAGAGTTTTAGAGGAAGATTATAGAGAAGATGGTACTTTCATATTAGCTGAAGTTGATGATGAAACGTACAATAAAACTAATGAATTTATTATAAAAGAAATTTAATATTTGTAGTTATAGCTTTTAGATTGTTAAAAATCTAAAAGCTATATTTTTTAATAAGTAAAATATATTCTTTAAATAGTTATTAAGTATAGTGTATAATTTATATTAAATTGTATTGATACAATTATGTTCTTTAAGAAAAGGGAGTATATATGGAAGAATATATTTTGGAATTAAATGAAGAAGAGCCTAAATACATTCAAATAGCAAATCATATAAAAAAATTAATAAACTCTAAGATAATAAATGACGGAGAAAAACTACCTCCTATTAGAAAGTTAGCAGAGTTTTTAAAAGTCAATAATGTTACTATTATTAACTGTTATAAAAAGCTTCAAAGTGAAGGTTATGCATATCAAAAGATGGGATCAGGAACATTTGCAAAAAGAAGAGAGTTAGTGCAAAGCTTTAAAAATGAGTACAGTAAAGAGATTAAGAATATAATAAATAAAAATTACGAAGATATAATTGATTTTACAGGAGAAAGTTTAATAGATGTATATTTTCCTATAAATGAATTTAAAGATGTACTAAATAAAGTTCTTGATAGAGATGGAGCTGAAGCACTATTAATACAAGAAACACTAGGATATAGTGAGTTAAGAGAGACAATAAATAAAGTATTTTGGAATAAAGAATTTGATGAAGAAGAAATTTTAATTTTATCTGGAGCACAACAGGGGATAGATATAGCAGCTAAAGCTATAGTTAATATTAATGATAATGTGATGGTTGAAAAGCCTACTTATGGGGGAGCGTTATCAGTATTTAAGTGGCGAAGGGCGAATATATTTGAAGTACCAATTAATGATGATGGAATTGATATAAAGTTATTCGAAGAAATCTTGAAGAAAAACAAAATAAAATGTTTCTATGCCATGAGTTACCTTCACAATCCTACAGGAATAAGTTATAGCAAGGAATGTAAACTGAAAATTTTAGAACTTGCAGAAAAATATGATTTTTATATAATTGAAGATGATTATCTTTCAGAATTGATATATGATGAAGAGTTAACTCATGAGCCTTTTAAAATTCTAGATAGAGGTAATAGAGTCTTTTATATTAAAAGTTTTTCAAAGATATTTTTGCCGGGAATTAGATTAGGATATATGATTTATCCAAATGGGTTTAAAGAAGTTATGCAGAGTTCTAAAGTAAATACAGATACAGCTACGTCAACTCTTATGCAGAGAGCTTTAGAGTTATACATAAAAGAAGGATATTTTACTGGGCATATTGAGTCATTGAAAAAAGAATATAAAAAAAGATATAATATAATGAAAAAACTAATTAAAGATGAACTTTCAAATTACGTTGAAATGAAGGAACCTAGAGGTGGTTTATATTTTTATCTTAAATTGAAGGATAAAAATATAAGTTCAAAAGAATTGTTTTATATATTAAAGGATAAGAAAATTTTTATTACCCCAGGGGTGATTTTTTATAAAGAGATAGATGGAGGGATAGATTCTTTTAGATTATGTTTTTCTCAAACAAATGAAGAAAAAATAAGAGAAGGAATCTATACTATTAAGGAGGTAATTGATAAATGGCATATATAACGATAAGACAATATGGTGAAGATGAATTTATAGAAAAAAAATCTCAATTTATAGGATATGCTAAAAGATGTGAAAGTGAAGAAGAAGCTAAAGCATTTGTTGCTGAAATAAAAAGTATGCACAAACAGGCTACTCATAATTGCTGGGCATATGTTGTAGGAAAAAATATGGGGATTCAGAGATACAGTGATGATGGTGAGCCACAAGGAACAGCAGGAATACCTATATTAGAAGTTATGAAAAAAAGCAATGTTACTGATTGTGCTATTGTTGTAACTAGGTACTTTGGTGGAATAATGCTTGGAGCTGGCGGTTTAACAAGAGCGTATACAAAAGGAGCATCAATTGCACTAAAAGCTGGCGGAGTGGTTGAAAAGGTTGAAGGTGTTAATGTATCATTAGAGATGGATTATGATATGATTGGGAAAGTTCAATATATGTGTGGACAAAATAATTGGCATATTGAAGATACAGAATATACAGATAAAGTTATTGTTCATATATTGGCAGAAATATCTGTAGCTGATGAAATAGAGAAGGCAGCAATTGAAGCTAGCAATGGTAAAATATTAATTAGTAAAAGTGATGCAGAGATATATTTTAAAGAAGATAATAGACTTTATAAAATGATTTAAGTATATAGCGTTAGCCTTTAGGTTAGCGCTTGATGATTATACAGCGTGTTTGTAATAGCTATATAATAATAATTTATGATTTATTAGTAGTAATAAATATTAATGGACAAGTAGATACTAAATATTGAAGACAATTTTATTTTGTAATAACGTACTAAGGGAGAGAAAATAAGAAAGTATGAATAGTAGAAGTAAAGATAGAAAGAAAGTTAAAAAGAGAAAAAAATATATAATTGCTGTAAGTTTAATATTTTTAATTATGACATTAGTATTTTGGAATTTATCAATAAAAAAAGTAACAGTTTTAGTAGATGGAAAAGAGATAGTGCATAAAACTAATAAAGAAACTGTAGGTGACGTAATAGATGAATTAGGTATAACTTATAGTGAAAATGATAAACTATCAAAAGGTATATCAGAAAGTATAAGTAATAATGACAACATAGTAATTACAAGAGTAAGTTTTAAAGAAGAGACAGTGGAAGAAGATATTGCTTTTGAAGAAAAAGAAGTAAAAGATTATAAAATGCCTTTAGGAGAAAGTAGAGTAATAGATGAAGGTCAAGTAGGGAAGAAAACTTTAGTATACAAAATTACTTATGAAAATGGAGTTGAAGTAAAAAGAGAATTAATTAATGAAGAAATAATAAGTGATGCTTCAGATAGGATTATAGCAAAGGGAATATTTGATCCTACAAGCATGACTGTTTGTGTAAATAAAACAAGGACAGTGGATAGCGATTATGAACCGCAAGACTTAGTAGTTCCTAATGTAAGATCATTGGTTAGTACAAGCAGAATAATGATGAAATCAGAGGCTGCAGCAGCGCTAGAAAATCTTTTCAAAGGAGCGGATGCTGATGGGGTGTATCTTTATGCTGTATCTGGATATAGATCTTATGATTATCAGGCAAGTATCTATAATCCATACTCAGGATATTCTGCACCACCAGGAGCAAGTGAGCATCAATTAGGATTAGCTATGGATGTTAATTCATCTTATTATGGATCGTCATTAACTACTGAGTTTGGATATAGTGTAGAAGGACAATGGGTTAGAGAAAATGCTCATAAATACGGATTTATAGTGAGATATTTACCAGGAAAGGAAGATGTCACAGGATATTACTATGAACCATGGCATATAAGATATGTAGGAGTGGATTTAGCTACAGAATTATATAATAGTGGACTAACTTTAGAAGAATATTATGGAGAATATTAATATTGAATAACTAAATCTAAGAGTTAGATTGTCAAGTGAAACTCCTATTTACATATGTTCATAGGAGTAAGTTCGAATAACTAAATCTTAGATTTAGATTCTCACTTAAGTAAATTGAAAAATAAATTTCGCTATGATATACTGTTTATGGATATTTAAGTAAAGAACAAATTATATTAATTTAGGAGGAAGAAAGATGTCAGGACATTCAAAATGGCATAATATACAAAACAAAAAAGGTAAAGCTGATGCGCAAAGAGGAAAAATATTTACTAAGCTAGGTAAAGAATTAGTGCTTGCAGTAAAAAATGGAGGTCCAGTTCCTGAGAACAACCCTAAATTAAGAGATGCAATAGCAAAAGCAAAGGCTGCAAATATGCCTAATGATACAATAAATAGATCAATAAAGAAAGCTTCAGGAGAGTTAGCTTCAGTTGATTATGAAAGAATAGTATATGAAGGATACGGACCATTAGGAGTTGCTGTTATAGTTGAAACATTAACAGACAATAGAAATAGATCAGCTGGGGATGTTAGAGCTGCATTCTCAAAAGGTGGCGGAACTTTAGGAACAACTGGGTGTGTAAATTTTATGTTCCAAGAAAAGGGTGAAATAGTAATAGAAAGAGCTGACTTAGATGAAGAAGAGGTAATGATGATGGCTCTTGATGCTGGGGCAGAAGACTTTGAAGCTGAAGATGAAGTATTTGTAGTAACAACATCACCAGATGATTTTGGAACAGTAAGAGAAGCATTAGAAGCAGAAGGATTAGAGTTCTTAGAAGCAGCAGTAAAAATGATTCCAGATACTTATACTGAAATTGATGAAGAAGCAGCTAAGAAGATGCAAAAGATATTAAACATGCTTGAAGATAGTGATGATGTTCAAGAGGTATATCATAATGCTGAATTCCCTGAAGGATGGGATGAGTAAAAATTTATATAATTAATAAAAGATAGTTTTAACCTCATTGTCTTAAGTAATATTAAGTATAATGAGGTTTTTATTATATTTAATAGATTTAATAAGTTGGAGAGAAGAGAAAATGTTAAGATTAGCTAGTGAAAAAGATAGAAAAGAAGTACTAGATTACTGTTTAGGAGAACCAAATATAAATTTATTTATTATAGGTGATATTGAGAATTTTGGATTTGATAAGGAGTTTCAAAATGTTTGGATTCAATACGATGAAGAAATTATAAGAGGAATTGTATTAAGATATCATACTAATTTTATTGTTTATAGCAGAAATTTAGATATGAATTTTAAAGAAATTGCAGAATTGCTTGTAGAAAAAGATGCAAAAGTAGTTAGTGGAAAATTATCAGTTATAAATAAAATATATGAATTAATTGAAAATAGTTATAACAAACGAGAAATGTTTTTTTGCGAACTTAGAGATGAAAGTAAGTTAGAAGAAGTGAAAGAAGAAAATATAGTAATAGCTACTTCAAGTGACTCTATGGAAATTGCAAAAGCATATGAAAAAATAGAAGAATTTAAAGGTATGTACTCTGATGATTTAAATGAACGTTATAATCAAATTAACAATAGAATATTAAGTAAAGAGGGTATACATATATTTATTAAAGAGGATAACGAAATTATCGCTCATGGAAATACGACTGCTACTACAAGTGTTAATGCAATGATAGGAGGAGTTTTTACAGTTCAAAATCATAGAAATAAAGGATTAGCAAGTAAAATAGTATCATATTTAGCAAAGAGACTAATAAATGAAGATAAGTCTGCGTGTTTATTCTTCGATAATGAAGAAGCAGGAAGAATATATCATAGATTAGGGTTTGAAAATATAGATAAATGGTGCATGTTGATGAAAAAGTAAATTTTAATAAATATAATACTTTATCATTAAGAATTAGATAGTGTTATAAATAAGTATATAAAAGTGAAATAAAGACAAAATGAACCTATTGAATTTTAAATATAAACTTCAATAGGTTCATTTTTTATATAATTTTAAATAATTCATAAAATATAACAATTTTAGTTGTAGAATTTAAATTTATTTATGAGGGTATATGTAAATAATATCTTTTACATAAATTAATTTATGAATAGGCACTATTTATAGGAAATATGAATAATATGAAGTAGATGTCTAAATATCATTAAAAGATACAAAGGAGGAATTTTGAAAAGTGACAAATTATAGAGGGATAGATATAAGCAATTGGCAAGGAAGTATAACATTTTCAGAAGTGAAAAATAGCGGAATAGAAATAGTATATATACAAGCAACTGAAGGAAATTATTATACAGATCCTTATCTTCAAGAATTTTATGATGGAGCTAAAGATAATGGGTTATTAGTAGGATTTTATCATTTTTTCAGTCCATCAATATCAGCAATAGTACAAGCACGGTATTTTGCTGATGCAATAAGTGGTTTAACTTCTGAGTGTAGATTAGTTTTAGATTTAGAAGAAGCTGGTGGTTATGAAGTAGGAACGTTATCTAGTATAGCAGTAGAATTTTTAGAGGAAGTTAAAAAGATTACTGGCTTAGATGTGGCTATATATACCTATGCAAGCTTTGCAAACAACAATATTACTACAGGATTTGGATTAGAGAATTATCCGTTATGGATAGCTGAATATGGTAGTAGTGAGCCAGAAGAAAATTCTATATGGGGTAATGCATATGTAGGATGGCAATATTCTGATACAGGAAATATATCTGGAATAAATACTAATGTTGATTTAGATATATTTAAGGAAGGAATTTTATTAAGTGATGATACAACAGTTCCTGGAAATAAAAAACAAGAATCTACTCAAAGTGGAGTTAAGTATTATGTAGTTCAAGCTGGAGATACCTTAAGCAGTATTGCAGCTAGATTTGGTACAACAGTAGCTAGTTTAGTTTCAATAAATAGTATAGCTAATCCTAATTTGATTTATGTAGGAGAAACATTAAAAATATATACAGATAAAACGGTATCAACTAGAACTAACTCATTTAGTAAGACTTATATAGTAGTTTCAGGTGATACTTTAAGTTCAATTGCATTAAGATTTGGAACAACAGTAAATGAATTAGTTCAGCTAAATAATATTACAAATCCAAATTTAATTTATCCAGGAGAAGTATTAAAAATACCAACAAATGTTTCTGTTAAAAGTGGAGCAACATCCAACCAACATTCATCAACTTATGTTGTACAATCAGGAGATACTTTAAGTGGAATAGCGAGTAAATTCGGAATAACTGTTCAGTATTTAGCAAGAATAAATGGTATAAGTAATCCAAATCTAATTTACCCAGGAGAAGTTTTAAAGATAGAATCTTCAGGTGTATCTAAGCAGGAACAAAGTGAAAGTTTAATATATACAGTTAAAGCTGGAGATACACTAAGTGGGATTGCGAAAAAGTATGGAACAACAGTTAGTAATTTGGTTAGTTTAAATAATATAAGTAATCCAAATATGATTTATGTAGGAGAAAAGTTAATAATAAGTAAAGATAAATCTAAAAATTTCACAGGATTAGTAGTTGTAAAAACAGGAGATACAATAAGTGGAATAGCAGCTAGATATAATACTACTGTAGATAATATAGTGAATTTAAATGATTTACAAAATTCAAATTTAATTTATCCGGGAGAAACATTAAAAGTTTAGATTTTATTATGACAGATAATAAATTAATAAACTTAATTTAGATAAAATTAAATTTAATAAAAAAATAGAATGGGAATGGTGAATAAAGTATATTTACCATTCTTTAGATTTAATAAATAAAATAGTAATTAAACTTCAAATTATTATAATATTTTAGTATTTACAATACTATAGATATTACGTAGAGAAATATATTTTGGAGGATAAGTATATGGAAGAGTTTAATTTGTTAGAAAAATTTGAATGTCATAAAAAGAAGATAATAGAAAATATTGATGCGGCAAAAGATATGGAACTAAATAAGATAACAGCAATTCTTGTTATTGATGATGATAGTGAAGAAGTACAAAGAAAGCTAATAAACTGGTTAATTATTGAAGGATATAAAGTTTCACTAAGAAGAGAAGAATATAATATTTTATCAATAGAATGGTAAGAGAAAATTAATTTTATACTGAATAATTTTTGTAAAAAGTGGAAATTATTATTCATAAGGAGTGATGGAAATATGAATAATAATTTTCAAAATGATAAATTTAAAAAAGATAAGTTGAAAAAAATATATTTTGGAGTTGGAGTAATAGTTTTATTAGGAATGTGCTTCAGCTTAAGCTATTTAATTACAGATTGGATAACAAAACCTAAATATGAGAATGCTCTTGAAGAAAAGACAGTTTATAATTCTACAGAGGTATTAGAAGATAATACAACTATAGCTTTAATGATTGGAGATAGTATTGATAAAGAGCAAAGTTTAAAAGATTTTAAAGAAGAAAATAATATTCAGGTTGATGTAAATCAACAATTCTTAATAGATTTTCTTGATGATTCAGGATATAAGCTTGAAGCATTAAGTGATGATAGAATTGTATTTAGTAAAGAAAATAGTGATAATACTCTTATAGGCGGTAAATATTACTTAGGTGAAAAAGATGGATATTTTGCTATTTATAAAACAGATGAGAATGGAAAAGCTTTTATAGAATCAGAAAGTGATGTTTTTAGAGATTATAAAAAGGTAAATACTATACCAATAGCTGCGGAAGAAGAAATAAAGTCATTTAAGCACTATTATGATTCAAAGGAAGAAGCATTAGAAAGATTAGCTGGTTATATGAATTAGAATTTATATATTTGAATTAAATTTGTAAAGTATATAAAATTAGTGGGAAAATAGCCATAAACATAGGTAGAATAAGAAAAATTAAAAAAGGGGACAATAGTATTAGAAACGATGGAGAGGAGGTCACAATATGAGCATCATTCCAGAATTTCAATATTTATTGGTTATGCCTGATGGTCATGTAAAGGGATTTAATGATTTAGATACTACTAAAGCATATATAAATATGTATTATATGCAGAAAGTTAGAAATTCAACTATAATAACTGAAGTAAATGACTTAACAGATAGTAGTGAGCAGTTTATTAACACCGTATGTCAGAATTTAGGCGTTATAGAAGGAGAATGTAGAGTATATAATACAAATGATATTATAGAAAAGCTTCAAGAAGATATAGTATTTGATGAAGAAAAGGAAGAAGTAATATCTAAATTATTAAGTAAAGATATTAATTTAAACATTTATGATTTTGCAATCGATAATATATTCAATGATGTTGAAGCTATTGATATAATGGAACCTTATGGTGAGTTTTGGAGTTAAAGTAAAATGATTTTTAAAAGGCTATCACAAATGTGATAGCCTTACTTTATTATTGAAAAAAACATTGTAAAATGTTAAAGTAGAAATGTTATGTTTATTACTTCAAGATGAAGATAAGGGGGGAATTGTATGTATGAATATATTAAAGGGAAGTATATTGGTATAAATAAAGATTATGTAATTGTTGAAAATAATGGTATTGGATATAAAATATTTACTTCTGGAGCTACTATGGCTGAATTGCCAAAAGTATCGGAAGAAGTTATGTTATACTTAGAGCAGATAGTAAGGGAAGATTTTATTGGTATATATGGATTCTCCACAAGAGAAGAATTAGAGATGTTTAAGTTATTACTATCAATAAATGGTGTTGGAGCAAAAGCGGCTTTATCTTTATTATCAATAAGTAGAATAAATAATTTAAGATATGCTATATTAATGGGTGATGAAAAACATTTATGTAGGGCACCAGGAATTGGCAAAAAGACAGCAGGAAGAATAATTTTAGAACTTAAAGATAAAATCAAAACTGATGATGTGGTTGAAGGTGTTGATATTCAAGAAGGATTTAAAGATATTGCTCCAAGTAATGCAAATGTTGTGGGTGAAGCTTTAGGGGCATTATTAGCTTTAGGATATTCAGAAAAAGAAGCTGAGACAGCTCTTAAGAAAGTTGATAAAACACAGTCTGTTGAAAATATAATCAAGGAATCATTAAGAGTATTAATGGGATAGAGGTGAAATAATGGAGAGAATTATTACACCAGCAGAAATGCTAGAGGACGGAAATGGAGAGTTAAGTTTAAGACCTCAAAAGATAAATGAGTATATTGGTCAAGATAAAGTTAAGGAAAGATTAAATATATTTGTAAAAGCAGCTAAAACTAGAGGAGAAGCTTTAGATCATGTTCTTTTATATGGACCTCCAGGACTAGGTAAAACGACCTTAGCAAATATTATAGCTAAAGAGATGGGTGGAGATTTAAAGATAACTTCAGGACCTGCTATAGAGAGAGCTGGAGATTTGGCGGCTATTTTAACAACATTAAAAGACAATGATGTTTTATTTATAGATGAGATACATAGATTAAATAGAAATGTAGAAGAAATTCTTTATCCTGCAATGGAGGATTACGCTCTAGATATTGTTATAGGAAAAGGTGCTGCAGCTAAGTCGATAAGATTAGACTTGCCACAGTTTACATTAATAGGAGCAACTACAAGAATAGGAATGCTTAGTTCACCATTGAGAGACAGATTTGGTGTGTTATGTGATATGCAGTATTATACTGATGAGCAATTAAAAGAGATAATAGTTAGATCTGCTTTTGTATTGGGCTGTGATATTACAGAAGAAGGGGCATTTGAGATTGCCAGAAGGTCTAGAGGAACACCTAGAATAGCAAATAGATTATTAAAAAGAGTAAGGGATTATGCTCAGGTATATTCGGATTCTTTAATTAGTTATAAAGAAGCAAAAGAAGCATTAGAACTTTTAGAAGTAGACTCTAAAGGGTTTGATAGGGTAGATAATAAAATATTGGAAGCTATCATTGATAATTTTAATGGTGGACCTGTAGGAATAGAGACATTATCTTACTTTATAGGAGAAGAACTTGGAACCGTTGAAGATGTTTATGAGCCATATCTTCTTCAAAAAGGTTTTATAGTAAGAACAGCTAGAGGTAGAGTTGCAACAGATGCAGCTTATGCTCATTTAGGAAGGACAAAAAAGAAGAAAAAGCACACAAATCAAAAGAGCTTTTTTGATAGTGAGGAGTAAAAAATGAAAACAAGTGATTTTAATTTTGATTTACCAGAGGAACTTATTGCTCAGCATCCATTAGAGAAGAGAGATTATTCAAGATTAATGGTGCTAGATAAAAAAACTGGAGAGATAGAGCATAGACATTTTTATGATATATTAGAATATCTAAAAGAAGGAGATACTTTAGTTTTAAATAATACTAGAGTTATGCCAGCAAGACTTTTTGGTCAAAAAGAAGAAACAGGAGCTAAAATTGAATTCTTATTACTTAAGAGAATTGAAGGAGATAAGTGGGAATGTTTAGCTAAGCCTGGAAAAAAAGCTAAGATTGGAGCTACTTTTACTTTTGGTGAAGGTAAGTTAAAATGTAAAGTAGTAGATATAGTAGAAGAAGGAAATAGAATTATTGAGTTTTCTTACGATGGTATTTTTGAACAAGTTTTAGATGAACTAGGAGAAATGCCACTTCCACCATATATAACTGAAAGGTTAGATGACAGAGAGAGATATCAAACAGTATACTCTAAGGAGAAAGGATCTGCAGCAGCTCCTACTGCTGGATTACACTTTACTGAAGAGTTATTAGAAAAAGTTCGTGAAAAAGGAGTTAACATAGCATATTTAACTTTACACGTTGGACTTGGAACTTTTAGACCAGTTAAAGTTGATGATGTAAATGAGCATGTAATGCATTCAGAGTACTATTGTCTTTCAGAAGAAGATGCTGATATCATAAATAATACTAAGAAAAATGGTGGGAGAGTAATATCTGTTGGTACTACATCAACAAGAACTCTTGAAACTATTGGAGATGAAAATGGATATGTGTCTGCAAAAAGTGGATGGACTAATATATTTATATATCCAGGATATAAGTTTAAAGTTGTAGATAACTTAATAACAAATTTCCACCTTCCAGAGTCAACGCTAATAATGTTAGTTTCAGCTCTTGCAGGTAAGGAACATGTTATGAATGCTTATAATGAAGCTGTTAAAGAAAAATATAGATTCTTCTCATTTGGAGATTCAATGTTTATAAAGTAATACAAAAACTAAGGAAGTGAAATTTTGAGTAAAAAAAGATATACGTTACTAAAAAAAGACGGAAATGCTAGAAGAGGAAGATTTGAAACTCCTCATGGAACAATTGAGACACCAGTATTTATGAATGTTGGAACTTTAGCTGCAATAAAAGGTGCAGTATCATCTATGGACTTAAAAGAAATAGGATGCCAAGTTGAACTTTCTAATACATATCATCTTCATTTAAGACCAACAGATAAGGTTGTTGCTAAAATGGGGGGACTACATGAATTTATGAATTGGGACAGACCAATACTTACAGATTCAGGTGGATTCCAAGTATTCTCACTTGCTGGAATGAGAAAAATTAAAGAAGAAGGAGTTTACTTTAATTCTCATATAGATGGTAAGAAAATATTTATGGGACCAGAAGAATCAATGCAGATTCAAAGTAACCTTGCATCAACTATAGCAATGGCTTTTGATGAATGTATACCAAATCCATCAACAAGAGAATATGTTGAAAAATCAGTAGCTAGAACTAACAGATGGCTTGATAGATGTATAGCAGAGATGAATAGACTAAATTCTCTTCCAGAAACAATAAATAAAGAACAGATGTTATTTGGAATAAACCAAGGTGGATGCTATGAGGATATTAGAATCGAACATGCGAAACATCTTGCATCTCTAGATATGGATGGTTATGCTATTGGTGGTTTAGCAGTTGGAGAAACTCATGAAGAGATGTATAGAGTAATTGAAGCTGTTGTACCTCACTTACCAGAAGATAAGCCAATATATTTAATGGGAGTTGGTACACCTGAAAATATAATTGAAGCTGTAGATAGAGGTGTTGATTTCTTTGACTGTGTATTACCAGCTAGAAATGGTAGACATGGGCATGTATTTACTGGAGAGGGAAAGATAAATCTATTTAATGCTAAGTTTGAGCTTGATAATAGACCAATTGATGAAGGGTGCCAATGCCCAGCTTGTAAGCACTATACAAGAGCTTATATAAGACATTTATTTAAAGCTAAAGAAATGTTAGCTATGAGACTTTGTGTACTTCATAATCTTTATTTCTACAATAAATTAATGGAAGATATAAGAGCGGCTATTGATGCAGGAAATTATAAAGAGTTTAAAGAACAAAAACTTAGAGAGTGGAATATAAAGAAATAAAATGTAAATAAAGTATTAACTTTACCTAATATTTCTTTAATAATTGACAGATTATTATGTAAATAGTATAGTTTTCATTGAGACTATCTTTAAAATTAATATAGAGAAGGGAATGAATATAATGGGCAATGTAGGTGGAATGTTAGCTACTTTCTTACCATTAGTAATAATGTTCGGTCTTATGTACTTATTACTAATATTACCAGAGAAGAAAAGAACTAAAAAATATAATGCTATGTTATCAGAATTAAAAGTTAATGATGAAATAATAACTAGAGGTGGACTTGTTGGAAAGATTATAACTCTTGAAGATGAGTATATGGTAATACAATCAGGTCCAGATAGAACTAGATTTAAAATGCTTAAAACTTCAGTTTCTCAAAAAATAAATAAGAGCGAAGAATAGTAGAATAATACCTCCTTATGTATCATAAAAATGATACTAAGGAGGTGTTTTTTATGGAAATAAAAAGTTATTTTAACAATGTACTAAAAGGTGTAGTTGGTGCTTTTGCAGTAACTGTATTACTTACAGCTATTTTTTCTTTGCTTATATCTTTTGTAGAATTTAGTCCAGCTGTTTTTAGTGGAGTATTTGTAGTTATTACTTCATTAGGATTAATATTTGGAACAATAGTTGCAGCTAAGTTGCAAGGAGAGAAAGGTTGGCTAGTTGGATTAGCGGTAGGGGTATTATTTTACATAGCTTTATACGCAACAGGAGTTTTATTTGGCGCCGAACCAACACTAGGAGTATATGATTTTATTAAATTTGGTTTAAGTGTTCTTGTTGGGACTTTATCAGGAATGCTTGGAATTAACTTAGGAAAAGAATAGTTAATAATATAAGGAAAGATTTCACCTAAATATGGTGAAATCTTTTTATTTAATTAGGAAAAGCACTAATAAATAATATTTTTATACAATTAGATATACTTATAATGTATAATGAAGAATAGAAAATTAATTTAAGGAGAAAATTATGGATACTAATATATTAGGAATTATAATATCTTTTATATTTGTCTTAAGTATTATAGGGATATCTACTATATTAACTAAAAAGAGAATAATATCTGGTGAGGCAAGTAGAAAGTTTATACATATAGGTGTATGTAATTGGTGGATAATAGCTATGATTTATTTTGATAATAGGTATTATGCAGCTATTGTTCCAGCTTTATTTGTAGTTATAAATTACATATCTTATAAATATAAAGTTATTGAAGCAATGGAAAGAGATGGAGGAAAAAAAGATTTAGGAACTGTTTATTATGCTATCTCTTTATTAATACTAGCTTTACTTACTCTTGGTGACAGTGGTAAAGGATATATTGGTGCATTAGGTATACTAACTATGGGATATGGAGATGGATTCGCAGCGGTTGTAGGTACTTTTAAAGGAACTAAATATATTCCTATAGGTAGAAATTTAAAATCTAAAGAAGGAACACTTACTATGTTGGTAGCTACTTTTGCGGTAATAACTTTAATATTAGGTGTTTGTACAGATATATCAATCACAGGAGTTATTTTATATGCAGTGGTATTATCTGTAGTAGCTACATTGCTTGAGCTATTCACACCACATGGGTTAGATAACTTATCCGTACCTCTAGGGATTTCACTTATTTACTACATAATTTCTATTTTTATGGGGTGATATAAGTTGGAAATAATTATTGGATTAATAAGTTCTACTATAATTGCTTTAGTAGCATATAAGAAGAAATCTTTAAATAAAAGTGGAATGATAGCAGCTATAATATTGGGAACCGCTATATTTAGTTTAGGTGGAAGTATTCCATTTACTCTTATGTTAGTATTTTTCATTTCATCATCTATTATTTCAAAGATAGGTAAGAATAAGAAAAAAGGTTTAGACAAGATACATGAAAAAAGTGATGCAAGAGATTTTGTACAAGTTATTGCAAATGGAGGAGTAGCTGTAATATGCTTATTTCTATTTCAGAAAACTAAAGATATTAGATTCTTTATAGCTTCAGCAGTATCTTTTGCTGCAGCAAACTCAGATACATGGGCTAGTGAAATTGGAGTGTTATCAAAAGGTAAAACTATATCGATAATTACAGGTAAAAAAATAGAAAAAGGAGTATCAGGTGGTATAAGCTTATTAGGTACAGTATCTGCTTTTCTAGGAGCGACAGTAATAGGAATAGCATATACAACTATTTATATATTACTTGTAGGATATGATAAAAAGAGTTTAATAATATTATTTATAATAATAATATTAGGATTTTTAGGTTCTATAGTGGACTCTATATTAGGAATAACAATTCAAGGACAGTATATTGATGATATTGAAGGAAATATTACTGAAAAGAAATTTAATGGTAGGAAAGAGAATCGTTTAATATCAGGATTTAGATTTATCAACAATGATGTAGTTAATATTTTAAGCAACTTTATAGTTACAACCTTATCTATATTAATTTTATAATTAATAGCATTTATATAAAAAAGCATAAATAAAACATGGACTACTTAATAATGTACTCCATGTTTTATTTATTTTAAATAGAGTTTTATTATGTTGTATTAAAAAGCAAATTATACTTTTTCCTTTTTTAATATATCGATAATTTCGAAAAGTCTTATCTCTAGTTTATTTATATCAGTTTCTAACCAGCCTTGATCTATAGCAGGAGCTTTACTTTTTTTATCAATAGTTCTTTGTAAATCATCTAGAATTCTAACATACTCTAAAGTTAAATCATAACAATTCATAATTAATTACTCCTTTATTTAATCTATATTTATATATAGTATTAAAGAGTGAAAAAAATGCTACAAATTTTAAAGAATATAGAAGAAATATGAAAACAAAAGATGTAAACGGTTATAATTTGTAGTTTAGAAGATTATCACTAAAAGTAAAGATAAGCATTGCAAAAATACTTGTCTACATTTATATTAGTAAATATAAAAACTTTACAAGGAGAAAAAAATGAAGAAGAAATCAGTTACTAGTTTATTAATATTAGCATTATTAATTCAGCTAGTTTTAAACATGGCACATCCTGTAACTCCAGTACTTATAAGAAGTTTAGGACTTCCTAGCATTATGTTTGGTATATTTTTTGCATCTATGTCTTTAGGAAATTTTTTCTTTTCTCCAATTTGGGGAGGGCTTTCTGATACTAAAGGAAGAGTAAAATTTCTTGTTTTAGGTTTGTTTGGATATGGAGTTAGTCAATTGGGATTTGGATTTGCAACTAATCCAATTCTTATAGTTATATTTAGAATACTTGGAGGAGCATTTGTTACTAGTTATTTGACGGTATCACTAGCTTATTTAACTGATATAACTACAAAAGATAACAGATTAAAAATTATGTCTTACTATGCAGCTGTAACAACTATAGGAGGATCATTAGGATCTCTTTTAGGAGGAATACTAGGCAATACAAATTATAAAGTAACTTTTGTGTGGCAATTTATTTTAGCAGTAATATTAAGTTTAGCATTATATCTTGTATTAGAAGAAACTATTCAGAAAAAGAAAATTAAAGCAAATATTAAACTAAATACTTTTTCATTTAGTAAGTATAAAGACCTATTAAATAAAAACTTATTAGTTGTTATGATTCTTATTATGATGTTCTTTTTCTCATCAACAAGCTATAACTCATCAATAAACTATTATATTGAATCAATATTAAATTTACCACCTACTTTTAATGGTGTTTTCTTATCAATTGCTGGAATGGTTGGATTCTTAGCTAATATTATAATTACACCTATTATAGGTAAAAAGTTTACTAAAGAAGTTAGCTTTAAATACATAACATTGATTTTAGCATTAAGTATGATGCTAGTTGGTTTATCCAAAAACTTAGTAATATTCTTTGGTGCAATAATATTATTTGTAGCAGTTGCAAGTGTTTATGTACCAGTACAACAAAATATAGTTTCAACATTAGCAAAAGAAAATTACGGAACACTAATGGGATTACAAAATTCAGCTAAGGCTGTAGGCATGGTAATTGGGTCATTATTTGCAGGTGCAATTTTTGATTTTGGAGAAAAGCTTCCGTTTATAGCATCAGCAATAATGTTATTTATTGGATTTGTAATTCTTATGAAAGTAAAGATAGAAGTTGAATAAAAGTGCGAAGCACTTTGGTGAAAAGTTTGAATTCGTCAAAAGTGAAAAATCAGGTGAAGCTGGGGAGAAAAGATAACTGCCGTGACGGTGAAAGGATTGCCTATGGCAATTGGAGAAAGTGTGTATATGCTACTAATTTCCTTACTACGTTAGTAGCATTTTCACCTCCATGCAGTCTACTTTTCACCTGAGAGCCTTAGCCTGAACTTTATTTATTAAAGGTATTTCCATTATTAGCCATTAAAAATTTAGATAAAGCATCACTAAGCTTTTCTAAATCACTATAGTCAATATTTTCTAAGTTATCTTTATTAGTATGAACTACATCCATTATTGTAGAATCTCCTAAAACTAAAGAAGGTGCTCCATATTGACGTATAACTATATGATCGCTAGTTCCATAACGCACACCATTTTTTGTAGCGTATAAAGAATCATCATAGATAACATTTTCTTTATCAAAGATTTCTTTCATAGCTTTATATAACTCTTCAGAGTTTGGATCATCGTTGCCCATTGATAATGTGTTACAATTCTTTTGAGCTACACAGTCAATATTAATATTATAGCTTTCTGAGTAAGTCTTATAGTATTTATTAAAGAAGTTTTGGCTACCTAAAAGTCCAAGCTCTTCAGCATTAAATGCAACAAAAACTACGTCCATATCTAATGGGGTTTTATCAGTTAATTCTTTAACTTTATGAGCAGTTTCAAGAAGGACAGCGATTCCTGAAGCATTGTCTATAGCACCATTTAGTGGATTATTATTAGCATCGTTAACATGATCAAGGTGAGCAGTAATATATACTGCTTTAGAACTATCAGTACCCTTAATAACTGCTGCAACGTTATTAGTATTCTCACTTAAGGAAATTACTCCATCTTTGTTAGAAATGTAATAGTTATTATCGAAAGGAGAAATATTTAAATTTTTAAAGTAATCTTTTATATATTCTTGAGCTCTTTCATTTTCTTTAGTTCCTACAACTCTTCCTAAATAAGCTTCAGAACATAAATCATTCATTATTTTTTCAACGTGGCCGTCAGTATCTATTTTGTATTGGAAGTTACTCCAATCACTAGTTTGTTCTAATAATGTATCAGAAGTTGCATCAGGTCTTGTGCTTGCTGCTTTATCACCACAAGAAACTAGTGAAAAAATCAATAATATTGATAGTAGTCTATTTAGAGTTTTCATAATACACCTCTCATTTATAAAAATTGGTAATTAATTAATTTTAACATATTAAAAAGTTCTAATAAAAGTATTATTGGTAATTAGAAGAAATTAATACATAAATATCTTAATTGATTTAATAGATATGTTAATATAAAATTAAATTGAAATTTCTAGTATAGGTATTAAAAGGTGAAAAATGAATATTTATTTAGTTAGGCATGGTACTACGAAGAGTAATGAAGAAAAAAGGTATTATGGAGCTTATGATAGTGAATTATCAATAAGAGGAATGGAAGAAGCTAAGATTTTAAGAGAAAAACTTAAGGAAATTAAATTTGATAGAATTTATGTTAGTTCAAAAAAGAGAAGTAGTGAAACTGCAAAGATTATATTTGGAGCAGATGTTAAATATGAAGTAGATGCAAGATTAGATGAAAGAAACTTTGGAATATTTGAGAATAAGACATATGATGAAATCTGTAAAGAGTATAGTGAGGAAGTTAGAGCATGGGAAGAAGATTGGAAAAATTATAAAATTCCTATGGGAGAAAGTGCGATGGAAAGCTACTTAAGAGCCGAGGATGTTTTAAAAGATATTGAAAGTAAAAAGTTTGAAAATATTCTTTTAATAACTCATGGGGGATTTATAAGAAATTCTTATTGTTACATACTTAATGGGTTAGATAATTTTTGGAAATTTTCATCAAAAAATGGGGATATATCAATTGTTAAATATGAATACGGACATTGGTACATAGATTCTATAACTCATATATGAAGGGAGAAAAAATGAGCAAAATAATTTTAGTAACAGGGGGAAGTAGGAGTGGCAAAAGTTCCTATGGAGAAAGCCTTTTAAAAGAAAAAGATGATGTTGCTTATATAGCAACATCAATAATTTATGATGAAGAGATGAAGGAACGAGTTAAAAGACATAAAGAAAGTAGAAATAGGCTATGGAGCACAATTGAAGACTACAGAGAACTGTATAATAGGGTAGCTGATATAAAAGAAAAATATATAATGTTAGAATGTATTGGAACTATGATAACAAATTTAATTTTTGATAAATATACGAATGTAGATAATTTAAGCAAAGATGAGATTAATGTTTTAGAGAAAGAAATTGTTAATGAGGTATTGAAGCTTTTAGAGCAAATAAGAAGAAAAGATAAAGATGCAGTAATAATTACTAATGAAGTTGGGTTTTCATTAGTATCTGAATATAAGTTAGGTAGAATTTTTACAGATATTTTAGGAAGGGTTAATCAGATCTTAGCTAAAGAAAGCGATGAAGTATATTTAGTAGCATGTGGTTTGCCAATGAGGTTAAAGTAATATGAAAAGATATTTTGAGAATTTTTTACTTATGCTTCAAGTACTAACTAGAATTCCTATAAATAAGTCTTTGCCTTGTGAAAACACAGACTTTAAAAGAGGTGCAAACTTTTTTGCTATAGTTGGATTAGTTATAGGATTAATTCAATTTATAGTATATTCATTTTTAATAAAGTTTTTCAATTTAGATATAGCAGTAATATTTGTAATAATTATAGATATTCTTATCACTGGTGGGTTTCATATAGATGGATTCGGTGATACCTGTGATGGATTCTTTGCAACTAAAGGAAAAGATAAGATTATAGATATAATGAAAGATAGCAGAATTGGTACTTTTGCTTGTATTGGAATAATAATAAATATATTAATTAAATTTATAGGATATACAACTATATTAAATAATATAACAAGTTATATAATAATATTATTACCTATGATAAGTAGAGTAAGTATAGTATTAATAAGTTATATAGGAAAAGCTGCTAAAGAAATTGGAAGTGGAAATTTATTTATAAATACTGTGACTTTTAAAGAAGTTATAATTAATTATTTATTATTTATATTAATAGCTATTTTTATGTTGGATATAAAAAGATTATTAATTATAGTCATTATATCAAGTATTACAACGATACTATTTAATAAGTATTGTAATAGTAAAATAAATGGAATAACAGGAGATTCTTTAGGTGCAAATAATGAATTGGTAATGTTAATTTTATTAATTGTTTTAAGTGGTAATTTTTAATTTTAAAAAAGTATTGCTAATTTATAATATCTACAATATAATGAGTGAGGAAAATTATATAGAAATTTAGGTGCCTTCGTAAAAGAAGGGTAAAAGGGAATGTAGTAAAAGCTACAACAGCCCCCGCTACTGTGATTGAGGACAAACTTTCAAACATACCACTCTAAGGTTTAGGGGAAGGTGAAAGTGAGGATGATTCATAAGTCAGGAAACCTGCCTAGATGGATTCTAAGAGCTTTCGGAGGGAGAGACTACTAGGGAGAAAATTCGTTTATATTATGCTAATAAAAATATTGGCATTTTTATGTGATGAATAGAGGGTATATAGGAATAAATATACACTTAACTATAGTAGTACACTAACCGTGTACTACTTTTTTTTTCTAGAGAATTTCTAAATTAGAGGAAATTTCTACTTATATACGCTCGTAGTAGATATTTCACTTGCTAAAATAATGATTTAGAGCGTTATTTAAAGGAGGGATAAAATTGGCAAAGATAATGATACAAGGTACTGGATCATCGGTTGGTAAAAGTATATTAGTTGCGGCTTTATGTAGGATATTTACCCAAGATGGGTATAAAGTATGTCCTTATAAGTCTCAAAATATGTCTTTAAATTCCTATATTACTTTAGATGGTAAAGAGATGGGAAGAGCTCAAGTATTACAGGCCTATGCATCAGGAATAGAACCCGAAGCTTATATGAATCCAATTCTTTTAAAACCAACTAGTGATAGAAAATGTCAAGTAATAGTAAATGGTAAAGTATTTCTAAATACTGATGCAAAAGGCTATCATAATTTAAAAGATGAATTTAAAGTTATGCTTAAGAATGACTTTGAAAAAATTGAAGAAAACTTTGATATTGTTGTTATGGAAGGTGCTGGTAGCCCTGCTGAAATTAACTTAAGAGAAAATGATATAGTTAATATGGGAATGGCAGAACTAGTTGATGCACCAGTAATAATTGTTGGAGATATCGATAAAGGTGGAGTGTTTGCATCTTTAGCTGGAACTTTACTTTTACTTAGTGACTCAGAAAAAGAAAGAGTTAAAGGTGTAATAATAAATAAATTTAGAGGAGATATTGATCTTCTAACACCTGGAATTGATATGCTAACTGATATTATTCATAAGCCAACACTAGGAGTTGTACCACATTTTACTTTGAACTTAGAAGATGAAGATGGATTTATGGCTTCATCTATTGAAAGGGAAGGTAGAGGAGATATAGATATAGCTGTTATTCATTTACCTCATATATCGAATTTTACGGATATTGATGCTTTAAAGGTTGAAGAGGATGTAAGTGTTAGATTTATTTCTAAGGCTAATGACTTTGGAAATCCTGATTTAGTAATCTTACCAGGTAGTAAAAATACAATAGATGATTTAATTTATTTAAGAAATTCTGGATTAGAAGAAAAATTGTTAGAATACAGTAAATCAGGCAGAATACTAGGTATTTGTGGTGGATATCAGATGTTAGGAGAAGAGATATTAGATCCACATAAAGTTGAAAGTGAAAATTTAAGTGTAAAAGGAATTGGTATAATTCCGTGTATTACAAAGTTAACTACAGAAAAAACGATGACTAGATCAGAAGGTATAACTTCTTTAGGTGACAAAGTATATGGATATGAAATTCATATGGGTGAAACAATAGCCAAAGGTGAATATAATTATTTCGTAAACTTAACTAGTTCTAATGGAGAAGAAACTAGCATTAATGATGGATATATAAGTGAAGATAGAAAGATAATGGCAACATATCTTCATGGAGTATTAGATAGTAGCTCTTTTAGGGAAACTATTTTAAACGCTATTAGAAGAGAAAAAGGATTAATTGAAAAGAAGTCATCAAAATATGAAGCAATACGAGATAAAGAAATAGATAAACTAGCTTCTATTGTTAGGGAAAGTATAGATATAGATAGTATCTATGATATTATGGGGATAAAAAGATGATAGACTTTTTACTATTAAACTTAATATCTATTGGGATTGCAATTGTAGTTGATTTTATAATTGGAGATCCATATGGATTTCCACATCCAGTAATATATATGGGAAAATTCATCTCAACTTTAGAAAAGTATTTTAGAAAAAAAGCTAAGGATGATAAAGAACTAAAAAAATATGGTGTATTTATTTTTCTTATAGTTAGTTTTACTACTTATCTAATTACATTTTTAATAGTAAATTTATTTAGTTTCAATAAAATGCTTTATATATTATTAAATAGCTTTTTACTTTATACAACAGTAGCAGCTAAGTGTTTAAAGATAGAAAGTGAGAAGGTTTATAAAGCATTAGATGACGTAGATATAAAAAAAGCTAGGCTTATGCTTTCATATATCGTTGGAAGAGATACGACTTATTTAGAAGAAGATGAAATAGTAAGAGCTGCGGTAGAGACTGTAGCTGAAAATACATCAGATGGTGTTATAGCTCCACTTTTCTATGGAATTATAGGAGGAGCACCTTTAGCAATGATGTATAAAGCTATAAATACTATGGATTCTATGCTTGGATATTTAACAGAAAAGTATAAATATATTGGGTATTTTCCAGCAAAGCTAGACGATATAGCTAACTTTATTCCAGCAAGGATTACAGGGATGGCTATGTGTATTTCATCACCAATAGTTGGAGGAAATATTATAAGGGCATTTAGAATTATGATAAGAGATAGAAAAAATCATAAAAGCCCAAATTGTGCTTATCCTGAAGGAGCGGCAGCTGGAGCTATGGATATAAGATTAGGTGGAACTAATATCTATTTTGGAGAAGTAATAGAAAAGCCTACAATAGGCGATAATATAAAACCGATAAATAGAAAACATATAAAAGAATGTAATAAGCTTATGATAGTAAGTGAAATATTATTTTTTATCTTTAGCATTTGTATAGTAGGAGTAATTAACTTATGAACAAAACATTGACTAGTCATGGTGGAGATATATATACAGAAGGGTTATTAAAAGGTAAGGAGCTTATAGATTATAGCTCTAATATAAATCTTTTAGGTGTACCTAGTAGTTTTTATGAAGGTATAAAAGAAGCAACAAACTTAATAAATTATTATCCAGATATACAATATAGATCTACTAAGGAAGCTATTATTAAATATCATAAAATTTCTATAGATAATGATAATATAATTTTAGGAAATGGTGCTGCAGAGGTATTAGACTTAGCAATATCAACATTAAAAAGTATATGTATTATTGCACCATCATTTTCTGAATATGAAATTAGTGCTAAAAAATATGGATTAGAGATTAAATATAGCTATTTAAATGGTGATATGACTTATAATTATGAAGATATTTTAGATAAATTAAAGGTATGTGATGGAATAATAATAGCTAATCCTAATAATCCAAATGGAAGTAACATAGATAAAGAAAAATTTAAGTTCATTTTAAATTATTGCGAAAAGAATGGTAAAAGAATAATTATTGATGAGGCTTTTGTTGAGTTTTCAGGAGATAAAGCTAAAAGTTTTATAGACGAAGTAAATAATTACAAATCTTTAATTATTGTTAGAGCAATTACAAAATATTTTGCCTTACCAGGAATAAGGTTAGGCTGGGCAATAAGCTCTGATAAAAAAATACTTAGTAAACTTAGAGGAAAACAATTGCCTTGGAATATAAATACATTTGCTGCTTTATCCTTGAGGTATTTATTAGAAGATAGCGAGTATATAGAGAAATCTTTAAAAGTAAATATTAATGAAAAAGAATTTTTAATTCAAGAATTAAGAAAACTTAATGTAATTAATAGAGTATTTGATAGTAATAGTAATTTTGTTTTATGTAAATTAGAAAATTCAACAGATAATGAACTTTTTGAATTTGCTTTAAGCAAAGGAATACTTATTAGAAAATGTGGTAATTACAGAGGGTTAGATAGTTCTTTTATAAGATTAGCAGTAAAAAGTAGAGAAAATAATGAGATTTTATTAGATATGTTAAAATGTTTTGAGAATATTAGGAGAGACTAGATGAATTTATTAGATGATGCATTAAGTAAAATTAAACCTTTAGATCAAGAAATAATGGATAAGACATGGGAGTATTTAGATAATTTAAGTAAGCCACTTAGAAGTCTTGGAGTACTTGAAGAAATAGCTGTTAAAATATCGGGAATGACTGGTGAAGTTTTTAATAAGGTTAATAAGAAAAATATACTAATCTTTTGTGCTGATAATGGAGTTTGTGATGAAGGGGTAAGTGGATGTTCTCAAGAAGTTACAAATATAGTAACTAATAATTTACCTAATTATACAACTGGAGTTGGAATATTAGCAAAGTTTTATGGAAGTGAAATAAAAGTAATTGATGTTGGTGTAAAAGGTCAAATATCAAATTTAAATGTAGTTAATAAGAAGGTTAGAGAAGGTTCTAGAAATATGGCATTAGGAAATGCTCTTACAAGAGAAGAGGTAATTAAAGCTATAAATATAGGAATAGAATCTGTAGATATTCTTGTTAGTGAAGGATATAACCTACTAGGTACTGGAGAGATGGGAATAGGAAATACATCAACTAGTACAGCAGTTATAGCAGCTTTATTAGATTTAGATGTAGAGGATTTAGTAGGACTTGGAGCAGGTCTTACTGAAGGTGGATTAGAAAATAAAAAAAAGGTCTTAAGAAAGGCCTTAGAGTTAAATAATCCAAATAAAGATGATGTTATTGACGTATTAAGTAAAGTTGGAGGTCTTGATATTGCAAGCCTTTGCGGAAGTTTTATAGGTGCAGCAAAAAATAGAGTTCCAATAGTTATAGATGGATTAATAAGTTCAGCAGCAGCATTATGTGCATATAAGATTAATGAAACTGTTAAAGACTTTATGTTTTCATCACATAAATCTACAGAAAAAGCTATGAATGAAGTTTATAAAGAAATGAATTTAGAGCCTATGTTTGACTTAAAGATGAGATTAGGGGAAGGTAGTGGATGTCCAATTGCCTTTTCTATAATAGAGTCAGCATTAACAATTATAAAAGAAATGGATACTTTTGATAAAGCTGGCTTAGATAATGACGAAAGTAAAAATTATAAAAAGTTATATGAGGAGAGAAAAAAATATGAAAAAGACGTTTAAAAGTATTATAATGATGTTAGCTATACTAATGCTAGCTTTAGGTTTGGTAAGCTGTGGAGAAAAGAATACTATAGAAGATAATACAAGTAATGCACAAGAATCAGTTACAACATACCCGTTAACTATAACTGATACAAATGGTAATGAAGTAATTATTGAAAAAGAACCAGAAACAGTTATATCTTTAGGACCAAACGTTACTGAAATGGTTTATTCTTTAGATAAAGGTGATAAATTAGTTGGAAGAACTAAGTATTGTGATTATCCAGAGCAAGCTTTAGAAGTGCAAGAAGTAGGGACACTAACTAAGCCAAATTTAGAACTTATAGCAGAAATAAAACCAGATTTAGTTGTGGCATCTACTCACTTTACAGATGAAGCTAAAGCTAAACTTGATGAATTAGGAATTCCAACAATAGTTTTATATTCAGAAGATAGCTTTGAAGGTGTTTATAATTCAATAGAAACATTAGGGAAGATATTAAATGCCTCTCCAAAAGCAGAGGAAGTTGTCGCTGGAATGAAAGAAAAGGTAGCAGAAGTTACTAAAAAGGTAGAAGGATTAGAAGCACCAAGCATGTATTATGTAGTTGGATTTGGAGAGAAAGATTCAACAGCAGGTGGTAATACTTTTATCGGTGAAATGATTAGAATGGCTAATGGCGAAAATATTGCTGATGATTCAGAAGGATGGGGATATAGTAAAGAAAAACTTGCTGAAAAAAATCCATCAATAATAGTTTTAGCTGGTGATAATGATACAAAAGCAACTTTTGAATCAACTGATTTTTATAAAGATTTAGAGGCTGTTAAAAATGGAAAGGTTTATGAAATAGATCAAAATCTTTTAAATAGACAAGGACCAAGACTTGCTGATGGTTTAGAAGCTTTAGCTAAGATTCTTCATCCTGAAGCATTTAATTAATAAATAAAGAGGAAAAGTTTTATGAAGGATATTATTAGAAAAAATAAAGGGAAATGTTTTGTGATATTAATTATAGCTTTTGTATTTTTAACAATGATAGCAGTATCTGTAGGTTCTGCATCAATAAGTGTTAAAGATGTATTTTCTACTATTTTTACAAGGATACCCTTCATAGGTAACAAATTAGAGGGTGGGTCATTTAATACCCACGCTCTAATTATATTTAAGTTAAGAATGCCTAGAATAGTTATGGCTACTATAGTTGGGATGGGATTAGCTGTAGTTGGAGGAAGTTATCAGGCGGTCTTTAAAAATCCAATGGCAGATCCATTTATTTTAGGAATATCATCAGGAGCAGCTCTTGGAGCTACTATTTCAATACTGTTCGATTTAAAAAGTAGTTTTTTTAGTTTTAGCTTAACTACTTTATTTGCATTTATAGGTGCTATGGTCACTACATTTTTAGTTTATACTTTAGGGAGAGTTGGGAGAAGAGTTTCAACTACTAACATACTGCTTTCAGGGGTAGCAATAAGTTTCCTTATGAATGCAATGCAATCTACACTTATGATTATGAATGAGGATAAACTAGAAAGTGTAGTCTTTTGGACTATGGGAGGATTAAGCACATCAAGTTGGAAAACAATATCTATTGTGGCTCCCTGCATTATATTAGGTGTAATATATCTTACAATGCACTCAAGAGATTTAGATATTATTCTAACTGGAGATGATACAGCTAAAAGTTTAGGTGTTGATACTAATAAGCTAGTTAGAAGAGTAATAATAGTATCATCATTTATTATTGCTGCAAGCACAGCATTTAATGGGATTATTGGATTTGTAGGATTAATTATTCCGCATATTATACGAATGATTATAGGACCGGAACACAAGTATTTTTTTCCTTTTGCAGCAGTAGGAGGAGCAATGTTTTTAGTTTTAGCTGACACAGTTGCTAGAACAGTAGCTTCACCAGCAGAATTACCAATAGGAGCAGTTACAGCTATGATTGGTGCACCATACTTTATATTCTTATTGAATAAACATAAGAAAGGATAGAATAGAATGAAATCGTTAGTACATATTGATAATATAAAATTTTCTTATGATGAAAAAGAAGTATTAAAAGGAATAACCTTAAAGTTTAATAAAGGTAAGTTCTATTCTATAATTGGTCCTAATGGATGTGGTAAGACTACATTAATTAAAAATATAAGTAGTTTGTTAGCTCCTAATAAAAGCACTATATTCATAGATAATAAAGATTTAATTTCTATGACTCCGAAGGAAATAGCGAAGATATTAGCATCAGTTCCTCAAAATATCCATATTAACTATGAATTTAAAGTATACGATGTAGTAATGATGGGAAGAGTGCCTCATAAAGGTAGATTTGAAGGATATAATAAAAAGGATAGAGAAATAGTAAAAAAGGCTATGGACAAAGCTGATATATGGAAATTCAAAGATAAATTAGTTACTGAGTTAAGTGGTGGAGAATTACAAAGAGTAGTTGCAGCAAGGGCTTTAGCACAAGATACAGATATTATTTTGTTAGATGAGCCTACATCTCATTTAGACTTACAGTATCAAATCGAGTTTTTAAAAATATTTAAAGATATATGCAATGATAAAGTTATTATCGCAGTACTTCATGACTTAAATTTAGTATCGTTGTTTAGTGATGAAATAATTATGCTAAAGGATGGAGAAGTCATTGATATTGGTGAAGCTGATAAGGTTATGACAAGAGAAAACATAAAAAAGGTATATAATATAGATGTAGAAATTTATAATGATAACAATAGGAGATATATACTTCCAATAATATAGTATTTCTGTTATTTAGATTATTATAATTTGAGATGACAAAAATATGGCTAAGGTTATATAATATGACTTTAGCTATATTTTTTATTAAAATATATGATTTACTTATAGAAGTTAAAGAGGGAAAGTATGAAGATAATTGAAAGATACCCTGGAAGTGTTGGGGAAGTAATTCAAGGGAAGTGTAATGAAATAGATATTTTGTTATCATGTCCTATAAATTTATATACGAAGATAGTATTATCAGATGAAGTTGAAAGAGAAAATGAAAGCTTTTATTTAAAGTCTTATAAATTTATAGATAATATTTTAGAAGAATGGGGATATAAAGGTAAGAAAGTAGGAGTAGCTATAAATTCAACAATTCCTAAAGGAAAAGGTTTTGCTAGTAGTACAGCAGATTTATGTGCAATTTATAATGGATTACTAAAGTTAACAGATAGAAGTTTTAATGAAGAAGAACTTATAAGACACTGTTTAAAAATAGAACCTACAGATAGCATTATATTTGATAAAGCTACAATTTTTGATTATAAAGAAGGTGCAGTTAAAGAAAAGGTTGGTAGCTATTTTAAATTTTATGTATTATGCTTTATTGGAAAAAATATTGTGGATACTGTAGAGTATAATGGTAAGAAATTAGAGCCATTAAAAGATATAAATGATTTACTTATTGACCTAAGAGAAGCATTTGAAAATAGAGATACTAAAAAATTAGCTAAGGTATCTACTGAAAGTATAATTAGAAACCAACATAGGTTAAAGTATGATATTTTAGAAGAGATACTAGAAATAAAGAAGTTAACTGGTGGACTAGGTATAATTGGAGCTCATAGTGGAGATATGTTAGGAATAATTTTTGATAGCATAGATGATGAAAAAATGAAAGAGATTGAAAAGAGTGAGATTATAGGGTATGAAAAAATCATTGTTGAAACATTAGATGCTATTAACTAAAATAGATAATGAATGATAAAATTAAATTATATGACTGTAATTTAAGAAAATAGGTATAATAATTTTACCTATATGAATAATATTAAATGTAATCATACTAGATAAACAGTTATCTAAATGTGATTATGAGGCGTTGCAAAAAGATGCAACGTCTTTTCTTATATAGGACTTAGGAGGAAATTTCATGGTAGATATTGCGATGTTAGGAACAGGTGGAGGAATGCCTATGGTTGAAAGGTATTTATCTGCAGCTCTTATAAACTTCAAGGGAAGAAAGATACTTATTGATTCAGGTGAGGGAACTCAAGTTTCTATGAGAATTCTTGGATGGGGATTTAAGAACATTGATGTAATATGTATAACTCATAGTCATGGCGATCATATTGTAGGATTACCAGGACTTTTAGCTACTATAGGAAACTCTGGAAGAGAGGAGCCAATCATAATTTTAGGGCCGAAAGGAATAAAGGATGTTATTCAAGGACTTAGAGTAATATGTCCATATTTACCATATGAACTTATAATAATTGAAAATCCATATAATATAAAATTATCAGTTAAAAAGGACAAAATTAGTTTTGAGGATAGATTTGAAGGAGATATTGTTATAAATAGTTTAGAACTAGAGCATTCATCACCATGCATTGGATATAATTTTTATATTAATAGAAAACCTAAATTTGATGTTGATAAAGCAGTGAGAAATAAAGTTCCTAAAAATCTGTGGAGTTTATTACAGAAGGAAGAGATAGCGAAAGAAAATAATATAGTATATACAAAAGATATGGTTTTAGGAGATATAAGAAAAGGAATTAAAATTAGTTATATTACAGATAGTAGACCAATAGAAAGTATAATAAGGTTTATTTCAGATAGTGATCTTTTTATATGCGAAGGAACATATGGAAGTGATGAAGATAGAGATAAAGCTATAAAAAATAAGCATATGACATTTGCTGAAGCAGCCACTTTAGCAAAAGAAGGAATGGTAAAGGAACTATTGTTAACTCATTTTAGTCCATCACTACTTCAACCATCAATGTATTTAAATAATGCTACTAATATATTTAACAATACTGTAATAGCTCATGATAGGATTATAAAAACAATAAAATTCTCTGAATGATTAGTAAGCTAGATAATATCGTAAATGTTTATATTTATGAAAATATGGCAAAATATTAATGTAATATGGTTATAAAAGGAGAAAAAAGCATGTCACATGTAGTAGGAAAATCAGCATACAAAAGTTTAGAGGAAAGACTAAATAGGTTTCCACAAGGAGCGCCAGCATCTGAAACGCTTTATAAAATACTTGAAATGCTTTTTGACAAAAGAGAAGCTGAACTTGTAGCACAACTCCCTATTAAAGCCTTTACTGCAGAAAAAGCAGCAAATATATGGGGGATGAAGGTAGTAGAAGCTACAAAAATATTAGATAAACTAGCGAGTAGAGCTATACTTTTAGATATAGAGCATGAGGGTAAAAGAACTTTTTTATTGCCACCTCCAATGGCTGGTTTTTTAGAGTTTAGTATGATGAGAACTAGAGGGGATATAGATCAAAAGCTTTTAGGAGAATTGTATTATCAATATATGAATGTTGAAGAGGACTTTATTAAAGAATTATTTTATAGTGCTGATACTAAACTTGGAAGAGTCTATGTTCAGGAAAGTGTTTTAAGCTCAGAAAATTCAGTAGAAGTTTTAGATTATGAAAGAGCATCACATATAATAAAAACAGCCACAGACATAGGAATAAGCACTTGTTATTGTAGGCATAAGATGCAACATGTTGGAAAGGCATGTGATGCACCAATGGATATATGTATGACATTTAATAATACTGCATCTTCATTAATTAAACATGAATTTGCAAGAAAAGTTGATGTATCAGAATGTTTAGAGCTTTTAGAAGTTGCATATGAAAATAACTTAGTTCAATGTGGTGAAAATGTTAGAAAAGGTGTAAACTTTATTTGCAATTGTTGTGGATGTTGTTGCGAAGCTATGGTAGCTGCAAAAAAGTTTGGAGTAATGCATCCAGTTGAAACGACCAATTATATTGCTAATATAGATAAAAATTCTTGTGTGAATTGTGGTAAATGTATTAAAGCATGTCCTGTAGGTGCAATAAAGAGGGTAACGATAAATGAAGGTACTCCTATGGAAAAAGTTGTAGCAAAAGTAGATGAAGATTTGTGCTTAGGATGTGGAGTATGTGTTAGAAATTGTTTTAAAAATAGTATATGTCTAAAATCAAGAGGAAAGAGAATAATAACTCCAGCAACTTCAGTTCATAGAGTTGTACTTATGGCAATTGAAAAAGGACAATTGGCAAATTTAATTTTTGATAATAGAGCTTTAGTAAGCCATAGGGCCATGGCGGCTATATTATCATCTATACTTAAGCTTTCACCTGTAAAAAAAGCAATGGCAAGCGAACAAATGAAATCAATATATTTAGATAAATTATTAAGTATTTAATATAGTAATTATATCAATGAGAGATGTTTTACGGTATTAGTTAGTAAAATTCTTGAAAGATAAAACAGTTAAAAAATTTATAAATTTTTATAAGAAGCCAGGGAAAAACCTGGCTTTATTTGTATATAGATTAATATAGCGAAGTAGCATATATTCGACAAAAAACATATATTATTTACGGAAATGTAATAATAGGAAGAATTTATCTATGAGTATACTAAGTAAATTATTGTATTGTAGTATAATTACTACAGGTGGAATTGTTGAGAATAAGTTTAATAGAGAAACAAAAAATGCTGAGAATGTAAACAAGGAAATATTATTAAAAATATTGAAGAGAAATGCTAAAAGTGAAATAGGTATAAAATATGATTTTCAAAATGTAAAATCAATAGAAGATTATATAAGACAAGTTCCTTTAAGTAATTATCTTGATTATGAAAACTATATAGATAGAATGGCAAATGGAGAGAAAAATATCTTGGTTTCTGAGGAGGTAGAGTATTTTGGACATACATCAGGAACTACAGGAAAACAAAAACTAATTCCAGTTACTAAAAGTGGAAGAATGGCAGCATCAAAATATATGGCGATTCTTTCACAAAGGTTTGTATATAATAACTTTAGGGAAAGCTTTAAATATGGGAAAGGGCTTATGTTTGCAGATACAGTTACTACAACATACACTAAGTCAGGAATACCAATATGCTCAGCAACTTCAGGTGGAATGAAGAAAATTAAGGGCTTAATACCATATATGTATACATCACCTTATGAAGTTATGGAGGTTAAAGATAAAGAGGCACAGATGTATTTACATTTGTTATTTGCATTAAAAGAAAGAAAGTTATCTTATATAACTAGCGTATTTATATCAAATGTTTTGGACTTATTAAGGTTTTTAGAAGAGAAAATAGATTTATTGGTTATGGATATTAGAAAAGGGAGAATAAATAAGAGCTTAAATATAGATGATATCACAAGAGAAAAACTAAAAAAATATATTAAACCAGATGCTGCCAGAGCTGATAAAATAGATATTGAAAGAAAAAGAGGTTTTAAAGGGATATGTAAAAGAATATGGCCTGAAATAACTTATATTGCTTGTGTAGCTGGAGCTAACTTTTCTATATATGATGAAAGAGTTAATTATTATACAGGTAATTTGCCAATATATTCTACAGCTTATGCAGCAACGGAAGCTACAATGGGAATTAATCCGTATATTGATAAGATAAGGTACGTAATTATTCCTGATACAGTATTTTATGAATTTATTTCTGTTAAAGATGAAAATAAAGAAATTGATAAGACGTATAGATTGAATGAGCTTAAATTAGGAGAAAAATATGAGATTGTTATAACTAATCAAGCAGGTTTGTATAGGTACAAGCTTGGAGATGTAATTAAGGTTGTTGGAAATTATAATAATTGTCCAGAGATAGAGTTTTTATATAGAAAAAATCAAGTTCTAAATATGGTTTCAGAGAAGACCACAGAAGAACATTTAACTATATCTATACAAAATACTGTAAAAAAGTTGAATTTATCTTTGGTAGATTATACTACGATTGAAGATACAACTATAAGTCCAGGTAGATATATATTTTATTTTGAGTTTAAAGATGATATATCAAGAAGAAATATGATAGAGTTTGAAAATGTTTTAGATAAAGAGTTACAAAGAGCTAACTTAGCTTATGGTAGATTTAGAAACAATAATAGATTAGCTAAAGTAAAAGTAAAGGTAGTAAATGGTGGAACATTTAATATAATTAAAGAATCTTTGATAAAGAAAGGTATATCAAAAAATCAAATTAAAATGCCACGAGTAATAAATGATAAGAAAGAAATATTGAAAATTTTGATGTCTAAAACTATTTAAAGGGTACGTAAGTGCCCTTTTTGTATAAAAATATTAATATTCTCCTATGAAATAGAATATATAAGGTAATTAACAATATATTTAATAATGAAATAAGTATAGTAATTTTAAAAAATAATTAGGAGGTAGATTTATTGGGGAATATTAGTGATTATATCAAGATTGCAGGAATAATTATTGGGGTAATATTATGTTTATGGTTCTTACTTTGGATTTTTGGATTAAGAATTATAGACAATGATAAAGTGGGAATTGTAGAAAAATGGTGGAGTAGAAAAGGATCATTAAAGGAGCAAATAATAGCTTTAAATGGAGAAGCTGGGTATCAACCAGAATTATTAAGAGGAGGTATTCATTTTAGAACTCCTTTAATTTACAAGATTCATGTTGTACCTTTAGTTACTATTCCACAAGGAAAAGTAGCTTATGTATTTGCTAGAGATGGTAAAGCACTTGAACCTACACAGACTTTAGGAATGGTTGTAGAAGAGAGCAATAACTTTCAAGATGTAAGAGGATTTTTGATGAATGGTGGTCAAAAAGGACCTCAAAGAGGAATTATAAGAGAAGGTACTTACGCATTTAATTTAGCACAGTTTGTTATTATAACTGAAACTGTTACTTATTGTCTAAAAACAGGAACTAAAGCAGAACAAGAAACATTAAAGGCGATGGCTAAGTTAATTCATGAAAGAAAAGGGTTTGAGCCAGTTATTATTCAAGGTAATGCTGATTTAGTTGGAATAGTTACTGTTCATGATGGTCCTTCACTAGGAGGAGAAAATATAATATGTCCTACTGTTGGAGATGATGCAGCTGATCCTAATTATCATAATAACTTTCAAGATATAGATGCATTTTTAAGAGCCGGAGGTTTTAGAGGGAGACAATATCAAGTTTTAGCTGACGGTACTTACTTTATAAATAGGTTATTTGCTACTATTGAATTTATTCCTAAGGTAGTAATTCCAGTAGGGTTTGTAGGTGTAGTAGTATCTTACACAGGATCAAAGGGAGAAGATTTTTCAGGAGTAGATTATAAACATGGTGAATTGGTGAAAAAAGGATATAGAGGCGTTTGGAATGAACCTCTAATGCCAGGAAAATATGCCTTTAATACTTACGCAGGTAATATAATTAAAGTCCCTACTACAAATGTAATTTTAAAATGGATATCTAATCAAATAGGAAATCACAAATATGATGAAAATCTTAAAGAAGTTAGTTTAATCACTAAGGATGCATTTGAACCTAACTTACCTTTATCAGTTGTATTTCATATAGATTATAGAAAAGCACCGTTAGTTATCCAAAGATTTGGAGATATAAAGATGCTGGTAGATCAGACTTTAGATCCAATGATTTCAGCATATTTTAAGAACATTGGTCAAACAAAAACATTAATTGAATTAATTCAAGAACGTAATGAGATTCAAGCTCAAAGTTCAAAAGAGATGCAAGAAAAGTTCGGACATTATAACTTAGAGTTAGAAGAAGTATTAATAGGAACACCAGCAAGTCCAAAGGTAGGAAATGAGATAGAAACTATATTAACACAATTAAGAAGTAGACAGATAGCAAGAGAGCAACTTCAGACTTATGAAACTCAACAAAAAGCAGCTGAGAAAGAAAAGGAATTAAGAGAAGCAGAGGCAGTTGCAAAGCAACAAACTACATTAACAGAGTCTGATATAAATATTATGATTCAAGAAAATCAAGGGAAAGCAGAACTTATGAAAGCAAGACAAGATGCGGAAAAGATACAAAAGTTATCTGAGGCCGATGCATATAAAGTTAAAAAGGAAGCAGAGGCAGAAGCGTTTAAGATTAAGATTACAGCTGAAGCAGAAGCTGATAAGGAGGCTAGAGTAGGTATATCAAAGGCTATAGCTGCTAAGGAACAGGTTAGTGCTTATGGAGGTCCACAATATAAAGTTGTTAGTGATGTAATGGCTTCATTTGCAAATGCTATTAAAGAAGGAAAAATAGATATAGTTCCTAAGACATTAGTAAGTACAGGAAGTAATACAGAAAATGGAGGAGCAAATGCTTTTGAATCTTTAATAATGCTTTTGTTAAGTGAGAAGTTTACTGAAGGAGAGTTTATTAAAGAGATTGATGAAGTAGAACAAATAAAAAAGATTAAAGATGAAATTATGAATCAAATATCGAATATGGAGAGTTCATCAAAAGATGAAAATATAAGAGATTAATTAAGTAGCATATTGTTTAATAATTGAATGATTTATCGACAATAGATGTCAAATATGATTATATTTAAAGAAGTAAATATACAAGTTGATAATTAAGTTTATAGGATATAAAAAATAATAGATTATATAAAATAAATTGAGTAAGTAATGAATATATTCCGTTTTCTTGGGGATAAATAATATTGAAAAAAGTACTTTACTCACTTTTAGTACTTTTAAGTTCCAAGGAGGAAAGAAAAATGACAGATAAAACATTAGTATGTAGAGATTGTGGTCAAGAATTTGTATTTACAGTAGGAGAACAAGAATTCTATAAAGAAAAAGGATTCACTAATGAACCTACAAGATGTGCTGCTTGCAGAAGAGCTAAAAAAGAACAAAACAATAGAAGATAATTAGTCTTTTGTTCTAACATCGTATTGAAAGATATAGTTTATTTTTCAATACGATTTTTTTTGCTTTATATTATGTTTGCTAAAAATCACATTATGACAAAAAAACTCATATGTATATCTTATACGAGATGAGGAGAAAGTGATATGAACAAAAGAGTATTTTTAGCTAAAGAAGATCAATATTATAATAAATTAGGGATTGGTAAGAAAGTAGATATATGGGAAGATGGCCTTAGAACGTCAGGAGATAGGGGTTCATATGAATGGTGGTATTTTGATGCTGAATATAATAATGGGTGTAGATTTGTAGTAATATTTTATACAAAAGATAGATTTGATGTTAAAGGACCAGGGAAGCCAACAGCTACTTTAGATGTCACCTTACCAAATGGTCAAACAATTTGTAGAACAATAACAGAAGAAAATAAAAATATAATAGATGCATCAAGAGAACGATGTGATGTAAAAATAGGAGATAGCTTTATAAAATATCAAGATGGAAATTATTACATTCATTTTGAAGACACATTAGTACAGTATGATTGTGTTATGAAAAGTACTCTTCCTATGTATAGACCTAAAACAGGTTATACATTTTTTGGAGAAAACGAAAATCTCTATTTTGGATGGTTTGTACCGCAACCAAGTGCAGAAGCTTCAGGACAAGTAAAAGTTAATGGATTAAGCATGAAGCTAGAGGGTAATGGATATCACGATCATAATTGGGGAAATGTTCAAATGGATAGAATAATAAATCATTGGTATTGGTGTAGAGCTAAGATAGGTCCTTATACAATTGTTGCTAATGATATTATTTCAGAGAAAAAATATGATTATTTAAGATCTGCTACTTTATTTATTGCCAAAAATGAAGAGGTTCTAGTGGAAGATGAGAATAAAATTAAGATTGAAAGGAATAATACAAAAGAGCATAATTTAACAGAAAAATTTATAGATAATAATATAACTTTTATTTATGTAGATGAGAATGAAACAAAGTATACGATAGAATTCATAAGAGAGAAGGATATTTTTGCATCATCTCTTTTAAATGTTATGGGATTATCTTATAGTGAAATTTTATTTTCAGTATCAAGAGGAATAAATCCAACTTATCTTAGATGTATTGGAAAAGCTAGATTAACAATAGAATCATCTAAAGGAAAAGAGGTTTTAGAAAGTGATGCTTTGTGGGAGCAAATGTTTTTTGGAAATAATAAAATAGCATATATAGCTAAAGAGTAAGAAAAAATAGTTATATAAGAAAATATAAGAGGAATACTTTTTTAGCTAGATAATAAAATTAGAATAAATATTTGACACAAATGTAAGAAAATGTTAAACTTTATTTAAGTTAATGTGAATTTAATATGTTTTAAACAACTTGTTGTAGAGGCCGCGATTGTCATCAGTACTATAACAGAAAGTTCAAATCTGAGATTTGATAACTTCAATGTATAGGAAAGGGGCCATCGCCGAAATAAATAGATAAGAGTCTATTTATTGGGTCTATGTTTAAGAAGCATAGAACTGTCTTATGAGAATTGCCCAATTTTCATAAAGAAGAGCTACATCTTGTTGGGGCAGAAGGTTTTGTTTTATATTGTTTTAAAACAGTCATGAGTACCTTTTGCTCATGACTGTTTTTTATTTACTAACTTATATAAGTTGAATTTTAGTAAATAGGAGGATATAACATGAATTTATTTGGAACTATGAAAAAAAATCAAAATGGTAATTTAGAAATAGGTAATTGTGATGTTGTTTATCTAGCAAAAGAATATGGAACTCCGTTATATGTAGTTGATGAAGAGTTAGTAAGAAGAAACTGTAGAGTTTTTAATGATAATTTTAAAGGAAAAGGAATTAAAACAGAAGTAATATATGCCTCAAAGGCATTTTTAAACTTAGCGATTTGCAAGGTAATAGAAGAAGAAGGGTTATCTCTTGATGTAGTTTCAGGAGGGGAACTTTACACGGCTATTAGAAGTAAATTTCCATTAAGTAGGGTTTACATGCATGGAAATAATAAAACAGAAGAAGAGTTAAGATTGGCTATAGAATCAGGTATAGGAAGAATAGTAGTTGATAATAGAGATGAATTAGATTTAATTGAATATTTATGTAATGAATTAGATAAAAAAATTGAAGTTCTTTTAAGAGTAAATCCAGGAGTAGATGCTCACACCCATGAATATATACAAACATCTAAAAATGATTCAAAATTTGGAGAATCTATATTTAGTGAAGATATATATGAAGTAGTAAGAAAATTTATGAATAGTGAAAGGGTTACTTTAAGAGGATTTCATTGTCATATAGGATCACAAATATTTCAGGAAACATCTTTTTATATGAGTGTTTCAGTTATGGTTGATTTTATTAGCAAAATAAAAGAAAAATGTGATTTTATTACTAGAGAATTAAATATGGGTGGAGGCTTTGGAGTTTACTATTCTGATGGAGATGTACCTATAGAATTAAGTAATTTCTTAAATAACATGGTGATATCAATTAAAGAAGAATGTGAAAAGCATAATTTATTAATACCTAAAATAATGATAGAACCAGGAAGATCAATTATTGCAAATGCAGGTACAACGTTATATAAGGTTGGTGGAACAAAAAAGACTTACGGTGATAAAAATTATATTTTTGTTGATGGAGGAATGACAGATAATATCAGAACTGCATTGTATGATGCAAAGTATGAAGCTGTAGTAGCTAATAAGTTCGATAATAAGGAAAAAATTGAATATACGATAGCTGGAAAATGCTGTGAATCAGGAGATATTATAGTTAAGGATATAATGCTTCCTAAAGTTGAAAGAAATGATATTTTAGCTGTTCTAAGTACTGGGGCTTATAATTATTCAATGGCTAGTAATTATAATAGGATACCTAGACCAGCAGTTGTATTTGTAAGGGATGGTATAGCGAGAATAGCAGTTAAAAGAGAGAGTTATGAAGATATTTTAAAAAATGATGTAATGTTTTAATAAGAATTTATGTTTTTTATTTAAAGTTACATTTTGATAAAGAGAGAAGATATTTCATATTATTAAAGGGGGCAATGAAATGAATATTGTAGTACAAAAATATGGGGGCACTTCAGTAGGAAGTATTGAAAAAATTAAGTTTGTGGCTAGAAGAGTTATTAACGAAAAGGAAAAAGGAAATGAAGTGGTTGTTGTAGTTTCTGCAATGGGGAAGACAACAGATAATCTTATAAATATGTCTAAAGAGATTTGTAATAATCCTAATAAAAGAGAATTAGATATGTTGCTATCTACAGGTGAACAGATGTCTATATCATTATTATCTATGGCTTTAGAGGCCGAAGGTTATAAATCTATATCACTAACAGGGTTTCAAGCGGGCATTAAAACACAAGGTATTCATACAAAAAATAAAATAGCAGATATTGACGTTAGGAAGGTAAAAAAATATTTACAAGAAGGAAAAATTGTAGTAGTAGCAGGTTTTCAAGGAATTAATGAAGATGGAGATATAACTACTTTAGGTAGAGGTGGATCAGACACTACAGCTGTTGCAATAGCTGCAAAACTAAAGTGTCCTTGCAAGATTTATACAGATGTAGATGGAATATATTCTATAGATCCTAGAGTATATAAAGAAGCAAAGAAAATTGATTATATAAGCTATGAAGAAATGATGGAAATGGCATCATTAGGTGCAGGGGTTATGGATGCGAGAGCTGTTGAAATAGGGTGTAAATATAATGTACCAATTTATGTATCATTAAATACTGGTGATGTAAAAGGAACATGGATAAAGGAGTATGATGAGAGAATGGAAGAAAGAGTTATTACTGGACTTACAATTAGTGAAAATAATTTAATGATTACTATAAATAATGTGTTATTTAAATCAAATAATATAGCAACGATTTTTGAAAGATTAGCACAAAATTTTATAAACATAGATATGATAAGTCAGACAGCACCTGCGAATGGATATGTTAATGTTTCATTTACTGCAAGCAAAGATGATTTAGAAACTATAAAAGATGTTATAACAAAAATTAAAGATGAAATTTTAGGTATTAATATATCTGTTGAATTAAATATAACTAAAGTATCTGTTATAGGAATAGGGATGATGAATCAAAGTGGAGTAACTGCAAAGGTATTTAAGATTTTTGCTGAAAATAATATAGAATTTAAACAAGTTACAACTTCAGAGATAAGTATATCATTTGCTATTGATTCTAAGGACAAGCAAAAAGCAGCAAATATTCTAGCAAAAGAATTAAATTTATAAGTTAAAATTTAAATAATCTATTGGAATACTTAAAGATATTTGAATAGAATAGTGGGGGCAAAGATGATTAAGTTTCAAAAATTTCATGGAACAGGAAATGATTTTATAATTTTAAAAGAAAGAGATTTGAATTTTGAAGATTATAGTGAGTTGGCTAAGAAAGTTTGCAATAGACATTATGGAATTGGGGCAGATGGAATGATTATTGTATCAGAATCAACTAAGGCTGATATAAGAATGAAGTTTTATAATGCAGATGGATCTATAGCTAGTATGTGTGGAAATGGTATACGATGTTTTTCAAAATTTGTTTATGAAAATGGAATTGTAAAAGGAAAAAACTTTAATGTGGAGACTTTAGCGGGAATTATGAAGCCGGAAGTGATAGTGGAAGATGGTAAAGTAAATTTCGTAAAAGTAAATTTAGGCAAACCTATTTTTGTATCAAGTGAAATACCAGTAAGTAATGGTAATAAATATTTTATTAATGAAGAAATTAGTGTAGATGGAAGCTGCTTTAAGATAAGTTCTTTAGTAGTTGGAACGATTCATACAGTATTATTTGTTGATGATTTTAATGATTTAGATATAAAAGCAGTTGGACGAGCAATAGAATATAATGATATATTTCCAATAAAAACAAATGTTAATTTTTGCAAGGTAATTGATCATAAAAATATAGAAGTAATCACATGGGAAAAAGGTGTTGGGATTACTCTTGCTTGTGGAACAGGAGCTGCATCATCAGCAGTTATAAGCTCAATTTTAAAAGGTTGTGATAAAAAGATAAATGTAAAAGTACTAGGTGGTAATCTTATAATTGAGCAAAAAGATGATGAAATATTTATGACAGGGCCTGCAGAGTTTATTTGTAGTGGAGAATATAATTTTAGATAGAGAAAATAGTTAAAGGGTGTGTTTAAATGTTTTTTGAGAAAGAAAAGTTTATTGATGAAGTAAGATTATATAGAAGAGAGCTGCATAGAATTCCTGAAATAGGGTTTTGTGAAGTAAATACTTCTAAATATATAAGAGAAAAATTAGAAAGCTTTGGTTACGAGGTAAAATCTGTAGCAAAAACTGGTCTTATAGCATTTAGACAAGGAGAAATTTCAGAGGAGTCTATAGCATTTAGAGCTGATATAGATGGGTTAAAAATTTTAGAAGAAACTAATGTATTTTTCCAGTCGGAAAATGTTGATTACATGCATGCTTGTGGACATGATGGACATATGTCTATTTTATTAGGATTTGCTCATTATATATCTACTATTAAGTCAGTAAATAAAGGGATATTATTTATATTTCAACCAGCTGAAGAGGGGCCTGGTGGAGCAGAAGTTATTATTAATGAAGGGGTTTTAGATCATTACAATGTTAAACATGTTTTTGGACTTCATTTATTTCCTGGATTGAATGAAGGTGAAATAGGTATAAAAGCTGGCCCAATGATGGCACAAACTGCGGAGTTTGATATAGATATAAAAGCAGAAAGTGGACATGGAGCAGCACCACATAAAGCCAATGATGGAATAATAGTAGCGGCTCAATTGATTAACTCTTTCCAAAGTATAATAAGTAGAAATATTAATCCAATAGAAGGAGCTGTTTTAACCATAGGTACAATAAATGGAGGAGAAAGACGTAATATAATAGCTGAAAATATTAGGCTAGAGGGGACATTAAGAGCTTTTGATAAAGAGGTATATTCTAAAATTAAAAGTAGAATGAGTGATATATGTAAGGGGCTGGAAACTATGTTTAACGTAAATATAAACATTGAATTTAGAGATATGTATCCAGCAGTAAGAAATGATAGAAAATTATTAAGAAGTTTAATTAAATTTTTACCGGAAGAAAGATTAGTAGATATCGATCCAATGATGCTAGCAGAAGATTTTGCTTATTATCAAGAAGCGGTGCCTAGCTTGTTTTTTATGCTTGGAGTTAAAAATGAGGAGTTAGGATATACACATCAACTTCATAATTCAAAGTTTAATTTCAATGAAGAAGTTTTGGTAGAAGGAATGGAACTTTATCATAAAATCTGTGAAGGATTAAATGTTTATTAAATATTAAGATTAATTGGGGTGGAATATAAAATGAAAAAAGCAAATCTAGCAATAGTTGGTGCAACTGGAATGGTTGGAAGAACATTTTTAAAAGTATTAGAGGAGAAAAAATTTCCTATAAATAATATATATTTATTTGCATCAAAAAAATCAGCAGGTAAGAGTGTTAAGTTTTTAGGTAGAGATATTATAGTTGAAGAATTAAATCATGATTCTTTTAAAAGAGATATAGATATTGCTTTATTTTCAGCAGGTGGTGAAATAAGCAAAGAATATGCTCCAATAGCAAGAGAAAATGGAGTTGTAGTTGTTGATAACAGTAGTGCTTGGAGAATGGATAAAGATATTCCACTAGTAGTTCCAGAGGTTAATCCAGAGGATATAAAGTGGAATAACGGAATTATAGCTAATCCAAATTGTTCTACAATTCAAGCAGTAGTACCTCTTAAAGTTTTACATGATGCTTATAAGATAAAAAGGATTGTTTATTCAACTTATCAAGCAGTATCTGGATCAGGTGTTGGAGGTATAGATGATTTAGATAACACAATTAAAGGATTAGAAAATAAAAAGTATCCATATAAGATTGCATATAACTGTCTTCCTCATATAGATAGTTTTATGGATAATGGTTACACAAAAGAAGAAATAAAAATGATAGAAGAAACTAAAAAGATTTTAAATGATGATACTTTAAGAATTACAGCTACAACTGTTAGAGTACCAGTAAAATATGGTCATAGTATTTCTATAAACGTAGAATTTGAAAAAGACTTTGATGTTGAAGATGTGTTTAAGCTTTTAGAAAATTCAGAAGGAATCATTCTACAAGATGATGTTAAAAATAATATTTACCCAATGGCCATAAATTGCGAAGGTAAAGACGAAGTTTTTGTAGGTAGAGTAAGAAGAGATTTTAGTGTAGAAAGTGGATTGAATTTATGGGTAGTAGCTGACAATATAAGAAAAGGTGCCGCTACAAATGCAGTGCAAATTGCAGAAATATTAGTGAAAGATATGTAAAGCTTGAAGGGGAGAGAAAATATGAGTTTATTTGAAGGGTCTGGAGTTGCTTTAATAACTCCATTTAAAAATAATAAAGTTGATTATGAAAAGTTATCTGAACTAATAGAATTTCATATAGAAAATAAAACAGATTCTATAATAATATGTGGAACTACTGGTGAGTCATCAACTATGAGTGATTATGAGAAAAAAGAAATTATAAAGTTTACAGTAGATAAAGTTAATAAGAGAATACCGGTAATAGCTGGTACTGGTGGAAATAATACTAGTTATGCAATTCAGTTAAGTAAATATGCGGAAGAAGTAGGTGTTGATGGACTTTTATTAGTAACTCCATATTACAATAAAGCTACACAAAAAGGGTTAATAGAGCATTATAATGCAATAGCTACTGAAGTTAATATTCCTATAATTTTATATAATGTTCCAGGAAGAACTGGAGTAAATATTTTGCCTAAAACTGTATATGAACTTTCTAAAATAAAAAATATAAAAGCTATAAAAGAAGCTAGCGGTAATATATCACAAGTAGCTGAAATAGCAAGATTATGTGGAGATGAATTTTATATTTATAGTGGAAATGATGATATGATAGTGCCTGTATTATCATTAGGGGGAAAAGGGGTTATATCGGTAGTTGCAAATATATTACCAAAAGAAACTCATGATATTGTAATGAAGTATTTAGAAGGTAAAGTTTTGGAGGCTAGAAATGCTCAACTTAGAATGTTAGATCTTATAAATACTTTATTTATTGAAGTTAATCCGATTCCAGTTAAAACAGCTATGAATATTTTAGGAATGGAAGTGGGAAATCTTAGGTTGCCTCTAACTGACATGGAAGATAAAAATAAAAAAATATTAATACAAGCTATGGAAGAGTATGGTGTAAGGAATTGGAGGAAATAATATGTTAAAGGTAATATTAAATGGATGTAATGGTGCTATGGGAAGAGCTGTAACAAAAGTAGTTTCAGAAAGCTTAGATGTAGAGATAGTAGCAGGAATAGATAAAAATATAGAAATGCATCAAAATAGTTATGAAGTTTTTAATAATATATTTGATTACAAAGGTAAAGCTGATGTAATAATAGATTTTTCACATCCTAGTTGTTTAGATGATATTTTAAGTTATGGGAAAAAAAATAATACTCCAATGGTAATAGCAACTACAGGATTAAGTAGTGAAGATTATAAAAAAATAGAAAGTGTAGCAAAAAACGTTCCAATTTTTAAAGCAGCTAATATGTCTCTTGGAGTAAATTTATTAATAGATTTAGTTAAGAAAGCAGCGCTAGCATTACAAGAAAATTTCGACATTGAAATTATAGAAAAACATCATAATAAAAAAGTAGATGCACCTAGTGGAACTGCTTTAATGATAGCAGATGCTATTAATGAAGAGCTAGATAATTCGATGGAATACAAATACGGTAGAGAAGGTAAGAAGGCGAAAAGAGAAGAAAAAGAAATTGGTATTCATGCTGTTAGAGGAGGGACTATTCCAGGAGAGCATACTGTTATTTTTGCAGGATTAGATGAGATATTAGAAGTTAAACATACTGCTTTATCTAAAAATGTATTTGCTAGTGGAGCAGTAAAAGCGGCAAAATTTATTGTAAATAAAGAGAATGGTTTATATAAAATGGAAGATTTAATGAATTAATTTGGTTATAGAAAGGAAGAAAAAATATGAATAATAATAATTTTACAGATCCATATGAAATTGCTAGATTTATAAAGGATGCAAAGAAAGTTACTCCGGTAAAATTATACATAAAAGGAGACATGGATAATATAAACTTTTCAAATTGTAAAGTTTTTGGATGTGGAGATTCAAGAATAGTCTTTGGTGAATATGAAGTAATAGAGGAAATATTAGAAAATAATGAAGATAAAATAGAATATTATGAATTAGAAAATGATAGAAGAAATTCAGCTATACCACTATTAGATATGAAGAATATTCAAGCTAGAATTGAACCAGGAGCACTAATTAGAGATAGAGTAAGTATTGGGAAAAATGCTGTAATAATGATGGGAGCAGTTATTAATATTGGTGCTGAAATAGGGGAAAATACAATGATTGATATGAATGCAGTAGTAGGAGCTAGAGGAACTATCGGTAAAAATGTTCACGTTGGTGCAGGTGCTGTAATAGCAGGTGTATTAGAACCACCAAGTAAAACTCCAGTAATAGTAGAAGATTATGCTATGATAGGTGCAAATGCAGTTATATTAGAAGGTGTTAGAATAGGTAAGGGAGCAGTAGTAGCTGCAGGATCAGTCGTTATCAATGATGTTGAACCTAATACTGTTGTAGCAGGAACTCCTGCAAAGGTAATTAAGGAAAAAGATGATAAGACTGCAGATAAGACTAGAATTTTAGAAGATTTAAGATAAATATCTTTTACACCATAAGGGGGCAGAAAAATGGGGACTTTGCATGATAATGACAAAAAGTATATATTAAATCTTTATAATAGATTAAATTTAGAAGTGGAAAGAGCAGATGGAGTATATCTATATGATAAGAATAATAATAAATATTTAGATATGTATAGTGGCATATCTGTTAACAATTTAGGGTATGACAAAGAAATTGCTAATGTAATAAAAAATCAAGTAGATAAGTATATTCATTTATCTAATTACTTTGTTTCAGAGCCAACAGTAAATTTAGCTAAACTATTAGTAGATAATTCTTTTGCATCAAAAGTATATTTTTCAAATTCAGGGACAGAGGCTAATGAAGCAGCAATAAAATTATGTAGAAAATATGGAAGAAAGATTAATGATAATAAAATTGAGATATTATCTGCGTTAAATTCATTTCATGGAAGAACTTATGGAGGATTAACACTAACAGGTCAAGAAAAGTATCAAAACGATTTTAAGCCTTTACTTTCTGGAGTAAATTATTTTGAATTTAATAATATAGAGTCTTTAAGAGAGAAAGTAAGTGAAAATACTTGTGCAGTTTTCTTAGAGGTAATTCAAGGTGAAGGTGGAATAGTAGAAGTATCTCAAGAGTTTATGAATGAATTAGTAAAGTTGTCAAAGACGCATAACTTTCTAATTGTCATAGATGAAATTCAAACTGGTATAGGAAGAAGTGGAGATTTATTTGCTTTTGAAAAATACAATATTACTCCTGATATAGTTACATTAGCAAAATCTATAGGTGGAGGATTACCTTTAGGTGCAATGTTAGTTAATGAAAAATTAGAGGAAGTGTTAAAGGTTGGAGACCATGGAAGTACCTTTGGAGGGAATCCAGTAGCTTGTGCAGCTGGGGCGTACGTTTTAGATAAAATAGTAAATACAGATTTATTAAAAGAGGTAAAGGAAAAAAGTAATTATCTTTTAAATGAGCTAGAAAATATTAAAGAAGAATTCCCAACATTAATTAAAGAAATTAGAGGTAGGGGAATGATGATAGGTATAGATGTAGGAGAAAATGCTATAGCAATAAGAGATTGTGCTCTAGATAATAGATTACTATTAAACGTGACTAACAAAACTATTATTAGATTATTACCATCCCTTTGTATAAGTAATAGTGAGATTAATGAGTTTTTAGAAAAATTTAGAGAAGTATTAAAAAGCTTCATATAAAAATACCTGGCGGAAGTTTACCGCCAGGTATTTTTATATTTTTTTAATTTCGTCCTTATTCCATATATATAATTGATCTGAATTATTTAAAGCAGAAAAGAGTTTATTTTTAAGATTAGGAAAAGTGCTGTTTAGATTTTTTATTAAATCCTTAACCTCTTGTCTTTTAGTATGTCCATCAGCAGGACAAGGATTCTTTATAATTGGGTAATTATAATCTTTAACAGCCTTTTTTATCATATATTCATCTATATAAACCATGGGTCTAATTATTGTAAGATTAAATTTTTCCATATATGATTTTGGAGCAAAACAGTTTACTCTACCTTCATAAAACATAGTCATAACAAAGGTTTCTACTGCATCATCTTTATGATGTCCTAATGCAACCTTAGTACAGCCAAGTTTCATGGCTGCATCATTTAATGCACCACGTCTCAATTTTGCACATAAAGAGCAAGGATTTTTTTCATTTTTAATATCAAAAACGATTTTAGCTATGTCAGTTTGAATTTCGTAAAAAGGAACATTTATTTTTTTGCATAATGTATGTAGAGGACCATTGTCCACATCTCCAGGATTTAAAGTTATAGCTATCAAATCAAATTTTTGAGGAGAAAACTTTTGATAATTTTTTAGGATATGAAGAAGAGTAACGGAATCTTTTCCACCTGAAAGACCAACAGCAATCTTATCACCATCGCTTATCATATTAAAATCATTTATAGCTTGTCTTGTTTTGCTTAATAACTTTTGCATATAGAACTACTCCTCTCAGTATTGTTTAATCTGTACATATTTTATCAGAGAATAGACTATTGTACAAATAGAATTAATTTTAACAAATATTGAAGATAGTGATAATAGTATCTTTATACTTAATAATTAAGATGAAGAGTTTGTTATTAAAAAAGAATAATAAATATACAAAAAGCACCATTAAATTATATAGTTGGTGATTTTTTTGTTATTTCTATGAAATACAAACAAAAATAGCGAAATAATACGAAAAATATGGAAAAAATATTTAATTAGTACTATAATATAATTAAAGTATTTAAATATATAAAAAACTTTACAGAAATTAGATAATTAAAAAAGTTATATGTAAAATTCGGTTTTAGGGGGAAATATGATTGAAACAATTTTGATAGCATTTATTGTTTCGAAAATCAAGGGCTTTGATATAAAACCTTTATTTAAAACGTGGACAATATATCCAACTATTTTGTTAGAGCTTCTGTATTTAATCGGACAAGCTATGATATTTTTAGAAAATTATGAAGCGATTAGATATATGGGAGTGATGAAATCTGCATATTTATGTTCATACTTGTTTTTAGTTTTTAAATATGAAATATATTGGAGTGCTATAATAGGAGCAGTTTTTACGCTATTAGGAGGTTTGCTTAATGATATTGTTATTAAAGCTAATGGAGGATTTATGCCAGTCTATCCTACAATATCATGTCTTACAGGATATGTTAATAAAGATACTTTGAATTTAGTAGATAATCTGCATATATTAGGCAGCGAGGCGACTAAATTTAAGATACTAACCGATTACATAGATTTAGGGTACAGTATACTTAGTATTGGAGATGTATTGATAAGAATATTTGTATTTTTAATAATATTTAACTCTATAAGAAAAATTAATGTACAAACTAAGGAGGAATTAAAATGTTAAAAGTTCCAATATTTGAATTTATTGCAAGATTAATACCAGAAGCTTTTATATTTATGTTTGCAGCATATACTTTCTCAAAGGTAAAAATAGAAAAGAAGAAATACTTAATGGCAAGTTTTTTATTAGGGATAAGTGTGTTTATAATAAGAATGTTACCTATAAATTATGGAGTACATACAATTTTAAATATTATTATATTAACTGTAATTGCTACTAGTATTAATAAAATAAATATGGTTAATGCAATAAAATCAACAATAATTACTACAGTATTTTTGTTTGTTTTAGAAGGAATAAGTGTTCTTATACTTAGTAGTATTTATGGAGAAGAGTTACAAAATATGTTTCAGGATTCAAAATTAAAAATAATATTAGGATTACCTTCATTGATAATTTTTGGGGTAATTGTTATTGGTTACTACACATATTTAAGTAAAAGGAATAAATTAAGCTATGTTTAGTGTTGATAGTATAGCTGAAGCAATCACTGAAATAATAACAAAAGAAGTTAATTTGGAGTGTGAAAAAAAAGATGTAGTTAAGTATGGGATTTTTGCTTTTATTCAAATAACATTATCACTTTTATGTGTAGTTGTTTTTGGAGCAATTTTCAACGTTACTATAGAGGCTTTAATCGTATCTTTTGTTACATCAATTTTAAGAAAAAATTCAGGGGGGATTCATGCTAGTGAACCTGGAATATGCTTAATAATAGGGACATTTGCGACTATTATTATAGCGTTAATAAGTAAAAGTATAAATATAAATGTAGATTTAATTATTTTCCTTGGAGTCATAATATTTACATATTCTTATTATTTGATATATAAGCTAGCACCAGTCGATAGTGTCTCAAAGCCTATTCGTAAAAAAGAAAAAAGAACAAGATTGAAGAAAAATTCAATTATAATTTTAACTATCTATTTATTTATATCTATACTAAATATAATAGCGTTGAAATTAGGCGGAAATAGTGAATTTGCTGTATACACTATGTGTATTTATTTAAGTATAATATGGCAGATATTTTCATTAACCCAAATAGGACATAAAATTTTAGGAGAAATTGATAAGAGATTAATGAGAGTTTTATATGAAGGGAGGTGTAGGGAATGAAAAAGAAGATATTAACGGGAATAGCGACTATAGCAACTTTAGTAGCATCAGTAGTAGCAACATCTGCTTGTATTTGGGGATGGTACCAACCAGAAGAACCAGCTTGTCTAAGAGATGAATAAAATTTAAAGGCTTGAGGCTGTAGTTCAGCCTCACTTTAATTATTACGAGGGATAATTTATGCAAAATGATAAGAGGAAACAAGTAAATGAAATAGTATCAATTGTTAAATTAGCATCACTTTTATTAAGTGGTATAATTCTATGTAAATACTTTTTTACAGATGATAGCTTAATGTTTAGTTTTCCAGGGGGAATCTATTCTAATTTGAGTTTATTTTTACCTTTATTGTTATTATTACTAATATACTTTATTTGGACATTCTCAACAATAAATAGGATAAAAAATAAGCATAGTATATTGATTGGTGAAATAGAAAAAATTATATTTATTTTAATATTTTCAATTATAATTTTTATTTCAGGAAGTTATGAGAGTCAATATAAATTTCTTTACTTATTTATAATAATTACTACGACTATACAATCAGGAATGAAAAAGGGGCTAATTGTTGCTGTAATTTCGTCGATAATTATATTGATGATGGATTTATTAATGTTTCAAGGTAGTGGAGTAAATTGGTATTTTGAAAATGATTTAATATTAGTCGGAATTTTTATGTTGACAGCTTGGCCTTTAGGGTTTTATGTTAAAATTGAAGGTGAGCATATAAAAAAACTTGAGAATATGGTTAATTATGATGGTCTTACTAATGTATATAATCATAGATATTTTCAAGATAAATTAAAAGAGAAAGTTGAGATTGGGAGAAAGGAAAGTAAACCTGTATCCATGATCTTTATAGATATAGATTATTTTAAACATTACAATGATTTATACGGTCATCAGAAAGGTGATAATATTCTTAAAGAATTAGCTGCTATTGTTTCTAATTCGGTGAGAGAAGAAGATATTGTTGCAAGATATGGTGGAGAAGAATTTGCTGTTATTTTAGATGATACTACTGAAAAAGAAGCTTTAGAAATAGCAGAAAGAATAAGAGCAAATGTAGAAGAAACATATTTTGAAGGGGAAGAAAATCAGCCGAAAGGTAAAATAACAACTTCAATAGGAGTTTCTGTTTTCCCGGATAAAGCTAAGGATGAAGTTGAGCTTATTAAAAGTGCTGATGATGCTTTATATAGAGCAAAATTCTTTAATAAAAATAGAGTAGAAACGTATATATCAATATTGGATGATTTAAAGAAAAATATTGATGATAAAGATATTGAACTTGTAACATCTATTAAAACATTAATTAGTATAATTAATGCAAAGGATAGATATACATATAGTCATGTTGAAAGAGTAGTTATATATAGCAGACTTTTGGCAGACAAGCTTAATCTTTCTGATGTTGATAAAAGTAATTTAATATATGGTGCATATATGCATGATATTGGTAAGATAAATATAGCTAAGGAAATATTGGTTAAGAGAATGAAGCTAGAAAAGGAAGAATGGGAAGAGTTAAAGCAGCATCCAGAGAATGGAGTAGAGATTATAAAATCTGTTGAATCTCTTAAGGATGTAATTCCGCTTATAAAACATCATCATGAAAGATATGATGGAAAAGGATATCCAGATGGATTAAGTGGAGAGAATATTCCTTATTTAGCAAGAGTGCTAACTGTTGTAGATAGTTTCGATGCTATGACTTCTAATAGACCTTATAATAGAAGAAAAAGTTACGAGGAAGGTATTGAGGAATTAAGAAAATGTAGTGGTGAACAATTTGACCCGGAAATTGCAAAAGCTTTTATTGAGGTAATAGAAAGTAATGTTGCATTTTTATAAAACCCACCTCCATCTAAGCAAAATGTTTTAGATGAAGATGGGTTCTTTTTTATGTAGTAAGTTTTAATTATATAAAGTGGTGACTTGTAGGGGAATCGAACCCCTGATTTCACCGTGAGAGGGTGATGTCTTTACCTCTTGACCAACAAGCCACATTTCTTTCTTTATATAATATTACCGCTTTATGGCAAAATATTCATAAAGTATGAAAAATAATTGTGATATATATCTTGATTTTAATGCGTTATTAAATTATAATAAACGAGATAAATTTAATAGAAGACAGTTCGAAAGCCTCCTGTCTATAAATAAAACTAGGTTAAATAAGATGTATAAGAATATTTATACATTGTTTATTTACTTATGCTTGTTTGTAACTGAGGCTATAGATTTTTATAAATCTATAGCCTTTATTATTTTCAAGTTAAGAGGCTCTATTTAAGAAATAGGGGGAAATAAAAATGAATCAGAATTTAACTAAAAGAATTGTAGTAACAGGAGTTATTGCTGCTCTGTACGCTGTATTAACTTTAATATTAGCACCAATAAGTTTTGGCCCAGTTCAATTCAGATTATCAGAAATTATGGTATTATTAGCCTTTGTTGATCCTTTATATATTTTAGGACTAACTTTAGGATGTCTATTATCTAATATATTAGGTGGATATGGAATAATGGATGTAGTTTTTGGTTCTTTAGCAACATTTATGAGTTGTGTTGTTATATACTGGACTAAAAATACTATAAAGAATATTAAGGTATCATTGTTAGTTTCATCAATTTGGCCAACAATATTTAATGGATTAATAATTGGTTGGATGCTTCATATAACTATAAATGTACCAATGCTTATAACAATGCTTCAAGTAGCATTTGGAGAATTTATTGTTGTTACAGTGATAGGGGTTCCTTTGGGTTCATTACTTGCAAAGAAGTACGGAAGATATTTTTTAAAATTAGGATTAGCTAAGAATATATAAATATAATTGAAACCAAGAGATGTGAAAGTTTTCATATCTCTTTTTTATATACAATATAGAAAATTAAAGGAATATTACATAGTAAATTGAGAGAAAATAACTTTATAAAATATTAATTTTTACAAAGGAGAAATAAAAATGAAACTTAAAAGAGTTTTAGTAATTACATTAGTACTTATATTATCTTTATCGTTTTCTACTTTTGCAAGTAATAAAGAGAAATCACCTATTTTTATGGGAAAGGTTTCAGAAGTCATAAAAGATGAAAAAGAAAATAGTGTTAGAGTTAAAGCAAAAGGATATATTAAAGGATGCTCAGTATACGAAGAAGAATTAATTTTAATAGTTACTGAAGAAACTGAAATACTAGGAAATGAATGTGGAAATCAAGAGAAAGTGGAAAAGGAAGTTTGCGTTGGGGACTTAATATTTGCTAAATTAGATAAAGCAATGACTAAATCAATTCCTCCACAAGTAGTAGCTAAAAAGATACAGATATCAAAAGTCAATAAATCTTAATAAATATAAAATTAAAGTTATTTAATTGAATTAAAATAATGCTGAAGAGAAAATATATAAACACTAAAAAGTGTAATATTTCTTCAGCATTTTTTGTTAAGTTACAAATAAGGTTATTTATAAATCATCAACATCCTGTTCTTCTCCGTAGCGTACTGTACCTTCGCAGGAAAAACTGTCATTAGGATTTTTTTCTATAAAATAACCATCATTAGGTTCTTTAGAAGGCTTAGCATGACTTGTACAAGATTTGAGTTGTACATCAGTAAGATCGTTTATCTTTTTCATTTTAGACATATAAAATACTCCTTTAATTTAGTTCTTGTAATTATTATTAATAAATTATAATTATTTTATACTATAAAAAAATTAATAAATATATTATTATATATGTAAAAGAATATTTTATAGAAAAATTGAGGTGAATAAATGTATAACTATGATTATTCTATGCTAACTGGAGATGTTATTACAAAAGATGATTTTGAGTATGAGGAAAGTAGAAAATGCTGGAATAGGGCTATAGAGAAATATCCTTATATAATCAATTATTGTAATAATAAAGAAGATGTATCTAATGCAATTAAATGGGCTAGAAAGAATGAGATATCTTTTAGAATAAGATCTGGATGTCATAATTATGAAGGTTTTTCAACAGGAAATGATTTGTTAGTGATTGATGTTAGTAAAATTAATAGTATTTGCATAGATGAAGATAGAGGATATGTTAAATTAGGTGGAGGAGTAAGAAATAGAGAGATTTATGAGGCTTTAGGTAATAAAGGTTATCCTTTTCCAGGTGGAGGTTGTCCAACAGTTGGCGTTTCAGGGTTAATTCTTGGAGGCGGCTGGGGATATTCTACAAGATTATTTGGTTTATCGTGTGATACACTTATAGAGTTAGAGTTAGTTAACTATAATGGTGAAATATTAACCGTAAATGAGAAAGAAAATGAAGATTTATTTTGGGCTTGTAGAGGAGCTGGTGGAGGGAATTTTGGTGTTGTTATATCAATGAAATTTGCTTTACCTAAAAAAATAGAAATGGCCACGTTAATTAATGGAGATTTTAATAATTGTGATATTGATGAAGCTGTTGAATTGATAAGTACTTGGCAGGAAATGTATAAAAATTTAGATAAAAGATTTAATGGAAAGCTAAGTATTTATAATTCTAAGGAAAACGGTAAAGGTGTGAAATTTACTGCTTTATTATATGGTGATAAAAAAGAAGCTAATGAAATACTGGAACCATTAAAAAAAGCTTCGACGAATTTATTACTTAAAATGGAGTATGGAACTGTTTTGGAGGCTAACAGAAAAATACAAGATAGTCATCCGGATTATGAGAGTTATAAATCATCAGGAAGATTTGTATATAAAGAGTACTCAAAAAATGAAATCAAAGAATTAATAAATTTAATAGAAGATAGAGCAGAAGGAGCTATATATACAGCTATTACATTTTATGGACTAGGTGGAGCTGTTCTAGATTTTAAAAATGATAAGACAGCTTTTAATTATAGAGATGCAAAATTTATTATGGGATTCCAATCTGTATGGGAAGAAGCAAAATATGCCCCATTAAATAAGAGATGGTTTTTAGATAAGTTTAGTTATATAAAAAATATTACTAAAGGTTCTTTTATAAACTTTCCATTGTTAGAATTAGAGAATTATAAGGAAGAGTATTTTGGAGAAAATTTATCTAAGCTTAAGAAGATAAAAAGTAAATATGATCCTTTGAATATTTTTAAGTTTCCACAAGGGATAGATAGTTAGTGAGGTACATGTATGATGTTAAATACATATGAACAATTTTCAATATTAAATAATGAATTAATTACATATTTAAATGAATTAATTTCTAATGATATTAAGGGTACAAACAAGGAAGAAGTAATTAGTAAGTTTGATAGAATGTTGAATGATATTGAAGTATTAAAGTTTAAAAGTGATGAAATTGTTGAAACTGGAGCAGGAATAGATCAAGTAAATAATCTTAGATATTCAATAATGAATTCATTATTTTTAATATCTGATTTATTACATTTTTATAAATTGGATGAGGTAGAAAGATTTAAGATGAGAGCTGTTAACTATATTAATCATACTGCGAAGCCGCAAGTTTTTAGATAAAGTAAATAGGAGAGATTTGGAATGGAATATATGTTATCAACGCATGAATTAGGAAAGTTACTTTCAGATTTATGCAATAAATATGAAATTAGTATGTTATGGAGAGAGAAAATAAGTGGAGGGTTTATAACTTTAACTGGAATAATTGATGTTGAGTATTATCCAACAGATAAAGTAATGCTTAAAGGCAATAATATTATAAGTTTAAAGGTTAAAAGTGGGAATAACAGTAATGTTGTTAAAATTACAGGTATGAAAGGTGAGTATTTTAACATAAGTTTAGCACCGACAAAATTTAAAGAGATAAAATCAAATTCATTATATTTAAATCAAATTCAAGAAAGTAAAACAGAATGTAAACTTAGAATAGATGAAAATATAATTTTTACTATACCTGAATCTTATAATGAGATTACAAAGCTTATAAAATAAAAATGATATAAATAAGTTATATTAATAGTTTTAAAAGTGTAGACAACTTCATATAAATTAATATGTGATTTATATAGATATATTATTTTATGTGAAGGAGAGAGTTGATGAAATCTTTAAATTATTGTTTAGAATGTAGAAGAGTATTTCAATCAAATGAAAGATGTGAATTTTGTAATTCTGATAAAATTAAACCTTTAAAAAAAGGTACATCAGTAAATGTAATTGGAAGTAAAACAAAAGGAAGCATTTTTAATTGTAAAGGTGATATTGCTAGTTTGATAATAGTTACAGAAGGTAAAGAAAAAGTTATCAAAGAATATAGAATAGATAATTTGAAAAAAATATTATAATAAATAGTATAGATAAAATTAAATTATATTTAGCATAATATTAATGAGATGAAAAAAACACAAAAAAAATTAGAGGCAGTTCAAATAAATGAACGGCCTCTAATTTTTATTCTATAGTTCCAGTATAATCTAGTATTCCACCTCTTAAATTGTATAGATGTGAAAAACCTTCTTCTTCAAGGAGAGAACAAGCTACACTACTACGTATCCCACTTTTGCAATATACTAAGATAGGTTTATCTTTATACTCTTCAATTTCTTCTAATTCATATTCTAGTTCATCAACTGGAATATTTATAGATTTAGGAATTTTACCACTTTTAAATTCACTAAATCTTCTTACATCTAGTATAAGTAAATCTTTCGTTTCATCTATTAATTTTAAAGCAGATATATTATTAATTGATTTAATCATTTTTAGTCCTCGCTGATAATCTAATTATTTAAGTAAATTATAAGAAAAATAAATTATAAATGCAATAGAATACTTTATTAATTAATAATTATTATTTACAAATATTAAAATAAATACTATTATAATATAAGAGATAGAATAATAATTATATAATTAAAATTAGATTTAATTTAGATGATTTATTGATACGGAGGAAAAATACATGCTTAAAATAGGATGTCATTTATCAACGACAAAAGGTTTTGAAAATATGGGGAAAGAAGCATTGAAAATAGGAGCGAATACATTTCAATTTTTCACTCGTAATCCTAGAGGTGGGAAAGCTAAAGACATTGATCAAAAGGATATTGATGCATTTTTGAAATTAGCTAATGATAATAACTTTGGAGTATTGTTAGCTCATGCGCCTTACACACTAAATGCATGTTCAGCTGATGAAAATACGAGAAAATTTGCTAAAGAAATGATGGCTGACGATTTAATTAGAATGGAATATATACCAAATAATTTATATAATTTTCATCCAGGAAGCCATGTTAAGCAAGGAGCCGAAGTTGGCATTAATTATATTGTAGACTTATTAAATGAAGTTATTAAACCAGAACAAACAACTACTATTTTGTTAGAGACAATGGCTGGTAAGGGAACTGAAGTTGGAAGAAGTTTTGAAGAGATAGCAGAAATAATTAGCAGAGTAAATCTTAAGGACCATATGGGTGTATGTTTAGATACTTGTCATGTATATGATGCTGGATATGACATAGTTAATGATTTAGATAGAGTATTAGATGAATTTGATAGAATAATAGGACTTGATAAGTTAAAAGCAATACATCTTAATGATTCAAAAAATCCATTTAAAAGCCATAAAGATAGACATGAAAAAATAGGTGAAGGTTTTATAGGTTTTGAAGGAATAAAAAGAATTATTAATCACCCTAAGTTAAGACATTTACCATTCTTTTTAGAAACACCTAATGAATTAGATGGATATGCTAAAGAGATAGAATTATTAAAGAGTGTTTACGAAGAAGTTTAGGGAGAATAAATAATCTAGTTATTAGACATTAATATCTGATAACTAGATTATTTTTTGTTAGATTTAATTACTTACAATTAAACATATAAATAATAATCAGTAATCTTTTTTAGCTTTGATAATAATTTCATTAGTATTACTAAAATTATAAAAAATTTTGAATTATTGCAATAAGCATTGGAATACTAAAAGTATAAAGGAGGGTAAAAATATGACAAAACATATATTTGATAAAATTGCATTAAAAAATACAGAAAATTTATCTTCTCATAATTTTACGAATGATTATACTTTAGGAATAAGCAATAATATTGATGGCTTAAAAATAAATGATGATGCTTCAAATGAAGAAGTTTTAAGTGATTTAAATATTGAAGGGGTTAAAGGTGATAGGGAAGAGGAAAGAAAATTAGAACACAACAAAGAAGGAAAAAATACTAATATTGCTGATTTGCCTATTTTTCCTAATTTAAGTGAATGAATAAGTAAAACAATTATAGAATTTGTAAAAAAAAAATAATATAAAATCAACTTTTATATTGACATGAGTAAGTATATTTTGTACCATAAATAATAGAATTAGATATAATATTGTTAGGTGAGGCTCCTATAAAGAAATATGCTGCTGCCCAGAAAAATCTAGAGATTCCAATGGGTTAACAAGAATCATCGTAAAGGTGATTTTTAATGTAGCTGACTGAAAAAGTCTACGCTTTATAGTGCTAAAGCTCTACGATTATTTAAAAGTTGTTTTTAGGACTTTTTGTCGTGGGGCAAAAAGTCTTTTTTATTTGAAAATTAATAGGAGGTGGTATTAATGGATTCTTATCCGGCCCATAGGTGGATAAATACAATTGAATATTTGAAAGATAGGATTAAGATTCATTATACCACTGATGAAAGTGGTCTTTTTCCTGTCTAAAGGGAGGAATTAACCATGAAATTAAATATGAATAAAGAAGAGTTAAGAAAGTTTTTGCTTCATGCACCACAAGATAGAATAATGAAATATATTGAAGGGATTCACCCTGTAGATATACTTGATATATTAAGAGAAGATGAAGAAGATAGAAAAGATATATTAAATAGATTATCTGAAAAATGTATAGCATCTATTATTGATGAAGCAGAAGATGAAGAAAAATATGAAATTTTAACTGAGTTTTCTGAAAATAAGCAAAAAAATATTATTGAAGAAATGTCTTCAGATGAATTAACAGACCTTTTAGGTATTTTAAGTCAAGAACAGGCAAATAAGATTCTTTCAAAGATGACAGCAGAAGATGCAAGAAGAACACGTCAATTATTGAGTTATGAACCTGATACTGCTGCTGGTATAATGGCTACAGAATTTGTTTCAGTAAAAGGAGAAATGACTGTAGAAGATACTTTAAAATATCTTCAAGGTACAACAGAAGATGTTGAAAATATATATGATTTATATGTTATAGACGAACTAGATCGTTTAAAAGGTGTAGTATCATTAAAAGAAGTTGTAACTAGCAGTTTTGAGACTAAGATTTCTGATATTATCCATGTTAAGGTTGAAGGGATACCTTATGATTTAGATCAGGAAGAAGTTGGACATAGATTTGAAAAGTATGGTTATTTAACTATGCCAGTAGTAGATAATTATAATAGATTACTAGGTATAGTTACAGTAGATGATGTTATGCAAATTTTAAGAGATGAAAGTACCGAAGATATCCATCGTCTAGGAGGAGTTGACGAAGGCGAAAGAATTAGTGGGACTTTATCTGAATCTATTAAGAGTAGACTTCCTTGGCTTATAGTAAATTTATTTACTGCTATTTTAGCATCTGCTGTTGTTGGTATGTTTGAAGGGACTATTTCAAGAATTGTAGCACTAGCAACATTTATGCCTATAGTAACTGGAATGGGTGGAAATGCAGGTACACAGACATTAACAATAATCGTAAGAGGACTTGCATTAGGCGAATTAGATTTTGATAATATGAAACGAGTATTCTTTAAGGAAATAGGAATAGGACTTGTTACTGGAGTAGTAATAGGTGCTATCATAGCTGTACTAGGATATCTGTGGGAAGGAAAGTTATTCTTTGGACTAATAATAGGTGTAGCTATGATATTAAATATGATAGTAGCTACTATATCAGGATTTGTAGTACCAGTTGTACTTAAGAAGCTAAAAGTTGATCCAGCGCTTGCATCATCAATATTTGTAACAACATTTACAGATGTACTTGGATTCTTATTCTTCTTAGGTTTAGCAACAATTTTTGTAGAAAAGTTATTGTAAAACATACGGCTTTTGCACTTTGCAAAAGCCGTATGTTTTTTATCTATATATATCTTTTGCTAGAGATTCAAGCTTTTTTAGATTCAAAACTTGGATTTCATTTTTATTCTTTTTAATGACATGTGAATCTACTAAAGTTTTTATAACCCTATTTAGATGTCTATAGCTAGAGCCTAGTAGTTCAGATATGTGATTTACACCTTCTATGGTAAGTGAAGTAGAGTTAGAAGGAAGAACTGATAACAAATAGCTAGCAAATCTATTCTCTAGAGGATATAAAATATTTATGGAGCTATAAATAGAATTATTTCTAAGCTTATTTTCAAGTGATGATATGATGAATCTTAAAAAAAGAGGATCATTATATCCATGATTATGTATAGACCATATTGGAATAGCTAAGCAAATACAGTTTTCAAGAGTAATTACATTACAATCAGCATAAGGATTATCTAATAGTTCTAAGTCGCCTATTATCGATAATGGATTATTAAAACATAGTAAAAGAGATTGACCAGAAGAAAGTAGTGTTGTAACTTTCGCTTTTCCTTTCACTAAGAAATACATATACTCTAATTTTTCGTTCAATGTACATATAAATTCATTTTTTTCAAAAGTATAAATTTTACAAGAATTTATTAAATTTTTATTCAAATACTTTGCTAGTGAGTATTCATTTATGTAGTGTTTAAGAATTTCAGCATTTATTATCTCTTTCATTTAAGTTACCTCCTAAAAAATTATACTATTTATAAGAAAAAAGGACAAATGTCCTATAATAAATTTGATAGACTTAGTAACTTATATATAGAATAAATAAGTTTAGGAGGAAAATAAATGTATAATATTTTAGCACTAGTTATTGGTGCACTTATATCGATTATGCTTTCATTTAATGGGAGTTTAGAAGGAAATGTGGGATTAACATATTCTTTGATTATAATACATACAGTAGGACTTTTTACAATAGCTATTATAATGTTAATTAAAAGAGCAAAAATTACAGTTAGAGAAAAACTTCCTATATATATGTTTTTTGGCGGTGCAATAGGAGTGGCATTAACTTTGGTTAATATGATTACAATAAGTAAAATAGGAGTTGCATTAACAACTTCTCTAGCAGTATTTGCACAGTTAATATTCTCATCATTTATAGATCATTTTGGATTATTTGGAATGAATAAATATAGATTTAATAAGAAAAAACTTATAGGCTTTGCTATTGTGTTAGTAGGGTTAGTCATTATGACTGTATTTTAAGGAGGAGTAGTAAATGATTATTTTAGCTATGTTAGGTGGAATATTAACTACATTATCGATGATAGTAAATTCATCCTTAGGTAAGAAAATTGGAGTTCTGCAAAGTACTTGCATAAATTATATTGTAGGATTAATTTGTTCAACTTTAGTATTAGTCGTATTAGGAAATAGTATAAATGTTACTACAGAAACATTTGCAAAGATGCCATTCTATGTTTTTTTAGGTGGAGCAATAGGTGTAAGTGTAGTTTATTTATCAAATATAATAATACCTAAGATACCTGTAGTGTATAGTACTTTATTATTATTTGTTGGACAAGTTATTACAGGAATAATTATAGATTTTTTTGTGATGTCTGAGATATCTTTTAGTAAGTTAATTGGAGCAATAATAATTATTTTAGGGATTTTATATAACTCTAGAATTGATGAAAAGAAAATAGAAGAATAGAAGAATAGAAGTTATGAGTAGCCAAATTACTATTAAATAGTAATTAAGGTTGCTCTTTTTTGTTACTATATATTCAGTGAGAATTTAATAAGCATAGTAGAAAGTAATGGAGGTCATAATAAATATATAGATAAGCATTATTTGATAAAAAAAGATAGTTTTTTTTATAAAAACTTCAAAAATGACTACTTTTTACTAGAAAATGGTTAAAAATGATGGTAATATATTAAGAAACATAGCAAATTAATAAAGGAGGAATAATTATGAATATAAGTATCAAAGATGTATCATTTGAATTTGTTGATGGTTTAATAATACCTACTTTTGAAGATGGAGAAAATAATTCTGCTGAATTAGATAATATATTAAAGATATCTTCGTTTAAAGGTAAAGAGGGAGAAATATTCTACATTACAGAGTTGAAGGAAAAAGTAAAATATAAGATATTTGTTGGCTTAGGAAAAAAAGAACTTCTAAATGGAGAAGTATTAAGAAATGCAATGGCAAAAGCTGCAAAAAAAGCAAAAGAATTAAAAATAGAAAGAATAGGTATAGAGTTTTTCAGAACTGATAAGATATGTGTGGGTGGAAGAATAAAAGGGATAACTGAAGGAGTTAGACTAGCTCTTTATAGTTTTGATAAATATAAAGAACAAAAAAGTCAGTATAATCCAGAGGTTTATATTTCAGGAGTTCCAACTGAAAAGTTATCAAAGGCTACTGAAAGATTAGAAGAAGTTAATAATATAGTTGATGGTGTAATTAAGGCTAGGGACCTTATAAATGAACCAGCAAATGCTATGTACCCAGAAAGCTTAGCTGATGAAGCTATCAAAATTGGAGCAGAATCTGGTTTTGAAGTTCAAGTATTTGATGAAAAAGAATGTAAAGACTTAGAAATGAAAGCATTCTTATCTGTAGGTATGGGATCTTCTAGAAAACCAAGACTTATAGTTATGAGATATATGGGAGACAATGAAAATAGCGAGGTATTAGGACTAGTAGGTAAAGGTCTTACATATGATTCAGGTGGATACTCATTAAAACCATCTAACTCTATGGTTGGAATGAATGGAGATATGGGTGGTGCAGCAGTAGTAATTGGGGCTATGTCTGCTATAGCAAAAAATAAATTAAAGAAAAATGTAGTTGCGGTAGTTGCAGCTTGTGAAAACCTTGTTTCTGGAGAAGCTTATAAACCTGGAGATATTATTGGATCAATGGCTGGAAAGACTATAGAGGTGTTAAATACTGATGCAGAAGGAAGATTAACACTTATAGATGCTATAACTTATATTATTGAAAAAGAAGGAGCAACAAAGGTTATTGATTTAGCTACTTTAACAGGAGCAGCGATAGTAGCTTTAGGAAATTATACAACTGCATTAATGACTAATGACGAAGACTTTTATGATGATTTTATGAGAGCAGCAGATGTTACTGATGAAATTTTCTGGAGAATGCCAACATTTAAACATTATAGAAAGCAAATATTAGGAGAAAAAGCAGATCTTAAAAATGTAGATCCAAATGGAGCAGGTACAATTGTTGCAGGAATGTTCTTAAAAGAATTTGTACAAGATAAGCCATGGATTCATCTTGATATAGCAGGAACTTCAGATACAAAAGCACCTATTAGTGAGTATATAGTAAAAGGTGGTACAGGTACTCCTGTAAGAACTTTATATTACTTAGCTAAAGGATCATGTGGATGTCATAAAAAATAAGATAGGTATTTTAGGAACTGTGTTATACAGTTCCTATTTTTATTTAGATGCTTTTACTTAGAATAATAATTTGGTACTATATATAATATAAGGAAAAATTATAAGAGTAGGAGGGAAAAGTTTTGAAAGAAATAATAGAAGAGTTAAACCTGTTACCTATAGAATTAAAATCATTACCTTTAGAAAACACAGCTTTAATAGTGGTAGATATGGTTGTAGGATTTGTAGAAGAAGGAATTTTATCTTCTCCTAGAGTTAAAAATATGTCTACTAATCTATTAGAATTAAATAATAGAACTAAAGGATATAGTAAAGTTTATTTTGTTGATTCACATAATGAAGATGCAGAGGAATTAAAAGCTTATCCATCACATTGCATTGTAAATACTAAAGAAGAAGAGTTGATAGATGGATTAAAAGAATCTGTAAGTGAAGATGAAACTATTAGAATTATAAAGAAAAATAGTACTAATGGATTCCATGCACCAGAATTTAAAAGTTGGTTAGATGGAATAATTGACAAAGTAGATAACTTTATTGTTGTTGGTTGTGTTACAGATATATGTGTGCTTCAATTTACGTTAACATTAAAGACATATTTTAATCAAATGAATCTAGGCAAGAGGGTATTAGTTCCAGCTAATTGTGTTGAAACTTTTGATATACCAGGGCATCCAGGTGATGAGATGAACTTATTTGCTTTATCTAATATGAAATCAAATGGTATTGAAGTAGTATCAGAGATTATTTAATAAATTACTAGGGAGGAAATGTAAATGAGTACAAATTATAGTGTTAATAAAGATTACTTATTATCTACAGCAAAGAAGATACTAGAGTTTAATTCACCGACAGGTTTTTGTTTTGAGATAATGGATAAGATAGAAGAACTTGTAGGAGAGTTTGGTTATAAATTCGAAAGAAACAACAAAGGTGGAGGAATTATAACTATTGAAGGAAGTAGTGATGAAAGAGTAATCGGGTTATCTGCACATGTAGATACTTTAGGTGCTATGGTGAGATCAATAACTAAGTCGGGTACTTTAAGATTCACTTTAATCGGAGGGCCTATTGTACCAACTTTAGATGGTGAGTATTGTAAGATTAGAACTAGAGATGGTAAAGTTTATGATGGTACTTTTTTAAGCACAAGTCCTGCAGCTCATGTATATGAAGATGCTACAACTAAAAAGCGTGATGCTAATAATATGGAAATAAGAATAGATGAAGTTGTTAAAGATAAGAGTGATGTTGAAGCATTAGGAATAGCTCCAGGAGACTTTGTATTTATTGATCCTAAAACTACTATAACTGAAAGTGGATTTATTAAATCGAGATTTATAGATGATAAGGGCAGTGTGTCGGCATTAATGGCATTATTAGAAATGTTCCATAGAGAAAATATTACGCCTAAATATAAAACAAAGATATTAATATCAAACTATGAAGAGGTTGGACATGGAACATCATATATTCCAAGTGATATTACAGAGATGATTGCAGTGGATATGGGCTGTATAGGAGAAGATTTAAGTTGTACAGAATATGATGTTTCAATATGTGCAAAAGATTCTGGTGGACCATATGATTATAATATGGTGACAGATTTGGTTAATTTAGCTAAGAAAAATAATATTAGCTATGCGGTAGATATATATCCAATGTATGGTTCAGACGTTGGCGCTGCATTAAAAGCAGGAAATAATATAAGAGGAGCTTTAATAGGACCAGGAGTTCATGCATCACATGGAATGGAAAGAACCCATTACACAGCGTTGGAGAATACAATAAAGCTTCTGACATTATATCTTATATAAGTATAATAAAAAATGGAGTTGCGTAAGTAACTCCATTTTTATTAAAGATAATTTTTAATATTTATAATAGTTGGTGAAATATGATTATAAATCAGATAATCTACCTTTAGATTTTAGATGAGCTATTAGTTTATCAGGATCATTCATAATAAGCTCTTCTGGCATCTCTATTTTTTTAAATAATTCTATGCCTTTTTCAAAGTTACCTATAGCTGTGTTTATATGAGCATCTGAAGTTAAGATGACTTTAGTACCATGTTTTTTACAAAGTCTAGCTATAGTTTCACAGTTTACATCGCTTCCTTTTCTTGAGGAACCCATAAGAGAACTGTTATTTATTTCAATCATAATATTTTTTTCTTTTGCTTTTTTTACTACTGTTTCATAGTCTAGTACATAATTAGGATTCCCTAGGTGCCCTAAAATTTCCACTTTTTCATTTTTATCTAAAGTATTTAAAATAGCAGATGTTTTTTCTTCTTTCGATAAAGTCATTGGGAAAAGAGGTTCATGAAAAGAAGCTATCATATAATCTAGACATGTAGTTAAGTCTTTTGGCATGTCTAAGTTACCATCGACATCTAATATATTAGCTTCGCATCCTTTTAAGATAGTAACATTATTTATAACTCTTGGAACTGCTTTAAGATTTCCAAAGTACCAATAGTGTGGTGCACCAGGCATTTTTGGACCATGTTCAGATGTTCCAAGGATTTTTATTCCGTTTTTAGAGCAATGGTCTATATTTTCTAGCAATGTTGAGTAAGCATGACCACTTACAATAGTATGTGTATGCAAATCAGATGAATAGTTCATATATTTCTCCTTAGTATATAAAGTATTATTATATAAGTAGTATATAAACAATCAAAAATAATTTCAACTTATAATAAGTTATAAGAACTTTAAAAGTTATCAAAGTAAACATATACATCTGTTGAATAATATATAATGAGTATATTATAAGTTTTATTTTAAACATATTTAAAATAAAAAAATAATTGATAATAGTTATTGTTTAATATAATATATAATTAAAAAAATTAGGGGAGAGATGTTATGTTAATGATAATTTCTCCTGCAAAAACTTTAGATTTTACTAAAGAAAATAAAGCAGGATATAGTTCAAATACGATTTTTAATAATGAAATAAATGAGTTGGTGGAAGTATTAAATAAATATAATATTGATGAGTTAGCTTCACTTATGAAGATGTCAGAAAAGTTAGCAGAAGAAAACTATAATAGATATCAAAAATTTTTTACTGATGAGATAGCTTGCAAAGAAGCATTGTTAGCATTTGATGGGGCAGTATATAGAGGAATAGCTTCTGAGAGTTTTGATAAAAAAGATTTAGAATTTGCTCAAAGTAATTTAAGAATTTTATCAGGGTTATATGGAATTATTAGACCGTTAGATATGATAAAGGAATATAGATTAGAAATGGGAACTAAAATTAAATTTAAGACTTACCGTAATTTATATAATTATTGGGAAGATAAATTAACTAAATTTATTTTAGAGGAAATAGAAAAATCTTATGGAGACAAGGTTCTTATAAATATAGCTTCTAATGAGTATAGCAAAGTACTTGATTTAAAGGAAATAAATAAAGTATACAAAGTGATAAATGTTGAATTTAAAGAAAAGAAAGGAGAAGAATATAAAGTAGTAGGAACATATGCTAAGAAGGCTAGAGGATTATTAGTTAACTACATTATAAAAAATAAGATTACTAATGTTGAAGATATTAAACTATTTGATAAAGATAATTATATATTAAATAACGAACTTAGTAGTGATACAGAACTTATATTTACAAGAGGATAGGTTAAGAAGATCCTATTAAAAAAACGAAAGATACAGTTAAAGCTCTTTTACAAATTAAAAGGGCTTTATTTTATTACAAAAGTATATTTGAAATTTCAAAATATGAAAATAAACTTTAAGAAAATCTTAGCAAAATACTAAGATATGTATTATAATAACTAAAGAAAATTATTTAAAGGGGAAAATGAAATGTTGATTAGCAAAGAAAAGAACTTCTACAAACTTATTATGAGTATAGCTTTGCCGATTGCTGTACAAAATTTAATAAACTTTGCAGTTGGTATGATAGATACAATGATGCTTGGATCGTTAGGAGAAATTCAATTATCAGCAGCTGCTATAGGAAATAATTTATTTTTTATTCTTATGGTTTTAATGTTTGGACTAGCTGGGGGATCTAATATTTTAATATCACAATATTGGGGAAAAGGTGATGTTAAAAGCATACATAAAATATTGGCATTAATGTATAGAGTATGTATTGTAATTACATCAATTTTTATAGGAATAGCAATGTTTATTCCGAGTATGTTTATAAAGCTTTATACTTCTGATATTAATGTTATTGAAGCAGGAAGTGCTTATTTAAGGATAGTGGCTATAGGATACATATTTTATGCAATAACTAACTGTACGATTATGATACTACGCTCGGTTAAAACAGTTAGAATATCACTAGTAGTGTACACTGCATCGCTAGTAGTTAATGCTTTCTTTAATTGGGTATTCATTTTTGGAAAGCTTGGAGCGCCGGCATTAGGAGTAAAAGGTGCAGCTATTGCCACAGTTATTGCAAGGATAACTGAATTTACTATTGTAATGTGCTTCATGGTATTCTTTGAAAATAAGATAAATTTAAAAGTAAAACATTTATTAAAAGTAGATAAGGTAATATTAAAAGATTATATTGCTAATTGTACGCCAGTTTTATTTAATGAATTACTTTGGTCTAGTGGATCTACTATGATATCTATAATAATTGGTAGACTTGGAACTGAAACAGTTGCAGCAAATAGTATAAGTAATGTTGTATTTAATTTTGTAACTGTATTTATTTTTGGACTATCAAATGCTACTGCAGTAATTATAGGTAATACTATTGGTGAAGGTAAAAATGATAAAGCCAGAGAGTACGCAAGAACAATAGGTGTATTAAGTGTGCTAATGGGAATTATGGCAGCTATAGTGATTCAAATAATTAAGCCATTTGTAGTTGATTTTTACAATGTATCAGAGTTAACAAAAAGTATAGCAATCGACTTAATGTCTGTAACATCTATAATTGTTATATTCCAGTCATTAGGAATAAACCTTATGATGGGAGTACTTAGAGGTGGAGGAGATGCTAAATTTGTATTAATAAACGATATTATATTTATGTGGGTTGTAGCTATACCTTTAGGCTTTATAGCAGCATTTATTTTAAATTGGCCAGTAGCTGTGGTGTTTTTTATAGTTAAAAGTGATGAGATAATTAAGTCAATTATAAGTGTTATTAGAGTTTTTAGTGGTAAGTGGGTTAGAAATCTTACGCGAGATTTTGCATAAAAAATAGGCCGAGATATGGCCTATTTTTTATTTTCAGTACATTTGGTTAGGTTTTTAGATAAGTCACTTATAAACTGATGGTAATTTGGGAGTTGCTTTACAAGTAGTTTTATTTCTAAAACTTGAATTTCTATTTCTTCAAGTTTTTCTTTAAAAGTGTAAGAATCGCTTTGTTGTAATTTTAATAATTGAGACCGTATATTAGAAATAGAACTTTGTAGAGATGTAACTAAGTTATATACTTCCTGCCAATCTTTTTCAAGTTGAGAGTTAATTTTTTCAGTAATATTTATATAAGTTAGGACATTAGAATATTTATCTACTATTTTTTCGCCTTCATTTATAGTATCTATTATATTGTTAAAAGTAATCTCGCCATTCTTATATTTCTTTATGAAATAATAAATAGGTCCAGAAATGACGAGTGTAAAAAAGCTACTTAAAACTTTTACTATGTTGTTTTGAGATGATATAGAATTGCTTATATTTGAAGACGTTTTAGATGTTGAATCAGTTTTAGCAGCAATAATAGTACTTAGTTTACCAAGTATATTATTTTGGATTTCATCACTTTTCAAAACTTTATCCTCTAATTCTTGAGATAAAGGTAGAGTAGGTGGGTTTTCAAAAAAGTCATTATTTATATTTTCGTAGTCGTTTAAATAATTAACGATTTCTACTTTGTCGGAGTTTGTTATAGTACTATTAGACAAAAGTTCGTCGAGAGTGTTATATGCAGATTCTAAAGAAGTTGAATACTGATTTTTAAAGTTTTCGCTACCGGTTAATAGAAAAGATTTTTGAATATGAGCTAAATTAATTATATTTGTACTGTAACTATTCAGAGAATCTATTTCAGATTTTCGTGATTGTAAATTATCTACACTTGAAGAAATAGAATCATTACTTGATACTATATAAATATTTAATCCAAGTAAGAAAATAATAATAATTGATAATGTAATAATTATAAATTTTTTCATTATATTCACCTATATTATTTTTATATAATTTATGCTGTTCTTTAAATTCAAGTGAGAAATTTTTATTTTATAACCTCCAAGTAAATTTTCTTTATATATAATATAAATATGATTTACTGCAAAGTATGATATAATATAATAAAATTCCTAAGAGAAAAGGAGATAATATGAGCAAAATACTAGTTTTAGCAGAAAAACCATCTGTAGGAAGAGATATAGCAAAAGTATTAAAATTGAATCAAAATAAAGGTTCATATATAGAAGGAAATAAATATATAGTAACTTGGGCTATGGGACATTTAGTTGGCCTTATGGATCCAGAAGGATACGATGAGAAATATAAGAAATGGGCTATGGAAACATTGCCTATGTTGCCTAAGCATATGAAGCTTACTGTGCTTAAAAAGACTGGAAAGCAATATAATGAAGTAAAAAAATTAATGAATAGAGAAGATGTTTCAGAAATAGTTATTGCAACTGATGCTGGAAGAGAAGGAGAATTAGTTGCAAGATGGATAATAGAGAAAGCTGGAGTAAGAAAGCCAATTAAGAGATTGTGGATCTCATCACAAACTACTAAGGCTATATTAGAAGGGTTTAATAACTTGAAGCCAGGTAAAGAATATGAGAATCTTTATAAGGCTGCAGTTTGCAGAGCTGAAGCTGATTGGCTTGTAGGATTAAATGTAACTAGAGCTTTAACTTGTAAGTATAATGCACAGCTTTCAGCAGGAAGAGTTCAATCACCAACACTTGCAATGATAGTTAATAGAGAAGAAGAAATTAAGAATTTTAAACCAAAGGATTATTTTACAATTGAAGGTAATTCTGATGGGATAACTTTGAATTGGGTTAATAATGATAATAATGGAAGAATTTTTGATGAGGAATATGCTAATAAGGTATTTTTAAATATAAATAATCGCATTGGTGAGATAACTAATATAATAGAGAAGGATAAAAAACAATTTTCACCGGCATTATATGATTTAACAGAACTTCAAAGAGATTGTAATAAATTATGGGGCTTCTCAGCTAAACAAACACTTTCAATAATGCAGAGGTTATATGAAAATCATAAGATTTTAACTTATCCGAGAACAGACTCAAGATATATTTCTACAGATATAGTTCCTACTTTAAAGGATAGGTTAAATTCTGTTGCTATCGGTGAGTATAGAATAGTAACACAAGAGTTAATGAAGAGCAAAATAAATGCACATAAAGGATTTGTAGACAATTCTAAAGTAAGTGATCACCATGCTATAATACCAACTGAGGAAAAACCTAATCTTTCAAATTTAAGTTCAGAAGAAAGAAAGGTATATGATTTAGTAGTTAAAAGATTTTTAAGTGTAATGTTACCGCCATTTGAATATACTCAAACAACAATTGAAGCAAAAGTAAACGGAGAAAGACTAATAGCTAAAGGTAAAATTATAAAAGCTAAAGGATGGAAAAGGGTATATGATAAGGAATTAATTGATGAAGAACATGGGGAGGATATAAAAGAACAAGTTTTACCTAAAATTAATATAAAAGATAAAATAACTATTACCAAAGCTAATATTAAAAAAGGACAAACAAAACCACCGTCAAGATTTACAGAAGCTACATTATTGTCTGCTATGGAAAATCCACAAAGATTTGTAAATGTAAGTGGTGAAGAGGCGAAAACTCTTAATGAGACAGGGGGACTTGGTACCGTAGCAACTCGAGCTGATATTATTGAAAAGCTATTTAATTCTTTTGTAATAGAAAAGAGAGGAAAGGAAATTTATCCAACATCTAAGGGAAAACAATTAATAGAATTAGTGCCAAATGAATTGAAATCGCCAATTTTAACTGCAAAGTGGGAGAAGAAGCTAGATGAGATAAGCAAGGGTAAATCTGATGCACATGAGTTTATAAGAGAAATGAAAAATTATGCTACAGCTTTGGTAGAAGATGTAAAAAGTGATAATAGTAAATTCGTTCATGATAATAAAACAGGTAAGAAATGTCCTAATTGTGGAAAATATCTTTTAGAGGTTAAAGGAAAAAATGGAACTATGAATGTTTGTCAAGATAGAGCGTGTGGTTATAGAGAGAATGTAAGTAGAACTACAAATGCTAGATGTCCTGAGTGTAAGAAAAAATTAGAGTTAAGAGGACAAGGAGAAGGTCAAATTTACGTTTGTCCAAATACAAATTGCAGTTTTAGAGAAAAAGCTTCAGTATTTAATAAAAGATTTGGTTCGAAATCTGATAAAGTTAATAAAAGAGAAGTTAATAATATAATGAAAAAAATGAAAAAAGAAGCTGAAGAGGATATAAATAATCCATTTGCAGATCTTTTAAAGGGGTTTAAAAGCTAGAATATAGAAAATGGACCGGATATTCCGGTCCATTTATAATTAAGAATTTAAAATTATGTCAATGCATTCGTGAACAAAATCTACAGTATGATTAGCATGTGCTTTTACACCATCTTCTACATGATTAAAAGTGAAACTATTATCTGTTATATTAAACATAGATATATCGTTATAGGAATCACCTATGGTATACAAATTATTTGCATCCCAATTTTCTATTTCGATTATCTTCTTTAAGCCAGAACCTTTACTGCAATCTTTCCCAACCATATCAACAAATGCTTGATTTCTAAATATTCCATAAGACTCGCCGAAAGTATCTAATAACTGTTCTTTTAATTTTTCGGCATTATCATTGTTGCTTGATTTAGAAAATATACTTATTAAATTATATTCTCTTTCTTTTGAAAATACTTCATCTTCGTTGTTGATATTTTCAAAAGTTCCTAGGAAATCTTTAAATTCCTTATTGCAACCGGTGTAAAATATAGAACTGGTATTTTCATAAGTTACATACATTGCAGCATCTTTATGGCTATTATTTTTATAAATATCATCATAAACAGATTTTACAACATTATGAGGCAAAGTATTTTTATATATTTGATTAAAATTATTATCTAATATAAGAGCGCCATTACAAAGTACTAAGTAATCAAATTCTATTTCTTTGTTGTCTTTAAAAATTGATTTAATACCTTTTATATCTCTTCCTGTAGAAACAATAAATTTATGGCCTTCTTTTCTAAGTTTTTTTATAGCTTCTATATTATCTTTCCTTATAAAATTTTTCTCGGTTTCAACTAAAGTTCCATCTAAATCGCAAGCTAAAAGTTTCATAGTATTCCTCCAAAAGTTTAATAATATACCATAAAATATTATAGCATTGAAAAGTAGATGCCAATTTCATTTTTTGAAAAGAATGTTATTTTACAAAATTATAATATTATTTTCATGTAATATATCTACAATATCTATAGAAGGCAATGAATCAGTTATAATACCGTTTATAGATTCAATATTTGAGAACTTAAAGTTGCCATCAGTATTAAATTTAGTTTGTTGCATAACTAAAAAAGCTTTTTTGCTAGACTTTATAATAGCGGTTTTAGTTAATCCGTCTTCTATTTCAAAAGTAGTAATACTTTTATCAAAAACATCGATACCACAACTACCTATAAAAGAAATATCAAATTTATATTTTTCTATGAAACTTATAGCCGTAGCACCAGCAAATCCATTTAGGCTTTTGTTTAAAAGACCACCTGTAGCTATTACTGTAACATTGTTTTCAGTTGAAGATAATATATTTATAATATCTAACATATTTGTTACTACAGTAACTCTTTTATTACTTTGAGACAACAATTTTGCAATAAGCATATTTATAGTGGATAAATCTAAAAAAATAGTTTCTCTATCTTTAATTAAATTAAAAGCTTTCTCGGCTATTTTGCTTTTAATAGAAACATCTGTTTTGCTACGCTCGATTGTGTCGTATTGAGTTGTTGATTGACGAACTTTTATAGCACCACCATAAGTTCTTTTTAAATGGCCTAGATTTTCAAGGTGTTTCAAATCTTTTCTTATACAATCTTCAGTAACATTAAAATGCTGGCTAAGATTTTTTACTTTAATCTTTCCTTCTGAATTCAATATATTTAATATTTGATCTAATCTCTCTTCTGCAAACAATTTAACTCCTCCTATCTAAATAGTATTTTAAATGAAATAACGATTAAAAACAAGTTTAAACAATTTAAAATGATAATAAGAAATATAAAGTAATAATAAATAATATTTAGTATGTATAGTAAAATTAGTTCTAGATACAGGAGGTATAAAGTGTATAAAAGAAGTTTATAATATGTTGGCAGTTTATAGAGCAATTATAAGTACTAGTATTTATTTAAAAAATGGCACTATTCGGTAGTGGTTATAGTATAAAAATAGCAATAAATAAGATAAAAAGTGAATTTTATCTATAAAATTAGAAAATATGATGTTATTCAAGGATTTAATTGGTATACTTGGTATTAAAGATTACAACAAACTTGATATTAAGTCATATACATAATATAATTAATGTGATATGAAAACGTAAAGAGGGGGAAGAAAATGAAAAAAGGTAGAAGTGCAACACTATTTATATTAGCCGTTATTATTATAATATCATTAAGTTTTGCTGGTTTTAAAGGTGTTGAAATTGGAGGATGGGAATTTAAATCTTTCGATAAAGCAATTACTAAAGGTTTGGATCTTCAAGGTGGAGTTTCTGTATTAATGGAGATAACAGATGAAAACTTATCTAAAGAAGATTTAGATAATAACCTAGAAAAGACAAAACAACTGTTAGATTTAAGAGTTAATAAACTTGGAGTTGCAGAAACAACAGTTACTGTTGAAGGTGATAGAAGAATAAGAGTAGATATTCCAGGACAAGTAGACTCTAAAGAAATAGTTGAATCACTACAAAAAACAGGTAACCTAACCTTTAAAGATTCAGAAGGCAATGAAGTTCTTAATGGTAAGGATGTAGAAGAAGCAAGCGTTATGACAGATAGTACTACAGGTAAGCCAGTTGTATCATTAAAATTAAATGAAGAAGGTAAACAAAAGTTTGCTGAAGCTACAGAAAAGAATTTAAATAAAACAATTTCAATTTATATGGATGAAGATTTAATATCTAGTCCAGTAGTTGAATCAGTAATATCAGGTGGAGAAGCTGTGATATCTGGTAGTAAGACTATAGATGAAGCTAAAAATTTAGCAGGACTTATAAATTCAGGAGCGCTTCCAGTAACTTTAAAAGTTGCTTCAATTGAAAATGTAGGAGCTCAATTAGGAGCAGAAGCTATGCCTAATGCTATGAAAGCAGGAGCAGTTGGTATTTTATTAATATTTATATTTATGATATTAAACTATAGAATGTTAGGAGTAATAGCTTCAATAGCATTAACACTATATACAACTTTAGTGTTAATAGTATTTGTAGAGGCGAATGTAACACTTACATTACCTGGTATTGCTGGATTCTTATTAACTATAGGTTTAGCAGTTGATGCCAATGTATTAATATTTGAAAGAATAAAAGAAGAAATGGCTAAAGGTATTTCAGCTAAGAGTGCTGTAAAATCAGGATTCCACAATGCATTAACATCTATTATTGACTCTAACGTTACAACTGTTATTGCAGCATTAGTTCTTTACTTCATGGGAACAGGGCCTGTAAAAGGATTCGCTGTTACATTGATGATAGGTATAGTGTTAAGTATGTTTACAGCAATTTTTGTAACTAGGAAGTTAACAGAATGGGCAATAAATATGGGGATGTTAAGCAAACCATGGCATTTTAAGGTTAAGAGGGGGTAAAAAGATGACAAAGATAGTAGAAAAATCTAAAATTTGGTTTTCAATATCCCTTATAGTAATAGTAGTTGGTTTAGGATTTATGTTAACTAAAGGGTTAAATTTCGGTATAGATTTTAAAGGTGGCACAAAGTTAGTTATTGACTTTGGAAAAGAATATAATAAACCAGAAGTAGATGAAGTAGTTAAAGCAATTGTACCAGATGCTGTAACTAAAACTGTAGAAGATACTCAATATGAAATAAAAGATAGAGATTTAGATGAAACAAAAACAACAGAACTTTTTGATAAGTTAAAAGAAACTTATTCATTAGAAGATACAGCACTATTATCACAAACTCAAGTAGGAGCTAGTGTTGGAAGAGAGTTAACAAGAAATTCGATAATAGCATTATTTGTTGCTTGTATAGCAATGCTTATTTATTTAGCTATAAGATTTAAAATGGATTATGGTATTGCAGCAGTAATTGCATTATTACATGACGTGTTAATTACTATATCTGTGTATGCTATATTTAATATACCTGTTAATACTCCGTTTATTGCAGCGATATTAACTGTGGTAGGATATTCTATGAATGATACAATAGTAATATTTGATAGAATCAGAGAAAATACTAAAACAATGAGAAGAGCTACATCAGCTGAAATTGCAGATAAGAGTATATCTCAAACATTAGGAAGATCAATTAAGACTACTATAACTACATTATTCGCTATAGGAGCTGTAAATTTATTCGTACCAACAGTAAGAGAGTTTTCATTCCCTCTTTTAATCGGTATAACAGCTGGAGCATACTCTTCAATTTTTATAGCATCACCAATATGGGTTAAACTAAGAGATGGAAATAAACATAAAAATAAAAGAGGAAAAGTTGCATAATTAGGGAAAATAAGAAGGGGCTGTCTCTGAAATGATTTTTAAAATCATTTCAGTAGACGGTCTTTTTATTTTTTATTCATATATTTATATGAAATTATTTCTAAATGAACAAGTTTTTTGACACGACAAATAGGAGGTTATAA
>NZ_CYZX01000008.1 GCF_001405015.1 Clostridium disporicum
CTCGCTCGACTTGCATGTGTTAGGCATGCCGCCAGCGTTCGTCCTGAGCCAGGATCAAACTCTCAATAAAAAGTTTAATCTGTTGCTCAAATTACTTTGAGTCTTTAATATTTTAAAAACTCTCAAAAGAATTGCTGGTTCTTAATTTATATTCTGTTCAATTTTCAAAGATCATTTAGCAATCATTCCCGACTGCTTTTTTATGATAACATTTATCTTTTTTGTTGTCAACATATTTTTTAAAAAGTTTTTTTAACTTTTAATCAATGTTTTCAACTCATCATCTTCAGTTATTTAATAATTACTGCCGACGACTTTTACTATGTTACCATCTTTCTTCATTTTCTTGCAATATTTGCATTTTATCTATTTTAATTATTTTTATATTACTCTTTTTTTCTCTTTTTTTCTTATTTATTCATATATTGATACACCAGGATATGTGGAAGTTTATTTTTCATATTAACTAATATATTTACTTAGATTTCATTCATAAAAATGAGCTAGATTATATAAAAATACTCTAGCTCACTTTCTATTATCAAATTTAACTCATTTTCCTATTAATTCGTAGCGTTGACTATTTCCTTAAACTTATTTCCTCTTACTGCAAAATTAGGGAACATATCAAAGGATGCACATGCAGGAGATAAAGTTACTATATCCCCTTCAGTAGCTATCTTTCTTGAAACTTCTACAGCTTCCTCTAAAGATTCAACCATTACAGTTGGAACATCTATACCTTTTTCTAATTTAAGTTTTTCAAAAGCTTCTTTTATTTTATATTTAGTAGCTCCTAAAATTACTACTTCTTTAATATATGGATATCCATCTTCAGCTAATGGTTCAAAAGGAATATGCTTATCATACCCTCCAGCAATTAAAATCACTTTTTTATCAAAAGCACGTAATCCAGCTACAGTTCTAGTAGGGGTTGATGCTATTGAATCATTATAATACTTAACACCATCAATCTCTCTTACAAATTCACATCTATGTTCAACCCCACCAAATGTCTCAGCTACATTTTTCATAGTTTCAATTTTTACATCATCTTTAGTCGCAGCAAATGCAGCTAAATAATTTTCTACATTATGCATACCTTTAATAATAATATTTTCTTTTTCACATACCTTCTTATCTTCTAGATATAAAGCACCTTCTTTATAATAAGCTCCATGCTCTAATACTCTCTTAGAACTGAACTCTCTAATATGACCTTTAGCTTCTTTCTCAAATTCATAAGTTATCTCATCTTCTCTATTTACTACTAATATATCTGATTCATTTTGATATAAGAAAATATTCTTCTTAGAATCTATATATTCTTGCATTCCTTTATGCATGTCTAAATGATTAGGTGTAAGATTTGTTACTATGGCAACATCTACTGGTAAGTTCATAGTCATAAGTTGGAAACTAGATAACTCTAAGACAACCCTATGCTCGTCTTCAATTTCTTCAATATTAGCAAATAGAGGTGTACCTATATTACCACCCACCCAAGTTTTATATCCTTCAGCTTCTAAGAGCTTCGCTACTATACTTGTAGTTGTAGTCTTCCCATCAGAACCTGTAATTGCATATACTTTACCTTTACAGTATCTAACGAACTCTTCCATCTCAGACGTTACATAAGCGCCTTCATTTTTAACTTTAACTAAGGCATCACAATCTATTCTCATAGAAGGAGTCTTAAAAACAACTTCAAATCCAGTAAGATTATCAAGATAATGTTCTCCTAGCTCCATCTTTACACCTTTAGATATAAAGTCATCATAAACCCCACCTAAATCTTCTTTAGTTTTCTTATCAAAAGCTGTAACTTCAGACCCTAGTTTTAATAAAAAGTTTATTAAAGGAATATTACTAACCCCTATTCCAACTACTGCAACTTTTTTATTTTTAATAAATTCCTTAAATTCTTTAAAATCTCTTTTCATAATATCCTCCAGAGCAAAAATAATCCTATACAAATCTCTACATATTTGAATTTTATCCCATACATAAAATTATTATAACATCATAACTTATTATATTCTATTAATCCTAAATTTCGCTACAGATATATAAATAAAGGGCTGTTTGTTTATCAAACAGCCCTAATTACATTAAAACTCTAAGCTCTTAGCTATAAAGTCATTTAATTCTTCAATTTTAACTCTTTCTTGTGTCATAGAATCTCTATGTCTTATAGTTACACATCCATCATTTTCTGTTTCGAAGTCAATTGTTATACAGAATGGAGTACCTATTTCATCTTGTCTTCTATATCTCTTACCTATACTTCCAGTTTCATCATATTCAATATTGAAGTTTTTAGAAAGCATATCATAAACTTCATCAGCTTTTTCTGATAACTTCTTAGATAATGGAAGTACAGCAGCTTTATATGGAGCTAATGCAGGATGTAAGTGCATTACAGTTCTAACATCTCCACCTTCTAATTCTTCTTCATCATATGCATCTACTAAGAATGCTAATGCAACTCTATCTGCTCCTAATGATGGTTCTATACAGTATGGAACATATTTTTCATTAGTTGTTGGGTCTAAATAAGTCATATCTGTTCCTGAATGTTCAGCATGCTTCTTTAAGTCATAGTCTGTTCTATCAGCTATTCCCCAAAGTTCTCCCCAACCAAATGGGAATAAATATTCTATATCAGATGTTGCATTTGAGTAGAATGATAATTCTTCTTCACCATGATCTCTCATTCTTAAACATTCAGCTTTTACACCTAAGTTTAATAAGAAGTTCCAGCAGTAATCTTTCCAGTATCCAAACCATTCTAAATCTGTTCCTGGTTTGCAGAAGAATTCTAATTCCATTTGTTCGAATTCTCTTGTTCTGAAAGTGAAGTTACCTGGAGTTATTTCATTTCTGAAAGATTTACCTATTTGAGCTATACCAAATGGAACTTTCTTTCTTGATGTTCTTTGAACTGATTTAAAGTTAACAAATATACCTTGAGCAGTTTCTGGTCTTAAGTATACAGTGCTAGCTGAATCTTCTGTTATCCCTTGGAATGTCTTGAACATTAAGTTGAACTTTCTTATATCAGTGTAGTTCATTTTTCCACACTTAGGACAAACTATGTTGTTCTTAGTTATATATTCCATTAATTCTTCATTAGTCCATCCATCAGCTGAAGCAACTTCTACTCCACTTTCTGTCATATGATCTTCAACTAATTTATCAGCTCTAAATCTTGATTTACATTCTTTACAGTCCATAAGTGGATCTGAGAATCCGCCAACGTGTCCTGATGCAACCCAAACTTCTGGATTCATTAATATTGCACAATCAACACCAACATTATATGGGCTTTCTTGTACGAACTTCTTCCACCAAGCTTTTTTAACATTATTTTTAAATTCTACTCCTAATGGGCCGTAATCCCATGAATTCGCTAATCCACCGTATATTTCTGATCCAGGGAATACAAATCCTCTACTCTTACATAAAGCAACTATTTTTTCCATAGTTTTTTCTACTGCCATATATGATTCCTCCTAAATTTAATTGATAGTTAATAATTAATATTGAATAGTAAAGATTAATTTTTTGACCAGTTAATTATTCATTATTAATCATTAAATAATTTTTTATAATAAAAAAAGCCCTAAAACCACAAAGGGACGAAATAACTATTCCGCGGTTCCACCCTTCTTGGCTTAAGCCCATCTTTAAAATAATACACTCCAAAGCTCCATTCATTTTACATTCCTAATGATTTACACCAACCATCATCTCTCTTAAAGAAATATTAAAACTACTCCTCTTTTTCACAGCGTTTATTAAATTATATATTAATTTTACCAAAACACATGTATATGTCAAGCAAATTAGCATTATACGTCATTACATAAATTATTATGTTTTAAAAATTATTTTGAATAAAGAAAAAGAGTTTTGTAAAATCAGACTAATCTGTTCTTACAAAACTCTTCTAAAATAAAAATGGCTCCGCGAAGAGGACTCGAACCTCCAGCCTATCGGTTAACAGCCGAGTGCTCCACCATTGAGCTATCGCGGAATGCTATGGTTATCCAAATCTTCGATTTAATTAATAACCTTGTACTTATCAACGCTAGTTGAGTAAGTTACCTTCTTTTTATTAAGTTTAAAATGGCTCCGCGAAGAGGACTCGAACCTCCAGCCTATCGGTTAACAGCCGAGTGCTCCACCATTGAGCTATCGCGGAATGCTATGATTCTCTAAATCTCCGATTTAGTTAGAATCTTGTACTCCTCAACTCTGTTGAGTGAGTTTCCTTTAAACTTTTGCAATGAAGTTTTAAAATGGCTCCGCGAAGAGGGCTCGAACCTCCAACCTATCGGTTAACAGCCGAGTGCTCCACCATTGAGCTATCGCGGAACGTCATTGCATAATCTATTATATCAACTTTTATATAAAATGCAACCCCTTTTGTTCATTTTTTTATAAATTTTTATTTTATTTATTTTTTAGCTATTTATCTCACTTAAAACTCTACTATTATTTCAATATTAATTATTAAATTTTAATTCTTAACAAAGCAAAACCGCCTTTCGGCGGTTTTTTACTAGTTTAATGGTTTCATTGTTGGGAATAGTATAACATCTCTTATTGACGCTGAATCAGTTAAGAACATTACTAATCTATCTATTCCTATTCCAAGACCACCTGTTGGTGGCATACCTGTTTCTAATGCGCTCATGAATTCTTCATCGATCATGTAAGCTTCATCATCCCCAAGTTCTCTTTCTTTAGCTTGTTGAGCAAATCTTTCTCTTTGAACTATAGGATCATTTAATTCAGAATATGCATTACATAATTCTCTACCAAACACGAATCCTTCAAATCTTTCAGTGAACATTTCATTTCCTCTCTTTTTCTTTGTAAGAGGTGAAATTTCTACTGGATAATCTATAATGAATGTTGGTTGGATCATATGCTGTTCACAGAATTCTTCATATAACATATTTAATACTTCACCTTTAGTTACAGTATTTAATGGTTTTGGGAATTCTAAATGCTTTTCTTTAGCAATAGCTTGAGCTTCTTCATTTGTTTTAATTTCATTGAAGTCTATTCCAGCATATTCCTTAACAGCATCAACCATAGTTATTCTTCTCCATGGTGCTTTAAAGTCAATTTCAGTACCTTGGTAAGTAACCTTAGTTGTTCCATTTACCTTTTTACAAACATATTCAATCATATTTTCAGTTATTTCCATCATATCGTTATAATCAGCATAAGCTTCATATAGCTCTATCATAGTGAATTCTGGGTTATGTCTTACTGACATACCTTCATTTCTGAAGTTTTTACCCATATCATATACTTTTTCAAGACCAGCAACAATTAATCTCTTTAAGTATAATTCTGTTGCTATTCTTAAATACATATCTATATCTAATGTATTATGATGAGTTATAAATGGTCTTGCAGCAGCTCCACCAGCTATAGCACCTAATATTGGTGTTTCAACTTCTAAGAATCCTCTATTATCTAAGAATTCTCTTATCCCTTTAATAATTTGAGTTCTCTTAATTATAGTTTCTTTAACTTCTGGATTAGTTATTATATCTACTTCTCTTTGTCTATATCTTAAATCTGGATCTTTTAAACCGTGCCATTTTTCAGGAAGTGGTTTTAAAGATTTACAAATTAACTCTATTTCTTTAGCCTTAACTGATACTTCACCTGTTTTAGTTTTAAAAACTTCCCCAGTACAAGCAACCCAGTCACCTATGTCATTTGTCTTATATTGCTTTAAAGCTTCTTCTCCAACTTCATCAATCTTTATGAATAATTGAATTTTTCCGTCTCTGTCATGGATATCTGAGAAAACAACTTTTCCTTGTCCTCTCTTTGACATAATTCTTCCTGCTACTGTTACTTCTTTACCTTCTAAAGTATCAAAGTTATCTTTTACTTCTTTTGAAGAGTGAGTTCTATTTACTTTGTATACATCAAAAGGATCCTTTCCTTCAGCTTGTAACTTTGCTAACTTTTCTCTTCTTAAAGCTTCTTGCTCACTGAACTGAGATTCTAGCTCTTGTATATTCATTTCTTCAGTTGACATTAATTATACCTCCAATTAAGCTCTTCTAATTCCTAGAACTTCGAACTTACTTACTCCTTCTGGAACAGTAACTTCTACAACATCCCCAACTTTTTTACCTAGTAATGCTTCTCCTACTGGTGATTCATTTGAGATTTTAAAGTTCATTGGATCTGCTTCTGCTGATCCTACTATTGTGTATTCAACTTCCTCATCAAAGTCATAATCCATAAGCTTAACTACTGATCCTACTGAAACTGTATCGCTTGGGATTTCACTTTCATCTACAACTTGTGCATTTTTTAACATATTTTCTAATTGAAGAATTCTTCCTTCTGTAAATGCTTGGTCGTTCTTTGCTTCATCATATTCTGAGTTTTCACTTAAGTCCCCATACCCTAAAGCTACCTTGATCTTTTCAGTTATTTCTTTTCTTTTAACTGTTTTTAGATATTCTAACTCTTCTTCTAGCTTTTTAACTCCTTCATAAGTCATTATAAACTTTTTTGTTTGACTCATATCTTTCTCCCCTTCGAATCTTACTTTATTAAATCCCTATTTATAGGTTAATAATCTTGAAATCATTTTAAATATTATAAAGCAGCACTTTTAATATGTCAATAAAATTACAAACCATAAAAGGCAGTACTTTCTTTAATAATATTCTGTATTTTCATATAAATTACACTATAGTATTATATTATCTCAAAACATTTTTATACTCATTTAATATTTCTATAACATTAGAACTCTTATCCATTGAATTAATAGTGTTTCTTAACTCACTACTATTTGGTAATCCTTTAAGATACCACGATGCATGTTTTCTCATTTCTCTTACAGCTTTATGTTCTCCATCATATTTTAAAGCTAACTCATAATGTCTTATACACATATTTATTCTTTCTAAATCAGTTACAATAGAAGCATCTTTACCATTTAGAACATCTTCTATCTGCTTAAATATCCATGGATTTCCCATACTACCTCTTGCAATCATAATAGCATCACAATTGGTAATTTTTTTCATATTCAATGCATCTTCAGGTGTAAATACATCTCCATTTCCTATTACAGGAATTGAAACAGAATTCTTCACCTTAGCTATTATATCCCAATCTGCTTTACCTTCATACATTTGTTTTTTTGTTCTTCCATGAATTGCTATTGCATCAGCACCTGCTTCCTCTAAAGCCTTACCAAATTCTACAGCATTAATATTTTCTTCATCATAGCCTTTTCTAAACTTTACAGTTACAGGCTTGTTCGAGACCTTCTTTATACTACTTACTATTTCTGCTGCTAATTTAGGATTTTTCATCAAAGCAGATCCTTCATCATTTTTTGTTATTTTGGGCGCAGGACATCCCATATTTATATCTAAGATACAAATATCTTCTCTTGGATTAAAATATTTCTCAACCACTTCCGCCATTATTTTAGGATCATTTCCAAAAATCTGAGCTGCTACTGGTTTTTCTTCATCCGCTATTCTTAATAATGCTTTAGTGTTATCACTTCCATAATATAATGCTTTTGCACTAACCATTTCAGTATAAACTAATCCACATCCCATTTCTTTGCATAATCCTCTAAAGGAAATATCAGTAACTCCTGCCATTGGTGCTAAGAAAACATTATTATTAAAAGTAAGGTTTCCTATTTTCATCTTTTGTTACTCCTTATTCTTTTCGTATATTATTCTTAACCCCTCTAATGTTAAATCACCTTTAACTTCATCTATAACATCTGTATGTCTAGCAATTGTATTTGCCAAACCTCCAGTAGCTATTACAAAAGGTTCTTCTAACCCTAATCTTTTCATCTCTTCTTTAGTATTTTTAACAATATATTCAACCTGTCCTATATATCCATAAAGAATTCCAGCTTGCATACTTGTTATTGTGTTTTTACATATAATATTTTTAGGTACCTCTAGCTCTATTCTTGGTAATTTAGCTGCTCTTTCAAACAAAGCATCTGAAGCTATCTTTATTCCTGGAGATATACATCCACCTAAGTAATTACCTTCCTTAGTTAGGGCACAATAAGTTGTCGCTGTACCAAAATCTATTATTATTGAATCTCTATTATAAAGTTCATTTGCCGCTACAGCATTTACAATTCTATCTGCTCCTACTTCCTTAGGATTATCATACTTTATGTTAATTCCAGTTTTGATTCCCGGTCCAACAATTATAGGTTCTATATCAAAACTTTTTCTAACCATATTCTCCAAAGAATGCATTATATTAGGTACAACTGATGATATGATTATACCTTTTACTTTTTTAGGATCTAAATCATTTTGAACAAATAACTGCATAAGTTGAATACTATATTCATCAGAAGTTTTTTTTGTGTCTGTAGAAATTCTCCAACTAGCTATATATTCGTTTTCATTATATATTCCAATAACTATGTTCGTATTTCCCACATCTACTAACAATATCATACAAGCACCACCTTAATATAATTAAAAGCAGCCTTTAAGCTGCCTTTAATCTTTATATCCTAATAATTTAATCAATACTTTAATTTTAACAATTACATAACTTTTGTCAAGTATTTAGACGCTGTCACTTTAGAACAATCCAACAATTTTTCCATTTTCTTGTATATCCATTTTATTAGCCGCTGGAACCTTTGGTAATCCTGGCATTGTCATTATATCTCCAGTTAAAGCAACTATAAATCCAGCTCCATTTGAAACTCTTATTTCCTTAACAGTTATAGTAAAGTTTTCTGGTCTTCCTAGAAGCGTTGGATCATCTGATAATGAATATTGAGTTTTCGCCATACATATTGGTAGTTTATCCAAACCTATTCTTTCTAAATTAGCTATTTGCTTTTTAGCAGCATTAGTATAGTTAACACCAGTTGCTCCATAAATTTCTTTAGCTATAGTTAATATTTTTGATTCTATAGATTCTTCTTTATTATATATAGGAGAGAATTCTGATTTTTCATCTAAAGATTGAATAACTGCATTAGCTAGTTCTATTCCACCTTCTCCACCTTTTTCCCAGACCTCTGAAAGTGCAACTTTAACTCCTAGCCCTTCACAGAATTCCTTTATAGCTTCTTCCTCTTCTTTGCTATCTGTTAAGAATCTATTTATAGCTACTACTACTGGAACATTATATTTTTGAATATTTTCAATTTGTTTTTGTAAATTAGATAATCCATTTTTTAATACTTCTACATTTGGAATATTTAATTCATCTTTCTTACATCCACCATGATGCTTAAGTGCTCTTATTGTAGCCACTAAAACTACACAACTTGGTGCTAATTCACCATATCTACACTTAATATCGAAGAACTTCTCAGCACCTAAATCTGCTCCAAAACCTGCTTCTGTTACCACTATATCAGAAAGCTTTAATGCCATCTTTGTTGCAATTATAGAATTACATCCATGGGCAATATTAGCAAAAGGTCCTCCATGTATTATTGCAGGAGTATTTTCTAAAGTTTGAACTAAATTAGGCTTTATAGCATCTTTCATTAATAATGCCATAGCACCTTGAACTTCTAATTGTTTTGCATAGACAGGATTATTGTCTAAATCATATGCAATTAATATATTTCCCATTCTTTCTTTTAAATCTTTTAGGTCAGTTGCTAAGCAAAGAATCGCCATAATTTCTGATGCAACAGTTATCATGAATCCATCTTCTCTCAAGAAACCATTAATCGGTCCACCCATTCCAACTACTATATTTCTTAATGCTCTATCATTCATATCCATAACTCTTTTGAATAGAATCTTTCTTGTATCTATTCTTAATAAGTTTCCTTGATGAATATGATTATCTATAGCTGCGCATAATAAATTGTTTGCGCTTGTAATAGCATGCATATCACCTGTAAAGTGTAAATTAATATCTTCCATTGGAACTACTTGAGAATATCCACCTCCAGCTGCTCCACCTTTTATTCCAAATACAGGTCCTAAAGAAGGTTCTCTTAATGCAATTATAGAATTTTTACCTAATTTACATAAAGCCTGACCTAGCCCAACTGTAACTGTTGATTTACCTTCTCCTGCTGGAGTTGGATTTATTGCTGTTACTAAAACTAACTTTCCGTCTTTTCCTTCTTTGTTTAAAATATCTAAAGATAATTTACATTTATATTTGCCATAAAGATCTATCTCATCTTCATTTAAACCTATAGATTCTGCAATCTTTATTATTGGCTCCATCTTAGCTTCTTGTGCTATATCTATATCACTTTTCATTTTTATTACCCCCTAACTAGGCATTTATTATTATTTTTTTCATTATATCACCTAAACATACAAATTTAACATAGTATTTAAAATATAATTATTTTGCAATTCCAATATCACTTCTACAATAGGCTCCTTCAAAATTAACTTTTTCTCTAATTTTATAAGCAGCCTCTCTTGCCTCTTCTAAAGTTCTTCCCTTTCCAACAACAGATAAAACTCTTCCACCATTAGTTATTAACTTACCTTCTTCTAATTTTGCTCCAGCTACAAATACATTACTTAACTCTGTATTATCAATTTCTATTTCATAGCCTGTGCAAGCTTTATCAGGATAACCTTTTGAAGAAAGCACTACATTAACACAATATCCTTCTTCCCACTCAACTTCTGAATCTTCTAATTTTTCATCTAACGCTTTTTCAATTAAATCTAAAAGGTCTGTCTTCATTAAAGTAAGAACTGACTGAGTTTCAGGGTCTCCCATTCTAACGTTATATTCTAAAAGTTTAACGCCTTTTTCAGTTATCATTATTCCAAAGAATATTATTCCTTTAAAATCCATTCCTTCTTCTCTAATACCCATTAAGGTTTTATCCATTATGTTTTCGTAGAAATCTTTTAATACTCCATCTGTTACGTAAGGATTTGGGCAAACTACTCCCATTCCACCTGTATTAGGTCCCTTATTTCCATCAAATATTTGTTTATGATCTTTTGCAGATAAAAATGGTATTATCGTTTTTCCATCTGTTATTGATAATATAGAAGCTTCTATACCTACTAAAAACTCTTCTATAACTACCCTCCTACCTGCTCCTTTAAACATATCTTGAACCATAAATAAATCTATAGTATCTAAAGCTGTATTTAGTTCTTCACAAATAACTACACCTTTTCCAGCAGCTAATCCATCAGCTTTTATAACTATTGGGTAGCTACAAGTTTCTAAGTATGCTTTTGCTTCTTCAGCATCATAAAACACTTCATACTCAGCTGTACTAACTCCATACTTTTTCATGAAGTCTTTTGAAAAACTTTTACTTCCTTCAAGTTCAGCACCTTTTTTATCAGGTCCAAATATTCTTAAGCCTTCGCTTCTAAACTTATCTACTATTCCTTTAGTTAAAGGTTCTTCAGGCCCAACAATAGTCAAATCTATATTATTCTCTTTTGCAAAAGATAAAAGTTCATCTATATCAGTTATATTTAAATTTTCACATTTCTCATATAAAGCTGTTCCACCATTTCCTGGCGCTACATATATCTTAGATACCTTTTCATTTTGAGCTATCTTAAAAGCAATAGCACTTTCTCTTCCACCAGAACCAACTAATAAAATCTTCATTTAAAAATCCCCCTATAATTAAAGCTATATGAAAAATTAGTTTCATATAGCTTTATAAAATTAGTGTTTAAAATGTCTAATTCCTGTAAACACCATTGATATTCCATGTTCATTACATGCAGTTATCGATTCTTCATCTCTAATAGAGCCACCTGGTTGAACAATTGCTTTTATACCATATTTTACAGCTTCATCTACACAATCTCTAAACGGGAAGAATGCATCTGATGCTAATACAGTTGCTCCTTTTCCTCTTTCTAACGCTTCAGTAGTTGCCCAAATTCTATTAACTTGTCCCCCACCAATTCCTATTGCTACTCCATCTTTAATAGCAACAATAGCATTAGATTTTACATATTTAACAACCTTCATTCCAAATTCCATATCTCTTAATTCATTTTCAGTTGGCTTCTTTTCTGTAACAACTTTTAATTCATTTTGTAATTTTAAATCTTCTTCTTGAACTAATATTCCACCATCTACAGTTACCATAAATTTTTTAGCACTTGGCTTTTGATTGCATTTTATCACTCTTAAATTCTTCTTAGCTTTTAAAACTTCTAAAGCTCCTTCAGTAAATGATGGGGCTGCAACAACTTCTAAGAATATTTTACTCATCTCTCTAGCAGTCTCTTCATCTATCTCTCTATTTACTGCAACAATTCCACCAAATATAGATATTGGATCTGCATCATGAGCTTTCTTATAAACTTCAAATGAAGATTCTCCTATTGCAACTCCACAAGGTGTATTATGTTTTAGTGCACAACAAGCTGTTTCTTCAAATTCATTACATACCTTCCACGCAATATCTAAGTCTTTTATATTATTGTAAGATAATTCTTTTCCATTTAATATTTCAAAGCTATTCATAGCTCCGTCAAACTCATTTGATGAATAATAAGCAGCACTTTGATGTGGATTTTCACCATATCTTAAGCTTTGTTTCTTTTTATACGAAATAGAAAGATATTCAGGATATTCTTCTTCACCTTCTAATAAGAAGTTAGATATAGCTGCATCATAAGCATTAGTTAAGTTAAATACCTTACCTGCTAAAATCTTTCTTAATTTAAATGAAACCTCTCCATTTTTCTTTATTTCATCTATAACTCTCTCATAGTCCTCTTTATCACTTAAAACAACAACATCTCTAAAATTCTTAGCTGCTGATCTAAGCATTGTTGGGCCACCAATATCTATAAATTCAACCTTTTCCTCGAAGCTTAAATCTTCACGTACTTTTTCAAAGAAAGGATATAAGTTAACTACAACATAATCAATTGTGTTTATTTCTCTTTCTTTTAAGGTATTCATATGCTCTTCTTTATCTCTTATAGCTAATATACCTGCATGTATAATTGGGTGTAATGTCTTAACTCTTCCGTCTAGCATCTCTGGAAAATTTGTTACTTCATTTACCTCAACAACATTTATCCCATTATCTTTTAAGTATTTAAATGTTCCACCTGTAGAAATAATTTCTACATCTATACTTTCTAAAAATCTTGCTAGATCTAAAACTCCATCTTTATTGAAAACACTTATTAAAGCTCTTTTTTTCATACTACACCTCTTCTTTTATAATAACCTTATTGTTTACTATCTCAATTTTCCCTTCACTTATAAGCTTAATTGCTTTAGGAAGATTTAAATGCTCTTTTACTAAAATCTTTTTTTGAAGAGTTTCATAGGTATCATCAGGTGTTACACTTACTATATCCTGTAAGATTATCGCACCTCCATCAACCTCTTCATTTACAAAATGAACTGTACATCCTGAATATTTAACACCTTTTTCAATAGCAGCTTTATGTACGTACTCGCCATACATTTTATCTCCGCAAAAGGCTGGGATAAGAGAAGGATGAATATTGATTATTCTATTTTTAAATACCTTTAATATTTCACCTTCTAATATTGATAGATATCCAGCTAATACTATTAAATCAACATCTTTTACTACTTCTAAAATCCTATTAGATGTTTCACACCCAAATTCTTTCTTACTAATAACACAAGTTTTTATATTATGCTTTTTTGCTCTCTCTAAAGCATATATTCCATCTTTACTTCCAATAACAACATCTATTGAAGCATTTATGTATCCATCATTAATTTTATCTATTATTGATTGAAGGTTTGAACCTCCACCAGAAGCAAGTACTGCTATTTTAAACAAATACCCTCACCTCCAGGTGTTATATAGCCAATTTCATAAGCCTCTTCTCCACATTCCTTAAGCTCACTTAAAATCTCGTTAACATCTTTTTCATCTACACATAAGATAAATCCTATTCCCATATTAAAAGTGTTATACATATGCTCTCTATTAACACCTAATCTTTCCATCTCTAAGAATATCTCTGGAAGTTTGTAACTTTCCTTTTCTATAACCGCAGTTAGATTTTCTCTTCCATTAAACATTCTTGGAACATTTTCAATAAATCCGCCACCTGTTATATGCGCCATTCCTTTTACTTTAAATTTATCTAATATACTTAAAACCGGTTTAACATATATCTTAGTTGGTTCTAAAAGTGTTTCATATATTGGTCTACCATTAAATTCTCTATCTAAATCAGTAAACACTTTTCTTACAAGAGAATATCCATTTGAATGAATTCCAGAAGAGGCTATTCCTATAAGCTTGTCCCCCTCTTTAATGTCTTGCCCACTTATTATTTGCTCTTTTTCAACTACACCTACTGCAAAGCCTGCAATATCATAATCCCCTTCTTTATAAAAACCTGGCATTTCGGCAGTTTCTCCACCGATTAATGCACAATCAGATTGAAGACACCCTTCTGAAACACCTTTTACTAAATCTGCTGCTACCTCTGCTTCAAGCTTTCCACATGCTATATAATCTAAGAAATATAAAGGTTTTGCTCCATGACATAAAATATCGTTCACGCACATAGCGACACAATCTATACCTACAGTGTCATACTTTCTCTTTTTACAAGCTATATCTAATTTAGTTCCTACTCCATCAGTTCCTGAAACTAACACTGGTCTTCTGTACCCTTCTGGTATTTCAATCATCCCTCCAAAAGAACCTAACCCATTTAAAACATACTTACTCATAGTTTCTTTTGCATAGTTTTGAATAAGCTTTACAGACTTATATCCTTCTTCTATATTAACCCCTGATTCCTTGTAAGTTAGCATAACACTTCTTCCTCCTCAAGATTCTCATTTAATTTTTCCATCGGTGCTGAAACTGGATAAACTCCATTAAAACATCCTACACAGAAGTTTCTTCTTCCGTAAAACCCTTCATACATTCCCTCTAAACTTAAGTATCCTAAAGAATCACAACCTATTGTTTCTCTTATTTCTTCTACTGATTTATTAGCTCCTATAAGTTCACTTCTATAAGGAGTATCTATTCCAAAATAACAAGGAAATTTAACTATTGGTGAAGCTACAAGAAAATGTACCTCTGTTGCTCCTGCCCTTCTTAAAGAATCTATTAAATGCTTTGATGTAGTACCTCTTACTATGGAATCATCTATAAGAATAACTCTTTTTCCTTTTACATTAACTTTAAGAGGATTTAACTTTACCGCAACTGCTCTTTCCCTTAGTTCTTGAGATGGTGATATAAACGTTCTCCCCACATATCTATTTTTAACAAATCCCATCTCATAAGGAATTCCTGAAGCCTTAGAATATCCAACAGCTGCTGGTATTCCTGAGTCAGGCACTGCCACTACTAAATCAGCATCTATTTTGTGTTCTTGATAAAGAACTTCTCCTTGTTTAACTCTTGTATTATAAACATCTAATTCATCTATAACTGAATCTGGTCTTGCAAAGTATATATACTCAAAAGCACAAGTCTGACATGTAGTTCCTTCTGAATACTTAATAGATTTAACTCCATCACTATCGATTACTACTATTTCTCCCGGCTCTATATCACGAACCAACTCTGCTCCTACCGAATCTAAAGCACAACTTTCAGAAGAAAGAATATATCCTTCATCAATCTTTCCAAGACATAGAGGTCTTATTCCATGCGGATCTCTTATTCCTATTAGTTTATCCTTTGTCATAATAACCATCGCAAAAGAACCTCTTACTGCAGAAATTGCATTAACAACAGCTCTTTCTATGCCTCTTTTAGAACCTCTAGCTATAAGTGATGCTAAAACTTCTGAATCAACTGATGTATGAAAAACATGTCCACCATCCTCTAATAACTCACGTATAACATCAGCATTTACTAAATTTCCATTATGAGCCATAGCTATAGGCCCTAACTTTGTATTTGCTAAAAGCGGTTGAGCATTTTCAACTGTTTTAGCTCCAGCTGTAGAATATCTAACATGACCTACGCTTATATTCCCATTTAAAGATTTAAGATAATCTAAATTATCACTATTAAAAGCTTCTGTAATCAAACCAAGTCCCTTATGAATTTTTACTTCTTCTCCATTAGCAACTGCTATTCCTGCACTTTCTTGTCCTCTATGTTGAAGTGCATAAAGACCATAATAAGTTACTGATGCAACATCAACTGGTTTATTTACATATATCCCAAAAACACCACATTCGTCTTTAAATTTACCATTTGCAGGATCCATAATATCAATTGATGAATTTATCATTTTTAAATCTCCCTTAAATTCTTTATTTTACCCTTGTATTCTCTTTAAAATTTCTACGTATGCTTCTTCAACATTACCCATATCTCTTCTAAATCTATCTTTATCTAACTTTTCTCCAGTTGTTGAATCCCAGAATCTACATGTATCCGGTGATATTTCATCAGCTAAAACAACTTCACCATTTGGCAATCTACCAAACTCAATTTTAAAATCTATTAAATCTATATTTTGCTTTTTAAAGAATTCTTTTAATAAATCATTTATCTTAGCAGTCATTTCGTAAATGTTATTTAACTCCTCAAAAGTAGTTGCTCCAATACCGACTGCATGATAATCATTTATTAACGGGTCACCTAGACTATCATCTTTGTATGATAATTCAAAAACAGTAGTCTTCAATTTAAACCCTTCTTCTAATCCCAATCTCTTTGCCATGCTTCCAGCAGCAACATTTCTTACTATAACTTCAAGTGGCACTATTTCTACTCTTTTACAAAGTTGATCTCTATCATTTAACTTTTCTATAAAATGAGTCTTGATTCCATTCTTATTTAACATTTCAAAAATCATTGATGTAATTTGATTGTTAAGAACACCTTTATTTTGTATTTGAGCTTTCTTTTCCCCATTAAAAGCTGTAGCATCATCTTTATAATGAACTATTACATGTTCTTCATTGTCAGTTCTAAAAATTTGTTTTGCTTTTCCTTCATATAATTTTTCATACTTATTAACCATTACAATTCCACTCCTTGTCCATTTTCTTCTATAAATTTTTTCTTCATATTTATTCTAAATTCAATTAATTTCTCTTTAATATCTGGATACTTTAATGACAGCATTTGAACTGCTAACATACCAGCATTGTAACTATTATTAATTCCTACAGTTGCAACCGGAATAGATTTTGGCATTTGAACTATTGATAAAAGAGCATCCATACCATCTAACGCCGCTTTAACAGGAACTCCTATTACAGGTAATACAGTTTGAGATGCTATTACACCTGGAAGATGTGCTGCTAGTCCAGCTCCTGCAATAATAACTTCATATCCTTCTTTTTCGATTTCTCTTAAAGTTTCTTCTAACTTCTCAGGTACTCTATGAGCTGAAAGAATAAATGCTTTATACTCTACTCCAAATTCCTTTAATGCAGTTGCTGCACCTCTCATTACTTCAGTATCTGATTTACTTCCAAAAAATATTGCTACTTTCATGAAATACACTCTCCTTACTTTAAGAATCAATTATTTAAAATAATTGATTCCTGATTTAAATAACCCTTGCTCAAAATTGCCTTCCATATTCTTATAAAGATTGCTTCCTGTTCTTTCGGAGTGAGCCATCTTTCCTAATATTCTTCCATCAGGGCTTGTTATTCCTTCTATTCCTAGCATCGACCCATTTGGATTATAAGGCATGTCCATTGAAATATTTCCTTCATAATCAACATATTGAGTTGCTATTTGTCCATTTTTCATAAGTGTTTCTAATAGTTCCTTTGGAGCAACAAATCTTCCTTCTCCATGAGATATTGGTACTGAATGAATATCTCCTAAATTAACTTCATTGAACCATGGTGATTTTTTAGATACTATTTTAGTTCTAACCATCGATGACATATGTCTATTTATATTATTAAAAGTTAATGTCGCCATCTCTTCCTCTATGTCACATATTTCACCGTATGGTAAAAGCCCTAACTTTATTAATGCTTGGAAGCCGTTACAAATTCCTAACATTAATCCATCTCTATTCTTTAATAATTCCATAACAGATTCTTTTATCTTTTCATTTCTAAAGATATTAACTATAAATTTAGCTGATCCATCAGGTTCATCTCCTGCTGAGAAACCACCTGGTAGCATTATTATTTGAGATTTATCAATTTCTTGCTTCAATATGTCTAAAGATTCTAAAAGTGATTCCTTATTGTAGTTTCTTAAAACTACTTCTTTAACATCCCCACCTTCTCTTTCGAATGCTCTTCTACAGTCATATTCACAGTTTGTTCCTGGGAATACTGGAATAACAACTCTTGGTTTTGCAACCTTTATTAAAGGTGAAACTTTATTTTCTTCTTTATATAAAACCTCTTCTATTTTTTCTTCTGAAGCTTTTGTTTTTGCTTTAAATACATTTTTTAATTTTCTTTCATACTCTCTGCTTATTTCATCTAAAGATATTTCTAAATCTATATCTTCAGAAATAATTGAATTTTCATTAATTGTTTTACCTATTACTTTGTAATTCATAGTCGAAAGTTCTTTTTCATCTATGCTTTCTTCAATTTCTAAAATGAAGCTACCATAATTAAATCCAAATAACTCTTCATTATCTAATGAATTGAACTTAACCCCAATTCCATTTCCTAAAGCCATCTTACTTAAACCTTCTGATACCCCACCAAATTTAAGTGAATATGCACTTAGAATTTTCTTCTCTTCTATTAGCTTATTTAAAGTAATTAAGTTGTTTTTAAACATTTCAGTTTTTAACGTTCCATCTTCATCTTTTTCCGATTTGACTAATATTACTTTTGAACCAACCTTTTTAAATTCTGGTGATATAGCTTTTGAACTATCTATCATTCCAACAGCAAAAGATACAAGCGTTGGTGGTACATCCATTTCTCCAAAGCTTCCAGACATAGAATCCTTACCTCCTATAGCAGGTATCTCTAAATCCATTTGAGCTTTATATGCACCTAATAATGCTGAAAATGGTTTTCCCCATCTTTCCTTTTTATCTCCTAACTTTTCAAAATACTCTTGGAATGTTAATCTTGCTTTTCTATAATCTCCGCCAATACAAGAAAGCTTAGTTATTGATTCTATAACTGCATAGTATGCCATATGAAATGGGCTCCAAACTCCAAGCTCTGGATTAAATCCGTACGTCATTATTGAAGCTGAATTAGTTTCTCCATTTTGCACAGGAATTTTAAATGCCATACCTTCTGCTGGAGTTCTTGAATATTTCCCTCCTAACGGCATTAGAACTGTTCCACTTCCAATAGTCGAATCAAATCTTTCGATTAATCCCTTTTTATCACATACATTTAAACTATTAAGAGTTTCTATCCATTTATCTTTTACATTTACATCTCCTACTGCAAATGGATATTCAGTTGGTGCAGTTACCTTCACGTTTGTTTCTTGAGTTTCCCCATTTGTATCTAAGAAACTTCTCTTAATATCTACTATTGCATTGCCTCTCCAGAACATTCTTAGTCTTTCTGTATCTGTAACTTCCGCAACAACTACAGCTTCTAAATTTTCCTCATTAGATAATCTTATAAACTTTTCTAAATTTTCTTTTTCTATTACTACTGCCATTCTTTCTTGAGATTCCGATATAGCTATTTCAGTTCCATCTAATCCTTCATACTTTTTAGGAACCTTATCTAAATCTATATCAAGACCTCTGCATAACTCTCCAATAGCAACTGAAACTCCACCTGCTCCAAAATCATTGCATCTTTTTATCATTCTTGTAACTTCTTTATTTCTGAAAAGTCTTTGAATTTTTCTTTCCGTTGGAGGATTTCCTTTTTGAACTTCTGCTCCACATTCATTTAGTGAATCTTCAGTATGTTCCTTTGAAGATCCTGTAGCTCCACCAATACCATCTCTACCAGTCTTTCCACCTAAAAGAACTACAACATCTCCTTTTTGTGGCTCTTCACGTCTTACATTTTCCTTTGGTGCTGCTGCAATAACTGCTCCAACTTCCATTCTCTTAGCAGCATAATTAGGATGATAAACTTCATCAACTTGTCCTGTTGCAAGTCCTATTTGATTACCATATGAACTATACCCACTTGCAGCTCCAAGGGTAATAGTTCTTTGAGGTAATTTGCCTTTTATAGTTTCCTCTATACTAGCTGTCGGATCAGCTGCTCCTGTAACCCTCATAGCTCCATATACGTAAGTTCTTCCTGAAAGTGGGTCTCTAATAGCCCCTCCAAGACAAGTTGCTGCTCCTCCAAAAGGTTCTATTTCTGTTGGATGATTGTGTGTTTCATTCTTAAACATTAGAAGATATTCTTCTTCTCCATTATTAGTTTCAACCTTTATATTTATTGAGCATGCATTTATTTCATCTGATATATCTAAATCTTCTGTAAGTCCTCTTTTTCTTAATTCCTTCATGCATATGACAGCTAAATCCATTAAGTTTATATCTCTATCCGTATTTTCTCCATAAACAAAATCTCTTGATTTCATGTATGCTTCATATGATTTTTTAACTGGAACATTGTATTTTCCATCTTCTATTTCTATTTCTTTTATTGAAGTTAAAAAGGTAGTATGTCTACAGTGATCTGACCAATAAGTATCGATAACTTTTATTTCAGTGATACTAGGATTTCTACCTTCTGATAAGAAGTATTTTCTTATCATTTCTAAATCTCCTATACTCATGGCTAATCCCATCTCTTTATGAAATTCTTTTAGTTCATCTATATTCTTATTAATAAAACCATTTAGAATTTCTACATTTTTTGGCTCTTTATATTCATTTGTTAGCTCTGATGAATTTATATCTGCTTCTCTTGAATCAACTGGATTTATAAAATATGCTTTTATTTTTTCTACATCTTCAATAGATAAATTACCTTGTAGAATTATAATTTTGCTCCACTTAACTTCCACTCTTTTTTCTTTTGTTAAAAGCATTAAACATTCTGAAGCTGAATCAGCTCTTTGATCATATTGACCTGGTAGATACTCTACTCCAAAAGCAATATCACCTTCTTTTATTTCTAAGCTTCCTTCATAAATATTATCTACTGGTAATTCACCAAAAATAGTCTTCAAAGCTATCTTGTAATAATGTTCTTCAAGTTCTCCAATTATGTACTTATTTAAAACTCTAACATTATCTAAAGTTTTAATAGAAAGATTATCTCTAAAATCTTCTAAAAGCAATTTACCTTCAACATCAAACCCTTCTTTTTTTTCAACGAATATAATTCTATTGCAAGCCATAAATTATCCTCCAATAATATTAAAATTTTATTTAAATTTTTATCAATTCCATATTACCCCTTGTTATTTAAATAATAACATCTATTTTAAAAATAAGTCAACATTTTTTATAAATTTAACATTAATATTCGTATTATATTCCACATAATTAATTTTATTTTCCGTTTAATATTCGTGTTTATTACAATTATCATTTAAATTAAACATTATATAGAAGTTTTTAAGCTGAATAAATTTCTCCTGCTAAACTACTACCCTTTCATTATTTAACCTTCGGTAAATATGTTCATAATTAAATTGAAGTATAATTTATAAAGAATAAAAAAAATAAAGCTGTGCATAATTCGCAACAGCTTTATTTTTATAAATTATAATGGTTTTACTCTCATAGTTTGATCTCTTCTTGGACCAACAGAAACTATTGATATTCTTGTATCAGTTAATTCTTCAATTCTCTCTAAATACTTTCTTGCGTTTGGATGTAACTCTTCATAGCTTCTTGCATCCGCTACTGATTCATCCCAACCTTCAAATTCTTCATATATAGGTTCACATTTAGCTAAGTCTTCTAAGCTAGCAGGGAAATAATCTATTACTTTATCATTAAACTTATATCCTACACACATCATAACTTTATCTAATCCAGCTAAAGTATCAATCTTTGTAACAGCTAATGAAGTTAATCCACTTACTCTTACAGATGTTTTTAAGATAACAATGTCTAACCATCCACATCTTCTAGATCTACCTGTAGTTACTCCATATTCATGACCTTTTTCTCTTATCCATTCTCCAGTTTCATTTTCTAATTCTGTTGGGAATGGTCCCTTACCAACTCTAGTAGTATATGCTTTAGCTATACCAACAGCATTTGTAATCATATTTGGTCCTATACCAACACCACTTGCAACTCCTCCAGCAGTTGTATTTGATGATGTTACAAATGGATAAGTTCCATAATCTATATCAAGAAGCATACCTTGCGCTCCTTCAAATAGAACAGTTTTATCTTTCTTTATATCATCATATATTCTCACTGAAGTATCTTGAACGAAAGGTTTTAATCTTTCAGCATACTCTACATATTCATTGTATATTTCATCAAAGTTTAGAGGTTCTCCTCCAAGTATGTTAGTTATATAATCATTTTTAAGCTTTATGTTATTCTCTAATTTTTCTTTAAATACTTCCTTATCTATAAGGTCACATATTCTTATTCCACATCTCTCAAATTTATCTGTATAACATGGTCCTATCCCTTTTCCTGTAGTTCCTATGTCATTTTTACCTCTTGCTTTTTCTTTTAATTTATCAAGAGTCTTATGGTATGGCATTATAACATGTGCTCTATCACTTACTATTAATTTTTCTGGAGTTACTTTAACGCCTTCTCTTTCTAAATAATCTATTTCAGAAAAAAGAGCTATTGGGTCTACAACTACACCATTTCCTATTACATTTAACTTTTCATCGTGTAATATTCCTGAAGGTATTAAGTGAAGTTTATATTGTTTTTCACCAACTTCTACAGTATGACCTGCATTATTTCCTCCTTGGAATCTAACAACTACTTCTGCTTCTTCAGCTAAGTAATCTGTCATCTTCCCTTTACCTTCATCTCCCCATTGAGCTCCTAAAACAATAAATGTCGACATTTCAACTGCCTCCTTTTAAGACATAATTTTCTATATAAAGTATTTAGAGACATTTTATGTCCCTGTACCATAGTATCAAAGTAGTTTAAAAGTTTCAATATTTATTACGAATATTTTTGGGCTTTATTTTTATATAATTCGTAAACATATGCATAATTACTATCAATATTAAAGCTCCCCTAAGGGAGCATTTATTATACTGTTATTTCACTCTTTATATCAACTGCATTTTTATATCTATCTATTATAGGATTTACATACTCATCAATAAATTCAACAACTTGACTTTCAGCTCTTCCTGTGAATAATTTCGGATCTATTATATTTAGAATTTCTTCTTCAGTTAATTTAAACGAATCATCAGCAATTATTCTCTTAATTAAGTCATTATCAAGTCCTTCGCCTTTAACTCTCTTAGCTGCTTCCATTGAATGAATTCTAATTCTTTCGTGAAGTTCTTGTCTGTCTCCACCTCTTTTTACAGCTTCCATCATTATGTTTTCAGTAGCCATAAATGGAAGTTCATTATCAACATGAGCTCTTATTACTTTATCATATACAACCATATTTTCTGAAATATTTATGTAAAGATTTAATACACCATCTAAAGCTAAAAATGCTTCTGCAACTGCTATTCTCTTATTTGCAGAGTCGTCTAATGTTCTTTCAAACCATTGAGTTGCAGCTGTTATTGCTGGATTTAATGAATCTACTATAACATATCTAGCAAGTGCCCCTATTCTTTCACTTCTCATAGGATTTCTCTTATATGCCATAGCAGATGACCCTATTTGATTCTTTTCAAAAGGTTCTTCCATTTCCTTCATGCTTTGAAGTAATCTTAAATCATTACTAAATTTATAAGCACTTTGTGCTACCTCTGATAATGTATTTAATACTATTGAATCAAGCTTTCTTGGATATGTTTGACCTGTAACTCCATAACTTTTTTCAAATCCCATCTTTTTTGCAACAATTTTATCTAATGCTTTAACCTTTTCTTCATCCCCGTTAAAAAGAGTCATAAAGCTAGCTTGAGTACCTGTAGTCCCCTTAACTCCTCTTAATTTTAAAGTACTTAAAAGGAATTCAATATTTTCTATATCCATAACTAGGTCTTGCATCCAAAGAGTTGCTCTTTTCCCTACTGTAGTTAATTGCGCTGGTTGGAAATGAGTAAAGCCTAATGTCGGCATTCCTTTATATTCCATAGCAAATTTACTTAATCTATCTAAAACTGTAACTATTTTATTTTTAATTAACTCTAAAGCATCTCTTAAAATAATAATATCTGTATTGTCTCCTACATAACAGCTTGTAGCTCCTAAATGTATTATTCCTTTAGCATTAGGACATTGAAGACCGTAAGCGTAAACATGGCTCATTACGTCATGTCTTACTTCCTTCTCTTTCTTTATTGCCTCATCATAATTTATATTATTTATATTCGCTCTTAATTCTTCTAACTGCTCTTCAGTTATATCTAACCCAAGTTCCTTTTCTCCCTCTGCTAAGGCTACCCAAAGCTTTCTCCATGTAGAAAATTTCATATCATCTGAAAATATATAACTCATTTCTTTTGATGCATATCTTGTGTTAAGTGGTGTATCATAAACATTTCTCATCTCATACCTCCATACGAATATATATTTATATATTAAACTTTTCATTCGTATTGTAGCATACTTTATTATTTTTTTCACTCTTTTTATTAAAGTCATTTGGTAATTTAGTATTTATTTTGTAAAATAACTCTTAAATACTTTTTTAATATTTATATTCTTACCTATTATTTTATTAAGTTTACTAATATATAATAAATTTAATCTTTAAATAATTTACTTATTATTTCTAGTAGATTTAATAAGCAAAAAGGATACTGTTTAATTAAATAACAGTATCCTTTATTATTATATCTAAAACTATATCAATTAATTCGCATCAAATATTGCTTCAAATTCTTTGCCATCAATTTTTTCTTTATCTAACAATTCAGCAGCAACTGCATGTAGCTTTGAAATATTATTCTTTAATAATGTTTCAGCTGTATCGTATGCTTGTGATATAAATTTCTTTACCTCTAAATCTATCTTAGCACCTACTTCTTCACTGAAGTTTCTACCTCTACCTAAGTCTCTTCCTAAGAAAACTTCATTATTGTCACTTCCATATGAAATAGTTCCTATTTCATCACTCATTCCATATTCCATAACCATAGATCTAGCAATAGATGAAGCTCTATCTATATCATTTTTAGCACCTGTACTTATATCTCCAAGAACTAATTTTTCTGCTACTCTTCCTCCAAGTAGTCCTACCATCTCATCTTTTAATTTTTCCTTTGATGTATAAGCTCTATCCTCAGTAGGTAAGTGCATAGTGTATCCACCAGCCATACCTCTTGGAATGATACTTATCTCATGTACAGGATCTGAATGTTTTAATAATTTCATTACAACAGCATGCCCTGCCTCATGATAAGCAGTAAGCTTTCTATCATGCTCACTTATAGTTCTACTCTTCTTTTCTGGACCTGCTATAACTCTTGTTATAGCTTCTTCAAACTCATCCATACCAATTTTTTTCTTATCTTTTCTAACAGCTAAAAGTGCTGCTTCATTTGCTAAGTTTTCTAAATCTGCACCACTAAATCCTGGTGTTCTCTTAGCTAAAACTTCTAAACTAACATTTTCATCTAAAGGTTTCTTTTGAGTATGAACCTTTAAAACTGCTTCTCTACCCTGTCTATCAGGTCTTCCAACAACTATTTGTCTATCAAATCTACCTGGTCTTAAAAGTGCCGGGTCAAGTATGTCTGGTCTATTTGTAGCTGCTATCATGATTATTCCTTCATTAGCTCCAAATCCATCCATCTCAACAAGTAATTGATTAAGTGTTTGTTCTCTTTCATCATGACCTCCACCTAATCCAGCTCCTCTTTGACGACCAACAGCATCTATTTCATCGATAAACACTAATGATGGTGCACTTTTCTTTGCTTGTTCAAATAGGTCTCTAACTCTTGAAGCACCTACCCCAACAAACATTTCAACGAAATCTGACCCAGATATACTGAAGAATGGCACTCCAGCTTCACCAGCTATTGCCTTAGCTAATAAAGTTTTACCTGTTCCAGGTGGCCCTACTAAAAGAACTCCTTTCGGTATTCTTGCTCCCATCTCTGTGTATCTTGATGGTTGTTTTAAGAAATCTACTATTTCTTCTAACTCGGCTTTTTCTTCGTCAGCTCCTGCAACATCATTAAATGTTACACGCTTACTATCAGGAGTCATCATTTTAGCTCTACTCTTTCCAAAATTCATAACTCCTTTTCCGCCGCCACCACCTTGAGATTGTTGGGTGAAAATAAATATAAATATCCCAAATAACACCATAATCATAATTGTCGGAATAATACTTACCCAAAAACTATTATTTGATGGTGGTATGTATTCCATCTTAACGTCATCTTTAGGATATTGAGCATTAAGTGCCTCTATCATAGTATCTGGTGCATAAACAGTAAAATTCTTACCATCCCTTGTTTCTCCTGTAATGGTCATTTTATCTGTTTGAATCGTAACACTTTCAATCTCATTGTTTATCCATTTTTGTTGAAAATCACTAAATACTATTTTGTCAGCTGTATTGCCTCCATTTAGTAAAAATGTAGCTGATAGAATTAATAAAAATATGGCTATTATCCATACAGTTGCACTTGAATACTTCTTCATCCAAGGCCCCCCTTTCTTCACTTAAAATCTATTTGCTTAAATATTATTTTTCGTAAACTGATCTTTTTAAAATTCCTACAAAAGGTAAATTTCTATATCTATTAGCATAGTCTAATCCATATCCAACTAAGAATTCATCTGGAACCTCAAATCCAATATATTTTACATCTATATCAACCTTTCTTCTAGCTGGTTTACTTAATAATGTAACTATCTCTATAGATTTTGCATTTCTTCCTTTAAGGAAATCAACTAAATATTCTAAAGTAATTCCACTATCTATTATATCCTCTGCTATTATTACATCTTTACCTTCTATACTATTATCTAAATCCTTAAGAATTCTTACTACTCCAGAACTTTCTGATGATTCTCCATAGCTTGATACAGACATAAAATCCATTTCACATGGAATAGAAATATTTCTAACTAGGTCTGAAACAAATATTACTGAACCTTTTAATACCCCTATAACTAATAAATCTTTCCCTGCGTATTCCTCGCTTATAGCTTTTCCTAATTCCTTTATTTTTAAAGCTATTTTTTCCTCACTTAATAGTATTTCTTGAACGTCATTCACCATTTTTTAAACCCTTTCCTTAAATGTTATTTTTAATATTTGTTTTGTATTACTAGTTACTTTAAATTGTTCAGAAACTTTGACATCTACAACCCAAGCTATTTTTTCATCAAAACAAACTATAGGAATTATGTCTCTACTTTCCTTTGGAATCTTTAAATTTATAAAGATATCTTTTAGCTTTTTAGTACCCTTCATTCCTATAGGCACCATTTTATCTCCATCTTTACGGTATCTTACAATAATTCCTTCTTCTATCTTATCATAATCAAAAAACTTTATTAAGTCATTATTGGAAAATTCTATGTTATTTTTTTTGTTGATAATTTGCATATCAATTTTATAGTTATCAAACTCAAATTGGTTTATTAACTCTTCTTTTTTAATATAAATTTCTTTATCTTTAATCTTTTCATTTTTGCTTTTTCTCTGTCTAAATATTATATCCCCATAAACATTTTGAACTATTATCCCATTTGTTAAATGTATCTCTTTATTAGTTCCCAATTTTGATAACTCTATAATATCTACTATATGCTTCATTTCAAAGTTCTTATGAGAATTTGAAATCTTTTTAAAACCTCTCTTTAATACCCGAGTTATTATAGCTTCCTTTTCTTCTTCAAAAAGCTTTTTACTTACAATAATTGCATCATTTTTTTCTTCACAATATTTGTTATAGGCCATTTCTGCAACTTCTTCTAAATATTCATTATCCTTTTGTAATAAAAAAGCCATTCTATTTAAAGTATCAATAATATCATCATTAAAATTCTCCTTCATATAAGGAAGAATATCTAATCTAACTTTATTTCTATTATATATCTTCTCATAATTGCTTTTATCTATTCTTGGATTTAATTTATAATCTTCACAATACTTTTCAATTTCATTTCTATTTAAACAAAGAATAGGTCTTATTATTCCATCTTCTCTTTTTGCCTTAATCCCTGTTAATCCGTCTAATCCACTTCCTCTCATAAGCCTCATTAAAATAGTTTCTGCTTGATCATTTGAATTATGTGCTACTGCAATCTTATCATAAGAAAACTTTTCTTTTATTTTATTAAAAGCTTTATATCTTTCTTCACGCCCTGCTAGTTCTATAGATTGACCTTCTTTTGCTGCTATAGTTGCTATATCTATTCTTTCTATATAATTTTCTACTTCTAAAGCCCTGCATAAATCTTTTGTATAATTCTCATCTTCAAGAGCTTCTTCACCTCTTAATAAATGATTTATATGTATTGCTCCTAATTTCAAATTAAATTCACTTCTTAACCTAGCTAATATATGTAATAAACATACCGAATCCGGTCCACCTGATAAAGCTACAAGAATCTTATCACCATTTTCTATAAGTCTATTTTCTATAATATACTTTCTTACTTTATCTAACACTTGTTTTCTCCTATAATTATATTTTTTTATGTTATATATATATAATAACTTTACAATATTTTAATGTAAATATTTCTATCAATTAATAATTAAGATAAAAAAATAATAATCAATGAATAAAGTCAGCAATGCTGACTTTATAAGTTTTATTCAGGAACTGCCAAAGCAGTTCCATCCATAATTATTCATTATTAATTCTTACTAATAAATTGAGTATGCTTTTGAAACAACTACAGTCATATCATCAAATATCTTTCCGTTACTTAATTCCTTTGCTTTTTCCAAAATATCTCTTGATAAATATTCTGGATTATTAGTACTCTTTTCTAAATACTCTTTAACCCATTTATAATTTCCAGCATTATTTTTATCAACATCTAAAATTCCATCAGTTATTGTAACTATGATATCTCCATGTTTTATCTTTCTCTTTATTTTCTTAATTTCAATACTATCTAAAATTCCAAAAGGTAACTCAGAACTTTCTATCACCTCTACCTCTTTACCTCTCTTTATAAAGCTAACTACACCTCCGACCTTAATAAAAGAAACATCACCTGTATATAAATCAATAGAATTCATATCTAATGTTGTAAACTTTTCATCTTCATTAAACTTCATTCCCATTATAGAATTTATCGTATTTATAGATGTAGACTCATCAAAGCCTTGTTCCATAAATTTTTCTATTAGATTTACTGTTATGTTGCTTTCTGCCCCAGCTTCAGGTCCTGATCCCATACCATCACTAAGAATAGTTACATATAGTCCATTTTTATTTTTTCCAAAGCTAAAAGTATCACCAGAGTATTTTTCTCCATCCTTAGGTGTAAATGCTGCATAAGATAATATATTATATTTTGGTGTTTCTTCTATTACAAATGTACACTCATTATTATTAGGATTAATTCTACATCCATCATCAGTTAACGATAATGGTATCTTTATTAAATCACTTATTACCGGTAATACATTCTTTATACAATAACTACATCCTTCACAATTATCTCTTTTAACCTTTATTTTTAAATGGCCACATCTATCAGTATAACTATATAAATCATTATATTTTATATTATTTTTCACGAATGTTTTTCTTAACAGCTTGTCTACTTCCATACAATTAGTAACATCTTTTTCAAAATCTCTTATAATATCACTCATTGCTATAGACATATTATTCATTTGATTAGCAATTAATTTTCTACCTTCTACTAGCCTATTTTTCACATTTTCATTTACAGTATAATTATTAAGTAAATTTTCGGTTCCTTTTAATAAAGTATTTAACTTAACACACTTTCTATCTAAATCTTTTGGAATTATAATTTTTCCACTTTCACAACTACCTATTAATTCACCAAAACATGAAAAAGTAGTATGAAGCTCTCTTCCCCAACATTTATTATTCAATTCACAATTAGAACACACTCTATCAGCCAGATTTTCTATCAATGCTACACTCTTATTTTTAATAAGTAAATTATTATTTTCAGATAAATTATTTAAAGAATCCGATATTGTGTTTAATATATTTTTGAACCCATCTAATCTATCCATGAATTCATTCTTTATTCCTTGAATCTGTATTTCATTTATATTTTTACTTTTTTCTTCATTATTTATTTCTGCTAATATATCTTTAATAAAATTATTAGGAATTAAAAGTAACCAAATCGCAGATATACTCACTTGAAAGATATTAGCTAGTCCTATACTATCAGAGTACATAACAACTAAAGAATAAGCTATTATATATGCTAATGCAGAGAATATTTTACCAGTATCTTTAAATATCCCGACAATCAATCCACATATACTATAGAGGCCTATTGGCAAAAATAAGTTTTTTGTTGTTATTCCTATTATAATTCCCATAGTTACTCCAAGTATAGTTCCTGCTGAGATCCCACCAGAATACGCAATTGTAATTACTGCAATTAATCCTAAAAGATCTCTTATTTTTATACCTAGAAGTTCAAATCCACCTATTCCTGCAACTATTAAACATAGTATTATAGCAATACTTATAAGTTCTTCTACAGAAAATATATAGTTTGTCTTTATTTCAGATAAACAACTTACACCATAATTAATAATATAGAAAAATGGTATTATTGATATAGCCTCTATAATTGAAAATCCTAAATTTATACCTATTCCTTGATTTCCAATAACAGTTCCTAAAGCCACATAAATTGTAGTTGTTATTAAAAACAATATCTTCTTGCTTATTTTTTTATCTAACTTATTCATTACATATCCATATGTAACAATAGATACAGCTATTATAAAATATATAAATGCATTATCAATAACCTTATAGGTACTTAAATATCCTAAACTAACTGAAACAAAAGCAGTTAAATATTCTCTTTCTTGTCTCTTAATTATTGTAGATATTAAGTAAGCTATTCCAAAAGGTGCTAAAGTTAAACCTTCAACAAAATTAAGGTTTACTCTTCCTAATGTAATCCCTATAACAAAGGCTACTATCATCGTAGCTAAGTTGCTTTCCAAATTTATTTTTCTTTTATTTACTCTTTTATATGTAGGTACCTTAACCTCGTATTGCATAACACTCACCCTTTTTCCATAATTTGTATATTGATTATAACATTTCATTAATCTACTATTATGTCAGTTAATGTACCTACATAGCTTTTTTCATAAGACAAGATAATATTTTTTTCTATTTATATATATAGTTTTATAGTTAAGATTACATAAAATCTTTTTACTACCTAATTTAAAAATCTATTTTTTGTCGCAAAACCTAATTTAAGATAAATTTTTCGAAATTAATTATAGTAATAATTTCTTGTATAAATTCATAGAATATTTTTTAAATAAAAAAATCTCACATTTCGTGAGATCATTTAAACATTATTTAGAAATAAAAAAAAGACTTAAAACTTAGTTTTAAGTCTTGGTGCTGAAGACCGGAATCGAACCGGTACGGTATCGCTACCGCAGGATTTTAAGTCCTGTGCGTCTGCCTGTTCCGCCACTTCAGCGTATCTGGTAGCGGAAATAGGACTTGAACCTACGACACCTCGGGTATGAACCGAGTGCTCTAGCCAGCTGAGCTATTCCGCCATGTTTGGTTGCGGGGGCAGGACTTGAACCTACGACCTTCGGGTTATGAGCCCGACGAGCTGCCAACTGCTCCACCCCGCGTTATTGTTAAACTAAATTCAACTTGGTGCTGAAGACCGGAATCGAACCGGTACGGTATCGCTACCGCAGGATTTTAAGTCCTGTGCGTCTGCCTGTTCCGCCACTTCAGCGTATTTGGTAGCGGAAATAGGACTTGAACCTACGACACCTCGGGTATGAACCGAGTGCTCTAGCCAGCTGAGCTATTCCGCCATGTTGGTTGCGGGGGTAGGACTTGAACCTACGACCTTCGGGTTATGAGCCCGACGAGCTGCCAACTGCTCCACCCCGCGTTATTAAAGTTGAATTTAGTTTATTTGGTGCTGAAGACCGGAATCGAACCGGTACGGTATCGCTACCGCAGGATTTTAAGTCCTGTGCGTCTGCCTGTTCCGCCACTTCAGCACATTTTGTTGTCGCCGCCTGACGACAAAATTAATTATATATTATGATTATTATACTGTCAACACATTTTTTATTTTTTTTTAATTTTTATCAATTTTACGATGTAATCAGCATCAAACTTTACCCTCAAACCTAGTAATATAGCCATTCTTTTAATATTTAAAAAAGTAGTTTTTTTGTTAATTTATTAGGCTTATTATGTCTCCAAACTCTATATTTATTAAAAAAATAACTAAAAATAAAAAAATAAAGACTGCCTTTACACAATCTTTATTATCTATATATATTATATATAACTCTAATTAAAAGCTTTTTTTGCTTCTACCTTTAAATTCTTGATTTTTCTTATAATCTTGTTGTCTTTCTTCACTATCTTTTAAGAATCTAGACATTATATCTTCGAAATTAGCTGTATTAGTTTTTTTCTTTTCTGTACCCCATTCGAATTCTGCTGGTTTTACTGATTTCTTCTTAACATTAGCTTGTTTAATAGATAAGCTGATTTTTCCATTATCATCGATTGAAATAACTTTTACTTTTACTTTATCTTGTTCATTAAGATGTTCTCTTATATCCTTAACAAAAGAGTCTGCAACCTCTGAGATATGGACTAATCCAGTCTTTCCTTCTATCTCTACAAACGCTCCAAAATTTGTGATATTAACCACTGTACCTTCTAATATTTTTCCTGCCGCTAATGTCATGCTACAAAGAATCCTCCTTAAATTTTTAATAAATATATGTCATTATTAATAATAACCCTTTTAGTAATATGTTAATCATCTTACTCTTGAGGCTCTGAAGGAAGTATTATTTGTTCACCTTCCTTAATAAGTCCAAGTCTTTCTCTTGCTAACTTTTCTAGGTAATCGTAATTCGATTGTACCCTTTCTAACTCAGCTTGTAATTTTCTGTTTTCTTCTTTTTTTTCATTGAGTTGTTCACTTTTTTTAGCTATATCATTATTTATTCTTTTTATAGCCATAGTTTGTTTAACAACATTAAATCCAAATACTACAAACAGAATAATAATTACTATGCTTCTTAAGGTTATCTTTTTCCTCATAAATATAGAACCCTCTTTTTAATAATCTATATTTATATTTTAAACACTCTACATATTTTATTCAAGTCATTTTTATACAACTTATAGCTTCTCTTCTAATTATTTTTCCCCATAATATTATAAAATATAATTTTAAATGGATATAATACATTCTTAACTACTATTCTTGACATCTTTCCTAAAAAATTTAACATCTTAATCTCAAATTTTAAACAAATTGGGCTAACTAACTTTAAATAAATAAACAATGTTGCAAGCATAAATAAATATACGTATGCTCCTAAAAATGCATAATTGGTGTAAAGCAAGAAACAAAATACCACTAAGGCAGCTAAAATCCAAAATAATATATCTTCAATTGCAATTATTATTTTAGGAACTTTACTGCCTCTTATAATTCTATACAAATCAAACATAGCTCCTGTCAATATACCAGCTAATATTGAGTATAAAATTATATTAAACTGTGCACTTGTTGGTAATGGCATAATACTCTACTTAAATAGCCTTCCAATTATACTTTCTTTTTCTTTTTTCATTTCTTTGCCACTATACACCATTGACCATACATCTCCAACTATTGTTACATCTCCATTTTGAACATCTAATTTATTCATCTTTAATTCAGTTCCTTTTATAGTTAGCGCCCCTAATTTTGTATTTAGTAATATCTTTTCTTCATCGAAGCTTATTACTTCTACTACTCCTGAAAGTGTAAGCTTCTTCCTATTTTCTAAGATCAGATTTCCTTTATTTTCTTCTATTTTGCTTATATCTTTTTTTTCCATAACTACTCCCCCATATACTTCTTGTTTAAAATATATGAGTAAGTATCCTATTTTATTCTTTATCCTCTTCGCCTTCTAATATCTCATACATTGCTTTAGCATTTTCTTTTCTCACATGTTCAGCAATATTTACTATCTTTGCCTTAAGGCTTCTAGTTGCAAAAGCTATTTCTATTATATCGCCTTCTTTTACAACTGTAGATGGCTTTGCAACCTTACCATTTATAGAAACTCTTCCACCTTCACAAGCTTCTTTAGCTACCGTTCTTCTCTTTATTATTCTAGATACTTTTAAGTATTTATCTAGCCTCATAACTTACCTCTCCTTTTAAATATATATTTATATTATAAAAACCCGAGTAATCTCGGGTTTCTACTACTACTACTTGTTAACTTTTTCTTTAAATTCTTTTCCTGCTTTGAATACTGGAACTACAGATGCAGGGATGCTTATAACTTCTTTAGTTCTTGGATTTCTTCCTTCTCTAGCTGCTCTTTCTCTAGTTTCAAAAGTACCAAATCCAACTAATTGAACTTTTTCACCATTTTCTAAAGCTTCTTGAACTGACTCAACGAAAGCCTTTAAAGCTGTTTCAGCATCTTTCTTAGTTAATTGGCTTTTTTCTGCCATTTTAGTAATTAATTCTGCTTTATTCACGATTACATCCTCCTTAAATAAACAGTTGTAGTTTAGTAGTAAACTACGATATTATGTACTATACTACATTTACCTATTATATCTCCACTTTCTTTGCTAGTCTATAGAAATATGGTTTTTTTACTATAAAAATATATTTATTACATCATTTTCATGTAATCTAGCACACAACTTATTCCTCTATAATATTTATTATGAAAAGCTTAAATATTTGTAAAAATACCTTATCTTTTGCTAATCAAATTTCTTAGCTTCTTCCCATAGTTTATTCATATCATCAAGTGATACATCATCTATGTTTTTACCAGAATCTAAAATATTCTTTTCAATGTAAGAAAATCTTTTTGAAAATTTCTTAATGCTAGTATTTAGTGCTTCCTCTTCATCTACACTTAACATTCTAGAAACATTAACACAGGCAAATAATAAATCTCCAACCTCATTTATTATCTTTTCCCTATTATTGGATTTATATACATTTAAAACTTCTTTTAATTCTTCTTCTACCTTTGTTGCCGCCTCATTTACGTCTTCAAAATCAAATCCAACTTTAGACACTTTCTTTTGAACTTTATGAGCTTTAATTAAAGCTGGTAAAGTTTTAGCTATACCTTCTATTTCTTCTGATATAGTATTATACTCTTTTTCTTTTTTCTTTAGTTCTTCCCAGTTTGCTACCACTTCTTCTGATGTTTCTAGATTCTCATCTTTAAAAACATGAGGATGTCTATATATCATTTTCTTAGAAGCACTTTCTATTATATCATTAATATTGAAATATCCATCCTCTTTTCCTATTGTAGCATGGAATACAACATGTAAAAGTATATCTCCTAATTCCTCTATTAACGAATCTATATCATCTTTATCAATAGCTTCTATAACTTCATAACATTCTTCTAAGAGATTATTTTTTATACTTTCATGCGTTTGCTCTCTATCCCAAGGACACCCATTTTCTCCTCTTAAAGTTTCTATAATTTCTAAAAAGTCATAAAAGTCCTTCTTATTATTTAAATCTTTAGGAATATATACTGATGTTAAATAATCTATATCTTCCTGCATATCTAATTCGTAAAGTGGAATCTTTCTTATAGATTCTTGACCTTCTATTCCTGCCGCTCTTACATATATTATCTCAGTATCATCATTATAATGTTCTAATAATTCTAATTTAACTTCAGAAGCTATTAATCCATTATATACTTGAGTTATTATTGTTCCTATTCTTTTATCTAATATTTGATTTTTTATATCAAAAGCATCTATTATCTTTAACCCTTCTATAGGATCTATTTTTAGTCTATCCATCATGGCATCAACAAAGCTAACTGCTGGCAATATCGAATACTCAATATTATTTTTTTCACATAAATCTATTATGTTTAATACAGATCTCTCAGCTACTAGCGGATGTCCAGGAACTGCATAAACTAATTCTTTTGTTTTTCTATATTCCTCTATGATATCATTAGCTATATTTTGATAAACCTCATCAAAACTATTACCTTCTTCATAATAATTGTCGCAAGTTTTAAATCCATTTAGTCTATCTCTTAAATAATCTACTGTAGGATGTTTCTCTGTTCTAAAATATAAATTATTGCTTTCTTCTAAAGTTTTTACTGCTCCAATAGTTAATGCTTCTGGTGCACCAGGCCCTAACCCTACTATTTTTATCATATAGTACTCTCCTTACAAATCATTTTCTAACTACCCTATTTTTAATTTCACTTATACTAAAAACTCTAAAAACTAAAATAGCTATTATATATATAATAATACCCACAAATATTGATAATAAGCAAGAAATACTATTATTATTTGTTCTTCCTATAGAAAAAATATAAGTTATACTTACCATTATTCCCATTATTAAAGATGACATTAATGGCTTTATAATTGAATCATATACATCTAACTTTGTTTTTATCTTTGTCTTTAAAGCAACTATATTAAGGATTGTAACTGTTACATACGAAGCTATACTAGCTATTACTGCTCCAAATATATTTATCTGTGGAATTGGCACTAAGAACATAGTTAATATTACTTTTACTATACATCCTATAAAAAGATTTATAACAGGCCTAATATAATGGTTTGTACCTTGCAATATGGATGTAGTAGTTTGTGTAATAATTATAAACGGTATTGATAAAGAAAGATATTTTAAAATTTCATAACCATCATAAGCTTTAAAAAATAACAACTTCATAACTGGCCCTGCTAAGCAAAATAATCCTACTGTGCAAGGAAAAGCTATTACTACTGCTAGCTTCATAGCTAAATTAGTTTTACTTTCTAATTCTACCTTTTTTCTAAGCACATAATTCTCTGCTATTATAGGTATCAAAGATGTGCCTAATGCCATAGATAGTGTCAAAGGGATATTAACAAGAACTGCTGCTTTTCCTGTTAATTGTCCATATAAGGCTGTAGGATCAGCTACTCCAGACTCTATAAGCTTTTGTGGTACTAATACAGCATCTATCAAATTCATTATAGTTCCTGCTGTAGCTCCTATTGATATAGGAATAGCCATTTTTAGTATTTTATTTAATACATCAGTGTTTGTCCTTATTTTCTTTATACCCATACTCTTTTTTACTTTTCTGTACTTAATGTATAGATATATAGATGCTATAGTTCCCCCTGCAGCTGCTCCAAATGCTGCTCCTCCTGCAGAAAACTCTATACCTCTTGGTAATAACACAAAGGCTAGTCCAACTCCTACGATTACTCTACCCACTTGTTCTAATATTTGAGATACTCCAGATGGAGTCATGTTCTGTAATCCCTGAAAAAATCCTCTAAAAATAGTCATAATAGAAACTGCTATAGGTGCAAATGAAATTCCTATTAAAGCGTAATAAGATTTTGGGTCCCATTTCAAAAAAGAAATAATAAGTTTTGCAAAGAAAAATAATACACAGGACGTACCTATTCCTAAAACTAACATTAAATAAGTTGATTCTTTAACTATTTCGTATGTACCTTCTATATCTCCTACTGCATTTCTTTCTGATATCATCTTAGACATAGCTACCGGTACACCTGACGCTATAGCTACAAAAAACATATATAATGGATAAGATAATTGATAATATCCTATTCCTTCATCACCTATTAATAATATAAGTGGCCACCTAAAAAATAATCCTAAGAACTTGGCTATTATTCCAGCAGCTCCTAGAATTATACTTCCTTTAATCAAAGATTGCTTTTTCATAAAATACCTCCAAACTTATAAAGTTTTTTATCACTAATAATAATTATTATTTTAAGTTTAGAGGTATTATTACTAATTTATTCTGTAACATTAATTTTTTACAATTACGATTGCTTAATATCAACTTTATTGTTCCATTTGTTTTCCTAAAAAAGCAGCCGCAGTTTCTGCAAGCTTTAATTCAAGATCAGTGAATTTTTCATTCTCTTCTTTTGAAATTATTAATACAGCTCCTATTGCATCTCCTTCAGCAATTATTGGTGCTACAACTTGATTTGAATATAACTTTTCATCCTCATCATTATGTAGAGGGATTGTCTTGTTTTGCTCTGTAATTATTACAGCTTTTCTATCATTCATAACGTTTTCTAATTCAGAACTTATTTTTCTTTCTAAGTAATCTTTTTTAGGCGCTCCACTCGCTGATATAAATGTATCTTTGTCCGCAATTAACACAATATGTCCAATTGATCCTTGTAAGCTTTCGGCATATTCCTTTGAAAAATCAGTTAACTCGCCTATTGGAGAATATTTTTTAAGAATTACTCCACCTTCTCTATCGGTGAATATTTCCAATGGGTCTCCTTCTCTTATTCTTAAAGTTCTTCTTATTTCTTTTGGTATAACCACTCTTCCCAAATCATCAATACGTCTAACAATTCCTGTTGCTTTCATTACTTTGAGTTACCTCCTTAAATAATTATAAATATCTTACTGCAATATTATTATTTGAGTTATTAGAAATTTTATACACATATACCCAATATTTATCCGTATCTAATCAAAGAGGAATTAATTCAATTCTATGGCAAGAAATCTAATGTTAGCTTATTTTAATATATTTTTATAATAAAAAAATTCAGAGAATAATAACATTCTCTGAATTTTAATTATATTTTATTTAATTAAAGTCTATTTTCGTAAAGTTTTACTTTATATTCTTTCTTTAATGAAGCTAATTCATTTTCATATATACTATTTTTCTCTTCATTTTCTAAAGTAGCTTTTATTTCCTCTTTTAGTTCATCATTAAACTCTTTTGGAGTTGTTTCTGTAACATTTGTAGCCTCTATTATATGATATCCATAATATCCTTTAATAGGTTCTGAAACTTCTCCTTCTTTAAGAGGTTTTAATCCTTCTAAGAATAAAGGATCATAATTAGATTGATTATGAGAAACTGTACCTAAATCTTCAGCTATAGGTAACGCTTGATCTTCTTCAGTAGCATCTGTAGCTGTAGCTTTTGCTTTATTTCCTTCATATTCTGTAAATAAAGCATCAAAAGTAGTTTCTCCACTCTTTATTTTTTCACTTGCAGCATTTGCTTCTTCTTCCGTTTGGAATAATAAATGTCTTGCGTCAGCTTGCCCGTAATTTACATATTCATCTTTGTGTTCTTCATAATATTTATTTATTTGGTCATCAGTTATGTTTATATCTTTAAACATATCATCTTTAACCTTTTGAATTACTACTTGATTTTCTAAAAACTCTTTAAAAGTTTCATCAGTATATCCATAATACTCTTTAGCTTGTGCAAATGCTTCTTCTCCACCCCAAGCTTCTTGTATTTCAGCTGTTCTTTCAGCTACTTCTTTATCTAATTCTTCTTGAGTAGGTACTAAACCTCTCTTTTCAGCTTCTAAATAAAGTACTTTTTCTTCTACTAAAGCTTCTAAAACTTGTTGTCTTACTTCTTTTAGTCTAGCTTTAAGATCATCATCTATATTTGATTCAAAGTCTTCACCATATTGTTCCTTTAGATAATCAATATCAGCCTTTAACTCAGTATCAACATCACCTAGAGTTATTTTTTCGCTTCCAACTTTAGCTAAAACAGTATTTTGTATAGCTTCTGGAGTCTTTTGTATTAAATTACATCCTGCCATTGAAAAAGCCATTGTTGCAACGACTGCAGCAAGTACTATTCTTTTTATTCTTCTCAAATCATTTCCCTCACTTTACATATTATAGTTGCTATCTATACTAGTATATCAATAATATTCCTTTTATTCAAACTTTACCATCTGATTTTTCTATGAATTTTCAATAACCTTTAATAGCATTTCTCTATAGAATTTTAATGCTTCTTCCTTCTTTATTGTGTTTAGCTTAACTGCAAAAGAAGGGTTTTCTCCAAAATATATAACTACATTTTCTTTATAATGTTTTAATAAAATCTTATATATATTGTTGTATCCTTTAAAATCTGATGCAAATTTAAATCTAATTTCTTTTGGCATTTCTTTTATTTCTTCTATAGACAATTCCTTAGCTAAGCTCTTAATATAAGCTATATCCATAAGATTATAAACAGCATCTGGTATACTAGAATATCTATCTTCTAGTTCCTCTTTAATATATTGATAATCTTCAATATTACTTATAGCAGCAATCTTTTTATAAACTTCAATCTTTTGAATTTCATCTTCAATGTATCTTGAAGGAACATAAGCATCAACCTTTATATCCACTGTTGTTTCAACAGGTTCCTTATCAATCTCTCCTTTAATAAGTTTTACTGTATCTTCTAGCATTCTACAATATAAATCATACCCTATAGTAGCCATATGTCCATGCTGTGCTGATCCCATCATATTACCAGCACCTCTTATCTCTAAGTCTCTCATTGCAATTTTAAATCCTGATCCAAGTTCCGTAAAATCTTTTAGGGCTTTCAATCTTTTCTCTGCAACTTCAGTTAGCACCTTATCTTTAGTATAGATAAAGTATGCATAAGCAATTCTATTAGATCTACCTACTCTTCCTCTTAATTGGTAAAGTTGGGATAATCCCATCTTATCTGAGTCATGAACTATCATGGTATTAACATTTGGAATATCTATACCAGTTTCTATGATCGTTGTACATACAAGAACATTATATTCCTTATTCATAAATGCAATCATTTCTTTTTCTAATTCCTTTTCAGTCATTTGACCATGAATTATTCCTACTTTACATTCTGGAACTAGATCTTTAATATAATTAGCCATATCCTGAATAGTGCCTACTCTGTTATAAACAAAATACACCTGACCATCTCTACTTATTTCTCTTAATATAGCATCTCTTATCAATTGGTCCTTTTGCTCTACTACATATGTCTGGATAGGATATCTCTCCTCCGGTGGTGTTTCAATAACCGAAATATCTCTCACCCCAGTCAATGACATATGCAATGTTCTAGGAATTGGCGTTGCACTTAATGTTAATACATCAACATTTTTCTTTAATCCTTTAATCTTTTCTTTTTGAGCGACCCCAAATCTTTGCTCTTCATCTATAATTAATAAACCTAAATCCTTAAACATTATATCTTTTGATACTAATCTGTGGGTTCCTATTAAAATATCAACATTACCTTCTTTTAAAGATTGTAAAGTAGCTTTTTGCTGTTTTGCTGTTCTAAATCTACTTATCATATCAATCTTAACAGGGAAGTCTGAAAATCTCTTTATAAAGTTTTTATAGTGCTGTTCAGCTAAGATAGTTGTAGGTACTAAGAATGCAACTTGCTTTCCATCCATAACAGCTTTGAATGCTGCTCTTATAGCTACTTCTGTTTTACCATATCCAACGTCTCCACAAAGCAATCTATCCATAGGTTTATCTGATTCCATATCATGCTTTATTTCCTCTAATGATGTCAATTGGTCAGGTGTTTCTTCATATGGGAACTCATCTTCAAACTGTCTTTGCCACTCTGTATCTTTAGAATATTTATAACCAGTCAAAGTAGACCTAGCTGCATATAACTTCACTAAATCTTCTGCAATTTCATTTATAGATTTTCTTACTTTAGCTTTAGCCTTTTGCCACTCAACTCCTCCAAGTTTATTTATCTTTGGAGTTTTTCCTTCACTTCCAATATATTTCTGAACTAAATCTAATTGATCTACTGGAACATATAGTTTATCACCTTTATCATAAACTATATCTAAATAATCCCTTGTACTTCCAGCGACTTCAATTTGTTTAATACCTTTAAATACACCAATACCATGATTAGCATGTACTACATAATCCCCAGGCTTTAACTCTGCAAAGCTTCGTATTTTTGAAACACCTTTTCTTTGTGCTACTTTTTTAGTAAGCTTTCTCTTAGCTTCTCCAAATACTTCTTTATCTGATATTATGCATAAATTTAAATCTGGATATTCAAACCCTTTAAGTAAATTACCAAAAGTAATTACAACTTCACCTGGTTTAATATCTTCTATTACATCTTTATAAACACTTTCAACTTCTCTATCTCTTAAGGTCTCAACTAACCTTTCACCTCTTACCCTTGTACCTGATAATATAACGGTTCTGTAGCCCTTACTTTTTTTATCTTTGATATCATCTATCAATAAATCTAGCTGACCATGATAATGGCTTAATGTCATTTGATTAAACCCTATATCTTCATATGTTGATATCAAATCAGTATTTTCTAAAAATGTGTTTACAGCAATAACATCTTCTTTATTTATATTTATAGCAAGCTCTTCTTTATCTAATAACAACTTATTTTGAGATGGAAGAATATCTCCCCTTTGAAGAAATGCAGTATAATTTTCACTAAATTCATAATATATACTGTCGATTTTGCCTTTACATCTCTTTATATCATCTATTATAAATAAATATCCTTCTAAATAATCAAATAAACTTTCAGGTTTATCATAAAAATAAGGTAGATAACTATCTACAGTCTCAAATGTATAACTTTCTTTTAATGATTCTAAGTTCTTTCTAACAATATTAGTTAACTTATCTATTCTCTCATTATCATTTTTACTAGCGTTATCTAATATAGTATTTAATTCTTCTCTTATTTTTTCACTTGCTTTTTCTTGAACCTGAGAGTTTATTATTATCTCTTTAGCAGGGAATATATCAAAACTCTTTATCTTTTCTATACTACGTTGAGATTCAGTATTAAACGTTCTTATAGAGTCTACCTCATCTCCAAAAAGTTCAACTCTATAAGGATAAACAGACGTAGGAGGAAATACATCTAGTATCCCTCCTCTATAAGAAAATTCACCTTTTCCTTCAACAGCTTCAACTCTCTCATATCCACATTCTATTAACTTTTGAGATAATTCCTTTAAATCTAATTCAGACCCTTGTGCAATATTTATACTATAATTATAGTAATATTCTCTCGGTGTATATAAAGATGTTAAAGCATCAATAGAAGTTATAATTATCTTCTTCTCTTTATTTTGTAAAATCTCCTTAATAACTTTTAATCTAGCCCATCTCAAATCACCCGAAATAGCATCTATGTTATAAAAAACTACCTCTCTTACTGGGAAATAGTAAACATCAGTTGAATAAAGACTTAAATCTTCATATAAATTCTTAGCTTCAATATCACTATGTGTAACTATAACTATAGAATTTTCTCTATTTTCAAAAATACCATTTATTAAATAGCTTTTTCCCGATTCTGATAATCCATAAGCACTTAGTGGATATTGACCTTTATTCATACATCCTAATAAACGGTTAAATTCTTCATTATCTCTTAAGGGCTTCATTATCCCCTCTAATCTCATCAAAATACACCTTCCTTAATCACTTATGGCACTTGCCTTAAACCCGTTAAATTTATTCATCGCTTCTTTTGTACCTTTTGATAAAATAGTTGTAACTGCTTCTGATGTTGCCATTATTGATTCTCTTAGGATTTCTATTTCACTATTTGAAAACTTTCCTAATACATGAGAAACTAGGTCTCCCTTTGGACCTCCTACACCTATCTTAACTCTTGGAAATACATCGCTTGATAAATTGGCTATTATGCTCTTTATCCCATTATGTCCACCATGACTTCCTTTTTCTCTAATTCTTAATCTTCCTACCTCTAAGCTTATGTCATCGTATATAACAATTATTTCTTCATTAGATATTTTATAAAAATTAACTACTTCTCTTATACTTTCTCCACTTAAGTTCATATATGTTGTTGGTTTAAGTAAGATAACCTTTTTACCATTTATCATACCTTCCCCAAATATACCTTTAAATTTTATCCTATTTAATTCTATATTATACTTATCAGCTATATAATCTACAGCTTCAAAACCTATATTATGTCTAGTTCCTTCATACTCTTTTCCTGGGTTTCCTAATCCTACTATTAAAAACATCTTATAATTTCCTCCTAAGCATATAGACCTATTGTATATTATACCATTTTATTGCTACGTTTTATTATACATTTTATTTTCAATATAAAAAAGTACAAAACATCTTAACCTAAATGACAAATAAAAAAACGGCAAATTATAAATAATTTGCCTTTAATTATGTATGACCATATATCTATTATCTTAGTTTTAATTTATATTTACCTCTATCTCTTCTATAGTTCCTTCTCTTAAAACCGTACATTTTAGAACATCTCCAGGTTTTTTATTTTGAAGTACAGCAGTGGCATCATCTACAGTTATTATTGGAGTATTATCTACTTCTAGTATTATATCTGTCGGTTTAATTCCAGCTTTATAAGCATCTCCATTCTTATCTAAATCCTGAACATAAAATCCTTTATACTCAGTGTTTTTATCTGCTATTATACCACCTTCATTAATTCCCAGAACACTTTTAAATGCATTACTAGAATTAATTACAATCTGCAAATCTCTTATTTGAATTCCATAATAAAACCCACTATCTTTATTAGCCTCTGATAAACTATAACTTGCTAAACCTATTACTTCACCTTTAGAATTACAAATAGGTCCACCTGCATTTTTCTTATTTATAGGTGCACTTATTTGAAGTAATTGATATGATTTTCCTTCTAATCTTGTATTCTCTTCTATAGATGTTATTATTCCTGGGCTGACAGTATCCACAGTATTATCACCTACAGTTTTACCTAATACTGCAACCCCCTGTCCTATAAGCAACTCATCGCTTTTAGCAAATTTCACAGGCGTTAACTCTTCATCAGTTTTTATTTTTATTATAGCTAAATCAATATCTTCATTTTTTACCATTAATTTTGCATTTATAGGTTCAACGCTATTATCTGATAACTTAACAACTATATTAGAAAAATCTTTTATCAAAGAATAATTTGTAAGTATACTTCCACTTTCATCTAAAATTATCCCAGTAGTATTATTTTCATTATTCAAATTAAATCCTTCTGATGAATTTTCAATAGTAACAATTGAAGGATTTATAGTATTTATAATCTTTGTATAATCCGTTATAATCATTTCATCATTAGCAAATTCTTCAATAATTTTTATAGCATTTCCATACTTAATATCCATCATTATTCCTGAAAAAACTGCTCCTGATCCTGCTGCAATAATTAAATATATAAAAAGCTTAGCTCCAAATCTAATACTTGATTTAGTTCTCTTTTTTTTAAAACTTATATTATAATCTTTCTCTTCATAATTTTTAATTTTTTCTCTTTGAACCTTATTACGGACCATAGCATCCCCTCCAAATGCATCTTAGTTAATCAGCTCTTTTTAACGAAAAAGTAAATTTTACCCCTTTTCCGTCTATATTTTCCACCCAAACATCTTCATTATGTTGAGATAAAATCAATCTTACTATAGGTAGCCCTAATCCCGTACTTACTTTATTGGTTCTTGATTTATCACTTTTATAAAATCTATCCCAAATATTATTTAAATCTTCTTTTGATATATTTTCACCTGAGTTAAATATACTTATATATATTTTTTCTCCTTTTGTATAAGTAGTTACTTCTATTTGCCCTTTATCATTACTATATTTTATAGCATTTTCAAGAAGATTTGTTAGAACTTGAATTATTCTATCTCTATCAGCTATTACATAATTTCTCTTCTCTTCAAAAACAGCTCTTACATCTAATCCTTTACTTTTAATTTTCCCTTCAAGATTTAATATACAAAGACTTATAACTCCATTTATATCAAAATCAATCTTTTGTAAATTAAACTTACCTGCTTCCATTGCAGATATATCTAATAAATCATTTACTAATCTAGCAAGTCTATTTATCTCTTCATATACTATTTTAAAGTAATACGTTTCCTTATCCTTTGGTATAACACCATCTAAGATTCCTCCAACGAAACCCTTTATAGAAGTTATCGGAGACCTCAGCTCATGAGACACATTTGATATAAATTCTTTTCTAGTATTATCAACCTTTTCTAATGATTCAGCCATACTATTAAAAGATTCCGCTAATTGACCAATCTCATCATTTGATCTTACATCAACTCTTTCATTAACGTTTCCTTGAGTTAACCTTTTAGCTGCATTATTTATTTCTTCTAAAGGCTTAACTACTAATCTATTTGCGAAGTAATTTATAATCAAACCTGAAATTATCATTGCAACTACTATCGATATCCATATCATCCACATTATATTTTTACCTGCATAAGCACTATTAGGAATCATGATTATAGATCCTTCTATTTCCCCATTAGAATACATAGGCTTAACATAACTTAATAACTGTCCATTTTTTAATAGCACAACTGCTTTCCCATACTTTTTCATTTCATCAATTTTAGATTTAATATTTTCTGGCATTTGAACTTTTGTATACTTAATATCATCATACTTAGAATTTGAAACTATATAAATATACCCTAATTTATCTACTACTATTCCATCAGTATTACTTGCCATACTTGCCATAGTCAAGATTTTCTCTACTTCATTATAATCATTCTCTTGTCTTAAATACCCTCTTACTGTTTCCTCTACTATAGCTATTTGTTTATCAATAATCTCTATTCTTTGTTCTGTATAACTAACATTAATCCATACAGTTGATATAAGTCCAACTAAAGTTAGTACTCCACCTGTTATTGAAGCAAAAGTTATTATTAGCTTTCTTACTATACTTCTTTTTTTCAAGCTTACTTCACCTCAAATTTATAGCCAACGCCCCAAACAGTTTGAACTTCCCAACCTTCTCCGCCTTTTATCTTTTCTCTTAATCTTTTTATGTGAACATCCACAGTTCTTGAATCTCCTGGATAATCATATCCCCATACTTCATACATTAGTTGTTCTCTTGTAAATACCTTATTAGGATTACTAGCCATAAAGTGAAGTAATTCTAATTCCTTAGGTGCTAACTTTACATTATTCCCTTTATAAACTACCTCATATGCACCAATATCTATAGTTAATCCATTAAATTTTAATAAATCATCATTTGTTGTTGGTGTAGTATATCTTCTTGAAACAGCCTTAACTCTAGCCATAAGCTCTTTTGGATCAAAAGGCTTTACTATATAATCATCTGCTCCAAGCTCTAAGGCTAATACCTTATCAAAAACTTCACCTTTAGCTGTAAGCATTATCACAGGTATGTTAGACGTCTTTCTTATATATTTAAGAACTTCCATTCCATCTTTTCCTGGTAACATAATATCTAATATTACTAATCCAATATTTTGTTCATTAACAATATTACATGCATCTATTCCATTAAAACATTGTCTTGTTTCGTATCCTGAACTTTTTAAATACATATCTATTAATTCGTTTATATGCGTATCATCATCTACAATTAAAACTTTTCCAAATTTATCATCCATTCCAATTCCACCTTCCCTTATAAATATTTTATACTATAAATATTTAAACAATAATAGTTTTCTCATAAAGTTTACATTTGTTACACAATATTAATAAAAAAAGGAGTTATTTTTGAATAACTCCTCTTTTTTTATCTCTATGTTATTAGTTCTCGAATAATTTACTTATTGGTTCATCATCGTAAATTCTCTTTATTGCTTCTGCAAATAAAGGAGCTACAGATATTGATTGGAACTTTTCTAAATCATCTCTTTCTGGTAATGGAATAGTATTTAACATAACTAATTCCTCTATAGCAGAACCATTTATTCTTTCGAAGGCAGGTCCTGATAATACTCCATGAGTACAACAAGCATAAACATGAGTTGCACCTAGGTCTTTTAACGCATTTGCAGCATTTGCTATAGTTCCAGCAGTATCAATCATATCATCGATTAAGATACATCTCTTTCCTTCAACATCTCCGATTATGTTCATTATTTCAGAAACATTAGCCTTTGGTCTTCTCTTATCAATTATAGCTATAGGAGCATGTAATTTATCTGCAAACTTTCTAGCTCTTGTAACACTTCCTAAGTCTGGAGATACAACAACTACGTCATCTTGATCTTCAAATCCTTTGTTAACGAAGTACTTAGCTAATATTGGTGAACCTAACATGTGATCAACTGGAATATTGAAATATCCTTGAATTTGAGCTGCATGTAAGTCCATAGTTAATACTCTATCTGCTCCAGCTGCAGTTAAAATGTCAGCAACTAATTTTGCTGTTATTGGATCTCTTGATTTTGCTTTTCTATCTTGTCTTGCATACCCATAATAAGGCATAACTGCTGTAATTCTTCCTGCAGATGCTCTCTTAAATGCATCTATCATTATTAAAAGTTCCATTAAGTTATTATTAACAGGAGAGCTTGTAGATTGTACTATAAATACATCACATCCTCTTACTGTTTCACTTATATCTACAGATATTTCTCCATCACTAAAAGTAGAAACTTTAGCTTTCCCTAGTGGAATACCTAGTAAATCAGCAATTTCTTTTGCTAATTCTGGGTGAGAATTTCCTGTAAATATCTTTATACTCTTTCCATGCGTTATCATAAGTATGAGAACCTCCTTAAAATTGCTTTACATAGTTTGTTTGTAAACAAATTAAATATATATTAATTTAAATTATTTCTTTAATAACCCTCTTTTTTCTACCCATCCTGGAATATTTCTTTGTTTTGCTCTTGCTACTGCAAGCTCCCCAGTCTTAACATCATCTGTTATAGTTGATCCAGCTGCGATATAAGTGTTATCCTCAACTTTAACTGGTGAAATTAAATTTGTATTACATCCAATAAAGCTATTATTTCCTATAATAGTTTTATTTTTATTTTTACCATCATAATTTACAGTAACCGTACCACAACCGAAGTTACAGCTTTCTCCAACTTCAGCATCTCCAACATATGTTAAGTGAGATACTTTAGTATTGTTACCAATTATCGATTTCTTTATTTCAACGAAATCTCCAATTCTTACATGACTACCTATAACTGAATCTGGACGAATATATGCAAATGGTCCAACAGTAGTATTATCACCTATCTTACTATCTAAAATAACTGAAGATTGAATTTCAACTTCATTTTCTATAGTACTATTATTAATTCTTGAATTTGGATATAATGTGCATCTTTCTCCTATAACTGTATTACCTTCTAATACGTTACCTGGATATACTATTGTATCTTTTCCTATAATAACGTCAGCACCAATATAAGTATTATTTGGATCTATTAACGTAACCCCATTATCCATATGCTTTGCATTTATTCTTTTTCTTAGTATAGCTTCAACCTGAGCTAATTGAGCTCTTGAGTTAACACCTAAAGTTTCTTCAAAATCTATAACTACAGCTCCAACTTTTTCTCCTTGAGATTTAAGTATTCCTATAACATCAGTTAAGTAATACTCTCCTTGAGAGTTATTGTTAGATAACTTATCTAAAGCTTCTAATAATTTTTCTATATCAAAGCAATATACTCCCGCATTCATCTCTGTAACTTTTAATTCTTCTTCGTTACAATCTTTATGCTCAACTATCTTTAATACTTCATTTCCATCTCTGATTATTCTTCCATAACCTGTCGCATCATCTAAAATTGAAGTTAAAAGAGTTGCTTTATTATTATTTGAATTATGTTCTTCAAATAAGCTAACTACTGTTTCTTCTGTAATTAATGGCGCATCTCCACAGAATATAGCAACTGTTCCCTTCTTATCTTTTAAGAAATCTATAGCACACTTTACTGCGTGTCCTGTTCCAAGTTGCTCTGCTTGAAGCGAGTAGCTTACTTCTCTTGATGAAGTCTTTTCCTTAACTAATTCTGAACCTTTACCTATTATTACATTGATATCTGAAATGTCAGCTTTTCTTAAAGTATCAATAACATGATTAACCATTTCTTTTCCACAAACTTTATGTAGAACCTTAGGTAAATCTGATTTTATTCTAGTCCCTTGCCCAGCTGCTAAGATTAAAGCACATTTATACATAAATTCACCTCTTTTATATAAATCAAGGACAAAATTTTAATTTTATCCAAAAACGTTCGTATGTATTCTTATATATTATATTTCATAAGAATAATTATTTCAACCTTTGCTAAAAGAATATATATCATTAATTTATCCAAAAAAATAAAAGGAGTTTCATCTCCTTTTATTTTTGCAATTATTCGTTTACAACATTGACATCTTCTTGCATAGCTTCTTCATAAGCTGCTAATATAGAAGATTGCATTTTTTCTCTTGTGTCAGTGTTTATAGGATGTGCGATATCCTTAAACTCTCCATCAGGTGTCTTTCTACTTGGCATTGCAATGAATAAACCATTTTGTCCTTCGATAACTTTAATATCATGGACAACAAATTCATTATCAAAAGTTACAGAAACTATAGCTTTCATTTTTCCTTCTGTAGCTATTTTTCTGATTCTAACGTCTGTGATTGTCACTTCACTTCACCTCCAGTTGCTTTATAATAGATATATTTCTATAAAAAGTTTTAAAACCCTTTTTTTTACTAAAATTTCTTATTTATCTAAAAGCAACTGTGGATTTTATATTATTTAATAAACTCTGATGGTTTTACATGTAGTTCTTCTGTATTCTCATCAAATTCTAATTCAATAAGTGCTATGTACTCACTAGCTCTCTTATTTTTTATACCTATATTATCAACTAACACACCTGTTCCTACTAATTCAGAATCAAATTCTTTTAAAAGGTCTTTTATTCCTTGAGCAGTTCCACCACCTCTTAAAAAGTCATCTATAAATACACATTTGCTTGATGGTTTCATTGACTTTTTAGCTAAGGACATTTGTTGAATTCTTCCGCTTGTTCCTGAAACATAATTTATAGTAACAGTTGGTCCTTCTGTTATTTTGTTATCTCTTCTTATTATAACTAACTCAATTCCTAAACATTTAGCAACTTCATAAGCTAATGGAATACCTTTAGTTTCTACAGTTACTATATAATCAATATTCATATCTTTAAAATATGAAGCTAAAATTACACCTGCTTTACTAATTATTTGAGGATTATACATTATATCTGTTAAGTAAACAAAATTTCCTGGTACTATTCTGCCTTCTTCTGTTAGTAAATCACATAATTCATTGCAAAATTCTAACTTACTTGCACTTCCCATATCTGGTATAAACTTTATTCCACCTGCTGCTCCTGAAATAGTTTCAATTTTACCCATCTCTAATTTTTCTAATAATTCTCTTACTATTACTATATCTTCACTTATTGTAGATTTAGCAGCATTTAAAAGTTCCGAAAATTTATTTAATCCAACAACTTTGTTAGGAGTCTCTGTCAATATCTTCGTAATGGCAACAACTCTATTGTTTCTACTTAATTTTTCCATAACCCTTTTCCTTCCTTTTTATTCAAAATCCGAATTATTCCAACCTCAATTCGCCCTAATATTCATATTCTATTCTATATTACTTCTATTATCAATAGTTTTAACTACTTAATTTTAAATAATTCTTACAATTATAATTGAATTTTATATTTATATCCATAATTTTTTTATATATTTATGAAAATTTGTGTTCAACTTCATAAATTTGTATATAATTATAAATGAAACTATTCTATTTAAAAGGAGTTGATATTTTGTCTTTTAATTTAAATACTGATAAAAACAAGAAAGTTCACTTCATCGGTATAGGCGGAGTAAGTATGAGTGGACTTGCTGCTGTTTTATTAACTAAAGGATATAAAGTTTCTGGTTCTGATGCAAAAGAATCTGAAGTGTTAAATAAATTAAGAAAATCTGGTGCTGAAATATACATAGGTCACAATAAAAACAACATTAAAAATGTGGATTTAATAGTATATACTGCTGCAATTCCTGCTAGTAATCCAGAAATAATAGAAGCAAAAGAAAAAAACATTGAACTAATGGATAGAGCCGAGTTCTTAGGATATATAATGAAAGGTCATAAATATAATGTAGCTGTAGCTGGTACTCACGGTAAAACTACAACTACTTCTATGCTTTCGCATATAACTTTAAATGCAAACCTTGACCCAACTATTTTAGTTGGTGGTGATGTTGACGCTATACATGGTAATTTTAAAATAGGTGAAAGTGAATATTTCATTACTGAAGCTTGTGAGTATAAGGCATCTTTCCTAAAATTCTTTCCTTACATAGGAATAATATTAAATATTGATGCAGATCACTTAGATTATTATAAAGATATAAATCATATAGAAGACACATTTAAAAAATTCTCTGACTTAATTCCATCAGATGGATATTTAGTTGGTTGTGCAGAAGATGCTAGAGTTATGGAAGTTTTAAATTATGCAAAATGTAATACTATAAGTTATGGTATAAATAAGGGTGATGTAACTGCACGTAATATAAAGTTCAATAATAGAGGTTGCGCAAGCTTTAGAGTATTTAAAGATGATACCTATCTTTTCGATATTGAATTAAATACAACAGGATCGCATAATATATTAAATGCATTAGCTAGTATTTGTACTTCTCTTATATTAAATATACCTCATGAATATATAGTTGAAGGTTTATTTGATTGTAAGGGAGCTCACAAACGTTTCGAGCATAAAGGTGAATTTAATGGGGCTACAATAATTGATGATTACGCTCATCATCCTGTAGAAATTGCTGCTACTTTATCAACAGCTAAGATTATTCCTCATAAAAAAATATATTGTGTTTTCCAACCACATACTTACACAAGAACTAAAACTCTTTTTGAAGAGTTTACTAATTGCTTTAAAGATTCAGATGAACTTATTTTAATGGACATATATGCTGCAAGAGAAAAAGATACTGGTCTTATTTCATCTGATCAATTAGGAGATGCAATTAGAGCAACTGGTTTAAATTGTATAAATCTTCATACTCATAAAGATGTTGCAGATTATCTTGCTTCAAAGGTTGAAAAAGACGATTTAATTCTTACTGTTGGAGCTGGAGATGTTGTTAAAGTAGGAGAACTTTTACTAAATAGATAAAAATTAAGAGGTGATTTTAATGGATTTATTAACTCAAATTAAAGCTTCTGCTGATTTCATATTAAGCAAAAGTAATTACAAACCTGAAATTGGACTAATACTTGGTTCTGGACTAGGATCTTTAGCTGATTCTATAGAAAACCCAGAATTCTATAATTACTCTGATATTCCTAATTTCCCTACTTCAACTGTTGAAGGCCATGCTGGAAGATTAGTTATAGGAACTTTAGGTGGAAAACAAGTTGTTGCAATGCAAGGTAGATTCCACTATTACGAAGGATATTCTATGGAAAAAATAACTTTTCCAGTAAGAGTTATGAAATTATTAGGAGTATCAAAGCTTATAGTAACTAACGCTTGTGGTGCTGTTAATAAAGATTTTAACGCTGGAGATTTAATGGTTATAACTGACCATATAAACTTCTCTGGTTCAAATCCTTTATTCGGACATAATTTAGATGAGTTTGGGCCAAGATTCCCAGATATGTCTGAGGCATATAACTTAGAATTAAGAAATAAGGTATTAAATGTAGGTAAAGAACTTGGAATAGATTTAAAACAAGGTGTATATGTAATGTTCTCAGGTCCAACTTATGAAACTCCAGCTGAAGTAAAATTCGCTAGAATTATGGGTGGAGATGCTGTTGGTATGTCTACTGTTCCTGAAGTTATAGTTGCAAATCACTGTGGAATCAAAACAGTTGGTATCTCATGCTTAACTAACATGGCTGCAGGTATTTTAGATCAACCTTTAAATCATGAAGAAGTTATCGAAACTTCTGCTAGAGTTAAAAATGACTTTATAAAATTAATGAATAGAGTTATTGAAGTAATTTAATACTTAAAAATATAACTTTCTAATAAAAAGTCGGCATAAAGCCGGCTTTTTCATCTTTTTTTCTCAATTTTGAAAGAAAATTTTTTTCATTTATTCTCATAACATTCCCCTTACTGAGCCTCTACTTTATATAACGAAATATTTATATTAATCTTACACTTTCCATATAAAAATTTTATCATAAAAAAATAAGAGCTAAGTTTAACTTAACTCTTATTATAATTAACTATCTTTTACATATTACCTAATTAACTATTGCCTATTTAAATTACAGTAATTTCTTTAGTAACTGAATTTAGAACTTCACATCCATCCTTTGTTACAAGAACTAAATCTTCAATTCTTACTCCTATATTATCTTTTAGGTATATACCAGGTTCTACAGAGAATATCATTCCAGCCTTTACTTCATCATGATTTACTGAACTTACATTACCAAAATCATGAACTTCAATTCCTATACTATGCCCTGTTCTGTGAGTAAAATATTCTCCATATCCAGCATCAGTTATTAAGTTTCTAGCAGCCTTATCTATATCTGAGAATTTAACTCCTTCTTTTATTATAGAAATAGCCTTTTCATTAGCATTTTTAACTATATTATAAATTTCAGCATGCTCTTTACTTGGTTCTTTCCCTATAAAGACTGTTCTAGTCATATCAGAGCAGTAGTTTTTATATCTTCCACCAATATCTAAAACTACACTATCTCCAACTTTAATCTTATCCTTACCTGTTCCATGATGAGGATCTGCTCCATTTGGACTAGTAGCTATTATTGGAGAGAATGAAAATCCTGATGCACCTTCTTCTTCATATATCTCTGATAAAAGATTAGCATAATATTTTTCAGAATTTCCTGGTTTTAAATTCTTCCAAAGCTTTAGCATAACGGCATCATTAATTTTAGAAGCTTCTTTCATTATTTGAATCTCTTCTGCATCTTTAATAGCTCTTAACATATCAATTATTGGTGATGAATTTGTAAATGTTTTAACTACATTTCTCTCCATTAAGTCAATTAAGAAAGTTGCACGAAGATCTTTATCTACACCTAAAACTTCCCCAGCCTTAACTATCTTAGCTAATCTATCTATTGGATTTTCAATATCATCGTACCAAACAATTTCTACACCTAAGTCTTCGTGTATAGGGAAAAGCTTATTTACTATAAATTTATGATTTCCATTAGCATCTAAATATAATGCTAAAAATCTCTCACCTGGATGAATCATTTTTCCTGTTAAGTAAAAAATAGATTCAGGCGATGTAACAAGTATTTGAGATAAATTATTTTTTTCCATTTGAACTAATACATTTTTAACTCTTGAATCTTTCATTTTTCATACCTTCCATTCATATTCCTATTTAATCATTTTAATTTATAAAAAAATGAGTTTCTTTAATAAATAATACTTCAAAATTTTTATAATATCTATAACTTTGAATTTATTCTTTTATTAATAAATTTGAATGTTATAATTATATTATTAGTAAATAGGAGGAAATAAATTTATGAAAATAGCTGCAATCTCAGACATTCACGGAAACTTATATGCACTTATGAAAGTGCTTGAAGATATAGATGAACAAAAAGTTGATAAGATAATCTGTCTTGGTGATTTAGTAGGATATGGACCACATCCTAATGAAGTAGTTGCTTTAATAAGAAGAAGAGAGATTCCATGTATAAAGGGTAATTACGATGCTTCTGTTGTAGATGGTGATTATACTTATATTAGAAATACAACTATAAATTCTTTTTCTTTACCTTGGGCTGTTAATGAAGTTAGAGTTTCTAATAAATACTATTTAGATTCTCTACCTCTTAAATTAGAATATTCTATTAATGGAGTTAATATAGTATTTACTCACGGAAGTCCTGAAAAAATAAATGAGTACTTATTTGAAAATGGAGAAAATACCGTTCAAGCAATGAACAACTTTACAGGTGATGTTTTAGTTTGTGCACATACCCACATACCTTCTTGCAAAAAATTTGATAATAAACTTTATATTAATGTAGGTAGTGTAGGAAAACCTAAAATTGGTCGCCCTAACTGCACTTATGCACTTATAGATATTTCTGATGACGGTGAAGTAAATGTTTCTATTAGAGAAATTGAATATGAATTCAAAAGAATAGTTAAGGATTGTGCTATGTTAAACTTCCCTAATTCAATAACTCACTCTTATGAAAGTGGCCAAGAATAACTTTTAGTACCGTTAGTTAAATAATTATATTTCTTTGATGTTTAGAAGTAATTTGCTTATTCAAAGAGATAAATATAGCCTTCAGCTAGTGTATATTCTAGCCGAAGGCTTTTTTATTAATTAAATTTATATTTTTCATTCTATGACTCTTTAAGTGTACCTACAACAGTTCCATTTTTTAACATATCCAAATTATTTGAATGACACCCTTCAAAGTATGCTGTTAAATCCTGTCCTGCCATTAAACCATAATGCATTCCACCTTGCCATTGTAGAATTTTTGTAAAGTCATATACGACTCCATTTACAGCTGCATAAACTGGCATTCCATTTTTACCATTATACTTGCTTAATTCCTGCTTAGTAAAAACCCTATCTCCTCTATTTTCTTCTTTTAACTTACCAACTACTCTTGCTTTCTTTATTAAATTTAACTTTTTACTATGACACTTATAATACTCTTCAGTTAATACTTGGCCTGCTAACATTCCATGATGTTGTCCATTTTTCCACTTATTTATTTTACTTACATCATAAATTATCCCATCTATAGCTATATAAGGCGGCTTTCCATCTTTCCCATTAAACTCAGAAAGCTCTTGCTCTGTAAGTATAATCTCCTCTCTTTCAATATTATGTTTCTCGTTACTCTTTTTCTTTCTTTTCCTATTTTCATTACTATCATTTTCTTTCTCTTCGATATTATTATCAATACACTCATCATTATAATCATTTTCATTATTCTCTTTAGTATTCTTAATATCCTTATCCTCTTTATGTTTCTTATTTTCTAAATGTTTGTTTATCTCATCACATATATTACTAATAGATTTAAGTATGTTATCTATAGATTCTTTAGGATAGTCTTGAATTGATATCTTTAGTCTATTTAGTTCTTCATATTTTTCTTGTAAAAAATCCTTCTTATTCATTACAACCTCCAATGAATACTCTATAAATATATATTATGAATTTAGGTTGCAAATGTTAGTAAAGTATTGTAAAATCGAATTATTAAAATTAAGGTAGAGTTTAATAAATCTAACTTATAACCTTAACACTAATTAAGATTTATTCATATAATTATATTAACTATGATGAGAAGAGTAACTTTTAAATGTAGTCTTAGCGAGTAAGGGATGGTGTAAGCCTTATACGAAGTTAAAAGCGAAGAACATCTCGGAGTTTCTAACCGAAAAAGCAATTGCTTGTGTAGGCTTAGACGGCTAAATACCGTTAATAATTTACTAAGTGGCCTTTTTAGGCAATTTGGGTGGTACCACGTAAGTAATCCTTTCGTCCCATATTTTATGGGAACGAGAGGTTTTTTATTTTATTTAATAATGTTACAAGGAGGTAAAATTTTATGAAAAACGAAGTTTTAGTTAAATCACTTTACAGAAATTCTGAAGAGTTTTTCTCTAAGGATATTGTTATATCTGGATGGATAAGAACTTTAAGAGCATCTAACGCATTTGGGTTTATAGAAGTAAACGATGGTAGTTTCTTCAAAAACGTTCAGGTAGTTTTTGATAATAATTTAGAAAACTTTAAAGAAGTATCAAAGCTTCCAATAAGTTCATCTATAAAAGTAATGGGTACTTTAGTTGCTACACCTGAGGCTAAACAACCTTTTGAAATACAAGCAAAAGAAGTAGTTATTGAAGGTATGTCTGATTCAGATTATCCACTACAAAAGAAAAGACATACATTTGAATATTTAAGAACAATAGCTCACTTAAGACCAAGAAGTAATGCTTTCTCTGCAGTATTCAGAGTACGTTCAGTAGCTGCTTATGCTATCCATAAGTTCTTCCAAGACCAAGGATTTGTTTATACAAACACTCCAATCTTAACAGGTAGTGACTGTGAAGGTGCTGGAGAAATGTTTAGAGTAAGTACTTTAGACTTAGATAACATTCCAAGAACTGAAGATGGAAAAATAAACTATAAGGAAGATTTCTTTGGAAAAGAAACTAACCTTACAGTTTCTGGTCAATTAAACGCTGAATGTTACGCTTTAGCATTTAGAAATGTTTATACTTTTGGACCAACTTTCAGAGCTGAAAATTCAAATACAGCTAGACACGCTGCTGAATTCTGGATGGTTGAACCTGAAATAGCTTTTGCTGACTTACAAGATGATATGGAGTTAGCTGAAGCAATGTTAAAATACGTAATCAAATACGTTATGGATGAATGTCCTGAAGAAATGGCATTCTTTAATCAGTTTATAGAAAAAGGACTATTAGATAAATTAAATCACATAGTATCTTCTGATTTCGGAAAAGTTACTTATACTGAAGCAGTTGAAATGTTAAAGAATTGTGGTAAGACTTTCGAATATCCAGTTGAATGGGGAATTGACCTTCAAACTGAACATGAAAGATATTTAACTGAAGAAATATTCAAAAGACCAGTATTCGTTACTGACTATCCAAAAGACATTAAGGCATTCTATATGAGACTTAACGATGATGGAAAAACTGTTGCAGCAACTGACTGTTTAGTTCCTGGAATAGGAGAAATCATCGGTGGAAGCCAAAGAGAAGAAAGACTTGATGTATTAAAGGCTAGAATGGCTGAATTAAATCTTAAAGAGGAAGATTACTGGTGGTATTTAGAGCTTAGAAAATACGGAGAAACTAAGCATGCTGGATTTGGTCTTGGATTTGAAAGATTAATAATGTACATCACTGGTATGTCTAACATAAGAGACGTAATTCCATTCCCAAGAACAACTGGTCAATCAGACTTCTAAAAAAATAGAGCCCTAAAAGGGTTCTATTTTTTTAACTTTTTTTATTTTTTTACAAATATGTTGTATATAAATTCTAATTTAAGTCCATACTTATAATGTAATAACAACTTGCATTTAATGCAGGTCCCATCCCCCCATTATTAATGAAAAAGCGCGCAAGCGCTTTTTTTGTGTTCTTTTATAATAATCCATCTAAAAACTTAGTTATTAAGCAAATTCTAATATTCTAAAATAGATATTTTGTCTCTAAATAAGCTCTCTTTTACATCTATTATTCTTTGATTACTAGACCCTCTAAATCTAAGTCCATCCTCCTTTTTATCCAATTGAAATTTTCCATCTACTAATACATCAATATTTTCAAGCAATTCTCTAACTTCATTATCATTTTCCATCTTTTCTAATAGACTCTCAAATGTATATCCTGTATAACACCATATATTTAATCCAGCATCTTTAAAAGCCTTAGCCATATATGCAAATTTATCTGCTTGTTCTAAAGGGTCTCCTCCACTAAAAGTTACACCTTTTATCATTTTATTTTTTAATACATCTTCTATAAGCTCATCCATATTTCTTACTTCTCCACCTGAAAAGTCATGTGTTTCTGGATTAAAACAACCTTCACAATTATGTTTACAACCTTGTGAAAAAAATACTCTTCTCATTCCCGGTCCATTTACTAAACTTTCATAAGCAATACCTGATAATCTTACTTCCTTTACCAATATAACCACCTCATATATCATTAAACCTATTTATTCTTAGCTAATTAATATATCTGCAAAACTCTTCAACAACTTTTATCGTAGATACAGTTTCACCTAAATCTATTATTAACTTTATCTACGACACTCATAACCTCCCTATCTTAATTTTAAAATATATTATTGTATTATTTTGACTTTATCCATATTTTTAAAAACACTAAACTAACTATAATAATTATTAAAAAAATAAAGTTACCTACATTAATGCTAGTAACTTTATTTCTTTGAAATCATCTATTTATAAGAATTTTTCTTTCCGCTAAAATGACAATACCTATCTTGTCTTTCTTCATATTTTCCTGGGCCAAACCTTTCATCTAAACTTAAATATCCTGTTACTCTGGATACTCCTTGAATATTACTTCCTTTGCAGTTTGGACAAGTTACTTCATGACTAAATAAATAATTACCACAATCCTTGCAATATCTTATATGAAAATTTATTCCTACATAGCTTATATTAGTTTCTTTATAAGCATAGTTTAATATATCCATGATAGTCTCCGGTGATGGCCTATCATCAACTTCTATATAAGATATATGTCCTGCGTTACAAAGCTTATGATAAGGTGCTTCAATATCAATTTTATCCTTTATTGATATTGGGTATTTTACTGGTATGTGATAACTATTAGTGTAATATTCCTTATCCGTTACACCTTCTATAATTCCATAAACCTTTTTATCATTTTTTATAAATTTTCCTGATAAGCCTTCTGCTGGAGTAGCATAACAGCTCCAATTTAAATTAGTCTCCTCAACTAATCTATCTGTATATTGCCTAATAAAACCTACTATCTTTAGTCCTAATTCTCTTGACTCTTTACTCTCACCATGATGCTTTCCAGTTAAAGCAACTAGTGCTTCAGCAAGGCCTATAAAACCAATTCCCCAAGTTCCTTGCTTTAATATTGGTTCAATAGAATCATCCTCTTTTAACCCTTCTGAGCCCCTTAGTAGTCCTTGACCTGCTACAAAAGGTAAGTCCTTAACTTTAAGATTTTTAAGAACTCCATATCTATTTAGGAGTGCTTCTTTTGCTAATGATAATCTTTGTTGTAATATTTCAAAAAACTTATCAATATTTTTTCCTGATTCTATAGCTACTCTTGGAAGGTTTATTGTAACTGGTGCTATATTTCCTCTTCCTTTACAACCTGGCTCTCCATTAACATTTTTCATTAAATAAGTCCTACATCCCATAGTTGCTGGCATATATCCCTTATCATAAAATTCTTTATTGAAATCTGCATCTATATTCATAAATGTAGGATTCATTCTTTTAGATGCTACTCTACATGCTAATTGATATAGATAATGATATGGATCTTTAGGCTCCCTATTTACACCTTCTTTTACTCTAAAAATGATATTAGGGAATATAGGTTGTTCTCCCTTTCCTAATCCTTTTTCATATTCTTCTAAAAATGCTTCGCATACAAGTGCAGCATCTCTTGTATATGGAATACCTAAATTTATAGAACTAAATGGAACCTGTGATCCTGCACGAGAATGCATAGTATTTAGATTAAATACTATTCCTTGCATAGCTTGATGAATTCTCTTATTTAATTTTTTTTCTACTAATTCATCTAATCTTTCCTCGTCAATTCCAAGCTCCTCTAATTCCTTTCTTATTTCTTGTCTTGTAGGTTCTATGAATACACTTATATCGTTATCGAAATCTGGATGAGATTGACCTCCAAACATATCATTTTGACTTGATTGAAGTAATATGCAAGAAAGTTCCGCTGCAGTTTCTATTCTTTTTGGAGGACATATTGTTCCATAACCTGTATTAAAGCCTTTTTCCAAAATCTCTTTTGTTGGTATATGAAGACAATTTATTGTAAGATTATAAGAGTCTAAATCATGAAAATATAACTCTCCATTTTCATGTGCCTTTGCTAAGTGCTTAGGCATAGTAGCTAAATTGTGCCATTTATTAGATTCAGAAGCTATTCTCAATAACTTTGAACTAAAATTATTCCCAACATTCGCGTTATCTCTATCAGTTTCGATTCCTATCTTATTAATCGCTTTCATCAAATCTGATTTTATCTCTCTAACTCGTGTTCTTTCAATTCTGTAAGTTGAATATACCTTTTGAATTTTTTCATATCCGCTATCATTTAAAGCTTTTTCAACTAAATTTTGTACTTCTTCTACAGATACTTTTTCTTTTCCAGTCATCTCTATATAATTTATAGCTTTTTGTACGATATCTAATACTTGGCTTTCTCTAAGGTTATATTCAATCTCCTTAGCAGCTTTTTTTATAGCATTAGCAATTTTATCTGAATTAAATCTTACTTCTCTACCATCCCTCTTTACCACATATAGCATTTTCTTCACTCCCTACACACAATATCTTGTATTATAATTATAATTTTTTTAAAATTTTAAAGCAATTTCGATTTACCTATATATCTGGTAATCTAGCCTTATTTTTGAATGTTTTTTTATTTTATCTTCCTTTTTTAACACTTATTAAATATGTCTATTTTATTTTAAATTGTACAAAATATATAACAGATATTATCAATACTGATAACTATATATACATTATCAATATTGATAATGATATCTTTTATGATATAATAAAATTAATAAAATAATTTCGGAGGATTAATTATGCAAAAAATTGCTTTAATAACCGATAGCGGTAGTGACCTAAGCTTAGAAGAACTTAGAGAATATAATGTAAACTTATTACCACTTAGAATTTCTTATTCTACTGGTGAATATCAAGATAAAATAGATATAAAAGCTAGTGATGTTTATGCGAACTTAGATAAAGAGGTACCAAAAACATCTTTACCAAGCCCAGAAACAACTGAAAAAATACTAACTAAATTAGAAGAAGAAGGATATACTCATGTAATAGCAATATGTATATCTGGTGGTCTTTCTGGAACAGCTAATTCATTAAGATTAAGCTTAGAAGATCATCCTAACCTTACTTCTTATGTTTACGATACTAAAATCTTAGCTTATCCTGAAGGTGAAATAGTTATAGAAGTATCAAAGCTTATAAAATCTGGAAAAACTTTCGAAGAAATAATCGAAGCTCTACCTAAAATTCGTGAAAAAATAACTGGTTACTTTACTATAGATACCTTAGAATATTTAAAAAAGGGTGGAAGAATCGGAAGAGTTGCCGGAACTCTTGGAGAAATGTTAAATTTAAAACCTATAATTACAACAGATGAAAATGGTGTATACTACAATATTGTTAAAGCTAGAGGCAGAAAACAAGCTTTATCAAAACTTACTGATATATTAAAAACACACCTTGCAAAAAACAAATGTGATGTAACTGTACTTCAAGGTGGTTGTGAAGCTGAAGCCATCAAATACATGGAGTCATTAAAAGGATTAGACAACATTAATAGCTTAAAACTTTCTGAAATCAGTCCTGCTCTTGGTGTACATGGCGGTCCAGGATTAATGGGCTTCTGTGTAAAGGTTGTTGATTAATAATTATGGCTAATTATGATTTTAGCAACATAGAAGATCTAAAGGCAGAAGAAAAGAGGCTCCATGAAGAGTATAAGCAAAAACTTTCTGAACTAAAAAAGGTTCAGAAAGAAAAAGAAGCTGTTGGGCAAGTATTCGCTAAAGGACTTTTACCTATATATGTTTTATATATATTAAGTATGGGACCTACTAACGGCAACGATATATCAACAAAAATATCTGAAAGAACAAAAGGACTTTGGTCTCCTAGTACTGGTGGTATATATCCATTATTAAAAAAGCTAGAAAAAGAAGGCCTAGTTGTTGGTGAATGGAATGATTTAAAAAAGAAAACTCAAAAATTGTATTCTTTAACTCCTCTGGGTGAAAAGGAGTTTTCTTACAGAAAATCTTTATTAAAGCCAAAGATTGAAGAATCTTTAAAAGTATTTAGATTAGTTTATGGTGATTTGTATTTATAAATTTTACACTTAAGGGAAAACCTTAGGTGTATTTTTTTTTAAAATTACATAAACTAACACAAAGTTATCTAAGGAGGAATAAATATGAAAGGAACTATTTTAGATTATACACCAACGGAAGTATTTGTCTTATTAGAAGATGACTCAGTTGTTACTCTACCATTATCATCATTCAGCCATACATCTCCAATAGGTAGTAATATAAGTTTAGATAGATTGTACAACGGCACTTATAGTATTAATTATAAACCTTCTAACATACATGATAAATCTATTGACTTTTTTTAGCAATTTATATAATATATCTTATATAAGGTGCTAGGGGTGCCAATTGGCTGAGAGATGATTTTATCATTAACCCTTCTTTACCTGATCTGGGTAATACCAGCGTAGGGAAGCTATATACGGATTTTTATTATTTTCGTTTAACTGGTACCTCTTGCGCAAAACAAGGAGGTATTTTTTTATGACAAATTTTCTAGCAACCTTATCAGAAAATTTTAAAACACTATTTAGTAGTCCATTAACACTACTAACATTACTTGCATGCGGTATTTTACTAATTGCATTTATCAAATTTAAATCTATAAAATTTAATGCTCAACTTATGGCTAGAATTGGACTAGCTTTAGCATTAGCTATCATATTAGATATGATAAAGCTTTACACATTCCCTAATGGTGGTGGAAGCGTATCTCTTGGTAGCATGATTCCTATATTTATAATCTCATATGTTTATGGACCATCTGTTGGGATATTTACAGGATTCCTTTTTGGCTTATTAAAGCTAATGATTAATCCGTATATATTAAGTCCTATTCAAGTACTATTTGATTATCCTCTTCCATTTATGGCTGTAGGGATAGCTGGCTTCTTTAGGGATAAAAAACTAATTGGAGCTACTGTAGGAATGTTTTTAAGATTTATATGCCACTTTATTTCTGGAGTTGTTTTCTTTGGTGAATATGCACCTGCTGGTATGTCTCCTGCAATATATTCATTAGCAGTAAATGGTCCAGCTGTAGGTGTAGAACTTTTAATTTGTTTAGTAATATTAGGATTACTACCTTTAAATCAAATATTAAAAACACTTAATCCAAGTTCAAATATTAATATATAAAAAAAGATGCCCATTAGGCATCTTTTTTTAATCTACTGATATTGCACTTACTGGACAGCTATTAGCTGCATCTTGTGCTTCATCTTCTTTTCCTGCTGGAACTTCATCCACTATTGTATGTGCTTTTCCGTCATCATTCATATCAAATACTTCTGGACAGATTGATGGACACATTCCACATCCAATACAAGTTTCTTGATCTACGTTTGCTTTCATAATTATCACCTCTTATAAAAAATCACAATACTAATTTTCCCCAGATGGTGATTTTTATGTATCGCTTTTTACTTTTTAATATAATCCTTCAAAAATTAAACTATATAAGCTATTATCTTTTATATATTCCTCTGCTCTTCCTTCGTTGACAGCCTCAGTTAATTCTAAGTTTATAGGTAATTCTCCTAATAAAGGCAATCCTAAATATTCTGCATGCTCCTCTGATGACTTATTGCTAAATACTTTTAATTTCTTATCACAATCTGTACATACTATATATGCCATATTCTCAATTAAACCTTTAATTTTTATATTCATTTTCTCAGCCATAGATACTACTTTCTTAACTATCATAGAAACCATATCTTGTGGCGTTGATACTACTACAAGCTCATATATAGGAAAACTTTGCATTATAGTTAGCGTTATATCTGAAGTTCCTGGTGGCATATCAATTATTAAGTAATCTAATTCTCCCCAATTTGTATCAGTAAACATTTGAGTAAGAACTCCAGTTACTACTGGTCCTCTCCATATAACTGGCTCATCTTCCTTTGGTATTAAAAGATTCATAGACATTACTTTTATTCCACTCTTAGTTATAACTGGTTCAAAAATCGCATTATTTTCATCCACAGCTATCATTCTAGCTCTTTGTTCATTTATACCAAAGAATCTTGGCATTGATGGTCCTGTTATATCGGCATCTAATACTCCAACCTTATATCCTTTTTTAGCTAAATTAACTGCTAAAATCCCTGATACTGTAGACTTTCCAACTCCACCTTTTCCACTTATAACTCCAATTACATTTTTTATTTTTCCATGTTTTATTGATATTTTTCCACAATTATTTTCTGCTGATTTACTAGCATTGCAGCTTGCTTTACTTGAACATGTTGAACAATTTCCCATTTCTCTCTCCTCCTTACCAATCTTTAGGTTTATTGTTTGCTTCACTTACTTTAATATTCCATTCCTTAAATTCATTCACTGCAGTTATGAAATATTCATCAGTGTATTTTTGTATTCTATCATTAACAGTTATCTTCGTTTTATAATTTGTACTATCATATCCTCTATTTTTAACTGTTATTACTAAATCAAAATTTTCATCATTGTTTTTTACTAAGTCTATATTAGGAGCTATTTTTCTAGCTTTTTCTAAAAAGCTCTTTAAATCAATTGAAAATACGTATTTTAAACATTCAATATCTCCTTGAATATTTATTCCTATATTATAATCACTTAGCTTTATTTTATCTTTAATAACATTTAATACATCTAAAATTGATTGATAGTATATATAATCAAAATCTCTTGGTTTTCTTATAAATGAAAGATTCTGTATTATTCCTTCATCTAACCTCTTAGATGTTGTGAAAATATCATTATCATTGTAAAAATTACCTTCATCAGAACCAACTACATAATAAAAGTTTCTTACTTCTTCACCTATTTGAAATTCAAATATATAATCAGGCTCTAATGTTGACTTACTTTCGCTTACTTTTGATTTTGCTAAGAGTTGATACATATTTTTTATAGCACTATCCTCTGTTACAATAAACTTAAAACCTGGATCTCTAGTACTTTGAATACTAATTTTACTTACATTATTATTATTTAAAAACTCAAAATACTCATTCCTAATTCCAAATTTTTTCTCTATACTTTCTATAGGATTACATCCTCCTAAGATAGTCATAGTTACTAGAAAAATTGATAACAAAGTTACTTTTGCTTTTCTTGTCATTTTTTTCTCCTTTATATACCTTTTAATTAAAGTAATTAGGAGAAGTATAAATACTTCTCCTAATTATAAATAATTATAATACTTTAATTAATTAATCGCAAACATTAATGTTACATATTTCCTATACATTTCCCAATTATTGCATAGGAACAACCACAGTTGAGTTCTTATAATCATAGAACATTAACCAACATCCTACTTCATCACTGTCATTATCATTTACCCATGTAACAAATCCAGTCTTTCCATCATAAGGTTGTTCATCTTTATCTTTCTTTCCTGGAATTCCATAAACTATATATTTTAAGTTTCCTTCAGAATCACATTTATATCCTAACATAAAATATCCATGTTTTTTAATATAAGGATAGTAGTTAAGCATAGGATAATACGCTAAAGTATATTTATTATAATTAGACATATTACACATTTCATATAAATCATTTACAGGAACCTTATACCATTTTGTATATTTAACTTCCTTATATTTACCCTTACATCTTTCGAATCCGTTAGCTACTGCTTCAAAATATTCTCCTATACTACCTCTTATATCAGAAGCATCTGGGTCAAATTCCTTAACGGCTTCTATTTGTTCTTCATACTCTTCAAACTTACCTCTTAAGTTTTCCCTAGGAACATATGGAACTTCCTCTACCTTCGGCTCTTCTACTTTTTCTTCTTCTACTTTAGTCTCTTCTGTATTTACTTCTTCTGCCCTAGGTTCTTCTTGAACCTTATCATTATTATCATCTTTACTAATTGAAGAAATTTCTACAGGTTTATCATCATCATCTCTCTTTTTATGTTCACACTTATCTGATTTCTTTTCTGATTTTTTATCTGACTTTTTATCATCCTTACAGTCATCTTTCTTAGGCTTTTTCTCCATAGTTATTGGTTTATGTTCATTGCATTTTACAACCTTATAATTCTTCCAATTGTCTGAAGGTTGTTCACTATTTAAAAATCCACACATAACATATATAGGTAGTCCATCTTTCATTTTAGTCACAGCAGCTCCACATATCTTATCAAAGCTAACTCCTAATCCACCTATATTAGACGCATCATACTCTTTTGTTATTTCTCCCTTACCAGTATCACTTATTACTATTTTTCCAAGATCGATTATTTGTTTGCAATCTTTCTTACAGCAGATAAGTACCATATGATAATCATCAGTATCTTTTTTCAAGTTTTGAGCATAGAAAGAAACTTTGCATTTTTCTGCTCTTGCTTCAATCTTAGAATATCCTGATAGCGTTTTACCTGTTGCATTAGAATATCCTCTCTCGTCTTCTTGCAATATTATAAAGTTTCTATACAATTTATTGTTACTTGCCACTCTATAGAACCTCCAATTTATATAAATTCCATATATTATATGCATTGCATAGCCAAATATGTTAATAATTAAAACTGAAGAATTTATAATTATTAATTAATGAAAAAAGCCAGCTTTCGCTGACTTTAATTATTAATTATTTAAATTATTTCATTTATACAATTAGATAATGTTGCAAATTCTTGTATAGTTAGTGTTTCTCCTCTTCTCTTAGGATCAACTCCAGCCTTTTCAAATGCCTCTTCTAATTTTTCTTTTGCTGGTCCAATGCTCTTTACGCCATTCCATAAAGTTTTTCTTCTCATATTAAATGAATTTCTTATTATATCAAAGAATAATTTTTCATTATCTACCTTTACTTTTGGTTCATCAAGTTTATCTAATCTTATAACTATAGAATCTACCTTTGGTCTTGGTATAAAACAAGCAGGTGGTACTTTTCTAACAATCTTAGTATTACAATAGTATTGAACCAATAAAGTTAATGCACCATAATCCTTATTACCAGGTTCTGCATTCATTCTCTCTGCTACTTCCTTTTGAATCATTATAGTTAATGATTTAAACTTATGCTTTTCCTTCAATAGCTTTACTATTATTGGAGTTGTAACATAATATGGAAGATTAGCAACTAGTTTTACGCTTTTCTCGTCACCTATTATCTCATCAAAGTTTACTTTTAATGCATCATTATGTATAAGACTAAAATTAGAATATCCTCCTAATTCTTCTGTAAGTATTGGTATTAGGGTATCATCTAATTCTATAGCTACAACTCTTTTAGCTATTTTTAATAATTGAGCTGTTAATGTACCTACCCCTGGTCCTATTTCTATAACTAAATCCTCTGGACCAACATCAGCTCCATCTACTATGTCTCTTGGAACAGATTGATCTACTAAAAAGTTTTGTCCTAAGCTTTTAGTAAATTTAAAATTATATTTTTTAACCAATTCGGCTGTTTTTACATCTTGTATATCCATCTATTTACCCTCTTCTAATTTTTTATCTATTTTATTTATAGCATTTATAAATTCTTCTTTAGTAATTCCGTAATTATTTAATCTAGATAACATTTGATTTGCATTACCATATCCTATTCCTAGCTCTTTTCCTAGTTCAATTCTTCTTGCCTTAGAATTACTATCTCCAGTAAGCTTGAAATAAATCATATCCTCATAATCAAATACTTTTTCTTTTACTTCTAATGTTACCTTAGCTCTATTTAATGCTTCTATTATAACTTCAGGAGTTGCATTTTCTACACCTATATCATCGCCCTTAATTCCGTCTTCTTGAGCAATATAAGCATGCTTTATCCCTGGCACTCTTTTAGCTATTATTTTTCTTATTTTTTCTCCAGCGAAATCTGGATCAGTAAGAACTATTACACCTTTTCTCTTTTGGGCTTCTTTAATTCTTGCTATTACCTTTGCATTAATTCCAAATCCACCAACTGCTATCATTTCTGCATCTACTGCTTGCTTTACTGCAGTAATATCGTCTCTTCCCTCTACTACTATAACTTCTTTAATCAAAGTACTATCTTCCTTTCATAGTATATCTTATATTACTGTATCCCTATATCTCTATTATGTCAAACTTTATAATAGCAAATCCACTCTTATAAAAAATTAGAATTTACATTTTTTATAATATATATTTTTATTTGTACACATATAAAAAGAGGCTAGTCCAAACTAACCTCTTTCCTTTACCATTCTCCTGGATAAGCTAATATATATACAGGCACACCATATTTTCTACCCCAACTGGTAGCGTGATCGTGACTATTTACATATATATCAATTATACTTCCTTGAATAGCTCCTCCTGTATCTGCGGCAACAGCTTTTCCATAGCCATCAACATATACTAATGATCCTAGCGGAATTACTCTTGGATCGACAGCTATAGTACTTATACCATTAGGGTTGTACACTGGAACAGTTCCAGTAGCGGTGATTCCATCACCTGTATAAGCTGTAGACTCACAATACAGAAGTTCTTTATAATCAAGAACCTCTCCACTTCTACTTGCGAAGGTCCTTCTTGTCCCTTGAACAATTATTTTATTTACTGGTTCGGCTACTACCTTAGAACCTACTACTTCTCTAGAAACCTCTTTGCCATCTTTTTTCAGTATTCTATAAGTAATTTCTTTTTGCCCAGGAACTCCTTCTTGTCTAATTTCTTCAACACTTATGTCTAAACTTCCATCTTCTTCTGTAACTGTATCAAATTGAATTGTCTCAGTTGCGACTTCTTTTACCTCTTCAACCTTAACTAATTTAATTTGTAAATTCTTTTGTATTTTTGTATCAAGATTAGGCTCAACCTCATCTATATTCTTTATAAATTCAATTCCTTGTGACTTAAGCGCTTCGTATTCAGCATCTAACATATCTTCTACAGTTTTTTCAGCTGTTAAAATTGATAATTCCTTATCCATTGTTATTAACTGAACCTCTACAGCTTTCGTAATTGTTATCTTTTCACCTTCTGATAATCTGTCATCTAAAGCTGGCTGCACTTTGTCCTTTTCAGTAAGTTCTATTCCTTGATCTAATACTAGATCTTTAACAGTCCCTTTAAATGTTGTAACTTTTACTTCATTTCCATCTACAACTAACGTTACAGTTTTTCTCAGACTCGCTACAGATAATGCTATAACTACCGTCACAATAGCACATAACAAAATCTTTGCCTTAGGACTATTAGAAAAATTTCTTTTAAGGTATTCCTTACATTTTTCTATCATCTACCTAAACCTCCTTTGGCAAGAGTGTATTTGAATTATATTATAATTCAATACTTTTTGTCAAATTTACCACTCTTACTATATTTAACTACTAAAAATATACCACTGTACATAAAAAATAAAATAAATAAAATGATAGCTGTTTTTATAGTTATTAAAATGTTAAGTTTTTGATGATATTATGTTAATTGTGATGGAAATAAAAGGAAAATCTGTAGTATTATTTTACTTTACTTTTCTCTTGAAATCAACCTCTCAAAATTCTCATTTAATTTGATATTTGCATTAATCGGGTCAATTTTCTTTATTTCAGCTATTTGTTCTATTATATATTCAATATAATCCGATTTATTCCTTTTTCCTCTATTAGGTACTGGTGCCATATAAGGGCAATCAGTTTCAACTAATAATCTATCAATAGGAATTTCATCCACTACTTCTACTATTTTTTTAGCATTTTTAAATGTAACTACTCCTGTTACTCCTATATAGTAACCTAATTTTACACATTCTTTAGCAAATTCTACACTACCTGAAAAACAATGAACTATCCCCTTAACCTCTGGATATTCCTTCATTATATCTAGTGTATCTTTATGTGCATCCCTATCATGAATAACAACTGGAAGTTTTAACTCTCTAGCTAATTCCATCTGTTCTCTAAAGACTCTTTTTTGAGTTTCTCTATCTGGATTCTCTTCCCAATAATAATCTAATCCTATTTCTCCAATAGCTAATATCTTTTTATTAGAATTAGCCTTTTCTATAATCTCAGCTCTAACGTCTTCATTATAATCATAAGCATCACTTGGATGTATCCCTAATGCCCCATATATAAAATCATACTTTAATGTTAATTCATTAGTTGTAGTTAAGCTTTTTCTAGAGCAAGCACAATTTAATACTCCTATAACTCCAGCTTCTTGAATCTGTTTTAATACCTCTTCTCTATCTTCATCAAAAGCCTCATCATCATAGTGAGCATGTGTATCAAAAATCTTATATTTAGGTTCCATAATATATCTCCTTATTTTTCAATTTAAATCATTATTCTTATTATACCAAAGCTCAAAATTTTGATAAGTATATAAACATTAAATTTCAATCTTCTATATTCTTATGTGGAACAAGAATAGGAACAAGCTCCATTTTTTCCTATACGCGTGTATATGCGTGTACGCGCACCTATAATTACTTATTATTTATTATTCGTTCTTAATATATAATTCTTGTTCCCTTGTTCCAAACATTAATCAATCCTAGTATTTTAACCACTTCCCATATGGAACAACAAAAGGAACAAGACCGATTCTTGTTCCTCTTGTTCCACATATTATTCTATTTTTAAAAAGAATTGCTCTACTTTTAAAACTTGTTCCAAGCTCGTTCCACTTCTTGTTCCAATTTCCTTTATGATGTAACACCTCTCATTAATTGAATCTTACATAAAATGAACCTTTATAATCATTTAGATAAACTTCTACCTTTTGTCCTGGTTCTACAAACATTCCTTCAGTAAATTCTTCAGCTGAAATTTTATCTGTTTCTGATTTTAAATTTCCATCTTTATCGTATACCTTCACCACTATATCGCCTTTTTCTCTTTCTCCCTTACACCAAAAGCTATGCTGATTAGATGTAATTGTATATTCTAAAACGTCTGTTGTTCTTTCATTAAATACCCTACCTTGATATCCGCTTGTATCAAAAGTGTTAATCTCTTCGGTGTAGCTTCCAGTAATTCCAGAGAAACTAACGTAGCTTACTACGAACATACCCACAAATAAAATTGCTAATACTACTATTATAGAAACTACTATTATAATAGGTTTATTATTTATTTTTCTTTTACTATTAGTTATTTCATCAGGTAGTTCTGTTGTACAATTAGGACAGAATCTCCACCCCGGTTGAACATTTTGTCCACAGTTAGGACAAAAGTTTCCACACCTTTCCCCACAGTATGGGCATAACTTTAAGTCTTTTGGTACTTCTTTTCCACAGTTATTGCATCTTCTTCTATCGCTTCTACTAACTATTGCATAAACTATAATTCCAACTGGAAATGCTATAAATGCAGCTATAGTCCATAGCCACCAATACTCTTCTCCTCTTTTTCTTGAATCAAGAGCAACCCAAATAGCTTGCCATATAAATAATCCAAAAATTATAGCCATAAAAATCATTGGCATAAACATAATTAACATAAAATTTCTCCCCCTTTTCTAATAAGACTTCTTTCTTTTTATTATAGGTATAATAAGTAACATCATCATTGATACAGAAACAAAATAATATCCTATAATTAATTTAGGTATATTCATAATCCTTTTATCAATAACTGCTATCCTAGGCATAATTATAGCTAAGCATGTTATTAGTGATACAAATACAACTATTAATATAGAAATAAAAATCGCTCTTTTTACTCTCTTTCTTTCACGCTTTTTATCAAACTGTTTATCTACTATAGAAAATATGTCTAACTCTTTTATATATCCTAACTTATCTAAGCTTTCATCATTTAACATATTACTATCATCCATTTATATCACACCTCACTTCCTACTAATTTCTTTTTTAACCTTGATGCAGTATAGAACACTCTAGATTTTACAGTTCCCTCAGAACATTTAAATACCTTAGAGATTTCTTCATAAGAATATCCATAATAATGTTTCAATATAAATGATATTCGTTTTTCATAAGGCATTTTTTTCAACTCTTTAAGCATCTCTTCCACTTGTAGCCTATCTAATATAGTGTCGGTTTCATTATTTTCAATGTGGCTTAACTCTATTTCACAACTATAATCTATTTTTTTATTTTTTCTTATAATATCTCTATAATAATTAATAGATATTGATATTAACCATGATTGAAATTTCGATTTCCCTTTGAACTTATTTATATTAACAACAGCTTTTAAGCAAACTTCTTGAACTATATCTTGAGTTAGATCTTCATTAGCAGTCATTTTCAGGGTAAATCCATATAGAGCTTTATAATTATTCTGAAGCAATATGTTCATGGCATGTTTATTGCCATCTTGAGCTTTTTTGATTAGCTCTATCTCCTCCACTCTTAATACCCCCTTAAATTAACTTTCATTATTAAGACGTAATATCTTCAAAATAGTTCATTTTAATTTCAAAAAATTTTGTTAATATTTTCTTTCCTTTTTTGACACTTAATTGACACAAAGAAAGGGTAATATAATACTTGTAAAGTAGTTAAAGCATTATTATTTACCCCTAAAAAACCACCTTAAATGAAACTCAAAATCTCTGATTTTATTAGTTGAAGTTACATTTCAGTAGAAAGAGTTTCCTTATAAAGAATGGTAACTAGAGCCGACGTCCCCCAACTTAGGCTCTAGTTTTTTTTAATTTCTTTTCTCTTTTAATCTTAAAACTTCATCAATAGCTCTTCTTTTATCAATTCTCTTTAGTTCTAAATCAACCTCTTTTAATATTCCATCTCTTTTTTCTATAAAACTCCATATAGGTTCATTAATACTTAAGGAAGTTCTTATATTTTCACAAATATTAGGCATAAATGGTTCCAATAAATTAGCTATATTAGCTACTATTTGAATATTATTATAGACCTTATTCTTGCAGTAATCAGGATTCTTCTCTGCCATGTCCCATAATAAATTTTCTTTAAAATCTTTATTAGCCTTTCTGCAAAAAGCCATTATATTATTTAACGCACTATTAAAATGCCCCTCTTCAATATCGTCTCCAACGCTAAAATATAAATCTAAAATTTCATTTTTTAAACTTTCCTCTATAATTCCACTTGGTATTCTCGGCCCATAATTTTTTCTTGAGAAAGTTATGACCCTTTGTACATAGTGCGAAAAAGTACTTACCAAATCAAAATTATTTACATTTATATAATCCCTCCATGAAAAATCAGTATCCTTATCTTCTGGAGAGTTTAGCATAAGATAATATCTAAAACTATCTACGTTATAATTCTTTGTAATATAATCAGCCCATAATGCCCAATTCTTAACTGATGAGAATGGTTTTCCTTCTAGTTTTAAATGCTCACTTGATATCATTCTTAAATTAGGATTTTTAATTCCTACTCCACATAAAATAGCTGGGAAAATAACAGTATGGAAAGGTATATTATCTTTTCCGTGAACAAAATAAACCCTTGAATCATCTCCGCTCCAATATTCTTTCCAATCCTCTCCTCTTTCACTTAGACATTTCATACTGGCAGTAAGATATCCCATTACCGCTTCAATCCATACATATATTTTTTTATCTTCATATCCGTCTAACGGTACATCAACGCCCCAATTAAAATCTCTTGTTACAGCTCTATCCCTTAATCCTTCATCAAGATATCTTTTTAATATTTTTTTGGCATTTTCTCTCCATCCATCTTCATTATCAAATATGTACTTTACATCATCCTCAAACTTAGATAAAGCAAAGAATAAATGTTTTGACCCATCTACTATTTCTTCATATATATATCCTTTTTCATATAAATCTAAAATAAATTTTTTTACCTTTTCTTGGTGATATTCAGAATGAGTTTTTTCAAAAATATCAAAAGAAAATCCTAAAGATTTAAAACATTTTTGAAATTCCTTATGATATTTTTCTACAGCTTCTAACGGAGATATCCCCTCTTCTTCTGCTCTATTAGTAACAGGAGTACCATGACAGTCAGTTCCTGATATAAATACAACATTATCTCCCATCATTCTATGATACCTAGCTAAAATGTCCCCAGGTAACCATACAGCAATTCTTCCTAAATGAAGTGGTCCATTAGCATAAGGCCATGCATTTCCTATAATTATATTCATTAAATAACCCCCTTTTATTGCTACAAAGATGAAAAGTTCACCTACAGTGAAAGTGAAAATATTGCTTTAGCAAAACTTTTCACTATAAAATAAGGAGCCTAATGGCTCCTTTGTTTTAAGTGAAACTTCCTCTATCGTCAAATCAATACACTTATAGTGTAACTTCAAGATACCCAATCACAGACTTGAGCTTTTAGTCAAATTCGACTAACTAAATCAGAGATTTAAAGTCTAGAGGAAACACCTACTCACATACGTTCGTCTGTGTAAGTTCGACTAACTAAATCAGAGATTTAGAGTCTTAGAGGAAACACCGACTCACATCCGTTCGTAGGTGTAAGTTCGACTAGCTAAATCAGAGATTTAGAGTCTCACTTATCTTACTTGGCTTCCTGTTGGTAGTTCACCTGGACTTACTAGGTTTAATACACTATCATCGTCTGTAGCTGCAGCAAGTATCATACCTTGAGATAATTCTCCTCTTAATGTTACTGGCTTTAAGTTAGCTACTAAAACAACATATTTTCCTACTAATTCTTCTGGTTTATAGAATTTAGCTATTCCTGATACTACCTGTCTTTCTTCACCATTTAAATCTACTTTTAATTTTAATAATTTTTTTGCTCCCTTGATTGGTTCACAAGCAGTTACTTTAACTACTCTTAAGTCAAGCTTAGCAAAATCATCTATTGTGATTTCCTCTTTAATTGGAGTTATCTCTCTCTTTTCTTCAACTTTTTGTTGTGCTGCTAATTGTTCTGCTTTTTTCTTTTCAACTACCTCTAATATTGCTTTTACATCTAGTCTTGGGAAAATTGCTTCACCTCTATTAACCTTTGTTCCAGCAGCTGTTCCATCAAATGAATGTAAGCTTTCTAAATCTGTTTTTGAAATATTAACTTGTTCATTGATTTTTGCACTTGTTTCTGGTAAGAATGGTGCAATTAAGCTTGATATAAATCTTATACTTTCACATAAGTTATAAAGCACTGTAGCAAGTCTATCCTTTTGAGATTCATCTTTTCCAAGAACCCAAGGAGTAGTTTCATCTATATATTTATTTGTTCTTCTAATTAAGTTCCATATTTGATCTAAAGCATCTGCAATTCTTAAATGCTCCATCTTATCTGCAACTTTTTTAGGAGTTTCAAGCGCTAATGAGATAAGCTCATCATCCACAGCTTCTTTAACCATTGGTACTGGAATTACTCCATCAAAATACTTTTCAACCATTGTAACTGTTCTAGAAACAAGGTTTCCTAAAGTATTAGCTAAATCTGAGTTAACTCTTTCAGTAACTAATTCCCAAGTGATTGTTCCGTCATTATCGAATGGCATTTCATGAAGAACGAAGTAACGAACTGCATCAACACCAAATAATTCTACTAAATCATCAGCGTATATAACATTACCTTTAGACTTACTCATTTTTCCGTCACCTTGTAATAACCATGGATGACCGAAAATTTGCTTTGGTAATGGAATATCAAGAGCCATTAACATAATTGGCCAGTAAATAGTATGGAATCTTAAAATATCCTTACCTATTAAGTGTAAATCTGCTGGCCAGAATTTTGTATACGCTTCTGCATGATTTCCATCTAAATCATATCCTAAACCAGTTATATAGTTTGAAAGAGCATCAAGCCATACATATACAACGTGTTTATCATCAAAATCAACTGGAATACCCCACTTAAATGATGTCCTTGATACACATAAATCTTGTAATCCTGGTAATAAGAAGTTGTTCATCATTTCATTTTTGCGTGATTCTGGTTGAATAAACTCTGGATGAGTGTTTATATGCTCAATTAATCTATCTGTATATTTGCTAAGCTTTAAGAAATATGCTTCTTCTTGAGCTGGTTGAACTTCTCTTCCACAGTCAGGACACTTACCATCAACTAATTGTGATGAAGTAAAGAAAGATTCACATGGTGTACAATATAATCCTTCATAGTGACCTTTATATATATCCCCTTGTTCGTAAAGCTTCTTGAATATTTTTTGAACTTGTTTTTCATGATACTCATCAGTTGTTCTGATAAATTTATCATAAGAAGTATTCATTAAATCCCAAATTCCTTTAATTTCACCTGCTATATTATCAACAAATTCCTTTGGTGTAATACCAGCTTCTTGAGCTTTTAACTCAATTTTTTGACCATGTTCGTCTGTTCCTGTTTGGAATTGAACATCATAGCCTTGTAATCTCTTATATCTTGCTATACTATCAGCTAAAACTACCTCATAAGTATTACCTATATGTGGCTTACCTGAAGTATATGCAATTGCAGTAGTTATATAATATGGTTTTTTAGTCATATTTCTTCCTCCTTTTTTCTAATTAATAATTAAGATATAGGAATTTAAATTTTGATATTTTCGTTAAATATTCACTTCTAATTATTAATTTTTAATTATAAAAAAATCCTCTATATAGGTTAATTACCCATATAGAGGCGTTATATACGCGTTACCACTCTATTTTTACATTTATCTCACAATAAATATCTCACTAGGTTACTATCATCACCGTGCAATATAACGGTTGCTACCGTATTATCCTAATCATAAGACTCAGATAATCTGCTCCAAGACCATCTTCATAAAGTTCAATGACGCTAGCTTTCACCAAATCCTAGCTCTCTTTAGACATATTCCTAAACTACTCTTCTTTTCTATGCATTTATTAATTTTATAATATGCTAAAATGTAAAAACTGTCAATAAGCAAAAATAAAAGCTGTGCCCCCATGCACAGCCTTTATATAGCCCCTATTATTTTCTTATTTTGCTAAAGCGCCTGTTTCAGCTTCTATGTTAGCTTCATCTACCTTCTTACCAAATATTTGTACCCCAACATATACAGCAACTAGTGCTAATGGTAATACTAGATATATAGGTAATCCTAAACCTGCTGGAATATAACCAAATAATATTGTTATTGTTGCAACAAATAATGAATACCATATTTGTGTATTAACGTGATTTATGTGGTTACATCCTGCACCCATTGATGAAAGTATTGTTGTATCTGAAATTGGTGAACAATGATCTCCAAATATTGCTCCTGTTAATACTGCACTTGTAGAAACTACTATAAATGACATTTCAGGATTAATTGAATGTGCAAGAGGTATTGCTAATGGCATTAATATACTCATTGTTCCATATGCAGTTCCAGTTGAGAATGATATTACTGCTCCTAGAACGAATATTAAACTTGGTAATAAAAATGCTGGTATAGCACCTTGTAAAGCTTCAACTAAATAATATGCAGTTCCAAGTTCTTTAATTACTGAACCTAAAGACCAAGCTAATATAAGAATAACTCCTGTAATAATTAGCCCTTTCATTCCATCTACCCAAGTTTCTATAGCTTCACTTAAAGTAAATATCTTTTTACTAACAGCCATAATTATAGTTACAACTGATGCAAATAATGCTGATTGGAATAATGCTACTGAAGCATCTGCTGCTGAGAAAGCTTCCATTATTCCTGCAAATGACATTGGTGAGTTAGTCATTATTTGTTGAAGTGCTACGTTATCTCCACCCATTATTGAGCTATATCCACTATAGTAGAATGCTACTAGCGCTGAAATAATTAGTGTCCCTATTGGAATAATTGCATTCCATATGCTAAGCTCTACACCTTCTTTTGGTTCTAATTCATCCATTTGTGAAGATGATGCTGCTATCTCTTCAACAATATCTTTATTTCTCTTTCTTGCAGCTATTTCAGCTTTTCTCATTGGTCCAAATTCTTTTAAAGTAACTGCTGTAATAATTATAAATGCAAGAATTAATATGTTGTAAAATCTATATGGTATAGTTTGAAGGAATACTCCAAATCCACTTGCTTCTACACCTATTTGATTAAACCCTTCACCTATTAAGCTAACTTCTAATCCAATCCAAGTTGATATTATTGCAAGCCCAGCTACTGGCGCTGCAGTTGCATCAATTATAAACGCTAATCTCTCTCTTGAAATCTTCATCTTATCAGCTACTGGACGCATTATAGGTCCAACTATAAGTGAATTTGCGTAATCATCAAAGAATACGAATAATCCTAATAACCAAGTTATTAATTGAGTGCTTCTTGCAGTCTTTGCTTTTTTTGCTAAAGCTTCTGCTATAGCCTTAGCTCCACCCATTTTACCTACTAAATTAATAACTCCTCCAATTGCCAATACCTGAAGTATTATACCTGCATTCCATGGATCTGCTAAAGAATTTAATGCTCTTGTAACAAAATCTAAGAATGCTTGTATAAGTGCATAAAACACATTATATCCTGTAAGGCTAATTAAAAAGCTACCTGATAAAATCCCTATAAATAAAGAAATAACAACGTTCTTAGTAATAAATGCTAATACTATCGCTACTATTGGTGGTATTAAAGTTAATAACCCAAATCTTTCTGCATTTACTGCTGCTGGTTCTAACTCACTGGCAAATGCCATTGTTGTTGATAAAGTAAAAATAATCATTGTTAGTAGGATTACTCTAAATCCCGTCTTTTTCATTTTTGTTTCCCCCTAATTAATATATTTTTTGTGAATAATTAAAGGGTTTTGCTTTTGTGCAATAAAAAGAGCCTTGAGTTAACACTCAAGGCCCTAAAATTGCATTAAAAAATTAGGTCTTCCTCAAATGATAGCTCACCACAAAAACAAGTTTGTGACAGTGATATATATATTATATACATCCCCAGCTATACAACCTTAAAGCATTAGTTGTATGCTTCGGCGATAATTCCTTTCCTATTAACTCACAGTGCTTACCTCATCAATAGTACTCTTAAGTATCGCGCCTCTACCTTTATTTATTCACGATTAATTTATTATAATTATACACATTATATTCGTTCTTGACAATACCATTTTATAACTTTTTTCAAGTATATTTATTAAATGTTATTATTATACTTTGCCATAAAAGTTTCTATTTCTTCCACAGTCTTTATCATTCCACTTGTTAAATTTACTACTCCATCTTTCGTTACTAGAATATCGTCTTCTATTCTTATGCCCATATTTTCTTCTTCAATATAAATTCCTGGTTCTACTGTATATACTACACCTTCTTTAAATGTTATATCTCTATGAGGTGTTTCTAAATCATGAGTATCTAGTCCTAAACTATGTCCAATGCTATGAAAATAATACTTACTAACCTCTGATTTTTCTTTTATAAGTCCAAGTTTAATACATTCTTCAGCTATTAGATCAGTAGCTTTTTTATTGATATCTCTAAATGTTTTTCCTGGTTTTATATCATTTATTATTTCTTCGTTAACCTTTAAAACAGCATTATAAACAGCTTTTTGTCTCTCTGTAAATTTTCCGTTTACAGGGAAGGCTCTCGAAATATCTGCATTGTAAAAGTTATATTGTGCTCCTAAATCAAACTGAATTAAATCTCCGTCTTTTAATTCTGAATCATTTGCTACATAGTGTAATGTAGCTGCATTTTTTCCTGCAGCTGCAATAGTTTTAAATGCAAAATCCTTTACCCCATTATTTTTACATACAAAATCAAAATATGATTCTAATTGATATTCTTTTATTCCTGCTTTAGAATTTTTCATTAAAGCTTCAATACCTTCGATAGTTATTGATATAGCTTTTTTTATGTTATCAACTTCTTCTTCACTTTTTACTAGTCGTAATTCTCCAAATATACTAAATATATTTTTAATCATTACTTGTGGATATTTAGAAATTATATCCTTAGCAAATTCATTTGCTATACTAGATGTTGAAGAAATACTATCTCTTTCTAAATCTAAGTATAGATTCACTTCTTCTTTTAAGCAAAGCAATCTATGAATCTCTGAATCAAATTGACTTTTAAATTTTACGTCTTCAATACCACTAATTTCAGTAGCTTCATCTTTACGAATACTCTTTCCTATCCATCTTTCTAAATCAGGGTCTATATCTTTTATAAATAATGTACTCTTCTCACTTCCACCTACTTTACTCATTACAAGAATATGATTTTCTTCACTTATTCCTGTTGAATAGTAAAAGTTTCTATTAGGCGTAAATGGGTATGCTTCATCTGCAGTCTTTTTAGGCGCATTACCTGCAAATAAAATCACAATTGAATTATCTTTTATTTTTTCAAATAATCTTTTTCTATTATTTTTAAAAAAATCTGCCTTCATATACTTTTTCTCCTTTGCGTATTAAATTAACAGCTACAATTAATAAATATTATATCTATAAAAACAAAATTTTTCCATAAACTTTTAAAATATAAGAATTTTTACCATTAATATTGCCATAATAATTGCTGTCATATCAGCCATCACTGCAGCCCAAACTGTATGTCTTACTTTTTTAATTTTAACTGCACCAAAGTATACCGTTACAGTATAAAATATAGTTTCTGTAGTTCCCATTATTACTGATGATACTAACCCTATAAACGTATCTGGTCCATAATTTTTAAGTATATCAGTAAATATTCCCATAGCTCCACTTCCTGACAGAGGTTTTACTAAAACAAGAGGAACTACTTCTTTAGGTAAACCTATTAATCCTGATATAGGAGAGATAAGATTATTTAACATATCTAAAAGCTTAGCTTCCCTAAATATATGAACCGCCAAAATCATAGCTAAAAGATAAGGAAAAATATTCATACATACCTTTAATCCATCTTTTGCACCTTCAACAAACCAATCATAAACCTTTCTTCCCTTAAACATCCCATAAGTTATTATTATAAATACTATTATAGGAATTATACTTTTAGTTATATATTGAAACATACTCTATCCCTCCTTAAAAATATCTCTGAAGAATTTTAGCACATATAACACCTACAATAGCCGCCACCGTGGTTGATATAATCGCAGGTAAAATTATTACCCCAGGATTTGTAGACCCTGCTGCCGCTCTTATAGAAATTACCGTGGATGGTACTAACTGAACACAAGCCGCGTTAAGTACAAGAAATAACGCCATATCATTACTAGCTCTTCCTTTATCTCTATTTAATCTATCCATTTCTTCCATCGCTTTTATCCCAAAAGGTGTAGCAGCATTTCCTAACCCCATCATATTAGCAGTTATATTCATTACAATTGCCCCTAATGCTTTTTCATCCTTTGCTGCTTCCTTAAAAATCACTTTAAGTATCGGTTTCATAAGCTTTGCTAACTTCTCTGTTAATCCACTTTTTTCAGCAACCTTCATTACTCCACACCAAAAGCACATTAATCCAACTAAACTTATAATAAAAGTAACGGTACTATCTATAGAACTAATTATTGTATTAGACATAGCTTCCCCATTGCCAGTAAATATACTAACTAGTATTCCTAGAAAAATCATTATAAACCATATGTAATTTATCATTTACTATCCCCCCAATTTAATTAATAGTTAATAGTTAAGATTTAGTAGTTATTAGCTTTTATAAAACCGTTCCTTATTTTTATTAATAGTGTAAAATAACAAATTAAAAGTTATGAATAAAACTATTCCGTAATTTTTATATTATGTTTTAAATTCAGTTCAGCTGAATTTAAACCTTAACTTTTTACTTTTAATTATTAATTTTATAAACGCGTGGAACTGTTTATTTTTCACTTCTTAACTTTTCTCTTTTAACTGTTAACTATTTAAAATATATGCCTTGCAACGTCTATTTATTAGTGATAGGATAAAGATAAATACTATATTAGTTTTACTTTAAATATAAGGAGATGTACCGATGAAAGAATCAAACTTAAAATTAGCTCAAAGAGACATAGAGGAAGCATTAAAAACGGTTGAAGAAATGGAAGAATTCGTTGATACAATAGATGCCCCAAAAGAAGTTTTAAAGGAAAAATTCTATACTTTAACTCAAAAGGTACAACAATTAGAAGATATATTAAAAAATGAAGGAATATTATAAAATAACATATTTTATTCAAAATAAAAAAAGATAGCTTACCCATAGCTATCTTTTTATTATCTTGTTTACTAAATTATTATTACACCCATTTAACTTATACTCTCATAAAATAACACATACATAGTTGAATTTTTTAACCCATTTTATTTTATTTAGTAAACGTTCTCAACATTATGTATATAGTTTACCATATTTTCTTTATTATTACAATCTTTATAAATAAAAAAAATAAGTCGTATAAAACGACTTATTTACAACTTTCTCTTTGTATTAACTTATAATCTAATACATATTGACCTTCTTCTAAAGGTTTATTATTTAAGATTTTAATTAACATTCTCATAGCTACAGATCCCATATCATAACTTGGTTGATTTACTGTAGTTAATCTTGGATAGAAATATGATGCTACAGCGTTATTATTAAATCCTATAACACTAACGTCATCTGGAGTATTAATTCCCTTTTCTCTTAATCCATTTATAACTCCCATAGCTATTTCATCTGATGCACATACAACCCCTTCAAATTTTTTAGAAAGGCTTAAGAATTTTTCCGCAGCATCACTACCTGTCTTGTATTTAAGATTTTGAAGGTATACTAAATCTTCATCAACTTCTAATCCAGCTTCTTTTAAAGCTTTTTCGTATCCTAAGAATCTATCTCCCCAAGCATTAGCTACCTCTTTCTTTACTCCTACAAAGGCAATATTTTTTATTCCTTTTTCAAGTAAATGCTTAGTTGCTTCATATGAAGCCTCTATGTTATCTATAGTTACGCTTGGTAATCTTCCTTCTCTGTCTTTTGTTTCAACTAAAACAGTTTTTAAATCTAAATCATTAATAATATCTAGAGATTCTTCTTGTAATGAAGAGCTCATGTAGATAACTCCATCTACCATTTTCTCTTTCAATACTCTTAAGTAATCTTTTTCTTTATCGTAGTCAAAGTCTGAGTTACATAATATAACGTTATAATCATATATATTAGCAACATCTTCTGCTCCTCTAACTATTTCAGGATAAAATCCACTTGATATATCTGGAACTAATATTCCTATTGTCTTCGTTCTTTGAGTCTTTAAGCTTCTAGCTACGATATTTGGTCTGTATCCTAATTTTTTTATTGCATCCAATACCTTTTTCTTTGTATCTTCATTTACAACATCTATATCATTAAGTACTCTAGAAACCGTAGCTATTGAAACGCCCGCTTCTCTTGCAACATCTTTAATAGAAGTAGCCATGTCAACATCACTCCATTTTTTTCATTTTAATTATTAATTATACCGTTTTTTCATTAGTTGTACAAGAACATATAAGTATTTTATTAATATAATATAATTTTGAACTAATTTATCTATCTTTATATATTCTTTCAAAAAAAGAAGGGAATTATGAGTTAATTCCCTTCTTTACCATAATATTTTTAAATTATTTAACTACTTCTACTGTCATATTTAATTTTTCACCATTAATAACAGTTTCAGTATAATCATAATCTCCATTAAATACTATTTCTTGAGTTAAAGTTTCTTTCTTTATAGTATCAGCAAACTTTTTGATAACGCCTTCTAGCATTTCATTTCCTGCTACATATAAATTAATCTTATCTGCAACTTCAAATCCTTTATCTTTTCTCATATTTTGAATCTTAGAAATCATTTCTCTTACGTGACCTTCTTCTCTAAGTTCTTCTGAAATATGAGTATCAAGAACAACACCTATTGAACCTTCACCAGCAAATGCATATCCTTCTAAACCTTGCATTGTAACTAATAAGTTTTCCTTATTAAGTTCAATTTCAGTTCCATCAACATTTATAGTTACTGTTTCCCCATTTTGGATAGCTTGAGCTAATTCCATTTGGTTTCTAGCAGCTATTTCTTTTCTGATTCCAGGTATCATCTTACCATAAGCTCTTCCTAATACAGGTAGGTTTGGCTTGATTTCAAAGTTAACATATTTAGAAAGGTCAGCACCAAATTCTACTTCTTTGATATTTAACTCATCAGTTATGATATCTCCGTAGTATTCTGGAAGTGAATCTGTTGAAATAAGCATCTTAGAAAGTGGCTGTCTATTCTTAATGTTAGCACCATTTCTTGCACTTCTTCCAAGCTTAACGATTGTGTAAGCTAAATCCATTTCCTTTTCTAAATCTTTATTTATAGCACTTTCATCAACTTGTGGCCATGAACATAAGTGAATGCTTTCTGGAGCATTATTGTCTAATCCAGTTACTAAGTTTTGATAAATTTCTTCTGTTATAAATGGTACGAATGGAGCTGCAACCTTTATTAAAGTAGTTAATACTCTGTATAAAGTTACATAAGCACCAATCTTATCATCAGTTAATTCTTGAGACCAGTATCTTCCTCTATTTCTTCTTACATACCAGTTTGATAACTCATCTGTGAAATCTTCAATAGCTAAAGCAGCTTGAGTTATTTGGTATGAATCTAACATAGAGTCAACGTCCTTAACTAATGTGTTAAGCTTAGACATAATCCATTTATCCATAACATTTTCTGATACGAAATCAGCATAGTTAAGCGGATTGAATTGGTCTAATTCAGCATATAGAACGTAGAATGAGTAAACATTCCATAATGTTCCCATGAACTTTCTTCCTGCTTCACCAACATCATCAACTGAGAATCTTGTTGGTAACCATGGAGCACTTGCAGTGTAGAAATGCCATCTTGTAGCATCAGCACCTTGAGAATCTAATACTGTGAATGGATCTACAACATTACCCTTAGATTTTGACATCTTTAAGCCCTTCTTATCTAGAACGTGACCTAAGACTATACAGTTTTCAAATGGATTTCTATCAAATATAGCAGTTGAAATTGCTAATAATGTGTAGAACCATCCTCTTGTTTGGTCAACAGCTTCTGATATAAATTGAGCTGGGAAGTTTTCCTCGAATAATTCCTTATTTTCAAATGGGTAGTGTAATTGTGCAAATGGCATTGAACCTGAGTCAAACCAACAGTCAATAACTTCGTTAGTTCTTGTCATTTCTTTTCCACACTTTTCACACTTTAAGTGAACATTGTCTATATAAGGTTTGTGTAATTCGATATCTTCTGGAACATTTATTCCCTTTTCTCTTAATTCTTCGATGCTTCCGATACATTCTTTATGTCCGCATTCACATCCCCAAATTGGAAGTGGAGTTCCCCAATATCTATCTCTTGAAATACCCCAGTCGATAACATTTTCTAAGAACTTACCAAATCTACCTGTTCTTATGTTATCTGGGTACCAGTTAATCTTATTATTGTTTTCTAAAAGCTTATCTCTTAGAGTTGTCATTGCAACAAACCAGCTTTCCTTTGGATAGTAAAGAAGTGGTGTGTCACATCTCCAACAATGTGGATATGAGTGAAGGTGTCTTTCTGATTTAAATAACTTGTTGTTTTCTTCAAGCCATTTACAGATGCTTTCATCACATTTCTTAACGAATTTTCCTGCCCATGGAGTAACTTCTTCTACGAATCTACCTTCTCTGTCAACTAAGTTAATGAAAGTGATTCCATTAGCTTTAGCTACTAAGCTGTCATCTTCACCGTAAGCTGGAGCTATATGAACTATACCAGTACCATCTGATAAAGTAACGTAATCACCGTGAATTACTTCAAATGCTTTACCTTCAACTTTACCGAAAGGCATTAATTGTTCATACTTAGTTCCTAAAAGTTCAGTTCCAGGGAATTCTCTAACTATTTCATAATCTTCGCCTAAAACTTTCGCTGCTAAATCTTTAGCTAATATTAATGTTTCTTCTCCAACTTTTGCTTCTACATAAGTGTATGCTTTGTTTATACATAAAGCTAAGTTTGAAGGTAATGTCCAAGGAGTTGTTGTCCAAGCTAAGATATACTTATTCTCTTCTCCTTCAACTTTAAATTTAGCTATACAAGTTAAGTCCTTAACGTCTTTATATCCTTGAGCAACTTCGTGAGATGATAATGCAGTTCCACATCTTGGGCAGTATGGCATTACTTTGTGTCCTTCATATAAAAGACCTTTATCCCACATTTGTTTTAATGCCCACCAAACTGATTCGATGTATGGGTTATGATAAGTTACATATGGATTTTCCATATCAACCCAATAACCGATTTGGTTAGTCATCTTTTCCCACATACTTACGTAAGTAAATACGCTTTCTTTACATTCTTTAACGAATTTTTCAACTCCGTACTCTTCTATTTGTTCTTTACCTGAAATTCCAAGCTTCTTTTCGATTTCAAGTTCAACTGGAAGTCCGTGAGTATCCCAACCAGCTTTTCTTATAACCTTATATCCCTTCATAACCTTGTATCTTGGGATTATATCCTTCATAACTCTTGTTAAAACGTGTCCTACGTGAGGTCTACCGTTTGCTGTTGGAGGTCCATCATAGAAAGTGAAATATTCACCATCTTGGTTCATATCAAAATTCTTTTTTATGACATTTCTTGCAGTCCAAAGATTTGCAACTTCTTTTTCTAAGCCAACAAAACCATTTGGAAGTTCTACTTTTTTGTACATATTGCTTCTCCCTTCTCTTAATGTAATTACTTATTTTGCTTTAAATTGAAATAATAAATATTTTTACATTATCCTTAGTATCAACATCTTTAGTATCAACCTTTAAATAAGAAAAATTACTTAAATTAAATATATATAATTTTTATATAATAAAAAAACTCCATCCAAAAGGACGAAGTGTTATTCGCTATACCACCTATGGTTATTAAGCTCACATTATATATAAAACGAGCCATATCTTCAGATACTATCATATCCTATCCTTTAACGCAGGATTACGGGATAGCTTAATTGTCAAACTTTCAGCCTCCAACTCATAGGTGATTTTCTTAAAGCATTTCTATGATTTCACACCAACCAATCACTCTCTTAAAGAAAAAACTTAAATACTTTTCCTAATCATAGTTTTTAACGGTTCTATTATATATTATGAAAAGTTCATTGTCAATTACATCCAAAAACTGTTTTATTTTATAATATTAGTTTTAATAAAATACTTTACTATCAAAAGACGAATAATAATAGCATACTTAGTATAAAGTTTGCATTAATAATCATTATTAATTAATATTGACTTTTGTTTTTTCTATTATTATAATTAAATCATAGATTATTATATTAGTTCTCTAATAAGATGGTTCTTAATATTTAGGAGTGGATACACTATGGAAAACAATAATTTAAATCAAGAGATTCTTGATAAGATAACTAAGGTTTGTGTATGTAAAGCTATTTCTAGAGCAACAATTAAAGACGTAATAGCTAAAGGAGCTCATACTGTTGATGATGTTGTAAAAGTAACTGGTGCTTGTACTGGTGGCTGCAAAGGCTTTAGATGCAAAGATAAAATTCAAACTTTAATAAACGATCATTTAAATAGTAATTAACATTAACTTTAATATACATATCCCCAAATATGTAGAATATCCTATAATTTATATTGTAGGATATTTTTTTGCAACTAAAATGAACTAGCAATATAAAATATTACTAGTTCATCTACAGTAGCATAGGTATTGAGTTATCTTTACCCATCCTTGCTACATTAATAGTATGTGATTTTTTCTTTTAATTATACATAAGTGAAGTCTAAGTTTTCGATTCACTCATACAAACTTGACTAAAAGTCCAAATTTTAATTTGGTTACTTGAAGTTACACTGTAAGTGTACATCTACTAAATATATATTGGTAGTATTTTTCACTACTTATTATTTTTCTGTTCTTCTATTTTTTGAGCTAAATCATTTAAATATTCCCATCTTTCATATTTATGTTCTAATTCAGCTTCAACCTCTTCTTTTTCCTTCATCAATTCTTGAAGTTTTCCAAAATCTCTAGAGTTTTTTTCCATTAATATATCTATTTCAGATATTTTATTTTCTAAGTTTTCTATATCTTCATCAATAGTTTCAAATTCTCTTTCTTCTTTATAAGTAAATTTTAACTTTTTCTCTTTTACTCTTTCTTTTTTCTCAGATAAATCTTTAGGCTTCTCTGAAGCTTTTTCTTGTTTATTTATAGCTTCCTCATATTCTTTAGTTAATAGGTAATCGCTATAGTTTCCTGTGTATATTCTTATATTACCATTACCTTCATAAGCAAAAATTTTATTACATATTCTATCTAAGAAATATCTATCATGGGATACAGTTATAACTACTCCACCGAAGTCATCAAGATAATCTTCTAATCTCTTAAGAGTTTCTATATCTAAATCGTTAGTAGGCTCATCTAATAAAAGTACATTAGGGGAATCCATAAGAACTCTTAAAAGATGAAGTCTTCTTCTTTCTCCACCTGATAACTTTCCAATTGGAGTCCATTGTAAAGTTCCATCAAATAAGAACTTTTCACACATTTGAGATGCAGTTATTCTTTCTCCTGTAGCTGTTTGTAAATACTCTGCTACTTCTTTTATATACTCAATAGCTCTCATATCTGGATTCATGTGCTCATCATCTTGAGAGAAGCAAGCTATTCTAACTGTTTCCCCTTTTACGATTTCTCCACTATCAGGTTTTAATTTCTCTTCTAACATTTTAATTAATGTAGATTTACCTACACCATTTTCACCAACTATACCTATTCTATCTTGTCTAGTCACAATATAGCTAAAATCTTTTATTAACTGCTTATCGCCAAAGCTCTTAGATATATTTTCAATTTCAATTATCTTCTTACCAAGTCTACTTCCCATAACTGATATTTCAACATTTTCAGATTGTTCATATACCTTTCGATTAACAAGTTCATCAAATCTATCTAATCTTGCTTTTTGTTTAGTTGTTCTAGCCTTTGCACCTCTTCTAACCCACGCAAGCTCTTTTCTTATAAGGTTTTGTCTCTTTTCTTCTGATGCTTGCTCAATTTCCATTCTCTCCATCTTCTTTTCCAAGAAAACAGAGTAATTACCTTCATAGCTAAACAGTCTTCCTTGGTCCAATTCTAAAATTCTGTTTGTAACTCTATCTAAGAAATATCTATCGTGAGTTATCATTAATAAAGCACCTTTTCTGCTATTTAAATATTCTTCTAACCAGTTTATAGTTTCATTATCTAGATGGTTAGTAGGCTCATCTAGTATTAATAATTCACATGGAGTTATTAATGCAGAAGCAAGCATTACTCTCTTCTTTTGTCCCCCAGAAAGAGTACTTACCTTTGCTTCAAAATCATTTATTCCAAGCTTAGTTAATACTACCTTTGCTTCACTTTCTAGTCCCCAAAGATTTAAAGCATCTATTTTTCCTTGAAGCTTTATTAACTTATTATTTAAATCTTCATTAGAAGGATTTTTACTTATTTCTTCTAATACTTCTTCATAATCTCTTAATAAACTCATTTCTTCAGAGTTTCCTCTAAATACTTGCTCTATAACTGTTGCATTTTCATCATAGTTAGGACTTTGTGAAAGATATTCTATTCTTACTCTATTTCCTTTAGTTACAGTTCCTGAATCTGGCTCTTCAACACCTGCAATTATTTTTAAAAATGTTGATTTCCCAGTACCATTCACTCCTATGATACCTATTTTTTCGCCTTCATTTATTCCTAATGATATATTATCTACTAATATTTTTTCCGAATAACTTTTACTTATATTTTCTAATGTAATTAAATTCATAAAATCATCCTCTTCATTTTCGAATCTTATGTTCTTATTATAATATAACTACTAGCTTTATTAAATGTTATGTATAATAAAATAATACTAAATAAAAATCAAAGGAGTCATTTATGGATAAAAATAAAATGATAAAGAATACTAAAGACTTCGTAAAAGAAAAGCTATACGGTAAATGTAGTGGCCATGATTGGTTTCATATAGAAAGAGTTTATAATTTAGCTAAATTTATTGGTGAAAAGGAAAATGCTGACCTTTTTATAGTCGAAATGACTGCATTATTACATGATATTGATGATTGGAAATTTTCAGATGGTACTGAAACTAATACTACTGTTACAGAAAACTTTTTAAATTCTATAGATGTATCTAAAGATGATATAAATAAAATTATATCTATTATTAAAACTATGTCCTTTAAAGGTGGTGTAGTAGATTCTACTCAAATTTCTATTGAAGGTAAGGTCGTTCAAGATGCTGATAGACTAGATGCCATTGGTGCTATTGGAATAGCTAGAACTTTTGCTTATGGTGGTAGTAAAAGAAGACCTATTTATGACCCATCTGTAGCTCCAATCAACTTTGAAAGTTTAGAACAAGTTAAAAACCTAGAAAATCATACTGTAAATCATTTTTACGAAAAACTATTAAAGCTAAAAGACCTAATGAATACAAAAACAGCTAAAGAAATAGCTAAAAAAAGACATGAATTTATGGAAAGCTTTTTAGATGAGTTTTATTCTGAGTGGAATTTTCCTGGGAAATAATATTAGGCAATAATTGGTGCAGTTATTATAGTTAATAATATTCATAATAGCAAATTACTATTAAAACTTATATAAAAAACATTAAAAGTAGCCTTAGTTAATCGCTATAAATAACTAAAGCTACTTTTCACATCTATTTTAATTATATATTATTCTTACACTATTAATCATTATCTTTAGATATTATTACTCTCATATTTTCATCATATTTAATCCCTAATTCCTTAGATAGCTTATCATTTAACTTTGTAAGTTTATCATGATACTCTTTATACTCACTACTTAATATTTTCATGTTAGGTAAAAATATATCATAGTATCCACTGCTATTAAAAAATTCATTAAGTTGCTTTTTAAACTTATAAAAAGGATTCATAACTTTTAATAATGATTTATCATTTTGTTTTTCTATATTATCCAATAATTTTTGCTTATACTTTTCTAATTCTTCGCCTTCTGCATTTAGCATATTGTTTATTTCATTTCTTGTATCATCATTTATTTTCTTTGCTATTTCATCACTTATATTCTCATATCCAATTTGAATAAATCTAGGTATTTTTATTTCAGGAACATTATCTAAAAATTCAACAATATTAATCCATGCTTCATATTTATCAGGAGTATCTATAGGTTCATTTAAGTATGGTGCAAAATGATATGCTAAATATTTTCCCATTCCATCAGGAAAAGCTCTAATCAACTCTCTCTTAATAAATTCTCCATTATTTTTTTCACTTTCAATAATCTCATCATTTAATTGTTTTATTGAAATTCTATCGAAGTTATTTTCTATTATTTCTTCTAAATATCTCTTTTGCATTTTTATTTGAATTTCTTTATTTTGTTTATCTTTAATAATGTTATTAATTATATCTTTCTTATCTCTACTCTTTATTATTACCTTAATATCTTTAATGCTTATATCTAATTTTCTATACAAGGATATTTCATTTAATAAAGCTATATCCTCTTGTGAATAATTTCTATATCCATTATCGCTCTTTATAGGCTTTATTAATCCTTGTTTTTCATAATATTCAATTGCTTTCTTTGTTAAGCCTGTTAATTTACATACTTCATTTATTAACATATAACCACCTCTAATTTAGATGTTAATCTAATGCCCTAGGTATCAGTCAATAACAATTTATTACTTTTAAATTTTCATATTCTTTGGATACGGTTCTCAGTAACTATTGCAAGTACTAATAGTTTTACCATTTTATTCTTCTGTTTGTTTTCTACATAATTATGGTATAATTCTAAAGTACAATTTAAAAGTTGAATGTGGGCTACTGGTATCACTCACCTTTCTTGTGAAAGGAGGTGATACTAATGAGTAACGATGATTTAATGTTACTATTTACAGCAGGTATATTCTTAATAGCATTATTAACATTTATAGTGTTACTTATAGAAAAAATCTCAAAAAAATAGTAGCCCCATCTCGCAATTGGAAAGCTACTATTTTTTATCTAATAAAAACATAGTGATACCAGTTGCCTAAGCAACTAGAATTGTATATTTAGTAGAGTGTTGACGCACTCTACTTTTTTATTTTCTGAACTTCTTATTTATATTATATCAAATTTTTATAAAAAATAAACTTAAATATATTTAATAATAATATCTTTATAAAAATATGTTGTGGCAAAAAAGTGCTCCCCTATTTAAGAGTAGCACTTCTTTCTTAGTATACGCTAATCCTGCTCATAAGCCAATATATCTCCAGTATTAGCATCTACTTCATAACTATATTCTCTATTATTATAATAAAATTCTACTTCATATTTTTGAATCCCATAATCAAAATCTAATTCTGTCCTTTTGAAAGTAACTTGATTACTTGTTAAACCTGCATGTGATAATACAATTTGTTTTGCTTCTTCTACTGAAATCTTAGCTATGTTATTTACATTGCTTTGATTATTATTGTTTTGAATATAATCATACTCCATATCATAATCATATTGTATAATTTGTCCATTATATGCGTTAATTTCATAATCATATTCTTTACCATTACAATAAAACTCTATGTCGTATTTTTGAATTCCATCATCAAAATCCTTGTTTGCTTGAACAAATGTTACTTGATCACTACTTAATCCTGCATGTGATAACGCTATTTCTTTTGCTTTATCTAATGAAATATCACCTGTATTATTTACATTATTATTTTGTTTACTACTTTCACTGCTATCTTGTATACTAGATTCAGTGTTATTCCCATTACCGTTATTTGCTACACCTGAATTTGTACATCCTATTAAGCTAATACTAACTGTTACTATAATCGCTGCTAAACTTAATTTTTTCATTTTTTCTCCTTTTGTTAAATATAATTTATATCACTTGAAATATACACTTATTCTTGTATATTTATCTAATTCACTATCTATTTGAATTTTAGCATTATAATTATTTGCTATTCTATTTGCAATGGATAATCCAATTCCAAAAGAATTATTATTTACTCTAGATTTATCAATCTTGTAGAATCTCTTCATTACATTATTAATTTCATTCTCTGGAATTCCAATCCCATTATCCTTAACTTCTAATTTTAATTTACTAGCTTCTTTTTTTAATGTTATTTCAATTTCTATATTATCCTTATTGTTATATTTTATAGAATTATCAATAAATATAATTAATAATTGTTTTAAATCATTTGGGTCAATTTTCATATTTATATCTTCATCAGTATTAACGATATATTTTACATTTGGCTTTAAAACTCTATATTCTTCTATAACCTCATCAACTACTATTATCGGATTAATTTCTTCTAATTTATCTAAGTTTATTTCTGATTTTTCTGCTTTAGATAGTAATAACATATCATTTACTAATTTTTTTAATCTTTCAACTTCTTTTAAACATATATCCAATGATTTCTCTAAACGATCTTTATCATTCTTTCCCCATCTTTTAAGCATACTTAAGTGTCCATGAAGTGCTGTCAGCGGTGTTTTTAATTCATGTGATGCATCTGACACAAATCTACTTTGCTCATGAAATGCTTCTTCTAATTCATCCATCATTGAGTTAAAAACAATATTTACTTTATCAATCTCATCATTTAGTCCTGAAATCTCAGCTCTTTTATTGATACCATTTTCCTTTATTTCATTCATAGTTGTTGTAAGCCTTCTAAGTCTATTTATAAAATTCTTTGAAACGTAAATAGCTCCTATACCACTTAAAATCAATCCTAAAATTAATGTAAAAATTAAAATTGGAAAAGAGTTTTCAGTAAAATCCTTCAACATCTCATTTTCTCTAGCTATCTGTAATGTATATTCGGACCCTGCTATATTTATTGGGGCTGTTAGTACCATATATATATCAGAATCAAAAAATCTAGGTTTAATTGAAATATCTTTATTTAAATAATCAAATTTAATATTTTCCCATACTTCAGATAGAGATTCATAGTATATTTTGTTTGATGAATAAATCCTAATATATTCATCATCATTTGCTAAATGTTGTAAGTATTGATAAAAACTATTTTCTGATATTTGTACGTTTATATCTTGAGATAAACTAACTATCTCTTTATACCTATCTTTTAATAAATCTCTTTCATATTCATCTGTAAACATACCAAATGCAATTAGTTGACCAATTGTATATATAAATAAAATTAAACCAATTATAAAAAATGATTTTTTCATAAATTCTAAAAATATAGGTACCTTTTTAGTTTTCATTATTAGCTCCTCATAATATAACCAACTGATCTAACTGTTTGTATATATTGTTCCTTATTCTCATTATTTAACTTTGACCTTAAATATCTGATATATACATCTATAACATTAGTTTCTGGTTCATATCCATATCCCCATATTTTTTCTAATAGTTCTTCTCTAGTAACCACCTTATCCTTGTTATCTAGCAATATCATTAATAATTCATACTCTTTATTAGTTAAATTTATCTCATTACCATCTTTTTTAACAATTCTTGAACTTTTATTAATTGTGATGTCCTTAAATTTTATTATGTAATTATTTGAATTATCTTGCCTTCTAAATACTACTTCAATACGTGCAAGTAATTCTTCTATTGCAAATGGTTTTGCTATGTAATCATCCGCTCCTATTTGAAGACCATTAACCTTATCCATTACACTATCCTTTGCACTGAGCATTATTACCGTGGACTGTTTTTCTCTCTTTAATCTTCTACATATTTCAAAACCATTCATAGAAGGTAACATAACGTCTAATATTATAAGATCATATTCGTTTTTTAAAGCTTCTTCCAAACCTTCTCTACCATCTTCTTTAATGCAAACATTATATCCTTCATATTCTAATTCTCCTTTTACAAAGTCAGAAATATTTGCTTCATCTTCAACAATTAATATGTTTTTCACAGTGATTGCTCCTTATTTAATTCATATTTGAATTTTAATCATAATAGCTATCTAAATCTGTAATAACACCTAGGCTAGAATTTACATCAGCCTTTATCAGCATATTATTTTTATCTTTTATTTTAAATTCATATTCAAAACTAAAAGTATCTAAATCTAATCTTTTATTAACTCTTACTATTTCTCCTTGAACTGATTGAAGTACTATTGCTTTTGCTTCTTCAACTGTATAATTAATATTAGATTTTGCTATACTATAAACAGTTGCAAATGCTGCAATACCTAATCCAGCTATTATGGCTACTACTATTGATGCTCTTTTTATTAATTTTCTTTTATTTGTTTTTATTTTATCTCTTATTGTTTCTAAATATTTATTCATATTATCTTCTCCTTCTTGCTAATCTGTAATTGAATTATATAATACAAGCTAATATCTTTCATGAAGACAAAATTAGAGTAAAATTAAAATTTTTTAATCTTTTTACACAAAATATACACCAACTGTAATTATTAATATTAAGTGTAATTTCTTTTTCTAGTAATAAAAATATAAATTCAACTAACAAAACTCAAATTTTAAGTTTCTCCATTATATTTATTAAAAATTTCAAAAAAAATAGTAGTCTTTTCATATAAAAAGATTCTACTATTTCTATAACTTATTTATTAATACTACTATTTTTAATATTCACTTCTCTTTATTCTAAGATTTAATTTCTAATCGCTGACATTCACACATCAATTTTTCTATTAATTAATTCTAACTTCTCTTTTCTCTTTAACTGCTTTATCTCATATTCTCTTTTCATTGCATCTATCTTATCTTCAAACTCTTCATAATAAACAATATCTACAGGAAGTCTTGCTTTTGTATACTTTGCCCCTTTTCCACTTGAATGTGCTTTTAACCTTTTTTCTAGATTGTTTGTCCATCCCGTATATAAACTGTCATCATTACATCTTAATATATAAACATAATTCATATTAACTTACCTATCCATAATTCTTTCTATAAATATATTATAGCTTTTCTCATTTCTATTTAAAATAAAGAAAAAAGCCACAGATTTTCTCTGTGGCTTTTTCTAATAGTATATTTTATTACTATTATTTATTATACAAATGGCAAGCTATTTTATGTCCGTTTTTCATAATTTTTAATTCTGGTGCTTCCTTAGTACATATCTCCATACATTCTGGACAACGTGTATTAAACTTACATCCAACTGGTGGATTGGCTGGAGATGGAAGATCCCCTTCTAATATCGTTCTATCCATTTTAACATCTGGATCTGGTACTGGAACAGCACTTAGTAATGCTTTAGTATATGGATGCATTGGATTATCAAATAATTCATCCTTAGATGCCATTTCAACTAAATTTCCTAAGTACATTACACCTATTACATCAGAAATATATTTTATTACTGATAAATCATGTGATATAAACAGGTAAGAGATTCCTCTCTTAGCTTGAAGCTCTTTCATTAAATTTATTATTTGTGCTTGGATAGATACATCTAGTGCACTTACTGGTTCGTCAGCAATAATTAAACTTGGATTAAGAGCTAAAGCACGAGCAATACAAATACGTTGACGTTGTCCACCTGAGAATTCATGAGGATAACGGTCTATATGATACGGTCTTAAACCACAATCATCCATGATTTGTAATATATATTCTCTATATTTTTCTTTTGGAACTATCCCATGAGCTCTAACTGCCTCACCTATAATTTCTCCAACAGGCATACGAGGATCTAATGATGAGTATGGGTCTTGGAATATAATTTGAAGCTCTGGTCTTATTTTTTGAAGATCTCTCTTAGACATCTTAAATATATCTTTTCCATTTAATATTGCTTCTCCCTCTGTAGGCTCAGTTAATCTTAAAATTGTACGACCTATTGTAGTCTTACCACAACCTGATTCACCAACTAGTCCAAAAGTTTGTCCTCTTTTTATTTCAAAAGACACTCCATCAACTGATTTAACATGTCCAACAACATGTTGGAATACACCAGCTTTTATAGGAAAATGCTTCTTTAAATTTTTAACCTCTAAAATATTTTCGCTACTCATAATTACCTCCTTTGTTACTTATAAAGATGACAGCTTACTTTATGTGTTTTTGTTACGTCTTTAATAGGAGGATAATCTCCAAAACATTTATCCATACATTGATCACAACGATTCTTAAAATAGCAGTGATTTGGCATATTAATTGGATTTGGAACATTACCTGGAATAGAATATAATTTATCACTTCCTGTATTCATACTTGGTAAAGATTTTATTAATCCAATTGTATATGGATGCTTAGGGTCTTTAAATATTTCATGCACTGTTCCTTGTTCTATTACTCTACCTGCATACATAACAACAACGTAATCACACATACTTGCTACAACACCAAGGTCATGAGTAATAAGCATTATAGATGCATTTATTTTATCTTTTAAATCTCTAAGTAAATCTAATATTTGTGCTTGAATTGTAACATCAAGTGCTGTAGTAGGTTCATCAGCAATAATTAATTGTGGGTTACAAGATAATGCCATTGCAATTACAATTCTTTGCTTCATACCACCACTTAATTCGTGAGGATATCTCTTAACTATACCTTCTGGGTTAGCTATTCCTACTAATTTTAATAAATCTATTACCTTCTTTTCTACATCATCCTTTTTAAGTTTTGGTTCATGTAATATAAGAGGTTCTGCTAATTGATCTCCTATTGTAAACACTGGGTTTAAGCTTGTCATAGGCTCTTGGAAAATCATTGATATTTCATTTCCACGAAGCTTTTGCATTTCACTCAAAGGAAGCTTAGTAATATCTACAGCTTTTCCTGTATTTTTATTATTAAATCTTATTTCTCCACCAACGATTTGTCCTTGTGGTCCTTGTAATAATCTCATTATAGAAAGACTTGTTACTGATTTACCACAGCCTGATTCTCCTACAATCCCTACTGTTGCTCCTTTAGGAATACTAAAAGATACTCCATCAACAGCTTTTACAGTTCCAGAATCAGTGAAGAAGTGAGTTTGTAAATTATGAAACTCTAATATATTATTTTCATTACTCATATTAGTTGTATAATGAGATTCAGGAACGTTTTTTAGTTTCTTCTCTTTATTATACTTCTTATACATTTTTGAATTAAATTTCTTTATTTCTTTTAGTCTTGCTTTTTGCTCTTTTTTATAAGCCTTGCTTTTCATTTCCACTTCTTGTCACCTACCTCTTCATCTTTGGATCGAATGCATCACGTAGACCATCCCCGATAAAATTGAATGCCATAACAATGAATAGAATTAATAATCCTGGTGGTAACCAAATATTTAAGTAATTCTTCATTATTATAGAACTGTTAACTGCGTTAACCATGTTACCTAATGAAGCATATGGGAAGGCTAGTCCTACTCCTAAGAAACTTAATGCAGATTCTGATAAAATGAATCCTCCAAGATCCATGGTAGCCATTACAATGATTACTGGAGTTACATTTGGTATTAAATGCTTAAATATTTTACGTGTTGCACTAAGCCCACAAGCTTCTGCTGCCTGCATATAATCCATCTCACGAATAGATAATATTTGTCCACGAACCATTCTCGCAACACCTGACCAGTTAAACACACCCATTATCAGCATTAAGAAATAAATCTTCATTTGTGGTTTAACTCCGAAGGCAGACATTAGCGATGCTGTAACAAGCATAAGTGGGAAAAATGGTATACAATAGAATATATCTACTAATCTCATGATTATCATATCTATTTTTCCACCATAATATCCAGCTATTCCTCCTAATGTTACTCCTAACGCCATTTCAATTATTGTTACGACAATACTGAATATTAACGATATTCTTCCACCATACATAAGTCTTGTTAATACGTCACGTCCATCAGCATCAGTACCTAATGGATGTGCTGCTGACATAGGAGCCTTAACATTAACCCCTACGTTCTTTTCTTTAATCTTCTCTGTTTCTGTCATTCTTATTTCTTCACCAGTTGTTTGGTTTATATAAAATATTTCATACTCTCCATAAGGTGAGAATATAGGTCCTATAAATGAGAAAAGTGATATTGCTAAAATAATACATAATCCTAAAATAGCTAGCTTATTTCTAAAAAATCTTTTCATTATTAATTGACCTGGAGTTAGAATTATTTGATTTTGTTCGAAATTATCTTGCTCTTCTTGATTAGCTTGTGTCGTGTTCTTAATTTCTTCTGAAGTTAACATCAAAATCCCTCCTAATTATATCTAATTCTCGGATCAACTACTGCATATAAAATATCAGAAATAAGTGTTCCAAGTAATGTAAGTACAGCCATAAACATTAAATATCCCATTAAGAAAGGTAAATCCTTATTATTTACTGCATCAAGGGCTGCTTTTCCTAATCCAGGAATAGAGAATATTCCTTCTGATATAATAGCACCAGCAAAAAGACTAGGTATTGTTCCTCCAATGAATGTAACTATCGGAATTAAGGTATTTCTAAATCCATGTTTACCAATTACTTTTCTTTCTGATAATCCCTTAGCACGTGCAGTTCTTATATAATCTGCATTTAAAACTTCTAACATATTAGTTCTAACGTATCTTAACCAACTACCTACACCAGTTATAACGAATACTGTAATAGGCAGAATAAAATGATATCCTATATCTAAAGTTAATCTAAATCCTGTAAAGTTTTCTCTAGCGGTAACCATACCTGATAATGGAAGCCATCCTAACCCCATTGAAAAAGTTCTTTGAAGTACAGCAGCCAAGAAGAAACTTGGTAATGATATACCTGCTAAAGCAAGGAAAACTATAAGGTAATCTGTTTTTGTATATTGTCTTGTTGATGCAAATATTCCCAGGGGAATTGCTATACAGAGCTGCAGGACAAAAGCAATAGCTGCTAATGAAAATGATGTCCACATTCTGCTTGAAATTACTTCAGTAACAGGTTTTTGGAAAAGGAATGATGTACCAAAATCACCTTTTAAAGCATTTTTAATCCAGCTTACATATCCTTCAACAACTGTTCCATTTAAACCATATGATTCTCTTAATAATTCTTTTTGTTCAGCAGTTATAGTTGGGTTACCTGAAGTCATCTGCTCAACAAAGTCTCCTGGCATTAAACGTAATATCCCATAAATTAAAAAGGATACACCAAAAAGAACCCCAATACTAATTAATACACGACGTATAATATATTGCTTCATAATACACCTCTTTCGTTAATACTAAAATTATTACAAATACAAAATATTAACTACACATTAACAAATTTTACAATTATATTATTTGGTAATAAATAAATTACATTTAAAGTATTTAATGTAGTTAATTTATATATAGTATTTAATACCTATTACATACATTAATTAAATTTATATCTCATCATTTATACACTAGATAACTTAAATTTAATTTATTTATTGTAAGCCATATGTAGTAAAATATGAGGATGCTTACTTAAAACATCCTCATGACTAAATACTATAAAACTAATTTAATTCTAATAAGTGAATTTCATTTACATAGTTATAGTAAGTTGAAGTATTTTCTGGAATTGTATCCACATTAACTGTGTCAGGGTTGTAGATCCATAAGTTTTTACGTTGATAAACTGGCATATAAGTAGCCCAGCTCATGATCTTATCTAACTCTTTTGCAACTAATTCTTTTCTTTCTTCAAGGTCAAGTGTTTGCATTACTTGCTTTAATAAAGCATCTATTTCTGGATCTTGTACCCAAGTTCTATTAGAACCACCAGCTTTTGTGAATTCACTTCCGAATATTTGAGTTAAGTCACAGTCAGTTGAATTACCCCAAGCCATAACCCACATATCTATATCATCATTTTGTTGACGATTAGTTAATATTGAGAAGTCAAGGTCACTAATAATAAGTTCTGCTCCTAATTCTTCCATATCAGCTTTCATTTGAGTTAAGATTGGTGTAGATGGATGTGATGAAGCACTACCGATACCAACTTCAACAGAAAGTTGTTTTCCATCCTTAACTAGTTTTCCATTTACTTGTTCATATCCAGCTTCTTTAAAGCACTCTAAAGCTTTTTCTTTATCATATCCCCAGTATTCTTTTGCATCTGTTGGATATTCAGCTAGTGTTGGAGTCATTGGTCTTTCAATAACTTCTGCTAATTCACCGTAGTAAGTAGCAATAGCTTGTTCTCTTGTCATTAAATGCATTAATCCTTCACGAACCTTTAAGTCTGGAACTCTCTTTGCAGATATAGCTATATATCCGTATCCAGGGTAACCAATTAAAGAGTATGCTATTTCGTTAGCTTCTAATTCTTCCATTATTTCTAAAGAAGCACTTGGATCAGTTATATCGATATCTCCAGATATAACAGCATTTACTTTTTGTTCCTCATCAACTACTTGATACTTTATATTTTCTATCTTAGGAGTACCTAAGAAGTAATCATCAAATCTTGTAACAGATACAACGTTGTTATTATATCCTACCCATTTGAATGGACCTGAACCCATTGGAGCATCATTCTTAGATTTTACTCCTGATAAATCACCTTTAGTAAATCCTTCCCCATAGTAATGTTCTGGAGTTAAAGGTTGTAAAGCTAATTGACGGTCCCCACTTATATTGATTCCGTTAACTAATACAGTACAAGTTAAATCATCAACTTTTTCTATACCTGTTATTGTTTCTACATCAATACCATCTGCAAGTCCTTCATTTATATAATCTTCAGATAACTTGCTTGTCCACCAAGTAACTGCATCGTATCCATCTGCATATTTTTCATATTCACATTTAGCTAATAACTTTAAGAACTCATCGCTGTTTGATGCAACGCTTGCAGCATCATATCCTTCATCAGTTAAGTATTGAACGAAAGTTCTTCCATCTCCTACATCTCCATTTGGATCTCCTGCGTACCATCCTTCACAGTTTGATTCAACTAAGTATTGAATAAATCCATCTTCAGTTCCAGCTGTTTCTTCAGCCTTCGCTTCTATTTCTGCTACTTTTGATGAATAGTTAGCATCATCATAGTAGTACTCTTTCATACCAACTATATCTAATGAGTTAACGAATGAAGCCATACCATCATATGTTGGATCTGCATATACATAGTAAGCGAATATTAAGTCATCAATAGTTACCGGTTCACCATCATGGAATGTCATTCCTTCTTTTAATTTGATAGTGTAAAGTGTTTGAACGCTTCCATCTTCAGCTTTAACTTCTTCACTTGTAATGCTTCCACCTTTTTCTACTAATTCGTTGTTTTCATTAGTTTCACAAACACTAGTGAAAATTGTTTCAAACGCTTGAGCATCATAAGCTGTATTATAGAAGAATGGATTAAATACCCCATTAAATGATTGAGTACCAATAACTAATGTATTGTTACTGCTATTGCCACCGTTGCTGCTGTCCCCATTATTGTCTGTTGCTTTATTACCACAGCCTGCTACTGATAAAAGCATAGTAGCTGATAATAATGCTGCAAGTAATCTTCTTTTCATATTGTTTTACCCCCTTTTTAATTCTTACAATTTATATATTTTATATAATTTTCCATAACATATTTTCTATATTATAGCAATTATAATCTTTTATAGTATTATATAATAATTTTATAACATTTTTACTAACATTACAATTTATTACATATTGATGTATTGGTAAAATTCTACCATAATCATTTTATTAAGTCAATCGTGATTTTAATATTTTTCTAATAATTAAATAGATTGTTTTTTTCTAATTTATTATTAATTTCTATGTTTTAATTGCATTTTGATTTATTATGATGTTTTTTGTAACTTTATATTAATTTACATTACTTTTAATTATTTATTTATTAACAGTTATGTTATAATCTTATAAGACTTATTTCTTAAAGGAGATGTTTACAAATGAATAGTAAGTTCTATTTACATCAAGGTAAAAATAAAAAGGCTGAACAAGGCCGTCCTTGGATATATATAGATGAGATAAATGAATATGATGGTGATTACGAAAATGGTGATATAGTTGAAGTTTATAACCACAAAAATTATTTCATTGGAAAAGGCTACATAAATGATAAGAGTAAAATAACTATAAGAATAATGACAAGAGATATAAATGAAGAAATCGACGAAGAGTTCTTTAAGAGAAGATTTGCAGCTGCTTGGGATTATAGAAAAACTGTAATAGATACATCTTCTTGTAGATTTATTTTCGGAGAAGCTGATTTCTTACCAGGATTAACAGTTGATAAATTTGGAGATTATTATGTAATTCAAATCTCAACTTTAGGTATGGATAAATATAGAGATATTATAGTTAAGATTTTAGTTGAAGAGTATGGCGCTAAAGGCGTATACGAAAGAAGTGACATTAAAACTAGAGAGATAGAAGGTTTAGAGCAAACAAAAGGCTTCTTAACTGAACCTTTTGATACTAATGTTGAAATAATTGAAAATGGAGTTAAGTACATAGTTGATTTAGAAAATGGTCAAAAAACTGGTTTCTTCCTTGATCAGAAAGAGAACAGAGCTGCTATGCATAGAATTTGTAAAGGCAGAGATGTTTTAGACTGCTTCACTCATACTGGTTCATTTGCATTAAACGCAGGTATCGCAGGAGCAAAATCAGTTTTAGGAATCGACGTATCTCAACATGCTATAGATTGTGCAAGAAGAAATGCTGAACTTAATAATCTTCAAGATACAGTTAAATTTGAATGTCATAATGCTTTTGATGTTCTTGGTGATTGGTCAAGAGAAGGAAGACAATTTGATGTTGTTATCTTAGATCCCCCAGCCTTCACTAAATCTAGAAATACAGTTAATGCTGCAATAAGAGGTTATAAGGAGATTAACCTTAGAGGACTAAAAATGGTTAAACCAGGTGGATACTTCGCTACATGCTCTTGCTCTCACTATATGAGTGAAGAACAACTTAAAAAGACAGTTCTAGAAGCTGCTCACGATGCTAGAAGAACTTTAAGACAAATAGAGGTAAGAACTCAAAGTTCAGATCATCCAATCCTTTGGAATTCAGATGAATCATACTACTTAAAATTCTTCATCTTCCAAGTAGTTTAATCAATTAAGCATAAATAATTAAAAAATAAAGCCAGCAAAGCTGGCTTCATTTTTTTATAAACTAATTTCATCATTAATCATTAATTTTTAATTCTTACTTATTAATTAAAGTTATCTATGTTAATAAGTAACATTTCAATATTTTATATTTTTTTCTTCGTAATTTAAATTATCATAAATATTTCTTATAATTTCTGAAATATCTTCATTTGACTCGTAACATCTATTATCTATATTTATTAAATTTCCTTTAACTTCTATAGTATGATTAACCTCTCCAGTTGTTTGTATTAAAAAATCCCACTCTGATATTCCTTGGTCAATTACTTCAAATTTATATAATTTATTAATTGACTCTATAATATTATTAATATCTTCTTCTTTATTAACAAATTTAAATTTTGCCTCCCCAGATAGTGACTTAATAGTTAATTCTTTTACCTCATTTTGATTAATAATAAAATCTTCACTATTTTCTAAACTATAATTTGATATTTCTGGTTCAGGTATACTACTCCTTTGAACACTATCTGATTGCATATCCATAGTAGTACTCTCATTTATTGTTAAACTACCATTAAATACTGTATATCTTAATCCAACAAAAAATACTAACGCAAAACAAGCTACCATAGATATTATTTTTCTATTCTTATACCACTTTTCTTTTTTATTATCTTCTAAACACTTTAAAGTTTCTTCTATTTTGAGATTAAAAGATTCTGGTAAAGTGAATTCATTATTTTCATCTTCAGTTTTTTTCTTTAAAAACTCATCAAACTTATCCATGAAGATCCTCCCTTAAAATATTATATAACTTCTCTTTCGCTCTCGATAATCTCGACTTTACTGTACCTTCTTTTATCCCTAAAGCATTTGCTATATCTTTATATTTCATATCTTCAAAATAAAATAATATAGTTGTAGTTCTCAAGTCCTCATCCAATGAATTTATAGCATTATACAATGTTAAATCCTTATATTTATCATTAACTTGTACATTAATAAAATGTTCATTTTCAACACTTATCTCTTTACTTCTCTTTTTATAAATAGTATTGCTTTCATTTATTACTATTCTTATAAGCCAAGTCTTAAATAAACTCTCATCTTTTAAGGATTTTATATTTTTATATGCTTTTAGTATTGCTTCAGAAACAGCATCTTCCACATCTTCTTCTTTACTTAATATAGATTTTGCTACTCTATACATTGACATTTTATTTATTCTGATTAGATTACAAAAAGCATCTTTATCACCATTTTTTGCTCTTCTTACTTCTATGCTCACAACTTTATTATTCTGAGTCTCCATTGAAGCTTCCACATAATCCGCTCCCTTCAAAAATTAGACTTTTAACATCTTTAATTTGTTCCCTTAAATGTTATTTTAAATTAAAAAAGAGTGCTATGCACTCTTTATTTGTAAAAATAAAACATTCTTACTTTTCTATATAATTTTTCCCTTGATAAATATCATTATCTTCTAATGCTTTATCTATAGAATTTAAAACTTCCCACTTCTTTAAACTCCACATTGGTCCAATTAAACTTTCTCTTGGAGCATCTCCTGTTAGTCTATGTACGACCATTTCTTGTGGTAACATAGCTATTCCTTTACATATTAAATCAATATAGTCTTCTTGACTTAATAATTGTAATTCTCCGCTCTCATATTGTTTAACCATTTGTGTTCCTTTCATTAAATGAAGTAAATGGAACTTTATTCCTTGAGCTCCTGAATGAGCTACATAATCAACAGTCTTTAGCATGTCTTCTTTAGTCTCACCTGGTAATCCAAAAATAGTATGTACTACAACTTCGATATTTCTATCCTGAAGTTTCTTTATTCCTTCTTTAAAAACTTCAAAATCATATCCTCTATTAAAGTTTCTTGCACTTTCATCATTAACAGTTTGAAGCCCAAGCTCTACCCAAAGATATGTTTTCTTACTTATCTCTTCAAGTAAATCTACTACATCATCATCTAAACAGTCAGGTCTTGTTGCTATAGATAATGCTACTACATTTTCTTGGCTTATTGCTTCTTCATACTTTTGACGTAACTCTTCTACTGGAGCATAAGTATTAGTATAGGCTTGAAAGTAAGCAATATACTTTCCATCTTTCCACTTTTTCTCCATCATCTTTTTTCTATCAGCAAACTGTTCATTAATAGATAATATTCTACTACCAGCATAGTCACCTGAACCTCTAGCACTACAGAATGTACATCCTCCCTTAGCTACTTTCCCATCTCTATTAGGACAAGTAAATCCACCGTCTAATGATATTTTATATATTTTCTCATTAAATTTATTTCTTAGGAAATAATTTAAGCTATGATATCTCTTACCATTCCATTCTTTTCTCATATATAACTCCTATTTTAATGATATTAAAAGGAAATCAGCTAAATACTGATTCCCTTTTAATTAATTTTATTATTAACTATTTTAAAACACTCATCTATTAATTACAACTTATTAATTTCCAAGTTTTCTAAATCTAAAATATATTCCCCACTTAGAGCTTCTTGTTGTCCTTCAGAAGTCGTTACTTTAAATTTAAAAACATCTTCTTCAAACTTTCCATTAGAAATATTATATTTTTCTTCTGGGAACATAGTATCTAACTCAGTTTGAATTAATTCTCCATTATCGCTTTTATATAGTCTAACTCTTTCTTTATTATACTTATTGTTATAGTTTACTTGTAAGATATCCTCTTCTTCTGAAAAAACAAATTTTGTTACTTCGCTATCCTTCAATAAATCTATAGTAACTAACTTTTGTGCAATAGGTTTTTCTAAAGCGTCCTCTAATACATCAATATTTTCAGTACCTAAACTTGCTCCTGAATTACCACCTTCATTTCCTGGTTGAGCACTAGTCATTAATGCTTCATCTATGTACGCTATACATATATATGAATCTTTATTATCGGTTGTTGTTATTGCAATTCTTTTTCCTGTAAAACTTAAACAAACCTTTCCAAATGACTGCTTAGGAACTATATCTTTGTAAAGCATTATCTTATTATCTTTTAAGTATGTATCTTTAGGTAAATTGCTTAAACTAATAATTAAACTACTCTTGCCACCTTCTTCTCCTATTACACGTAACCCATTACCCTTTGTATAAATTTCTTTTTCTGATTTAGATTTTATTTCATCAATCTTATATTCGTTATGTTGTTTTTTTATTTTAAAAGTAATATTCTCTAAATCGCTTTTAGGTTCAACATCTGAACTTCTTACTATATTATAAATAAAATACGCATAATTACTACCTTCTATAGATTCATCAGATTTAAAAGAAATAATTTTTGAAATGCCTTCTCCTGTGTTTTTATTAGAACTTACTAACTCTTCTGAAAGCAAATTATTTGCAGCATCAAAATTTCCTGAAATAACATTATTCAAATAATCTTTTACTATATTATTTGCTTTTTGCATATCAAATAAGTTAATAGCTACATCATCTTTATCTTCTACTTTAGAACATCCAGTTAAAATTGATATTGTTAGCATTATAATTACAATTAGTGATTTATTTATTTTCAATTTGATAACCACCTTTAATATTATTCTTTCTAAAACTAGTTATATAATTTTATTTTTTCTATAAAATTCTCTCTTATTCATAAATAAAGAATAAAACTAATGTAAAACTTATATATTTTATATTAGGAATATATTGGAGGGATGTAATTGAAAAAAGATTTAACTAAAATTTTTCAGATAGCTGTAGTATTTATAGGGACTATTGTTGGAGCTGGGCTTGCTTCTGGTAAAGAAATAACTCAGTTCTTTACATCATATGGATTAAGTAGCTTTATTGGCATAATATGTTGTGGTATTTTTTATATCATAATGGGCTCTATTATTTGTAAAATAGGAATAGCTTATAAACTTAATTCTTATACTGACGTATTAAAAGTAATTAGTCCAAATTTATTAGGAAAGATAACTGGAATAATAACTACTGTTTACTTGCTTTCTAGCGCATCTATAATTTTAGCTGGAAGTGGGGCTTTAATTAATCAATTTTTTGGTATACCTAAAATTGTCGGAACTTTAATTATGCTTGGAGTAGCATCTATATTTTTGTTAAGAGATACAAACGGTTTAATTGAAGTAAATTCTTTTATTGTTCCATCACTTATAACAACTATTTCTGTAATCTTCATACTTTATTGCCTATTCTCTAATGATACACTTAGTTTTGAATTTATTAATAGTTTTGAACCTCAAAAAAGCGGAATTGTTTTATCTACTATCCTTTATGCTGGATACAATGTTCTATGTTGCTCTGGAGTTCTAGTTCCTTTAAGTAATGAAGTAAAAAAACCTAAGATTATGACTTATGGAGTTATTTTCGGTGCATTAGGTTTAACAGTTCTTTCTTGTATAATTAACTTATTATTATTTATAAATCAACCATATATATATCAATACGAAATACCTCTATTATTAGTAGCTCAAAGATTTGGTAATATAATTCAAGCTATATTGCTAATAATAATCTGGTTAGAAATGTTCTCTACAGAAGTTTCTGATGTTTACTCTATAAGTAAAAGTTTAGAACAAACTTTTAATATAAAATTTAAACATGGTATTTTCTTAGTACTTGCAGTAGCACTACCTATATCACAAATAGGATTTAGTAATTTAATATCTATACTTTACCCTCTATTTGGGATATTAAGCTTAATATTTATCTCTCAATGCATTTACTTTTACATTAAACATAAAAAAGAACTTAACTGTTAATCATGTTAACAGTTAAATATTTATTTGAATACACTTATAAAAAATATGCCTACGGCACAATTTCTCTGCCGTGGGCATATTTCTTTTCATATAAGATAAACACTTCTCTGTACAAGCCACTCTTATCTTCACTTAGTAACTAAATTAGTCTTCAAAATAAGTTAAGCTAGGTATATTCTTGTTATTCATTATATCAAATGATACTGGTGGTATAAATGTTCTCTTAACTGATCCTCTTAATTCTGCTATTCTTGTTACTCCAACATATACGTCTGATATCTTATACCATGTTGCATAATCGACTATCCCTGTCTGTGGTAGATTAAATATGCTTTGAAATACCTTTACTGATTCTTTGGTTGAATCTCCATAGACTCCATCAACAGCGACCTTAGGTATAAGCGGATAATTCTGTGCTATTCTATTTAACTGCTCTTGTATAGTTTGAACCTCTGGTCCACTTGATCCTACAGTTAAATCATAACCAGGATAAGATTTAGGTGAACCTTCAACAACTTCAGCTGTTACAAGTTCTATATCATCTCCATAAAAATGAGTTAGTATATCATATGGTGTCTTTCCTTGATCACCAAGATATTTACTTCCCCATTGAGTCATCCATCCAGGACATTGAACGTTTTTACCATCACAATATTGAGTTAATAAAGGTTGCTTTCTTCCATATCTCCTAATATAACTTGAAAATATATCATCGACTATAACACTTATGCTGTCATATAAATTTCTACCATAATTAAATGCATGGTCATATGCAGTAGAATTAGTTATGTCATAATTTTTTCCTTTTCCCCTATACCATTCTGTATATATTCTATTAAGAGTAAAAGATATTATTGCATATACATTAGCTCTTATTGTACTTTCAGGCCAAGTAGAATAAATTTCACAAGAAGCTACATTTTTAATGTAATCTTTATAAGGAACTTTGTAATTAGGTGCAGAATCATTATTTGGGCTTCCATCATGAACTGTTATATATTCAGGTACTACTGGTTTTGGAAGTACAACCCCACTTGTTGGTGGTGGTAATGGTTTATCTACTTCTTCTGGTATCTTTGATGGATAATTACCGTTTAAGGTATTTGGGGCTATATTTATAATATCAGCTCTTGTCTTTCTACTGATAATATCGCTAGCCGAAATTAAATAACAAGGTTGAATTGCAAGAGATTGAGAAAAGATTTGAATTCCATTTACTGTTAAATCTTGAAATCCAGCTCTCTCAATTCTTAAATCATATAAACTGTATGGTGTTGGTCTTGATGGCTCCTGAGAATATGCAAATGGAGGAGCATCTAATTCTATTATTTCAGTTTCTCCTGATGAATTTGTGACAAGATTTACTTCTTTACTTTCCCCTTCTTGACCTGCTGATGGCTTCAATATAGCTTTACTCCCATCTACTGGGATATAGGTATCATTTACGTAACATTGTATCTTTAATCTTCCCTTTTCAGCCATAATTTCTCCTTAATATATTTCTCCACTAATATAAATATGATTTCTAATCTTAATTAGTTACTACATTAATCTTCTTTAGGCTTTCGTACAAATAAACTTCCAACGTTATATTCATCATACCTACTCTGATTATCAAATTTCGGTGAATATACATCCCTTATTACATCAAAAACTTTTTCTAAATCAAACATTCCATAACCCCAATCTCTATTAGGATATATATCTCCCTGCCTTCCATTTGCTCCACTTATAATGTATGATTTTATCTGATTAGAATATAAAGTTGGGTCATTACCATCTACTATTGCCCACTGTAATATTAATGCACATCCTCCCGCAACAACAGCTCCTCCCACAGATGCTCCTGTAATTGTAGTAGTTCCTCCACCTGGTCTCGCAACTAAAGCATTTACTCCTCCTGCTGCAATCTCTGGTTTTATTCTTCCATCTCTTGTATATCCTCTTCCTGACTCTCCAACTACTGAGTTATTATTTTGATTATAATATGCTACTGATATAGCTCCAGATGCTGTGCTCGGAAGTGTTAATGTAGTATCCTCAACCGGACTTAAAAACTTTGTATCTGCATCTATTAATTCTCTTTGAGGTATCCATGCATAGTAATTTCCATTTACTATATATTCACCTGTCAATCTAAACTTCCAAATACCTTCTCTTATGTTTGATGCTTGTATAGATATCAATCCATCTCCTGTAGTTTGCTCTGGACTTGTAAAATTAACAATCATTTCAGTTCCTTCATAAGTAAACTTTATTCTTTCCTTATTGGTGTTTTTCGATGTTAGATTAGGAATAATTTCACCTGAAGGAGATATGATTGAAAGAACTACTCTATTAGGTTTGTTCATCCATATTTCAATAGGCAACACTTTTTGTTTAGAGCCCATTCTTATTTGTATATCCTTATAATCACCAGTTTTTTCGATTACACCTTGTGTATGCGTCTCAGTATTACCTTGATTTCCAGTAGGAGTTACTAAAACTGTACCAATTCTTCCACTATTATTATTAATACTCCCTTCTACAATACCGTTTCCTGTATGTGAGCCCATATTGCTACCAAGAGGAATATATACAACTACTGGTCTATTGACTTCCTTCGCAACAGCTGTTATATATCTAATACCTAGTAATACACTCCATGGAGTATAGCTTGGAACATTTGAATCTATGAATGCTCTCTCTAATTCAGTTTTACTAGCTTGAGTTAGCTTAACTATTACAAACTCACAATCTGGTGCTGCTCCTTTTAAATCTGGATTTATTCCCCGACCTCCAATAATACTAGCCATAGCCGTTCCATGGCCTATAGTATCTTTAGTTGCTACTAATGTATAAGGATCTCCTCCACTTTTTTGTAACTTTATAGCTTCTGTTATTTGTTCCTCAGTATATTCTATTCCATAATTTAAATTATAAATTTCTTTATTTCCTTGTATAGTTTGGTCCCATATTCTGAATATCCTTGATGTATCATCTTCCCTCATAAATTCTTGGTTTAGGTAGTCAATTCCAGTATCTACTATTCCTACAAGTACTCCTCTTCCATTTAATCTTAAATAAGGATTCTGCCTTATACTCTCTATCCCACTAGCTTCTAATGGTGTAATTTGATTTAAAGTTAATATTGTAGATATTTCTATATCAATTATTTTTATACCTAATTTTTCTATATCAGGAATGTTATTTTCAGGAGTAATTAATATAGCAAATGTCTCAGATATAATAACACCTTTAGTATCTGGCAATTTTAAAGCTTGTAAAAAAGCTTCTCTCGTCGGAATCTCAACTAATAAAAATACATCATTCTTATCGGTATTACTTGAAGTAGTAGGTGTTACAGTATTTGTAGCATTATTACCTGTATTTATGTTTGTATTGCTACTTGGCTGATTATTATTTGTTACTGTATTTGTACCATTTGTGCTTGGTACAATATTTTCTTGTCTATTACCTTTTTCTTTTTCATTTTTGTCTCTAAGTAAACTATTAATAACCTCAGTTATTAAACTTAAACTATCATAAGCACAAACTTCTCCATATCCCCAAGATGGATCTGGGTAAATAACATCTCTTCTATCCCTCTTAGCTCCTAATAATATATAATATCTTAATCTCTCTCCATATAAATATGGATCATTAAACTTTACAGTCCCCCATTCCATCATTAATGCACATATTCCTGTTACACTAGGAGTTGCCATTGATGTTCCTGATTTAGCTGCAAAGCTTCTATTAGGTATAGCTGATTCTATGTTTTCACCTGGTGCAACAACATCTGGCTTTATTTCTCCTCCGTTATATAATCTTCCTCTTCCGCTAAAAGGCGAAATAGTATTTGTTAAAAAGTTATAGCTTCCAACAGATATTACATTTCTAACAGTTGCAGGAATACCTAATGTATTATATACAGTAGGATTTAAGAATTTTGTACTTACATTTAGCCCCTCAGATATAGGGAGCCACATATCAAAATTTCCCTCATAATCATTTATTCTTCTTAGAACTATTGTCCATTGTCCACTAGAAATAAAAGTATTTACTCCAAATAATACAATTCCTATTTCACCGCTAATATCAAATGGCTTAGGTCCTGTATCATATATATCATACCTACTTGAACCAACAACTCCACTATTAAAGCCTTCAATTAAATTTATTATGCCACTACTTTTCCCTTCGGGAGATATAAGCTCTAGGCTCAATTGTGGTAAAACTGATTTATATAAATTTATAGAAACCATAGTTTCATCGCTAGCAACGTTAAAATTTATTCTATTTTCATTATTTATGTCTCCACCTATATGGTGAGCTGCTTCCCCCTCATTTCCTGCAGCAATTACTATAGTTATTTTCTCTAAAGAGGATACAGTTTGAATATATTGTTCTAAAAGACTACTTCCATTATGAGCTCCATCATTAGTGCTTAAGCTAATATTAACTACCAGTGGCATTTGTAATTCTTTTGACCTATCAACAAGAAATTTCAAACCTCTCATTATTAATGTACTTAATGAAAACCTAGTCCTTGTTACCTTTACCATTGCAATAGAACTTTTTGGTGCAACACCATAATAGTTTTTATCTATTTTACCTCCAGCACAAGCTATTCCAGCTACATGAGTTCCATGTCCTACTACATCTGTTAAGTTAACTACTGATAATGGATCGTTAGAATTTAATGCTTGATTTATCATTTCTTTATCATATACTTTACCGTCACCATCCAGGTCATATATATATTCAATTCTAGTTGTTCCATCATCATTTCTAAATGCTGGATGAGTATAATCTATTCCAGTATCTATGAATCCAACTAATGTGCCTTCTCCTAACAAACCATAATCTCCTTGAGCTGTTTGAACACATGAAGCCCTATTTGCTTGTGCATCTGTTAAATATAAACTCTTTGGTAGCTCTATATATTGAATTACAGGACTAAGAGTTAAATCCACAATCTTATCCACATGTATTTTTACTAAACCGAAGTTATAGCCTAAATCTTCATAAGTTCCACCTAAGTTATCCACAGTTTGTCTAATTTTATCCACAGCTTCGCCAGAAATAATAACAACCTCTATTAAATCATCTGCCGATTTATTTAAATAAGTGCTTGATATATTCAATTTATTTAGAATTTCTGCCGGTAATTTTTTCAGTGTACCTAATAGATCTTGCCTTAATTTATTATTTTCTATAATTTTCACCCCAAAAAAATTCTTTAATCTAATATATGCTTATTACTTAAACTTTGTATTTATTGCAATAAAAAAAGATGCCTTTTGGCATCTTTTATAAAGTAATTTCTATTCTTTCTAATTTTGCTACAACTTCGAATTCCTTAACTGTAACAGTTTCAGTCATTAGGGCTCCCCCGTTGCTAACTAATAGATATTTAGAATTACCTAAACTTTTTAATTGTCTTATAATTCTTTCCCCTTTATAATCAACAAGGAAAATTCCATTATTGCTAGGTTCTTTTACTAAATGAGCAAAAGCTAAATCACCTTTAATCATTCTAAATCCAGACATTTCATTATCTTGAATTTCTATGTATAGAACCTTATCCTGCGGAAAACCTTCAACCTTATTCGAGCGAACAGGCAATTCTTTTTTTCCTTTTATATTGTTTAAACTATAATCAAAAATAGGTACACTTTTTAATACTGAAGCGAAGGCATCATTCCAAACTTCAGTTGTTTCAACCTTTTTAGGCTTCTTATTAACTTCTAAAGTCTTTCTTTCTTCCATAAGAGCTTCATCAGTAACTACCATATTTATATCATTTAAATCTGTATTTAATATTTTAGCTGCTTTATCTATAAAAGATTCTTGAACTACTTTTCTACCAAGTTCAACATCATTTATATATTTTTCTGCAACACCTAATTTTTTAGCAAGTACCTTTTGAGACATCCCAGACTTTAATCTTGCTTCTTTAATTCTTTGCCCAACTCTACTCATTTGATTTTATTCCTTTCTATTTCTTAAATGCCATTCTCGCTCTTCTATTAAATGGTTTATTAAATAATTAAAAGTCCAATTAATAGAGTTTGGCGTTACCATAGCTAAAACTCCACCTTTTATTTTAGTTCTAGTTAAAGCTATAGCTTCTCTCAATTCACTCTCTGGAAAGTTATTATATATTATTGCTTTCTCTTTTATAGGATTATTATTAATAATTTCAAATCTTAATCCATCGAGTACCTCTTTTAAAGTCATTTCACACATATCAGGTAATACATTAATAACTTTATAATTAAATTCATTTAACCATTCTAATTCATCATTAGTTAGACCATAAGCTAAAATACACTTATTATTATCCAACATCTCAATCCCCCATAATTATACTATTCTATTATTGCTGGCTCATCAAACTTTTCACCAAATGTATCAACAGTTACTTTCTTAATAACTTGATCTTCGTATGGTTTATCATTGTAATCTGTTTTAGTTGCAACTATCTTATCAGCTACATCCATACCTTCTATAACTTTACCAAATGAAGCGTATTGTCCATCAAGATGTGGAGCATCTGCAACCATAATGAAGAATTGGCTTCCTGCTGAGTCTGGGCTCATAGCTCTTGCCATTGAAAGAACTCCTCTTGTATGTTTTAAATCATTTTTAAATCCATTTCTAGAGAACTCACCCTTTATTGAATATCCAGGTCCTCCAATTCCCATACCTTCTGGGCATCCACCTTGAATCATAAATCCTGGTATTACTCTATGGAATATTAATCCATCATAAAATCCTCTATTTATTAAATCAACAAAGTTCTTTACTGTATTTGGAGCTACTTCTGGATATAATTCAGCTTTTATAACTCCTCCGTTTTCCATTTCGAATGTTACTATTGGGTTTTTCATAAAAAATACCTCTCTTTCATTTTGCTATAACTTATTATTATCATATTTATCTACAGCAATTCAATAATTTAGCATTAAATTGTTGAATTATTTTCAAAAAAATAAGCTTCGATAGTAACGAAGCTTAAAAAAACTGTATTATTAATTGTTATATTAAAATGTTGTTCCTAAAACAACCCTAGAATAATCTGAATAATTCGTCAAATTTTTAACAGAAATATGTTTAAAAACATACTCTCTTCCTAACTTTTCTATTAACTCTGAGAAAAGGCAAGTCAAAAATGATGTTGAAATTCTATCGTATCCTTCAAAATCTAATACTACGCCTGATTCTATATTTTTTCTTATGCTATCCTTTAAAACTATAGCATCTTCGCATGAATAGCTATTTCCTAATAAATTTTTTACTTTAATATCCTTTCTCATGATTAATCCCCCTCTATATTTTAAAATTTTCTGAAAATTCCTTCTTATGTTATTATAATACACCACACTTAATTGATTGTCAATATTTTAACGATATTTTTTTGTGATTTTATATACATCTGCTTTTAGTAATAATATTTAAAGTAAAAAAAGAAGCCTTTCGGCCTCTTGCTATAAATTTATTAATTTCCAACTTAAATCTATGAATCTCTCTTCATCTGATGAATTATATACTTCTATCTTTCCTTTTTGATGAGAATCATTTAAGAGATCTTTTTCTGCTAATCTCCTTTTTATTTCTCTTGCAGTACCTAGTCCACCATCAATAATTTCTATATCATTTCCTATTACATTCTTGATTGCCTCGCTAACAAATGGATAATGAGTACATCCTAAAACTATAGAAGAAGTATTACTACTATCATATCCATGAAGTTTTTCTTTTAAATACTCTTCTAATTCTTCTCCTGTAAATTTCCCATTTTCAACGAATTCCATTAATCCCTCACATGGTATTGGAATTATATCAGCTTTATCTTTGTATCTATTTAATAAATATTTAAACTTATCTTGTTTTACTGTCATAGGAGTAGCCATCATTAATATCTTGCCTTTTTTACCCAGTTCTACTGCTGGCTTTATTGCTGGTTCTATACCTACTAATGGTATATTAGGATATACTAATCTTAATTCTGCTACAGCTGCACTAGTTGCAGTATTGCATGCTACAACTATGCCCTTTGCTCCTTTTTCTAATAAAAACTCAACAGTATTAAATGTTAAATCTCTTATTTCCTTTTTTGTCTTTGTCCCATATGGTGCATTTTTTGAGTCTCCAAAATATATATAATTCTCATTAGGCATTATCTTAAGTGCTTCTCTTAATACACTTATTCCTCCTAATCCAGAATCTAAAAAACCTATTGGCATCTCTTTCTTATTCAAGGTATTCTCACTCCAATTTATATAGTCCAAATTTATAATAAAACTTACTACTAAATTATTCAAGCAAATACACTGTATATAACTACAAAATAAAAAATCTAATTCTTTTATTATTTGTTAATATCTATGTGTAATTTTAAATTTGGAATATCACTTATATTACTTATAAATATTCTATACCTTTATAGAAAGTAAATCTACTTACTTTTTTATTATCTATTTAATATTCCATTACATCCATGATGGAATGCTAACTTTTTCTTTTTCAATAATGCTTGAGTTTATCTTTCTACTTCTCTTTTGAGAATTTCTAGTTACTAATTCTTGTGCTTCATTTATACTCTTTGCCTTAAATACTATTGTCCATCCATTTTTATCATATTTCCCAGCACACATAACATATTTATCATCATCTTTATTTACCCCGTTTGTCATGTCATACACAAAGCTATTTAACTCTCCAATATTTTTATAATTAAGTTTAACAAAAATCCCTCTATTACCTTTCATATCGCACCTCCGAACTGTTGTTCTGATGTTATTTTATCAGAACATTCGTTCTTGGTCAATATATATTTCAACATTTTTTTACAAATTTATTACCTTAAATTAACTTTACTTCTTATTTGTTTTTAAAATAATTTTTCTAGAGATAGCTCTAGGTAATAATTTATTTGCATTTACTAATACTCTATTTTTAAATCCAGGAATTATAATAACTTCTCCTTTTTTAAACTTATCATATCCTACTTTAGCTACTATATCTGCATTCATAAGATACTTCTTAGCCTTTTCTGATTTCTTTATACCGGCTTTGCTTTGAAAACTAGTTCTAACAGGCCCTGGGCAAAGACACGATATATTTATTCCATATTCTTTTACCTCTTCATGAATTGCTTCGGTAAGATTTAACACATATGCTTTAGATGCATAATATGTAGCCATTCTTGGTCCTGATGCAAAAGCTGCTGTAGAAGCAACATTTAATATTCCTCCCGATTTCTTTTCAATCATCTTTGGTAAAAAATATTTAGTTAATTTAGTTAACGCTTTTATATTTATATCTATTAACTTCTCTTCCGTTTTCCAATCTATCTCTGCAAATTCTCCAAATGAACCAATCCCTGCATTGTTAACTAAAATATTTATATCTATTTCATTCTTATTAATATATTTTATAAGCTTATCAACTTCATCTTCTCTTGATAAATCTACATCTAACATGATAATTTTATTTTTTTCATTATTTAACTTATCTACTGCCATTTGTAATTTTTCTTTATCTCTAGCTACTAATATCAAATTATAGCCATCTCTTTCAAAAAGCTTTGCTAACTCATACCCTATTCCACTTGATGCTCCTGTAATTAAAACATAATTATTATCCATACTTTTCCTCCAATTCTTATAAAACCATTATATCATCTTATATTAGCAGTAGTATCTACGAAATTAGTCGATATTTTCCCTTATTTCACTCCCATATTATTACATTTTTCTCAATATAAGTTATGTTACTGTATATATTGTAAAGACAATCTATACAATATATACAAAGGGGGATTTTATGAAAGATGCAACAATAATGCTTCGTGTTACAGCCGAGCAGAAATTAGCAATAAAACGTACAGCTAGAAAACTTGGGCTCACTATAACAGAATTTACGCTTCTAAGTCTTATGAAAACAATTAGTGATACTGAAACTAGCCAAAATTCCGAAGTTACATTAGATTTGCTTAGCTCTAAAGATGATTAAACATATAAATACCATATAATCGCCATATAATAACCATACAAAATTTCAATTAATTATTTTTGAACATAACTTTTTTTATGCAAAAAAGCATACTGGTGTATAACCAACATATAATCACCATACAATTACAATAAAAAAAATTTATAAAAGGATGTGATAGAAATGAGAATAAGTGCTGATATTGGATATAATACTACTAATTTTATAGGCGAAAATATGGAAGGTTCCTTCCTTTCAACAATAAAAGAACAAACTCATGAATTAGAAACTGCTAAATATGTTGTAGAATATAATAATAAAACTTATTTAATAGGAAATACTGATGGTTTTACTAGTACTGAGCAGAGCAGAGAGAAAGATGCTATATTCCACCTTTGCTTATATACTGCTATTGCTGCTTCTATGACTAATACTATAGATAATAATGTTAGATTAATCACTGGTTTACCAGCTCAATTTTTTGCTGAGCAAAAGTTACCTCTAATAAGAGCTCTAAAAGATAGACAAGTTGCTCTTAAAATTAATGGTAAATTTAAAAGTTTTACTATAACTAGTGTTATAGTCTTCCCTCAGTCTGCCGGTTTATTTTTATATGATAAGTCATTAGTAGAAAAGGATACCTTAGTTGTTGATATTGGCGGTGGTACAGTTGATATAACTTATATGAGTCAAGGACAATTTAAAGAAGCTAAAACCTACCCTCTTGGAGTTAACAGTATGTATGATACGTTACTTCAAACACTATCTAAATATGGAATTAACTATTCTAATCGCATGAAAGCGCAAGAACTAATTGATGATCGTTGCATTTATGTAGAAGGGAAAGAAATAGACATATCTAAAGATATAGATAGTATATTAAGCTTTAAAGCTAAAGAAATTATTAACTCTATAAAGCAGTCTTTTCCTGAACAATCCAAATACTCTAGATGGCTTTTTATTGGTGGTGGGTCACTCTTACTTAAAAAATATTTATCTGAATACAAAGTTCTTGATGATGCTCAAATGATAAATGTAAAAACTTATGATATTATAGGACGAACTAAGAATGCATAAGAAAATAAAAACAACTATCACCCTATCTAGCCATATTAAAGAATTTGCCACAGAAGAAGCTAAAAGCTTAGGTTTAGATTTTTCTGCTTATATAACCGTTCTTATTGTAGAAAAGCTCCGTGGTTACAATGTTATAAATACTATGCCTGCTCCTATTTCAACTAACTTAGATACATCTATTAAGGATATACCTGTTGAACCTAAAGAAGAAATTGATGAATTCCAAATCGACGAATTGGACAGGCTGTTATCATTAACAGCAGATGAGTAAAACTCATCTGCTGTTGTGTTTTTTGTATTACTTGTTATTACAATCTATACAATTTATACATTTAATTTGTGTCTTTTTAATATTTCTATATTAACTAAGAAAAAATCCTTAATTTGAGCTAAAACCTCTCTCCTCTTATATTTCTTCATTCTGTCATAAGGTCTTAAATCTGATGGTATCCCATATGCTTTTATTCCAAGCCTTCTTGCAATATATATAGCTCTTGGTAGATGATATCTATTAGTAGATATTATTGCACTATTTATATGAAAAATCTCTTTTGCTCTATACATACTGTCATATGTACAAAGCCCTAATCCATCTAACAAAATTATGTTGCTATCTATCTCTTCATAATTTCTCTTAATCCATCTCTTCATTACTAAAACCTCATTATACGTTTCATCTTTTTCTTCACCTGTAAGTAAAATAGCTTTACAATCATTATTTAAATACGCTTCTACACCAGTCTTAATTCTATCTGCTAGAAGATCACATGGATTTCCATCTGCTCGCACTCCCGCCCCTAACACGATAACAGCATCACACTTACCTATTACTGAATTTTTATTTAATATATATCTTTTATCGTAATTTTTTATTATTAGTAATATAGTTATAAAACTTAAAGCTGCCAAAATAACAATTATTAAACAACCCCACAATATATATTCCATATATACTCCTAAAAAAATAATATAGTATATTGTATGTTATATTTAATTTTTTTGTATCTTTATTTTACCATGTATAACCTTATTCTATTCTTTCTTATCGCCATCAAAATGACACAAAACAGGTATATTATTAAATACATAAAGTAGTTAAAGCATTATTATTTACCCCTAAAAAACCACCATAAATAAAAAACTAGTACCAAATGTCCCCCAACTATGGTACTAGTTTTTTTTGTTATAATTCAATATTCATTTTTACATGAGGTATATTCACTTCGTCATACACATCTGAAATCACCTTAAACCCTACACTTTCATATAAGTCCTTAACGTATAATTGTGCAGATAAAACCACTGTGCTTTCATTTAGATTATTTTTTATAAACTCTAAAGAAGCTTCCATCATCTTTTTGGCTACGCCTTTTCTTCTGTGACTTTGGAGTACTAAAACTCTTCCAATGGATATATTGTCATATCCCATTCCCTTAGGAACTATTCTTGAATAAGCTACAACTCTTCCCTCTTCTTTTAACATTACATGATGACATTTCTTATCTTTATCATCAAAATCTTGCTCTGAAGTAATCTCCTGTTCACAAACAAAAACCTCAAACCTAGACTTAGCAATCTCATACATCTCATCAACGGTTAAGTCATTAAAAGATTTTATTTCAAAATCCATATACTCCTCAACTCCTTTCATCTTTTACGAAATCAAACTACCTTATTTGTCCGTTTCCATAAATAATATATTTAATAGTAGTAAGTTCTTTTAATCCCATAGGTCCTCTTGCATGAAGCTTTTGAGTGCTTATTCCTATCTCAGCTCCAAAACCAAACTCTTCACCATCTGTAAATCTAGTTGATGCATTAACATAAACTGCTGCTGAATTTACCCTTTGTAAGAATTTTTGTGAATTTTCATAGCTCTTTGTAACTATAGCTTCAGAATGTCCTGAACTAAAGCTATTTATATGAGTTATAGCTTCGTCTATATCTTTAACAACTTTAACACCTATCTTATAATCTAGATATTCGTTGTACCATTCTTCTTCTGATGCAAGAATTATATCTTTATCATAAGCTATAGCACTTTCATCTCCTCTTACTTCTACTCCGCTAGCTCTTAGCTCTTTTAATATAAATGGCATAAAGTCATCAGCTATCTTTTCATTAACTAATAACTTCTCTGCTGCATTACAAACTGATGGTCTTGAAGTCTTAGCATTTATAACTATATTCTTAGCCATTTCAAAATCACATTCTTCATCAATATATATGTGACAATTTCCTGTTCCTGTTTCTATTACTGGCACAGTTGCATTATTTACTACAGCTTTAATCAGCCCTGCTCCACCTCTTGGAATAAGAACATCTATATAGTCATTTAATCTCATCATTTCAGTAGCTACTTCTCTACTAGTATCTTCTATTAATTGAATACTATTTTCTGGTAAGTCTACAGATTTTAAAGCTTCAATTAGTACCTTTACTATAGCTTTATTAGAATATATAGCTTCTTTACCACCTCTTAATATAACTGCACTTCCCGCTTTAAAACAAAGTCCTGCAGCATCACTAGTTACATTAGGTCTAGCTTCATAGATTATCCCTATTACTCCCATAGCAACTCTTTTTTGACCTATTTGTAGTCCATTTGGTCTAGTCCACATTGATACAACTTCGCCTACTGGATCTGGAAGGCTAGCAACTTGTCTTAATCCATTAGCCATTCCTTCTACTCTTTTTTCATCTAACGATAATCTATCTAACATAGCTTTAGCTGTACCTCTATTCACAGCTTCTTGCAAATCTATTTTATTTGCTTCAATTATAAAGTCTTTGTATTTTACAAGATAATCAGCCATAGCTAATAAACCTTTATTTTTTTCACCTGTAGATAAATTGCCTAATATATTAGAAGCTTCTTTTGCTTTTTGTCCTTTTAAAATTAACTCACTCATAATTCATCCTCCTAATTATTTTTAAGAAATAATGTTCCAATTTCATTGCCATTCATTATATCTAATAGAATAGTTGGTTCATTACCATTTGCTAATATCATATGTACTCCAAATGATGTTGCAGTTTTAGCCGCAGTTAATTTAGTTGCCATTCCACCAGTTCCAAGGCTACTTCCTGCACCTCCAGCACATGCTTCTAGCTCCGGAGTTATACATTCTACAACTTTTATAAGTTTAGAGTTTGGGTTTTTTCTCGGATCTGAATCATAGAATCCATCAATATCAGAAAGAATTATTAAAAGATCTGCTGAAACCAATCCAGCAACTATCGCAGATAAGTTATCATTATCACCAAATCTAACTATATTTTCTATTTCATCTATAGCCACTGTATCATTTTCATTAACTATAGGTATTATTTTATTTTCTATTAAAGTTTCAAATGTATTTACAACGTTCTCTCTTACATGGTCATCTTCTATTACATCTCTTGTAAGGAGCACTTGTCCCACAACGTGACTATACTCTCCAAAAAATTTACTATATATATGCATAAGTTCACATTGTCCTACGGCAGCTGCTGCTTGCTTCTCTTTTATCGTTTTTGGCTTTTCTTTAAGTTTTAGTTTATTAACACCTACTCCAACAGCACCTGATGTTACAAGAATAACTTCTTTTCCACTATTCATTAAATCAGAAATAACCCTTGTTAATTTCTCAATTCTAGTTAGATTTATATTTCCATTATCATAAGTAAGCGTTGATGTTCCTACCTTTACAACTATTCTGTTGCAATTCTTTAGTTCATTTCTATATTCCAAGATTCTCAGCTCCTATACTTTATACTTATCTTTATATTATAATTATTTTCAATTATTTTTACCATAAAAATCAATATTCTATTTATTCTTATTTTTATGCATAAAGACTATTGATTTTTTATATTTTTGCATATAAAATTAGTATTGTTGCATAAATATTAATTTTTACATAAAGGGGGATACAAAATGGACATATCAAATTCTAAATCATTCAGTGAAAATAAATTTAATTTTAAAAACAATATAAAATTTATCATACCTTCATTATTAGGTGTATTATTATTCATGACACCAATTAGCTATAATGGGGATATTACAATACCTGTTGCAATACTATCTAATAAGCTAACAGAATTACTTGGGGGTTCATTACCTTATATAATTGCTGCAACATTAGCTATATCAGGTATAATGACTTTTATAACTTCTGTTTTTAAACCTAAGTTTATTTTAGAAAATAATTTTTTAAAATCATTATTTAGTACAACACCTCTTTGGGCTATTTCAAGAATTGTTGGTAGCATCTTTGGTGTATTAACTTTATTACAAGTAGGTCCTGAGTTCATAATTAGTGATGTATCTGGTGGGTTTGTATTTAATGATTTATTAACTATTCTTTTCTCAATATTCCTTTTTGCAGGATTATTACTACCATTATTACTTAACTTTGGATTATTAGAATTCGTTGGTTCCCTTTTAACTAAGGTTATGAGACCTTTGTTTAAATTACCAGGACGTTCATCAATAGATTGTATCACTTCATGGCTTGGAGATGGTACTTTAGGAATAATATTAACAAGTAAACAATATGAAGATGGATTTTACACTGAAAGAGAAGCAGCTGTAGTTAGTACTACATTCTCTGCTGTATCAATAACATTTAGCTTAATTGTTATTCAAACTATAGGACTTAATGGAATGTTTATACCATTCTACTTAACAGTAACTTTTGCTGGTATAGTAGCTGCAATAATAGTTCCTAGAATACCACCACTTTCAAAGAAAAAAGATATTTATTATAAAGGTAAAAAAGCTGAAAATTCTTCAGAAGATGTTCCTGAAGGACATACATCTTTAAGCTGGGGATATAAATGTGCTATAGAAAAGGCTTCTCAAAATTCAGATGCAAAAAACTTCTTTGTAGAAGGATTTAAAAATATATTAGATATGTGGATGGGAGTTCTTCCAATAGTAATGTGTTTTGCTACAATAGCACTTGTAATTGCTGAATTTACTCCAATATTTAGAATATTAGGATTACCATTTGTACCTGTACTACAATTATTACAAGTACCTGAAGCTGTAGCAGCTTCTCAAACATTAGTTGTTGGATTCGCAGATATGCTATTACCATCAGTTATAGCTTCTACTACAATAACTAATGAAATGACTAAGTTTATAATTGCTTGTGTATCTGTAACACAGCTTATATACATGTCAGAAGTAGGTGGAGTTTTACTTGGTTCAAAAGTTCCTGTAAACTTAAAAGAAATATTAATAATTTTTGTAGAAAGAACTTTAGTAACACTACCTGTTATTGTACTAATAGCAAACTTCCTTTACTAATTAAAAGTAATAAAGGATACTTAATTATAAAATCAGCCCAAGAGGCTGATTTTTTTATAATAAAAAAAGAAACTGCATAAGCAGTTTCCACCTAAATTTTTAATTATTAATTCTTCACTTTTAATTTTCTAAATCTATTATATGATGCCATTATTTCTTGTTTTCTTGGCATAGCAAAGCTTCCGTATCCACCTTTTATCTTATCTATATCTATTAGATTGTTATCTAAAACCTCATAAGCTTTATCTACAGCTTCTTTTAGGTTTAAGCCTTTATTCATTAAATTAATTTCTACGTACTTCATAAATGCACCAATGGTATTTAGTTGCTCTGAATCTACTATTTGCTCTACAGCTCTTAAATCTATATTTTCTTTATTTATAGAAATTCCATCTACTCCTAAAGACTTAGTTTTTACTCCTTTTGGTCCAAACTCTATTGTTCCTTTTTGTAAAATTCTCTTAGTATTTATAGTAACATCAATTTCCTTATTATGATCTACTATTCCTCTGCTTAATGATTTTGCTCTTTCTGTAACTTCAAAAGGCTCATAATTATCCATTTGAATTACTAAATCAGCTATATCAAAAAAGTCTCCACAACTTCCCGCTACAAGTATCGTTGAAATTCCTAATTTATTATAAAGACTTTTAGCTACATCTATATAAGGTGTTATTGGTTCCTTTTCCTTTGCCACTAATTGTTGCATTATACTATCTCTAATCATAAAGTTTGTTGCAGAAGTATCTTCATCTATTAGTAATGTATTAGCCCCTGCTTCAATTCCTTCAACAATATTAGCAGCCTGCGAAGTACTTCCACTAGCATTTTCAGTATCAAAGCTAGTTGTATTCTTTCCATTAGGAAGATTGTTTATAAAAAGACTTATATCTGTCTTACTTATAGCTCTTCCATCTTCTGCTCTTACCTTTAAAGCTGTATCTTCTGTAATTACAAATTCTCTTCCATCACCTTCTATATGGTTATATACTCCTAATTCTAAAGCTCTTAGTAATGTAGATTTACCATGATATCCACCACCTACGATAAGTGTTATTCCTTTAGGTATTCCCATTCCTCTTATAACTCCCTTATTAGGCGTATTAAATTCCACTTCAAGCTCTTTAGGTGATATAAATCTTTTTCCATCTCTTAATGGTCTTGATGATACTCCACTTTCTCTAGGAAGTATTGAATTATTAGCTACAAATGCTACTAATCCTCTATTATTAAGATTTTCTCTAATATATGTTTGGTCTTCAACAAGTTTTACTCTATTTATTAACGCTTTATAATCTATATTATTGTATATAAGTGTATTCTCTACTAAAGTAGGTACTACATTAAATAATATTTTTTCCAACTCTTTAGCTAATACACTTCTTCCTTTTGCAGGGAATCCAACATAAAATCTAACTTCTATTTTACCTTTATCAAATATAACTGAAGTCCTGTCCAAGATTTCTTGAGGACATCTACTAATTTCAATTAATCCACTTTTTCCTGAACCAAATATCTTTTCACCATATTTTCGTATATTTTTACTAAATAATCTAGTTAGAAAATCGCATACTGCTATATTTTTGTATTTTAAATCTAATAAGCTACTAGGAAATTTAGCTACATTATTATCTACTATTATTCTTACTCTTGAAGGTGATGCAAAAGGATCACCTTGAACATGATCTATACTCAAAATAAAGTTTCCAAAATCATATTGTCCTTCTAAATCTTTATATGATTTATATCCTCTGCCATCTATTCTCTGTAATTCTCTTTTTAAATCATTTTGATTTTTCATGCTACTCCCCTTTTACTTCTGAAAAAAATTCATCTATTAATTTTTCACTAGCTCTTCTATACATATTGCTCATATTTACAAATGAACAAAGAAGTAAGAATTTCTTTTCAAAATCACCCTGTAAATCAGATTTGCTTTCTATTAATGCTTCTATCTCTCTTTCTTTATCAGCAACGCCCTTTTTAAATTCTAATACATCATTTTCTGATTCATCTAGAAATGAGCCATATAATTCTCTTAAAGGATAAGATTCATCTTCTGAGAAACTATCAATTATTTTATTTAAGCTTAGCTTTATATCATTAATAGATAAAGCCCCTTTCAAATTGTATATTAATGACATAAGTATTATATGTTCTTTTGTATACTTTTTATTTTTGATAGGTAATAAAAGCTTTCCCTTAGCATAATTATTTATCATCGTCTTAGTTAGAATCTTATCATCTTCAGTTCTTTTTAATGATGATAATTTTCCTTCAAAAAGTTGAATAACTTGATCCATATATAAATCAATTTCAGGGATATCATCCATAGCTATTCCATTTATAAAATCCATATCATTTATTAATTCATTTATATCCATACTTCCTCCTAGTAGTTTTTCAAACTACATATAATAGTTCATTATATTTTAATAATAATAGTATTTCAAAGATATTTCAAGAAAAAGCCAAATATTCAATAATAAATAAGTAAATTCTGCTAAAATCAACTTTGACTGTAAGTACCATTTGGTCAATAATATAAATATAATATCACATAGTTTTAAAAACTATATTGTATCGTGAGGTGTTTTTATGTATAAAAAATTAAGAGAACCAATTAACTCTATTACTCATTTATCTGGTGCTGTATTTTCATTTATTGCTTTATTCGCAATGTTAGCTAAAGCCTTTGTAACAAATGTTTCTAACATATCTATTGCATCCGTAACTATTTTCGGAATTAGCTTAATACTCTTATATACTGTATCAGGAACTTATCACGGTATAATTTCTTCTGATAAAATAATTAACTTTTTACAAAAATTAGATCATTCAATGATTTTTATATTAATAGCTGGTTCTTATGCTCCATTCTGTTTGATTGCATTAGGTGGAACATTAGGAAGAAATATGTTTTTAGTTATGATTTCAATAGCAATTGCAGGAATAGTATTTAAGCTTTGTTGGTTTAGTGCTCCAAGATGGTTACAAACAGCTCTTTATATAGCAATGGGTTGGAGTGCAATATTTGTTATTAAACCACTATCTGCAGCTTTACCACCTATAAGTATCTTCTTATTAGTACTTGGCGGAGTATTTTATACAATTGGTGGCGTAATCTATGCTACTAAATCACAAAAATTTAAAATAGGTAACTTTGGATTTCACGAAATATTTCATGTATTTATATTATTAGGTAGTTTAACTCACTTTATTTGTGTATTTACGTACTTATTATAAAAATAAACCGAAGTAAGGCAGGTAAAATTATGAATTTATCCTATTCACTTAGAGCTTATGAAGAAGGAATGGCTGATGGAATAAAAGAAGGCCATTTTTCCTTACTAATTAAATTACTAAAGAAAAAATTTAAACACATACCTGAAAAATATATAGATTTATTAACTGATTTAGAAAATGATACAATTATCTCTATTGCATTAAGAATTTTTGAATTTGAAACTTTAGAAGATTTAGATGTATTTCTTTTGGTTAATAAGAAATAGTGGTTGTTTTATTCGACCACTATTTTTTATTATCTTCATCCTTTTATTCCATATATAACCTATAAATTCATTTCATCCATAGCTCTTTTTTTATCGAAAATATATATTAATACACTAAAAGCTATTAAAACTCCTAATAATCTTTTTCTTCATTTTTTGTTAGGAAAATTTTTACAAAGATATTTTTTGTAATTTTCTCACTAATTCACTTGACGAATAATGTATATTTATATGTAAAGTTAAAGACTTTATGTTATAATAGCTGAAGAATAATAAATGAAATGGGGTATGTTTAGTGATTAATGTAATAAACGTAAGTTTAAGATACGGATCTCGTAAACTATTTGAAGATGTAAATATCAAATTTACTCCTGGTAACTGTTACGGTGTTATAGGTGCTAACGGTGCTGGAAAGAGTACATTTTTAAAGATATTATCTGGAGAGGTTGAACCAAATACTGGTGAAGTAATAATTGCTCCAAATACTAGAATGTCTGTTTTAAAACAAGACCATTACCAATATGATGAGTTTCAAGTATTAGAAACAGTTATAATGGGTAACAAAAGATTATATGACATAATGAAAGAAAAAGATGCTTTATACGCTAAGCCAGATTTCTCTGATGAAGATGGAATAAAGGCTGCTGAACTTGAAGGTGAATTTGCTGAGCTTAACGGTTGGGAAGCTGAATCAGAAGCATCATCATTATTACAAGGATTAGGAATAGGAACTGATGCTCACTACAAAACGGTTTCTGAATTAACTGGTGGAGAAAAGGTTAAAGTATTACTTGCTCAAGCTTTATTTGGTAACCCTGGAATATTAATTCTAGATGAGCCTACTAACCACTTAGATATAAAATCAATCAAGTGGCTTCAAGATTTCTTAGGTGATTTTGAAGGAACAGTTATAGTTGTATCGCATGATAGACACTTCTTAAACGAAGTATGTACTCATATGGCTGACGTTGACTTTGGTAAGATTAAGTTATATGTTGGTAACTATGACTTCTGGTATGAATCAAGCCAATTAGCTACTCAAATGGCTAAAGACCAAAACAAGAAAAAAGAAGAAAAGATTAAAGAATTACAAGAGTTCATCGCTAGATTCAGTGCTAACGCTTCTAAATCTAAGCAAGCAACATCTCGTAAGAAGTTATTAGATAAGATTACATTAGATGATATCCAACCTTCAAGCAGAAGATATCCTTTCGTTGGATTTAAACCTGAAAGAGAAGTTGGTAACGACATATTAGTAGTTGAAGGATTATCTAAAACTATTGATGGAGTTAAAGTTTTAGATAACGTAAGCTTCAGAGTAAATAAAGAAGATAAAATTGCTTTCATCGGTAACGAAATAGCAATAACTACTTTATTTAAAATAATTAACGGAGAAATGGAACCTGATGCTGGTGCATATAAATGGGGAATAACTATTACAACTGCTTACTTCCCTAAAGATAACTCAGAATTCTTCAACGATTGTACTTTAAGCTTAGTTGATTGGTTAAGACAATTCTCTGAAGAAAAATCTGAAAGTTACATAAGAGGATTCTTAGGAAGAATGTTATTCTCTGGAGAAGAAGCTTTAAAAGAAGCTAACGTATTATCTGGAGGAGAAAAGGTTAGATGTATGCTTTCTAAAATGATGCTTTCTAACGCTAACGTATTAGTTTTAGATGGACCTACTAACCACCTTGACCTTGAATCTATTACAGCTGTAAATAATGGTTTAAAAGACTACAACAGTAACGTACTGTTTGCTTCTCACGACCACCAATTTGTGCAAACTGTAGCTAACAGAATAATTAAAATTGATGATAATGGATCAATCTTCGATAGATCTATGACTTACGACGAATTCTTAGAAAAATTCGGAGAATAATTAAAAGTGGCCAAATGGTCACTTTTTTTATTTAAGTTTATACTCTTTATAAAGCTCCCAAGTATGATTGCTCCACTTATAGATACATATGTTATCAAAATAGCTTTCAAAATAACAAGGTCTCAATTGAACATAATCCCATAGTTCAGTAAATTTTCTTCTTACATTTTTTGATGACACAGTTACATGAAATACTTTATTTTTTCCATCTTTTTTATCAAAATTAATGTAAGGTATCCTCTCTAATTCATCTATTAATCTATCATGAACCTCTTTACCCTCCTTAGACATGTTAAGCTTCATATAAACAACCCTATCATCAAAATGATCATATTCATCTATTATTAACGGAGATTTTTTTTCATGACTACAGAAATTTTCTAAAGTTTTTTCTAACAATTCAATACTACCTTCATGCTTAAAAGGTGCTTTTATAGTAAAATGTGCCGGAAGTTTAGAAGATTTAAGTCCTAAATCATTAAAGACATCTTTTCTAAGATTATTATTAAATTCTCCTGCTTCACCTTTTATTATAGCTACTATAACATATGTCTCACTCATAATACTTTCTCCTTCACTAATATTTTTAATAATTATATTTATATAATTTCCTTATTGTAATAATATAAAACTTTATTTAGCATAATAAAAAAAGCGACCCAAAGGCCACTTTTTTTATTAACACTTAAAAATTAGCTAAATAAATTTATAAGAGATTTCTCTTTCATTTACTGCTAATTTTTACTATTAATTTTTAATTAAATTAAGCTGCTTCTTCTACTTTGTGTTCTTGATGGCTTTTTTCAGCTGAAACTTCCCAATGGATTACGAAAGCAAGCACTGCTCTTAACACTATAATAGCACCTAATATCCATATTTCTTCCATTTTAGTTACTAAAACAGTTTTTAGTATCTCTGCACCCATCTTAAATTCTAGAGCTAAAGATAAAGCTTGTCCTAAATCTATTTTTATGTTGTAATGACCTTTTCCTATTAAATTCATTACGTATTCTCCAAAAGCCTTTACCCCAGCTACTAAGATAATAACTACACCTATTAGCTCTAATAAGCTAATAACTACTGGGATAACGCTTTCTAATAAATGATGTAACATAAAAAAATTCCCCCCCCTATATTATGTAAAATTCCTTTACTATTATAATCAATATATATCATTAAATCTATATAAAGTTAACATAAATATGTTAATATAATAATAAACTTACAAGATTAAAATTTTTTTCTAGGAGAAATTATTATGATAAAAATTTATAATAGAAATACTCAAAAGTACGATGTTGAAAATGTTGCAGGAGGAAATTATATAAAATGGTGTTATGAATCTCCTGTAGGAAAAAGCTTAACAGAACTATTAATAAAGAAAAAACTCTTTTCTAAGATTTATGGAAATTACTGTGATACTAATTTTAGCAAAAAGAAGGTTTCAAGCTTTATTAAAAATTTTGATATAGATATGTCCGTATGTAAAAATAATATAGATGATTTCAAGAACTTTAATGATTTCTTTATTAGAGAATTAAAGGAAGATGCTCGCCCTATAGATAAAGATAAAAGTAAACTTATCTCTCCTGGTGATGGACGTCTAATTGCCTATACTGATATATCTATAAATGATTTAGTTCAAGTAAAAAATATAACTTATAGTTTATCAGAACTTATTCAAGATGATAGTATTGCTAAAGAATACGAAGGTGGAGTTTGCTTAATACTAAGGTTATGTCCTACCGATTATCACAGATTTCATTTTATAGATTGGGGTACTTGTGAAAAAACACACTTTATTCCAGGTAATTATTATTCAGTTAATCCAACTGCATTAGAAAGAGTTTCTAAGCTTTACTGTCAAAACAAGCGTGAATGGTGTGTATTTCATTCTGAAAATTTTGGTGACATTATTCATGTAGAAGTTGGTGCAACTTGTGTTGGGTCAATAATTCAAACTTATAAAGAAAATACTCATATTTCAAAAGGTGAAGAAAAAGGCTATTTTAAGTTTGGAGGCTCAACCACTATACTTTTATTTAAACCTAATACTATAATAGTAGATGAAGATATTCTTACTCAATCATCTTTAGGATTTGAAACAAAAGTAAATATGGGTGAAACTATAGGAAAAAAGTTTAAATAATTTTTTGGTATTTAGAATGGAGGCTTATATATGGGGGATTTAATTTATAGATTACTTTTATTTTTAAATGATAGTCGTGAAGAAACATTAAACTATACCATAGCATTAACTATGATTCGCAATATTAGGGATATACCTAATATGACTATAAATAAACTAGCTGATATGTGTTATACATCACCAGCTGCTATCAGTCGTTTTTGTCGCAAACTAGGTTATTCTAGTCTGTCAGAATTTAAAAAAGCTTTATCTATTTCAATTAATACTAATTTTGATAATAGTTTTTCTAAGCCAAGAGGATTTAAAACTAAGAGAAATAGAGAAGAAATTCTAGAATTAATGCATGATGAAATTTGTAATGAACTTACACTTACTAAAAACTCCTTAGATTTAAAACTTATAGACAGAGTTATTGATTTAATTTATAGAAGTGACCACATTTGTATATTTGGTACTTTATTTTCTCAATTAATGTGTCAACAATTACAAACTAATTTCGCAAGAGTAGGAAAACTAATAAATATAGCTACTGATATCCAAGCTCAAGAAAAGCTTGCAAGCTCATTAACTCCTAATTCTTTAGCTATACTTATTTCTCCAACTGGTAGATTCATAGCTTACCATGAACGTGTATGGAACAACCTTTTGGCTACTGATTGCAAAATTGTTACTATAACAGAAAATAGAGAAAATAAATATAAAGAAGGTTCTGATTACATAATTTATCTAGCCCAATCAGAGTACAATAATCAATACTTGCCAGAAAACCAACATGCTCTTATGATGCTAGTTGAATATCTATTTATAAGATACGCAGATTTATATAGCCACTACTAATGGCATTTAAAAGTTATACTATTAATTATAAATAATTGATAACTTTAATTTCATAAAAAATAAAGCCAGCATATGCTGGCTTTATTCATTAACTTTCACTTTTAATTTTTAACTAAAATTCAGCTCTTTCTACTTTTTCAATTTGCTCTATAACATTCTTGAATTGTGGTAAGTATTTTTTGTGAGCTAATAACATTTCGTTTAATAATTTTCTTCCTTCAGTATCATCAGATACTAATGGGTTAGTTGTCATTGCTAGTAATGCAGTATTGTAATCTCCAGTATATGCAGCTTCTGCAGCTAATCTTTCAAATGCTTTGATTTGAGAAACTAAACCTTGAGCAAAGATTGGAAGATCAGTAACTGTATCAACTGGTACTGGCCCGTCTTTAGTTATCTTACAGCTAATTTCTATAGCTGACTCATCTTCAAACATCTTTAATCTTCCGTTGTTCTTAGTGTTTACAGCTAAAACTGTTCCCTTATCATTATAGATACTTGAAATAACTTCACAAGCAACATCTGAGTAGTGAGCTCCACCTCTCTTAGATAACTCTTCTGGTTTTTCTTGTAACTCTACATTTTTATATAATTCAAATAAGCTCTTTTCAACAGCCATAACAACTTCAGCTCTTGTTTGACCTTTTTTGTATTCTTCTAATTCATGCTCAAGCATATCTCTCTTCTTATAGTAATATCTATGGTATGGACATGGCATTAATCCTGTTGCTTTTATGAAAGCTGGATCCCATCCCATTGCAGCAATATTAGCCATTGATTGAGAGTTATCGCTGTTTAACATTTTTTCCATTACTTCTGCAGTAACATCATTTCCATCAAGGTATACTCTTTGACCATATACCATATGGTTTAATCCAACTTGGTCCATAGTTATTCTTGACTTATCTACTCCTAGTAAATCAGCAGCTCCAAATTCCATTCCTATTGGAACATTACATACCCCTATAACTTTCTTGTGATCACTATATCTTAATAACGCTTCTGTAACTACTCCAGCTGGGTTTGTAAAGTTAATTAACCAAGCATTTGGACATAAGTCTTGCATTTCTTTAGCTATATCTAAAATAACTGGAACTGTTCTTAAAGCTTTGAAAAGCCCACCTGCTCCATTTGTTTCTTGACCTAAAAATCCGTGACTTAGAGGAATTCTTTCGTCCTTAGCTCTAGCTTTTAATAATCCTACTCTTAATTGAGTTGTAACGAAATCAGCATCTTTTAAAGCTTCTTTTCTGTCTAGAGTTAAATGTATTTCCATTGGCACTCCAGCTTTTTCTACCATTCTCTTAGCTAAAGCTCCAACTATTTCTAATTTTTCTTTTCCTTCTTCTATATCTACAAGCCAGTATTCTGCTACTGGTAATTCACTATATCTCTTAATTAATCCTTCTACTAATTCTGGTGTATAGCTTGACCCTCCACCAATTGTAACTATTTTTAAACCTTTTTTACTCATGGTACTTCATCTCCCCTTCACATCTTATGTCTCTATTATAAAGTAATATTTGTATTATTATTTTCATTTTTTGAAAACGAAACCATGGATGTGATAAAAAGCTTTTATTTGTCTATAATTGCTTTTATGTTCTTAATAAATTTATTTTCATCTCCATCAAATATTACTATATGTATTCCCATCTCTTTTGCTCTTATTGAAACTGGTCCTTTACATGGTTCTCTTGTAGCTACAAGAATCTTATATGCATTCTTACCTCCTATTTTATTTGCATATACATTTAACTCATTTAGAGCCATTTCATTATATTTTTCACTATCTTTACAAGATATTACTATAGGCACAGAATCTTTAACAGCTACAACATCAACTTCATTTCTTACAGTTCTATTTTCATTGCTCCAAAGAAATACAACACCATTTCTTGCCTCATCTATTTCTTTTATTTTTTTTATTAAATTATTAGTTGCAATCTCTAACCAAGTTCCACTTTTAAATATAAATCCTTTTATATATTTATTCAAAAATGTTACTTCAATATTTTCATTTTTCTCAGTATATTGTAGTTCATTCATATCTTCTAACTTTTTAAGTATATTATTTAATAATACTTTTTCTTCTTGAGTTAGCAACTTTATATTAATCTCTATTTTGTTTGGAGCTTCTTCAATATGCTTAAATATATTTGTATCATATAATTTTTGTTTATGCTTATTCCAAATATCTAAATGTTTATATATCTGCTCTGATAAATATATTAAATCTTTTTTATTACATAGCTCTGAAGAATCTTCAACTAATTCTCCTCCTGCTGCATTAATAATATCTTTTATATCTAAATCATCAAATTCTTCATATGTTAAATCTATTCCATTATTAAATGTATATATTTTTTTATTTTTGACATCCGTATATATAGCTTTTATATTACTTTTTATACTAAGTTCTAATAAAGCTAATGAATTTATTCTCTTTCCACCTGTAACATTAATTATTAAATCATCACTTCTATTTCTTTTAACTAAATCTGTCAGCTTATCAATTTCTCCTTCTTCAATAATTACATCATTCATTTTTACAGTAGGAAAATTTTTATTATAATAATTTTTTATATTATCAATTAAATCCACCTGATTATTTTGTCTAATAAATATAACTTCATTAACTTTATATCTAGTTGTAGCTAATATATTTCCTTCATTGTGTTCATCTAATTGGTTAATTAATAATCCCACTTGTTTTTACCTACTCTTTCTATATAAATTAGTATTATTAATTTGCCCAAAATAAAAAGCACTTATTTATAAAAATAAATAAGTGCTTGGCAGAGCGTAAAGGAATCGAACCCTTAATGCGCCGTCCGTAGCGGCGTGTTATATCCGTTTAACTAACGCTCCACATTAACAATTCCTATGATATCACAAAGATTAACATTTTTCAAGAATAAATCATTAATTATTCGCTTAGATAAATATCTGAGAATTCTATTTCTAACATTTGTATTTTACTAGATATACTATTATCAATTCCTTCTATATGTTCTTCTAAAATTCTAGGAATAGTAACTATAAACTCTGCACCTTCATTTTCTCTACTATTTATGCTTATATTTCCACCATGAGCCTTTACTAAGTAATTTGTTAAATCTAAGCCTATTCCACTTCCTATATACTCTTTAGCTGATCTATTAGAACATTGATAGAATCTATTAAATATTTTATCCTGTTCTTCCTTGGATATTCCTTTTCCTTTATCTTTTACAGATATATTAATATTTTCACTATCTATATTTAAATATACAAATATTTCAGAATCCATTGGTGAAAACTTTATTGCATTAGATAATAAATTCATAACTATTCTATCTATAGCTTCTGGGTCTGCAGAAACTATACATTCTTCTTTATTAGTATCAAATATTAATTGAATATTTTTTTCTAAAGAATACCTCTCTATGCATTCAACAGTGCCTTCAATCATTGATACAATATCCATATTTCTTTTTTCTAGTTTATAATAATTATTTTCTAACCTACTAGTATCAATTAAATTATTAATTAACTTTAATATTTTATAACTATTTCTTTTTATTATATTCATGTATCTCTTTTCATCTCTAATGTTCCAATCATTGTGCTCAATAAACTGTAAAGCAGAAATAATAACATTTAGATGACTACGCATATCATGAGTTATATTTAAAGTGAAATTTTCTTTTTTTTCATTTTCTTGTTTTAAATAATTAACCTCTTCTTCAAAATCATTTATAATCATTTGTAAATTTTCATCTAAATTATTACCTCTTATTCCCATATTTCCTCCTATATTCCCCAAGTAAACCTTTATTCAAAATTTTACCATATTTCTATTTATAAAACAAGTTTAAATAAAATTTTACTAAAAAACTAATTATTAACTGTAATTTAATGTATAAAGTTAAATTACTTTGTTAATAAAAAAATCCAGCATAACTGGATTTTTTTATTACATATCATTTTTATTTATCTTTATAATATCATCATACACAACAAAATTTATTCCAAATATTAATATTAAACCTCCAATAAACATTGTATATTTACCTATAGGCAATATTAATCCTAATATAGTTGGTAAAGTTATTGAATACATTGCAAGCTTAAATATATTTCCATAAGATAATCTTTGTTTATTTAGTAGCATACTTAATAATCCGGCTAATGACATCATGAATGAGTAGAAAAGCATATCTATAAATTTAATTATAATTATTATTGGTATCATAAAATATTTTAGTACGCTTAACTCTTTTATAAATAAATCTATTACTTGGTTATTAAAATCTATTTTATCTAACCCAAAATCAGCATATTTATAAACAATCTCTTCACTACCATTTTTAATTACAATTCCATCCTTTAAAATTACTGTAGATAAATCCTTATGAACAGTAATATTTCTTAAGCTATCTACTTCATCTACAGTTTTATCCGTATCAACTAATAACACTGTACTTCCCTGCTCTTCTTTATATGGTGATGTTTCAAAATTTAACAATCCATTCTTCATTTCAAAATTTAATTTTCCATCTTGGTATGCTTTATAAATAACCTCTTCTACTACCCCTATTGTACTAACAACTGTTATACCTTGAAATAATCCAAAAATTGTAGCCAGAATAAAAACATATAAGAAAGCTTTTCCTAATGTATCTTTTGCTAAATATATATATCTTTTAGGATTTAAACTCCACTTAAATCTATTTATCATATTTATTTTTTCTTTCATGATTCCTCCACATATGTAAGAATTTATTCTATCTTTAGTATATCATAATTCTCCATGACCTATATGTATAATTTCTGTAAATTTAAAAGTAATTGTTTATTTTTCTCAATATTGGTCAAAAATTACTATATAGCGAATTTAGGAGGGATTTTTATTGGATTTTAAAAAATCTAGAATTACTATATTAAAAATATTAATATCTACTGTATTACTATTTTTATTAACTTTATCGGTGAATTATTATATTAATTATAATTATTCAAAAACTTTAAATACTTTCTATTCAGAATTTAATCAATGTGATTTTAATGATGCAAAAGAAACTTTATCTGATAATAGTTTTGTTTTAAAACTAAAGAAAAAAGCTATGACATCAGAAGTATCTAAATACTTTACTTCTATTATAACTACATTGTGTAATGAATTAAAAAATAATAATATTACTTCTGATCAGGCTGTTACTGTATTTAAAGAAATAAAAAGCTATGATATTCTCGATGAATCTTTAGATAAATTAATCTTAACTTTAGATCAAGACTATGTATTAGAAGATTCTTCACTTTATAAACATTATTTAGATTTAGCATTAGAAAAATATAATGTAGGTCAGTATTCAGAAGCTATAGAGATGCTTTCTAAAATACCTTACTCTCAGCTTGAATATTATAATACAGCACAAGACTATATAGAAAAATGTAAGGACTCTTATAAACAGTCTCTATTTAATGAAGCTGATAAATTATCTGAAGAAGATTATTATACAAAAGCTATAGATTTATTATCAAATGTAGACGAATCAATTGTATCTTCTACTGATAAAGATATACAAAACAAAATATCTTCTATAGAAATAGCTAGAGAGGAATATTTATCTTCACAATATTATATAGATAATGCTCAACCTACTTCTACATCATTATTACAAAATCTAAATTCTGAAACAATAAATACATTAAATATAGAAAGTAATACACCGTATCTTATATATGTAAATTTAAATGATCAAAAAACTTATGTTTATGAAGGTTCTAGTAATAATTGGACCTTAGAAAGAGATTTTCCTTGTTCTAGCGGAATAGAAAGTGAGGCTACACCTAAGGGTGTATATACTATAACAGGACGTGGTGATTGGTTCTACTCTGATGAATATGAACAAGGTGGCAAGTATTGGGTTCAATTCTGGGGTGATTATTTATTCCATTCACTACCTTATGACGAAACTCAAAATACAATAGTTGATTATACTTTAGGAGTTCCTGCATCTCATGGCTGTATCAGATTGGCTGTTGAAGATTCAAAATGGCTATTTGAAAACATGCCTGATGATACAAAAGTAATAATAAACTAATAATTAAGAAAAAATAATTAATGATTAATATAGGAATTATTTAAAACATTTCTATATTAATCATTTTTTTAATTCACTAATATTAGGTAGTTTTATTTTTATTATGCTAAAATAAAATTATATTTTATTTTATAGTAAGGATGAATTTGATGAATATTAATATTCCTAAAAATGTTAAATATATTATAGATACATTTTATCAAAATAATTATGAAGCTTATATGGTTGGTGGCTGCGTTAGAGATAGCCTTTTAGGTCTTTCTCCTAAAGACTATGATATTACAACTTCAGCTACACCTAATATCACAGAAAATCTATTTTCAAAAACAATTCCTACTGGTATAGAACACGGTACTATTACTGTAGTTATAGAAAAAGAGAACTTCGAAGTAACCACCTATAGAACTGAAGGAAAGTATGTTGATAATAGACGCCCAGAATCTGTTCATTTCGTTTCAAATTTAAAAGAAGATTTGTCTAGAAGAGATTTTACCATAAATGCCTTTGCTTATAATGATAAAGCTGGCTTAGTAGATTATTTTGGTGGTTTAAATGATCTTAATAATAAGATTATTAAAGCTGTTGGTGACCCTAATATAAGATTTCAAGAAGATGCTCTTAGAATGCTTAGAGCTATCAGATTCAGTGCTCAATTAAATTTCACTATAGAGACTAATACGCTAAATGCAATTAAAGGTAATTGTAACTTAATTAAAAATATAAGTATTGAAAGAATTAGAGATGAGCTATGTAAATTACTTGTAAGTGATAATCCATCAAAAGGTCTTATTCTTTTAAGAGATACAGGAATTTTAGAATTAGTTTTACCTGAGATAAATTCTTTAGTTCAATATACTCCATTGTGTAATAACCATAATAGAGATGTTTTTGAACATACTTTGAAAGTAATAAATAATACTGAATCTGACCTTCTTCTTAGACTATCAGCTTTATTTCATGATGTTGGTAAGCTTAATACCTTAGTAGCCTTACCAAATGGTCATCACTACTTTCCTGAGCACAACATAGAAAGCGCTAATATGACTAAAGACATATTAAAAAGGTTGAAGTTTGATAATGAAACTATTGATAGAGTATGTGCTATAATTTATGACCATTTAGTTCTAATGCCTAGCTATATGCCTACTGATGGTGAAATTAAAAGATTATTAAATCGAGTTGGTCCAAAAAATATATTTATTTTATTTGAATTACAGAGAGCAGATATAAATTCATTATGGGATCCTGTTCCGTTTTTAACCAAAGTAGATTATATATCAAACAAAACTAAAGAAATACTTGAAAATAAGGAACCTTTAACTATTAAAGATTTAGATATAGATGGTTCAATTTTAATAAAAGAGTTAGATTTAAAACCCGGAAAAGTTTTAGGTGATATTCTTAATTACTTATTAGAAAAAGTACTTGATGATAAAAACTTAAACTCTAAAGATAAACTTATAAACTTATCAAAAAGTTATTTAAATAACTTAAATGACTCACATTAACTTATTTAACCTATTTGTTATGTGAGTCATCTCTACCAACTGATATTGCTGAGTTTATATAATATTTTTAATACTGACATACATGACTTACCTATTTTTTATATAATATATATCTAAATGAGTTTTTCTTTTTTAATTTTTTTATTTTGCATATTATACTCATTAAATTTACGTAAGTCATGTATATCATGTTATAAAGTTAGTAATTTCAATGCTTTTCTTGACTTTCACAAAATAATTAATATAAGTTATGTAAGTCACAGTATTATATATCTATCATCTCTATGAAATGAACCCTCACTATAACCTAACAACTTTATCAATATAAAATAAATAAAGGTAACTTTCCTTTACCTGCTTTCCTGTTACTTTTTCTAAAGCTTCTTTATAATAAGCAAGTTGAGTTCTATATCTATCTATAATATCTTCTTCTTTTCCTTCTTCTACATAATCAGTTTTATAATCTACAAGAACTATTTCATTCTCTTCTTGGAAGAAAAGATCTATAATACCTTGAAGTCTTACCTTTTCATCTTCGTAAATTTTTTTTTCTAAATTTTCTCCTAACTGTAAACTACTTACCTCTGTAAAGAAAGGAAACTCCCTACGAACTAAATTATTATTATTGAAAGCTTTTAATACTCTTTTTCCCAAATCGCTAGTATAGAAGTTATATATCTTTTTAAACCAAATCGTTGATGCCTCTTGTTCTGTAAGAGATTTATCTAATACCATTTCTTCAATTTGTGCTTTTATCTCACTTATAGAGTTAACTCTACTTAAATTCAGTTTTTGCATAACATAATGCATTATAGTTCCTCTTTCAGCTGCACTTAATCCTTTTTCTTCTTGTAAGAATTTTGGCTTAATTAGAGGCTTTTCTTTGAATATTTCTAAAGTTGCTATTCCATCATATTCATAATCACTCATCTTTAAATCTGATACAGATACATTACTTGGAAGCATTGCTCCTTCTTTATACTTATATTTATATCCAAGTCTTCTTTCTATTTCTTTATCTATAGATTTAATATTTTCAGCCTCTTCAATTAAATTTATTTCATTTTGTTCATCTACTACTTCAATTTCCTTGTTAGTAATTAATAAATCTTTATTCCAGAACTTAATCTTCCATTTAGAATAATCAACTCTAACAAGATCCCTTGTTACTCCTGCTACTTCTCTTAATATTTCTCCATCAGCATGCTTACACATAGCTAAGGCAATCCAATCTAAGTATGACTTTCCTTTCAATACTTCTGAAGGTAATATTATTTTTTCATCTAATGATGCTGAAGAAACCCAATTATTAATAGCTTTTTCTAAATCTCTTGTAGCTCCTGTTATTATTAACTTCTCTTTTGCTCTTGTAAATGCTACATAAAGAATTCTCATTTCTTCGGATAATGTTTCAAGTCTAATTCTTTTCTTTATAGCTTCCTTTGCTAATGTAGTATAAGCATTTCTTTTTTCTAAATTTACATAATCAGGTCCAAAGCCTAGCTCTTCATGATAAAGAATAGATGAATTTAAATCCATTAAGTTAAATTGCTTTCCTGTACCTGCACAGAATACTACTGGGAACTCAAGACCTTTACTTTTATGAATACTCATAATTCTAACTACATCTTCATTTTCTCCAAGTACCTTTGCACTTCCCATATCTCCTGAGGATTTTCTTAACTTATTTATAAAGTTTATAAAGTTAAATAATCCTTTAAAGCTTGTGCTTTCAAACTGTTTAGCTCTTTGGAATAAAATCTTTAAGTTTGCCTGTCTTAACTTACCATTAGGCATTGCTCCAACATATCCGTAATAAGCTGTATCCATATATAGATACCATATAAATTCATCTATTGGAGTGTATACTGATTTTTCTCTCCATACATTTAAGTTATCTATAATAGATATACACTTTTCTTTTAACTCTTTATTAGCTTCTATATTTCCTTCTGAAACTTCTTTTATAATTTCATAAAAATATAAATCTTTATTTAATAATCTTAAATCACTTAACTCTTCAGCTGAAAACCCTACTATTGGCGATCTTAATACTGCTATCATAGGGACATCTTGAAGTGGATTATCTATTATCTTTAATAAAGACATTATTGTTCTTATTTCTATAGACTCAAAATAACCACTACCTGTATCTGCATACACTGGTATTCCTTCATTCCCTAGCTCTTCTAAAAATATTTCTGACCAATTTTTCGTAGCTCTAAGTAAGATAACAATATCTTTATACTTTATATTTCTATATTCATTAGTATCTTTATCAAATACTTTAAAAGTTTTTCCATCTTTTTCAGTAAACAACTCTTTTATTCTTTTACTTATAATCTTAGCTTCTAGGGCTATAGAATCAACATCTTCTTCCTCTTCAACCTTTTCCCCATCTTCTCTTTCTTCTATTACCTCAACTTCTTCAACCTTAGCAATTCCTGACTTATCTAATATATGTAGTTCGATTTCTCCACCTACAACAGTATCTAAATCAGTATTTTCCTTATAGCTAGCACCTAAATTTAATGCTTCTTCATCTGTATATTCAAGCTCACCAACTATAGTAGACATAACCATCTTAAATATATAATTTGAGCCGCTAATTACTTCCTCTCTACTACGGAAATTTTTATATAATTGAATCTTTCTATCTCTACCGCCTTCTTCAAGAGGATACCTATTATATTTATCTAAGAATAGTTCTGGTTTAGCTTGCCTAAATCTATATATACTTTGTTTTACATCTCCAACCATAAATACATTAGGTTCATCTAAATTTTTTCTAGAAACTAAATCTATTATGGTCTCTTGAACATTATTAGAATCTTGATATTCATCTACTAAAACCTCATCAAAATACTCTCTAAAATGTTCTGCAACTTGTGAAGGAATTACATTGCCATCTTCATCTTTATCTATTAATATTTTTAAGCATAGGTGCTCTAAATCGTTAAAGTCTAAAAGATTCTTATCTCTCTTCCTTTGAGTAAATCTCTCGCCAAACTCTAATGTTATATTAGCTAAAGTTTTCATACATGGATAAACTCTCTTTATACCTTCTAATGCTTCTTCAGGCGTAAAAGTAAAACTATCCTCTATAAGCTTTGCAAGCTTCTTCTTTATCGAATCTCTTATGCCTTTAACTGTGGCTTGAGCATTTTCATCTGATACTTTATTTTTTCTTACTACTGGAATTCTACCAAAGCTTATTAGTTTAAAAGCTTTATACATTTCTTCTAATCCACCATTTAGAGAAGCATACGCATTATCTAAATAAGATAGCTCTGTAGTAAATGTCTCTATATACGGTTCTAAGCCATCTGTTTCTTTTATTATTTCGATAGCTTTATTCATCATATTTATAAAGCCATTTAACTCTACACCTAAATTACTTCTTAATACATTAATCCACTCGGTTTTATCTAAATCAGCAACTGTCTCTATATTAAATTCTTCTGCCTTTTCACTAAGCCATTTTTCTGGCCAAGGCCCACTCATTGAAAAGCTATATAATCTTAAAATCATATCTTTTAATTTTTCATCATCTCTTGAACCACTATAAGATTCAACTAAAGTTTTAAAATTATCGTCATCATTTTCATATAATTCTTCAAAAAGCTCTTCAATTATTTCATTTTTCATAAGAGTACATTCTGTATCATCTGCAATTCTAAAGCTTGGGTCTAAATCTATAGTATAGAAATAGTTTTTAATTACATCTAAACAAAAGGAATGCATAGTAGTAATATTTGCTCTACTTAAAAGAGTTAATTGTTTTTGAAGACTTTTAGAGTCCGGTCTATCTTCTAATTTTTTAGATATAGCATTTGCTATTCTCTCTCTCATCTCTGCAGCTGCTGCACTTGTAAATGTAACCACTAATAACTTATCTATATCTACTGGATTTTCTTCATTTGTGATTATTTGAATTATTCTTTCTACTAATACAGCTGTTTTTCCTGAACCAGCCGCCGCTGCTACTAACAAGTTACATCTTCTTGTATATATTGCTTCCGACTGTTCTTTAGTCCATTTAGTCTCTCCCATAACTCTACTATTCCTCCTTCTGAACCTTTTCTTCTATTGCTTCCCATACTTCTTCTTTATTCTTCTTAACTATTATTCTATACTTATTATCCTTTATTGAAGTATCAAACTGACATATAGATGAGTAATCACAATAGTCACAATATGTAACCTTTGATGATTTACAAGGTTCTATCTTAACATCTCCACTTAGCATATCTTCACATAGTTCTACCATCTTGTCATTGACATATTTTCTTAATATATCAAACTGCTCTTCAGATATTACAGAACTACTATTTGAAAAGCTTCCATCTTTATTAAACTTAGCAGGAATTATTAATGAATAAGTCTCCATAGTATTATCCATAGCTCTAACTAAATCAGCATCTTTTAAGATTAAGCCATTCATCTTTAGCTTTTTAAGAACTTCATCCTTTATCTCATCCTCTGATAGTGATTTTTTAGACTTTATTATAGGGTCATCTATTCTGAAATAAAGAATTGCTCCTGGCATACACTGCTTACTAAGAATCTTCTTAGAATTTCTTAATATTGCATCTAAATAAACTAAAAGCTGTATTTGAAGTCCATAATATAATTCACTTAAATCAAAACTCTTTGAGCCAGTCTTATAATCTACTATTCTTATATATGTTTCTCCATCTAGCTCAACTTTGTCAATTCTATCTACTCTACCTTTTAAATAAACACTTTCATTAGATGGTAGCTTTAATTCTATTGGGTCTGAATCTTTAAAATCTCCAAAATCAAATTCATTTTTAAATATTTCAAATTCTCCTCTTCTCATTTGCTCTGAAATAACTGTAACGGATTTAGTTATTGTCTTTTTAAATCTTTCTGAGAAATACATGTATTTCTTATTACTATTTAAAATTGAATTAGATTCATTCTTAAGCTTCGTATCTACTAATTCATTTACTATATCTCTACATTTATCCTTAGATAATTCAGACCATAGCATATGTTCTTTCTTTATCTTGTTTGTAAACTGATCTAAGATTTCATGCATAAATGAACCTAAGTCAGGTGCTGAAAACTCATAAACCTTTCTATCTTTAGCCTTTAATCCATACTGAACATAATAGCTAAATGGACATTGAGCATATTTCTCTAATCTAGATACACTAAATATAAGCCTTCCGTTATCATTACTATATAATTTTTTGATTTTTTCTCTTGGAATCTTTTCAGCTAAATTTGAGTATTTTAATCCTTTAAAGATGATATCAGCTCTCTTAGCAAAATCATCATTCTTCTCAAACCACTTATATGCTTGTAGCCAATACTCTTCTATTTTTTCCTTTTCACATTCTCTTCTTAAAGCTCCAACAAGTTCATTAAATGTTGGTATTGGTGCTGTTATCTTATAATACTCATCACCATTTAAACCTTCATTATAAAATTCACTTTCTTCTTTTAGACCTTTAAAAATCTTCTTTATTCTAGGAATAACTATAGATGGTCTTAAGGACTTTCCTTCAAAATCAGCCATAGGATAAGTTATCATTAAATATTCTGATGCAATAGTTAATGCTGTATAAACCATAAACTGTTCTTCAAAAACTCTACTTCTTGTATCTGAAGCCAATTCTATTCCTAGTTCTCTTAACTCAATTCTATCCCTATCAGACAATATACCTTCATCTTTATTTGTAGAAGGTAATACACCATCATTTACTCCTACAATATATAAAGCCTTTACATCTCTACCTTTTATTCTTGCTATATCACCTATATTAACCTGGTCTAAGGCCATTGGAATTACACCAACTTCTTGCTCTTCAAAGCCAGTTCTAAGGATTCTTGTAAAAGTATTTATATCTAATACTTCATCCCCTAATACTTCAACAGCTTGATCTAAGATATCCATAACTATAGATGGTACTTGTTCATATTCCTTTATCTTATCTTGTAATCCAATACTATTGAAATTTTCAAGCCATTCTTCCATAGTTTCTAAAGCTTGTATATCTAATAAGAATTCATATATAGCTTCACAGTATTTTCTTACTGTAACATCATTTTTTATTTTTTTAGATAAAACCATTATTGGCTCTCTTATTTCCTCCATAATATCAGCCATTTGCTTTTCTTCATCAGACATTTCCTCTGCATTAGCTTCATACAAATCTCTAGTCCACTTAAAGCCCTTTATCCCATTCGCTAATATATAGTTTTCTAGTCTATCAATATGATATTGGTCTAATTTTATAAGGCCACTTTTAACATACTTAAATACACTTTCATAAGACCAATTTGATATTATAACTTCTAAAGCTGATATTATTAAAACAACTAAAGGATTATCTAATATCTCCCTCTTTTTATCTAAGAAAAATGGAATATCATACTCATTTAAAATAACAGTTGCTATTTTCTCATAACTATCTATATCTCTACAAACAACGGCTATATCTCTATATCTATATCCTTTATCTCTAACAAGTTTAAGTATGTCTTGAGCTACATATTCAATTTCACTGTAATTATTATTTGCTTTATATATTCTTATATCTTTACACTTGCCTGTAAAAGTTCTAAAAGGATAAGAAAAGAAATGTCTTTCAAGATGCTTTAATTCTTCACTATCTTGAAATCTATAAGGAGATTTTTTATTTAAATTTATAGGTTCCATATACGATATATTATTTTCTTCCATACCTTTAAGAATCCTATTTTCAGTATTCTTTATAACATCAAAAATATCTGTATCATCTTCACTAGATAATTCTAAATTATCAGTACATAAAGTTATATTCACTGTTTTACACTTTTTAGCTAACAATAATATTACTTCTAATTGTTGTGGAGTAAATGTTGTAAATTCATCAACCCATATTTCAGCTCCATCATATAAACTACACTCTTTTAATTTATCAGCAAGGATTGTTAATACATCTTCTCCATCAATATATTTTCTATGTAAAGTCTCATTAAAGTTAGTATAAATATCCACTAAATCACTTATCTTCTCTTTTAAATCTTTATCTTCTATACTTTCTTGTTTTTCATGTAAAATTTCCTCGGAAATATTATACTTTTTAAATTCAGTGATTGTTTTAGATACTGTGCTTATAAATCCTTGTTGCTTACTTATTCTATTAAAGTATTTAAGGTCATCACCTTTTTCTTTTAAAAGCTTATAAATAAGCATGTTTTTACCCGAATCACTAACTATCTTATTTGTCCTTCCACCACATTCATCAAAAACTCTATTAGCCATTCTTTTAAAGCTTAAAACCTCAGCTCTAAGTAATGCTCTTTCTCCTATTTCACTTAATAACTTTTTTTCACTTTGAAATGTATACTGCTCTGGAACAAGGAGAATTAACTTATTATCATCATCATTGTCTATCTTTTTTCTTATCTGATCTAAGCAGAACTTACTTTTTCCAGTACCTGCTCTACCAAATATAAATCTAATACTCATAAATAACTCCTTTTAATCTTATATTTTAATACTTTCCTAACCTTCACTAAACTAACCAATTTATATATTTATTTTACTATAAAAAAGGGGCTGTCTCTGAAATGATTTTTAAAATCATTTCAGTAGACGGTCTTTTTATTTTTTATTCATATATTTATATGAAATTATTTCTAAATGAACAAGTTTTTTGACACGACAAATAGGAGGTTATAA
>NZ_CYZX01000009.1 GCF_001405015.1 Clostridium disporicum
TCAGCTCCAACGTGACATACTGGACATTCTGCTGGTGCAGCATCTCCTTCATGAACATATCCACATACTGTACATACAAATTTCTTCATAATTAAATCCTCCTATTTATTCAAACATTTATTATCTATCTTCTAACATCTTTTACTCTTTGTCTTACGATTTATTATCAGTGCTTAATGCACCTTACATTTATTATTATATAATAATTATTATTAATTGCAAGTCTTTTTTTGAAATTTTTTAAATATTTTTTCTAGTTGATAATTACTCTCAGTTATTGAAACATCTTATTTTCCAGCACATTATTTGATATTAATTATCATTTGATAATGTTATCATTTAAGCATAAAAAAGACTACCCTCATTTCTAATGGTAGTCTTTTTAGAACATCTTTATTTAATATTATTATTTAATAATTATTATCTACTAATAATGTTGCGGTGTTTTTTTATTATAACTCAATCCCTATAATATTATATAATTTATTAAACTTAACTACATTTCAGAGTTATTATGGATTTAAACAAATCACCATCTACTTCTATATAAAATGTTCCTCCATGTAGTTCCACTATACTCTTAGCTATAGCAAGCCCTAAGCCTGAACCTTCACTAGTACGTGCTTCATCTGCTCTCTTAAACCTTTCAGTTATCTCATTAACGTCAAAGTTCAATTCATATGCAGCAATATTTTTCATCACTATTTTTACACGCTCCTCTTCTTTAATAATATCTATATATACTCTAGTATTCTCCATAGAATATTTAACTATATTAGAAATTAAGTTTTCAAATACTCTATATAATCTTTTTCCATCACCTTTTATAAACACTTTTTCTTCAGGAGTATTTACTCTTAAGCTTAATCCATGATTACTTATTCTTTCATCATTTTCACCAAGCACTTGTTTAAGCAATTGAACTATTTCAATCTTTTCAATATTGAGTTCCATTGCTCCACTAGCAGCTTTTGATGCTTCAAATAAATCATCGATTAAGACCTTTAATCGTTGCGCTTTATTATCAAGTACATTAACATAATCTCTTGCTGATTCTGGCTCTATATCTTCCCTTTTCAAAAGATCAATATAATTTATTATCGAAGTTAATGGAGTTTTTAAATCATGAGATACATTAGTTATAAGCTCCGTTTTCATTCTTTCACTTTTGACTTCATTTTGAAGAGACTCCCTTAGCCCCTCTTTCATATTATTGATATTATGAGCTAAGTCTCTAAATCTACCTTGACCTTTTTCCTCAATCTTATAAGTTAATCTTCCTTCAGCTCCATCTTTAGCCCCATCCATTATTTTTTCTAAATAAGCTAATTTTTTAAGAACTATAATAATAAATATTATGGTTACTACTATTCCTGCAATTAAAAATACCGGAAATAAATCATATGCTACCATAGCCATAAATAATAGTATTCCTCCAATTGTAGCATATATTAAAAACATTAATAAAATACTTCTAAATATTGATCCATTTTTCATCAATACTTGAATTTGAGCCCACAGTTTTACACTAATATTATTTTTTAATATAGTTTTTTCCTTGTAATTTAAGTATAAATCTCTTAATAAGATATACCAAACTCCAAAAAGAATTGCTGTTAATATAATATTTTTAAAATTAAACCACGATATATATCCCTTATAATATATCGATGATCTACTCATCATATATATTATCCAAATTCCTAATCCAACTGCTAATTTGTACTCTATTGGATAATCCTTTATTTTATTTATTATTATATCTATTATATTATTAATATAATTCTTCTTTTTTAACACTCGTGCTATACATAAAAGAATTAAAACTGATACAAGTAAAACTACTCCGCTAAGTAAAAGTCTATTTCTATTTTCATTAGCTATTTGCCATGCTGAGTATACTGAATCTCCCTTTGCTATCTGCTTAGGAATCCAAACATAAACTACTATATTATGATTTTCAATCGAATCAGCATCATAGCCTTCATATTTTGTTTCACTTGAAACTACACTTTCATAGTACGTATAAGGATAATAGTAATCATAATAATTATAATACTCCTCTTCTTCTATGCTTTTTCCATCTACGTAAATATTCTTACTTAACTTTCCGTTAGTAGCTATATTTATTTCTGCAAAATATCCGCTATTAGTTTTTAGATTGGCTATATCTTTCTTCTCATTACTAATCCATTTTTTTGTTGTTTCATCATAAGCACTAAAATTTAAGTTTTTATAAGAATTTAATTCATTACTCAAAGTATTGTAACTTTTAATTTTTCTTTCTAATACATATTGCTCAAACTCATCATCTGTAAAATTATATTTATCCTCTACTTCTTTGCTTACTTCTTCTATTTTCTTTTCTATCTGCTCATCTGACATGTATTTAAAACTTGAATCATTATATAATGAATTAATTTTCTCCGATGTCTCAGATTCTATCTTTACTCTTATTTCATCTTTACATATCTCTATATCATTTTCCGTTATGTTCTCTTTATCTTTTGCATAATCCGAAGACTTATAAAACAAAGAATAATCTACAGCTTTTGCAGCATAACTTTCTATTTCACTATTTAATTCTCCACCTAAATATAATGACTTCTCAGAAAAAAATCTGTAATTATTTCTAATTTCCATTACAGATAAAAATATAGATGAAGATAATATAAGAATTAAACCATAAATTATATAATCAGAATATTTACTTTTAATATTTTTCAATTTTGTATCCAATCCCCCACACCACCTTTAAATATTTTGGATCTTTAGGATTTATTTCAATCTTTTCTCTAATCCTTCTAATATGAACTGCCACAGTATTTTCAGCATTATAACTTGGCTCTTTCCATACTTTTTCATAAATTTCATCTATAGAAAATACTCTTCCTTGATTTCTTAAAAGTAATTCTAGTATCCCAAATTCTGTGGCTGTTACCTTAATAATTTCACCGTCTACTACAACTTCTTTACTATCAAGATTTAAAGATAAACCACCACTACTAATTATTGAATTAGATTCTCCTCTTTGTTGTACAGTTCCGAAATTTCCAAGCATAGTATATCTTCTAAGCTGTGATTTAACTCTTGCAATCATTTCCAATGGATTAAATGGCTTAGTTATATAATCATCAGCACCCATATTTAAACCTAATATTTTATCTGTGTCCTCAGATTTTGCTGATATTAATATAATAGGAATGTTTTTTTCTTCTCTTATTTTCATAGTTGTTCTAAGTCCATCCATTTTAGGCATCATTATATCCATTAAAATAAGATGTACTTCTTTTTCTATTAAAGCTTCTATAGCCTGCATACCATCATAAGCCTTAATAACTTCAATCCCTTCATTTTTTAAATATATATCAATTGCTTCAACTATCTCCTTATCGTCATCTACTACTAATACTCTATTTTTATTCATATGTTCCTACTCCCCTTTCTTCATTTATTTATTATATCATGAGAATTATCATATCATCCTCTTTTAAGACTTCTAACAATCTAGATTCTTCTTATATATATAATAGAATAGAAATCTTACAATTCTTTCAAGATAATTATTAAAAATTTCTTAAGATAAAAAATTCTAAGTTAACATAAAAAGTAATATATAAAGTTACTTTAGAATTTTTTAAATATAATTTTATAAACAAAAAAATAACCCCTAAGGTTATCTAATAATTAGATTTACCTCAGAGGTATTATTTAAACTATATTGTTAATAAAAGTCCTGCTATTGTTGCGCTTAGAAGATTAGCTAAAGTTCCTGCTATAATAGCTTTCCATCCTAATCTTGCTATATCACCTTTTCTACTTGGTGCCATACCACCAATTCCACCAATAAGAATTGCTATAGATGAAATATTAGCAAAACCGCATAGTGAGAACGTTGCTATTGCTGCAGCTTTAGTAGATAATGTTGCCATTAATGGTGAAAGGCTTGTAAATGCAACGAATTCATTTAATACAATCTTTTGTCCTATTAATGAACCTACTGTAATTGATTCTTTCATCGGTACACCAATTATTGTTGCTACTGGTGCAAAAATATATCCTAAAATAGATTGTAAGCTTAAGTTAGCTATTCCGAAGAATCCTCCAATCCATCCTATTAATCCATTAATAAGTGCTATTAAAGCTACAAATGCTAAAAGTATTGCTGCTATATTTAAAACTAAACCTAATCCATCTATAGCACCTTTAGCCGCTGCATCAACAACATTTGCTGAATCATCTTTTACCATTTCAACTTGTTCATTTGCTTTTGCTTGTTTTAATTCAGGTATTATAATCTTAGCCATAATAAGTCCTGCAGGAGCTGCCATAAAGCTTGCAGAAACAAGATATTCTATTGGAATACCAAGTAATGAATATCCAACTAATACTGATCCAGATACAGATGCAACCCCTCCAACCATTACAGTGAAAAGCTCTGACTCAGTTAATTTTTCAACATAAGGTCTTATTAAAAGCGGTGCTTCTGTTTGACTTAAGAATATATTACCAGAAGCTGATAAACTTTCTAACTTTGATGTTCCTAAAAGTTTGGATAGTGCCCCACCTATTATTTTTATTACAAATTGCATTACACCTAAATAATACAGAACTGCTACTATTGCTGATGTAAAAATAATTACTCCCAATACATTAACTGCAAATATACTTCCATCATTATTTAGTGAACCAAATAAAAATTTTATCCCTTCATTTGCATAGTTTATTACAGATTGTACTCCTAATGCTATTTTGCTTAATACAAATTTACCTACGCTCCATTTTAATGCAGCAACAGCAAATCCGAATTGAATTAAAAATCCAATTATAATTGTTCTCCAGTTTATTTTCTTCTTATTATTTGATAATAAGAAAGCTACTAGAAAAATAAAAACAATTCCTACTATACTGTTTAAAATTGCCATATTTTCTCCTTTTCTTTTGTATAAATTTATTTAACTTTAGTACTTTTAAATACCAAGTTTAATATGCTTATTTTACTTTTTTCCCAAAGGGCATTAATGATAGTTTAGCTAACTTTAAACTTTGAACTGCAAATGGTATACCTACTATTGTTATACATAAAATCAATGCACTTATAAGATTAGCTATGCATAATTCAAATCCACCAAAGATTATCCAAAATATATTTAAAATAAGGCTTGTACTACTATCACTTACAGTTATAACTTCTTTCCCAAATGGTGAGAATTGTAACTTTGCCATTTTGAAACATTGTTTTCCCACAGGTATTCCAACTATAGTTATGCACCATAATATTCCTGTAAATATCCATCCTATAGCTCCAAAGAATCCGCCAAATATTATCCACACTATATTTCCTAAACAGCTCATATCTTTACCTCCTATTTTAAATATAAAACATTACAAACATTCTTATTATATAAAAATTTTTCATAATATCAATACTCAAAATAATACAATTTAAATTTTCCTATATTATAATACAATTAAAATTTGTCATTATATCAATAATCTATTTAATAAATATCTATATTAAGTTATTAATTTTATCAATAAAAAATACCCTCTAAAGCTATCTAATAATTAGATTTATCTCAGAGGGTATTATTTAAACTATATTGTTAATAAAAGTCCTGCTATTGTTGCGCTTAGAAGGTTAGCTAAAGTTCCTGCTATAATAGCTTTCCATCCTAATCTCGCTATATCCCCTTTTCTACTTGGTGCCATACCACCAATTCCACCAATAAGGATTGCTATAGATGAAATATTAGCAAAGCCACATAGTGAAAATGTTGCTATTGCTGAAGCTTTAGCAGATAATGTTTCCATTAGTGGTGAAAGACTTGTAAATGCTACGAATTCATTTAATATAATCTTTTGACCTATTAACGAACCTACTGCAATTGATTCTTTCATCGGCACACCAATTATTGTTGCTACTGGTGCAAAAATATATCCTAAAATAGATTGTAAGCTTAGGTTAGCTATTCCGAAGAATCCTCCAACCCATCCTATTACACCATTAATAAGTGCTATTAAAGCTACAAATGCTAAAAGTATTGCCGCTATATTTAAAACTAAACCTAATCCATCTATAGCTCCTTTAGCTGCTGCATCAACAACATTTGCAGAATCATCTTTTACCATTTCTATTTGATCATTTACTTTTGCTTGTTTTAATTCAGGTATTATAATCTTAGCCATAATAAGTCCTGCTGGTGCTGACATAAAGCTTGCAGATACTAAATATTCTATTGGAATACCTAGTAAAGAGTACCCAACTAAAATTGAACCTGAAACTGAAGCTAATCCACCAACCATTACTGTGAATAGTTCTGATTCAGTAAGTTTTTCAACATAAGGCTTAATTAAAAGTGGTGCTTCTGTTTGACCTAAGAATATATTAGCTGAAGCTGATATAGTTTCTAACTTAGAAGTACCTAAAAGTTTAGATAAGGCTCCACCTATTATTTTTATAACAAATTGCATAATACCTAAGTAGTATAATACTGAAACTACTGCTGATATGAATATTATTACCCCTAATACATTAACTGCAAATATACTTCCATCATTAGTTAATGAACCAAATAAGAATTTTATTCCTTCATTTGCATAGTTTATTACAGACTGTACTCCTAATGCTATTTTGCTTAATATAAATTTACCTACGCTCCATTTTAATGCAGCAAGCGCAAATCCAAATTGAATTAAAAATCCAATTATAATAGTTCTCCAATTTATCTTTTTCTTGTTGTTCGAAAGCAAAAAAGCTACTAGGAATATAAACGCTATCCCTAGAATACTGTTTAAAATTGCCATAAAAACACTCCATCCTTTGTAAAATATTATTTCTTAGTTTAGTTTTATCAAAAATGCATTTAATATTCTTATTAGATAATTAATCATATATTATAATTTCATATATTAATTTATAATATTGTCTTTCATTTTTTATATCATTATTGACTTATCACAACCACTTACTATATAATTAATACATATTTTTATAAATAATTATTGCACTGATAAGGAGTAGTACTATATTTTTGTAATCTATAGAGAGCTGTTGTTTGGTGGAAAACAGTGATACAATTATAGGAACTTGCCTTTGAGCTTACTTGTTAAAAGCAAGTACGGATTCCCCGTTACGGATTTGAGTGAAAACTTTAAACTGTTATAAGTTAAAGTTTTAATAAGAGTGGTACCGCGAAACAATGCCTTTCGTCTCTTAATTGAGATGAGGGCTTTTTTTAATTTATAATTGACTAAACGAGGAGGTTTTAAATATGAGTAACTACGGAACTGCCATAGATAAAAAATGGCAAAAAAAGTGGGAAGAAACTGAACTTTATAAATTTAATCCTGATGCCGAAGGTGAAAAGCTTTATGTTTTAGAGATGTTCTCTTATCCATCAGGAAGCCAATTACATGCTGGTCACTGGTTTAACTATGGACCTGTTGATTCTTGGGCAAGATTAAAAAAGATGCAAGGCTACAACGTATTCCAACCAATGGGATTTGATGCTTTCGGATTACCAGCTGAAAACTTTGCAATTAAAACAGGTATCCACCCTTGGGATTCTACAGAAAAGAATATCAATACAATGGAAGAACAATTAAGAGCTATGGGGGCTATGTTTAACTGGGAAAATGAAGTTATAACTTGTACTCCTGAATATTATAAATGGACTCAATGGGTGTTCTTACAATTATTAAAGAACGGATTAGCTTACAGAAAGAAAGCTCCTGTAAACTGGTGTCCATCTTGTAATACAGTTTTAGCTAATGAGCAAGTAGTTGATGGTGCTTGTGAAAGATGTTCAACTGAAGTTACTAAAAAAGACTTAACTCAATGGTTCTTCAAAATAACTGAGTATGCTGATGAACTATTAGAAAAACTAGATACTTTAGATTGGCCTGAAAAGACAGTTGCTATGCAAAAGCACTGGATAGGAAAATCTACTGGTGCTGAAGTTACTTTCAAGGTTAAGGATTCAGATCTTAGCTTTGATGTATTCACAACTAGAGTTGATACTTTAAATGGTGTTACTTATGTTGTTTTAGCTCCTGAAAATGAATTAGTGGATAAATTAACTACTGCTGAAAATAAAGCTGCAGTTGAAGAATATAAAGAGGCTGCTAAGAAGCAATCTGATATAGAAAGACAATCTCTATCAAGAGAAAAAACTGGTGTATTTACTGGTTCATATGCTATAAATCCTATAAACGGTAAAGAAGTTCCAATCTGGGTTGGTGACTACGTACTTGCAACTTACGGTACTGGTGCTGTTATGGCTGTTCCTGCTCATGATGAAAGAGATTTTGCTTTTGCTACTAAGTTTAACTTACCAATAGAAAGAGTTATAGTGAGCAAAAAAGGCGAAGAAATCGAACTTCCATACTGTGAATATGGAAAACTAGTTAACTCTGGAGAATTTGATGGATTAACTACTGAAGAAGCTAAGGAGGCTATAGTTGCAAAACTTTCTGAGAACAACTTAGGTTCTGCTAAAGTTAATTACAGATTAAGAGACTGGTTAGTTTCAAGACAAAGATACTGGGGTGCCCCAATTCCAATAATATACTGTGATGATTGTGGTGCTGTTCCAGTTCCTGAAAAAGATCTTCCAGTAGAATTACCATACAACGTTGAATTTGCTCCAGATGGTAAATCACCACTTGCTAAGTGTGAAGAGTTCGTAAATACTACTTGTCCTTGCTGTGGTAAACCAGCTAAGAGAGAAGTTGATACATTAGATACATTCGTCTGTTCATCTTGGTATCAAATGAGATATGTTGATAATAAGAACACTGAAAAGGCATTTGATAAGGAATTAGTAGATAAGATGCTTCCAGTTGACAAATATGTTGGTGGACCAGAGCATGCTTGTATGCACTTATTATATGCAAGATTTATTACTAAAGCTTTAAGAGATATGGGTTACTTAAGCTTCGATGAACCATTTAAGAGCTTAACTCACCAAGGACTTATCCTAGGACCAGACGGATTAAAGATGTCAAAATCTAAAGGAAATACAATATCTCCAGATGATTACATTAAAGAATACGGTGCTGACGTATTTAGAATGTACCTAATGTTTGGTTTTGCTTACACAGAAGGTGGAGCTTGGAGTGATGACGGTATTAAGTCAGTAGCTAGATTCGTTGATAGAATAGAAAGATACCTTGATATGTGTAGAGAAGCTATTCAAAGTGGTGAAAATAATAAAACTACAATGGATAAAGCTGAAAAAGAACTAAACTTCTGGTTAAACAATGCTATTAAGGGCGTTACTGAAGATGCTGATAAGATGCAATTTAACACTGCTATAGCAAGAATGATGGAATTCATAAATGCTTTATCTAAATACATTAAAGAAGAAGTTAAGAACTTAGAATTCTTAAATACAGTTTGTAAAAGCTTTATAAAAATCTTAGCTCCATTTGCTCCTCACTTTGCTGAAGAACAATGGAATCTATTAACTGGTTCTTATTCAGTATTTAACGAAGCTTGGCCTTCATATGATGCTAAAGCTCTTGTTAAAGATGAAATAGAAATAGCTATCCAAGTTAATGGTAAGATTAAGGCTAGAATTAACGTTGCTTCTGATTTAGATGAAGAAGGAATTAAAGCTGCTGCTTTAGCTGATGAAGCTATAGTTCAAGCTACTGAAGGCAAGACAATAGTTAAAGTTATAGTTATTAAAGGTAGACTTGTTAATATTGTTGTAAAGTAATTTTATAATTAACTAAATTAATTAGGCTATTGCAATTCAGTCAGTCTATAAACTAGAAAAAGGTGGATTTTTTAATCCACCTTTTTTTCATAAACTTAAGTTATAAAGCTAATTAATATTGCCAATTTAAAATCATAAATCCCACATTAAATAGATGTAATAAATTTATTAACATATAAAAACTCACTAATCCTATACTGGCAATTAATGATCTCTTAATTTCTTTTTCATTTGAATATCTACTTCTAAAGTACCAATAATAAAGAATTACTGCTATAACTACAATTTTAAAAAAGTATGGCAATACTCCATCTATTACTGGTGCTAAAAAAACATTAGCTTCTATAAACATTGTAGGTTCAAGTTTCAAAAGAAGTTTAGTAAAAAATAAATCAGATAAGTTTAATAAGTATAATATAATCAAATTTATTTTTAATTTATGATATTTATTTTCTTTTAAATAATTACTTTTAAAAAACATAATTCTCTCACTTTCATATATAAATTTGATTACTATGTTCATTGATTAAGGTACTATATATGTACTTATCTTTTAGATACTTGCAAAAGTTTTTATCGAAAATATGTTATCTATATTGTAAATTAAGAAATAAAAATTAATTAACTATATTAAAGTATTATGTAATTATATTTTAATTTTATCTTTAACAATTATATTTTCTCAAGAAATTTAATACTACAAATTATTGTATTTTACTAATTTTTTCATATGTTTAACTTATTTTATGACAACTATATAAAAAAAGATGTAGCTTTCACTACATCTTATCAAGAACTATTTTAAATTTTTGTAAAACTGCACTAACAATCTCTTTATCTAGAGGCTTATAATAATCTAATAATTCTGATTGTTCTAATGCATCATAAGCTTCTCTAGCCATTTCCATCCAATTTTCTGGTATATAAACCCATACTATTTCTTCATAGCTACAGCTTAATAAAAAATGTTCCATTCCAAAAAATGAATATTCCTCTATCTTATGTAAAGTATTAAAAGCTTCATAATCTTTAACAATCTGACTAGTTATTTTATATTCATAAATATCGGCATAGAAAAAATCAAATTCTTCTGATTCTGCTTCAAAAGCATCTTTATTAATAATAGTAATCTTAGGATTATCTTTGAAATTGCAATTATATAAATCAATTACATCTTTGCTTACTTCATAAACTATAACCTCATCTACTTCTTCTTTCTTTGCCATTTCTTGAGCAACATATCCAAGACCTAGTCCTACTATACCAACTTTTCCTTTTGCTCTTTCTATAGCAAAATATGAACCTTCTATTTCTAAAGGTGTTAGTCTCATCCAAACATGATCGTAATCATGAACTAGTTCTGCTATCTTTAACCTTATTCTATCTTTTCTTTCATACAAGTACCCTTGAACGATTCCTTGTAATCCATCTATCCTCTTTATCTCAAAATCACCAATTTTACGAGGTCTTATCTTCCTATTATATTCCTTTATTTTACTTAAGACATAGTCTCTATCAAAAGGCTTCAATCTTAACAATCCCTTTCTATTTTTCGTACTTTAATTTTATCCCAATACCATTATACACTTTATATTATGCTAAACATAGTAAATATTATATTTACAATTTATAGAAATTTCAAGGTTTTTCTCATATGTTATTATTTTACAATATATACCTAAAAAACCTCTTGCCATTTCCGACTATTATGGTATACTATAAATATAATTTGAATATAAATAATATGAGGTGAATAAATATGAATAAATTTATAATAAGCGAAGAAGCATACAACGAATTTAAGGCATTTTTACAAGATAATGAAATAGAAAAATTCAGCATAAGAATTAACTTAGCAGGGTTTGGATGTAGTGGTCCAGCATTTAACATAACTGTTGACGATGCTAATGAAAATGACGTAGTTGAAACTATGAATGATATTACTTTCATAGCTGAATCAAAATTAATCGATGAATTTGGTGGATTTAAATTATTATCTTCAGAAGAAAACGGTGGAAGAGGTTTATCTTTAAAACCAGTTATCGAAGTTGAAGGTGGATGTGGATCTTGTGGAGGCGGTTGCCACCACTAAAAATAATAAGAGCTATTGATATATCAATAGCTCTATTTTTATAATTTAAACATATAATTTTTATATTTACTATTTATTTCTTCTATACCTTTTAATATATCTATCCAATATCCTTTATTAATCATCTTTTCGGCTTTTTCTTCACCTTCTAAATTACTTAACTTCTCTTCCATAAAGCTATTGATATATGTGTTCAACTCATAAGATATCTCTTTCATAACCGAAATATCCATAGCTAATTTATCATCTAACTTAATTGAATTCATATCATTTGACATATAATTAATCAACAAGTTATATATTAGTCCTTCTATATTGGCAAATACCTCATTTTGGTCAGTTCCTGTTAAATCTACCTTATTATCCTTTTTAAACCATGAAGTTTCTATATTCTTTAAGTATTTTTCCCATAAGTTTAATTCTGCAATATTTATTAAATTATAATTTTTATACAATGTTAATATTTCTTCACTTGTAATACTCTGTGATGAAATACATCCCTCAAGAGTTAATAGGATAGATTCATTTCTTGTTCTTATCTCCTCTATACTCTTATTTATTTCATTTCCAATTTCTTTTTTATATTCTATTCCAGCTATACTTTGGTAAACGTTTACCAATAAGCTTATTAATAAAATTAAAGTAATAGTTAATATACAACTACTTTTTTTATCTAATTTATTATTCATAAATCTCCCCCCGACATGGTAATTATATCATAATTGTTAACTTCGAGAAAGAGTTAAATAAATTACAACTTAATTTAGCATTGCAAATAAAGGAAAGTGAGAGGCAATTTGGTTGAAGGTGGGCTGTGCAAAGGGGAAAATCAGTTAAAGCTGAAAGGAAAATATCACCGACGTAACAGAGAAACCATTGCCAACAGCAATAGAGAAAATATATATATTGCTACTTTCACTGCAATGACACTAGCATTTTCTCTTTAACATAGTTACCTTTCCATATACGATAGTAGTATTTCCCCTTCGACACAGTCGACTTTTCACCTGTGAATTTCACTCATATTTTATTTAGTTGTATTTACATACATGTATTTCATCTACTGTGCTTCTTAGCATATCAAGTCCGCTGCTCCCACCTGTACCTTCTACAGTATCTTTACTTATTCTCTTTATCTGTCCATAGGATTTAGTTAGAGATAATTCTTCTTTACCTGTTAATACCCAAATTGTATTTTTATTTATTGGTCTTATTTCTAATTCTTTTTCCCCCACACCATCAGTAAAGTAAATTAATATTACATTTCTCATATTATTAGATTTAATGTACTTAAATACTGGAGAAAACTTTGTAGATCCGTTATTACTTTTCCTCTTTTTAATATCTTTAATAGAATTAATTTTATATATTCTTCTTATCTCATCATCACATTCTATAACAGTAATTATATTACCTCTTGATTTTGAAATTTCTAAAATTTCTATCATAATCTTATTTATTTCTTCATCAGTCATTGAAGCACTTATATCTATAGCCACTAATATTTCCGGTATATTATTAGGTAGCTCTCCCTTAAGGTCAAGTCTATCTGGCTGTCTTCTATTTCTTCTAGTTATACTCTTTTTTGCTCCTGCTCTAAGAGACGGAATCATTTTTTTTAATAACTTCTGCCACGATATTTCAGCTTTTTCTTCGTAGCCTAGTATAATTTGTCCTATTTCATCTGGAGCTTTTCCATTATAAGAGTTTATAGCTACAGTTTTTGCTAAGTTTCTGCTAATTTCCTGGGAAATTGAAGATTGCCACCATAAATCATGAGCATTCTTTATATTTATATCGCTCTTATCTTTTATATCTATCTTTAAAGGTTCTTTTTTATCATTTATGGCCTTATGAAGCTTTTCAGCATAATACTCACAACTCATATTTTCTTGTAATTCTAAATTATATTTCATATTTATATTATGAAGCCTAGTATACTCCATAGGTATATTTTTTATAAATTGATTTATTGATATATCTAATGCAATATTTACTGCTAATTTATCATACCTTTGCCTTAAATCTCTTTCACGCTCATAATGATTAAACATAATATGATATATTTCATGCTTTATTAAAGCCTTCATTTCATTTTTAGTATAAGATAAAAAACTTTTTGGATTAAAACTCATTCTAAATCCATCAGTTACAGGTATTGTTACAATTGGCCATTCTATAGCAAAATCAACATTTCTTTTAGTCTGAATCATAAAAGAACCGAAAAAAGCATCTTCATTTTCCATCATTTCAATAACTAATACTTCTATTAAACTCAAAAATTTCTTATCAAAATCTGATTTAGTATTTAGCTCTATATAATCCTTAATAAGCCCATCTTTAAATACATCAAAGTTCATAATACTACCTCTATTCGTAGATATCAAAGAAAGCTTCTATAAAGGTATCTTGACTTAAAATTTCCTTATATAATCCACCATTATAATCCTCTTTTATATCTTTCATAACGCCTAATCTTAAGTCTTTAGGATAGCACATTAAAACCTCTCCTAATATCTTAATCTTATCTCTATTTTCTTCTTCATTTAATAATTGTACTAATCTCTTTGCTAACATATATAATCTTGAATGATTTTCTTTTTGAATCATTTCCTTAATTTCATATGGTATAAAATCATAATCTAGAAGATTTTCAGCTTTTATAAGGGGACTATTAAAGTTTCTAGCAAATCCAATAAAGTCTGTAGCTATTCCTCCACCTACATTACCTTTTACAGCATTGAAAATAATAGCTTCACTATATTTATCTTTATTATTTTTATACATTTTAAATGCTTTAGATACTCTCTCCCAGCTTCTAGGCGTTGGTTTTATATTCTCATTTGCATAAGGCATATGAAGGTAGTTTGGAAATTGTGATATAAATTCTATGACCTCTTCTTCAATATCAGCTTCATCAGTCATTGCCCATTTAATCCATTCTTTACTGTCTGAATCAACTTCAACCCATACGAATCTATCTTCTTGGGCAGCATCCATATCAATAACTTGATAATCACTATTTTCAAAATTATCATACTTATTTGATGGATTCATTGCTGCAATTATCTTTACTGATGAATCAAGCTTGTATCCGTTTATTTCTCTATTCAAAATCAAATTCATTAATTCTTGTTGAACAGCATGTTCACATCTGTTTAATTCATCTATAAATAGCACTACACCATCATACTTGTTATCATTCAATAAAGAAGATACTTCTGTTAACTTGTAATGTGTAGCATACTCAGTTCTTCCGTTATTTACAAATGGAAGCCCCCCTATTTCACCTTCCTTTAAAAGGTTAGCATCTATATTTACTATAGCTAAATTATTGTTCTTAGCTATTTGTCTTACCATTGAAGTTTTTCCTATACCACTTTCCCCTATTATTAGTGGAACATCATTAGTCATTGTTACTAATTCAATAGTATTCATTGCTTCTGTAAAATTCATTTTTATCTGCTCCTTATTTACTTACTAAAGCCCTAATTTATAATCTATTAATGTCATCTTCGTATTTTTACTTCCATAATTCTTAACGAAGTCTATCTTATCCATCTCTAATACTTCTAATTCTAAGAAGTCTCTCATATATTTATTATCAATATCATCTTTACATATCTTTTCTTTTATAATCTCTAATATAGTATCTATATCTATTGAATCATAAACATACTTTACTATGTTTATGTTATCTCCTATAAATATCTTTAAATCATCAAAATCATAGTTCATAATATAATTTATTGATTCTTCATCAATTTTTATAGCACATCTTCTAGCTTCTAATGTAGGATTATCTATAAATCTTATAGCTCCCCAGTAAGTTTCTATAGCTCTTATTTGAACTTCTTCACTTGGATTCTTTATGTACTTTATTGCATCAAAATCTTTTTCTACTGCTAAAAGCTTAATCTCCTCTGGTGGATTTTCTATAAACTGAATAGCCCATCCTTTAGATTTAACAGCTTCTCTCATAATATTGTTAGTTAAGTTTTTTACGTATTTTATAGAGTTCCATAAAAGTTGTACTGCTAATATTGCTAACTCCTCTGGTAAATCCTCTATATATTCTATACATAATGGATTATTTAAAATAGCTTCTCTCTTAACAACATTTGATGGATTATTTATAAATTTTATAACCATCCCGTTTCTCTTTACAGCTTCAATTTGTTCATCCTCTGTAGGATTATCAATGTTTCTTATATATAGTGGATCATTATATAACTTCTTAATATTTACACTCATAACTTCACCTTCAAAATCTTATTATATAAAGTATTATATATTATCTAATAATTATTATCAATTATAATTAAGTGTTTACTTAACTAAAATTCTCCTAAATAACCAAATCAATAAAAAAATAAAGTGTGAGCTATTGCTCACACCTTATTTTGCTTCTTTAAAGCAGAATCTTTGCCATGGTTTAATGTAATCTAAGATAAATACTTCTTCATCTCTTATATGTCCAACTACATTAGTCTTACCGCTGTTAACCATATCTCTTAAAGCTATTTGAAGCTCTCCTGCATAATGGCCATATTCACTACTTTCTATTATTACATCTCCTCTTCTTATTATCTCTGGAGCATTAAATAATGCAAAATAGTGTCCTTTATACTTAACACGACTTTGTGTTGATCTTAAGAAATTATCAGAGTAATCTCCTCTATGGAAGTGCATTTCTTCAAAAAGTATTTTTCTTTCTATTTCTGGTGTATTTTCATTTAATACAATATCAAATGTAACCATATCTTTTCTCATTGATCCTATAGCTTCTAATTCTTCATCTGTAGGATAACAATTTGAAATTATAATATCATTTATGTTATCTAAAGCAATTAAATGCTTAGCTTGAACATCAACTGGTAGGTTACGATGCATTTCTAAAGTTGGTAGTCCATCAGTTACTGGCCATGGACCAAATGTATTTTCATTTTGGCTTGTTATAAACGCAGCTGTTTTTAATCCAAGTTTATTGAACTTTTCTGTACATCTCATAAAGTGGTCAAAATTTAGTCCACTATAGTTATGAGGATAGAAGTTATGACAAGCTATTAATTTTTCTTTATTTGGCATATAATCCATTATTGTATCAATATAGTGAGTATAGTTACTCATATTTATTTCTATCTTTAAACCTTCTGGGTTAAATGTCATAGATGCTTCTTGGAATCCACCAAAACCTTCATCTAATCTTACTCCATCTGCTCCTATTTCTTTAAAGAAACTTAGGTTATCATAGCTGATTCCTAGCTTATCAAATACAGCTGGACTTACATCAACTATTATTTCAAAACCTTTACTTTTAGCATATTCATTTGTCTTTTTGAACTTTTTAACTATTTCTTCTCTGCTTTCATCTACAGATAGAAGACAAGAAAATATTCTAGAAAAACCATTTTCAGCAGCTTTATCTATATATCTTAAAATTTCCTCTTCTGTTGATTTTTCTTGATAAATAGAAATTCCTAATTTCCCCATAATCACATCTCCCAAATTAATCTTCTTATATTTATGATTTCCAATTTAAATAAATTTATTTTATTATTTTTATAACATATATACATTGTATTATACATGTATATACAACTTAATTTCAATATAATATTTTTGTAAAATATTTTTTATTATTGTGCGCTAATTCATTTATTTATTCTTATTCTTTAAATCAACTATATTCCTCATTTAACATTTTATAAAGTTATTAATATATTTATAAAAATATAATTTCCCCTCGTAAAGAATAAAAAATACTCATAGTAATTAATATCTACTTTCAAATTAGATATATATTTACTATAAGTATATTTTTTAATAAAATAACATTTAATTATTCTAGTTATATATTTTAATAACTAAACCTTCTCTATCAGATTATTTAATACTCTCTAATGCTTTTCTAATATTGTTATCATTCTTATTTAATACATTTATGCTTTCTTCCTTATCTAGTTTTGATAATATCATAAAGATAGAAAGACGTACATCATTTCCTGATAATCTCATGTATTCTTCTGCTACTTCTCTTGTAACATCTGTACATTTCATTATTATTCCTTTAGCTCTTTCTACAAGCTTTTCATTCGTTGGTCTAACATCTATCATAAGATTTCCATAAACCTTACCAAGCTTAATCATAACCCCTGAAGAAATCATATTAAGTATCATCTTTTGAGCTGTTCCTGATTTCATTCTAGTTGATCCTGTTACTACTTCAGCTCCTACTACAGCTTCTATTGGGAATTCTGCTACTTTTGAAACTTCTGAATCGTGCACACAAGAAATTGACCCTGTACCTGCCCCTATTTCTTTTGCATATTCAAGTCCACCAATAACATAAGGTGTTCTTCCTGATGCTGCTAATCCTATAACCATATCTTTTTCAGTTAAGTTTATTGCTTTTAAATCTTCGACAGCTAATTCCTTAGAATCTTCAGCTCCTTCTTTAGCTTTAAACATGGCATCTCTTCCACCAGCCATTATACCTTGAACTAATTCAAATTCTACTCCGTAAGTTGGAGGACACTCAGATGCATCTAAAACGCCTAATCTTCCTGAAGTTCCAGCTCCAATATATATAAGTCTTCCACCTGACTTTATTCTTTTATAAGTTTCATCAACTGCATTTGCTATATTAGGTAAAACTTTTTCTACAGCTAAAGCAACCTTTTTATCTTCATTGTTAATTGCAGTAACCATATCTAAAGTTGATAAATTATCTATATTTTTAGTATTTTCATTTACTTGCTCTGTATCTAATCTTTGTAAATTGATTTCCATGATGTACCTCCATGTATTCTTTATAAATTTATAATATAACATTTTAAATATTATTTCAATATTTTATTTATTTTTAGGAAATTAAATTTCTTAATTTCATCTTATCCTTTTTATAATTTTAAGAAAAAAGTCCAAAGATTATATATAATCTTTGGTACTTTATCTATTTATATTTTGTTTTTTACAAATATAATTCAAATATTAATTAAACATTTTTAACATCATTTTCTTTTATAAAGATTTGAGTTAATATAAATCCACCTACATAAGCTATTAATAATCCTATGAAGAAATTAAGCATAGAATCTGGTTGCATTAGTGGAATAGCTACTATTCCAGATGGTCCCCATGCATTTGCCATTACATGCATAAACATGGCATATGCACCACCAAAACCTGCTCCTAAGCCTGCAGTTATAAATGGTTTTCCTAATGGTAAAGTAACTCCATATATTAATGGTTCACCTATTCCTAATATACCTGCTGGTAATGCACCTGTAATAACTTGAGTTAAGCTTTGATTTTTAACTTTCTTAGCTTTTATATATATAGCAATTGCTGCACCAACTTGTCCAGCTCCTGCCATAGCTAAAACTGGGAATAATGAAACTCCACCTAAAGCTTCTAATTGTAATGCATATATTGGAATTAATCCGTGATGTAATCCTAATAATACCATTGGTAAGAATAATGCTGCTAAAACATATCCTGAGATTACACTAACTATTGGATTAGTTGAGTTTATTAATAATCCTAAACCTGCAACTAACCAATCTGATACAAACCCTGATAATGGCATGATTATCATGACAAATATTACAGTTGAAATTATTAACGTTAACATTGGTGTTAATATTATATCTAATACATCTGGTACTATCTTTCTTATTTTCTTTTCAATAATAGATAATATAAATACTCCGATAATTACCCCGATAACTCCACCCTTACCTGTAGTTAATATAGATTTAAGGGCTACTTCTTCATTATATAAACCAAATATTCTAGAAATATCATTTATACCTGTCATTAATGACATAGCACCAAGCATTCCCCCGAAAGCTGGTGTTGCCCCAAACTTCTTAGCTGCATTAATACCAGTGAAAATTGCAAAATAACTTAAGAATCCTCCACCCATTAATGAAAGGAATGATCTTATTGTATTCCATACGTTACTATCTACAGCTAAACTTCCAGTGCTTTGTAAGTTTGTAATTAATCCAGAGAATCCATTAAATATACCAGCTGCTATAATTGCAGGTATTAATGGAACAAAAATTTCACCTATAGTCTTTAAAGCCTTTTTAAGTGCATTTTGCTTTTGTCCTGACTTTATCTTTTCTTTATTAGCTTCCCATTCTCCAACATTTTGAGTAATTTCTTTTACCCCTAAATCTTCTTTCATTATTGTACATAATTTAGCTGATTTACCAGGTCCAACAACAACTTGTACACCATCGCCTTCAACTACACCAAGTACACCTTCTAGTTTTTTAAGTTCGTTGATATTAACTTTTTCCATACTCTTAATATCTAATCTTAATCTTGTCATACAATTTTCAACGCTTAGTATATTTTCCTTACCACCAAGCTTTTCAATAATTTTTACAACTAATTCTTTATTTGTCACGCTCAATACCTCCTATAATTTATATATGTATTGTAACATTGTTTCATTTTCTTGTAAACATTTTCTGTAATTTTCTTTTATTTTTTTTCATTCTTTTTTAATTTTTATTTTTATTTTACCTAAATTATAGAAAAAAAGTAGATAGACCAAAAATAGTCTATCTACTTTTTAAGCTGCTATTTAATTCTATTAATTATATCTCTTGTTTTCTTTATATCTCTCTTAGTTCTTTCAAAATCATTTTTAGCTACTCCAAGATATAATATATCAACTATAGTTAATGCATCAATTCTAGAAGTTATAGCTCCAACTCTTAAATCTTTCTCATCATTTGGCAAATATACACTATAATCAGCTATCTTTGATAATGAATTTTTATTATATCTTGTAATAGCTATAGTTTTTGCTCCATTTTCTTTTGCTATCTTTAATGGAGTATTTACCTCTTTGGTTTCACCACTATAGCTTATTCCTATGGCAACATCCTCATTAGTAATATGAACAGATGATGATATTTGAGTATGAGGATCCATTTGGTATAATGAGTTCTTATTTATTCTAAGTAACTTTTGTTGCAAGTCCATTGCAACTATTCCCGAAGCGCCTATTCCAAATAAATATATTCTTTTTGCATTAACCATTGCTTCTACTATATTATTAATAGTATCAACATTTAAAAGCCCTATAGTTTCATCTATACTAGATGTATTAGATACCTTAACTTTTCTTATTATGTCATTAATTGAATCATCTTCACTTATTATAACACTAGTATCATTTTCTCTTTCATCTCTATCTTTAGCTAAATCAACCTTTAATGCAGTAAAACCCTTATATCCTAAAGTTTTCGAAAATCTTACCACTGCTGCTGGTGATATATCCGCCTTGTCTGATAGTTCTTGTGCAGATAAGTTCACAACCTCTTCCTTATTTTTAAGAATATAATTAGCTAACTTTTTTTCAGTATTAGTAAAGCTATTAAATCCCTCTTTTATCTTAAATATACAGCTCATAATCTCACCTTTCATTAGTTGTCTTTATACTTTTCAATATCCTTCTTTATCATTGCTAAAAGATTTGAGAGTTCATAAACTTCTCCCTCTTCAATAAGTCTATTTAAAGCTACCTGATATCTACTTGCTTCAGCTACTTTCCCAGATGACATTAAAATTAAAATATTATTCATAATGTTAGAAATAATATCTGATTTAACCTCAAATAACTTTTGAGCATCTTTTATTTCATCTTTTATTTCCAGCATCTGTTCATCAAGGTCAAAAGCTGCATCTGCTGCTCTTTTTAATTTTACCTTAATCTCATCTGGAATGTGTTGTTTATATTTATAATTTAGAGAATGTTCAGTCGTAGCCCAAAAGTTCATAGCTAAAGTTCTTATCTGAAATTCAGCTAATATTTCTTTAGGTCCATCAGCCATATTAACTAAATACTTTATTATTACATGATAACTTCTATATCCACTTGCTTTTACATTTCTTACATAATCTTTTTCATAAAGTATTTGCATATCTTTTCTAGCTCTTAAAAGCTCTACAACCTTATCAATATCATCAACAAACTGGCACATTATTCTTATTCCAGCTATATCTTCCATCTCTTGAGCAACTCTATCTAAAGGTATTCCAAACTTATTAGCTTTTTCTAATAAACTAGATACTTCTTTTACTCTTCCTGTAACAAATTCAATAGGTGAATATTCATTTCTTTTTCTATATTCTTTTCTTAAACTTTTTAACTTTACTTTTAACTCTTCAACTGCCTGCTCATAAGGCAATAAAAAAGTTTTCCAACTTTGTATAGCCATTCGTAAACCACCCTTAATTTTACTCACTGTTCCATTATACCAAAATAATATGTTTATGTAATTATACTATCTTTTGTTACACATTCATAAAAATTTATTTTAAAGCAATCTTACTGGATCGAAATTTATAAAATCACAAGACGTATTCACATATTCTACTCCATCTACTGTATCATTTTTAATTTTTAAATTTGCTGGCCCATGAAGGTGTCCATATATAACCTTCTCCACTCCATACTCTTTAAAAACTTTAGTAAATTCTGTTTCATCATAATTTTCGTTTGTTGGTGGATAATGAACCATAACTATAAACTTAGAATATCCAGCATTCTTTGCCATATCTAATGATAATCTTAATCTTATAAGTTCTCTATCATATATTTTCCTATCATGCTGAGTAAATTTATCACTATCTGGCGAAGTCCATCCTCTAGTTCCACATACTGCATAATCCTCATAAGTATAAAAGTTATTTTGTATAAACTTAGTATTTTCGTACATCTTATTTAGTTTACTAATACTTTGCCACCAATAATCATGATTCCCTTTGGAAATAATCTTCTTTCCTGGTAAACTATCTATCCAATCTAAATCATACTTACTATCTTCAGCTCTCATCGACCAAGAAATATCTCCTGCTATAAGAACAGTATCTTCTTCGTTAATTTTACTTTCCCAATTCTTCTTTATCTTTTCATCATGATTTAACCATCTTTCACCAAAGATGTCCATAGGCTTATCAACATTAAAAGCCAAATGCAAATCTGATATCGCATATAAAGCCATTAAATTTTCTCCTTTAATAAAATCTTTCTTTCATAATTTATATTATATTCTAATTACTTTGTCTGTAAAATTTTTATACTACATTTATAATTATTAACTAACATCAAATAATTAATAGATAATAATTAATAATTATTTTAGAAATTTCTACTCAATTTATAAAATATATTTAAAAAATACTTAATGATATTATCTTTAATTATTAATTTAAAAGAGTTGCCAAACTAGCAACTCTTTTTACAGCATTATTATTCTACTACTATTTTATTGTAGTTTTTCTTTCCTCTTTTAATTAAAGCTTCACCATCTTTTAAGTCAGCTTCTGTTAACACTGTTGCAATATCAGTAACCTTTTCTCCATTTAAAGATAATCCACCTTGTTGAATAAGTCTTCTACCTTCTGCTTTAGATGGTACTATCTTAGTTTGAGCCATTATATCTAATATTGAAGTTCCTAGAAGTTCTTTTGATATTGTAACTGTTGGAACGTTACTCATATCAGCTCCACCTGCAAATAATGCTCTTGCTGCAGCTTGAGCTTTTGTAGCTTCTTCTTCTCCATGAACAAGCTTAGTAACTTCAAATGCTAATACTTCTTTAGCTTTATTTATTTCTGAACCTTCTAAAGCTCCTAATCTTCTTACTTCATCCATTGGTACAAATGTTAATAACGCTAAACATTTTTCAACGTCTGCATCATCAACGTTTCTCCAGTATTGGTAGAAATCAAATGGTGATGTCTTGTTTGGATCTAACCATAAAGCTCCACCTACTGTTTTACCCATTTTTTGTCCTTGGCTATTAGTTAAAAGAGTACATGTCATAGCCATTGCTTGCTTTTGACTCTTTCTTCTTATAAGGTCAGCTCCAGCTAACATATTTGACCATTGGTCATCTCCACCAAGTTGCATTTTACATCCATACTTTTCACTTAATACGTAGAAGTCATATCCTTGCATTAACATATAGTTAAATTCTAAGAATGAAAGACCTTTTTCTAATCTTTGCTTAAAGCACTCAGCTGTTAACATTCTATTTACAGAGAAATGCATTCCAACTTCTCTTAAGAAATCAACATAATTTAAGTTAAGTAACCAATCAGCGTTGTTTACTAATATAGCTTTATCATCAGAGAAGTCTATAAACTTTTCCATTTGCTTCTTGATGCATGAAACATTATGAGCTATTTGTTCTTTAGTAAGCATTGATCTCATATCTGTCTTTCCTGATGGATCTCCAACCATAGCTGTTCCTCCACCGATTAAAGCTATTGGTCTATGTCCAGCTCTTTGCATGTGAGCCATAAACATCATAGCTATGAAGTGACCTACATGTAAACTATCTGCAGTTGGGTCAAAACCTATATAAAAAGTAACTTTTTCCTTTTCTAATAATTCTCTAGTCTCATCTTCATGAGTAAATTGTTTTATATATCCACGATCTAGTAATTCGTCTAAAACATTAGCCATTACAGTAACCTCCTACGTTTTTCTCTATATACAGTATATCTATAAAAACTTTCTTTATCAAGAAACTTTTCAAAAAACACCATTCATCATTACACTACAATTATATAATTTCAAGTTAGCTTCACTCACTATTACATAAGCAATGTATCATTAATATAATCCCTACTAAAAGAGGAGTTGCACCTGCAACTCCTCTTTATTTGTATATATCAAGTTAGTTTTTCCGTATTTATGCTACATATTCCTTTATGCAATCTGGTACTTCTTCTGTACTATCTACATTTACATTAATATAAACGTTAATTCCAAATTTCTCAGTTATACCTGCAATCTTTTTAAATAACTCAGTAGATTCTTTCATAGTGCATTTAACTATATTTGATAAGCCATCGATATAGATATTTTCTATATCGTAATTAGATGATATTATTCCACAAAGCATCCCATAAAAACTATCACAATCACAAACTCTAAACTCATTAGTTTCTACAAATCTTATTCCAGTGTGTAATTGAAACATCGGTCTGCAGTCATCATCGATATAAACTGAATCTCCTTTTGATTCTAAATATTGATTATTAGCTAATTCTATTAATCTTTTAGTCTTTCCTGAACCTCTTCTTGCACAAAAAACTTGAATCATTGGAATCACTCCTTCTATTAAATTATTATAGATGTTTATACATCTAATTATTGACCTATTAAAATTTTTTATTACGTTTATTTATTAACTTTTCCTTAACACTATTGTTCGCAAATAATCTTTTATTATTCATCTTTATAGTATGGCAAAATCACTTTGAAACAATTTTCAACAACTGAATTTATTAGTTTCACTGACCCTCTTCCTTTAAATGCGTTTTTCATTCTTTTAATACCGAAGCCATCATTGGTAAAGGTATTATCTTTATCTAAAGATATTAGTTTTTCATATATCCACATATTCCTACTGTTATATTTTATATTCTTTCCTTTATTATTTTTAATAATCATTTGACCTGGGCTTAAAATAATAACTGATTTTTTAGTTACTATTACTTCTATCATCTTATTGAAAATAGAATACTCCCTATATAGTACTGCATTTTTTACTGCTTCCATAACAGCATCTATAGGATAACCCACTTTTAATATATTTCTTAATTCTTTCTCTGTTTCGTGGATTATGTTTAAAAGATTCCCACCTATAGTGATAACGTTATCTTTAGAATCGTTACTCTTGTCTACTATTTTCACCATGTTTTGTGGGATGCATATATTATTTATATCTGAAAATACTAATAATCCCCCTAGAGTACATCTATAAACTTTATTACTTGTATCTAAATATATAATACCTGCACTTTCTAAGAGATATTTTTCATTCTCTTTATTTATATATATTCCTTTACTTTGAAAATATTTACTTACTAACTCCATATTTAAAAAATCTATTGTACTTTTCATTATAGGGCATGTTTCAACTATCAAAAGTAGATTTTCTTCAAATGCTGCTACTAATTCCTCTTTTCTCATAGTATCAGTTGTTGACCCTCTACGTATATTAAAGGCACCTGTCTCTCTAATCTGATAAGGTTTTTGTCCTCCATCATAAATGACTATTATTCCAACCTTCTTATCTTTCACATCTACTATCTCTACCATTATTGGTATAGGTGGTTCACATCTACTAGATACTATTTGTTGTATCTTCTCTTCATTTAAAGAATTTAAATCTTTAACACCAACAATCTCTCTACTTTTATCTTCTACACCAACTATGATATATCCTCTTCCCCCTCGAGAATTTGCTATTGCACATACATCTTTAGCAAGCTCTTTCTTACAAGACTCATAATCTAAATATAGTTCTCTCTTAAAATCTACTTTTATTCCTTCACCTTTTGCAATTATAGATAATAATTTTTTTTCTTCCATACTTAAGCCCCAAAATATTGGTATACTATATAATATTCATTTAATTGTAAAAATGCCCTACTTTCAATTAATATTTAATAAAGAATAATTAATAATTTATGAATAAAATTAGCAGTATTGCTTTTAACACACAAAAAAAGAAACTGCCTAAACAGTTTCTTCAATAATTCTTAACTTTTAACTCTTAAATAAATCAAAGGCTATTTCTTGTAACTCCTGTACCTTTGATAGTTACTTTTGTATTAACTTCTATATCAGTATACTTTAACGGATTAGCTATCTCACTCTTCGGATAGTAAACCTCTACCATTCTTTTTATATCAAATAAATCTAAGTCCTTATCCTTATATTTATTAAAAATAAACTTTGCATATTCATTTACAAAAGCTTCTTCATTTTTAGTTATATAATTTAACACATCACTATCTACTACAAATTGTTCCTGTGCTTCTGCAACAGATACATCAATACCTATATCCTTAACTAATATAAACTTACCTCCTTCATATTTAAGACTATCTTTCACATTACTATCTAAAATTTGAAGTGTAATAAATCCATCATCACTTTGTGGATTAGGTATTTCTAAGTTTCCTTGCTTAATATTACGAGTTAAAAGATTATATGCAACAACATCTTCTGCTGGCATATTTTCCACTAACCTATTATTTTTAAATACTGCTCCTTCACCAATCTCTACTTTTTCATCTATAGCATCTTTCTTTAATTTCATAGCAGATAACATTAATGTATTGCTTCCCATTAGAGTATTGCTTAAATAATAGTTTATATTAGATTTAATAAATTTAGCATCATTATTATCTGTTTTAACTAATTCATTTAAAAATAACCCTAAATACTCCTCATCACTAGATGTTATTTTTAAAAGTTCTTGCACATCCCCATAATATACAAATGCGCTACTCTTCATTTGAAATTCGTTATTGTCATTTATTAAATCTAAAAACTTCTTTATACCTTTTTGCGCTGCTCTCTCAGTAAATATATAAGCCTTAGTTTGACTATAATTTAGCTTATATCCTGATATCATATTTATGTTACTTAAAGCTTCAACTACTGTTTTTCCTTCACCCTTATAAATAATTCTTTTACCTTTGTCTGAACTGTCATTAGTACTTCTATAAGGTTTTATACAATCTAAATAAATTATAGTTCTTCCTAATTCGTCAACATCGAATATAATACTTGTGCTAAAGGTTACTCTATTAATATCTCTATAGTTAAAACACCCAGTTAATAAAAGAGGCAAAACAATTATAATTAAAAGACTTACTGCACTAAATTTTCTAATCAACTTTTTCCCTCCTAAGTATAACCTTCTTTGATATCCTATCTAATCTACCTCTAAAAAGTACATCTTTAAAACTATACTGCTCTGTACTTCCCATTGGGAATAAAAATGGATATCCAACTGAATCTAATTCACATATTTGAATTATAAATATCAATGAACCTGCAAAAAATCCTGGTAATCCAAAAGCTGCACTAGCTAAAGATATTACTATTGACCAAAAAGATAACGCTCCATGTATCTTAGGGATTAAGAAATAACTTAAAGTACTAAGAGCTATTACAATTATAGTTATCCTTGAAGCTATTCCTGCTCCTACAGCCGCATCACCTAAAATAAGTGCAGATACTATGCTCATTGCACTACCTATTGGGTGTGGTAGCCTTAAACCTGCTTCCTTTATAAATTGGAATGCAAACATCATTACTAATACTTCTATAAATGTTGGTATAGGAACCCCTGCTCTAGATACAGCTAATCTAAAAATAAATAACGTTGGTATCATTGAAAAATGATATGTGATTATTGCTACATATAATCCTGGTAAAAATGCAGCTATAAAAAACGCTATCCATCTTAACACACGATTAAAATTTGTATAATACCTATTTAAATAATAATCATCAGGCATTTGAAAATTTTCTAAAAAGAAATATGGTACTGTAATAACAAACGGTGTTCCATCAACTATTATACCAATTCTTCCTTCTACTAGCTTTGCTGCTATTTCATCAGGCTTTTCAGTATAACCTACAGTATCAAAGAAAGATTTTTGCTTCTTTAAATTAGCTTCTATATAGTTTGTATCTAAAATGAATCTTAAATCTAAATTTTTTATTTTTTCTTTTATTGAGTTAACTAATTCATCTGGTGCTATTCCTTTAATATATGTTATCGCAACAGCTGTGTTAGATTCTTCTCCTAATACTACAGCTTCAAATTTAAGATTAGGATTTTTAAGTTTTCTCCTTATTAGTGCTACATTATCTACAATAAGCTCATTAAATCCTTCTTTTGGACCTTTCAATACTGACTCTGTTTCTGGTATACCAATACCTCTTCTAGGAAAGTTCTTAGCTTCGCAATATATTATTTCTTCAAAGTTTTCATATATTAAAATTGCATCTCCTTGTAGTACATGCGATATTGCATCATCTACATCCTTTGCCAAGCCAGCCATATTCATATCAAGGACCTTATCTAAAAGATCTTGAGGTGTAGTTATTTCACTATCTTTTAACTTTCCAAAACCTCTTAATGGAAGTATTGTATACTCCATTAGCCAAGTTCCATTACATAAGTCATCAATAAAAATTAAAGTTGCATCACCTAATATAGTTTTAATATCTCTATATTTTACATCAAAACAACCTTCAAAATTGTCTTTAATTTTCTTTAGTTTATCCATCTTCATCACCTAAAGATATTATTCCTCTAGCTAGGTTTAATATTCATTTTTTAGCTAATAATAAATAGAGTAAACTTTATATATTGAAAAAGAGAGGTTAAATATGAGTAAATTATCAGCAAAACACTTTGTACTTTTTATATTTGGAGTGACCTTCATATCCTTTAAGACATATTCTTCATTATTTATAGCTGAAGGGGGAAGGGATACATGGATTTATACAATAATAGCATACATAGTCTTTTTAGCTTTTGCTATGTACTTAATTTATATTATGGACTCAAGAAAGACTTATGATTTAACTCAAATTTTCACCTTAGGACTTTCAAAAACACTAGGTAACATACTATTATTTATATTTTCTATAGGACTTTTTTTAGCTGCCCTTGAATCTGCAACAGTAGAAGCAAATGCTATAAAAACAAACTTCTTTATAGAAACGCCAGTTTGGTATATATTAATTTTTTTCCTATTACCATCATTTTTTATAATAGGAAAGAAATTTACTACACTACTAATCTTTGTTATATTAACTTCTGGTTCCTTAATACTTAATTTTATAAACCTTTCACTAGTAACAGAAAAATATAAACATATGAAATATATTCTACCTGTGTTTGGTAATGGAATTGGAATAGAACTTATAAATACCTCATTATTGATAATTGGCTCTCTTTCTGCTTTTGTAATTGCATTGCCATTTTTAAAATATTTAAATAAAAATAATAAATTAAAAAAACATAGTTTAATAGCCTTAGCTATTGTTGGATTTATATGTATATATTCTATTATTGGAACTCTTGCTACCTTTGGTCCATTAAGAGCTAGCAATATCTTTTACCCTGAATATGTTCAAAGTCAACTTGTACAAATTGGTGGATTTTTAGAATTCGGAGAATTTTTCTTTGTATTTCAAACTGTAATCGGAATGTTTGTTAAATACATAATTGCTACATGTGGTATCTACCTAATTTACGAAAAGCAAATAAAAAGCAGAAAAGCTTTTATAACTATATATTCAATAGCTATATTTATATTTGCTTGCTTTTTATCCCGAAATAATTACACATTATTTAATGTATTAAAATATTATCAATACATTAACCTTGTAACCTTTGTATTAGTACCACTTATAGCATTTTTATCTTTCCAAATAAATGTGCATAAAATAGCTAAAAAATAATTAAAAATACCATATGTATTTTAATTGCATTTATACCATATTATGCTATAATGATAGTGTAATCAAAAATTTGGAAATTCTCTTATAATAAGATAACGTAGTCTTTACCCTTTAAATTCATTTGGGGTGTATAGGTAATTATGTAATTATGGAGATTAACCCAAAGAATTTCTAGGAGGTATTTTAAAATGGAAGATAAGAAGATTATCTGTAAAGATTGTGGAAAGGAATTTGTTTTCACAGTTGGAGAACAAGAATTCTACAAAGAAAAGGGATTTGAAAATGATCCAGTTAGATGTCCTGAATGTAGAAAAGCTAGAAAAGCTCAAAGACCTAACAGAGAAAGAAGATAATTGCATAAAATAAGCCCTAACCTTAATTGGTTAGGGTTTTTTTAAAACTATTCTTTACTTGCAGCAACTTCAGCATCTTTTTGTTGATTATATGTTGGAACAATTTCATGAAGCTTCTCTCTAAGCATCACTTTGTTTAAATATAACAATTACTTTATTATTGCACACTATTAAAGTAATCGTTATATTTATTGACATAAAAATTTACTAAACCTATAATTAACATATATAATTTATTGCATATAATTAGAAATGAGGTGCTTCCATTGGAAAGTAATATAGAACAAAAAAAAGTAATATTTAGCGGAATAAAACCATCTGGAGATTTAACTCTTGGAAATTATCTTGGCGCTATAAAAAATTGGGTTTCATTACAAAATGAATATGATTGTTATTATTGTGTTGTAGATTTGCATGCAATAACAGTTAAACAAAAGCCTGCTGATTTACGAAAAAGAACTCTTGAAGTTTTAGCAATCTACATAGCTTCTGGTATAGATCCAGAAAAAAATACTCTATTTATACAATCACATGTACCTGCTCATTCAGAAGCTTCATGGCTTTTAACTTGTAACAGCTACATGGGAGAATTAAGCAGAATGACACAATATAAAGATAAATCTCAAAAGATGGGAGAATCAATAGGGGCTGGGCTTTTCAATTATCCAGTATTAATGGCTGCAGATATATTATTATATAACTCTGATTTAGTTCCTGTTGGTAAAGACCAAATACAACATTTGGAATTAGCTCGTGATATAGCTACAAGATTTAACAATACTTACAGCCCTACATTTACAATCCCAGAGGGATACGTACCTAAAGAAGGTGCTAAAATAATGGATTTACAAGATCCAAGTAAGAAAATGTCTAAATCTGAAGAAAATCCAAACTGCTATATCTTAATTATGGATTCTCCTGAAGTTATTAAAAAGAAAATTTCTCGAGCAGTAACTGATAGCATAGGAATTATTAACTATAGTGATGATCAACCTGGCGTTAAGAATTTAATAAACATCATATGTGCTATCAAAGGAATATCTCCTCAAGAAGTTGTCTCTTCATATGAAGGAAAAGGTTATGCTGATTTAAAAAGAGATGTTGCGGATATAATAATAGAAGAGTTAACCCCAGTTCAAGAAAGAGTAAAAAAACTTTTATCTGATAAGAAATACTTAGAAGAAATATATAGAAGTGGTGCTCAAAAAGCTTCTTTTGCAGCTAATAAAACACTTAGAAAAATGCAAAAGAAAATTGGTTTAATTCCAAAATAATATAAAAGAAAAACTCTTCTTTTATATTATTTTATACCTAAAAATTATTAACTTAAATAACTTAAATAAAAGGAGATATTATGACATATATCTGTATTTTTATCATTATATTACTTCTTATAGTTAATTATACAATTTATAAAATGAATTATATTCATAAAAATTTATTTATTACTATTAATATATTAATTATACTTTATTCTATTATCTCGGTAAGTATCTATTATAACAATATTTATCTTAATTATGATAACGGAATCCTATTTGGTAATGTTCTAAATAATCATTTTTGTGATGAATACAGATACTATAAGGATTCTGAAATACTTATGAATCACTTAAAAAGCGGTAATTTCTACGATTGGATAACTGGAATTCTTCCGGATTATGAATATATTGACCCTCAAGGACACCCTGGTTTCGGAAATTATAATATATTCGTAATAATAATATCTCTATTAAGAATATTAGGTTTTAATTCTGTTTTAGAATTAATACTTATTAAACTTTTTATTTTATTAATAACAATTATATTTATATACAAATTATCAAATATATTTTTAACTGAAAAAATTTCACTTGTTGTAACTATTATCTATAGTTTATTACCCGGATATATCTTAACTAATACACTGTTAATGAGAGATAATATTATCATCCTACTTTGTATTATTTGTATCTATTATATATTAAAGAAAGACTATAACTTATTTATTTTAATACCAACTTTAATAGCTTTATTTTTATTGAGGGCCTACTTACCTCCAATATTATTAATAAGTTATATTTTCTGCTATAAAAACACAACAAAATTAATTTCTTTTAAAGATATTATTTATTTAGCTATTATATTTTTATCTGTAATATTTTTTAGTTCAGTTAACTTTAACTACACAATAATGCGCATAATGCAAGAAAATTTCCAAGTTCTATTTGGCTCAGGATTAATTGCTCCAATAAAAGTTTTTATAAATACTTTTATACATATTGCGATTGATCCTCAATTATTAAATTTTTTACTATCGGGTCAGTTATATTTAATTTTATATTCTTTAGGAAATATATGCTCCAATATTTTATCAATATTGCTAATCATTAAATTAATCATGCTATTATTTAGTAATTTAAATAATAAAACTTTATATTTATTAAAATTTACATTCTATTTTTCTTTTATTACAGGAATATTAGTTCTATCAAAAGATGGATATATAATTAATAGAATTGCACTTATGTGGATTCCACTTTTCCTTATTATATTATTTATTCCAAGAAAAATAAAATGAAATAAACATAAAATTATACTCAATAAAATATATTAAAGGAGAGATAATATCTTGAAAATTTTAACTAAAGATAGTAATTCTATTATTGATAATCCTAGAATTGCTAAATTATTAATCGTTTTATTTCTATCATCACTTTTTTTAATTCCTTTTGACGATTTACCATACATAACATTTTTAGGAGGTCTAGGTAAAAGAGCTGCATTTTATCCATTCTTTGCTATAATTCCAATAATTGCATATATTAGTCTGATAAAGCGTAGAATCTATATATCATTAACACTAGAAAAATATATTTTAATAATATTTTATATATGGATTTGCATTAGCACAGTTGTTAATTTTAATAATATTATGTCTAGCTCATATAAGGGTACTTCTGGAATATCTAAGTCACTAATTCAAATAATAACTCTTACTTTTGTTATAACTAGTAGTTATTGTATAGAATTAATTATAAGTACAAAAAAAGTTTCTCTATATACAATTAGAAAATTTATTTCTCTATCATTAATTCCAGTAACATTTGTATCCTTATTAGAAATATTTAATATGATAAATCTATATGATTTATCACACATATTAGAAATAATCACTTATACAATAAATACAGCTCTAAGAGGCTTCGTTTATGGTGGCAGGAGTAGGGGTGTTTCTGCCGAAGCATCTTATCTTGGTATGTATTGTGCATTTATATTTCCTTGGATCATAAGCTATTTATATACTGAAAAAACTAAATTTAAAAAAGTATTTTTTTCATTTATCTCATTATTAATTTTACTAATAGTTATTGCTACTAAATCTAGAACAGCTACTATATTGATATTATTTGAATTAGTTTCATTATTCGGACTTGTTTTATTATTCTATTCAAATATACGCATTAAATTCATTACAACATTAATAATAATATTATTTTCTTTATGCTTATTTACTTTTCCAAAACTACTTGGAAGTATAAAAACTTCATTAAGCAATAGGGATAATCCAATAATAACAGAGAACTCACAAAATATTGCATCCTCTGAATATGATGTTGGATCTATTGTTTCATCGGTAACTGACTCTAACAACTTATCTAATATAGCAAGATCTACAATGCAAAATGCTGCATTTAAAATAGGTATTGATAATCCTATATTCGGTGTTGGATTAGGTCAATTTGCTTTTAACTTTTCGCCATATATTCAAGAGGACTCTCTTCGTTCAAATGAAGTTAAAATTTGGTTAGATAATAGCATTAGTACTTGGCCCCCTGTCCATTCTTTATACCATAGATTATTTGCTGAGTCTGGATTGGTTGGATTATTACTCTATGTAAGTTTCGTTTTTATAGTTTGTTTAAAATTATTAATAAAACTAATAAAATCAAAAAAAGATATATTAGGAATGTTGTTGTTAATAAGCTATTCTAGTATAGTTATCGGCTCTTTAACTGTAGATACACTATTAATTGGACAATTTTGGATAATGACACCTATATTAATTCTTTATACTAGCGACAAACTTATGATTAAATAAAAAATAGTAAGGATAAAATCCTTACCATTTTTTATTTACTAAATCACTAAGTATATATATTAATTTTCTTATAAATAACCCAATACTATTAAAATTATTATATAATACTATACCATACTTATTAACATTTAAATAATCCCTTACATATACCCTTCTACTCTCTCCCAAAATATGAAACCTATTCAATTTATCAATTGATTTATTTATAGTTTCTCCATGCATATGATATATATCTATACAATTCAAAGTAGCTATTAAATATCCTTTTTCTTTCATCTTTTTACCTATAATATTTTCTTCATAGTATAGAAAAGTTTTTTCATCAAATCCACTTATATCTTTAAATACATCTTTTTTAACTATGAAAAAGCATCCTTTTATTATATCAACTATAGAATATTCTCCATTATAATGTGATTCATCATATGACAGATTTTTATTTATAATTTTGTCTATTAAAGGTATGCACTGTAATAAGCATTCCTTATATGTTGGCAGGCGCCATGCACCATCACTCGCGAACCTGTTATTCTCAACAATTCTACCCGATAATAACGAAATACGATCATTTCTTTCAAACAATCCTAAAAGATCATCTATATCAGACTCTTTAAAATTAATATCTGGATTAGATATACCTATATATTTAATTTCATCAAATTTCTCTAAATATTTTATACCTATATTATTTCCAGATCCATACCCTGCATTTTCTTGTGACTCTATTAACTCTATTCTATTATCTATTACACTCTTGATTTTCTCAACTGATTCATTACTAGAATTATTATCTACAATTACTATTTTATCAATATTCTTATAACTTTTAATATTATTTATAAAGTTTATTGTTGTCTCATAGTCATTATAGTTTAAAACTACTAATCCTAATCCCATTAGTATCTCACACCAGCCTTCACTTATAAATAACAAGAGATAGTTGCTTAAATTAGCTTTACTATCTCTTTTATTATTTTATTTATACATTTTTTCATAATATTTTTGATAATCTCCAGATGTAACATTTTCCATCCACTCTTGATTATCTAAGTACCATTTAATAGTCTTCTTTATTCCTACTTCAAATGTTGTTTCTGGATACCATCCAAGCTCATCTTTTATTTTTGTGGGATCTATTCCATATCTCCTATCATGGCCTTTTCTATCTTCCACATACTTAATTAAGCTATCTGTAATATCTTTATCTACATTCTGATTTAAATATTCAATTACAGTCTTAACTATTGTTATGTTAGTCCTTTCATTATGTCCACCAACGTTATAAACTTCACCATCTCTACCATTGTTTATAACCATATCAATAGCCTTAGCATGATCTTCAACAAATAACCAATCTCTTATATTCATACCATCACCGTATACTGGTAAATCTTTATGTTGCAAACAATTATTTATTAATAATGGTATAAGTTTTTCTGGGAATTGGAATGGTCCATAGTTATTTGAACATCTTGTAATATTCATTGGCATCTTGTATGTATCATGATATGCCTTAACCATTAAGTCTGAACCAGCCTTGCTTGATGAATATGGACTATGAGGATCAAGTGGGGTTGTTTCCATAAAGTATCCTGTTTCTTCAAGTGAACCATATACTTCATCAGTTGATACATGTAAGAATTTAACCCCCTCTTTCCATGTTCCATCTACATTTTCCCATGCATTCTTTGCACAATTTAGCATATTTACTGTTCCCATAACATTTGTCTTAGCAAATACTTCTGGTTCTCTTATACTTCTATCAACGTGTGATTCGGCAGCAAAGTTAACTACATAATCTATTTCATATCTTTCAAATAATGACGTCACTAATTCTTTATCACATATATCCCCTTGAACAAATATATGTCTTTCATCATTTTCAATTGATTTAAGATTTTCTAAATTTCCTGCATAAGTTAGTTTGTCTAAATTAACTATTTTTATATCTTTATATTTTTTTAACATATATAAAACAAAGTTTGAACCTATAAATCCAGCTCCACCAGTTACTAAATAAGTCTTCATTTTTAAATCTCCTTTAGCGATAAATTCTAATTTTCTATATTATCTATAAATGATTTTAAAGCTTCTTTCCATTCTCTCATCTCATCACCTATAGTGCATCTAAGCATCATATTGTCAAGTGATGAATACTCAGGTCTCTTTGCGAGAGTTTTATATTCCTCTGATGTACATGGATTTACAATACATTCTCTTCCTGATAACTTCATTATCTCCGTTGCAAAATCATACCAAGTACACTCACCTTTACCTGTACAATGATATATACCATATTCTTCTGTTTCTATAAGTTTTAATATGTGATACGCTAAATCATTTGCATTTGTCGGGTTTCCTTTTTGATCATTTACAACATTTAAAGATTTTTTTTCTTTTCCTAATCTCATCATAGTATAAACAAAATTATGTCCAACATACCCATATAGCCATGCGGTTCTTACTATATAATATTTTGAGCATAGCTCCCTAACATATTCTTCTCCTAAAAGCTTAGTTTTTCCATAAACACTATATGGTGAAGTTAAATCAAATTCAGTTAATGCTTTATCTCCAATTCCGCTAAATACATAATCAGTAGAAACTTGCACTAGTTTAGCTCCTATTTCTTCTGCAACCATAGCTAAATTTCTAGCACCTATCGCATTAATTCTAAATGCTAAATCTTGATTTGTTTCGCATCCATCAACATTTGTTGCTGCTGCACAATTAATAACTACATCCGGCTTAATTTCCAATAAAACTGTTCTTACTTGTTGTAAGCTAGTTATATCTAATCTATCTACATCTAAAGCAAATACTTCAGACGTTTTTATTTCATTTGATATTTCTCCAATTTCTGCTCTTCCAGTTGATATAATTTTCTGAAGTTCATTTCCTAATTGTCCATTTGATCCTGTAATTAATATCTTCATATTTACCTACCCCTCATACACAAAAGGTAAATCTAATTCTTTAAATCTCTTTTGTTTTTTATCTTTTTCTGATAATAATATCTCTTCTAATCCATCTATCGGCCATTCTATTTTTATATCTTCATCATTCCATAAAAGTCCACCATCATGTTCTGGTGAATAAAAATCTGTACATTTATAATTAAATGTAGCAATTTCAGATAATACTACAAAACCATGAGCAAAACCTTCAGGAACATAAAATTGTCTCTTATTTTCAGCGCTTAGGTAAATACCTTCCCACTCACCGTATGTAGGTGATCCTTTTCTTAAATCAACAGCTACATCCCATACTTCACCTTCAGTACATCTAACTAGTTTTCCTTGAGTATGCTCAGTTTGGAAATGTAATCCTCTTAATACACCTTTTTTTGATCTTGATTCATTATCTTGAACGAAAGTCATAGTTAATCCTGCTTCATCAAAGTGCTTTTTATTATAACTTTCCATAAAATATCCTCTAGAATCTCCAAAAGATTTAGGTTCTATAATATATAAATCAGGTATCTTTGTTTCTATAAATTTAAAATTTCCTACTTCTCTCATATTTTACTCCTCAATAATTGTCATTAAATACTTTCCATAACCTGTTTTCATTAATGGTTTCGCTAGCTCTATAACCTGATCTCTAGATATCCAGCCTTTTCTATAAGCTATTTCTTCTAAGCATGCGATATACATTCCCTGTGTAGTTTGAACAGCTTCGACAAAATTTGATGCTTTTAGCATAGATTCATGAGTTCCTGTATCAAGCCATGCCATTCCTCTACCTAATAAATTTACTGTTAATGTTCCTTCTTCCATATAAACTTTATTTAGATCTGTTATTTCAAGTTCTCCTCTTGGAGATGGTCTTAAGGCCTTAGCTTTTTCAACAACTGAATTATCATAGAAATAAAGTCCTGGTACAGCATATTTAGACTTAGGATGCTCTGGTTTCTCTTCTAAAGATGTAACCTTACCTTCTTCATCAAAACCTACAACTCCAAAAGCTCTTGGATCTTGAACGTAATATCCAAACACTTGAGCCCCTTTTTCTAATGCTGCAGCTTCTTTTAAAGACGCACTAAAACTTTGCCCATAGAATATATTATCTCCTAGAATCATCGCTACACTATCATCACCTATAAATTCTTCACCAATTATAAATGCTTCTGCTAAACCATTTGGTGCTTCTTGAATAGCATATTCTATATTTAATCCAAATTCAGAACCATCTTTAAATAATTCTTTAAAATTAACAATATCTCTTGGTGTTGATATTATTAATATATCCTTTATTCCAGCTAACATTAGTACTGACATCGGATAATATATCATTGGTTTATCATATATAGGTACCATTTGCTTCGACATTGCTTTTGTTACAGGATAAAGTCTTGTTCCTGATCCCCCTGCTAATACTATACCTTTCATTTTAACAAACTCCTTTTAATTTTATTATATAATCTTTAACTTGCATCTTTATCACCAAACAACACAAAAAAAGTTCTAAATATCAATTTTATATCTACCCATAAACTTCTTTCTTTTATATATTTAATATCCATTTTCATCCACTCTTCGAACGGTATATTATTCCTTCCAGAAACCTGCCAATAGCATGTTAATCCTGGCTTAACAGTTAATCGCTCTTTCATCCATGGTTTAAATTGAGCAACTTCTTTTGGTAAACTTGGTCTAGGCCCTACTAAACTCATCTCACCCTTAATTACATTTATCAATTGTGGTAGTTCATCAATACTAGTTTTTCTTATAAATTTTCCTACCCTCGTAATTCTAGGATCATTTTTCATTTTAAACATTGGTCCTGACATTTCATTTTTATCTTCAAGTGAATCTTTTAATTCTTCTGCATTTATTACCATAGATCTAAATTTGTACATTCCAAATTCATTTCCATCTTTACCAACTCTCTGTTGCTTAAAAAGTATTGGACCTTTTGAATCTATCTTTATTAATATAGCTACTATTAATAAAATAGGACTTAACACTATTAGTCCTATTACAGCTGCTATTATATCGATAACTCTTTTAAAAAACAAATATAGCCATTGATAACTTACTCCTCGCTTCATTGAATTAATCATACTTATCTTCCTCTTCACGCATTTTTATGTATTATCTAAACTTTCCAGTATAATATTTAAAATAGAATTTAATCATACTTAGTAAATGAATTAAAGTCATTTTATTTATTTTTTTTGTACTTTCTTGCCTGTGTAAATGAATCATTTTAGCATTTGGTAAATAAATAACTTTTTTCTTAACAGCCCTTACTTTACAGCATAAATCAACATCTTCAAAATACATAAAGTATTCTTTACTAAATCCACCTAAATCCAAAAATAAATCCTTATATATCATCATACAAGCTCCCATTACCCATTCTACTTCAGTAATGTTATCATGATTCATATCTTTCATTAAATACTCTGAGGTTATTAGTTCTTTTTTGTTATTATCTATAAATTTTGAGAGTGGGGTTCTAGATTGTAAAAACTTTGAAAAAGATAATACTCTTCTACAAGAGTATTGTAATGACCCATCTTCATTTAAAAGTTTTCCTGATACAATACCTATTCTTTCATTTGATTTTAACATATTAATCATTTCATCTATAGCATTATCTAAAACTATTATATCTGGATTTAATATTAATATTATATTTCCATTACTCTCTTTTACACCTAGATTATTTGCATTACCAAATCCCGAATTCCTTTCATTTTTAATAACTTTGACTTTATTAACATTTTTATACTTAAATGTTAATTCTTCATAGCTTAAATTTGGTGAATTATTATCAATTACTATTATTTCGTACTTATTTAATATATTTTTCTCTAAAATAGATTCTATACACTTTATAGTAAGAGAATAGTTAATATAATTAACTATAATTATAGATATGTAATCATTATTCTTCATATTTTTTCTCCATTCTATAAGATTAACATATATATTTATACGATTATATCACTTTTAAAATAATATTTCTATGAAATATACTTATTAACTTTTTTTAATTTTGAGATTAGATATTACCATCGAATTTACCATACTTATCTTTCTTAAAATCTATATATCCGCGTATAATCATTTTAATTTTCTTATTCTTTTCTTCTTCTAATAATATTATTTTTATAATATCTTTCAAAAAAAACTTTTTATCTCTATATAACTCTTCAAAATTACAATCATCAAACTTATTCCATGTATAAAATCTATTTCTTGTAATATAATATCGCCTTATATAATTATGATTTGTATAATATATATTTTTCCCAAGAATCCTTTTCACTTTCATATTTCCTAAGTTATGTTGTAAAACTGCATTGTTTACTCTTACCAATTTATATCCGAGCTTAGAAATTCTAAAACAAAATTCATAATCTACCATATCTATAAATAATTTTTCTTCAAATAATCCTACTTTATTAAAAATATCTGCCTTTATTAAATTTCCAGATGTGATTTCAGCATTCAAAAACTCTACATTTTCATTTGCGTTCTGATTATTATAATTTTCTTCCTCATTTATTCCTAAATCAATATACTTAGGAAATAAACTAACAACTTTATCCTTATCAGGAATACTTTCGTAAGCTTGCAACATGGTATTTACCATATTATCAGTAGCAACGCTATCATTATCCATAGTTATTATCCATTTAAATTCTTCATTTATAGCTCTTTCTATTCCTTGATTTAAAGCTTTAGCTATCCCGAGATTTTCTTCATTAAATATTACATCAGTATATTTGTCCTTAATTAGTTTATTAAGAATATTAACCGTTTCTAAATTGGAGCCATTATCTACAATTATAACTTTACTAACTTGTTGTTTTATAGAATCATAACATTTATTAAATTTATTTCCTATGTTATATGTAACAATAATACAACAAACTAATTTATCATTCATATTTTATCCTTTCCTAGGAACTATTCTATTCTTAAATATGATTTTGAAAGTCTCTTAAATTATCCATGTATTTCTTATTAACAATAAATATCTCATCTTCTGTTTCTAATGCCATTATATCCTCTATTCCTATTAATATTATTTTCTTCTGATTATTAACTATCATATTAGATTTTGACTCTATAATCCTAACATTATTAGAAATTATGTTGTTATCTACATCCTTTTCTTTATACCTTTCAACAGCTTCCCAAGTTCCTATATCATCCCAACAAATATCAGATGGAATAACATATATATTTTTAGCTTTTTCTAATACTGCATAATCTATAGATATATTGTCAGTTTTTCTATAATTATTATTAATATATTCTCTAATCTTACTTTTCTCTATATATGATAAAGCACTTAATGCCTCATAAGTGTTAGGAATATACTTCTTGATTTCTTCAATTATATGTTTACTTTTCCATAGAAACATACCACTATTCCATAAATATACTCCTTCTTTTAGATATTCAGTTGCAAGTTGTTTATTAGGCTTCTCAACAAATTTATCAACCTTTAATATTTCGCTTTTATCATCATTTTGAAATTTAATATAACCGTAGCCTGTTTCTGCACGTGTCGGCTTAATTCCTAAAGTCACAATACTTTCATGATTATTCTCAATAAATTTATTGGCTTTAAGAATTATTTCTCTAAATTCTTCCTCTTTCTCTATTAAATGATCCGCTGGTAATACAAGTATAGAAGAATCATTATAATACCTTTCTATTATTATTGATGATACTGCTATACATGGTGCTGTATTTCTACCTTCTGGTTCAATAATGATATTTCTATCTGGTAAATTAGGTAATTGTTCTTTAATATAATCAGTATACTTATCTCCTGTGCAAACAAATATTCTTTCTATTGGGATTATTGGTATTATTCTATCAACCGTCATTTGTATCATTGTTCTTTCACCAACTAAATTTAAAAATTGTTTAGGTTTTTCTTCAGTTGATAAGGGCCAGAACCTAGTCCCTTTTCCTCCAGCCATAATTAAAGCACATAACATCTTACTACTCCTTGTTCATAAACATTTTTAAATTATTTAAATTTTATTTTTTTAATTCATTAAATACTTTAATAATATCACCTGCTGTTTTTTCCCAATTAAATTTTTCTAACTGTTTTTTAGATAAGACTATATATTCTTCTCTAATATCTCTTCTATTGATAGATATTCTCATAGCCTTTTCTATTCCCTCTACGTCTAATGCATTAAAATCAATAGCTGATTTACCATAAACTTCAGGTAACGATGAATTATCAGAAGTTAATACCAATGTTTCACAAGCCATAGCTTCAAGTATAGGTAATCCAAATCCCTCATATAACGTAGGGTAAATAAATGCTATCGCTTTATTGTATAATGTTGGCAAATCTTTATCTGCTACATATCCCACAAATTTAACATTATTATGAATCCCTAATTCTTCAACTTTTTCTTTTAATTTTTTTATATATTCTGATTCTTTTCCAACAATCACGTAATCACAGTTATTATCTTTTAATATATTCTTAAACGCTAATAAAGCTGTTTCTATATTTTTATGGCTATATCCAGCCCCCACTGATATAAAATACTCTTTATCTAAATTATATTTCTCTAATATATTTTCATCTATGTTTTTAGTATTAAATAACTCTTCGTCATATCCGTTATATATTCTTATAATTTTATTATTATCAATATTATAAAACTTAATAATATCATTCTTTGTATTTTCTGATATACATATAATTTTATCAGCCTTTTTTAACAAAAGTGGCATAATAAACTTATAATAATAATATTGATGCTTAGCAACATTAGGATAATATAAAGGAATAAAATCATGTATTGTTATTATTTGTTTTGCTCTTGTTAGCAAAGATAAATATTGAAACGGGTGGTATACTATATCATTTTTATTCACTTTAAATGGCATTAAAAATTGTGTCCATAGAAATCTATATAATCCACCTTTTTTCTTGTAACTTGTTTTAACCTTTTCAGTCGTTTTAATTACTTCTACTCCTTCTATCTCTATTGGACAAAACAACTTAAATTTAATATTTTTTTTCTTAAGTTCTAATACTATGTTTTTAATATATACCCCTAATCCTGTAGGTCTTTCATCTAACATAGTTCCATTAATATATAAGTTTTGCATATTAATACCATCCTATCTTACTACTCTTTTCATTAATCTACATTTAATTAAAAGTTCTTAGATAACATATAAACTTAATTGTGATAGTCATTGTAGGCTTTTATAATCTAATTTTTAAAAAAATTTGTTTATTATTTGATCATAACTTAAATCAAACAACTCCTTACATAACTTCATACTATCAAATAAATACTTCTTTTTCACTTTGCTTAAATTATTAAAACTCATTTTAGAAGATTGGTCCTCTTTATGATAAATATTTACCGAATTTATAAATTTCTTATATAATCCAACTTTTTTTGTGAGTAAAGTTAATATATTTTCCTCATAATATAGAAATGTATTTGGAAATAATCCTGAATAATAATTGAAATAATCCTTAGTTAGAAGCATACATGCTCCATGTAATACCAAATCTTGAGACTTTTTATTATTACTTATTTCACCTTTTTTATCTATATTTCCTCTTCTTAATAAATATTTCTTTATCATTATCTTCATTTTTTTAAAATATTCATTCTCATTTAACTTTATATATAAATCACCATTATAAAATCTATATTTTAAACTTTTATATATAGCAAATTCTTCCTCAATTCTTGCTTTGCTCACTTCAGCTGGAACCGGATTTTGCTCTACTCCATTTGCTGCTATAATTCTAGGTCCTATTACAGCAACCCCTTCTTCATAAGCATTCATTAACTCTGTAATTAGATTAGAATCATTAAAAATTGTATCATTATTTACTAGTAATACAAATTTACAATTCAATTTATTTACAGCATAATTTATACCAATATTATTTCCTTTCGCAAATCCCAAGTTCTTATCACTTTTTAATAAGTGTACTCTACTATTACAGTATTTAGCTTCTAAAACTGTCCATGAATCATTGTTAGATCCATTATCTACAATTACTACTTCTTTATCACAATACTTATCATTATTTAAACTTTCAACACATTCAATTGTATCTTTATAATTTAAATAATTCAATATTACTATTGCAACTTTTTCCATAGACTACACCTCTTATTTTTCTCTTTTTATTATATAAATTAAACTCTTATATTCCTTTGTAATAAATAGTGCTATAATATAAAAAATACAGCTCACTACAAATTTATATATAACTGATATTAAAATATTATTAATTTTTATATTTGTAATAGCTAACCCTAAAGCAACTATAAGTAAAACTATTATATCATTTCTAAAACTTAATATATATTTAAATAATGACTTATTAAAAACCTTCTTTATCAATATGAAGTAGCTTATTAAAAAGCTTAAAATATAGGATATTACTACTCCCATAGCAACATATTCTATTTTTCCCATGCATAATCCTGTGACGATTAACATAACATTTACAGCTGTAGTAATTAATCCTGTAACAAATAACTGCTTTGTAGCGTTAAGTGATTGAAATATTACCCCAGTACTCGAAGTAACCATTTGAGGCCATATAGATAAACTTAATATCTTAAATGCAATTATAGAATTACTCCATTGTTTCCCAAACATTATAAGTATTATTTCATTTGAAGCAAAAAAACAAAATACTGTAAAGAAAATTCCAACTAAAGATAATATTTTTACTATTTTCATATATGTTTCATATATATAATCTCTATCTGATTGATAATCTGATAAAATTGGATGTAAAACAGGAGTAATAACATGTGTTAAGTTTTGAACAGGATATAACATTAATTTATACGCTTTATCGTAATATCCTAACGGTACTTCTCCCAAAACTTTTCCTATTAACAAATTATCTGTATTTCTTGAAAAATAATTTATAAAATTAAATCCAAATTGATATGAAGAGAAATCTTTTATAACTTTTATACTATCAATAGAAAATGAATAATATATTTTCATGTTTGAATAATAAATATTAAAAATAAAAGTTAATACTGCAACTAATATAGAGTTAATAACCAATGCATAGTATTTTGCTCCACCTAATGCTATTACTATTGTAATAATGCCTCCAACAACTGTTATTATTACAGTTCTAATCCCTAATGACTTAAACTGCTTATTTTTTAGCAATAAAGCATTTGGTACTATATTTAATATATTGAAAAATATACCAATTGCTAAGATTCTTCCTAATGATATATAAACAGTGTTATTATAAAAAATTGATATAGGATAAGAAAACAATGCAAATCCAACAGCAATAACAATTCCAGTGAATATTGTAAAAATGAATATATCTGAAATTTGCTTTTTATTTAAATCCTTATTTTGTATAATTGCAGGACCTATCCCCATATCTGCAATAATTGTAAAGAAACTTATAAATACATTTATTACAGCTACTACCCCATAATCATCCGGAGTTAATAACCTTGCTAAAATTGAATTTATAATTAACTGAACAAATATATTAGAATATCTAGATATAAAGTTTATTACTGCAGCTTTTTTTATACTAATATCTGACATAAGCTCTCCTATCTCTACTTATTACTTATATTTAATATTTCTTTCCTACCTATTGAATAATAATCAATATTTTCTTTTTCTATCTCACTTAAGTCATAGCAATTTCTTCCGTCGAATATAACTGCATTATTCATTATTTCTGTATATTTGCTTATATTAAATGATTTTATTTCTTCCCACTCAGTAAATATAAATGCCATATCTGCATCAATTAATGCTTCTTCTATTGAGTTTGAATACTTTATTTCTGTTGGGAAAATTCTCTTAAAATTATCTATTCCTACTGGATCATATGCTACGATCTCTGCCCCTTCATTTATTAATCTTCTAATATTCGGTATAGATGGTGCTTCTCTTAAATCATCTGTACCTGGTTTAAAAGTCAAGCCTAGTACCGCTACCTTTTTCCCACGTAAATCTCCGAAAATATTCTTCGCCTTTCTAAAAAGCTTATATTTTTGATTTTCATTTACCTCTATTGTTGCTTTTATAGTTTTAATTTCATATCCATGATCATTAGCTAACCAATGCAAAGCCTTAGTATCTTTAGGAAAACAAGATCCCCCATATCCCAATCCTGCATTTAAAAACTTACTTCCAATTCTACTATCATAGCTCATTCCCTTAGCTACATCTTCTATATTCGCTCCAACTACTTCGCATACATTAGCCATTTCATTCATAAAAGAAATTTTTAAAGCTAAAAAATCATTTGAGGCATACTTTATCACTTCAGCACTTCTTCTATTTGTTACAACTATAGGTTGCCCAAATCTTTCATATACTTCTCTTAACATCATCTCTGCCTTTTTAGATTCAACTCCTATTACAATTCTTGATGCATTAAGAGTATCATAAACAGCAGTTCCTTGAGATAAAAATTCAGGATTTGATGCTACTTCTACATGTACATTATTAACTAAATTATATCTTAAGAAGTCTTCTACCTTATCATTAGTTCCTATTGGAACTGTTGATTTAATAACCACAAGACAATCATTTTCTAAGTTTTCTGCGATTTGTCTACAAACCTCAAATACATAATCCAAATTAGCTGATCCATCTTCTCTCTCTGGAGTTCCTACGCCTATAAATACTATATCAGCATTCTTATAACTTTCTTTGTAATCAGTAGTAAAATTCAATCTACCTTCTTTATAATTCTTATCCAATATTTGGTCTAAACCTGGTTCATATATTGGTGATATTCCTTGTTTCATAATTTGAACCTTTTTCTCGTCTATATCTACACATGTTACATTATGTCCAACTTCTGAAAGACATGCCCCTGTAACCAATCCTACATAACCTGTCCCTGCTACAACAATTTTCATAATAATCCCTTCCTATCTATAACCATTATATATTTATTATCTCTCTATATAAGTTGTATATTCTACAAGCATTTATTTCTGACGTAAAATTTTCTTCAGCAAACTTTTTACCTCTTTCTCCAATTTTTTTTCTTAGTATCGGATCATCTATTAAAACCTTAATTTTATTAGCTAAATCTATTTCATCGTTTTCTCTATAAAGCAGACCATTATATCCTTCTTTTATTAGTTCAACTGTAGCCCCAGTATCCGCCCCTATAACAGGATTCATATTCATCATCGCTTCTACTGTCACCCTTCCAAAAGCCTCTTTTTTTGAGCAGACTAATTCTAAATCCATATCTTCGCGAATCTTATCTAAAGAATTTAAAAAACCCAAAAATTTAACATTTTTCTCTAAATGTAATTTACTTACTAATTCTTTTAGCTTATTTTCATAATTATTTTCATCTTTCCCCGCTAAACTTAATGTTACATTATAATTATCTTTTACAAGTTCTTTTATAGCTAGTATAGCACACTCTTGTCCCTTACTTTCTTTTAAAGCACCAGCTAATAGAATATTAATAGATTCTTCCTTTTTCTTTTCTCTCTTTTCAATAACATTTTTCACATTAACGCCATTATATATAACTTCCATCTTCCCATTTGTGAAAATACTCTCATATTTATTATAAATTGACTCAGATATTGCAATAACTTTAGCTGAATTTCTACAAATAAACTTCAATGATTTATCTCTATCATACAGAAACCTTAAATTATGATCTTCTTCTCCAAATTCTCTTATATGCCAGACGTGCTTTACTCCAGTTAATCTACTTATTAACCCACCAATATTTATTACTGATGAATTAGTATGTATTATATCTATATTAGACTTCTTACAAATCTTAGCTAACTTTATAGCCTGAATATAGTTCCATATGTAATACAAACACTTCTTTATAGTATATATTGTCGTTCTATACTCTTCTCTATTTGGTACCATCCACCAATAATATTTTAACTTAAAATATTCTATATTTCTATTTATTAATTCATTTTCTAACTCATTTCTACCATCACTTGGAATTACTACTTTAATATTTATATCTTCTTTTTTACTAAATTCATCTATAATTCCTAAGAGAGATTTAGATGCCCCTCCTAAGCTATTTTCATGATTTATAAACATTATATTCATAATTTGCCCTCTATCTTAGTGATTTTTTAATTAATAAACTCATTATAGCATAATACTCAACATTAGTTTATTAACAATTCTTTAAATAAACTTTTTTCTATATATATTACTCTCATAATTTACTAATGTCAACAAAGTATCATTTCTGTAATTTAAGCGAATAATTATTAAAAAAGTTAATACCTTGTAATTTTTTCACCTCTTTTATAGCTCTGCCTTTTTTACTTTTTACATTTTCAATATTATTAAATTTATCATAAATAATCTATGTTTAGCTAATTGCGCTTCTACTACTCCTTCAACTAACTTTTAAAATAAATCTGTTTTTTATATTTATATTTAAAATTATAATAAAAAGGAAGTTTACGTTATAACTTCCTTTTCTGGTGATAGTTTTGATATATATTTTTTTATTTTCCCTATATTTTATCATACTATATAATTTTTATTAATCTTTTAAAGTCAAAATTCACTTATTATACTAATAAAATTTAATTAGCCTCATCATATTTTACATAACTTCTTATTTCAGTATTAAAGTACCTTGCTAATTTCCTCTGCTATTATTTCAGACATAGTTAGTTGTAATGAATAATTTGCAAGTTTATTAGCTTCAGTTCTATTTGTTATAAATCCACATTCAAACAGTACTGATGGCATATATGTGTTTTTTACAACAAAGAAATCATCATCTATTGATCCTCTATTAACTCGTCCCATCTTCGAAGAAACATTTTTCACCAATGCCTCTGAAATTTGTGAACTTTTTATTACTTTTTGATTACTACTATATGGTCTGACAAGTCTTTCATTTAAATTAACCTCACGTCCACTTGGTAATAATTCTCCACCACTTAACGGTGTAGCTGAACTATAATAACACTCTATTCCAGCTGTCGAAGAAACTGCGCTTGCATTTTGATGAATACTTATAAAAAAGTCAGCATTTAAGTTATTAGCATAATATACTCTTCTCTTTAAGCTTTCTCTCATTTCTACAGTTTGTCTATCTTCTGGATTTCTTGTTAACTTAACATCAAATCCTCTTACTTCAAGCTCTCTCTTTAATTTCATAGCTACTTGCATATTCAAATCTCTCTCAATATATGTAATACCGCTATGAGTAGCATATGCACCATCATCTCCACCATAATTATGTCCTGGATCAACTACTATAGTTTTTACTCTATCTTTTACTAACTTTATCTCTATACCTTCTAGCCTCTTACTTTGCCCACTTGTTCCAGCAATTTCACCATCTGCTTTCCATTCTTGCCATCCAATTCCCTGCACATGAACCCTATAATATAGTTTATATCCATCAATAGGTTTTTGTAATTTTATTTGAATTGCTTCTAACCTCTTACCTTCACCTGATGTCCCACTTAAATTGCCATTTGATTTCCACTCCTGCCATCCATAACTTTGTACGTGAGTTCTATACAAAATAGCATTATCTTCTGGGATATTATCTAAAGTTATTTTTATAGCTTCTAATCTTTTGGATTGCCCCTCAGTACCACTCATAGTCCCATTAGACCTCCAATCCTGCCATCCATAACTTTGCACATGTGTTTGATAGTTTATATTTGGATCTAGGATATCCTTAACTAGTTTTATTTCAATACCTACTATTTCACTAGCTAATCCTATAGTACCACTTGTCGCTCCATCTCGCTTCCACCCTTGCCATCCATTCCCTTTAATGTTTGTTCTATACATTATATGATAATCTGATGGAGCATTTATTAACTTAATCTCAATTGCTTCAAGCCTTTTACCACTACCTTCAACTCCTGAAATTTCACCATTATTATTCCACTCTCCCCATCCAACTCCTTGAATATGAGTTTTATATTGAATATCGATACCATACATTGTATCTTTTAGGTTTATCTTTATAGCCTCTAGCTTATTATTAGAATCACTTCCTGATATATTCCCACTAGATACTATATTTTTCCACCCCTCATTAGTTACAAAAGTAGAATAATTTAAGTCTGTTATTTCTTCACCTTGTACAATCTTTATTTCAATAGCTTCTAATCTTTTTGACTGTCCTGAGGTTCCAGCCATTTCACCATCTTGTCTCCAACCTTGCCATCCTATATTCTGTATATGAACTCTATACTTTATATGATAATCACTAGTCGCATTTTCAAGTTTTATCTCTATTCCTTCTAATCTTTTAGATTGTCCTTCTGTTCCGCTTATTTCCCCATCTCTAACTCAATTTTGCCAACCATAGCTTTGTACGTGAGTTCTATAAACAACACTAACACCTTCTGGAAGTCCTTCAACATTAATTTTGATACCCTCAAGTCTTTTAGATTCACCAGATGTTCCAGTCATCTGCTCATCTCTTTTCCATTCTTGCCATCCATATCCTTGTACATGTGTTGCGTATGAAACTGATAATGGCATCTCACTTAACACTTCATTATTTATGACAGTAGTTTTTCTATCAACTACAAGATATTCTTTGTCAGTTATAACTTCTTTCTCTTCATATGAATTTACAATCGCATATTCATTTTCATTGAATAATATATAGTTATTTTTATCTATATAATTTAATTGATAGCCTTCAGGTACTTTAAATAATTCTACCTTAGAATCTTCTTCATATATACTTACAATACTATCTTTCAAAACCACAATTTTTCCTTCTTCATCAAAGGCTATATATTCAGCTTCAATATCATTTACTTCCTTTTTAATTATGAAGTTATCATTTTCTACGTTATAATACTTAACGTTATACTTTTCATCTTTCTTGTTAATTACTACAAAATAATCTTGTATTAAATAAATATTATCATCAGGATTTAAATATAAACTCTTCTTTATATTATTAACATAACTTAATAAATTTTCACCATCCTGTTTACTTAAATAATCTCCATTATTAATATTAAATACAAGATTATTTTCATTAACCATAATTTCATTCGATATAGAATGATAATTTGTTCCATTTAATATAATTACTTGTCCATTCTTTATAAATCTAGTTTCTCCATTTTTTAATATTAAAGCTAATCCCTCTAAATTCCCCCTAATACTACTAATGCCTTCATCAACAGTTATAAAATTTAATATTTCTCTATTTTCCGATTTTACTTCTGTGATAAAAACATTAGTTAACATCATATTCAATATAAATATTGACATGAAAATTTTAATAACTTTTTTCATCCTTACTCATCCCCCATACCCTTTTATTATGTAGTCAAATAAAATTATATATTAATTCCTACTTCATATCAATCAACTAAAAGCCACTATATCAAAATATACCTCAGCAATGGACAGCAATAAGAAAGATGTTTACTTCACTTATCTTAAAAACAAGTAAATTTCATATATAAAACCTAAAAAAATAAAAAAGATGACATAAAAATCATTTTTATGTCATCCATTTTTTCATTAATTAAATTATTTAATCTCTAACAATTCTTATTTGAATTGCTTCTAATCTTTTAGATTGACCTTCAGTTCCAGATACTTGTCCATCTCTTTTCCATGAACTTTCCCATCCATAACTTTGAACATGAGCTCTATATTCTATATGATAACCTGGTGCCCCTACTAATTCTATTTGTATCGCCTCTAGTCTCTTAGCTTGACCTTCAGTTCCAGATACTTGTCCGTTTGTTTTCCATTCTTGCCATCCATAGCTTTGTACGTGAGTTCTATATCTTATATAGGCACCTTCTGGTAAATTTCTAGTATCTATATTAATAGCCTCTAGTCTCTTAGCTTCTCCTGATGTACCCGATACATCTCCATTTGACACTTGGTTTTGCCATCCATAACTTTGTACATGCGTTTGATATCTAACCACCGGAGCTTTTTCAACTACTTTTATTTCAATAGCTTCTAATCTCTTGCTTTGACCAGTTGTCCCAGCAATTTCTCCATTATACTTCCAATCTTGCCATCCAATTCCTTGAATGTGAACTCTATACATTATTTCATAATTTTCAGGTAGTCCCATTACTTCGATCTTAATAGCCTCTAACCTCTTAGATTCACCGGATGTTCCTGATACCAGTCCATCATATTTCCAATCTTGCCATCCATAACTTTGTACATGAGTACTATATCTTATAGAAGCTCCCGGATAATTATTAATTTCAATTTTTATACCTTCTAATCTTTTTGATTCACCTGAAGTACCTGATGTTTGTCCATCCTGTTTCCATGATTGCCATCCATAACTTTGTACATGACTTGTATAAGATACAGTAGGAATTTTATTTGTAGACTCATTAATTAATTCTATTCCACTTGCACTTATATACCCTCTATCATTCCAGTTATAATTTCCGTGGTATTTATTCTTTTCACCACCATCATTTACAGCTGTATTTCTTTCTGGGTATATCTCATAACATGTTTTACCAGCAACTGTAATCTTATTACTATTCGTCATTATAAATGGTGTTCCAACATAAGCAGAATAATTATTAAAGTGATTATTTACATTGTATAGTAAGTATCCACTAGAATTAATAACTTGATTAGGTGATGTAAATATAGCCAATTGATATAAATTTGTATCTTCAAGAGAATTTACATTTCCTGATAAATATAAATCACATAAAAAAGCATACTTCGCAGCCTTTTCTCCCCAATAAGGATCTGATGCATACTTAACATTAGCGCCTAAATTCTTATTCCCTAAAAATCCACCATAATATCTCCAATCAGCAGGATCTGCATATCCCCTAGATATCCAATTCTTAGTGAAATCACTTATACATGCTGCAACACTTGGGAAAGTATCTGCTGCTAGCCCTGGGTTACTATCTACTGCATTTAATCCAAATATATTATTCTTATTTAATGCAATTGATGAAACTCCCCAACCACTCTCATTTATGGCTATCCCCAACGCTAATAATGCATTAACACCATATTGACTTTCTGCATCTTTAAGTGCTTGTCCTGCATCTCTAAGCTTAGAATTAGACTGAGTATAATTAGCTATATATGAATTTAATTCAGCTGCTGAATAACTAGTTCTACTTCTAAACGGAAGATTTTGATAGTAACTATAATATGGATTACTTGCATTTATAGCTTTACTTACACTTCCTGTTTGCACATCTTGTATTAAACTTGTTAATCCTGATGCTATATTACTACCATCATAAAAATACTTTCCATCATAACTAAAGTACCTAGCCCCAGAAGATAAGTATGATGGAGCTTTCCCAATTTCAATTGAATATCCTGAATTTCCACTTGTTAAATTAGATGTTATAAAATGATATAATATACCATTTTCAACATAATAGTGACTCGGATTTTTAACTTGATTAACAGGATATACTAAAATATCATACTCCTTTGCTTGAGTATTCATATTAATCCACCCCTGATATCCACTTACTAAAATTTTAGCACTTGTGGATCCATTGAATTCAATTATAGGCGCATCATCTACATATCCTTGATTAATATAAGTAAAAGTTTTAGTTAAACCAGCATCAGAATACAAATTCGAGTTCCTATCAAAATATGGATACGGACTTCCATTTACATGCTTATAAATTCTGGCAATAGAGTATGTTGAATATACAACTCGTCCATCTGAATTTATTATTACAGGTTGAGAATTCTCTTCACTATAACTTACAGGTGTAGTCTCTACTTTAGATATTGCTTCCTCCATAGTTTCAGCATTACCTAAATAAGTATAACTTCCATCCTCATGAGCCATTGCAATTTCATAATTTGCACTTGTTTTGCTTCTTAATTTTGAATAATACTGCATTTCTTGAGCTTTTAGATCAAATTCATATCTTTCATTTATATATGTAGAGTAATCTGATGCTAAATTTATTGCAGATTGAACACTCCTTCTATAATTTGATGCTACTGGTAAAACTTCTACTTCATATTCACTATTAATAATATTATCCTCTTGAGTTAATGTTTTCCCATCTAAAAGTGCGATCGCATCTATATTTTCAATTTCATCTACTCCATCAATATAAAGTTCATCTTCCTTAGTTAAGTTTTCATTATCAATGACTTCATCTGTAGCTTCAATAATAATATCATCGGTTGTATTTTCTTCTAAAAAGTCACTTTCAATAGTTTCATCATCAATACTATCAGATTCTACATCACTAACTTCTAGATTATCTCCATGATCATCAACAACCTCATTTAATGATTCATTATTAGTAGTAACATTACTTTCCATAGCATTAACAGATATATTTGGTATTAATAATGTTAGTAATAAAGTTTTAGCAATAATTTTTTTTATATTTCTAGACATTATTACCCCCCCTTCTTTTATTTTTGTTAAATCCCACTTATAGATTATCAATTAAAATACTTTTTTTCAACATATTTCGAATGGAAATTGTATAATTTTAACTCTTTAGTTCTTTTTATAAATAATATCTCCGCATAATTATTAGCTCTTAGTTTACATTATTCTAAAACAAATGATAAAATAGTTATTGAAAGGATGTGTAATTATGTCAAATAAACATATTAAAAATAGTAAATCTAATAAAACAACTCGAAAAAGTAGAAATAAAAAAAGACTGCCTTTATGGTCTAAGATAATAATAGCTTTAGTTTTAATAATAATATTATTATTTACAATTGTTTTTAGTCTCTTTCATACAACTCTTAATAAAATGAATAACATAGAAATAAACAAAGAAAACCTAGGGGTTACATCTAAAGAAGAATTACAAGTTTATGATAACTATAAAAAGATAAAAAATATTGCATTGTTTGGAGTAGACTCTGAAAACGGTGTTGGTAGATCTGATGCCATAATGATAGCTACAGTAGATCCTGTACATAATAAATTAAAGGTTACATCAATAATGAGAGATTCTTATGTGAATATAGAAGGTTATGAATATGATAAAATAAATCATGCCTATGCTTTTGGAGGCCCTGAGCTTTCAATCAAAACACTTAATCAAACTTTTGGATTAAATATAGAAGATTTTGTTGCTGTTGATTTTGCTAGTTTACCAGTGATAATTGATATACTTGGTGGAGTTGAAATAGATATTACTGAGGAAGAAGTAGAATTAGTTCCTTATGTAACATATGCTGGCCCTCAAATACTTGATGGTGAACAGACTTTAGCATATTCAAGAATAAGATATGCCTCTGGTGGAGATTATCAAAGAACTCAAAGACAAAGAAATGTATTATCTGCACTATTTAGTAAAGCATTATCTTTACCTGTTTCTGAGTATCCAAGTTTTATAAATAACATGTTACCTTTAATACAAACAAATTTAGAAGCTACTGATATATTAAGTTTAGCTACTAAAGTTGCTGGAATGTCTAATGGAGTATTGGAACAAGAGCGATTCCCTCTAGATGGATACTCATGGGGAGAAAATATAGATGGTGTTTACTATTTAGCGTTTGATGAAATTGCTACAAAGAAACAAATGATGGATTATATTTTTGATGATAAATAATAACAAAGGTGACTATATATAGATTTACATTATTAGTATTAGATCTTATTAAATATTACTGAAAATTTATATTTCCAGTAATATTTTTTTAATAGATAAATTACAATATCAAGTGCAACACTAATTAATTGCAAAAAATTAACCCATACGGGCACGTTCATGTTAAAGTAATAATTGCTAGAAAACCACTTTAAAGGACGTGATTATATGAGTTATAAACATATTACTATAAATGAACATTGTATTATTGCTTTAGGCCAATTTAGTAATAGTAATTTAAAATCATTGACTGTAGATCGTAGTAAAGAATTTGCTAGATATTTAGAATTAGAAAACAAATTTAACTTACATGTGTATTTTGCTGATGCTTACAGTTCATGGCAAAGAGGAACTAATAAAAATACAAATGGCTTAATTAGAGATTTCTTTTCTAAAAAATTTGATTTTTCTACTGTAAATCAAACGCATGTAGATATTGTTGAAGATATTTTAAATGATAGACCGCGAAAATGTCTTGGATACAAGACTCCGATATAAGCACTTAACGAATTGTCAATAATAAAAAAATACTTATAATATAAATTTTATAAAAAATTGGATATTATGCTTATTTTTTTGTCAAGCATATAAGCTTTATGCTAATTCATCTTTTAATTGATCATCAAAGTATGCCATTAAACCTTGTAACCTATTTCCACAATCGGGAGTGAGTAAGTCTACTTCTCCATAATTTCTTTAGTAACAAGAAAACTTATTTATTTAAATTTTCTTCTGTATAGATATATACCTTACTTGTATATATTTTTTACTTGTCCACTAAATCACTCTAGAATATTTGTAATATAAATAAATCTTCTTATAGCAGAAGATAAGTTGAAAAATCCAGTCGAATTACCCTAATTGCTGTACTCTGGCTTTATTGTAATACTGTATTTATTTACTCCGCTTTCTTTAGTTTTACTTTAAAGTATTGAATTTATGCCATATATACCTCTTTCAATTTCTTCATAAAACTTTCCAACCTTTATCTGAAATATACTTAATGAAATTTCTTATTTTATTAAATATGCTTGTTTAAATATTAGCATTTAGAAACACTATTATTATCGCTTTCGGAATATATTTTAATCTTTCCATACAAGCTATTAATATATCTTTAATAGCTCTATTTATTAAATCATTACGTATACTTTTCCAAAATTTTACGCCATCATCCTTATCTCCTCACATACTCAAAATATCATTTAACCACTCAACTGTGTATCCTAAACAAATATAAATAACTCTATTTGTTATTTTCCATTACTTATTATATTAAAATACCCATCATCCAGATGTATTATAGGATATATTTTTAGATATTTAGGTTTGTCATTCAGTAGTATCAACTAACTCCTTATCTATCATTATATATACTTGTTTATTCCATAAAAATTTTCTATTTAATCTTGAATATCAAAACTGTCATACATTTCATATAACAAAATTATTTTTTATTATTTGTGGTTCAAATTCTAAATTCCTATCATGCATTGTGTATAACTCTACACTTCTGATGGAACCTCATAGATTCCTTTAGCTATAACCATTTTTATAACCTCTCCTAAATATTATAAGTATATTATATCAAATATGCTAAATCGTCATGCAAAAATTATTAGATAGATTTTATTTTTCACAAATCTCCCCATTATACTTCTATCAACTTTAATAGCTTTCTTCTTCATTTTTATTTTTCTAAACTTAAAATCTCATTTAAGTTATCTAAATCCTGTAATGAATCTATTTCATATACATCATTAGGGTCTATTTTCTCAACCTTAATATTTAAATTACTTATATTATTCTTTACTATATCATCCCAGAATAACTCCGTAAACTCTCCATTTTTAACACACTCATCTAATTTCTCTACAATAAGCTTACCATCTTTATCATTCCAATATGATACCCCGCACATTATATGTTGTCCATCTTCACTTCCAACCTCTATATCTATAACGGAATCATTTGCATCCATTCTTAATATCCATTCATCCTTATATCCATATTTAGGAGCACTAAAGTATGATGATTGTTCCATATTAGCTTTTAGAAAATTTCTATTTAAATAAATATCACCTTCAATAACATAAACATCTCTAAGGTAATCTTTAACTAAATACATAGTATAAATATTATTATATACATTATACTTATCATTATGAATAAGCTTTACTCCATACTTTTCTTTTAGAAAATCAAATTTTTCTTTTAAATATCCAGTAACTATAATAATTTCATCTACTCCGATATCCTTTAAAGCTTCTATTTGTCTCTCTATCATACTTTCCCCATTAACTTTAATCAATGGTTTTGGTGTTTCTAAAGTTAAAGGTCTTAATCTTGTTCCCATTCCTGCTGCTAATAATATTGCTCTCATTTATTTAAACTCCTATCTTTAATCTAAGTTTTAAACTTCTCCAACTTTCTTCTTAAAACTAAATATTCCCTTTATTTCACTTAAATCGCCTGCTGCCATTATTGATCCAATCATTATTAATATACAACAAATAATTGACTTTAAGTCAACACTATTTCCTAATAATACAACTCCAAATATAATAGACCATGCTGAATAAGTTATATTTAAAGACATAGCCTTTGTAGCTCCTATCTTATGTATTCCTTTATAATAGAATACATATGAAGCCGTTCCAGCTAAAGCAGTCAATAATATTATACCAGTTTCAGTAGTTTGTATAACACCTAATGTAAATTTAATTCCTTTCACTATAGGAATTATTAAAAATCCATAAGTTATTGCTGATGTTAACTGTCTTATTTGTAATGATTGTTCTGGCGATACCTCATCTTCTTTCATTCCATATGCACATACAACAGCTTCTGATGCCCATCCAATTACGCATAATAATGCAAAAACAAAACCTAATCCTAAGTTCATAACCTCTCCACCTGGAGCATATCCTAAAATAATAATTCCAGAAATACTTATAAATAACCCTAATATAGATATTGGCTTCATCTTTTCCCTTAAAAATACATATGAAAGTAATGCTCCCATAGCAGGATATAATGATGATATTATAGCTGTATACGCTGGTCCTATGTATTTAATAGCTAATAAATATCCCGTCATTCCTATAGGTCCTCCTAAAAGAGCCCCTAACATTATAAATCTACCACTTTTTGTATTTGCAGCTATAAAAGTCTTCTTTAATTTTCCCTTTATAGTCATATATATAGACATCCATATAGATGAAAATATATCATGTAAAAATGTACTAACAAATGGAGCTAAAAATATTGCTTCTTCTGTTGATACAAATTGAGTCATAGCAAGTGCAACTCCAAGTAATACCGTATCAAGTCCCCATAATATACCTGATGCTAATCCATATATCATATTTAAACTTCCTCCCCTAATATAATCTCTATATTAGCTTTCGCTCTATTATACCTATCTATTCCATATGTACCAAAATCATCACCCTTAGCCTCTTTAATGTTTGTCCAAGTACTCCATAAGAAATCTTGATATATTTTATTTATTAAAACTCTTTTCTTATACTTTTCTTCAACCTTCCCATTAAAATATAACTTTAAAAATAACTCTTCTTCCTCTTCTGTAAAGCTATTTTCTAAACAATGAGCAGCTAAATCCCACATAGGATCATTCATACCAGCATACTCCCAGTCAATAAGATAAATTCTATTATTATCACTCTTTATAAAGTTTTCGGCTATTGTATCGTTATGACAAGGTCTAAGTTCTACATCCAATTCATTCATTACTTTACTTAAATAAACTACCTTTTCCTTAACTTCATAATAGTCATCAAAGAACTTACCATTAGCTTCTTTAGCTAATTCTTCATATTTTTCTATTTTCCCATATATATCAAAATTATTATTCATAACCTCAGTAGAATTATGCAACTTTCTTAATACACCTGAAACTAACTCCATATTATGTTGCTTCTTTGCCGCATCTGGACTTAATGTTTCTGCATTTTCAATAAACTTTGAAATCTTAATTCCACTATCCTCATTAAAGTATATCAACTCCGCATCAACGCCGACTTTATTTGCATATACTGCATTTTTAATCTCATCACTTCTACTTATCATTTCTTCAGTTCCATTTCCAGGAACTCTTAAAACATAAAAATTATCTTTAACGCAAATTTTATAGTTTTTATTAGTCATTCCTCCAATTGGAGATATATCTTTAATATCATCAATATTTATGTTCATACAGCTTGATATAATCTCTTTTAGATTTGATAATAGAGCTGATTCCTCTTTTTTAACTATTCTTTTAAGCAATTTGTTAGTAACATAATTATAATGTTCAATGTTATCTATCTCATGCCACAATAAATTATCTACTTTTGCATATCCTAAAGAGTATGTTCTTGATATATCTAACATCATATATTCATAGTTCATATAAGGATTCATATTATCTTCATATGAATCTATCATCTTCTTATAGAATTCATATGAAATTTTACTTATACCTATCATTTCGCCATCTATTCTATTCAATTGTGCAATATCTTTAGATATCTTATATATCTTATTATCTCTTATTTCTACAAAAGCCTCATCACCTGAACCACTTTCAGTAGTAATTAAAATGCAATCTCTAGATGGATAGTTAATAATTTCACTTATTCCACTTTCTTCAACAACTATATCACTCTCAACAAGTAAAAAATCATCTTCTATGTAGTCAAAAGCAATAGATAATGATTCCATAGTTCCTGTCCACTTATAATTTTCATTTTTTAAAATTGTTATATCATGATTAAATAATATATCTTTTATAAGTTCACTTTTATACCCAGCTATAACAATTATATTTTCTATCCCATTCTTTTTAAGTAAACTAATATTTCTTTCAATCAATGTTTCTTCATTAACTTTTAAATTAGATACCGGAATATCAAAATTCTTATTTCTTCCAGCAGCTAATATTACAGCACATTTTACATTAGTTCTTATGTCTGTATGAAGTTCAAGTTGCATATCTTTATTTGTTTTTAATTCTCGCTCTAATAATTCCAATCCCTTTTTCGTAATACTATATTTATGTTGTCTCCCGTAAATTTCTTTTGTAATATAGTTATTAAATTCTAAATTTTCAATAGATGCATTAACCTTACCTAGTGACATATTACATTTACTACTTAAGGCTCTTTGATTAATTCCTGAATTTTTATTAATTTCTCTTAGTAATTTAAATATATCCTTCATAAATCCTCCTTTGTTCAATTATTGAACATACTTACTTTACCACATTTCCCACCTTAATACAAGATATTCACTAATTAACTTTCTATATATTAAATATATTTAAAGGAATTTACACGAGAGGAGTTATGCCTATTGAATAAAAGTGAGTTAGCAAGGAGATTTAATTGTAATCAAGAACAATAGATTGATATCTGAAAATCAGCTTTGGATACCTGGAGCGAAAAAAGTCTACTCGAGTTTATACATTACTTATCTATGATTATAAATCAATTATTATTGATAAGGTTGATAATTATTGTTCTACTGCAATGGTAGTGTACAAATTTATTTTAAAGAAAATTTATAAAAGCAAATATAGTACTGTTGCAGATTTATTTAATAAATATAAGAAAATAGATATAAAAAAAAGCAACAGTTGTATTTGAAGCTACTTCAGTATTACAAGCTCAAATGGATTGGAAAGAGGATTAACCCTTAATCAGCAAATATGGAGAAGTATTTAAAATAAATATTTTTCTAATAGTTTTGGGATATTCTAGAATAAAATCTCTTAAAGTCACATCTAATCGGAATCAACGAGCTTTGTTTTGTTGTATTATTGATGCTTTTCAGTATTTTGGTAGAATACCAAGACAAATTTTATTTGATAATATGAAAACTATAATAGATCGTAGCAAAACTAATTTTTCAAATGGTAAATTTAGTACAACATTTAAAAACACTTTTCAGAAGATTCCTAATTTAAATCTATTGCTTGCAGCGCATATAGCCGCAAAGCAAAGGGAATGTTGAAGCATTATCAAAACTAACTAATCGTTTAACTAGTTATAATGGAGAACTTGAAGATTATTATGAATTAGAAAATATAGTTGAATCATTTATGGAAGAAATCAGTAATAAAGTTTCTCAAGCTACAGGTAAAATACCATTGGATCTACTTTCAAAAGATAAAGAGTGTTTTAAACCATTAACATCATTAAATATATTGAGTTCATATGTCTATCGCGAAAAAGAATATAAAGTCACAAAAGAATCAATGATTAATTATAAAGGTAAAAAATACTCTGTTCTAACAAAATATATTGGCTTAAAACTTAATGTTACTGAAACTAGCGATGGTAACATTATTATTTATTATAATAAAGATTTCATTCTATGTCTCTCACTAAGTGGTAATAAGTATAATTATAAATCAGGGCATATGTACAAAATTTTAAAATCTGATGCTTGCAAACATCTTTCTGATGATCAAATAAATGATTTCATTAAAGAAAATATCGCCTTAATTTACATATTATTAGGAGGGTAATAATAAATGTATGCAAAGCTTATAAATAATCTAGAAACATTTAAATTTTAAAAAATGGCTTCTAAAATCCAAATAAGTGTAGCCGGCTTTTCTTTTGTAAAGAGATCTGATGAATATAATTATAAATTTCGATCTTCAGCAAATAGATCTAAAATTCAATATTTATGCTTGTTAAGATTTATTAAAAAGAAAGAAAATATATTATCTTACGGAACTACAGGTATTGTGAAAACACATTTAGCTACCTCTATCGGAATAGAAGCTACTAGTAAAAGATATCTTACTTATTTTATTAGTTGTCATGATTTAATTCAGAATTTAAGAAATGCCTATAATGAAAATAGATTAGAAGCTATGCTGAAGCATTATAACAAATATAAAGTGCTTATTATAGATGAAATTGGATATTTACCTATTGATTAATTATGGATTAATTTATTTTTTCAATTAATAACTAAAAGATATGAGCATAATTCAACAATAATAACAACTAATCAGCTATTTAGTAAATGAGAGGATGTATTCTCGGATGCAACGTTAGCGAATACTATTTTTGATAGGCTTTTACACCATTCTCATATTATAAAAATTGTTGGACCTTCATATAGAACAAAAGATGTATATGAAACAATCCAACAAGAAAATAAATAACTATCAAATAATCATGCATTTTCATGTTGGAACTTTTCACTATTTTAATGTTAACTTTTACACTCATGCAATAATCTAAATATTTGATAATATGCTATTCACCTAGTAATTTAAGTGGATAGTTATAGAATTTAGAATAACATTTTAACATATATACCATATTTTTTATCATTAGCTTATTCCCTCCATGTAGCTCTAAATATTTAACCATTCTGTCTATTTTTTGATACATTTTATTACTTCTTAAAGGTGTATAAAATGTGAGAAGTGAAACTTCCTTGCGAAAGAAATTTAACTTCTTATTTTTTTCTATATAAACTTTTGCTTAATCACTAAACTTGGCCACCGCTTCTAGTAATTTAGTTCAAATTTAAATAAGCGACTTAAGTATTAGAATAAGTGATAACTTCTACAATCTTTTTTATTCTAGAGTAAAAGTTCCGATTTCTCCTTCAGTTTTGAAAAATTTATCATATAAAACTCTGATTTCTGCAACTTTAAATTCTGGAACCTATATTCATTTATCCATGGGTCCGCTTTAAATTCAATATCTTCTAATATGACTCTAACAAATTTATTAAATAATATTCTCTATCTTTTAATATCTACAATATAAATATATAGTTAAAAATTTATCAAATTACTTAAAGAATTCTTATTCATACTTTTCAACTCTGCTATTAATGTATTAAAATATACTATATTTTTATCTTGCTTTTAACAAGTTAATTTTTCATGGTATTATACATAAATTTTAACCATTTAGTACTAAATCTAATAATCAAATTAGCCCTTGCTTCTCTAACCTTACTTACCTCTTGTACAATACAGCGTCATTGCATTAACATATTTTTGATAAATAACTTCTTCAGCAGTAAAATGTGAAGCTAAACCTCTATTCACTAATGGTTTATATACGTAGGCTTTGATTATTACGTACCTACTATTATTATCATCACCATAATTTGGATGTTATATGTATATTTAATATATTCAATTACTTTAACATGCGTATGAATAAATTCAATATCTATTCCTATAATGTTTTTACTAATAGACTGCATTTCTATTGTACAACATGTAAGAACAGAACCTTCACCTTATAGTCTGAACTCCACTTACTCCCTTCCTAGATACTTTTTTAAACATAAATAAATTTCATCTACTATCTAATTTATATAGTGATAATGTATCATATATTCAAAATCTTATAAGATAATTATACTACCATCGCCTTGTTAATTTATAATTAATAAATATTAAGTACCTATTTATATATTTGATTATAATAATTCATATAATCTCTCGAAGTAATATTATTCATCCATTCCTGATTATCTAAATACCATTGAATAGTTTTCTTTATTCCGACTTCAAAAGTAGTTTCTGGATACCAGCCTAATTCTTCTTTAATCTTAGTTGGGTCAATTCCATACCTTCTATCATGACCTTTTCTATCTTCAACATACTTAATTAAGTTTTCAGTAACTTCTTTATCTACATTTTCGTTTAAATAGCTTATTACAGTCTTAACTATTGTTATGTTAGTTCTCTCATTGTGTCCACCAACATTATAAACTTCACCAACTCTACCGTTGTTTATAACCATATCAATTGCCTTAGCATGATCTTCAACAAACAACCAGTCTCTTATGTTCATACCATCACCGTATACTGGTAAATCCTTGTGTTGTAAACAGTTATTTATTAATAATGGTATTAACTTTTCTGGGAATTGGAATGGTCCATAATTATTAGAACATCTTGTTATGTTCATTGGCATTTTATATGTATCATAGTAAGCCTTAACCATTAAATCTGATCCTGCTTTACTTGATGAATATGGACTATGAGGATCTAATGGAGTAGTTTCCATAAAGTATCCTGTTTCTCCTAATGAACCATAAACTTCATCAGTTGATACATGTAAGAACTTAACTCCTTCTTTCCAAGTTCCATCTTCATTTTCCCATGCATTCTTAGCACAATTTAAAAGATTAACAGTTCCCATGACATTTGTCTTAGCAAATACTTCTGGTTCTCTGATGCTTCTATCAACGTGAGATTCAGCTGCAAAATGAGCAACATAATCTATTTCATATTTTTCAAAAAGTTCAGCTACTAATTTTGAATCACATATATCTCCTTGAACAAATATATGTCTTTCGTTCCCTTCAATTGATTTAAGATTTTCTAAATTTCCTGCATAAGTTAATTTATCTAAATTTATTATTCTTATATCATTATATTTATTTAACATATATAAAACGAAGTTAGATCCTATAAATCCAGCTCCACCAGTTACTAAATAAGTTTTCATTAAATTTGCTCCCCTTCTATAAATAGATTATTTCTCTACATTGCTCATAAATGACTTTAAAGCATCTTTCCAGTCTCTCATTTCATCTCCAATAGTGCATCTTAGCATCATATTATCTAGGGATGAATATTCTGGCCTTTTTGCTGCATTTGGATTCATTACTTTGTACTCTTCTGATGTACATGGATTAACTTTACAATTTCTACCTGAAAGTTTCATTATTTCACTTGCAAAGTCATACCAGCTACATTCCCCTTTTCCAGTACAGTGATATACACCATACTCTTCAGTTTCTATAAGCTTTAATATTTCATAGGCTAAGTCATTTGCATGAGTTGGATTTCCAAGTTGATCATTTACTACGCTTATTTCATCCTTCATATTTCCTAATTTCATCATAGTGTATACAAAATTATGTCCAATATATCCATAAAGCCATGCAGTTCTTACTATATAGTATTTTGAAGAGAATTCTCTTACATACTCTTCTCCTAAAAGCTTAGTTTTTCCATACACACTATATGGTGCAGTTAAATCGAATTCTGTTAATGCTCTCTCTCCAACTCCACTAAATACATAATCAGTAGATACTTGTACTAATTTTGCTCCTATCTCTTCACAAACTATAGCTAAATTTCTAGGCCCAATAGCATTTATTTTAAAAGCTAAATCTTGATTACTCTCACAACCATCAACATTTGTTGCTGCAGCACAATTTATAACTACATCTGGTTTAATCTCTGATAAAACTGTTTTTACTTGTTGTAAATTAGTTATATCCAATTTATCTACATCTAAAGCAAATACCTTAGAAGTTTTTATTTCATTTGATACTTCTCCAATTTCAGCACTACCTGTTGCTATAATTCTTTGAAGCTCATTTCCTAATTGTCCATTAGAACCTGTGATTAATATTTTCATATCTACTACCTACCCCTCATACACAAAAGGTAAATCTAATTCTCTAAACTTCCTTTGCTTTTTATCTTTTTCTGATAATAGTAATTCGTCTATTCCATCTAATGGCCATTGTATATTTACGTCTTCATCATTCCATAATAGTCCACTATCATACTCTGGAGCATAGAAATCTGTACATTTATAATTAAATGTAGCAACTTCAGATAATACTACAAAACCATGAGCAAAACCTTCAGGAACATAAAATTGTCTCTTATTCTCAGAACTTAAATAAACGCCTTCCCATTGTCCATAAGTAGGTGATCCCTTTCTTAAATCAACAGCTACATCCCAAACTTCACCTTCAGTACATCTGACAAGTTTTCCTTGAGTATGTTTAGTTTGAAAGTGTAATCCTCTTAATACACCTTTTTTAGATCTCGATTCATTATCTTGAACAAAAGTCATAGTTAACCCAGCTTCATTAAAAGCTTGCTTATTATAACTTTCCATAAAATATCCTCTATTATCTCCAAAAACTTTTGGTTCAATTATATAAAGGTCTGGTATTTTTGTTTCAATAAATTTAAAGTTTCCTACTTCCATTTCTCTACTCCTCAATAACTTCCATTAAATATTTTCCGTATCCTGTTTTCATTAATGGTCCAGCTAATTCTCTAACTTGCTCCTTAGAAATCCATCCTTTTCTATAAGCAATTTCCTCTAAGCAAGCAATATATGTACCTTGAGTAGTTTGAACTGCTTCAACAAAGTTTGATGCTTTAAGCATAGAATCATGAGTGCCTGTGTCAAGCCAAGCCATTCCTCTACCTAATAAATTTACTGTTAAGCTACCTTCTTCCATGTAAACTTTATTTAAATCAGTTATTTCTAATTCTCCTCTAAATGATGGCTTTAAAGCTTTAGCCTTTTCTACAACTGAATTATCATAGAAGTAAAGTCCTGGCACAGCATACTTAGACTTTGGATGTTCTGGCTTCTCTTCTAAAGATGTAACTTTTCCCTTTTCATCAAATCCAACAACTCCAAATGCTCTAGGATCTTGTACATAATATCCAAATACTTGAGCTCCTATTTCTAATGCAGCTGCTTCTTTTAAATGAGAGCTAAAGTTTTGTCCATAAAAAATATTATCACCTAAAATCATAGCTACACTATCGTTACCTATGAATTCTTCTCCAATAATAAATGCTTCAGCTAGTCCGTTTGGAGCTTCTTGAATAGCATACTCAATATTTAATCCAAATTCGGAACCATCTCTAAATAACTCTTTAAAATTAACTATATCTCTCGGTGTTGATATTATTAATATATCCTTTATTCCTGCTAACATTAATACTGACATTGGATAGTATATCATTGGCTTATCATATATCGGCACCATTTGTTTTGACATTGCTTTTGTTACTGGATACAGTCTAGTACCAGATCCACCTGCTAAAATTATTCCTTTCATATAATCCTCCCCTATCTTTATTAATTATACTTTTATAAATTATCCGATTAATCATTTTTATTTATATATTTAAAATATATTTATCTAGTAAAATGTATATTATTTATTCTTAGGTAATATTCTAATACTTTTTAGTATTAAAATAATATTTTCATCTTTTGTAAAAATTAATACAGAAAAATACAAAGTACTACATAACATTATAATTAATATCATAGTAATCATCCAATTTATATTAAGAACTTTTATTCCAATACTAATAACTATAAACCCCAAAGATAATATTGAATATTTTAATATGTCTTTATTAAACAAACTTATATTTACTAACATTTTTTTTCTTACATAGTAATATTCTAATAATATTAGAATTATGTTAGCAATTAATGTTGTTCCTATAGCTGTATAGATATTAAACATTCCTGAGACTATTAATAATACCTTGCATACTAAATTTAATATTCCTGAGACAAATAACATCTTTATAAGACTTTTTTCTTTTCTTTGAATATAAATCACTTGATTAGCCAATATATAATCTACCCCAATTGTTAACATATATATAGCAAAAATTCTTAAAAGATTTCCTGTATTTTCAAATTCGATTCCCCCATATAAAAACATTATTCTATCTGATAAAATAAAAATTCCTACTGCTGTAGGTATTAAAATCATAAAAAATAACTTTACTATTTTATTTACCATATCTATATATTTTACATTATCATTATTTCCTAAATAATTAGATATTCTAGGTAAAGTAACCGTAATTATAGATATCATCATCGTATTTATCATTATCATTATCGAATTTGCAGTTGAATAGAACGCAACATCAGTTTTACTAATTACTTGACCTAATAAAATAATATCTAACTGGGTAAAAAGCACATTAGCATTACTAATTAATACTCCCAAGAACATTGGTTTAATGTATTTTAAGAAGAATAAATTTTTAAAGTTAAATTTTATTTTTCTTTTTATATATACATAGCTAACAATATTATTAAAAAAAGTGCTTAAAACCATTAATTTAACATATAAAGTAAAATCGCATTTCTTTTTTATAACACAAAATACTATAATTAAATATATTATTTTTATTGCCATAGTTTTTATAGTAATAAAATCATAATTTTCTAACGCTTCATTAGCCCATTCAATATAAAAAATATTAGATATAAAATTTGAAGACATTATTATAAATATTAAGTATAACTCTTTATCATTTGAATATACTTTATTAACTGTAATTAAGTATCCTACTAAAGTAATTATTGTTGTTAATGTTGTTACACAAAATAAGTTTGTAAATATTATAGATAATCTCTCTTTATCCTCTCTAATCCTACTTAATTCTCTTACTGCAAATTGATAAACTCCAAAATTAGCAAAAATAAAAAAGTATCCAAAGACTGATTGAGCAAAATTAATATTTCCTAACATTTCAGCTCCAAGAGTTCTAATTATATATGGACCTAAAAAAATTGGTATTCCAATATTAAATATATTTAATATAAATTTAAATGCAATATTTTTACCTACTGACTTTTCCATCTTTCCTCCAATACTATTTTACATCCTTTATTCTTTTTATCCATATAATGTATGACTTCAATATCATTGGAACTTGTACAGTTATTATTGATATCAAAAATAATATTGCAATATTAGAACCTATAAAATAATCACTTACAAATATTATAGGAAAAATTAATGCATAATTAGGATAATGAACAAATTGAAATACAACTCTTTTTAATATACTCAACCTAGATCCTTTATAAATAGCTCCCTTTTGTATTTCCTCTTCCATTTTAACTTTATAAATTACTTCGAAAGCATACAAATTTCTAAATATCCCATCAATGGATATTAGTATTATTGTTAAAACTAACACAAAAGCAATATTATATCTATTCAATGATATTAAAGATATAGCAAATGATATGTTAAAAAGCGGGTGATTTAATATGTGTGCAGAATAATCTATTTCAGTTCCAAATTTAGAGAATTGTTTTTTTATTCTAGCCACTTCTCCATCTGAACAATCTAATATATACCACATATGTATAAAAACTATTCCCAACATTTTCAATATTATACTATTAATCGAAAATAATATTGCTCCTATTATTCCTGATAAAATCATCATTATTGTTATTTCATTAGGAGTGAATTTTTTTGTTAAAAACCACTTTGTTATTATAGGTGAAATACTCGTTGCATATGCATCTACAATAGTTTCATTTTGCCCTTGATATTTTTCTCTTATTTCTCTATATTTCATTACTTCTCACCATTTCACTTAATTTATTTGCCTAACAATTTATATATAGTTTTAATACTATATAATTCATCTTCTGATTCTAAAAAAAGATACGATTTATTTATTATTAATAGTGGGTAAAATATAATAAATAGTCTATCAAAACTATATAAGTATGGGTTAGTTGCATTAGCTATTAACATACATGTCAATCCAACTAATGAACAATACATATCATTTCTATTCTTTTTATCAATTTTTATTATTCTGATCGCTATTATAATTATCCAGAAAAATTGTGATGCATATATAATTAAACCAATAATCCCCCTTTGCATAAGTAATGCAAAATAACTTAATTCATACATTCCTTCTACATCTGATCTAATAACATTTAAGGCATTTGCGCCGTCCCCCCATCCTAAAATGGGTTTTTGCTTCCATGTATAAATTAAATCCTCTAATTGTTCTACTCTAATTTTTGCACCTGGATCAATATTACCATTTTCATCTGCTACTTGTTCGACCCTAAATGAACTAACTATTTTATCTGCTATCTTGCTAATATCAATTTTCATTATGCTAAGTAAAATTGCTAAAAGTAGTGTTCCTATTATACAAATAGCTAGAACTCTTTTTGCTATTATTTTACAATTAGGTATATTCCCTAAATATCCATATAAAATAACTAGTATTGGTGATATTCCTATTATTAATAAAAATATAGTTCTAGCTGAAATTATTGCACTTAAAATCGAAAGTAATGATGCTGTTAAAGCAATATTCTTAATCTTTTTATTCTCTTCAATAAAAAATAAAGTAAATACATAAGGAAATAAAAACATTAAGTACGATAAATTCTCTGTAGTTATTTTAGTAAAGCCTAAATTTATTCCACCAACATTCGCTTTAATAAATGGAAATATCTCTGGATTAATAAACGGAAATATATCATTTATTATAAAGAAATAAACTAGATTATATACTCCAATTATTATCGTTGTATAAATTATTATCTTGTTTATTAAATTATAATATATACTATTAGAAACACTCATTATAAAAGCAAAAAATATACATGGTCCAATTATATTTACAACTAAAAAATTAGTAGCTCCCGGATTTCCGTTTATAAATGAGATACTCATTGAAACTATACTCATCCCAATATAAATAACAAACCACCAAAATACTTTTTTATTTATTTTAATCTCATATCTTTTCAAGAATACATAATATAATGAAATAAAGAATAAAACTATTGTAATTGCAATTTTAACCCGCATAAGATTAGCAGGGGCAAACATCATCAAGAACAATAGTATACTAATAATTATTGCTAAAAGTTTTTCTTTACTTTTCATACTTTAAATCCCCTTTTTTCAAAAGCATAAATATATAGAAATAATAAAGAGCTGTTTCTTTCAGTGTACTTCTTCTAATATTTAATTTATTAAATATTATTAATCTTTTTAATGCATTTGATTTTATTGCACTTTCATAACTCAATAATAATCTATTATTTAGATGTTTATACTTTGCACAAAATTCCAAATTTTGATTTAGTTGATCATTATAACTATTAAATAATTTACTTAATCTTTTTAATTTACTAATAAGAGAGTAATTATTAATACCTCCAGTGACATTATTACTATGCTGCCTATATAATAAAGTTTCTCTTCCTAAATTATACATAACTCCATTTAAAGCACAAGTTAAAGCAATCCAATAATCATGATTTTGAGCTGATTTACCTATAGGATAGCTTAATCTAAGCAACGAATTATTAATTAACATTGTACATCCCCATACAAAGTTGTAACCCAAAATAGTATTAATACTTTCTTCATTAATTTCTCTTAATTTATTAGGGATATCATTAAGTTTTTCATCTACATACCTTAAATTGGAATACACCATAATTGGATATTCCTTTCCCTTTTCCTCTTCAATATTTTTTATCTTTTGTAGTGATAATTCAACTTTATCTTCCATCCAAACATCATCTTGATCTGCAAACATAACATATTCTGCATCTTGAACTTCTCTTAATAACGCATTGAAGTTTTGTGTCTGCCCTAAATTCTTTCCCACTAAAAGATTTACCCTATTATCTTTTTCAATATACTCTTGTATTATTGATACAGTTCTATCTTTGGATCCATCATCTCTTATTATAAGCTCAAAATCATTATAACTTTGATTTAATATACTATTTAATTGCTCTCTAATAAATTTTTCACCGTTATAAGTAGCCATAAGTATCTTAAGTTTATTATCCATTACTTATCCTCCTTAGAAACATATTAGTTATTATTTGTCATGTTTTTATATATAGATATATACTTATCATATATATCTGCTTTGTTGTAAAGTCGTTTTACTCTTTCTATACAACTATTAGAGTAATAGTCTTTTCCTTTTTCTTTCACTTCTTTTATTGCACTTAATATTTCTTCAATATTACTCTTTTCAACTACTATCCCACAGCTATTATCAACCAATTCAGGACATGCTGTTGAATTATATACTATTGTAGGAGTTCCACATGACATAGCCTCAATAGTAACTAAACCAAATGTTTCTTCCACTGAAGTATTAACAAAAACATCTGCACAGGAATATAAATCAACAAGTTCATTTATATTATCAGTTCTATTTATTCCAATAATATTATCTGGTAAACTTTCTATTTGTTTATTGCTTAACCCAACTAAAACTACTATAGATTCTTTATCTATTTTAGATGCTATTTTTTTAAAATCATCTAACCCTTTTCTCTTATCCCATATTGTAGCTACCCCAAGTATTACAAATTTATTATCTAATTTATATTTTTTTCTCGAAACTTCTCCAGTACTTTTTTTAAAAATATTTAGGTCAATTCCATTATATATTACATCAATTCTATTATTTCTTAACATTGATTGCTTTACTACTTCTTTTAGCCAATTAGATACTACAACAATTCTTAATTTATTAACTTCATTAAATATCTGTTTTTTTCTAATAAAGTTTTTTTCTGAATTATCTACTAAACTACTTTTAGGATATTGTTTTTTTTGTATACACTTTCCACAATTAGTTTGCCACTTATTACACCCCACATAATCAAAGTGGGCACAATGTCCAGTAAATGCCCAGCAATCATGCAATGTCCAAATTACCTTTTTATTAGCTCTTTTTAAATAATCAAATAAAATTTCTATATTTATGTAATATCCATGTATATTATGTAAATGAATTACATCTGGATCATATTCTTCAACCTTTTTTATGAATTCCTTAGTAGCTTTAGTTGATCCAAATCCGTGCTTATCAAATAATCTTGTTTTAGCTACATGAATATAATTATCAAAGTTTGTACCAATCTTAATGGTTCTAAACCCTTCAGGTGCCATTCCCCTTCCATAAGCAATTATACACTCATGTCCTTGTTCTTCTAAAACTTTATATAAATCAGTTGCAATTCTGCCTGTACTTCCATAGCCACAGACAGAATTAATTTGTAATATCTTCATACTACTTTCTCCAAATAAACTTATTAATTACTGACGTATATCCTTGAATCACATTAACAACTTTCATTGATACATTTATATCAGTATAATCATGAACCTTAACAAGTTCAGCTCCAACTTCTTTTTGCTTTGTTATAACTTCAATAGCTTGAGTTATTGAATCAAAAGTAATTCCACCTAAAATTACAGAACCTTTATCTATAGCCTCTGGTCTTTCTGTACTCGTTCTAATAGATACTGCTGGGAATCCCATAATGTTTGACTCCTCAGCTAATGATCCTGAATCTGAAAGAACACAGAATGACTCTTTTTGAAGCTTGTTATAATCATAGAAACCAAATGGTTTTAATTGTTTAATATTTTCATGGAACTTAATCCCCTTAGCTTCAATTCTCTTCCAGCTTCTTGGATGAGTTGAATATATAACTGGCATATTGTATGTTTCAGCTATAGAATTTAAAGCATCTATTAAGCTCTTAAAGTTTTCATCATTGTCTATATTTTCTTCTCTATGAGCACTTACAAGTATAAATTTACCTTTTTCAAGCCCTAATCTTTCAAGTACATCGCTTTCATCTATCTTAGGCATATATTTTGTAAATACTTCTGGAAGTGGTGAACCTGTTACAAAAGTATATTCTTTTCTCATTCCTTCATTTAAAAGGTATCTTCTAGCATGCTCTGTATAGGCTAAATTAACATCAGAAGTAACATCAACTATTCTTCTATTAATTTCTTCAGGAACATTTTGATCGAAACATCTATTTCCTGCTTCCATATGGAATACTGGAATCTTTAATCTTTTTGCTGCAATTGCTGCTAAACAAGAGTTAGTATCTCCTAAAATTAATAAAGCCTCCGGTTTTTCTTTCACTAATATTTCATAAGATGCAGCTATAATATTTCCCATTGTTTGCCCTAAATTTTCACCTACAACCCCTAAAAAATGATCAGGTTCTCTTAACTCTAGCTCCTTAAAGAAAACATCATTTAATGTGTAATCCCAATTTTGCCCTGTATGGACTAATATATGTTCAAAGTATTCATCACACTTTTTTATTACTTCTGCTAATCTGATTATTTCAGGTCTTGTACCTACTATTGTCATTACTCTTAATTTCTTCATCTGACTATACCTCCAAGAAAATTGTATCTGGTTTTTCTGAAGTAAATATTTCATTAACCCACATTACAGTTACCATGTCTGTTTCTCCTGTATTTATTATATTATGTGTATAACCTACAGGTATATCTATAACTTCAAGCTTTTCTCCGCTTACTTTATATTCAATAATTTTTTCTGAGTCAATTCTTCTAAATTGAATAACTCCTTGCCCACTAACTACTAAGAACTTCTCATTTTTAGTATGATGCCAGTGATTCCCTTTAGTTATTCCAGGTTTGCTTATATTAATAGATACTTGTCCTCTATCTCCACTCTTTAAAAACTCTGTAAAAGAACCTCTATTATCAATATTCATCTTTAAAGGATAACTAAATTTATCTTCTGGTAAATAGCTTAAATATGTACTATACAACTTCTTAGTAAATTCGTTATTCATATTAGGAACTAATAAATTTTTTCTGCTTTCTACAAATGAATTAAGTAAATCTACTATTTCTCCTAATGTTGCGCTATGCTCAATATCTATATTTTCATATCCATTTTGAGTATTTTTATCTTCCATAGTATCAATTATGTTTCTTACAACATCATCTATATATACTAATGTCATTTTTCTACTTGGATCTGAAATCCATACTTCTTCCCCCCTAGCAATATTGTGACAGAATGTAGCTACTGCTGAATTATAGTTTGGTCTACACCATTTACCAAACACATTAGGAAGTCTAAAGATAACAATCTTTGCCCCAGTTTCTTCTCTATAATTTAATAAAGCTTCTTCTGATAACTTCTTACTTTGACCATAAGCATTATCTAAATCTGCTTGTATTGAAGATGTTATGACTATAGGAGTCTTTTTATTATTAGCTTTTAAAAAGTCAACTATCTCCCCTGTTAATCCTGAATTTCCTTCAAAAAATTCTTTCTCATCCTTAGGTCTATTAACTCCTGCTAAATGAATTATAAAGTCTGCCTTTAATAGCCCTTCTTGTAGGTCCTCTTTAGAATTATCTCTATCTATTAAAATTAACTCATTATTACTTTCTCTTAATTTAGCTACTAGATTTTTACCAATAAAACCATTCGCTCCTGTAATTAATACCTTCATATTCGTCTCCTATTTACATAGTTTCTGCTAAGTTTTCTACCTCTTTACTTTCAACCACTCTGAACTTTTTTAATTCTGATTGAATATATGGAAGCTTTAATAACATTTCTTTAACTTGTTCAACATTAATTCTATTTGTATTATCTGAGTTATACTCTTCTTGATTTCTTCTTGATCCTTCACCTTCTGTAAAGTATTTAGCGTAGTTTAAATCTCTATTATCAGAAGGAATTCTGAAGTAGTTTCCTTGATCTTCAGCTTTAACGAATTCTTCTTTAGTTAATAAAGTTTCATATGCTTTTTCACCATGTCTAGCCCCAATTATTTTAATTCCTACATTTGAGTCAAATAATTCCTTCAATGCAGTTGCTAATTCTAATACAGTACAAGCTGGAGCTTTTTGAACAAATATATCTCCTTGCTCTCCATTAGCAAATGCATGAAGTACTAAGTCTACAGACTCTTCTAATGACATCATATATCTTGTCATATTTGGATCTGTAACTGTTAAATCTTTACCTTGCTTCATTAACTCTATAAATAGGGGAATAACTGAACCTCTTGAAGCCATAACATTACCATATCTAGTTCCACAGAATACTGTATCTCCTTCTTCTGCTGCTCTTGCTCTAGCTATCATAGCTTTTTCTGCCATAGCTTTAGAAATCCCCATTGCATTTACTGGATAAACTGCTTTATCTGTGCTTAATAATATACATCTTTCAACACCATTCATTAAACATGATTTAAACACGTTATCTGATCCTTCAATATTAGTTTGAACTGCTTGCATTGGATAGAATTCACAAGATGGAACTTGTTTTAATGCTGCAGCATGGAATACATAGTTTACACCTTTCATAGCATAATTAATGCTATCTAAATCTCTCACATCACCTATGTAGTATTTTACTTTATCAGACTTTATAACTCTTCTCATGTCATCTTGCTTTTTCTCATCTCTTGAAAAAACCCTGATTTCCTTTATATCAGTATCTATAAACCTATTTAATACTGCATTTCCGAATGATCCTGTTCCACCTGTTATTAATAAAACCTTATTTTTAAACATTATACTCTCCCCTTCTTAATTCATTACTTGTTCTAATTTATTTAATAAAATTTTTCTTGTAAAATTATCTTCAAAATATTTCTTCCCGTTGTTACCCAGAATCTCTCTTTCTTCTTCACTCATATTGTACAATTCTATAACATTTTCATATAATTTAATATGATCCTCAGCTTCTCCTACAAGCCCACACTTGCTCTGTTTTATTACAGAGTTACCTTCACCACTTATAGCTGCTAGAATTGGTTTCCCTGATGCCATATATGATTGAACCTTAGCTGGTAATGTTGCTCTCCATACTTTATCATCTTTTAATGTAACTATTAATGCATCTGATTCTGAAAAATATTTAGGCATATCACTCGCTGGCTTTCTTCCAAGTAAGCTTACTGTTTCATTTAATTTAAATTCATTTACTAATGATTTTATATACTTAAACTCACTTCCATCGCCAAGTATTTGCCATTTAATATTTTTATTTTTCTTTGCAAGTTTTGCGGCTTTAATTATAGTATCTACACTCTGAGCCTTACCTATATTCCCAGCAAAAGTAATAACAAATTCTTCTTTATTATTTTTTTTACTACTCTCATTTAAACTATAAAAATCTTCAGCCCATTGTGGAAAGTAATCTATTTTTTCTCTACTTACACCTTTATTAACAAGTTCCTCTTCAAAACTCTTTGATGTAATTAATAATTTATCAAATGATTTATAAATAGATGAACATATTTTATCTAATATTCCTCTTACTTTAGTGTTATTAACTTCTTTTATACTAAACAGACTTTCTGGCCATAAATCTTGTACATATATAATTGAAGGAATTTTTTTAATCTTTGAAACTATTATTCCTGGTATAGCTAATGTTATTGGTGATAACTGAAAAACAAAAACTCTATCATATTTATTAAATAGTAACCCTAACGAAGCTATACTAGCAGTAATAGTATAAGATATATAGTTTAAGCCTAACTTTATAAAATTATCTTTTCCTCTAGGAACTAAAGGGACTCTTCTTATTTTAGCACCTTTGTACTCTTTTACTCCTGGTTTAAAAATTGAATGTCCTTCAAAGAAGTTACCATGCGGGTAGTTAGGTATTCCAGTTAAAACCTCTACCTCATGTCCTTGTTCTATAAGCCCTTCACATATATCATTTATTCTAAATTCCTCCGGCCAAAAATACTGAGAAACTACTAGTATTTTCATCATATCACCTCCCTCTTATATATCCGTATTAACTACACTACCTGCTCCAAGTATACTTCCTTGTTTAATCTTCATCCCTTGAATAACCGAAGTTCCTACTCCAATTAAACAATCATCTTCAACTACATCATACCCTGAAAAATTACTTCCCCAGAGAATTGATGAATAATCACCAATCTTAGTATCATGTCCTATACCACAGTTTCCGCTCACTATTACATGATTACCTAATTTAGTATTAACAGTGAGTATTACTCCTGGATAAACTATTGTTCCATACCCAACTTCAATAAACCTACTCATTCTAATACTTGGATGAACTATTGTAGCAAATCTAAAGTAATTTCTTAACTTTTCTACAATACACTTTTTAACCTTTGGATTTGCCATTGCAACTACAACATAAGGTTTTTCTTTTAAATTATTCAAATAATCTATTCCCCCTAAAACCTTATAATCATTAAATGTTTCTCCCCACACCTCTTCATTATCATCTACAAACCCGAGTATATTCCACTCTTTATTAATTTCATTTATCTCTTCAATAATCCAAGCTACTTCTCTTGCTATTCCACCGGCTCCGATAATAATAATATCTTTCATAACTAATCACCTTTACATTGATATAGATTCATTATTATTTTCTGCTTTTCCTTCTTGAACTCCGTCGCTTTTAATAACTGAAAGTACTGTTAAAACAATAATTCTTATATCGAATAAAAAACTTTTTCTATCAAGATATTCTTTATCTAACTTAACCTTTAAACTAAGAGGAATTTCATCTCTTCCATTAATTTGTGCCCATCCAGTAAGCCCTGGTACTAATTTATGAACATCTACTTCAGTTCTCATTTCCTTTAAGTCATACTGATTGTAAAGAGCTGGTCTTGGTCCAACTATACTCATATCACCTTTTAATATGTTAAATAGTTGAGGTAATTCGTCTAAGCTTGTCTTTCTCATAAACTTACCTATAGGTGTTATCCATTGCTCAGGATTTTCTAATAGGTGAGTCGGCACATTTGGAGTATCAATTCTCATTGTTCTAAACTTATAAATATTAAATTCAATATTATCTTTTCCAATTCTTCTTTGTTTAAAAATAATAGGTCCTTTTGAAGTAAACTTGATAATTAAAGCTATCAACACTATAATTGGACTTAAAATAATAATTGAAACTAAACTTACTAAAAAATCAAAACTTCTTTTCATATTTCCCCCTATATAGTTACAGCTATTTTCCTTTCAATGTCTTTATTTATTTCATCTGGCTCTTTATAAGTGGTTACTATTTCCTTCATTTTATCCTTTAGCAGCTGCTTATCATTAAGTTCAGCTACATTAACTAAGTCCATAATTCCTTTCACAACATTATCCAAATCATATTCTCCAGGTTTACCAATAAATATTTTCTCATGCTTTGTTTCACTAAGTCCTTCTTCATTCATCAATAATTCTTCATAGAGTTTTTCCCCTGGCCTAAGACCTGTTATCTCTATACATATATCCTTATGCGGTTCAAATCCTGAAAGTTTTATTAAATTTTCTGCTAAATCATAAATTCTCACCGGTTTTCCCATATCAAGAACAAATATCTCTCCACCTTCAGCATAAGCTCCAGCTTGAAGTACTAGTTGCGCTGCTTCAGGAATTGTCATAAAATATCTTGTAATATCTTTATGAGTTAAAGTTACTGGCCCCCCAGCCGCAATTTGTCTCTTGAATAAAGGTACCACTGAACCATTAGATCCAAGTACATTTCCAAAACGAACTGCTACAAACTCTGTATCTGATTCTTTATTTAATGATTGCACTATCATTTCACACATTCTTTTAGTGGCGCCCATTATATTAGTAGGATTTACTGCTTTATCTGTTGAAATAAGTACAAACTTTTCAACTCCAAAGTTATTTGCCATCTCAGCCACATTAAATGTTCCTACAACATTATTTTTAATAGCTTCTTGAGGACTATCTTCCATCAAAGGTACATGTTTATGTGCCGCTGCATGAAATACTACATTAGGTTTATATTTTGAATAAACTTCTCTTAATCTTTTTCTATCTCTAACTGATCCTATAAGAGTATCTAATCTTAACTCTGGATAATTTCTTCTAATCTCATTTTGAATATCGTAAGCATTGTTCTCATATATATCGAAAATTATAAGATGTTTTGGGTTAAACTTGGCTATCTGTCTACAAAGCTCAGATCCTATAGATCCTCCACCGCCTGTAACAAGTACTATTTTATCTGTTAAGTACTCAGAAATTCCTTCATGATCTAAAGTAATAGCTTCTCTTCCAAGCAAATCTTCAACATCAACATCTCTTATTTTATTAAGAGAGAACTTATCATCTATCATTTCAGAAATACCAGGCATAATCTTCACCTTTGCCTTGGCATCTTTACACTTTTCAATTATATTCTTTAATTGGCTATTTTCTAGTTCTGATATAGCAATTACTATTTCGTCTATAGATTTTTCCTTTACTATCTCTTGAATATTATCTCTAGTTCCTAAAACCTTAACTCCACCTACATAAGTTCCAATTTTTTGTTTATTGTCATCTACTAAAGCAACAACTCTTTTACAAAACTGTGGGTTTTTCTTATACTCATTTAAAACTAAAGCTCCACCTGAACCTGCCCCTACTATAAGTATATTTTTAACTATACCATTATTTTTTAATTCCGTATAAATTATAGCTCTTCTTAGAATTCTCCAACAAATTCTTATCCCATTACAAAATATTAAAATAATAATTCCACTTAAAATTGGTATAAATATAGACATTCCATTATTACTTAATCTAGCTAATACTATATTTACTAAAGTAGCACATACTATAGCTATAACCCCACCAATAAACTCATCCACACCAGCTAATGTCCATATACTTCTATACTGTTTAAATACGTACATAAATATAGTAAATATACTAATATCTAAAAGTATATTAAATTTATATGACCTATACATAGAAAAAACTATATATAAACTATTGCTTTCAGAATGAAATCTTAAAATGAAAGCCAACAAATAAGCTACTGACATTAAAAGCACGTCAATACTAAGCAAAATCAAAATTTTGATTTTGCGATTATTTGCCATACTGTGTAAAATCCCGTTACTAGTCATTCCTTATCTCCCACCTTATTTTATTAAAATTTTCTCCCCTTAACACATTTTATTGTATAGACTATATGTCAATATTCTATTTTACAATTAAATGTAATTTTTTGATTTTAATTAGTAAATGTATTATAGCATAAAAATTATTTTTTGTTAAACTTATAATTTACATCATTAAACAATAATAAATACATTTCGACTATTATAAACATTTTTTATTGCATAATTATTCATTTTTATATAAATTTAAACATTTTTTTTGAAAATAGATAAATCTAAATATTTTTTATAAAACTATATATTAATACAATTAAATATTTTTTAAAAATAAAATCATATTTTGTCGTATTTTTTTTATAAAAAATAAGAGCCATATAAAAAATACTAGCTCTTATTTTTTATTTAAACATTTACTTTCATAGATATGATTTATTAATTATATCCTTTTGGATTATTGCTTTGCCATCTCCAAGAGTCTTCACACATTTCCTTAATTCCTCTTTCAGCAGTCCATCCTAATTCTTCATTGGCTAACTTTGGATCTGCATAGCAAGTTGCTATATCTCCTGGTCTTCTATCTACTATTTCATATGGTATTTCTCTACCAGATGCTTCTGCGAAAGCTTTAACAACATCAAGTACTGAATATCCATTTCCTGTTCCAAGATTATAAGTTACAAGTCCTGGATTAGTTTTTAATTTTTCAAGAGCCTTAACATGTCCTTGAGCTAAGTCAACAACGTGAATATAATCTCTTACCCCTGTTCCATCATGAGTTGGATAGTCATTTCCAAATACTCTTAATTGTTTTAATTCTCCAACTGCAACCTTTGTTATATAAGGCATTAAGTTGTTTGGAATTCCATTTGGATCTTCCCCTATAGTTCCACTCTTATGAGCTCCTACTGGATTGAAATATCTTAAAATAGCTACATTTAATGTTGGATCTGCTTTTGCGATATCTCTTAGCATATCTTCTATCATAAGCTTAGTTCTTCCATATGGATTTGTTGCTGAAAGTGGAGAATCTTCTGTTATCGGAACAACTTTTGCATCTCCGTAAACTGTTGCAGAAGAACTAAATACAAAGTTCTTACAATTATGCTTTCTCATAAGTCTTAACATTACTAATGCACTAGTTATATTATTGTAATAATACTCAAGTGGTTTTTCTACAGATTCACCTACTGCCTTAAAAGCTGCAAAGTGAATTACTGAATCTATATTATTTTCTAAAAATACTTTCTCTGCTTCTTCTTCGTTAGTTAAATCTACTTTATAGAACTTAGTAGTTTTCCCTGTTATCTTTTCTATTCTATCCTTTACCAATTCCTTACTATTACTTAAATCATCTGCTATTACAACATCAAAACCTGCATTCAAAAGTTCTACAGTTGTATGACTTCCTATGTACCCCATTCCTCCAGATACTAAAACTGCCATTTCTAATACCTCCACATATTTTATTTTCACTATCATTATATACTAATATTACCTAATGTAAAATAACAGTTTTGCCATTATTTATAAACATATTGATAATAAACTTATATACTCATTCTATAAAATTTGTATTAGTATCTATGATTTGCTTTATTAAATAACCTTTTTATATGATATAATACATATATTACTATTTTTATGGGGTGGGTTATGACAAAAAGAAAGCGAAAGAAAAAATACTCTATTGGTAAGAAAATATTATTAGGATTTCTATCTTTTATATGTATTTTAGTTTTAGTTGGATCTATCGTAATAATAAATCTATCCTCTAAAATTAATACTGTAGAAATTGATAGATCTTTTGTAACAGATACAGGAAAAGAACCTATAAAAGAAGAAAAAGATGTAATAACTATTGCACTATTAGGTTCTGATTACTCTGGTACTGAAATAGGTGCGTCAGATGCTACTATGATTTTATCAATAGATACTAAGAAAAATAATATTAAGCTTTTATCTCTTATGAGAGATATATACTTAGATCTTCCTGATGGAGGAAAGCAAAATTTAAATTATACACTGGTTGATGGTGGTCCTGAATTATTACTAAAAACTATAAACTATAATTTTAATCTTCAAGTTGATAAATTTGTTCATGTAAGCTTACATACACTTCCTATAATTATAGACAAGCTTGGTGGTGTAGAACTTGAAATAACAAATGAAGAGTTAAATTTTATTAATGGTTATATAAAGAATATTGATTCAGAAAACGGGACAATAACTGAGCCATTATATGGTTCTGGTAAACAATTGTTAAATGGAACTCAAGCAGCAGCTTACTGTAGAATTAGGTATACAGAAGGAAGAGATTATAAAAGAACTGAAAGACAAAGAGATGTATTGTCTGCAATCTTTGATAAATTTAAAAATATAAGTATTACTGAAGTTCCAGGATTAATCAACGATTTACTACCTTTAGTTTCAACAAATATGACTACATCAGAAATGCTTTCTATAGCTATTAAAGCTTTAGGTACTGGCGTTTCTAATATAGAACAAGGAAGATTTCCATTAGATGAGCATCATTATGCTGAATGGACAGATATGTATCACATGATCATTGATATCGATGCTACTACTGAAGAAATACATAAATTTATTTATTCTAAGTAAAGTGGTCACATTCACTGAAATTATAGATTTATAAAACAGTAGATATAGTTACCTTTGATAAAGTTATGGTGACTTTTAGTGAGATGAACGCTACCTTTCGTCAAGCAACGGATTACTTGTGTAATAGCGATGTCCACCTTCTGAGAAGTGAAATGTTAGATAGCATTATACATAAACTATTATATTATTATAGGGGGTATTTATGAGAGAAAAACATAGTAAAAAAAAGAAAATGAATCCTTGGGTGAAAGGAAGTTTGATAATAGTTTCAATCTTAGTTTGTATCTTTCTTATAGGCGCTTTCACAGTCTATAGAACCCTTGGAAAAATGCAACAAGTTTCTGTTGATACATCTGATTTGAGTATTAACTATGAAGAAATTCAAGAATTTGAAAATCATGAAGAAATAATTAATATAGCTTTATTTGGTATCGACTCTGAAGATGGTGTTGCTGGTAGATCCGATGCTATTATGGTAGCTACAATAGATCCTGTTCATAATAAACTAAAACTTACATCTATTATGAGAGATTCTTATGTTAATATTCCTGACATAGGCATGGACAAGATAAATCACGCTTATGCTTTTGGCGGACCTCAATTAGCTATTAAAACTATAAATGAAAACTTTGGTTTAGACATAACCGATTACATGTCTGTTAACTTTACATCTTTACCAATTATCATTGATATACTTGGTGGAGTTGAAATTAATATAACAGATGAAGAAGTTTCTCATATTCCTGGAATAAACTCAGCAGGAACTTATAACTTAACTGGTGATCAAGCACTATCATATTCAAGAATAAGATATGCAACTGGCGGTGATTATGTAAGAACTGAAAGACAAAGAACTGTTCTAAATGCTTTATTTAATAAGGCATCAACACTTTCAGTAACAGCTCTTCCTGGATTATTAAACGAGGTATTGCCACATGTTCAAACTAGCATGAATGCTTCTGATATATTATCCTTAGGAACAAAAGCATTAGGTTCTGTATCTAATGGTTTAGCACAAGATAGATTCCCTAGAGATGGTTATTGTGAAGGTACTATGATAGATGGTATTTATTATTTAGCTTTTGATCAAGCTACAGCAAAAAAACAAATGATGAGCTATATCTTTGACGATGTTAGATAGTCGCTACGCGATGTTATGGTCTGCCTTCGCAGAAGTGATGGATTGCTTTGCAATGGTTATGGTTTCCTTATGGAAAGATTATGGTCACCTACGGCTAAGTAATGGATTGCTCCGCAATGGTTATAGTCTGCTTGTGCAGAGGTTATGGTTTCTTTCAGAACGTAATGGATTATTTCGTAATAGTTATGGTCTGTTTTCGCAGAAGTTATAGTTTTCTTAGAGAAAAGCAACATAATATGGCAGTAAGTAAGCTTGTTTTACGCAAATCTACTTACTGCCATTTACATTAAGTTAAACTAAATTTTTCTTTGCTGTATTTATACTTGCTAACAACATTCTTTTTACACTGAAACAATTATTGTATACTTCTTTAACTTTATTATCATCTAACATTTCGTTATCTTTCATGATATCAAGCCAATATATACTCTCACTACACTCTTTAATTGCAATATGCAGTTTATGTATAAAATCTTTTTTACTCTCTGCATAATTTGCTTCCCTGATATTAGCACCTATACTAGTGCAAGATTTTTTCAATTGGTTTGATATAACAAATTCATTTTTATTTACTAATTCATTGCTAATATAAATAGAATCATCTGCGATTATCTTACTAAGCTGTAATAATGATAAACTCTTCATAATATCCTCCTAACTAGCTTATATTATGAATCTCTCCATCTTCTACCTCTTCTAATCACTAGCGAAGCTAATCCACCAACTACACAAAGTGGACAATCACCTTTCACCTCACGAAACCATCACCTTACTGTAGGTAACCATCACTTTTGACGAAGTCAAACCATCACCTCCATAAAGTTGACCATCACTTCACTGTTAGGTGACTAAAAATCGTCTCTACGATTTTTGCACAAGCTTCTCCATCTCCATATGGATTCGCTGCATGAGCCATTTTTTTGTAAGCTTCTTTATCATTAACTAGTTCATTTGCTATATTAAATATTGTTTCTTTATTAATCCCTGCAAGTTTTACTGTCCCTGCTTCTACAGCTTCTGGTCTTTCTGTTTCTGTTCTTAAAACCATAACAGGCTTACCTAGTGCTGGTGCTTCTTCTTGAATTCCACCTGAATCTGTCATTATTAAATAGCATTTTGACATGAGATTTGCAAAGTCTACATATTCTAAAGGCTCAATTAAGTGTATCTTCTCTTCAATGCCTTCAAAACTACTTTTTGCAAGTTCTCTTATCAATGGATTTCTATGCATTGGGAAAATTATTTGTACTTCTTCATTTTCTTCTGCAAGATGTCTAACAGCTGCAAATATATCTTTCATTGGTTCTCCCCAATTTTCACGTCTATGTGCTGTTAAAAGTACAACCTTATTATTTGTAAAATCTATATTATTTAACGTATCATCTTGGAATTCATGATTTTTATCTATTACGCTTAAAAGTGCATCTATTACAGTATTTCCTGTTATGTAAACATTCTTTGTAATATTTTCTTTTTCTAAATTTCTTCTATTACTTTCTGTAGGTGCAAAATGTAAAGTTGTTATTGCCCCTGTTAGTTTTCTGTTAGCTTCTTCTGGGAATGGAGAGTATATATCCCCTGTTCTTAATCCAGCTTCTACATGTCCTATAGGTACTTGATTATAAAAAGCAGCTAAGGCTCCATTTAAAGTAGTTGATGTATCTCCATGTACTAGCACTATATCTGGTTTACTTTCTTTTATTACTTTATCAACTCCAGTTAATACTTTATTTGCTACATCTATAATAGTTTGACCATGTGACATTATATTTAAGTCATATTGTGGCTTTACATTAAATATTTCTAAAACAGCATCTAACATTTCTCTATGTTGTGCTGTTACACATACTATTGATTCAAATCTATCATCTTTCTCTAATAACTTTACTAAAGGACACATTTTTATTGCCTCTGGTCTAGTTCCAAAGACACTTAATACTTTGATTCTTTCCACGGTATTTCCTCCACAAACTTCAATTTATTTTAATTATATCATTGTCTTAGTATTTTATATATAACTTAACTTCTATCCCCTACAGGTAATTTTATAATTTTTACATATATTATAAAATTTTATCAACTTTCATATCTATTATATAATTTTATTTCTACTTAATTATTATATTATTTAATCAACCTGAAACCTATATTTATTGTTAACGTTTTTATATAACATAAGTTAATTTCTAACATTATTTAAACAGGTACCTATTTTATTATTACCATTGATGAAATCCATATATCATGATATTATTAACACAATTATGCTAAAAAACAAGCAATTATTTTTAATTATTAATCAATTTTTAAGAAAAGGATGTTATACAAATGAAAAAAAGCACAAAAGATTCAATTGTAATAGGTTTTGCGCTATTCTCTATGTTTTTTGGCGCAGGAAACCTAATTTTCCCTGGATTTTTAGGCAATGGCTTAGGTTCAGACTTTTTACTTGGAACTGTTGGCTTTGTAGTAACTGGAGTTGGACTTCCATTACTAGCAATAGTAGCTTGTTCTAAAGGTGATGGAACTCTAGAAAGTATAGGAAATAGAATAGATCGTAAATTTATATTAATATTCACTACTGTTCTTTTCTTAGCTATAGGTCCACTTATGGCGGTACCAAGAACAGCTGCAACAACATTCGAGCTTTCAGTTAATCCATTTTTACCTAGTGTTCCTGCAATAGTAGCAATCACTGTTTACTTTGCAATTAACTTATTCTTCGTATTAAAACAATCTTCAATTGTTGATACTATAGGTAAGTTTTTAACACCAGCATTACTGATTTTATTAATAGTACTTATAGTTAAAGGAATCATTTCTCCAATAGGTGAAATAATAGATACTAATGCTACATCAGTCCTTTCATCTTCTTTAATTGAAGGATATCAAACTATGGATGCCTTAGGAGCACTTCTATTTGCATCAATAGTCACTACTTCTTTAAAAGATAAAGGTTATAAAGGTAAAGAAATGCCTAAGATGATACTTAAGTCAAGCTTAGTTGCAACTATCGGACTTGCTTTTATATATGGAGGATTAATATACATAGGAGCTCAAACTTCAGGTTTAGTATCTCAAGAAATTGGTACAACTGGACTTTTACTTCTTATATCTGAAAGTGTTCTAGGAAAAGTTGGCCCAGCTATAATAGGTTTAGCAATGGGACTAGCTTGTTTAAGTACATCAATAGGACTTGTAAGTGTAGGAGCTTCATTCTTTGAGAAAATTTCAAAAGGTAAGTTATCATATACTCTAAACGCTATAGTTATTACTATTATAAGCTTAGCTGTAGCAACACTTGGTGTTGACAAAATTGTAGCATTATCTGGCCCAGTCCTTAACTTACTATATCCTGTTTCAATAACAATAATAGTTACAGCACTTATGTCAAAATACTTAACAAATATGAAGGCTGTAAGACTTGGTATATATACATCACTTATATTCTCATTGTTATTATTAATACCAGGACTAAACCTATCATTTTTACCTTTAGCGGACCTAGGTTTTGGATGGGTAATACCTACTATATTATCAATAGTAATTGGGTTATTTATATTTAAAGAAAAAGAATGTGAATCAACACTTAAAAATATAGCGTAATAAAAAAATATCCCAGCTTGTCAAAGCTGGGATTATATATTATTTCTTATAATTTAATTTTATATTAATACTTATCTATAAAATCACTTTATCTTTATTTTAGTAAACCATAACCTTAACGGAGTTTACCATCACTTTTGCCTTAGCAACTCATAACCTTGCCAAAAGCAAGCATCATTTTTCTAAATTCACCCTAAAACGTATCTGATAATGATTTTAAGTATTCAATAAATCCATCTCTTAACTCTGGTTTTCTTAAAGCATATTCTACAGTTGCTTGTAAGAACCCTAATTTATCACCAACATCGTATCTTCTACCTTCGAAATCATAAGCATACATAGCTTCTTCTTTTACTAATTGAAGAAGTGCATCTGTAAGTTGGATCTCTCCACCTTTTCCTGGTTTAGTTTCTTCTAATATTTCAAATATTCTTGGTGTTATTATATATCTTCCAAGAATAGCAACATTTGATGGAGCATCTTCTATAGATGGTTTTTCAACTAAGTTTTTAACCTTATAAACTCTATCTTCTATATGGATTCCACCAACTATTCCATACTTATTTACATCTTTAGGATCTACTGTTTGAACACCCAGTACTGATGTTTTATATTCTCCATAACAATCTATAAGTTGCTTTAAGCATGGCTTTTCATCATTATAAACAACATCATCTCCAAGAAGCACTGCAAATGGTTCATTCCCAACGAAAGTCTTCGCACAAAGAATTGCATGCCCTAATCCTCTTGGCTCTTTTTGTCTTATAAAGTGGATATTAACCATATCTGATATTTCTCTTACCATTTCAAGCATTTCTTGCTTCCCTGATTTTTCAAGTTCCATTTCAAGCTCTACAGATCTATCAAAGTGGTCTTCTATACTCTTTTTATTTCTTCCTGTGATTATAAGTATTTCTTCAATTCCAGATGCTACACACTCTTCTATTATATACTGTAAAGTTGGTTTATCTACTATTGGTAGCATTTCTTTGGGTTGTGCCTTTGTAGCTGGTAAGAATCTTGTTCCTAAACCTGCTGCTGGTATAATGGCCTTTCTTATCTTATTGCCCACGTTATTACCCCCTAAATTATACATTATTTCTATTATGACAAATACTATTATATTATACTTATATATTTTTATAAATACTTATTTAATCTTCTAATTGCTTTTATTGTAATCTTTTAACTCTAGATATTATCTTAAACATTATGAATACTGCTAATGCTACCCCAAATACAATCAATACTATTTTCCATTCTATAATATCATCATTATTATTAACTAATAACTCCTTATTATACTTTTCAAATTTATCTATATATTCATCAAGAACATTATTTTTTTCATTATTACTAATGTTTAAATCATTTTCAGTATCCAAGTTAATCTCTATTTCATTATTAAATCTATTGCTATTTATATTTGTATCATTTTCCGTATTACTTATCGCAATTTCACTCTCATCTAAATTATTAATATCCTCAAATATTTCTGCAACATTTATAGTATAATTACTATCTCTATAATTTGAATATATTTGCATTAATGAATTAGTATCACCTTCATATAAAATATTATTATTATTCTTATCAATTAACGATATACTTAAATCATTTAAATCAACATCCAAATCTAGATTCATTATTTCCGCTATCTCCATAATATTATCATATACAGTATAATACTTAAGAAAATTTATTTCTTCATCATTGTTTTGGACAACTTCCTTAATATTATTAACATTATTCTCTATTTCTTGAAAATCTGATTCTGAAATTTCTATATTCTCTAAATACTCAACTATATTTTCACTATAGTCTTCATTAACTCCAAGATTGACTAAAGCTTCTTCTATATAAGATAAATCTCCAGCAAAAACATTAACGCTAAAGATATTTATAAATATAAATAAACTAATACTACTTTTTATAATTTTTCTCATATCAATACTCCTTCTATTTTTCTAAAGTATTACCATTAATAGGATTGTCTTAAACTTATTTAAATACTGTAATAAAACCTTCGCATTAAAGAAGGATTAAGTAAAGCAACCAAAAAAGAAACCTAAAGGGAGTTACCCCTCTGGTTTCTTCTATTTCATATATTTTATAGGTTTCCCCATCCAATCAAAATCTCCGCAATGAATTAACTTTCCTTCTTTATCATAATACTTACCGTATTTTATCCTTCCTCTTCTATCAACATATCCTAAGGAAGATTTCCATAATTTCAAAACTTCTATTCCAACAACTGCTTGAAAGTTTCCTTTCCATCTCAATTGACCATTTTCGTAAAAATATTTTCCATATCCGTGTGGGCTTCCATAAACAAAATTGCCTTCATATTCTAATTTTCCATTATCATAATAAGATCTGCCATATCCATGTGCATACCATTTATCTGAATAATATCCCTTACCTTGAATATATTCTCCTTCATATATAAGTTCTCCATCTTCGTAAATTCTACCATTTAGTGATTCAGTATTAATATTTATAAGTCCTATATCCCTTTCAATTTGATATCTCAATTGCTTTTCAATTTTCCTACTTTTTAAAACATCAATCTCATAAAATGAATCTTCATCAGTTTTTATACTTTTCTTATCTACTTTAACCTTTTTTTCTATAGGATCCTTAAGTATGCTTTTTGGTACAATTGATAATCCCATCGAAATCATCTCCATTCATTTTAAAAATAATTAAACAATCTCCGAACCGCTTGTCTATATTTAAATAATTAACACTTTTACTATTTTATAAACATTATTTTTAAAAAAATAAATTAATTTCAAACTTAAAAAATAGGCTCAAAATGAGCCTATTTTTAAAAGCTGTGCATTATCATAACATTTGTATTAGTATTTGTATTAGGCTCTACTTTTGCAAGTAATTCATCAGCTAAAACATTTAAGTTATCAGCCCAATTAGTACCCACGCAATACTTAACATTTACTCCGTAAATACTTGTACCATTATAATAACTACCTGTTTCTGATAAATACATTTCATCTATCAGATTAGCTATATATTCTAAGCAATGAGACCAGCTTTCGAAACTTGCATAACCACCATTTCTTGACTTAATACCACCTAAGTTATTATTATATACTGCTAAAGAAGATCTTCCATGACCTGACTCTTCCATATTAAGTGCCATTAAAAATATAGCGTTAACATTATACTTTTGTTCCATCTCATAATAATCTTCTGCTAAGGCTTGAAGGTTGTTTCCTTCTAGCATTTTATAAATTTGCTCCTTAGATAAATTACTTATTTCTCTTAAGTTATCTGGATTATATGTTACTTCTTTTATTTTTTCTTTTATTATTATTTCTTCTGGGACTTTAATTTCATTTTGGAAATACCTTAAATCATCTTCATAATATCCTGGTATAATTTTCATAGCTGCTGATACTGATAATTCATTTATTCCTAAAAACATAATAGCTATGAACATACATGATAAACACTTTAATAATCTCACTATTTTCAATCCTTCCTTATATTATTATTCAATACCTATTTTTAAGTATTACCACCAATTTTAATATTAATCATTTCATTGTAAACTTTTTCCTAAAGTTTTTTAACTTATCATTAATTATTTATATCTATAATAGGAAATACTACTTTTTGAAACTAATCTAATTTTTATGGAGGTACAATTATGAAAATAACTTTTAATGGCGATCCAATCACCTTAGTTGGGAATCCCTTAAATGTAGGTGATGATGCTCCTGATTTTTTAGTAGTTGATAATAATTTGAAAAACGTAACTTTGAAAGATACCTCTGGAAAGAGAATATTTGTTGTAGTTCCTTCTATCGATACTTCAGTCTGTGATATGGAGGTTCGTAAATTTAATGAAAAGGCAGCAAGTCTTGACGATGTTACTGTATATGTAATATCTATGGATTTACCATTTGCTCAAGTTAGATGGTGTGGCGCTGCAGGAATAGATAGAGTTATAACTCTTTCTGATTATAAGCAAAAAAGCTTTGGTAAAAACTATGGGACATTAATAGAGGAATTTTGTTTCTTAACTAGAGCAATATTTGTAGTAGATGAAAATAATAAGATTATATATGTAGAATATTGTAAAGACGTTATAGATGAGCCTGATTACGAATCAGCTTTAAATGCAGTTAAATGATTTTTATATTTTTATACATATTAAGTATGAATACTAAGTTCTCTGATAAATACTTCATATTTATACCCCTTTAAAATCATTATAAGTATATTATATACTTTGTTATCAAAAATAAAAATATGCCTTCGGAGTTATTTTTATCTTCCGAAGGCATATTCATATTGATGTATTTTTTATAAAATAGAATTATTTTTTCTTTTTAGAAAACATAAATATTCCACTACCAATTATTATAATCCCAATTATAATTGTTATTCCAAAATAAACACCTTGTCCTGTTGTTGGTAAATCATTATTTCCACTATTCTCTGATACATTTGACCCTTCTGATGGTTTTTCTGTGTTTTCAGATTGTCCTGGAATTTCTGGATTAACTGGTGTTCCTGGTTTATTTTCATCAACTGGTGGTTGTGAATCCACATTAATTTCATTTACAATAACTGTAATAACTAATTCTTTAGCTTTATTTCCACTTTCATCTTCAGCAGTATATGTTATTGTATATTTACCTGATTTAGTTGTGTCTATCTTTTCTATAACTTTACCATTGCTATCCATTATAACAACTTTTACTGCTACATCTATATCTAAGTTATCTTTAGCAGTAACTTCTGGAACTTCAAAGTTTGCCCCATTTTCAAGTGTTATATTTAACTGTCCATTATACTCTATTACTGGTGCTTCCTTATCATCCTTATCTAATTTAGAGAATACACTATTAAATTCATCAGTATTTGGAACTATAACTGCAACATAATGACTATTTGTTCTTTCTAATAATCTAGCTATAATTCCTTTCTTATCTAATCTAATAGAATACTTTTGAGTTCCATCATTTAAAACAGTTCTATTTAATACCACAACTTTATATTTATTTTGTACTTGTTCAACAAATTGATTTAATGATTCTATATTCTCTATCTTATAAGTCATTGGTGATTCTTCTGTTCCATTACCACCAACATTAATTATATCATCTGGTAAAGATATTTCAGGCTTTTCTGGATTTTCCGGAACCTCTGGAACATCTGGCTCACTTGGATTCCCTGGATTTCCTGGGTTCTCTGGTTCACCTGGAATCTCTGGTTTTTCTGGTTCTACTGGCACTTCAGGTTTTTCCTCTACTACTAAAGTTGCTGTTACTTCATCTGCTTTATTACCAAATCTATCAGTAGCATTATATTGTATTGTGTAAGTTCCAGCTTTATTAAAGTCATAATCTCCACTTACTTCTACTTGAATTTCTCTACCTAAATAATCAAGAGCACTAACTCCCTCTAATAAATCAACCTCTTCACCAAGAGTAGTATTAATAGTTTTATTAGTTACTTTTATTACTGGCTTTTGAACATCTGCCGTTGGTTTTGCCTCAACAATTACAGTTGTATCTAATGTTGCTACTTCACCTTCACTATCCTCTACTGAATAGCTTATATTATATGAACCAACTTTATCAGTCTTAACTTCATTCTTAGTTACAGTAATTCTAGATTTATCTATTTCACCGTCTTCATCATCAGTTGCTATAACATAGTCAAGAGGTTCAAAGTTATCATCTTTAGATATTACTATCTTACCTTCAATAACAGATGGATGATTTGCAAGCACTAGTTTAGGTGCAGAATTTAAAGTTAATACATTATTATCTATATTTACTATATCATTGCCACTTACTTGCTTGTTAGTATCATTTAATAAATAACTATAAGCTATTCCATTTTCATCGCTACTAGGAGTGATTTTATATTTTAAAGATCCTCCTTCAACTTTATTCATATCAATTTCTAATATTTCTAATTTCCCAGCCTCTTTGTCTAAAGCTTCAGTAGAAACTACAAAAATATCCATAGATTTCTTATCGCTACTTATCTTAACATTACTCTTTAAATCTTTATCGTCAGAAGATACTAACCACTTTATAGTATCTTCTGCAAAAGTTACATCTCCATCAATCTTAACTCCCAGTTGTAATGATTTTACAACTGGTACTAAGTTATCTAATGAAATCTTAACTGTATCTTTATCAACTTTTTCAACATTCAGATTTACAGAAGCATTAGCCTGATCTTGATCAGAATTTGCATTTGCTAAACTACTTTTTGTATATATAAATGCTCCTATAACAGCAATAACTGCTACAAATAAAGATATAATCTTTTTCTTACTACTTATCTTTCTCATGCTATTCTCCTTATAATTATCTCTTATCTGTAATTCTATTTAATACAGCCTCATCAAGTTCTATTGCTCTCATATTTTTAGAAGTTAGTGTTCTCGTACTATTTTCACCACTTAAGCTTATTTCCGGTAATACATCTGGTACTTCTAATTTGAAGGTATCACTTACCAATCTTTGTCCACCTTCAGTTGCATCTGCACTATCAGTTCTGTAAAGTTCTGCAAATATCTTTTCATTATCATTCATAAATGTCGTTGCATCTTGTGGCTCTACCCAATAAATCCAAGTTCCTTCAGCTATTTCTTCTAAGTCAGCATTATCAGGTACCTCAGCCATAAGTATTCCATTATAATTATCTGCAATATGCTCTTCATTTTGATTTAAAACTAAAGGCACATTAAATGCAGGATTTCCTCTATACTCACCAGTTATTATTATTGAACCTGCTGGTATTGATTTTTCTTCATTTTCATCAGTATCTGGATTATCAACTACATAAACAAATTTTTCTTTTAATATTCCAATACCATTTTCGTAATTAATGTTATCTTTAGATACTCCAATTTCTATGTTGTCCCCTGGAGGAGTTAGAAGTTCTAATTCAGCTGCAGATATATTCTTAGTTCCTAAAGCAGTAATCTTAACATATCTTGCATTATATGAATTAAGCTGATTTCCACCAGTAACCCCTTCTTTATCAAAGTATATTGTAGCTGTAGGGTTATCTACACTTAAGCTTAAAGTTCCTTCTTTAGCTGTTGTCCAGTTAACTCCATCTTTACTTACTTCAATCTTATATTTATTTAAAGCCGAATCTGCTATTGCATTTTTCTTAAATATGAAACCTGATGTAGTTGTAGGAGCTGTATATTTAATACCAACTAAAGTCTTAATTTCTGTAGTATCTAATATTAAATACGGATTGTTATTTGGATTCATTTCAACTCCGTGAACAGAATTATTATACTCTGATTTACTTAACATTCTACCTTCGTAAGCAGTAGTATTATCGTCATCTAAAGCAAGTATTAAATCTTCATTTCCTTCACATGAATGAATATCATTATGTGCTTCATCTATACTTATAGTATTAGTAGTTAATATAGTATTAGACTTAGCAATTCCACCATCATGTCTTACCTTAACAGTTCCTAATTCTACAGTATTTGTTGGATTTAAGTTATAGTCATAAGCTATTGCTGAATAAGTAACTACTCTGTTATTAATATTATCAACAACATCAGTATAGATAGTTTCCTTATTATCTTTATCTCTTAGAATAAATCCACACGGTTTACCATTTCTATAAATTTCATATCCTAGAATATTATCATCACTCTTATCTACGGATAAGTTTATAGTAACATTTTTATCATTTACATAAGAACCATCTGTAATTAGATTGCCCTTAGAATCTGTTCCAAACTCTGCTGAAAGTGTAGTTCCTCGAGCCATATCTGCAGTTCCTGCCATTCTTCTTCTTCTAGCTTCATCATTAATATATTGAATCTTTCTAGTCTCTTTAGGGAATTGAGCTACATATTGTAAAGTTGTCGCATTTGCTACTATTCCATGAGCTTCATAGAAGTCAGTTAAATCTTTTCCTACAGCTTTTGAAGACATTCTTATTAACCATTGGTCTCTATCTCCATTGGCTCTTTCTTCTGGTGTCATTTCTCTGTATGCTCTATTTAATTTTGCATAGTATGAGTCATTACTTAAATCTGCATCATTATCTGTAAATAACATCTTATAAGTACTGTCATCCTCATATGCTAAATATGGTTGCCATAGCATGTTTACTACAACAGTTCTATCAGTAGATAATCCTAAAGTATTTGAAGTTACCTTTTTATATAAATCATCCATTGCTGAAGCATATGGACTATCTTCATCTAACATAGTTCCTGTTATTGCTGTCATTAAGTTATTACTTGTTTCTGGATAAAGTCTATCTCCAATATCCATACAGTGACCCATTTCATGGCCTATTAACCCTCCATAAAGCTTAGCTTCATCAGCATTTATAACATTTCCTGCATCATCAAATTTGTAAGGAACACCTTGAATATAGTGTGCTGAACCAAATCCAACACCGATATGATGGCTTGATGCATATGCCGCTGCCCCCATCATCATTCTTTGATATTTAATATTTAATCTTGTAAGTGGTGCTCTGTGCTTTCTGAAGTATGCTTTATCTTCCTCATCAATTGTGCCATTTCCATTGAAGTCCTGAACTTCTTCAAATACACCTTTCTTAGCAAAACCAACTTGTACTTCTTGTTCCCAAGCTAAAAGTGCATTGTAAACTCTCTCTACTTGAGCTTCTGTATTACCTTCTAAGCCACTTTCTATACCCTTTAATATTTCTGATGCCGGTAAAGTAAGAGTGAATCTATCTCCTTCAATATCTGTTGTGTTTAAAGGTGATGTTTGCTCATCATAAAGATATATATTCTTTACCTTATCTTCATCACTAACTTGTGTCGGATAAAGAGTCTTAATATCTGACATATATGTTTTTAATTCTGAAATATAAGTTCTAATTTTATCCTTAACTTCATTTTCTTTAGAAGTATCATTTATTAAGTTATTAACATTTAAATGAGGAATTTCAGTAACTCCACTTAAACGTATCTGTACATCTGCAGTTGTAGAACCTTGAGTAACTCTAGCCATAACTTGTCCACCTTTTTCTACATCAGCAGTACTAATTGTCGGAATAGTTATTTCAGTTCTACCTGGAGATATTGTGTATACCTTACTTATATATTCTCCTGGTTGTCCATAATTTTGTAAGAATACTATATCAACCTTTGTATTAGGGTCAGACGAACCCATGTATACTGTTATTTGCTTAGCTGTTCCATCATCATCAACTGAAGGTCTTGCAACACTTCCTAAAGATTGATAACTATTTTCCATTCCTAAAGATGGACCTTCATTATCAGTTCTAATACTTGCATCAAGTATTGTTATTTTTTCTGATACTCCCTTATCATTAAATAACTTTTGTGCAATATCTAATTCTTTTTCTAAAACAGACTTCTCTGGATGATATTCACCACATATAGGGTCTGGAGTATTTAATCTCTCTGCTAGCTCATCTAACATATCTTGAGTAACAGTGTCTTTAAGAACTAATCTTAAATCATCTTCGTATAAATCTTTTATATCATCTGCTAAACTATCATACTCATAGAATTTAAGTTCTGATATTCTTTGTATACTTCCAGCATATCCAGATGTATCTACCTTTATTTTATTTGTAGTTATTGGTTCTTTTAATTTTACAATATAATAATTATGTCCATTAGAAGACTTTTCAGTTACTGATTCTGTATAAACTACTTGTTTATCACCATTTTCATCCCAATAAGTAACCTTAACTTTATATAAGCCCATATAATTGCCTTTTTCTAAAGTTCGTCCTATTCCTATTGATCCTATTGTATAAGTATCATCAAATGTAATCTCTGAACCTCTATCAGCCCAATAGCTAGCTCCTGTATCCCAGTCATTAACTTTCCATTCAGTAGTAAAATCTCCATCAACTAATGCATACTCAGAATCATACTGTAAAGCTGAATCACTACTTGCCCATCCATCAGCATCTAGCTTATTACGTACATCAATAATATGAGTAGTACCAATTTCATTTTCATCTGTAGGTCTATTTATAAGCTTGTACCCTGTCATTTCTGGTGGAGTCGTAGTAACTGTACTTGCTATATATGTATCAGACATCTTACTAGTTCCTAAATGGTTTGTAGCCGTAACTCTCACTTCATAAGCTGTGTTATCTTCAAGTCCATTAATTACGTAACTATGACTTCTAACTAATTTACTTTTATCTGGATTAGTAACTTCAGGACTATTTTCTGTTACCTCTATTCTATCCTCATTTGCCTTTATCCAATTCTTATTTGTATCACCAACTTTTCTATAATAAATATCAAAGTCTCTAGCTTGAGGATGATTTTCCCATGATACAGTAAAAGATTTAAATCCTTGTTCTGTAGTTAAATTTCTTGGTTTTTCTGGTGCCTGTATAGGAACAACTCTTATCTCAGATACTGTACCTTTATCTCCATTGTAGTAACTATCAATTAGATTAAAATCAGCATCAACATTATCAGCTATTCCATCAAATGCAGGATGTCCTTGAGCTTCTGGTTTACCTGTTTCAGCTTCATAACCACTTTCCCAATCACCATTTAATGATTGGATACTAACTCTATATAAATCATAAGGCTTGATATCCTTATCTAATATATTCAAACTAGTTTTGTTAGTTTGTAATTTTTTAGTTTGAGTTACATTTCCATTTTCATCTAGTTTTTCATACTTAACCTCATATGAAGTTACATTTGGTTGTGGTTCCCATGTTAAAGTTATTCTTTCATCATGTAGGTTTGTACAAGTTTCAACAGTCTTTATTTGAGGTCTATTCATATCTGGCTTAGGTATTTCTTTATAAACATTATTTAAGAATTCTATCTTAGCAATCTCTGATATATTTTTATTTCCTCTGTTTTCTGTTACATTAATAGATATTTTCTTAACAGCAACTTGTTTTCCAAGATCTATGACTATATCTCCATTTTCTGAAGTAGTAGCCCTAGCTTGACTTTCTTCTATTCCATATGACGCTATCTGAACTTCATTATCTCCAAATGGTATTTGTTCCTCATTTCCATTAGCATCAATATAAGTAATCCAACCCTTAGACGGAGCTCCCGCATTTTCATTGTTAGAAACCTTAGGGGCTTTTATTACTACTTGCTCCATATCAATAGTGCCATTATTTCTAGAAACACTAGATAAATCAAAATCTAACTTTAATGGATTTTTCTCTGATATAGGCCCATTAGCACTTTCTATAGCTATAGGTTTATCAGTATCAACTAATATTTCTTTAATATCCCCACCATCTGGTAGTGAAATATTTTCTCCAGTTATTATTATATTTTCCGGATTTATTATCGCATCTGTATCTACAACTATTGCTGCTCCTTGAATAGCACCAATGTTTTCATTAACATAAGTTAAATCAGCAATATCTATATAACCATCTTTATTTAAGTCATATATAGCTTTAGCATTTGAATCAGCTTTTCCTAGGTTTTCAAATACTAGATTATAGTCTCCCATATCTATTATTCCATCACCGTTTACATCACCAATTAAAAATACTCCATTATAACTTGAAGATGATTTGCTACCACTTCCTAAGATAACTCTCTTAGAGTAGTTAATTATCTCTATATTATCTACCTTAGTATCTATGTAACCTTCACCATTTATTTCTGCACTATAAACTCCTAGTTCTAAACCTTCTATTATTACATGTAAGAAATAAACATCATTTTGTCCATCCCCTAATGGTTGCTTTTTGGAGTTTAATTTTTCAATTTTATAAGATGCTCCATTATCAAATGTTCCATTTATATCATTTATTTTTGATATAGTTCCAACTTTAGTTCCTTCTTTAAAGATAGTAAAACTAATGTCACTTTCTGTATTGGCCTTGATAGGCATTTGAAAATTAATATCAAATTCAATTTTCCCCAAAGATTTTGGAGTGCTTTTAGAAGCAACCTTCTCAGTAATTGTTTCATTTGACTCAACTGCTTTAATTTCCTCAACTAATTCATTTGACTCAACTGTTTCATCTGTTTCAATAACTGAAGTTTCTTCTTCTAGAGGAGTTACTATTTCTTCTAAAGAGTTTTCAATGTCTTGTTTTCCCTCTTCTTCTGTTATAGAATCTTCAAAGTTGGTATCTTCACCAATTACATCTGTTTCTTCAATAGTAACTTCAACTTGATTTTCAGCAGTAATATCAGCATTAACCGTATCAGCATTGTTATCAAATGCATGAACAGCTTGAGCAGATAAAGTAGCTAAATTGGTCGTTGCTAATGCAGTCGCAATAGTTTTAGATATTATCTTCTTCTTATTCATTATTTTCCCCATTCTCCTAAAATATACTAAAAAATTTATCGTATCATTTCATATTTTATAATTTTTTGATGTTATTCTCAATAATTTTCAGTAATTATTAGCTAAAATTATTATTTAATTAAATTTTTTCTTCAAACTTATCTTTTTATTTAAAATTAAATCTGTAAATAGTTTATATGTTTTTTTATTTTATTAAGTCCTTCAATATCATTCTACTTATAATACAAAGAGTAGATTTTTAGGTAAAAGTAGGGCCATTACTGACCCTAAACATTTATAAAATTTCTTTATAAAATATAAAAATGAAATTTAAATTATAAAATACAAAATTTTATTTTATAAATACTTAAGTAAATATATAACTTTTATTCTTTTTTACCTTTTCTATTTTTAACTAATCCTATTGCAGATGCCATAGCTATAAGTAAATATGATAACACACCTTTATCACCAGTATTAGGATTATCTACATTTCCTTCTGTCACTGGTCTTTGTACATTTTCTTCAACAACTTCATCTACTTCAACATCTGGTATTTCTATTTCAGATTTATTTGCTTTTTCTACTACTACTTTTCTCTTAATAGTAATTAAGTTTCCATCAATATCTACTACAGTATATTCTATGTCATGTTCTCCAACTGGCAGCTTACTTAAATCTACTGTTGGTATTATTACCTTATTTGTAATATCTCCATCTTCCATATCAGTTACAGTTACTCCAGCCATTAAATTAACTGTTTCACCTTCTTTTATTACTATATCATTTAGGCCTTCAATTACTGGTTCGTAGTTTGTTACTCTTACTACTCTATTTAATGTTATAGTATTTCCATCTGTATCTGTAACAGATATTAATAAGTTGAATCTCTTTTCTCGTCCAGTCGCTGGCTTACTTATCTTATCTACGATTTGTCCACTTTCTACATCTGTTATTACTACATCTATTGTAATATCCTCTAATGTATCATGGTCATCATTTATTTCTAAGTCAGCTATAGGATCAAAGTTTTCTATCTCTGATGGCTTTAAAGTTATATCTCCCCCACCTATTATTATAGGAGAATCATTTGTTACTACTTTTACTATTCTATTTAGTGTAGTTACGTTTCCTGCAGAATCTTTTACTGTATATGTTACTGTATACTCCCCTAGTGTATTTACATCAACTGTATCTCCACTTACTTCTATTGTTAGGTTAATATCCTCTTTATCTTCTACAGTTACACCATCTAATAGATTAAATTGACTACCCTTTCTAATGATTAGATCTCCCTTAATATTTATTACTGGTGCCCCATCTACTATTACAACTCTTTCTACTGTAACTTCGTTTCCAGCACTATCTTTAACTGTATAAGTTACTTCGTACTTTCCTGCTGTATCATTATCTACATCCTGTCCACCAATTATAATATTGTTTATTAAATCCTTATCTTCTTCATCTTCTACAGTTACACCTTTTAAATAATCAATTTTTTCACCTTTTTTAACTATTAAGTCACCTGCGATATTTATTACTGGAGCTTCATCCCATACTGCATAAAGAGTTAAATCAGCAGCTTCCATTCTATCAGTATCTGTTATTTTTTCAGTTCCATCTTGCTTTTTAGCCCATCCTACAAAGGAATAACCGTCTCTTGTTGGCTTCTCATCATCTGTTAATAAATCTAATGATTCCTTTATTAATCCATCAAAAAGTATAGTCTTTTCTACTGTACTTCCTGGATTACCTCCATTAGCATTAAGAGTTACCTTAAATAACTTCTTTTCAAAGTTAGCTTTTATAGTAATATTTGAATCTATTTGACTTGGGAAAGTAAATACTTTTCCAGTATCTTCATTTGTGTAATTAACAAATGTATATCCGGTATTTGCTACAACTTTTTCTGGCTCCTCTATATCAGTAAAAGGCCAAGCCTTATAGATTCCTGAATTTTTACCACTTACCGTTCCATTCCCATCATCTTTCACCTCAACAGTAACAGGCTCAATAAATCCAATATTCATATAATCATTAACATCATATAAGTGTGATGTAGTCGGTATACTAACAGATATTACACCATCTATATTATTTGCACTTACAACATCTGAATCATTTTTATATGACTCTCCTGAAAGTGCTGTCTGCTTTGTAAATCTTCTAGCATCTTTGTCAGTTATATCAAGGCTTCCACCCTTATTATTTATTCTTACCTCATATTCTCCATTATCTAAGCCTTCAAATTTATATTCACCTAGATTATTGGTAGTAGTCGTATCTAGAGTGTTATTTGTATTTTTATCCCACAGTTGAACTTCTACCCCACTTAAAGGTTCATCTATTCCTTGCTTATATAATCCATCATTATCTTTATCTAAAAATGCTATTCCTTTAATTTGTCCTATAGCTAATCTAAGTCCTACATAATTCCCCTCTACCATTACTATAGATCCGCCATCATATTTTCTACGGTAATAAGCATTAAAGACATTAAGAGAGCCTATCTCAACTTGAGATACATTACTTGCTGCTTTAAAAGTGAATTTTATCTTTCCAATAGTTCCTGATTCTATGTCTTCTTTGGCTCTAACTTTTATTACATCTTTATCATCAGTATATATATCATTAAATGAATTTAACCCCAAATTACTTGACCCATATGTAATTTCAAATAACTTAGTTGTATCTATTGGGTTTCCAGCATCATCACTAGCTGTAAGCTTAGGATTACCTTCTAATTTCATATCCCAATTAAATTGGCCAATTTGAACTTCAGGTCCCATATATACTCCCTTTTTAGGAATTGGTATATACACTTCAAAATCCTTTGCTGCCTTTGTATTATTATTCTCTATTCTAAGTATATAATCTATAAGAGTCTCTTTTGATACTTGTATAGCTGTACTTTCATCATCCTTATTATAAGGTTGCTTATCAATATCGCTTCCGTTCTCTCTAATATGTGTTGTTACAACAAGATCACTTGTTTTTATTATATCAAAGCTCTTACTCTTAGTTCTCACAAGAGCTCTAGGAGTTCCATTTAAAGTATCACCTTGAATTAAGTCAAAATTATCAATTGGAACTAATATTCCTGAGTTTGCATATATCTCATCTATATGAGAGCCTTTTTTACCTATGAATATCATTTCATTTAAGTCATAATTTCCACTAACAGTAGAATATGTATTAAATTCAAACTCTACATCAATTCCTGGATTTATCTTTAAAGTTTCAGGGTCAAATCCACCAATCTTAACATCCTTAGTTTGAAGTGTATATATCGTTGCTCCATCTACCCTACTTGTATGCTCAATAATAGTACAGTCTTTTTTAACACCTTCTTGAGTTAATTTTATAGTTCCTTTTGATAAATAGAATCCTTCTGGCATTCTTATAATTATCTCAGGATCTTCTAAATAATTTGATAAATTATATTTTCTAGTAAACCCTTTATTAGCGTCAAATGTAGTTTTTGCTCTTAATACCTTTTGTGTAGTTGAACTTAATACATCTGTTCCAAATTCATTCTTCAATGATGTATTTCCTGATGATACAGCTATGTTCTCTGGTTTAGATTCTCTTCTTATTTGATTAACTATCGGTTTTGCTACACTTGGATTCCCCTTTGGATATATAGAAATAGTTGTACTTCCATCAATTGCCCCAGGTTTTAATTCACCAAAACTTATAGCAAATTCATTGTGTCTTCCCTTCTTAGAATACTCAAATCCTGCTGGTATATTTTCTACTTCAAAAATTACCTCTTCAAAAAACTCACCTTCTGGCACCCCTAATTCATCTGCATCTATTAATCTTTTCTCATTTTGAAAAATAGCAATTTTACTATCATCTACATCATATTCTTTTGAATCTCCAAAAAGCTTATATTTTATATTTGTTATACCAGTCATACCATATGGCAATAAAACCTTTCTGGTATTCCAATTCGAGAATTTATACTCAAATATTTGGTTTTTGTAATCTACAATAGTTTTATTTTTTAAATATATATATCCACCTATTGATAGACTTTTCCCAGCATAATCATAATAATGACCTGTATCTACAGACATTTCTATATAAGCTTGTTCCAACTTAGGATCCACTACTTCTACACTATCTATTATACTTGTTGTTAACTCCTTAATCGTACCATCATAAAATTCAACTTTCATAGTATTTTGTTTTGGTGCTTCTTTAGTTCCAAATTGAGCATTTTCATTTACCTTATAAGATAAACTAATATTACTATTATTAATAGTTGCACTAGGCATCTTTATTACAACTTTATTTTCTAATGGAAAATGTTCACATACAGCATCACTTGGTGCATTATTAACTTCAACAAATGTTGTGTCTTCAGGATAATACATTGTTAGTTCTGCATTTTTTATATATGTAAAACTTCTTATTCCGTTATCATCATCTTGTGCACCTGATGTTGTATTTCTAAAATAACTATATGTCTTACCAATTCCTCCTGGCTGTAATTTAGCTGTTCTTTCTGTTCCACTATAATTTAATGAATTATTTTTTTCACCTAATTTCTTATTATTTACAGCTTCTACATTTCTTACAGCTAAACCGCTTTCTACATTATCCTCTTTTACCGTGACTTTAATAGCATCACTTATTTCTTTTGGCCCATAATATTTATATCTATCTACAGATACCTTAATTACAATATTTCCTACTTGTACTCCTTTTTTAAGCTCATATACTAATTTTCCAGTATACTTACCTGTAATTTTATCTTTACTAGGTCTCTCCAAAACTTTCTCTATTACTGCTAAATCTGCCTCTGTACCTCCATATTCTACTGAGTGAATTGGAGTTCCTACTACTGGATATCTATCAAATGCCATACCTTCTGCTAATTCTATTTCTATAGTCTTTGTGCTATTTCTATTATCAAATTCTACAAACACTGCAACTTCATTACTGGTATCATATCCCCAGTCAAACTGCCCTGTATTAGGTTTAATTTCTAATTTATTTACTGCAGCAGTTGAAATATCATAATTTTCTTCCGTAACATTTTCCTGTTCTAAATTAGAGCTAACTTCGGTTTCTTCACTAATAGTTTCATTTTCTGTTTTTAAATTACCTTCTGATACTGAATCATTTTCTGTCTTCTCTTTCGGCTCTTCATTTTCTGTTTCTAAACCGCTTTCTGGTACTAAATCATCTTCAGTTTCCTCTTCTGGTACTGAAGAACCTTCCTCTTCTGACTCTTCATTTTCTTCTAAATTCACAGTATTTACTATTTCATCATTGACTGTATCTCTGTCAATTTCATTAGCTAGAGCATTCAATGTTGGCGAAACACTATTTGTAGCAAAAACTGCTGCAACTATTAATGCTTTTACCCTATTGTGCATATATTATTTTCTCCTATAAATTGTGCATAATTTTACTCTTATACTTCTAAGATATCTTTAGTATGAAAATGGTTCATTTTTAACTAAATTTTTCTAAAAATTTTTGCCAATAAAATTATATTAATTACCATTCTGGCATAATATAAATTAATTCAAAAAAAAATAGAAGGAATTGAATATTCAATTTCTTCTATTCTTACTTATCTGAATTAATTCTTAGAGTCTAGTTTATATATCTATATAAACCTTAACTTTTCTTATTAAATATCCTTTTCTTAATAATCAGTAATATTAATATAAATATTATTAGAATTATCAGGATTAAAATAATATTATTACATTTATTATCTTCCGTGAAATACGCTCCAGAAAACACCTTTTCTAGTACATATTTTTTTTCTTTAGTATCTAAATAACTATCATCTTCTTGTAAATAATTATCTTTATCCTCAGTTTCATTACCACTATTAAATAACTCATTTATAGTTACCTTATAGTTATTAGAATTATCATCCACTTCTACTACTTCATCCTTTGGTAATATAGTCACTTTTCTCTTTTGAACAACTCTATTTCCATCATTATCTGTGACTATATACTCTATCTCATATGTCCCTGGCTTAAGCTTAGATAAATCAATATTTGATTGCTCTATGTTATTTTGCAAACTAATATTAGAATTATTTGCTTCTATAGTCCCCAAAACTTCATCTGCATTTGCTTTTGTCTCTAATATTGAACATAATATAATAACTATAGTTGCTACTATAAATTTACTATAAACCTTCTTATTCACTAAAAATGCTTCCTTACCATAATACTTATCTTAATTTACTTATTGGCATTTATTAAATTTACACCTTATAATAACAAAAAAAGATATTTTTTCTATATTTCATATTTCCATATATGTTAATTATATACATAAATAACTATTGATTATTATTAATATATTAAATCATGTAATTTTTATCCTATTACTCCTGCTCTATATTAATATTATACATAGTATAATTTCCAACAAAGTCAATTACTTTTATATTATAAGCTCCTTCCTCTAAATATATAGAAATCTTATTCTGTGACTCATCTACTTCAACATTATTAATATTATTATACTTATTTAAATCATCTATTGTACTTTTATAATCAATACCAGATAGGTTATCCTCTAAGAAAATATCTAATTTTCCGTTATTAAGCTCACCATTTAATATTACTGGAGCTTCTTTATCTATATTAGTTATATTAATTTCTTTTAAAATTTCAAAATTATTATTATCTCTACTACAAACTACTTTATATGTACCATTTTTATTTACAGTAAATACAGCTTTATTATTACTAAGATACTGTAGACTAATTAACTCATTATTTTGTGATATTACTTGTAAATCCTTACGCCCACTAAATACTAATTCAACCTCAATATCATCTTTTGAGAATCCTTTTTCATACTGTACTGATTCTATAACTATTGGCTCTTTCAATTCGTTAACTTCATTAATTATAATAACAGATGACGTAACTATTGTTCCCGCTGCAATTCCACCAACAAAATAGCTTTTTAATGAACCACTTTTTAAAAATTCATTCTTGCTAATTAAATTTATAGTGGATGCATACGTTGTTTTAACTAATGTATTTGTAGCTAGTACCCCGAATAATGATGCTGTTAATACTCTACCATATCTCTTTGATAGTTTCTTCTTTAATAATATCTTTCCATTATGTAATCTACTCTTTACTGTTCCTTCAGCACAGCCTAATATTTCTCCTATTTCCTTGAGCTTATAATTTCTAAAGTATTTTAAAATTATAACGGTTCTATATTTTTCATCTAAGTCCAATATATCATTCATTATTTCTTTACTTCTCTCATTATCTAAATACTTAGTAAGAGGATTATCTTCCTCTATCAATTTTGAACTTATCTCCTCATCACTCATAGAAATTGGTCTTTTATTTGCTTTTTGCAACTCTCTTATACTTTCATTGTAAGTAATTCTGTTTATCCATGATATAAACATCTTATTATCTTTTAATGAATTAATGTTTTTATGAATTAAAATGTATACATTCTGCACAACATCATGTAGTGTATCCTCATCTTTAATAATACTTAATGCCAAAAAATATACCTTTTTATAAGTAATTTTATAAATTGTATTAAATGAATAATCTATACCATTTTTAACATCATCTATAGCTTTAAGCAATTCCTTGCTCTCAAACCCTATCTCGTATCTCACAATACACCTCATCAATTATGTTAATACAACCATTTATTTAAGTTATTCACATAATAAAAGTATTATATTTATAAATATTCCATTAAATTATATATAAAAAACTATTTTGTTTCAAATATATATAATTTTATAAATTACAAATTAACTGAATCTTTATTTACAATTTTTTTATATGAGATAATATTTTTTGCGTATGCTAGAAATTAATAATTTTAATTATTATCAAAAAAAGTATTGTGTAACCACACAATACTTTTTTGTTAAAGTTTTTGTATATAATTATCTTTTATAGAGTTAGCCCTTTCTAGTAACTCCATAGCTATTGTATTTATATTAAATGCCCATTGATTACCCTCACAGTATCTAATATTCACATCATAGATACTCGACCCATTGTAATATGCTCCATCTTCAGATAAATACATTTCATCTATAAGACTTGCTATATATTCTAGAGAATGATTCCAATCATCAAATGTCTCCCATCCTCCACTAGCTGATTTAACCCCTCCAATATTATTATTTAATACAGCTAAATCAGAAGTTCCATGACCTGATTCTTCAATGTTCAGAGCCATTAAGAATATAGCATTTACATTATGCTTATTTTCCATCTCATAATAAGAGCTAGCTAATACCTGTAATTTCGATCCTTCTAGCAAATTATATATTTGCTCTATTGATAAATTACTTTTTTCTCTTAAATTATTTGGATTATATGTTATCTCTCTTTTTACATCTTTGCTTGCATATAATTCCTTAAACGAATTATCTCTATCACTAATACTTAATTTCAGATTATCTATCATTTCAAATAATCTGTATGCATCATTAATTCCGTTAATATTCTGTATCCTAGTGTCAGTATTAGTCTCTACCTCTTCTGGTATATCTATAATTACGCTAGCTTTAGTTGTCCCATCCTCAACAAAACCTTCATATACCTTTAAAGAATCATTATACCTAGTCTTACTTTCTAATGTGAGATTCCTAATCCCTGTTACTGGTTCTAACGTACTTTCTATAGTGCTTCCTGCTCCTGCCCCTGATAATAAGGTTACCATGTATATTGCACATAGAAATTTTGATACAACTATAATAAATAACACTCCTTTTCTAGAATAAAAGTTAATCTAAATACTGTCTTATTTATCGCAGTTGTTATTTTAAACACATATAAAAACATTTGTCAAACTGACATAACTGAAATTATCAAGAAATAATGATTATCCATAAATTGTTGATTACGACTTCATAACTACTATAAGAAGCCTTAGAAGTTAGATAATATTTTGACAATCAACTTTGTGAACTTTTTGTGAACGACGTATAAAATTGTTCATTTACTATATATAAAATTCATCTTATACAACCAATAAACATCAATAATATGTAAATTTATGGGTTGTGTAAAATAGAAAATATGCGTAAGTAGAAGAAACTATCTCTATATTACTTCAGACTAAATATCTTCATGAAAAAGAGATTCTAAGGTTAAAAAGACTTAAAGATAGACTCCATAAGGAATCTATAAATAAAAAAGCTAAAAAATTAAGTAAAGCTGTAACTAAAAAAATGAGTTGTATCAAAATAGTTTCTGATACAACCCACTAATAATTAAATTATTTAAAAATGTAACTATATTACTATAATAATTTTTCTAAATTATCTACTAATTCACCAATAGCATCAACATAATATTTTACAATTCTATCAGCTACTTCATCAGCTAAGTTTTCATTATATATATGAGATGTTGAATTTCTATCTTCTAAAAGATTAATCCATACCTTATCATCAGATATTAAATTATTAACATAAGCCTTTTTAAATATAGTTCTTGGAAAGGAATTTTCTAAAGTTACTCCAAGATATTTCATAAACTCTCTAAGTGTCTTATGTGTAAGCTCATAAGTAAATTCAAATCTTTGAATTAAACTATCCCTTATTATATCATCTTTTCCATCATATAAATCACTAACTTCTTTTAGCCTACTATATGCTTTTTTTAAGTTCATATATTTAAAATCAATACTTCTCATATATAATAATCCCTTCCTTATTGACCTGATTTATAAATAATTCATCACTAACTGATTTCATATCTGAAAAATCAAATTCTAATAATGTGGTGGTATTATTCTCTATATCTTCTATAAATTCTGATATAGATGCTTCACTATATATAGCTAAATCTATATCGCTTCTATCTCCATTATCTTTCCTAGCTCTTGAACCAAATAAAATGACTTTATTTATTTCATTATGTTTTTTCGAAATCTCTACTATTTCTTCTAATACTACTTTATCTAAATTCATAATTAGCACCTACTACTACATACTTTATTTCTATTATATATCAGCGATACTTAATTATAAATGAGTTTTTAATTCATCATTATATAGAATTTAATTCTTTCTTCTAACATATCTAAATATACATTAGAATTTCTACTTTCTCCAAATACTGTTGTTTTTTTATATTCATTATTAAATTTATTATATGTATCTTTAATCTTCAAAAATATTTTGTTCTTCATAGTTATATCAACTCCTTCAACTGAAATTATTGACACAACTTTTAAGTTCAAATCACTCTTATATATTTTTTAATATATACTATACTTCATTTTCTTTTTTCTTTGCATTATTAAAAAGTTCAATTATTTGCATTCTATCTCTTATGCTATACTCTTTAACTAAGAAACTCTCTTCATTTTCCCCTATAATAACTTCTTTACCACAATTAGAACAAAACTTGATAGTAAAATCTAACTCTTTGCCACATCTTACACAATGCATACTTTTTTATTTCCCCCATTAAATTAACTATTACTTCTAAATTAGACTGTTTAATATTTAACTTTGTTCCATCATTATACGTATAATTCAAAGAAATACCTTTCATAAAAATCATACTTTATATTATTCATTTACCAGTGAAATATATGATTAATATGAATTTATTTATATTTTTCTTAAATTTAAATAGTAAAATTTTTAACTTCCATCATATTTATTAAATGAGAGTAAAAATTAATAATTTCCACTAATATATTATAACTATATATTCTACGTGGAAACAAATTAGGAGGTTAAAAATGAATAATATTATTTTTAAAAAAGAAAGATTTGATGGAAACTTTAACGGGACAACTCCTCCAATTGATGGTGAATACTTTACTATCAAAAGAGGCTATAAACTAAGACCATCCACATTAAGAAGATTACATGAGATAAAGGCAGGTCATAGTGACATAAATATTTATATGAATACTATAATTGATAATGCCATAAATCATTACTATGAAGATGTATTTTTAAAGAAATATTAGATACAAAATAATGATGAATATAAATTAATAGTTAAGATTACTAAAAAACCTCTATTAGATTTTTGTGTCTAATAGAGGTTTTTTCTATCTAAATACTTGTACCTGGTAATACTCTGGACCTCAGAGGTCCAGAATATGTCATAGCCATCTAGACCTTAAATATCAAAAGAAGTAACTTGTCTTTCAGTTATCTTAGCTGCATACTTGCTGACTATAGAACCTTTTTTACTTATAAAAATATCATTTTCTAAAATAATATCCATTAAAGCAGATACCTCTTCACTATTAAGATTTGTTCTAACACCAGATATAGATAACGAATATTTTTCGTCAGTTTCAGTTAAAAAAGTCATTGATAAAGTATATTCCATAATTTATTCCCCCTTAAGTAATATTTAAAATTTTAATTTTGTTTAGTAGAAGTTAAGTGAAAGTCCAAATCTCTGATTTGGTAACTTGAACTTACACTGTAAGTGTACACCTACGAACATATATGAATAGGTGATTCCTTTATAAGCCCTCTAAGGTCCAGTTATTTGAAAATTAGTTGCTTTGTATTATTGATGTTTCATTTAAGTAATAAGCAACAGCGTCATCTCTAAGAACTGTCTTTATACCTTCTGCTACAGCAAAAATAGCTTCAGCAGAAGTGCTACCTTTTATATTTGCAAAAGATTTTGTCTTATAAAGCGTATTCCCTTCATCGTCAATTCCGTTTTCAAGTTTAAAAGCTAATGATACTTTTTGTAATTCTTTATTGGCTGCCATTTAGCATTCCCCCTTTTTTCTTTCTTCACTTAATAAATATGATGTAATATAAATGTTTTACTGAATTTAATAAATTCTTTTATTTAATTCTTCATTTTCTATTACAATACCAAGCTTAGTAGAAACTATAGTGTTGAGCTTATTAATAGAGTAAGTTAAAGTCATTATCTGCTTTTCAAGTCTAATTAATAAATATGCACTTATAGCTACTGGAAAGCCAACATTAGCAATTAGATTTAATAAATCATTAATTTCCATAAGACAAACCTCCTTAATTATTCTGTTAAGTAAAGCTATTGATGTGTAATAATCTCTAACAGAAACTTAATTTTAAATTTGTTTCTACTTATTAAATATGATATTTAAAGATATAATTACTGAATCTTATTAAATTTTATAAATAAAAAGCCCTGTGCATTACATGCACAGAGCTTTCTTGAAAAATTCATAATTTATACTGATATTTAATATCTTCCTAAATAAAAAATTATTACTTTTCTTTAAGTTTTAGATTATAAAAACAGTATACATATTTAATGAAAGTCATTTAAATTTATATACCTCTAATTATATTTTCTTCTTTTTCTTATATATTGTTAATCCGGCACCTACTGCTATAAGTATAATTGCTATTAACCACATATAATTCTCTTGTCCTGTAGTTGGTATACTATTACTTTCATTGTTTTGATTATTACTTCCATTTTGATTATTAGAAGAATTATTGTTATTTTCACCTGGTTTTACAATTATAGTGTTATCATCACCTTGCTCGTTATTATCTCCGCTTGGCGTATCAGTTTCTGTATCACCACTACCTGGCTTGCTATTATCTCCACCTGGTGTATCCGTTCCTGTGTTACCATCACCTGGCTTGTTATTATCTCCGCTTGGTGTATCAGTTCCTGCGTTACCATCACCTGGCTTGTTATTATCTCCGCTTGGTGTATCAGTTCCCGCATTACCATCACCTGGTTTGTTATTATCTCCACTTGGCGTATCAGTTTCTGTATCACCATCACCTGGTTTGTTATTATCTCCGCTTGGCGTATCAGTTTCTGTATCACCATTACCTGGCTTGTTATTATCTCCACCCGGTGTATCAGGCTCTGTATTACCCTCATCTGGATTGTTATTATCTCCACCTGGTGTATCTGGATCTGTATTACCCTCACCTGGATTGTTATTATCTCCACCTGGTGTATCTGGATCTGTATTACCCTCACCTGGATTGTTATTATCTCCACCTGGTGTATCTGGATCTGTATTACCCTCACCTGAATTGTTATTATCTCCACCTGGCTCATTATTTTCTGATTCAACTACAGTCACCTTACAAATATCTGTAAATTCGCCATCACGAGTTATAACCTTAATTTCTGTTGTTCCAGGTCCTTTGGCCTCAACATTTCCATTTTGATCAACTATAGCTACTTTATTATCCGCACATTGCCATATAACACCTTTATTACTAGCATTCTCTGGATAAACATTTGCTTCTAGTTTATATGTCTTAGAATCTGCTAAATTTAAAGTTATATCCTTACTTGGAGTTATTTCAACACCTGTTACTTTAATGATTGTAATATCTGGTCCTGGTTCTCCATCATAAGATTCAAATTCTTTAGAATCAATAACTACTGACTCTACATTATTTGCTTTGATTCTTTCCTCTTCAAGACAATCTACCTTAATATAGTAAGATTTATATCTCTCACCATTATAATTGATATTATTTTTATCTACTGAATATCTATATAAATAATCTTCTTCACTAGTCATTAAGCCAATATTCTTCATATCTAACACAATTCCATCTTCTCTATCTTCAATTATACTTATAGCTGCATTTGCAGGAATAGCACTAGCATTAGATACAGTTGCATCAATAATAATTTGATCTCCTATTTCATAAGTTTTTACTTTAACTTTAACATCAGTATATCCTATAGTTGTTTCTCTTGAATTATCATCTAAATTCTTCTCACCTTCAGCCTCAATCTTTATAACTAAATCTTTTTTTCCAGTAATATCTCCTACATTAACAATATCAGATATTTCTGTGCTTTCACCAACAGCTATATTACATTCAACATTCTTTTCACTTATAAGTACGTTTGATGTATCATACACTGCAAGCTTAAAGTTAGTTATATCCTTTAATCCATTATTCTTTACAAGTATATCGATTGGCTGATTAACTCCATCTCTAATAGTTTCATCACAGTTAACAGCCTCTAAAGCTATATCATTATTAAATCCATCAATATAAGCTACTAACTTATGAATTTCATCTTCATCACTTTCGTTTACAAGGTTCATAACTATATTCCACTTTCCATCAGCACTTACACATCCATCATAATTTGTTATAGCTTCTGTAGCTTCATATACCTTTACTGGTTTGCTCCATCCATCATCTTGTCTTACACTTGCTCTTATTGAATCTAACTCTTCAGTTACAGAATCAAGCCATATTACAATTTCTCTACCATCATGATTTATGATATTATAGTTTTGAGTAATATATTTTATACCTTCTGCTAAAATAGTCTTTTTTGCAAAATCATAACTCATTAGATCATTATTTGAGTACCAGTATAATTTTCCATCATAGAAAGTTGGATTAAATTCAGCAACTTCATTACTTGTAATCTGAGTAATATTATCATCAGTAGCTAACATTATTTCAATATCATCATAAGTAGAAATGTTATTATCAGTATCTACCCCATATGCAACATTTAGCTTATTATTAACTATTGAACTATCAATGCTTGAAATATTGCTATTAACATCAACAAGAACCTCTGGCTTTGACCATACATTGTTCTTTTTACTTGAGGTATATACTATTTCATTATCTATTGAATCTTCAAAAATATTACTATCGCTACTTACCCAAGATACATAAATTTCATCATTATCTATAGCTATAGAAGGAGACATATCAAGTCTTTCATTATTAGTTAAATATTTAAAATCAACAAAACTATTTGTATTATTATCCCATCTAGCAAATGCTATTTCAGATAATTCCAATGCTTTATTAATTTGATTTTCTAAATCATCTCCATCATTAGGCAATTCTTTAGCTGCCTTTTGCCATACTAAATATAATTCATCATTATAAGCTTTTAAAACAGCATCAAAATCAGGAGCTCCATTATTCCATACATCCTTAGCTTCACTCCATACCCCTTCTTCACATACGGAGTAAACTAACTTACTTCTGTTATTATCATTTCTACTAGGATCATCTACTTGATATACTGCTATCTGCTTATCCCCAATAGTTTCAATATTTTGAGAACTACTAGGTAGCAATACATTTTCTAATACTAATAAATTTTCATCAGATATATCATTTAGACTTACTGCTCCATCCTTCTCTAAATAACTTCTATCAAGCTTAACAAAATTCTCTGAATTATAAACTGCTGCCGATGGATTTCCTTCTAATATTTTCTTACGTCCATAATAATTATCTACTACTACCCATGTCCCTTTTATAGATGGTGTTTCAGCAGTAAATACAAACATTAAAGATGCTTTTAGCTTAGCAGACCCTATAAGTTGACCACCAAAATGCTCATTTGTAAAATCTATCTTTAATGGTAACTCAACATTACCTTCAGCTCCAACTGAAATAGCCCCATTAATTCCAGCTCCACCACCAATAGTAAATTTAGGTGTTATAGTTAATGCTAAATCTAAAACTAGATTTTGTGGCTCTACAGTTACTTTGCTAACACCAGAAGCAAGCTCAACCTTACCTCCGCCACCAATTTCAAAATATACAGGCACAGGTCCTACAACAAATTGCTGATTATATTTATACTCAATTCCAGCATCTCCCACTAAAGATCCCTTAACCTTTGTTAGATTTCCATCATCATCAACAACTCCTTCTGCATATCCAATAAGGTTAAACTCTGGTTCAGAAAATCCTTTTTTCAAAGTAAAGCCACCGCTTTTTGCTCCAAAAGTTTTCATTACTTCCTTTAATTTTTTAATTCTGTCCTTAGTTTCCTTAAGATCATCAACCTTATCTTTTAAATCGTCATACCACTTTTCTACACCATTACCTGGTTCTATACCAAAAGCAATTTTTACCTTATTCTCTTCTTGAATAACTGTAAATGGTATAAAATCTAAAGATAATTTAATTGTTGACCCCGCGATAATAGGTAAACCGCTCTCAATCTTAAAACCATTATCCTTAAATAAAGTAAATAAAGCATCGTCAGACTCTATTTCCCATTTAGACTTATCATTAACTGTAAGTAATATCTCTCTTGGTTTGGACTTAACCTTACCGTCAGCACTAACCATAATTACATATATTTTTTTACCTGCATCAAATGTCTTACCTGGTGCAAAATCAATTACTCCAGTTTCAGTAGATATAGACTGATCTTCTTGATATATAATATATTTTCCTGGAGTAGCTCCATTCCATTCACCATCTAACTTAATAGAGCATTCTATTTCTGATCCATCAAAGAAGTATTCTCTTTCATGTAATAAATCGGTTCCACTATTTTTAGATAATACCATTGTTATATAAGGAGTTCCATTATTGCTAACCTTATCTAGATAAAAAGCTCTTAAAGTACCTGGATTTACATTATATATAAATTTTGACCTTTTATATCCCTCTGCTGTTACTTCAACAGTACATTCCCCAGATATTCCAACAAAAGTTGCTATACCATTTTTATCTGTTTTTACAGTTTGTCCATTAATCTTAACTTCTGCATCTTTAATAGCTGCAAATCCGTCCTTATCTCCAACAAAAATATTGTGTTCACAATTATTTATCCAGTACTCCTTTAATGGTTCTATGTCCGTAACATCTATTTTACTTACACGTATTGCATAAGTGAACAAATCATCCATTGCCTTTTTAGCAAATTGACCTCTATTGCCACCATTAGGATGTTGTTCTCCACCATGTACATAGTTATACTCCCAAGTTAATCCAGAAGCTATTACCCTTCCTTTTCCAAGTGGATATTCAACTAAAGTTGGATTACCATCTTCATTAGTTAATATAATCTTAGAACCAGCAGGTAAAGAGCTTTCATTAAAGCTTACATGGCTTGCCCAGTTCTCATATAAGTCTTCATCTAAAAGAACTTGATTATCAGTTAACTCACCAGTTACAATTGGATGATTATTATCTGCAACATAATTCCTAAAAGATTTATTATCTGCTTTTTTAACCTCACCTGGCAAAGCTTCTGATAATACACCTTCAGCCCATCCTGAATCACAGGCACCAAAAACTATTACCCCACCAATACTCGCAAACTTTTCTAAGTATTCCTTAAAGTTTTTATAATTTTCATACATTTGAAAAGACTGGTCATTTGCAAATACAACAACTCCATACTTAGACAAATCTACGCTTAAAAAATCCTCTGTACTAACAAGATCATACTCAGTTATTCCAGATAGAACAACTTGGTTTGTATTTGTATTCCAAGGAAGGTTATCTTCAATTAATAATACACGTTTACTTTCTTCAACACTAAATGTTCTTGGTGTATCATACTCTATATATTCACTTTTGCTTAATGTATATCCTTCACTAGGTTTATCAGATGAACTTATTGAAGAATCAGTTCCGTCATTATTTATATCATCATCATCTTCAACTGTTTCTACTTCCTTTTCTCCATCATCTTTACGCTCTTCTTCATTGCTTATTTCTTCATCATTACTTACCTCATTATCTTGAGATATTTCTTCATTGCTATTCTCATCTTCTACTAAAGTTTCATTGTTATCAAGTAATTCCTCCTGCTGTTCTACATTGGCTCCACCTTCACCATCATATACCTCAGCTCTAGCATTACTGAATGTAAAATTACTTATCATAAAAATCGTCATCAAAGCCGCTATCAATGCTTTATGTTTTCTAAGTTTCCCCATTAATTCTTTCACCCCAAAACCATTAAACTATCAGCTTACTAGGAATCCAATTCCCATAATCATTAACCATACACCCACACAACCAAAGAATAGCCCCATTATATAAAGCATAAAATTCTCTAAAAGAATAATTTGCTTTGGATTATCTCTTCTATACAATATAGTTAATTGCTTCCCTATATGTTTTTCATATATACGCACACTTCCAATATCATGTACAATAGTGTATTCACTACCTTCCGCCACATACTTTAATATATAATTATTATTATTTCTGTCTCCAATATATCTCTGAATACCCACTACAGTAGCTTTAGTTTTACCGCAATTAAGTAACACGTAGAAAAATTTCTTAAATAAAGCTATACACATAACAATTAACATAATTCCAAATGCAAAGAATGGTAATGATCTTAACATACTTTTCCCTCCTTTCCTTCCTAGTAATATCTCCATTACTTAACATATTCACTTTGTCTACTGTGTATAACATAATATTCAAAAATTTTGTTCATCATTTTTTAACAAATTTCTAATATGTGTTCTATCTATAAAAAATACCTTAGAAGTGCATTAACAATATAAATGCATTCCTAAGGTATTTTGATTATCTCTTAAAACATCTCAAACTTATTGCAAACCAAAAGTATCATAATAATAAATACGTATAATATTAAAAATTTCAATAACTTTTTTATCTTAATTGTCTATCATAAGTTTTTTCGTCTTTTCTTATATACTGCTTATTAAATTTTAAAAATAAATTTAAGTAATAACTTCTAGAAGGGCTTTCTATTAAAATTTATATTATAAATATCTTTAATATTATAAAAAGGCTGTGCATTTGCATCAGCCTTTCAATGTATTAAAAGATTAGAAACAAAAAATCTTATATTAACCTAATCTATTGCTTCTGAAAATATTCTTTTTTATTTAAAATTACAACCCCTGCTAATACTAAAGTCATTGCTAACATTATTGTTATATTGCTATTAACTCCACCTGTTTCAGGTAATTTACCCTTATCATAATTGCTTCCGTTATTAGTTTCTGATGGTCTTACTGTAACAATTTTATCATTCTCTGATTCTGATGGCTCTACTGGTTGTACAGGAACTATTGGTTCTTCTGGTTCTATTACTACTACTTCCTGGTCTAAGTTATCTTTATCAGAAATAAAGTAAGTATTACAATGATCAATCTCAAAAGTTACATATTCATCCCCATATACATACTCAATATATAATGATTCTTTTATTTTTTCAGGTTTTCCAGTTTCTTTATTATAATAATATAATGTAACTTCTTTATTTGATAAAGGAGATTTATATCCTATATATGCTTTAACTTCTGCTTTTCCTGGAAGATTTCCATTATGAGCAAAATCTATAATAACTGCATTTTCATCAATCTCTAATATTTCATTTTCATATTCTGATACATTACTAACACTTAAATTTACATCTCTAATGTCTTCATGATTAATATTATTACCATCAAAAGTCCAGCTTTGATCATAACTTAATAAAAATGAAACTGTTTTTCCTGAATCTTTGATAGCTTTAAAGATTGATGAATCTACAGTTCTACTATCATTGTTTAGTTGTATCATAATATTATTATCTGCTGATTCTAATATATAGCTTATGACTTCTTCGTTAGATGTTTCGTTATCTATTTCAAATATAACTGAAAAATTATACTCTTCAGTACTTATTGAACCATCTGCGCCGGTAGCCTTTATAAATAAATTATAATTTCCAAACTCAGTTATAGGTTGTCCATCATAATTTTCCCCATTTAATAACATTTCTATAGTTCCGTGATCAGTGTATACTTTTGGTACAAATGGAGCTGTATAACTTCCATAAGCATTTGAACTAATATTAGGATACCATTGTTCATCCAAGTTATTTTTTACTAATATATTTCCTGTTCTGACTAAATTTACATGATTATCAATGCCAGCTGAATAAGTAATCATATTCCCACTTATATCCATTAAATCAACATATTCTAACCTATAAATCCCCTCTGAAGCAGATTCAGGAATTTGGATTTCACCTCTAAATACGTTTTCTGATTCATAATATGGTAGTTCGTAATTTTCCATAAATCCATTACATGCGTAAGTTACTATAGCTACATTTGCTCCATTATCCTCTGTAACAAATCCTGATTCATCAGTGGCTTCAATAGTAAGCTGAACTGTTCCCCCTGGCATTATTACTGCATTATCAAGTTTAGTTGATATTAATTCTGGTGGAGTTACATCTCCATTATTCTCTGATGTTAATTCAATATTTTCTTCTTCTGAAACAAGATTACCATCAACTTGTATGTTTCCATCATCTTCTGTACTTATAGTTACTTCTGTTGTTACATCCTCTAGTTCATCTGCTAAAACTTTAGTTGTTACGTTTGATGCTATTAATGTACATGAAAATATGCACATCAATACTTTACTCATTTGTTTGGTAATTTTCTTGTTTTTCATTTTCTCCCCTCCACAAAATTTTTTCACCAATATTTTACTATCAATTTATAATTTTGTAAATATTTTACTATTAGTTCATTATCATATTTATCTTTATAAAAATATCATTTTACATTTACATATTGCTTATTTTGCAAATATTTCCGTCCCATCTTAAAGCTTTAATCCCTCTTCCACCATGTCTATTTTTTAGTATTATCGCATTTATGCAGTTAGGATTTTCTTTTGCATCTTTTGAATCGTAATCTACTTTCCCTTCACGGAATTTATTGTCTTTATATGCTCTATCATCAAATCTTTTATCTCTATAAAGACCTATTATCTGGTCACTATCTTGCTCAATTCTTGCGCTGTCTTGAATATCCGCTTCTGTTAGTATTTCATAAACTTCACCATTATTTCTATCAACATTTCTATTTGCTTGAGCTACTAAAACTACACATATATTTTCTTCTATAGCAAGTGTCTTAAGCCTTGATGTTATCTCCCCTAATTTCTCTGTAAGTTTAGCAGAGGAACTTGGATCTACATACTTGTTTATATAATCAAGAAAGATGATATCTAGGTTATTTTTAAGCTTGTACACCTTTATTTCATTAATGAATTTATCTATACTAGTTTCAGTACTTATATAAAGCATACTACTTAAAAGCTTAGAACAAAATTCAGAAACTTTATCCTTCTCTTCATCTGTAAGTAAATCTTTTTCAAACCTATTATTATCAATATTAAATTGACTGGCAGCCATTCTATTTAATACTTCATCTTCACTCATCTCTGCACTACCATAAATTACATTATGTCCACTAAGTGCCATGTTCTTAGCTACTTGTATTGAAAAAATACTTTTACCAACTCCACTTCTAGCAAATACAGTAATAAGTCTCCCCCTTCTAAAATTTCCTAAAACATCATCAATCTTAGTTAATCCACTTTTAACTCCCATATCCTTATTAATCTCGTATAAATTTTTTAAATAATTATCATAAATATCTTCAATATTTAAATCTTTTTTAAGAGTACAATTATACAAATTAATTAAAGTGTTGCTTAACTTATTTTCCATATCTTCAATAGTCATCTCATCACTTACATGAGAACACAAATTAAGTACAATCCTCTTTTTATAAGCTTTAATCAATAGCTCTAGCTTTGTCTCAAAAGCAACATCTGTTGAGCTACAGCTATAAACTTCACTAACATAGCTAACTCCACCCATCAGCTTAATTATCTCCTTATAATTTTCTAAGAAGTTAATTAAATCAATCTCCTTTTTATCATCAGCCATCTTTATAATTCCTTCATAAATCATGCTGTGATTCTCAACCTGAAACATATACTTTTTTATATTTTCATTAGCTTTAGGTATCAATCCTGGATTTACAAACATAGTCCCTAAAATACTTTGCTCTAGCTCAATATGCTGACTAGTTAACACAATATCCTCTCCCTCTGGACCTTCTGTGTCCAATTATTTGGACCCAGAAGGTCCAGTTTTTGAAAATTAATCGATATATTCTGACGCTTTTATTTTAACTTTTTCCTTGGAGGTATTTAAATAACTTTTCCAAAGGTGCCCTTCATAGGTAAACTTATAAATTCCATTGGGCTTTATCAAAAAGCTTTTTAAATCCCATAGGTAATCATAATAAAACTTACTATGATAAACCTCTGCATAATTATCTATAGCCTGCAATATCTGCTCTATGGTAAATACCCTTAATACACTTTCAATACAACTTGCTATATTTTTAGTTAAGGTTAATTCATTGCTGATGTTCTTCTCATTCCATTTATCAAAAATCCTTATATATATTTCTTTTTTGTTTTTATATTGTTTTATTAGAGTATCGGTTGTGATACTACTACTCGTATCACTTAAGTTACTACTGGTATTTAACTTAACTTCAGTAGTATCACTTCTGTTACTATTACTAGTATCACTTACGTTACTATTACTAGTATCGCTTGAGTTACTACTGGTATTTAACTTAACTTCAGTAGTATCACTTCTGTTACTATTACTAGTATCACTTGAGTTACTAGTGGCATTTAAATCAACACCACCAGTATCACATTCGTTACTATTTATCTCACTAGTACTAGATAGATTATTAGTTATTATGTCATTATTTTTTACCTCACCAGATAAATAATCCTTAATAAACTTATAACAATTAGCTCTATTCTTCTTCATTGTTATAATATAATTTTTCTCCTTAAGAGATTTGATAAGACTAGCTATAGTATTTCTATTCTTAGTTCCAAACAAAGCCATTAAAGATTCATAAGTTGGATAGACTTCTCCAATATTTTTATAATCAAAACTTTTAAGAGCAATTATAAAATACTTCTCATAAATATTTAAATCACTGTCATTTAAAATCATATTGCTCACTCTTGTAAAACCATTACTACTCATATATATTTAACTATCCCCCTTATTAAAATAACAGCTTGTCAAATGCATCTAATACATCATCAACATTAGCTGTACCACTTGATGACGTAAGTAAATTGGGCTGTATTACTGTTAAATCTATAGAATTAGAGCTTGTCTCACATAAGTATTCATCTACAGCTTTATATGCAATTTCCATCATCTCTTCATATTCATCAACTTCAATAAAATCACACTCCATAGACACTATCTTCATAGCATGTATATTCTTCTTACTCACCATAATAACATCACAAAACCTATTTCCATTCTTGTCTGTTGGATTTAATATGATTTTGCCTTCTTTATATCCATCCCCCTTTTCCATCTCAATTCCAACAAGGCAACAAATCTGTGCACAAGCTACATCTGATGCCTTTTCAACATAATCAGAAAAACCACTCTTCCTTGAAACTCGATCATAAAATATATTATATTTATCCTCACTTATAAGCTCCATCTCCAAAGCAGCCTTACTTGTAGATAATCCTCCAATAAGCTCTTCCTTTAACTTAATTCCAAAATCACATTTCATAATAATTAAACTTCCTTTCATATTTAATTTTTGACTCTATAATTATTTTAACAACCAATTATTTGCTGAAAATTTATTGAATATTTATTCTATATTTATTTTATTTGTTTTATTTGCTAAATATTTGTATAAAATTTGCTTATTTATTTAGAAAACAAAAAAAGTCCTGTGCATCATGCACAAGACTTATAATTAGCCACTTATTGGACTCTTAAATTTAATTTATATCCCACAGACCTTATTGATATAAGTTCTGATTTAGTTAAACCTAGCTTCTTCCTTAAAAGCCATACTTGAAAATCTACATTTCTATCATTAATTAAACGTTCTTCTCCCCAAATTCTCTCTTTAATAATTTCTCTAGTTAATACCTTTCCTTTTGATGATAAAAATAGCTTTAATAACTCAATATTTAAATGAGTCAATTCATCACCTATATCGTCTACCCAAAACGTATATGTGGAAAAATCAATTTTTATATTCTTATATTTCCATACCTCATCTTCTATAATGCTTTCATCAACTCTCTCAACTACCATCTTAAAACCACCTCATAATTCAACTTTTCTTCTTTACCATTAGCTAAATATTTAAAAGAACTTAACTTTTTATATGTATATTTATTACTATATATATAGAATACACTATGAACATGAGTTCATCAAGTCTTAATTTGTAATTTTTATACATTTATTAAAAAAAGAAGCCTTAGTCGGCTTCTTTCGCATGCTAATTACATAGCAAGATTATACTTTTAAATTCTTACACCCTAGATCATCCTTAATTGGGACGAAATCATCATCCTGAAATCTATTATTTTAATATACGATTATCAATGTATACTATCATATGGTTTATTAAAAGACCTTCTAATATAAATAACTAAACTTGAAATTAAAGAGCCTAATATACCACCAATAAAATCAATAACTATATCACTTACTAAAGAACTTCTATCTGGTACATACATTTGATAAAACTCATCTAATAAGGCAATTATTAAAACTATAAATAATGAATATATAAACTTTTCTCTAAATCTAATATTAAAATTGTTAAAAAGCATTACCAAACTAAACGCTAATATAAAATATTCAGTGCCATGAGCTAACTTCCTAACTATAAAGTTCATTTTACTATATAAATTATTTAAATCATACTCACTTTTATCACTTCTAAAATCATTAAATACCTCAGTAGTTTCTTTATTTGCTATAAACCTACTAACCAAACTCTTACTTATATAATTAGATTCACTACCGCTCTTACTAGAGTTAAAAAATATAAAACCTATAGCTAATATAACTAATAAAATAAACATTAATTTTTTATTCATATAATAACCTCTATCATAGTTTATACTTATAACCCTAATTATTGCCTTGTATTTATTATAATAAACAAATTTAGCTATCTTTTCTTGTCCTTCTTTTCCTTAAAGTTCAATAGAAACTAAATCTTCTTTGGTAAATCTATGCTCTTCGTATAACTTAACCAATGCTTAATATAATGTCAATCCTTATTCTTTATAGTAAAGAGCCTTTTCTGTTATATAAGTCACCCTATTGATAAAAAATATTTTTACGCAAAAAATAACTATCAGTAAATAACACAAAATTTATTTACTGATAGTTATTACACTTAATAATTACTCTTCTTAAAAATAGAATAATTACTACTACAAAAGTTCTTCCCTTAAACTTTTGCAATGTATTTTTATCCGTTATCTTACATCTTAAATAATTCTAAATTCATATAATAAGAGTTACTTTAAAATTTAATTTCCCCACCAACAAAGATTATATCAATATTTTTCATTTATTCAATGACATATTTTTCAAGTAAAATTTCTATTTTTTTCTTTATTTTAATAAATCAATTACTATTAAATTTATTTATTAATATCTATGTATTACTTCATATTTTTGTAATTTTTTATTTTACTTAATTAATTCATTTGTCGAATTTTATCTATATTTTTCTAACGTTTTATGTAGTAAAATTTTATATTTTTTATGTAAATTCCAGTTTTCCAGGATCCTTGATTGGCATAAATCTTCTGTATTAATATTAATTATGTTATTCTCAATAATCTCATTTACCTTCTCATAAGTATAAAATCCACTACTATTACGTACATTTTCATTATCTGAACATTTATCCTTACAGCTTTTTCTCATCTATAATTCCAATAATCCTTAAAGTAAACTACCTTTTATTTTTTATACTTTCATTATACTTAGTAACGTAATATATAATTTCTCCGGCAATTTTCTATTCCTTAACTTCAGCAACACCATTTCCACTAATAATACAATTAGTTAAATCTCTATTCCTAATAAGTTCACCTTGTTTACCAATATATCCACTATCAATTATATCGTATATAGTAAAATCTATCTTATAGCTTCCTTCTTTACTCTTAGTAATACTATCCACTAAATTAACGAATCCTGGCATTCTTCCGCTTGCTGTTGATATTACATACTTATTATCTTTAAATGCTATAAGCTTTGAATCAACATATATAGCTTCATACAAATCATCTCTTAATTTATCTGTATATATATCCACATTAAATATATTCTTAGCTACTTCATCTACCTTAGCTTTATCTGCTGTAAAATAAGGTTTTCCGTCAATCTCTTCATATTTTAATTCACGAGCACGTTGCATTGAAATAGCCGCTACCTTCTCAACATCAAAATTTTCTCTATCATATCCATCTATATAGCCTGAATGAAATCTAAAAAGCTTAATAAGCTGTCTAAATTGTACCTGTCATTATCTGATATACTCTCTATCATATTTTCGCTTTCATTGACTATATACTCAATTTCTAAGTTCTCTAATCCTCTTCCTCCATTACCTTTTGCAATTATTAGCGATATACTAGCTGTTAAACATACCATAGTTATAATTACTCCTAGCATTATAGTTCTTCTTTTCATCTTCTTCCCCCATTATCTTACTTTTCTTAAGTTTATCTATTTATTTTTTCATTCCTTTTTTATCCTGTATACCAAAAAAGAGAAGATCCTAAAGACTTCTCTTTGATGATGTTTAACTTTTATTTTCTTCTGTTATAGATAATAAAGTACAATATCTATTTTTATATTATTAACAAAATATATCTTAATTTGCTTTTTATATTATTGTTTTTAAATATTCTATGAAGCTATCTCTAAGCTCTTCTTTTCTTAAAGCATATTCTACAGTAGCTTGTAAGAATCCTAACTTTCACTGTGTGAAAATTCAACTAAAGACATAAATGTCTAAGTTTCACTTTTCTCCAACATCATATCTTCTTCCTTGGAAGTCATATACATACATAGCTTCTTGCTCAATAAGCTTAATAAGCGCATCTGTAAGTTGGATTTCTCCTCCCTTACCCGGAGCTGTATTTTCTAAGATTTCAAATATACAAATAATATAGGAAACTCCTCTTCATTGCATTCAAATGAGTAAGTTCAACTAACTAAATCAAAGATTTAGAGTTTCACTTATGTATCTTCCTAATATAGCTACGTTTGATGGAGCTTCTTCCACTGCTGGCTTTTCTACTAAATCTTTAACCTTGTATACTCTATCTTCAATATGTAAACCGCCAACTATTCCGTATTTATTAACATCTTTAGGATCTACAGTTTGTACACCTAATACAGATGTTTTATATTCAGAATAGCAATCAATAAGTTGCTTTAAACATGGCTTTTGATCATTATAAACAACATCATCACCAAGAAGAACTGCAAAAGGTTCGTCCCCTACAAAAGCCTTTGCACAATGAATAGCATGTCCTAATCCTCTTGGCTCCTTTTGTCTTATGAAATGGATATTTACCATATCAGATATTTCCCTAACCATTTCAAGCATCTCTTGCTTACCTGACTTTTCAAGTTCCATTTCAAGTTCTACAGATCTATCAAAGTGATCCTCGATACTCTTTTTATTTCTTCCTGTTATAATAAGTATTTCTTCAATTCCTGAAGCAACACATTCTTCTATTATGTACTGTAAAGTAGGCTTATCAACTATAGGAAGCATTTCCTTAGGTTGAGCCTTTGTTGCAGGTAAAAATCTAGTAACAAGACCTGCTGCTGGTATTATTGCTTTTCTTATTTTCTTTTCCATACTTTTCCCCTAAACCTTATAATTTTATATATTATTTAAATTTTATTAATACTACTTTAACCTTTATCCTTAAATGTTAGTATGATATTAATACTTCTAATTGCCCCTTTATTTCATATTCTCCTAAAGTTGCTGGTATTAATAAACTATCACCTTTATTTATAGCTTCTGAACCATTTTTATGATTAATTACACCGTTTCCTTCAACACAAGTTATTATAGTAAATGTATCTTCTTTACTTGAAGCTTTATACTCAGAATCTATTATACATTTATCTATTGTAAAATACTCACTTTTACAAAGATTTGTATACTTATATCCTTCAAACTCTTCATAGTTTTCAACCAATCTTTCTGGCTTTAAATCAAAGTCTATTACATCTAAAGATTTTTCAACGTGAATTTCTCTAGGTCTTCCATAATCATATACTCTATATGTAATATCACTATTTTGTTGAATTTCTGCAATAACTAATCCTGAGCATATAGCATGAACTAATCCACTATTAATTAAAAAAGCATCACCTTTTTTAACTTTAATTCTATTTAAGCAGTTTTCAACATCATTATTTTTAATTGCTTCTTCAAATTGATCTTTTGTACACCCATTAGTACCTACAATTAGCTCAGCTCCTTCTTTAGCATCTACAATATACCAAGCTTCAGTTTTTCCATATGAGTTTTCTACTCTTCTTGCATACTCATCATTTGGATGAACCTGAACAGATAGGTTTTCATTAGAGTTTATAAGCTTAACTAATAGAGGAAACTCTCCATCTTTAATAGTTTTTCCAAAGATTTCTTCATTGTAATTCTGAATAAGTTCGTTAAATGTCATGCCTTTAAATCTACCGTTAGCAACAATTCCAGTTCCATTTGGATGACATGCAACATCCCATGTTTCTCCTATATTTCCTTCCGGAAGGTTGTCTCTAAAGCTTTCAAAGTCACGGCCTCCCCATACTTTATCATAATATAAATTCTCAAATTTAATTGGATACATCTCACTTACTCCTTATCAAATAGTTACATATATTGTTTAAGGCTACATTTAAAAGTTATGTAGCCTTATTTTAAAACCAAATTAATTTAATTTACTATTTATTATGCTCATAACATTTTTGTTAAAAGCAGCTAATTTTTCTTCAGAATCCTTTAATGATTCTCCTACGACAGAAAAGTATACCTTCATCTTAGGTTCTGTACCTGATGGTCTTACAACAAACCATGAATCATCTTCTAATATATATTTTAAAACATTAGACTTTGGTAGTCCTGTTTCTTCTGTTTTATGATAATCAAAAGCTTTAACTACCTTAACTCCATTAACTTCCGTTATTTTATCTTCTCTTAATGAATTTAAGCAGTTAGCTATTTTTTCTTGTCCTTCTTTTCCTTGAAGTTCAATAGAGATTAATTCTTCTTGTGTAAATCCATACTCTTCATATAATTTAATCATTGCTTCATAAAGATTTAAACCTTGTTCTTTATAGTAAAGAACCATTTCTGTTATTAATGTAGCTGCTATTACAGCATCCTTATCTCTAACAAAAGTCCCAGCTAAATATCCATAGCTTTCTTCTAGTCCAAAGATAAACGTATTTGAACTTGTTTCTTCAAACTCTTTAATCTTTTCACCAATATATTTAAATCCTGTTAATGTATCTATAAGCTCTGCTCCAAAGCTTTCAACTATCTTTCTAACACCTTCAGTTGTTACTATAGTCTTTATAACTGCTGCATTTTCAGGTAATTTGTCCATATCTTTTAAAGACTTTAACATATAGTGAGCTAATAACATTCCCGTTTGGTTTCCTGTTAATACTTTATACTCACCAGAGTTTTCTTTTACAACAACACCTATTCTGTCACAGTCTGGATCTGTTCCAAAAATTATATCTGGATTAATATCCTTTGCCATTTCTAAAGCTATGTTAAATACATTTTTATCTTCTGGATTTGGGTAAGAAGCTGTTGGGAAGTTTCCATCTGGTTTTTCTTGTTCTTTAACTATATTTAAATTTTCAAATCCTAACTCAGTTAAAGTTCTCTTTATCGGCATAAGTCCTGAACCATGAATTGGTGTATATATTATATTAAGGTCCTTAGCCTTTTCAGCTACTAATTCTTTTCTTAATATTAAAGACTTAACCTTTTCTATATATATTTTATCAACATCTTCACCTATATAATTTAATAATCCACTTGCTAAAGCTTCTTCTTCACATATAGATTTTACATCTGCAAATATATCTATGTTGTTTATGTATCCAATAACTTCTTTAGCCGTTTCATCAGTTATTTGTCCACCATCTTCTCCATAAACCTTATATCCATTATATTGTTTTGGATTGTGAGATGCAGTTATAACTACTCCGCCTTGGCAGCCTAACTCCCTTACGGTAAATGAAAGCATTGGTGTCGGTCTTAAATCTTCAAATAAATATACCTTTACATTGTTAGCAGCAAAAGTTAAAGCTGTTGCTTTTGCAAACTCTCTAGACATATTTCTTGAATCATAAGCTATAGCTACTGATGGTGCTTCAAAGTGAGCATTTAAATATTGAGCATACCCTTGAGTTGCTTTTGATACAGTATATATGTTCATTCTATTAGTACCAGCTCCAATAACGCCTCTAAGTCCACCAGTTCCAAACTCTAAATCCTTATAAAATCTATCTTCAATTTCTTTTTCATCTTTTATAACTTTTAATTCAGATTTTAATTCATCATTAACTACTACTGAATTAATCCATACCTTATACTTTTGTAAAAATCCCATGAATAAAACTCCTTTATTATTAAAATCTATCATTTCCCTTTGTTATTTTTTATTTATCTCCGACATCATATCGTATATCTTCAAAATCATATTCATACATAGCCTATTAATAAAATAAGCTTCAGTAATTCATCTGTAAATTAGATTTCTCCAAACTTACCCATATTGTATTTCCAATATTTCAAGTATCTTCTACTTATCAATATTTTCGACTACTATCAAATTTCAATATATCTATAAAAATTTTCGATTTAGTATTAAATTATCTTTAATTTAATACTAAATTTATAATTTTATCTTATAAATCTTACTTCTAAAAACTACTAACATAGTCGTATATAATAGTGTAGTAATTATTCCTACTAGTAATATTTCAATTATTAAAGTCATACTTGGTAACATTGTTATTAAAAATTTAATTGTCACAATTACAGTAATACTAACTAAAACTATTTTAATATTTTCAATAATTAGCTTTCTTTTATTACACTTAAAACCAAATTTTTTATTAAATCTAAATAGTATCATAATAAATGATATAAATGATGTAATAACAGTTCCTATTATTATTCCATATATACCAAAAATTTTTGATAAAATAATACTAATAATAATATTAGATATACTTATAACTATGCTATTTTTAAAAGGCGTTAATGTATCTCCATTTGCATAGAAATATCTATATACTAAATCTCTCATTGCATTTACTGGAATTCCTATCATATATATTAAGGTTCCTATATAAACCATTTCTGTAATTGTAGGTGTAAATTTCCCTCTTTCATATAAGAGTATAATCCCACTCTTTCCAACCACTATAAATCCAACTAAGAACAAACACATAATTCCATTTAATAATATCATAAGATCAAATACTCTTTCCTGACTATCTTCTCTTCCTATACTTTTTGCAATCTTTGGATAAAAATATGTCATTAAATTAGTTAATATAACTGAATTTACCATTGTCATTAAACTATTAGAATATCCTAAAATGGATGTACTTCCTTCCCCTAAATTAGAGGAAATAACAGTATCAGTAACTAAAGAAAATTGATATAATCCTGTACTTAATACAGTTGGTAAAAAAGTTCTAAACATATTTTTAAATTCTTTATCACTAAAATCTATTCTATAATTAAATTTATATCCGTTCTTTTTTACTAAATAAATTTGAATAATTATATTTAATACACTGGTAACGAAAATATATGCCGCATATTTATATATTGTTAAATTTGGCATAAAAACTATTAATCCAATTAGAATAATAGTAGTAAATAAAGTAATCAATTTAGGGAAGTTGAATTTACCTTTACATTGAAATATAGCATTAGTAGCTCCTGAAAAAGATGTTATAAATTGTGTTAGTAGAGTAACTAACATTATGTTAGATGCTATAAGTATAAATTCATCATTTTGGCTAGATAAAACACCTATTATAGATCTTCTAAAAAAATATACTATTAATAACACTAAAAATGCTATTGTATATAAAGTACTTATAAAAATATTAATAGAATCTTTTTTATCTTTCTTTACTAAATTAGGTATTAATACTGTTGTAACTCCCGCTCCTATAAAGCTAAAAATAAAAGTACCAATACTAGTAGAAAAATTAAATGCATCCATTTGAATAGTTGCTCCAAACTGTGATGCTACAGTAGAAGTTTTTAGTATAGTTACTACTTGAGTTAAAATTGTCAATACAATCATTATAATCAATTGCTTAGCAGCTTTTTTGTTTGAATTTTCCACAACAATATCTTTTTCTAATTGTCTATTCTCTTTAATCATATCGTATGTTCCTTATATTGTATTTAAATAATCAATAAAATATTTAATATTGTTATTTGAGCTTACAATCTTTTCTTTTATAATGTTATTACTTATCATTCTAGAATTGTTTTTTTCAATATTCTCTAATGACTCTACTGTTAAATTATCTATGCTAATACAATCACATTCTTTATTAATACTTTTTAAAAACTCATCTATTTTAATACTATAACTCAATGCTACTGTATTAATATTATTTAATTCACTTACAAAAATCCCATGTAATCTACCACATATATTTAAATCACATTCTAATATTTTTTCAATTTTTTCTACAGGTGATATATTTTCAAGATATTTAATAGTTGTATATTTATTTTCACTACCAAGTAGTTTTTGATATATTATCTGATTTTTTTCACAATCTTTTCTATCATCTAACGGTAAAATTAATATCTCTATTTTTACAGTTTCTTCAGATAATTTTTTTAAATAATTTATTAAATTATTCATTAATACTTGCTCTTCTTCTTCTGTTCTATAATTAACTAAATTCCTCCAAGAAACAACTATTTTTTTACAAATTTCTTTATTTTCTTTTCTTTCATGCTTATCAACAAATAAGTATGCTAAATCTTCTGTTAAATAAACATTTTTTGTATTCATTCTTACTTTTTTAACATAATCATATGATCTTTTGTCTCTAAGTGATATAAATTCGCAGTTATTTAAAAGATATTCTGTCATATCTATTCTTTCTTTCTTAGTTAAATTTCCTATACCTACTCCTATATATCCAAATTTTTTTCTTAGTTGCTTAGCTCTCTTCATCAGCCAGTATAATCCATTTCCATCTTCATCTGTAAAACATGTACCGCCAACCCAAACAAACATATCATATTTCATCATTAGCATCATAAAAATAGCTGTATTTAATTTTCTTTTTAGCTTATAATAATTAATTACTTTTATACTACTGTCTAAATCAATGTTTAACTCTCTATCAAACATTTTTAAAATACTTATTTCTATTTCTGGATTCTCAGATTTCATTCTTTTACAAAATGCTTCAAGCATAATGTCATCCCCAAAATTTCCTGCTCCATAATATCCCGTAATCAATATTTTCATAATGTCTCTCCTACTTAAAAATTTCATTTTTATAAATATCAGCTATTGTACCTAATGAATTATTTTCTTTTATAATATCGTAACACCTTTCTCCCATTACTCTTAATTTCATATTATCATCTTTTTTAACTTCAACAACTTTAGTAATCATATCTTTTAACTTAGTAAGATGTTCTTCTTTAGTATTATAATTATAAGCAAAGAATAGCTCGTCCTCTTTAAAATCTTTTAGTGTTCCTATTAAAGGACTTATTACTGTTCTTTTATTAGAAAATGCCAATAAAATAGTTCCTGAATTTAAACTACTATTTATATCATATGGTAAAACCAATACATCAGATTTATTAATTAGCATATTTATTTCATTATCATCTATAAATCTAAAATCAGTTTTAATATTAGGATTGCCACCTATCATATTATTTATATAGTTTTCATATTCTAAACTTGAAACTTTTCCCGCTAAACTTAATGTAACATTTTTTAAATTCAGCTCATTATATGCCTGAATTAATAAATCAACATTTTTATAAGGTTTTATAGCACCAACAAAAAATAGATTAATATTGTCATCACATTTTATACTTTCATCATAATTTTCATCTTTATATGCTCCTATATAATTTGGATGTGGTACATATACTATCTTATTTTTTATTGAATTATCTTTGCTTAGTTCTTCTATTACCTTTATACTTTCTGATGAATGTATTACTATTTTATATGATATTTTTGCTAAATACTTCATTAAGTTCTTTGAAAAAAACTTATGCTTATCATCATGTGGAATCTTATTATGTATAACCCATACTATCTTTTTATTTTTTAATTTATTTAATTCAATATGTTTATATATATTTTTTAGAACCTGCTTTGGAAATGAGTTTGTATACAAACTCTCATACCAATTTAAAATAAAGTATTCAGTATCTTTAAACAGACTTTTATTTTTTAGCACTGTCTTCATATCATTAATTTCAATATCTAAAGATTCTATAGATTCTTTTATAAGTTCTAGATATTTATTACTTTTATTACTATATGGGAATAATGCTATTTTCATTTTTTTCTCACCTTAACTTTATATTTTAATTTATTACTTTATTCGAAAAGCATTCGCTTAAGCCTAAAACTATCCACATAGGATAAACTAATATATCCTTTGCTCCTGACCATCCCGTAAAATTATAAATCATTATTACAATGCTCCATACAGCAAATGTAATTAAGTATTTATTTGTTTTCTTTCCTTTTAATATATCAAATATAAACCAATTTATTATTGGTATACTAATCAATGCAATATATATAATCATTCCCCAAACCCCTAGTTCAACCAAATATAGACAATATAAGTTATGAACTGGGAATATATATTTAAAGTGCTGTAACGAATAGTGGTTAGGGAAATTTTTCTGAGAAGCAAAAATGTAGTTATTCGCTCCATATGACCAACTTTCTCTATTATTATAGATTTGTATTGCCAATTGTGAATGTTCTCCTCTTCCGTCTACTTGATTAGAAAAGTCTGAAGCAATAAATCTATTAACTATATCTCCAATTTGATCTTTTAAAATTAGTGCTCCTACTAATGAAATTGCGGCAATTAGATATACTATAATTAATTTTTTATATGTTAAAGTAAATTTCTTACGCGTTGTTATTTTGTATATTATAATAATAAAACACATTAAAATAATAGAAGTTCTAGCAAAAGTTAGAATAATTGTAATTATACTAATTAGAATATATAATTTTCTATTTTTTAATCTTGTGTTAAAAATTAACATAGTTAAACAAAACAATGTGAAAATAGCCATAGTTCCAGGATGTCCTAATGTTCCACTCATTCCTTTTTCTAAGCCCGTTACTCCATCTCTAAAAACTCTTTGTGATTCTCCTAGAAATGATAACCCAAGATTTCCACCCTTAATTATTTGTAAAATTCCTAATATAAATTGTACTATTATTGTCTTTCCAATTGCATCTACAAATACATCATATAATTCCGAATTAAATGTTGTTATTATAGCGTACATTAATAAAATACATTTTAATAATCTTACAACTTCAAATAAGGCAGCATATTTATCTAATGCAACATTAACTGAAAAAATATTAATAAGTAAATACACTAAAATTAATATATTTATTTTTTTTCTAAATATTTTAGAAGTAAAATTTCTAAAAGAATATATTATAATCAAAAAAATAATTAAATCTAATAATGTAAATTTCCATCCTACTAATGCTCCAGCTATATTCCTATCAGGATAATAATTTAAGTAATAAAAACTCAAATTAATTGGCAAACAAAATCCTAAAAGAAATATTAAACTCTTTAAATAATTTTTATTTATATAAAATGAGCCTAATCCTAGAAGTAAAAATATTCCACTAAAAACTACTGCTTTACTCAATTTGTTATTACACAATATCATAAAGCAAAATATAAATACGCTATAACTTATATAATAAATACTCGCTTTTTTCATCTTAATTCTCCAATTGTATTAATAGTATAAAAATACAAAATTCTTAAATGATACTACAATGTTTCTTATTATGTATATTACTAAAGTCTTTGATTTTCAATATTCTAATAACTCTTTTAAAATACATATTTATAGAGAAATTTTAAAAATATTAAAATCGAGCTATTCACCAAATTTATTTAAAAAAGATTCATTCTATAAAGTTTCTTAATATTATAGGTTCAATTTATTTTTGTATTTATGATATTATCTTTTATATCTAATACTATATTTTTAATTAAACTTCATCTAAGTATTTGTATCATGTTTTTAATTTTAACACTTATAATCTAAATTTAGTAATATCTATTACAATTAAATTATATTTTTTACTTGAGTAAAAAATATTTTTTCAGATGCTTTTTTATATCAAAGTAAACCACATATGTTATTAGATTTCTATGTTTAAAATCAACTTTTTCTTACTTATTTATTATAACATCATTATTTTTAACAAAGTATTCTTATCAAACCTTTATTTATTAAGTATTTTTCAGGCCGTTATCCATACTATTTTGAATCTCTTCCTATATGTTTTTATCACTTTTTAATATTAATTCTTAAATTATATTAAGTAATTTACAAAATCTTATATACATATCTTATTAATAATTAATGTTCAGTTTACTTTTTTAATATTTTAATATATTCGTTTTTTATTTCTTTCATAGTTCGTTGAATTGAAAAGCCATCCTTTGCAAAATTGTAACCATTATTAGATATTTCTTCACATTCAATTTTATTTTCAAGTGCAAAAATTATAGAGTTCGCCAAACTAATATAATCACCTTGATTATATAATAGTCCATTAACTCTATCTTCAATTAATTCTGCCGTTGCTGCTGTATTAGCTCCAATTACAAGTTGTTTTGATAGCATACTTTCAATTGTTACTCTACCAAATGCTTCACTTACCGAGCAAACTAAGGCAATATCACATTTTTCTCTGATCTCTCTTAAATCCTTCATAAAAGGTAAAAATACTATATTAGACTCAAGTTTTTTCTCTAACACATATTCTCTTAATTCATCATAATATTTCTCTCCTTTTATCCCCTCTCCTACTACATATAATTTTATATCCTTTATATTATGATTAATTAAGTATTCTATAGCTTTTATAGCTTCAAATTGCCCTTTTCCCTCACATATTCTTCCAGATATTAATATATTAGTTACTGATTTTGAGCTAAAATCTCTTTGGCCTATATCATAATTGTTTAGATTTACACCATTATATACTTTTACCATCTTTGCCTTAGGTATCAAATTTGAATACTTATTAAATACTGAATCAGAAATAGCTATTGATTTATCAGCTTCTTCTATATATTTATATAACTCTTCTGGGTTTATAAAATCGATTTTATGATCTTCTCCACCAAAGTCTCTAATATGACATAAATAAGGTATGTTATTACGCTTAGCAACCTTCATTCCTATATCAATTAAACTTGAATTATTATGAATTATATCTATTTTATTGTCTCTTACATATTTACCAATTAGTAAAAGTGAGATACTATTTATACATTTTTTTAAAATATTTTTAAAAGTACTCTTTTTCACCATTGTACAATATGGAATTACCTTATATTGTATTTTATTTTTTTTAAGTTCTTCCTCTATCAAACCTTTTTTAGGAATGATCGCATATGGTTCAACATCAACCTCTTTACATACTGTTAATAAATCAATTAAAGATCTACTAGCACCAGTTAAGTTAGCTGAATGTGCAAAAAAACAAACCTTCATATTTTTTCTCCTTAAATATATAATGTATAATTCTATTGCTTATTTTAACTTCAAATTTTCTTTAATTTTCGTAGTAGATATATCTGGAGTTCTTTTTAAATATACAACTTCACATTTTTCTTTTAAAAAGTCAAATTTGCCTTCCCAATCATCTCCCATTACAAAAGTATCCACATCATATTTATCTACATCGTTAATTTTCTGTTCCCACTCTTCCTCTGGAATAACTAAATCAACATATCTTATTGATTCAACCATTTTTTTTCTTTCTTCATAGCTAAAATAACATACTTTATCTTTTTTTAGTTTATTAAAATCATCTGTTGAAACAGCTACTATTAAGTAATCTCCTAGCTCTTTAGCTCTCTTAAATAGATTTATGTGTCCATAATGTAACAAATCATATGTACCATATGTTATTATTCTCTTCATCTTATTTTTTCTCCTATTCTATACCTTTTAAAGCTCTATTATTTCATAGCTATGATGATATCCTCTATCTTCTTCTGGTGGAAGTTTCATATATTCTCCATACATTTGTTTTAATACTTCATCATAATTTATAGGACCAACTAACTTCATATTCTCAAAATTATACATGGTTCCATTTTTATAATAATCTTTTGGAAACATTTCTTTAAACTTATATGCACCAAAGAAATTAACAATATATTCACATTCATCATAATCATATTTCTTTAATGCTTTATCCATTAGCTCCAAACACTTATCCGTTTTCAATATATTTCCAACTTTACTATTAACAGCAATCCATATTAAGACTCTTTCATGGATAGGTCTATTTCTTATCTTTAAATTAATTCTATTTTCATAATCTGAAAACTGTATTAACATTTTTCTATATAAAAGATAGTTTTTATGAATAAACCTCTTTATTCTTCCATTCGGCATTCCATCTAATGGAAAAATATCTACCCATACATTTTCATATCTTGAAACTGCATTAGATGTCATTTTTATTTTAGTTCTATTATCCATTACTTGTATAAAGTACTGTTTACTATTTTTATCTTTATATGTTTTAATAGATTTATTTTCACTTAATTCATCTTTAGCTATTTGCATAAATATTTCATAGTCTTTTCTTGGCATACCAAAATCAATATCATCATCCCAAGGAATAAATCCTTTATGCCTAACTGCCCCTAATAAAGTTCCACCTAAAATAAAGTATCTTAAATTATATTTTTCGCAAATATTTATAAACTCATATGCTGTATCTAAACATATTTCTTTTATCCTATCCATAATTAACCTCTATCTATATTTCATATATATTTTAAATATTTTCATATCATCTATTAAATATCTCTTAAACATTCTTTTAGGCTCTTTACATAATCTATATAGCCACTCAAGACCACTATTTTGCATCCATCTAGGTGCTCTATTAATATTGCCAGCTTCAAAATCAATACTAGCTCCTATTGCTAATGATACTGGAACATTTAATTCTTTCCTATACTTAAATAATAACTTTTCTTGTTTTGGAGCTCCTAAGCCAACTGCCAATATATCTGGATTTGCTTGATTAATAATTTTTATTATATCTTTTATTTCTTCCGGTTTTTTTTCAAATCCATAGCTTGGCGAATATGTACCAACAATATCTAAGCCCTTAAATTTACTTTTAAGATTTTCACCTGCTTTAATTGCGATACCTTCTGCAGCTCCCAATAAAAATACTTTATATCCTTTTTTAGCTGCTAACTTACATACATTAGGAAACAAATCTGATCCTGAAACTTTTTCCTTAATAGGATTTCCATTTAATTTAGATATCCATATTAATGGCATACCATCAGTTAAAATTAAATCCGCCTCTTTATATACGTCTTTAAATTCATTATCCGTTTCAAGCTTAACTATATGGTCAACATTAGGTGTAACAACATAACTTGGTTTCTTGCTAATTACTAATTCATCAATTCTTTCAAGCGCTTCGTCCATTGTCAAATTATCTACTTCTGTATTAAGAAATTTTATTCTACTCATTTAACTTTATATCTCCACTATATAATACTTTTTAATTCTTTAACATTAGCTACATTCGACTTATTTCCAACTAATATTTTTCCATCATGTTCTATGACATATATATCACTTAAACCTTCAACTACTACTTTATGATTAGATGATATAACTAGATTATTTTCTGCTTTAATTGCTTTACTTTGTCCAACTAAAACATTTCCGTAAGTATCTTTTTCTCTATATCTATCTAATGCTTCCCATGAACCTACATCATCCCAACCAAAATCACTTGGAATAACATATATATCTTTAGATTTTTCAAGTACAGCATAGTCAATTGAAATTGCTTCAGTATTTTTATAGTTATTGTTTATAAGTTCTTGTAATTCTTCTTCTTTGACTTCATCTATTTGATGTAAAGCTTCATATGTATCTGTAGAATATTTCTTAATTTTTTCTAATATATTATTAGCACTCCATAAGAACATCCCACCATTCCAAAGATATGAACCATCTGCTAAATATTCTTCTGCTTTTTGTTTATTAGGTTTTTCAACAAAAGCATCCACCTTAATTACTTCATTATTATTTAAACCTTGTACTCCATTACCATACTTAATATATCCATACCCTATTTCTGGTCTTGAAGGCTTCATACCTAATGTAATAATTCCACTATCATTACTTCTAACAAACTCATCTGCGATCTTAACAATATTTCTAAACTCTTCTTCGTTTTTAATTAAATGGTCTGAAGGTAAAACTACCATTGTTGCATCTTCATAATATCTTCTAATAACAAAAGCTGATAATGCTATGCAAGGTGCTGTGTTTCTTCCTTCTGGCTCTACTATTATATTTGTTTCAGGAAGCTCTGGAAGCTGCTCTTTTATTAAAGAAACATATTGTTCTCCTGTACATACAAATATCCTTTCAATAGGAATAATAGGTTTAATTCTATTTACAGTCATTTGTATCATAGTTTCTTCACCTATTAGATTTAAAAATTGTTTTGGTCTTTCTTCAGTTGAAAGAGGCCAAAATCTAGTCCCCTTTCCTCCAGCCATAATTAAAGCTGTTAACATTTCGCCACCTCACCTTTTGTATAAATTAATGTCTTTTTACTAACTCTCTAACTTATTACTAACAGTTATATCTTTGTATTAACTAATCTCTTCCAAATAAATCTCTAGTATATACTTTTTCTTCTACATCAAATAACTCTTCTGATAATCTATTTGAAACTATAACATCACATTCTTCTTTAAATCTCTCTATATCTTTTACTACTTCTGAATTAAAGAAATGTGAATCTCTTAATGTTGGTTCATAAACCTTAACTTCTATTCCTTTAGCTTTTATTCTCTTCATTATTCCTTGAATTGAAGATGCTCTAAAGTTATCAGAGTTAGTCTTCATTGTAAGTCTATAAATTCCTACTATTTTAGGTTTTCTAGCTAAAACCATATCAGCTATATGGTCTTTTCTTGTAGTGTTAGCTTCAACTATAGCTCCAATAATATTATTAGGAACATCTGCATAGTTTGCTCTTAATTGCTTTGTATCCTTAGGTAAACAATATCCACCATATCCAAACAAAGGATTATTATAATGAGATCCTATTCTTGGATCTAATCCTACACCTTCTATTATTTGTTTAGTATTTAACCCTCTAAGCTCTGCATATGTATCTAACTCATTAAAATATGCTACTCTTAATGCTAAATATGTATTAGAGAAAAGTTTAACTGCTTCAGCTTCTGTTGAATCAGTAAATAAAGTTGGAATATCTTCCTTAATAGCTCCTTCTGATAAAAGTGATGCAAATTTTCTAGCTCTTTCACTTTGCTCTCCAACTATAATTCTTGAAGGATAAAGATTATCATATAAAGCCTTACCTTCTCTTAAGAACTCTGGTGAGAATATAATATTATCAGTTTCAAACATTTCTCTAACTTTTTTAGTATATCCAACTGGAACTGTTGACTTAATAACCATTGTTGCTTCAGGATTTATAGATAAAACATTAGCTATTACAGCTTCAACACTTCTTGTATTAAAGTAATTCAATTCTGGATCATAATTTGTAGGTGTTGAAATTATTACAAATTCAGCATCTTTATAAGCTTTAAATACATCTGTAGTTGCTACTAAACTTAATTCTTTATTACTTAAATAATCTTCAATTTCTTTATCTACTATAGGTGATATTCTATCATTAATCATATCAACCTTTTCTTGTATTATATCTACAGCCACTACTTCGTTATTTTGTGCAAGAAGTATTGCATTTGATAACCCTACATACCCTGTTCCTGCTACTGCAATTTTCATTTATCTATCCCCTCTCTTAACTTGCATTTTTATCTCCAAACAGTACAAATACTGTTTTAAATATTAACTTAATATCTATCCAGAAGCTTCTCTCTTCAACATACTTAACATCAAGCTTCATCCAATCTTCAAAGTCTATATTATTTCTTCCACTTACTTGCCAATAACAAGTTAGTCCTGGCTTAACATCATGTCTTCTATACATCCATGCTTCAAATTGTTCAACTTCTTGTGGTAAGCTTGGTCTTGGTCCGACTAAACTCATATCTCCTTTAAGTACATTTACTAACTGTGGTATTTCATCTAAACTTGTCTTTCTTATGAACTTACCACTCTTAGTTACTCTAGGGTCATCTTTCATCTTAAACATTGGTCCTGACATTTCATTTTGTGCTTGAAGTTTTTTCTTTAACTCTTCAGCATTCATTACCATAGATCTAAACTTGTACATTTTAAAAGTCTTCCCATACCGTCCCACACGTTCTTGAGAAAATATCACAGGCCCTTTAGATTCAAGTTTTATTAAAGCCATAATTATTAAAAGTATCGGACTTAATAAAACTAATCCACATAGAGATCCACCTATATCAATACACCTCTTTAGAAATTCGTAACCTTTTCTCTCCTCTACTACAACATTACTATCACCAATGTTATACTGTAACTCCGCCATAAAATAACACCCCTAACATAATTTTTTAATAATTAATCAAAAAATAATAAACCACCTTAAAAAGTGCATAAAAAATTCCGATATTCCCCCAAACACCGGAATTTTAAATTAACTAAACAAGCCCCGTTTCCCATACACAGCCTATTTAAAATCCCTTCTTTTATCGTCATATCTATAAAATTTTCCCCTAAAAAACCACTATACTTCATTAAAGATATCCCCACATCTTCAACAAATCCATACCTTATCTTACGTACCCCTTATATGAACTAGTCATATATTTCTCTTACCGAAGATATCTCTTAGTCTCTTACGCAAGCAAAACACCTGTGCTTACAAAACTAACTCTTGTCCTCGCCGTAGGCTATACTTGGACCCATGCAGCGACTCTTGGACTTTTGCGCCAGCAAAACCAATTCCCTTTAACCTACACAAACTAATCTACCTCTGTCTAAAGGCAATCATCTTCGCCTGCCATATCCCCAAATACAACAGTTATATATATAAACTCATCAAGGTTCACTCACTCCCCAACAAGCCATAAACTTATATACAACCTTCTCTTTGACGTAGTCAAACATTTCTCTTCAACTCAGTTGAATATTTCTCTGCCAAAGGCACATTTCTCCTCGCGAAGCAAATATTTCTCTTGCTCATTTGCGAAGCAAATCTCTTGGACTGCCGTAGGCACATTTGGACATTTACGTCAGCAAATCCTTTCCCTTCGCGCTAGCGACTACTCGTTTCCATAATAGTAATAGTATTTATTCTTACTATTTTCCACACCATTAAGAACTGTACCAATAAGATTTCCATTTACTTTTTTAATTAAGTTTACTGAATTCATTACTACATCTTTTTTAGTAGCTCCAGCCTTAACAACTAAGATTGTCCCATCAACCTTTGTTGAAAGTACTTGAGCATCAGTTACAGCTCCAAGTGGTGGAGTATCCATAACTACGTAATCAAAATGACTTTTCATTTCTTCTAAGAAAATTCCCATAGCCTTTGAACCTAACATCTCTGAAGGATTTGGAGAAACTCTACCTGCTGAAACTATAGTTAAATTTTCATTATATTTAACCATAACTTGTTCCATAGTCTTTTTATGTAATGGCTCTGTTAGACAATAATGTTGATATGTGCATATAATTTACAAATAGTGTTATAATATAGATAATAGCACTATTGGAGGTAATATTTATGGCAA
>NZ_CYZX01000010.1 GCF_001405015.1 Clostridium disporicum
TTTTTAAATATATTGAAGGTTGGTATAACAGAAAAAGGCTACACTCTTCTATTAATTACATGACTCCAGATCAATGTGAATTATTAGCTAGAAGTGCAGCATAAAAAAGTTTGACTTTTTGTGTCCAAAATATTGACATAAGACCAGGTCATTCTGTTTTCAAGGTGCCGTCCATCGATGAACTACCCTAAGTCTACACGAAAAAAATGCAATTCCCGGAATATTGCGAGAATTGCATTTTGATGAAGTTTACACTTTGGAAATTGCATTTTTGCAATCATTCTGTATAATGGAAGTATGCGGAGGAGGTGCGTATCTATGGCTTTACCCGGAACGCCCGGACAGCGGATTTCCGATTTATGCAACGGGAACCACATCACACAAAAGGAACTTGCGGAGAAGATAGGCGTTTCCGCTTCCCAGTTGAGCCGCATTGTCAGCGGCGAAACAAGAACGGTCAGCAGTGATATTCTCATAGGTGTGGCAAAGGAATTTAAGGTATCGACAGACTACATACTGGGCTTGTCTACCGTGAGCGTTCGTAAAAGCTACGATATTTCTGAATTAGGCTTGTCCGAGGGAGCCGTGAGGGGGCTTGTGACGGGTGCTGTTGATGTGCAAATCCTCAACCGCCTGTTGGAACACAGGAATTTTCCTAAGCTGATAGATTTGATACGGATTTATTTTCAGGATACGGCGGCAAAGGGCATAACAGCAAGAAACCAGCTTATCGAGATGGCAACGGCTTCCCTGTCCGACCTGATGAAAGAACACCCGGAACACCGGGCAGAAGCGAAGCAGGATTTACAGCTTTTGAACGCCCAAAAGATAGGGGAACATGAAGCGGAGATTGAAAAAATCAAAAATGTGTTCCTGGCTATCCTGCGGGACATTAAGAAAGACATTGACAACGGGGAACAGCCGGGAGAAGCTGTGACCGCCGCTATGTTCCAAGCCATGCGGGACGCACTGGCGGAACAGAAACAAAAACCACTTTCCATTGACGATGTAACGGCGATGATAGCTGGACAGATCGGACAGCTTACACCGATGGATAAAGAAACTGTTGAAATGTTCCAGCAGTTTGCGAAGAAGATGATTGAGCAGGCAGGAACAAAGTGATAAATTTGAATTGTGAGGGAAAATACAGATGAATCAAGGAAGAATTATTGTGATTACAGGCTCACCGGGGACAGGAAAAACAACAACTGCGTCAATTGTCGCAAAGGAATCAGATATGGATAAATCAGTGCATATGCACACCGATGACTTTTTTCATTACTTAAGCAAAGGCGCAATACCACCACATTTGCCAGAATCCAACGAGCAAAATCTGGTTGTCATTGAAGCCTTTTTAGAAGCTGCAAAGCGATATGCTCGTGGCGGATATGATGTAATTGTAGATGGGATTGTCGGGCCATGGTTTTTGGAGCCATGGAAAGCTCTTGCCCAAGAAGATTACGAGGTACACTATATTGTATTAAGAGCGAGTAAAAAAGAAACTATGAAGCGAGCTGTGGAACGCTCAAAATTAGATAGAAAAACAAATATTGAATTAGTGGAAACAATGTGGGAGCAATTTTCCGGTTTGGGAGTATATGAATCAAATGTCATAGACACAACTACATTCACAATTAAAGATACGGTTTCCGCAATAAAAGAAAGAGTTGCATGTGGGACGTCTTTACTATCTTAGACATTCCCATTTGTCAGGAAGATAGCAAAGCCAGCCGAGCCAGTCAACGGTCAAGATGAACGGCGCATTTCATGCGCCGCCGTTGACAGTCCCGCCCGTCTTTGCTAAAGGGTAATCAAGGCGGGAAAGCCCTAAAATGGCTTCACACCTATTTCAATAATTGGAGGAGATAAAAATGAGATCAGAAAAGGAAGTTTATGATATTGTTTTGAATTTTGCAAAAACAGACAAACGCATTCGCATGGTTACTTTGGAAGGATCTAGAACAAATACAAATATTCCGCCTGATGATTTTCAGGATTTTGATATTACTTTTTTTGTTACGGATATGGACAGCTTCACAAGTGATGATAAATGGCTAGATATATTTGGTGAAAGGTTGATTCTGCAAAAGCCGGAAGATATGGAATTATTTCCAGCTGTAGAAAAGGGATTTTCATATTTAATGCTGTTTACTGATGATGTTAAGATAGATTTAACTTTGCTGCCGCTGGAACTGATAGACGAGTATTTTACATGGGATAAACTGGTAAAGTTACTGTTGGATAAAGACAACCGTATCGTAAAGCCGCCAATACCAACGGATATAGACTACCACTTGCAGAAGCCTACTCAAAGAATGTTTGACGATTGCTGTAATGAATTTTGGAATACTACAACATATGTAGTAAAGGGCTTATGCCGCAAAGAAATTCTTTTTGCTATTGACCATATGAATGATATAGTACGAAAAGAATTGCTTCGCATGATTTCCTGGCTGATTGGTATCAAACAGGGATTTCATTTCAGTTTGGGAAAAAACTATAAATTTATGAAGCAATATGTCCCAGAGGAATTGTGGGAACGACTTATGTCCACTTATAATATGGATTCCTATCCCCATATGTGGGAATCCTTTGAACAATGTATGGCATTGTTCCGGGAGGTTTCGTCAGAAGTGGCATGCCAGTTGGATTACCAGTATCCACTATATGATGAAAAAATCAGTAATTATGTGATTCGGCAAAAGAAAAAATATGGCATTGAAGATGATAACAAATAAAATTTTTTCAATCGAAAAAATTTATTTTGATTATTCAATTTTGAAAAACTGAATACCTCAAAATCAGAAAGAGAGCGGCCAAGCACTTTGAGGGATTGGCCGCCTTGTCCACCCATCCAGCGGGACAGCGGGCGGAGGTCAAGGCCGGGTGTAAACCCGTTCATTTCAGCCTTGACGGTTGCCCGTTGTCCTGCTACTTTTCCGGGAGTGTGGCCACAACTTCGGGACACTTTGTCCACAAGTTGGAGCGTAGGACGAGGAACTGGGGCTTTCATATACGCCCTGTCTGCTGATGAGTCCAGACCTGCGCTTGCGGCTCCACGCCACGCAAGCACAGCCCTGTTTTCCTGCCGCTTCAAATGCCCTTGCCCTCCCCAGCGGCAACGGCATTTTCACGGCAACGCCGGCAGAGCGTATAACACACTACACTTTGCTTCGCAAAGTCGTGTGCCAAATGGGGGCGTTGCCCCCTTTGGAAACCCCCACAAGAAAAGGCGGTACGCTACCCCTCCACGGGGCGCATACCGCCTTTTCTTGTTATCCAGCCCTCCGGCTGTATCGGTTGAGCAAAAGTCCGCGTGGGATTGATGTGGTATCTTTAACTTTGGGAAACTCCACTTTCCCATTTTGAAACTGCTGTTCTCGATACATATAATTGCTCTGCAAGTTGTTCCTGTGTTAAATTTCTCTGTTTTCTAAGCTGTTGTAGCTTTTCATTAAACTCCAAAAATAAATCTCCTTCCCTTGTAATAAGCTAATAAATCTTATTTAAAACTTTCCTAATTTTAATATAACATTTATTCTATAGTCTAAAAAAACGACATCTATTTTGTAGTCTAAACTATCAAGGTACCCTTGTTAGATATTTTTTCACAGGGTACCTTGATACATAATTTTTTAACCAAAATCATTAAAATACTAAAATTATTTAAAACAAAGCTTTTTCAGCACTCTATTTCTCCACTACGTTACGAAATGTAGACTTAACTTCTAAATTCAATCTTCACTATCGTTCGATTTCATTAAGAATTTAATGTCTCTTCGTAATCCTAACTACTGTCTCAGCAGTAGACTGTTTCCAATCAGTGTTCTTATTGTTAGTATGAACATCTTACTTCGTTACTCTCCACAAGATGGGCTTTCTCACTAAGTTCAGCTAACGCTTCACTAAGTGTTCAATGCCTCTTGGACAGTCCTTACATGGACGGTTGTAAAAGTCTTAATATTTTTATGGAACGTATTTCTCCGCTGCGTTACGAAATGCGGACTTAAATTCTAAACTCAATCTTCACTATCGTTCGATTTCATTAAGAATTTAATGTCTCTTTATAAGCCTAACAACCGTTTCAGCAGTAGACTGTTTCCAATCAGTGTTCTTATTATTAGATGGAACGTATTTCTCCACTACGTTACGAAATGCGGACTTAAATTCTAAACTCAATCTTCACTATCGTTCGATTTCATTAAGAATTTAATGTCTCTTCGTAAGCCTAACTACTGTCTCAGCGTGTGGTGTATTTGGGAACATATCTTTTACTGTACTCTTTTCTACAGTATAGCCATGTTCTAGTAATACATCTAAGTTCTCAACCATAGTCTTTGGATTACATGAAACGTAGATTATTTCTGGTGCGTTAAACTTAATTACGTAATCTAAAGCCTTTGGTGAAACCCCGCTTCTTGGTGGGTCTAATATTATTATGTCTGGTTTTACTTTAACCTTTTTAATTGTCTCCGCAACATCTCCTGCTATAAATTCACAGTTATCAAGTCCATTAAGCTTTGCATTTTCTTTTGCAGCTTCAACAGCTTCTTCTATCAGTTCAAGACCTATAACTTTTTTAGCATTTGGTGCAGCTATTTGACCTATAGTTCCTGTTCCACAATAAAGGTCAAATACAACTTTATTTTCTCCATCTCCCATAAATTCTCTTACTAAGCTATAAAGGCTTTCTGCTCCTTTAGAGTTAGTTTGGAAGAATGAGAATGGAGATATCTTAAACTTAAGTCCTAATAAGTTTTCTACTATATAATCTCTTCCAAATAGCACATTAACCTTTTCTGGTATAACTGCATCAGATAATGAATTATTCTCAGTATGTAATACAGAAACTAATTCACCCTTATATTCTAAAGACTTAAGTAATTCTGTATACTCTGTTAAATCAAAATCTATTTGAGTAGTTGTAACTAAGTTAACCATTAGCTCACCTGTATTAGTTGCTTTTCTAATTACAAGATGTCTTAAATACCCTTCTCTCTTCATTACTCTATAGTATGGTAGGTTTTGTTTTCTAAAATATTCTACTGTAGCTGTAAGCACTTTTCTGAAATCTTCATCAATTATCATACAGTGGTCTACTGTTAATACGCCGAAAGATTTACCTTTCATATGCATACCTAAAGTAAGCTCTCCACCCTTTTCCATATCTCCAAAGGTAAATTCCATCTTATTTCTATATTCCCAATGATTTTCGCTACCTTTTACTCCAAGATACATTCCCATTGGTAAATCCTTTGAATCAAAAAGCTCGCATATTTCATGGCTTAATAAATCTAATTGTTTATCATAAGTTAAATTTTGTGAGCTACACCCACCACAAACTCCAAAATGTGGACATGGTGCTGGTATTTCATATTCTGCTTTTTCTAAAACTTCTACAAGCTTTGCTTCAGCATAGTTTTCTCTATTTTTCTTTATAGTTCCCTTAATTACTTGACCAGGGAAAGCCCCTTTCACATAAATCTTTTTCCCCTCTAGTTCCCCAACTCCCATTGATGGAAATTCAATATTATCAATCTTTACTGTTACTTGGCTTCCTCTTCTCATAGTACACTCCTAAAAATTTATTTTTTGTTTAACAAAGGAAAAACCACCTAATAAATTTCGGTGGTGTAAGTTCTTCGTAATAAATCAAAGACTTATAAAATAACTTATCTCAATACTATTTTTTTCCCTACTGTTTTTCCTTGTAATATCTCTTGTGATATTGGATAGTATAATACATTACTAATTATAAATACTATAAGAAACACTTCATCTCTCATAGCTATTTTATAACCTAGTACTCCTAATATTAAATCAAATACAACGAAAAGAATCAACGCTATTCCTACTGCTAATATTTGGTCTAAACATCCTGCTAGAATAACTTTAAAGTAATGTGAAAACTTTCCTTCAACTGTTACTACCTCTTCATATACTTCTTCTTTTGCAACATTTTCAACTTCTTCTTCAGTTAGGATTTGCTCTAGTTCTTTTTCAACTAAATTTTCTTGATCTTTTTCCAAATCTTACTCCTCCAATATTAAGATAAGACAAAAATCATTCCCCTATTTAAACTGATACTCCTTAGTTTGTAAAGTATATAATAAGAAATCATCAGTTATTGATATTGTCTCTCTTACTCCATCTAAATTATTTTCTATTGTAGTTACATTATTATTTCCTGTTATCATGTCGTAGATTTGTTGATTTAGCTCACTATAATCTCTTCCAGTCACTCCTGTAAATGCTTCAGAGAACGTAGAAAAAGAAGTTGCTCCAAAATCAAATGTTCCTTCTTCTTCAATAGCTTTTTTATCTAATATTGATGAAATCTTCATTACAAGTTCACCAGATGCTAAATCTGTACCATATTGCTTAAATCCATAGTACATACTTTCTATTCTGTTTGGTTCTGGATCTTCAATATCTATATTTATATGATTATCATTTATAGATAATCCATTTGTATCTTCTTTTACTTCTTCTGTTATCTCATAATCTAATCCATAAAAAGTAGCTGTTTCTTCTACTCTTGATAATATTTCTTTATTTAATTCAGCAACTTCTTCTCTAGTAAGGTCTTGTGACCATTCTCCTGGAAGTGCCTCTCTAGCCTCAACTTTTATATTTGTAACATCATTATTAGCATTCTCTTTATTATTAGAACACCCTATCATTCCTAATACAAGTACTGTGCTTAATCCTATAGCCACTGTTCTTTTTATCACAATTAATACCCCCTACGATATTCTGTTTATATCAGCATTATTTTTTCCTAAATTTAATTAATTATATCATTTTATATGACTTATTGAAAGGTTTTCCCACGATTTTCATTGTAATTTCACTTTTATTTTGATATTTTTATATCAATTTTTTCAATATTTTTATAAAGTTATCTTTTCTTTTATCTTCTCGAATGTCTTTTCACCTATTCCATCTACATTTTTAATCTCATCAACAGATTTAAATCCACCATTCTTCTCTCTATATTCTATTATACTTTGAGCTTTTACCTCTCCGATACCCGTGATTTTCTTTAGCTCATTTATATCTGCCAGATTAATATTTATTAAACCATTTGATTCTAAAATAACTTCATTGAAAACCGTATTAGCATTTTCATCATTTATATTTGATATTATTACGAGTTCATGATTTTGAAGTTTCTTAGCTCTATTTATATTTGATATATTAGCCTCACCTGTTAATCCACCTGCTTTTTCTATTAAATCCTTAACTATACTTCCTTCTTGCAATTCATAAACATCTGGGCTTAATACCTCTCCTTTAATTTCAACAAATATCATTGGTACATCTAACTTTTCTTCATTAGTCACTAAAGTTTCCATATTATTTATTGAATTATTGCTTATTTGTTCCTCACTATCAACAAATATATTTTGCATATATTTATCTGTAAATACTTTGTTATTATTTTTACCATAAAGAATAATTGATGAAATAAATAAAATTGTTAATACTATTATTATTGCAATTACTCTTTTATCTTTAAATTTATCCATATACTAATTTCTCCTTATAAAGAAATAATATCTAATATTATTAACATATTTATCTAATTTAAACTTTTACATAGCAAAACATAATTTACTGTAGAATAAATTTTTCATTTTTGTTAAAATAATTCTGTAAAATAATTGATACGTGGGGAGAACTATATGAAAAAAACTTTAACAAAGTTCCTACTATTATTGTTTATTTGTACTCTATTTTTTACAAATATTACAATTGAAAATGTACATGCTGTGCCTCTTTTAGAAGCACAAGGTGTTGTTTTAATGGATGGGAAATCAGGGGAAATACTATACTCTCAAAATGCCGATGTTCAATATGAACCTGCATCAATCACTAAAGTTATGACTGCCATAGTAGTATTAGAAAATACTAATTTAGATGACAAAGTTACTATAGGTACAAATCCACCTCTAGTTGACGGATCTGCAATCGGTATAAGAGAAGGGGAAGTTTATACTATTGAAGAGTTATTAATAGCTATGTTATTAGAATCTGCTAATGACTGTGCTGAAGCTCTTGCTGAATTCGTTTCTGGCTCAAATGCTGAATTTGGTAAACTTATGACTGAAAGAGCAAAAGAATTAGGATGCACTAATTCTGTATTTAAAAATCCAAGTGGTTTGCATGAAGAAGGTCATCTTACAACTGCAAACGATATGGCTAAGATTATGAGATTTGCATTAAATTTTGATGATTTTAATAGAATATCAAGAATTATTTCATATCAATATGTTAATCACCCATATTCAGATGGTACTGAAAAATGGGCTACAAATAGAAATAACTGTTACGTAGACTGGTCTCAGTGGTATTACGAAAATTTATATTGTGGTAAAACTGGATGGACACCAGAAGCTAATCATACATATGTAGCTACAGCAGTTAAGGATGATGAGGTATTAGTAGCTTCATTCTTAAATGCTTATAATAAAGATACTCAATATACAAGCGTTGGAGAATTATTTAATTGGGGATTTGATAACTTTAACTCAGTTAAGCTATTTAATAAGGGAGATATTGTTGGTGAATACCAGATTAGTGATAATACTTCTATTCCGCTATTAACCAATAAAGATATATACTATACTCTATCAGCTAATGAAGAACAAAATATTACAACTGCTTTTAATTATGCAGATAAAGATTACTCTGAAAGTTCAATAAAAAAAGGTGATGTACTATTCGATGCAACACTTATTGTTAATGGAGAGAAATATACTACTTTAGAACTTTTAAGTGGTTTAGATAGAGAATATACAACTAAGATTAAAATAGAAAATACAATTAACAAATATGCTTCAAACAAAATAATAATATCTATAATTTTAATATTAATTCTTTCATTGTGTATCTATATATATATTCGTAAAAGAAAACTTAATAAACGAAGAGATTTTATAAGAAAGAAATATAACTTAGATATTTAAAATTATAAGTACTATTTAGATTTAATCTAATATAAATATTTAAATTATAAAAGATAAAAAAATATATTAATAAAAATGCCTTAGATAGATATTTGGTCTATCTAAGGCATTTTTTATGAGTAGTATATTAAATATTTAATTTATAATAATTATCTCGCTTTTGATTATAAAAACTTTTCATGTATTATAGAAACCTATACTATTTAAAAATTCTTATCTCAAAACTTTTAATAAATTATCAATATCATCAGGCAAGTTTGCTCTTAGTGAAAGTTCCTCTTTAGTTCTTGGTGATTTAAAATCTAAGCCATAAGCATGTAATGCCTGTCTTTTCATATATTTATCATCATCTTCATATCCGTATAATGTATCTCCGTATATAGGATGACCAAGTGCCTTTAAATGCACTCTTATCTGGTGAGTTCTTCCTGTTTCTAATAAACATTCAACAACGTCAGCATCTTTTAATCTTTCAACTACCTTATAATGAGTTATACTTCTTTGCCCTCTTTCATCTATAACTCTTCTTATAGCCCCTTCTTCTTCTGGTCTATAAATAGGTAAATCTATAGTACCTTCTTCTTTTTCAAGATGACCATGCACAACAGCTAAATATCTCTTTTCTACATTATTCTCTTGCATCTCTTTTGATAATTCCATATGTGCATATTGATTCTTAGCAACTATTATAAGCCCTGATGTATCCATATCAAGACGGCTTACAAGTCTTACAATACAATCTTGGCCTGTTTCCTTAAAATAATATAATAATCCATTAGCCAAGGTACCTGATTGATATCTTTTAGTAGGATGAACAACCATATTTGGTCTTTTATTTATAACTATTATATCTTTATCCTCATATACAATATCTAAATCTATCTTTTCAGGTTCAATATTTTGACTTTCCTTTTTAGCTAAATTTATAAGTATTTTATCGTTATCTTTTAGTACATAATTCATTTTTACAGGAACATCATTAACAAAGATTCTTTTATCTATAGATGCACCTCTTATAAGTCTTGAAGATAATCCCATGTGAAATTTAAGGAACTCTCTTATCTTCATTCCCTCAAATTCTTTATGCACAACTCTCTCTAAAGTACTCATTATTACCTCCAAATTTATTTAAAATGAATCAAAGTCTTCTCCTAGAATTATTACAGCATCATAGCTACTGTATTCTTCACTATTATTTTTTTGGAAGTTATCAATTCCAGTATCAATTTTTAATTGCTCTTTTAAAGTCTTATCATTACACATTATTATAGATTTAGATCTCTTTTCAGCATTTCCTACTTCAACAGCATAATAACCTATATATTGCATTTCAGTTTTAACACTTCCTGCTAATCCATTTATTCTAGTTCCATTAAGCACTAGTATGTTATAGTCAGCTCTGGATTTATCATCTTCTAAAACTTCACCTGACTTAATAGATGCTAAAAGCTCTCTATTCATACTTGGGTCAACAATTAAAAATGATTCATCATATATTATTTCATCATATCCTTGAAGTGTATTCATTGATATTCCTGAGTTTGTTAAGAACTTTAATCCATAAGATATCATCTTATCTCCTGGCATATTTGTATCTATATTTTCCTTAACAACATCTAAAATCTTAGGTAACTTAAATATAATAGTTGGACTTAAGCATTTTTTTAAAACTTCCTTCATAAATGCTTGTTGATTCCTTATTCTTCCTAAGTCTCCATCAATAAATCCTGTACCATCATTATTTTTTCTCCATCTAAAGAACTCTTCTGCCTTTTTCCCATCTAAATGAACAGTTTCTCCTGCATTAAAGTGAATATGCAAGTCTTGAGCATCATCATCATAATCCATCTGCTGCTCTATATACATATCTACTCCACCAATAGCATCTATAAAGCTTCTAAATGCATTATAATCTATTTCAACCATATAATTTATATTGGTTTCTAAAAGTGATTCAACATGCTTTATAACTTCTTCTTCTCCACCTAATACATAAGCATTGTTTATTTTCCAATAAGGCCTTAGGTTTCCATATTCATCATAAGCATCCACTTGTATTAAAGTATCTCTTGGAATAGATACTATATTTATCTTTTTAGTGTTTGGATTATAATTAAGAACCATCATCGTATCTGTTCTTCTTATAGCCTTATTTTCATCCTGCTCTGCATCTCCTATATCCATACCTAATATAAGAATATTTACAGGTTCATTTTTTCTAGGAGTTATTCCTTCTTGTAAATCATTTTTTCTTAAAGCCAGAATAAATGATATTACTGAAAAGAACATTGTTGTAATTAAAACTAATAATAGCAAAATAAGAACAACTATAGTCAACCTAACTCTAGCTCTTCTTTTTGCTTTTTTTCTTAATTCTTTTTTTCTTTCAAAGTCTTCTCTAGCACTCCTAGTTATAAGCCTCGGATCTTTATTAGGTCTATTTTTATCACCATTACCCGCCATAATAACCCCCTCGTAATATAAAATTATAATTTTACATTGTTATATAATAAGTAATTTCTAGCCTTAAAAGTATTTCCGTCTATTGCCACACCTCTATCAAGTAAAAATTTAATAGTATGAGTTAATGCTTTTATCATAGCTAAATCCAAGTCTTCTCTAGCTACCTTTCTTAATTCATCTAGCCCATTAAATTTTCTTGATGGTTCAATTAAATCTGCTAAATATATGATTTTATCTAAATTGCTCATATTTTCTTTCCCAGTTGTGTGCCATCTCATAGCGCTTAATATTTCATCATCTTCTATTTTGAATACTTTTTTTCCTAATATAGGAGCAACTATAGCATGCCATAACTCAATATTTCTTTCTTCGTCAATAGTTAAGCTTATACCTTCTTCATCAATTAACTTTTTTAAATCAGTTACTTTCATGTTTTTAGCTATATCATGAGATAATGCTGCTATTTCAGCTTTAAACTTATCTTCACCATGTATTTCTGCTAATTCTATAGCTGTATTTACTACTCCAACAGTATGATTATATCTATTTTCAATAAGATTTTCTTTAAGGTATTTATTCATCTCATAGATGCTAATCATTCTTATTCCCCCTCATATAACCTATTATCAACTATATATTTTAAAACTTTATCTGGAAGAAAGAAATCTACTCTCTTTCCTTCTTCCAGTCTTTCTCTTATCATTGAAGATGAAATATCAATATTAGCTACATTTAATAGGATAATATTTGCTTGATACTTTTCTTCTAATTTTCTCTTTTGATGTTCTAATTCTTCTACTGAAAATTGTCCCCTATTAAAAACAACAAAATTACAATTTTGTAGTACTTGGTCTGGATTCCTCCATTTCTCAATATCCATTAGAGAATCTCCACCAGCTATAAAATATAATTGTACATCATCACTCTTTAAGGCTTTTAGAGTTTCATAAGTAAAACTAAGCCCTTGCTTCTCAATTTCATAATCACTAACTATAAAATCTTTATAATCTTCTATGGCAAGCTTAACCATATCAAGCCTAAATGATGAATCTATAATAGAATTTTTCCTTTTATGTGGCGGATTACCTGCTGGCATAAATATTATAGTATCTAAATCTAGCTGTTCTTTAGCCTCATATGCAATATAAAGATGTGCTAAGTGAATAGGATTAAAAGTACCACCCATTATGCCATAGCGCTTCATAATTATTTTCTATTTCCTTGTGGTATTTCTATCTTAGGCTTCTTTTCTGACTTTTTGTATAATACTATCTTACTACCTATAGCTTGAATTCCTTCACAACCTATTCTTCTGCATATTTCATCAGAAGCTTCTCTAGCACCTAATCCACTATTTTCTAAAACTTTTATCTTTATAAGTTCTCTAGCTTCTAAAGCATCTTCTAATTGCTTTAAAAATGCTTCTTCTATACCATTTTTACCTATTTGGAATATAGGGTCCATAGTATTAGCTAACCCTCTTAAATAAGCTCTTTGTTTTCCTGTAATCATATAATAATATCCTCCTATAAGATGTATTCAAATTCAAAGTCGTTTAATCTTACCATATCTCCATCTTCAATTCCCATTTCTCTAAGCTTATCAAGAACACCTTTGTTTCTTAATACTTTATGGAAATATCTTAATGAGTCAGCATCATGAATATTAACTGCACTTAATAATCTATCAACGAATGATCCAGTAACAACATAAGTGTTGTATCCATCATTTTCTTCAATTTCAATTTCGTAAGTGAATCTCTTTTCTTCTTCTACGTATCTTTCTTCTTCTGGTATTTCTAAATCCATTATTGGAATTTCTGTTAACATCTTACCAGCTTCTTTTATAACTTCTTCAACTCCTGATTTAGTTGCTGCAGACATCTTAAACACTTTATCGAATCCTAATTCATTAACTTTTCTCTTAAAGTCTTCAAAAACTTCTTCATCATAAAGCATATCAGCCTTATTAGCTACAACTATTTGTGGTCTATCCCAAAGCTTTACAGAGTATTTCTTAAGTTCTTCATTTATCTTAACGAAGTCTTCAAAAGCATCTCTACCTTCAACTCCTGATATATCTACAACGTGAATTAGAAGTCTTGTTCTTTCTATATGTCTTAAGAAATCTAATCCTAATCCTACACCTTCAGCAGCCCCTTCTATAATTCCTGGGATATCTGCCATAACAAATGAATTTATTCCTTCTGCTTTAACAACTCCAAGATTTGGTTTTAGTGTAGTAAAGTGATAGTTTGCTATCTTTGGTTTTGCAGCAGTTACTGTTGAAAGTAAAGTAGACTTACCTACATTAGGGAATCCTACTAATCCAACGTCAGCAAGTAATTTTAATTCTAAAGTTAAAGTTCTTTCTTCTGCTGGCATACCTGGTTCAGCGAAGTGTGGTGCCTGTCTTGTTGGTGTACAGAACTTACAATTACCTTTACCACCTTTACCTCCTCTTGCAATAACAAATGTATCGTCTTTATGAGAAAGGTCACAAATTACCTTATTAGTTTCAAAATCTCTAACTATAGTTCCCATTGGAACTCTTATGTATAGATCTTCTCCATCTTTACCATAGCATTTTGAACCTTGACCATTACCACCAGATTCAGCAACGAATTTTTTCTTATATTTGAAATCTAAAAGAGTAGTTAATCCAGTATCAACAGTAAAGATAACACTTCCACCTTTACCACCGTCTCCACCATCTGGTCCTCCTAATGGAACATACTTTTCTCTTCTGAAAGTAACTGCTCCATTACCGCCTGCACCTGATTTAACTAATATCTTGGCTCTATCTATAAACATAGTCTATACCTCCTAAGTATCTATAAACATAATAACTCATCTTTTATTATGCCATAACTTACTAATTTTTATAATTAATAATTAATAAATAAGAATTAATAATTACTGATGAAACTTCTATTAAACTTATTAATTTAAATTTAAAAATCCTTAGGATTTTTCATCTTAAATTCTTAACTTTTAATTATTAATTGTTAATTATTTGCGTATATTAATAAAAGCACCCATTGGGTGCTTTTATTTATATAAATTATTCTGCTATTTCTTGAACTTCTACAGGATAAATAGAAACTTTTTTCTTGTCTCTACCCATTCTTTCAAATCTTACGATTCCGTCTTCTTTAGCAAATAGAGTGTCATCTCCACCCTTACCTACGTTAACACCTGGGTGAATCTTAGTTCCTCTTTGTCTAACTAGTATGTTTCCAGCTAAAACGAATTCTCCGTCAGCAGCTTTAACACCAAGTCTCTTAGCTTCAGAGTCTCTACCGTTCTTAGAGCTACCTACCCCTTTCTTGTGGGCAAATAATTGAAGGTTCATTATCATCATCTCGTTACACCTCCTCATTTTTTAAATTTATATATTTATTCCGTTTATTTTTACCAAAACTAGCTTCTAAGGACATCATTAAGCTTTCCATAGACTTTTCAAAAGTCTTAAGTAAAACCTGCCCTTTTTCTATCTCATCATCATTAAGCTCAGACAAATTCAAAGATAAATATCCATCATTTATTTCATACTTTACTGGAAGCTTTAAAACTTCCTCCATGCCTATTACAGCACTTTGAGATAAAACAGAAACTGAATTACATATTAAATCATATGCATCACCAATAGTGTTTTCAATTTCTTCTCTTGATAAAGCATGACCTGATATCTTAAATCCAAGAGATAAATTACCTTTTTGTAAAATAGTAACTTTAATCATAACTTAAATTAAGCTTCGATTTTTTCGATTACTAACTTAGTGTAAGGTTGTCTGTGACCATTCTTTCTTCTGTAGTCCTTCTTAGCCTTGTACTTGAAAACTGTTACTTTCTTAGCCTTACCTTGAGCAACTACTTTAGCCACAACTTTAGCACCTTCAACAACTGGTGTACCAACTTTTAAAGTTTCACCGTTTGATACTGCTAAAACGTCTGTTAATTCAACTGTTGAGTCAACTTCTACATTTAGCTTTTCAACGTATATTACGTCTCCTTCGCTAACTTTGTATTGTTTTCCTCCTGTAGTTAATACTGCGTACATTAAAAACACCTCCTCTATTTACGGATTCGCCAATGTAGGTACAAAGATTTAACTTTGTTTTATTTAAAACCTTACTATGTGCGGTTCACTATGACATTTTATCACAAAATTATTCATCTTGTAAAGAAATTTATATAACTTTTAAACTGTTTTTATTTTGTAACTTTGGTAATTTTCTTTTTGGCTTGAAAATATCAAAGGTTCAAGGTTATACCCCTCAAGATTATCTATAAAATTTAAATAAATTTCTTTATCTAATCCATCTATCCTAGCTAAAAAACCAACTAAATCTTCTTTTACACTTTCTTCGTAGCTTTCATCAAGTTCGATGTAAAAATCACTTATTGAATTTTCTCTATATGCTCTTAAAATCTCATTTTTAATTAAATTCTCTAAGTAGGATAGTTTTAATATATATCCATTAGATTTACACTTTTTACACCCTTCTTCTAAATACTCATATATAGATTTCCCTTTTCTTCTTCTAGAAATCTGTATTAAATCTAATTCAGTAAAAGGATATATTTTTGTATTTCCTTTATCTGATTCTAGAGATTTTTTTAGAGTTTTCATAACGATAGGTCTTTGTTTATCATCTCTCATATCAATGAAATCTACTACTATTATTCCACTTAAATTTCTTAGCTTAATCTGTCTACCAATTTCTTTAGCAGCTTCCATATTAGTTTCAAATATTGTTTTGTTAAAATCTCTAGCTTTTGTATGCTTACCACTATTTACATCTATAACATACATAGCTTCAGTTTTATCTATAACTATATATCCACCACTCGGTAAATTTACTTTCTTATGTCTAAGCTTTAGTATTTCCTTTTCGATTCCATAATAATCAAAAAGACTTATATCTTCTTCATAATATTTTATAGATATATTATCTTTATTCTTTATAAAACCTTCTATAATTTCAATTTGCTCTTTATCATCACAAATTATATTAGTTTTTATATTATCTAATTCCGAAAAAAACCTTACAATTAAATTATTACTATCTATTTTTCCTAAGTGAGTTGAATAGTTTAATTTTCTTTCTAACTCTTCCTTTTTCTTAAAAAGAATCTCTAAATCTTTTAAAATTTCTTCACTTTCTGCCTCTTCTGAGTCAGTTCTAAAAAGAACTTCAACATCTCTTGGTGGCTTTATAAGAGTAGTTAATTTTTGTCTAGCTTCTAATGATGTAATTCTTTTAGAAAGCTTTATACCTTCACTACCTAAAGTTAATACTGCATACTTTCCTGCTATGCTTGGTTTATGAGTTACCTTAGCACCTTTATTACCTATAGGTTCTTTTAAAATTTCAACTAATATATCTTGACCTTTTTTCACGCCAACTCTTTTTAATTCATCACTATAATACATATAGGCTTCTTTTTCTAATCCTATATCAATAAATATTGAATTAATAGAAGGTAGAATATTTTTTATTCTACCTTTATATATTTCACCAATTTGAGGGTCAGTAGAGTGTTCCTCAACTATACACTCTACTAATTCTCCATTTTCTTTTACTGCAATTTTTAAAAAGTCTTCTTCATTAAGAACAAATACTTCTTTCATCTTCCCACTTCCTAAATGCCTTTATATAGTGGAACATACTTATTCTTCTTTAATAAGTACATTTCTTCTCTTCTTATATTAACAAAGGCATCTTTGTTTATTCCATCAACCTTACTCTTAATATAAGTTACTAAAAGATCTGCTGAAAGATTTTCTCTACTACCTGTAGCTATAAGAGTATTTATTATAAGTTCATTATCCTTAACCCAATATTTAAGCTCTTTAATAAGAGGTTTAATATCAGTTTCTTTTTCACCTTTTTTAGTCTTTTTAACTATATTAAATTCTTTTTCATTAAGCATAGAATCCATAGCTTCTGCTATACCTTCTTCACTATTTAACTTAAGTTTTATAGTGTATCTAGCACCATCTAAAAGTGCCATTGTTTGAGGTAATCTCTTTACATTTTCTATTATTTCTATACCTTTAGCACAAATGAATTTAATTGTTGGAGGCGCAAATTCATTTAATGTATTTACTACTTCCTCTTCTTTTAACTCTTTAGTTAAAACTAAATCTAAATATTCTCCATCAGAGTAAACTCCAACTGAAAGTGGTTGTGCTATTGATAACGCCATATGTGGATTAAATCCTTTTGAATATTCTATAGGAAGACCTGATCTTCTTATTATTCTTTGTATAGTTCTCATTAAATCTAAGTGACCTATAAACTTTATATCTTCACCTTTAGTAAACTTAATTACATAACGCACCTTCGAAACACTTCCCTTCCTTAAAGTTTACGTTGATTCCACAACCTGTACATCCTTCTCTACAGTTCTTAGTTAATTCTGCATTCTTAGCTTTTTCATTTTCTCTCTCAAGATACTTTCTATTTACACCGATATCGATGAAGTCCCATGGAAGTACTTCATCATAGCTTTTCTCTCTGTAAACATAGAAATCAGGATCTAAGTTGCAATCAGCCATAGCTTCATCCCAAATCTTCTTGCTAAAGAATTCTGACCATCCATCAAATTTAGCACCTTTTTCAAATGCTTTAATTAACACATCACAAGTTCTTCTATCTCCTCTTGCAAATACTGCTTCCATAAATGAGGTTTCTTGCTCATGGTAATTATAATTAATGCTTCTTGAATTTATAGAATCCTTAACAGCCTTAATTCTTTCAGCAACTATTTCTGGCTTTTCCATTGGAGCCCATTGGAATGGAGTGAATGGCTTTGGAACTAAGATAGATGTACTTACTGTAATCTTTAATCCCTTACTTCTTTTTTCCTTTGGAGTTGCAAAGTAAACATCAGCTATCTTCTCAGCAAGCTCACCAATTCCTCTAGCATCTTCAGTAGTTTCGTATGGAAGTCCTACCATAAAGTATAACTTCATAGTGCTCCATCCTGATTCAAAGGCATTTTTAGCAGCTGCTAAAATTCTATCTTCAGTTAACCCCTTATTTATTATGTCTCTCATTCTTTGAGACCCAGCTTCTGGAGCAAAAGTTAATCCTGTTTTTCTAACCTTTTGGATTTCTTTTATTAAATCAACGTCAAAGGCATCTACTCTTATTGATGGAAGAGCCACACCAACTTTATTATCTTCATGTTCTGCTACAAGTTGAGTTATTAATCTTTGTATATCTGAATAATCACAAGTACTTAATGAAGCTAATGATATCTCTTGATATCCTGTAGCTTTAACAGCTTTTCTAGCTTGCTCTAATAAAGTATTTGTAGTCTTTTCTCTAACTGGTCTATAAATCATACCTGCTTGACAGAATCTACATCCATTAGTACATCCTCTAAATGTTTCTAAAACTATTCTATCGTGAACTATTTCAGTATAAGGAACAATCATTTCCTCTGGGAATGATACAGCATCAAAGTTATTAACTACTCTCTTTTGAACCTTAGCTGGTACATCATCATACTTTGGTTTAAATTCTTTTATAGTTCCATCTTCATTGTATGTAACATCATAAAGTGAAGGAACATAAATACCTCTTATCTTAGATATTTCTCTTAAGAATTCTTTCTTTTGTCCTTTTCCCTTGTACTTCTTGTATACATCAAGTACGTCATTCATCATTTCTTCACCTTCACCAATTTCGAAGAAATCAACGATGTCGTATAATGGTTCTGGATTATATGCACAAGGTCCACCAGCCATAATAATTGGCTCATCTTCGCCTCTTTCAGAAGCTCTTATAGTTATTCCGCTCATATCTAACATGTTTAATATATTTGTATAACTCATTTCATATTGAAGAGTGAACCCTAATATATCAAATTTATCTAATGAATCTTTAGTTTCTAAAGTATAAAGAGGAATATTATTTTCTCTCATTAGAGCTTCCATGTCTGGCCATGGAGCAAAAGTTCTTTCACAATATGTATCTGGTCTTTCATTTATTGTATGATAAAGAATTCTAGTTCCTAAATGGGACATTCCTACTTCATATACATCTGGGAAACAAAAAGCAAATCTTATGTCAACTTCATTTGGATTTTTTATAACTTGGTTTAATTCTCCCCCAACGTATCTAGCAGGCTTTTCAACTTTACATAAAATATCATCGCTTATTTTATTCATAAATACCTCCATTAGCTTAATGGCAAATTATCAATGGCAAATGGCAAATTATAAATTAGTATAGAATCTACACAATAAAATTCTTACTATTTATAAAAAACATAAAGAAACTGTATAAACAGTTTCATATTTTTATTTGCCATTCTCCATTTACCACTTGTCATTTATCAACTGTTAACATTCTAGCATATCCTCTATCTAAAAGTAAACTAACTACTATCGTTCTTATTCTTAACATAATCTTCTAAGGATATGTTTCCATATATTTTCAAAGCTTCAACAAGTTCATCTTCATTTAATACATATATTAATTTCATATCATCATCTAATACATAAAAGCTATTAAATCTATTTTTATCAATATAAGTTAGCAATTTTACTAGGCCTTGTTTGTAATATACTGATATAGTTCTATTCTCAATAAATCCATTTCTTATTATATTACTTCTTTTCTTAAATACATTTCCCATTAAAATATACATGGTTGCTTCTTCTTCTGTACTAGTTATATCAATCATTATTATACCTATAAGAAATAATGATATATTAAATTTCTTTAAAAAAATAGCTGCTGATACTGATATCAAAATAAAAAAAGCAGCTATTGTGTAGCTTATTATAGATATTATTTTCTGTGCCCTCTTATAAGTAATTTTTCTTGAAAGTATTATTTCCATTATCCTAGCTCCATCCAACGGATATGCTGGTAATAAGTTGAAAAAAGCTAAACCAAAATTCAGCTTAAATAAAATCTCAAAAATTTCTTTATTGGTATATTTAAACAATATCGCTGATACTATCATAATAATAATATTAGACATAGCACCTGACATATATATAATTAATTTATCTTTATTTGTAAGTTCTTCTAAATCCATAAGTTCGACTTTTGCTCCATAAATATGGAACTGCAAATTATTAAACTTACTTCCCTTCATTTTTGCAACTAAAATATGACTAAATTCATGAATTAGTATACATATACACGATAAAAGAAATGTTTTATCGATATTAATCAATACCGCTACAAGCAAAAATTCTGAAAGTAATATCTGCTTCCATCTTTTAAATTTCACACTATCAAATCCTTACTATTACTGTCCCTCCTATAATGATTTTACTTAATACGTAAAATCATCATTTATTAATTTTTCTTTAATCCAATCAATAGACTCTAAAAATTTATTTTTTATGGATTCTATCTTTATTTCTTTCGAATTAACATTAGCATTTGCATATGTATACTCTTGTTCTATACCATACTTAAACTTGGTATAGTACTGTCTAATATCATCATTCGTTGAATATTTTCCTCCAAAAGCAAATAAAAATAACATCATTGTTCCTACAAGCTGCATCATTAAGAGATTTGAAATAAAACTTTCATTTTTATTTCTTCTATTTTTTGAATAAACAGTACTACCTCTATATATAGGAATATCTTCATCATAACTAATTTTACTCTTGGAATTGCTTATATTATGCTTTTTCTTGAGTCCTTCATAATATTCTTTATATTGAAAGCTATAATTACTCATCTCTCCTCCTAAAAAAATTGCTTATTTAATTATATTTTTTTTCAACTAAAAATATAACTTATATCATTATTCTATAAATAAAAATAGAACTACTAAAAAGTAGTTCTATTAAATCTAAAAATATAATTTCTTTTTTCTCATACCAATATTTAAAACTAATCCTAATGATAAAATTGTAGTAAGAAGTGAGCTTCCTCCATAACTAACTAAAGGAAGAGTTATTCCGGTAATAGGCATTAAACCTATAGTCATCCCTATATTTTGCCATATAGCAAATAGTAAATATGAAGTCATTCCTATAGCTACTATATTTCCAAACATATCTTTTGAATCTCTTGCTATAGCTATCATCCTACAAATCAATATCCCATAAAGAGCTAGTAAAAATGCTGCTCCTAACAAGCCCCATTGCTCACCAATTTGAGCAAATATAAAATCAGTTTCAACTTCTGGAACATACTGTGATGCATAGCCACCAGCACTATCTTTAGACAATGAATTATGTGTCCCTAAAAAACCTCCAGAACCTATTCCAATTAATGATTGTCTTAAGTGATATCCTTCTTCTGAACTATTAGCCTCTGGATTTTGGAATGATATAATTCTCATCTTTTGATATGGCTGAATTAATCCTGAGTTCCACACAAGAACAATTGCCACTACTAATCCAGTAAGACCACCGATGATTATTCTCTTATCTAATCCACCTGCAAAAAATACTCCTACAACCATAAAGAATAAAACCATCGTCATTCCCATATCTGGTTGAATTACTATTAAAGCTGCCGGTATTATAGCGTAAACAGCTAATATACAGAAGTTTTTAAAATTATTTATATTGCCATCCATATCTTCTAGCTTTTTACCCATCATCATTATTGTTGCTACTTTAGCAAGCTCTGCAGGCTGAAATGATACTATACCTAAATTAATCCATCCTTGTGCACCATTTACCGCCTTACCAATTATTAATACAAGCACTAGTAGCACAATTGATGCCCAATAAAACAATGGTGTAAATCCTTTAATTATACTATAATCTAACGCCATTATTAAATATAATGCAACTAAAGATACCCCGAAAAATAATGACTGTTTAATTACATATGTAGTATTATAAGCATAAGGTTTTGTAGCTAAATATATATTAAGTATCCCAAATAATACAATTGTTACAATTGAAAAAAGCATCCATTTATCAATCTCTTTAAATTTCTTTTTATCCATTTTAAATTGAGATAATGGTATTATCATTTAATTGACCTCCACATTCTCTAGTATTTTTTTATTATATCCTATTTCTACTTTTTTCTCCATAAATATTTATTCTATATTATTCTTTTTAATAAAAATTTAATAAAGATATTCAAATAAGTATATAAAATCATAAAACAATAAAATACATTACTCTAACTTAAATAATAAATATATATTAAAAAAGAAGCCAGGATAACACTGACTTCTAAATTATTATCTATTAATTATTAAACTTATCTACTTTTTAAGTTCCTTATTGGAATATTAGCAACAAGTGCTGGCCCACTATTCCCTTCTTCATCCTCGGCTCTGTTAAAGGATATATCAACATCCTCACCATCTATTTCTATATACTTAGAAATAACCTCTAGTATTTCTTCTCTTATTTTATCTAACATCTCTGGAGCTAATGATCCCCTATCATGTATAAGTATCAATCTTAATCTATCTTTTGCAACTTCTTTTGGTGTAACTTTGTTTGAAAATACCTTTAAAAAATTCATAACCCCTCACTCCTCCTAGCTTCTCTTAAATAACTTCTTAAAAGCTGAGAAGAATCCACTTGATTCAGTACTTAAATCTAATAATTGAACTTCTTCACCCATAATTCTCTTAGAAATATTTCTAAAGGCTTGTCCTGATTTAGACTCTTGGTCTAATACTATTGGCTCACCTTTATTAGTTGATACTGTAATTCCTCTATCGTCAGGCACAACCCCTAAAAGCTTAACCGATAAAGTTTCAATTATATCTGGGACATCAAGCATATCGCCTTTTTTAGTCATTTCATAATTCAATCTATTTACTATTACAGCGTGGTCTTCTAAGCCTTTAGCATCTAACTTTCCAATAACTCTGTCAGCATCTCTAACTGAAGTAATTTCTGGATTAACTACTACTATTGCCTTATCAGCTCCAACAACTGAATTTTCAAATCCTTGCTCAATACCTGCTGGAGAATCTATTAAAACATAATCAAATTCTTCTTTTAAGTTATTTACTATATTTAACATATCATGAGTACTGATATCATCTTTATCTTTAGTTTGAGCTGTAGGTAAAAGACATAGGTTTGGATATCTCTTATCTTTTATTAAAGCTTGTTTTAATCTACATCTATTTTCAATAACATCCATTATCGTATAAACTATTCTATTTTCTAACCCCATAAGTACATCAAGGTTTCTAAGACCGGTATCTCCATCAACCACTACTACTTTTTTACCTAAAGCAGCTAATGCTGTACCTAGGTTTGCTGTAGTTGTAGTCTTTCCTACTCCACCTTTACCTGATGTAATAACTATAGAAACTCCCATTTTTATCCCTCCACATTTAATATATATATTTATTTGGTAAATATGGCTCCACCACTATGGCTCCATCTTTAATTTTTGCAACTTCTGGATAAGAAGGTTTAATCCCATCCTCAGGTGATATAGTTACTATATTACTTATCTGTAGCAATTCAGGTTGCAGAGAAAATGCAGCGACAATTGACTTCTCATTTCCACTAAATCCAGCCCTAACTTGTCCTTTTATGCTTCCTAATACTATTATATTTCCTCCTGCAACGACTTCAGCTCCGCTATTTATGTCGCCTATTATCACAATATTTCCCGGGTAATTAATTAATTGTCCACCTCTTACAGTTTTCTTTATAAATTTTGTTTTCCCTTCATAAATTCCATTAAAAACCTTATTATCTTCCCCTTTTTTTATACTTATGTCTTCAAAAACGCAATCTCTTATACATATTTTATCAAAAAGTTCATCCTTAAGCTTAGCTATTTCTGACTCGGTAACATGTTTAAAATTAGCTGTAAGCTTTACTATGGAATTTCTATAAAATCCTTTTCCTATAGATAAAGTATTTACTAAAGCTTCAATAACTTCATCAAAGGTAGCAAACTTTTCTATATCAATTATCGCGTTTATACCTTCTTTATTACCTCTAACTTGTATTCTGCTATCTTTCATTGGTTACCCTCCACCAATTTAATACAAACTTTTTAAATAAATTATCTTTTAAATTATAGCATATATTTACAATTAATAATATAATGTCTATTAACTATTTTTTACTTTTTTCATAAAAAATCACTTATTTTGTAGTATAATCATACAAAATAAGTGATTTGTAATAAATTTATTATTATATTTTTTTATTTTTTATTCCGCAGTAGCATTTCCCTCTGCTTCACTAGTATTGTCTTTTGGTGCATTTTGCACATACTTAACAAAGCTTTCAGAGTTAGATGCGTATGAAGGATTTAGTTTTAACAACTCATCTTTGAAATATGCTTCATAAATAGCCTTATGAATTGGAGCTCCATCACTACCTTTATTTCCATCATATAATGTACTAAATATAGCAATCTGAGGATCATCCATAGGTGCAAAACTTATATAGTTACCATATGGTTTTCTTCCTTGCTCATCATATTGCTCTTGTGTTCCAAAGTCAGCTGTACCTGTCTTACCACAAACAGCTATTGGGAAGTTTCCTTCACCAAAACATTGATATGCCATACCATTTTCTGAACTAGTATTAACTCTACGCATACCTTCTTTAACCGCTTGTAAATATTCACTCGGTATTTCTAAGTTATCAACAACTTCAGGTTTAAATTCTTGAATAATTTCACCTGTTGGAGAAGTTATCTTATCAACTAACATAACTTTATGTCTTTCTCCTCCATTAGCTAATGTTGCTACATAATTAGCTAATTGCAGTGGAGTAAGGTTATTCATCCCTTGACCAATAGCATCCATTACTATTTGAGCAAAAGAAGTTATTTGCGTTGTTTGTTCACTTATAATATACTCTGCTATAGCATTTGATACTGAATCTACTTGTTCATCTGAATCTACTTTTTTACCTGTTTTCGCTTCATAATCTGTAACTGATTGCTTATATTTATCAGATACTTTCATAAATGTTTTTATCTCTGGAGCCATCAAGTTAGCAACTTCAGTATAATCATTCATCTGTTCATCAGTACCAACTTTTTGAAGAATCTCTTTTATCTTATTTTTTATTGCTTCTTTTGCATTTTTAAGTTCTTCAGAATCATCTTCATTTTTAGATATATCTAACGGAATAAATATATATTGTCCTGAACTTGAAACTCCTTTTTGTAGGGATTCTACTAATGAGTACATAGGTGTATCAATTATTTTATTTTTCCAAGATGTAAAGTTATATGTTTGCCCAAAGCCTTCTTCTATCTCTATTCCAGTGCTAGGGTTAGACGCTTGTGGTGAATTAGGATCAACACCTAATCCAAATTTCCAAACATACTTTGCTAAAGAATCTAATGCTTCAACATCTCTTCCATTTTTATCCCACAATCTGTAACCAGTCTCATAATAGAAGTAGTTTGAAGACTTTTGTAAAGCTAATCTAAGGTCAGTAGGCCCATTAACTTTATGTTGGAAGTTTTCAGCTCCAAATCCATCTCTCTCCCACCAACCTGAAGTATCATTCATACTTTCTGTAGTAGTAATTACTCCCTCCATAAGTCCTGCAATAGATGTTAATGGCTTAAATACTGATCCTGGAGGTATTTTTCCCAAAGTAGCGTAATTAAACATAGGTCTAGGATAAATATCATAAAAATCTTCTCTTAAACCATCTTCATTTAAAGGAAATAACTCATCTAAAGATTTTGTTGCATTTGTTTTCTTGATATGTTCAGTTCCAAACTTAGTCAAATCCGGACTGAAGTACTGCTCATATTTTTCATCACTAAGCTCTCCAGCTATCGCAAAATCATTTGGATCATAATCTGGATAACTAGCCATAGCTAAAACTCTTCCTGTTTTTACTTCAATTGCTATTACAGCACCTCTTGTAGCACTTGGCTGTGTTTGTCTTATTCTTTCTAAAGTATCTTTTAATGCTTCTTGTGCTGCGTATTGTACATCCTTATCTATAGTTAGATGAACATTATTACCTGGATAAGATTCTAGTTGAAATAATGTTTCTGTTTCTCTTCCCTGTGAATTTACTTTTACAGTTGTTCCACCTTTATTACCTTTTAATTGATCTTCAAAAGCAGCCTCTATTCCTGAAGCTCCAACTAAGTCAGTAGATGAATCATATCCCATAAGTTCATATACTGTTTCCTCTGACCCTGTAATAGATGAAACATATCCTAATATATGCGAAGCTAAATTTCCAAAAGGATAGTATCTTACCGGCTCTAAGCTAACATCTACTCCTGGTAAATCACTAAGCTTTTGATATATTATAAATGCAGTATCACGTTTAATATTATTAGCTATAGTAACAGCCTTATATCCTTCATAACTCTGCATTTTAATAGCATCTTTAACAACCATGTAGTTTCTTATTTCTTCTAAAGAATACTCCTTTAATAGTTCTTCAGTTACTCTTTTACCATACTCAACAGATTCTTTCACATAATCTCTATTTTTAGATGTTTGATCTATTGTAGTATCTACAAAACTATTTGCTAAAGCTTTTTTTTCAGCACTTGTATATCCTTCTGGTAGAAGCATTTCATATAGATTATAATTATCGACTAAATAATAAAATGTATCATCTATTGAAATACTTAAAAGAGCATCATTTATAGCATTTAACTGTTCATCTGTAAAATCTCCTTTATGATCTTTATACAAAGTATTTTGTACTAAATCATTAAGACCTCTATCCTTTTTAAATCTTAATTCAACTAATTTTTGTGCTTCAGTATCAGAAGTTTTAAAATTATAATAGAACTTTCCACTAGAATTTATTTTTAATAATAAATCATCTAAAAACTTTTCATTATTTTCTTTTAATATATTAAATATCTTGCTCATTGAAGAATAAAAAGCCTTATCCGCTTCGTCTGTTTGCATATATGTTAATACATAATTTTGCTTGTTGGTAGCTAGTACATTACCATCGCTATCATAAATAATACCTCTTGGAGCCTTTTCCGAAATAAATCTAGTGGACCCGGTATCAGCTTTTTCCTTATAATCTTGATGTTTATATACTTGAAGATATAAAAGCTTGCCAATTATAACACTAAAAATAACGGCCATAATTACATAAAATACAGTATATGTTGACCCTTTTTTCTTCTTATTCGGTTTATTTACTATCATCTAAACCTCCACTCATCTTTCTTCCAAAACTTTTTAGAAGTAGTTAAAACAAATTTATACCCAATTAACATTACTATAGTATTTAATACTGCACTTACTATGGCCATATTAAAATCTACCTTTTTATCGAAAGCTATAAATAATATAGCTATCATTATGATTTTTAATATTGATATAATGAAACACGATATAACAGGAATTAATCTATTGTTTTTTAATATTCCTTCTCCAATCTTTGCCGCTAAAAGACATAAAAGAAAGTTAACCAACAAATTTATCCCAAATCCATTAATAAAAAATAAGTCTTGTAATACCCCACTAACTATTCCAATAAACATGGCATCTTTTTTTCCATTTATTATAGAAAAAGCTATGGCAAATACAAATAATATACTTGGATATCCTTGCATTATACTATAACTTGGAAGTATTGTATTTTCTAATATTAACAAAAATAATGCTATAGCTACTATAACTATTCTTTTCATAAGCTACCTCTTAATCATATTTAACATTTACTTTATCTTTCGGAACTACTATAAATAATTCCTCTAACTTATTAAAATCAACATAAGGTTTAACTAAAGCATTTTTCATGACCATTACATTATCTGTTTCTACAGAAACAACTTCACCAATCCTTATTTCTTTTGGATATATCATACCCAATCCTGATGTTAAAATAACATCACCTTCTTTAATTTCTGAATCTATAGGCAAATTATAAACCTTAACAAGGTCTTCATTTTTATTTTCCTTATATCCTCTTAAAATCCCTGTAGTTTCACGTGTACTATCTACCATTACTGAAACTGCCATATTTTCGTTTAATATAGTCTCAACTATAGAGTAATTACTTTCCGCTTTCGTAACCTTCCCTACAAGTCCTTGATAATTTATTATTATCATATCCTTTTCAACGCCATCGTTAGTTCCTTTATCAATTATATACCCATTAGATACAGTTCCCCCACTATATCCAATTATATTAACACCTATATAATCATAATTATTCTTATTTTCTTTAAAATTTAATACTTCTCTTAATCTTTCATTTTCATCTTTTAAAGCTTTATATTCAATCATTTGATTTTCTAATTCAGAGTTTTTTATCTTAAGTTCTTCATTTTCTTGTTTAACTTTAGAAAAATTCACAAAAAACTCTACAGAACTTTTTAATTTATCATTTGCTTTATAAACAATTTTTTGTAAAGGGCTAACCACTGCTCCTATGCCACTAGATATACTATCAGATCCGTTTTTAACAGAAAAAATAATTATGCCTAAAAATGTAACTGACAGTACTATAATAGTTACTGCCAGTTTGTTCTTAAAAGGTTTCATTATTGACCTCTTTGTGTTTTGCTTAATTCATCGAAGTTATCTAGTGCTTTTCCTGCTCCTAAAACAACACAATCAAGTGGTGATTCAGCAATGTGTACAGGCATATTTGTTTCGTGGTTTATTAATTCATCTAAGCCTTTTAAAAGAGCTCCTCCACCAGCTAGCATAATTCCTTTTTCCATTATATCTGCTGCTAATTCAGGTGGTGTTTTTTCTAACGTAGTTTTTATAGACTCAATTATTGAGTATACAGGTTCTTTTAAAGCTTCTCTTACTTGATCCTCAGAAATTGTTACAATCTTAGGTAGTCCTGTTATCATATCTCTACCCTTAATGTCCATTGTAGCATTTTCTTCATCAATCTTATATGCTGAACCTAATTCCATCTTTATTTGTTCTGCTGTTCTTTCACCTATCATTAAGTTAAATTCTTTTTTAACGTATGCTATTATAGATTGGTCTAATTCATCTCCAGCAACTCTTAAAGATTTGCTTACAACAATTCCTCCTAAAGATATAATAGCTACTTCAGTAGTTCCTCCACCGATATCAACTATCATACTTCCTGTAGGTTCTCCAACTGGAAGACCTGCTCCAATAGCTGCTGCCATTGGTTCTTCCATAAGAACAACATCTCTTGCTCCAGCAAACTTAGCTGCTTCTTCGATAGCTCTTCTTTCAACTTCTGTTACTCCTGATGGATAACATACTATTATTCTTGGGCTTGTAAATGCACTTTTACTTGAAACTTTTTCTATAAGTTTCTTAAGCATTGTTTGAGCAACCTCAAAATCAGCTATAACCCCATCTTTTAAAGGTCTAATCGCTACTATATTTCCTGGTGTTCTACCTATCATTAACTTCGCTTCAGCACCTACTGCTAAAGGTCTTTTTGTATCGCTATTTATTGCAACAACTGAAGGTTCGCTTAATACTACACCTTTTCCTTTTACGAAAACTAAAGTATTAGCTGTTCCTAAGTCTATACCCATGTCTTTATTACTAGTGAAAAATCCCATGTGAATTCCCCTTTCAATCTATATAATTCCTTTTTCTTTTAAGCTTATATAATTATTATTTCCAATAATAATGTGATCTAACAGTTTAATTCCCATTAAATCACCACACTGCTTTATTCTTAATGTAACATTTATGTCTTCTTTACTTGGAGTAGGGTCGCCTGAAGGATGATTGTGACAAATAATAATATTTGCACTCCCTCTTTGAACCGCTTCTCGAAATATCTCTCTTGGATGTACTATTGATGAATTTAAGCTTCCTTTAAATACATCTTTAACTCCAATAACAGTATTTTTTGTGTTTAGAAGTATAAGTTTTAATACTTCTTGATTTAAGTTGTTCATCTCATTTATCAATAGCATGGAAATATCTTTTGGAGAAGATATCTTAAAATCATCATTTTGAGACCTTAAAGTTCTAAACCGTCTAAATAGTTCCATCATAGCTATTATTTGACAAGCTTTGACCTCTTTTATACCCTTTATCTTTTTTATCTCTTCTAGATTAATATGTAGTAGACCATCTAAGCCCCCAACGTCAGACAATAACCGTGTACTAAGAGAAATTATATTCTCACCTTTTGTTCCACTTCTTAATAACACTGCTAATAATTCAGCATTAGCTAAATCATCGGCACCATATTTTAAAAGTTTTTCCATAGGTCTTTCGTTTTTAGGTATATCACTTATCTTGATATTATTTTGCATAATATTCTCCTTTAATGATTAATACCCCTACCCCTATTATATAACTTCTTTTATTATTTTATTAAGACGATTTAACGGTAATCCAACTACATTGTAATAACAACCATTAATCTTCTCAACAAAAAGAGCTCCTAATCCTTGTATTCCATAAGCTCCAGCCTTGTCTAAAGGCTCTTTTGAATTTATGTAATTAATTATTTCTTCATGAGTTAACTCACTAAATTTTACTTCTGTGAATACAGCCTCACTTTTCATAATATTATTAGTAGTATTTATTACAGCTATTCCCGAATAAACTCTATGAATTTTATTACTAAGTAGTTTTAGCATATTATAAGCATCATCTGCATTTTTTGGTTTCCCTAAAATCTTACCATCTATTACAACAACAGTATCTGCTGCAATTATAATTGAATCTTTTTTAGCTTGTGAAGCTACATCTTTTCCTTTACCTTCTGCTAAAGTTTTAACGTAATCTTCTACATCCCCATTAAACTTTACACTATCTTCATCAAAATTACTTACAATAACATCAAAGTTATCTACTATCTTAGTAAGCAACTCCTGCCTTCTTGGTGAGGCTGATGCTAAGATATAATGCATATTATCACATCCTACAGAGTTTATTTTTATTCTTCCCAATTTTAGGCTTGTCTTACTCATTATTTTAAAAAACTTCTATTTTTTAAAATGAAAAGAGAAAAATGCTATATACAACCCTATTTTTCTAATATAGTTTATCACTTAATAGGAGTTCTAACAAGCATTTTCCTCGTTTTATACAAATTTTTATAATTTTTTAATTATTTTTCCTCATGCAATTTATTTACTTAAAACTTAATAATACTTCATATAAATAATCAATTTCAGATGATACATTTTCCTTAGTTAATTCTTCAGGTAATCCTTTAATATAATCTTTTAAACTTTGTAAAACTTCAATATTTTCTCCCGAAGATATATTATCTAATGTATCTATCCAACTCTTAAACTCCTCTGTATTAACATGATCTACCCCATCATCAAAAGTAGTTGTTAATATTTTTAAATATCCATCACAAATCGCAGATACTTGAGCTTCTATAGGATCATTTTCATTTAAACTAAAAGTAATCTTTACGCTTTCAACTCCTTTTGATCCTAGCTCTTGAATTGCTGAATCAACATTTTCACTAGTATAGATACCAGTAAGTACCCTATACTTATCTGATTCTTCAGCTATAAAAGCTCTTCCTTCTGATGCTATTTTTGCATAAGTCTGATCTGCATTATCTTTCTTAGAAAAATATCCACATTGTAAGAAATAATATTCACTAGTATTCTCACCTTCTGAAACAATCGTTTCACCTTCTTGTTGTTGTCCATTTCCTTCTGTTGATACTTCTATTCCATCAGTTATTTCAGCTCCAACCTGTGCAGAATCATTAATAGGGAGCACCTTCCACACTATCCATGCTACTCCTAATCCAATCATACACGATGCAATAATCCCAACTAACAATGATGCAATAAACTTCCAAACACCATTGTTTCTTCTTCTTTTATAATTATATTTTGTATACTTCATTCTCCTCCTTTTAACCCTCCTTACTGAAACTAGCCATATTTTTTTCTTAAGTAATCTATATTAATATATATTCTCTCATTCCAGTTAATATACATTATGTAATAAAAAATTACTTTCTAAAATAAAAAAGTACCTAAAGACATTTATTGTTTTGCTTTATCTTTAGGTTACTTCTTATTTATCATTATTAAATTTTCTATCTACTACAATATTAATATACCTTTTATCTCACCTGACTTTTCTCTTTGAAAAAACCTATATTTCATATCATAGTAGTAACCTTTAATATCAAAAATACCAAACTACTTTATTTCTTCTAATATCTTTAATAAGTAATCCCATGTATTTTTAACTGAAGTTATGCTCATATGTTCCTGTGGAGTATGAACATCATAAAGATTTGGTCCAAAACTTATCATATCTAAGTTTCCAAGCTTTTCATTAAATAATCCACATTCAACACCAGCATGTATAGCAACTATTTTTGCTTCTTTTCCTGTCATATCTTTATATACCTTTTGGCATATCTCTCTCATCTTTGAATTTGGATCATACTCCCAACCTGGATAGTCAGATTTACTACTAAATTCTGCTCCAATAATTTCTGTTATAGTTTTTATTCTTAATTCTATCTCTTTCTTTAATGATGGAACTGAACTTCTAACAGCAGAATCAAATTCAACATAGTCCTCATTCGTACTTAATACACCTAAATTAGTTGAACTCTCTACTAATCCATCAATTTCAGTGCTTCTTGTATTTACTCCATTTGGATATAAGTATAATAAATTAATAACTTTATCTGTTGTATCTTTATTAAATTCTTTTGACTCATCTACAGAAACCTTATTAACTACTACTTTTAAACCTGGATCTTGTGCTTTAAGCTCATTAGCAAATACGTCTGCAAGTTCATTAACTATTGAAGTAACTTTATCTACATTAGAATTATCTAAAGATATTATAACTTCTGCTTCCCTTGGTATAGCATTATTCTTAGATCCACCATTTATTTTAACTATGTTAAATTCTAATTCATCTTTTAAAGCTTTAAGTATTCTACCTAAAATCTTATTAGAGTTACCTCTTTCCTTAATTATGTCCATTCCTGAGTGTCCGCCTTTAAGTCCACTTATGTTAATTGACATAGTAGCTTTGTCTGCTCTGTCTTGCCATTCTATTTTGATAGCTGAGTTAGTTCTTACTCCACCTGCACAACTTACTAATAATTCACCTTCTTCTTCGTTATCAAGGTTTATTAATAATTTTCCATCAAGGTTATCTTTAGAAACAGCCATAGCTCCAGACATTCCTGTTTCTTCATCAGTAGTTATTAAGACTTCTAAAGCTGGATGTGGTATAGAATTATCTGCAAGTAAAGCCATTCCATATGCAACAGCTATTCCATTATCAGCTCCTAATGTTGTATCTGTAGCATATATATAATCATCAACTATTCTTAACTTTAAAGGGTCTTTTTCAAAATCATGGTCTGTTCCATTATTCTTTTCACATACCATATCCATGTGACCTTGAATAATTACTGTTGGTGCATTTTCATATCCTTTTGATGCTGGTTTTTTTATTATTATATTTAATGCTTCATCTTGAATTGTTTCAAGTCCAAGCTCTTTTCCAAAATTCAATAAGTAATCACTTATAGCTTTCTCATTCCCTGATCCTCTTGGTATGTCAGATATTTTTTCAAAAAAATCAAAAACTAATTTTGGTTCTAAATTTTGTAAAACTTTCATATTTATTACTCCTTTTATCCTAAATTATGTTAGAATTATTGTATAAGAAAAAGTATATCATACTATATATAATACTTAAAATATTTATACTTTATTTTCTTATTTTACTAAATGTGAGGTGTTTTTATGCAAAGGACTAAGATGATATTCACTATCGGACCTGCAAGTGACAACGAGGAAATTCTAAGAAAATTTATTCAAATTGGAATGAGTGTAGCTAGACTTAATTTTTCACACGGGACTCATGAAACACACAAACAAAAGATTGATCTAATAAAAAAAATTAGAAAAGAACAAAACTCTCCAACTGCTATTATGTTGGATATAAAAGGACCAAAGATTAGAACACATAACTTTATAAATGATGGAGTTGAACTTATTGATGGACAAGCATTTACTTTTATATGTGATGATGAAATATTAGGTGACAATGAAAAATGTTCTATATCTTATGCTGCTCTTTACAAAGATGTGTCTATCGGAGGAAGTATTTTAGTAGATGATGGTCTATTAAAATTTAGAATCGATGAGATTAAAGGAACACATATTATATGTACTGTTATTGTTGGTGGAGTAATAAAAAATCATAAAGGTGTTAACGTTCCTAATGTAGACATTAATCTGCCTTCTATAACTGATAAAGATAAAGAAGATCTTATTTTTGGTTGTAAAATGGGTGTTGACTTTGTTGCAGCCTCTTTTGTAAGAAAAGCTTCTGACATTGTTGAAGTTCGTAATATATTAAATGAACATGGTGGAGAGCATATTCAAATCATAGGTAAAATAGAAAGCCAAGAAGGTGTAAATAATATCAATGAAATTTTAAAACAAGCTGATGGTATTATGGTTGCTAGAGGAGATATGGGAGTTGAAATTCCTATTGAACGAGTACCTATAATTCAAAAAAATATAATAAGAAAATGTAATGAAGCTGGTAAAATAGTAATTACAGCTACTCAAATGCTTGATTCTATGATTAGAAATTCTCTTCCTACAAGAGCTGAAGCTTGTGATATATGTAATGCTATTTTTGACGGAACAGATGCAATAATGCTTAGTGGTGAAAGTGCTAGTGGAGCATTTCCAATAGAAGCTGCAACAACAATGGCAACTATAGCTCAAGAAACCGAAAAACACATAGATTATGTATACCTAAACCAACGATTAAGAGAACCAGCTATGGGTGATTTTGCTGAAGCGATAAGTTATTCTGCTTGTAGAACATCAAATGTATTAAATGCCAAAGCTATAGTAGCTGCAACAACTTCTGGTTCAACAGCTAAACTTATATCTAAATACAGACCAAAATGCCCTATAATAGCTATTACCCCTAATGAGTATGTATTAAGAAGATTAAATTTAACTTTTGGGATAATACCTTTATTATGTCAACAATTTGAAACTACTGATGAAATAATCGCTGAATCTAAAAAAGTTGCTAAAAAACTTTCATGTGCAAATGATGGTGATAATATATTAATAGCTGCTGGATTCCCAACAACTCACACTGGTGGTACTAATATGCTTAAAATAGAAAAAATATAAAAAAACTGCCATAAGGCAGTTTTTTATCTATAAAATTAATTATTGAAAAGACCTTTAAATAAATCTCCTAAAGTTACTTCTTCATCTGAATCATTATATTGTAAATATTCATTTGATCTTTCAATAGCATCTTTTATGCTTAATGAAATTTTTCTATCATTTTTATTTACATCAAGAACCTTAACTTTAACTTTTTGTCCTACAGTTAATACATCTGAAGCCTTAGCAATATTTTCATCTGTAATCTCATTAATATGAACTAATCCTTCAATACCACTATATATTTCTACAAAAGCACCAAAGCTAACTAATTTAGCAACAGTTCCTTCTATAACTTCACCTACTTTTATATTATCTCCATAAACTTTCCATGGTTCTTGGTTAACATCCTTTAATATTAAAGAAACTCTTTCATTTTCAGCATCTATATTTCCAACAAATACAGTTACCTTATCTCCAACATTAACTATATCTTCAACTCTTTTAACTCTTTCCCATGATAAATCATTTATATGAACTAATCCTGTTATTCCTCCAATATCAACGATAGCTCCTACCTTTAATATCTTTTTAACAGTACCTTCTCTTTTTTCACCTTCTTTAAGATTGTTCCAAAGAGCTTTCTTTTCAACTTGATATTGCTCTTCTTCAATTACTCTTCTAGAAGCAACAACTTTTCTATTTCTCATGTCTAATTCTATTAATTTAACTTCAAGTTCTTTTCCGATGAAGTTTTTAAAATCAACTCTTTCTCTTGAAAGTTGTGAACCTGGAATAAATACTCTTATTGATCCATAATAAGCTACAACTCCGCCTTTTACTTCTTCTTTAACTCTAACCTTTATAGTTTCTCCACTTTCAAAGGCTTTCTTTATCTCTTCTTTCTCAGTTATTTGAAGTGCTCTTACTCTTGATAATTGAACATATCCTTCACCATCATTTGGAGAAATAACATATACATCAATATTATCTCCCTTTTGAACTACTTCTAGAGGTGATTTATCATCATTAGTTAATTCTTCCCTTGAAATAACTCCATCAAAAGCATAGTTTATGTTAACCGCTACTTCCTTATCGTTTACATCTATAACCTGACCTTTTAATATATCCCCTGATTTAATTCTTTTAACGTCAAATTCTTTTAATAAATCCTTCATTGAATCTTCTCTTAATTCTTCTGACATCTTCTACACTCCTTTAAATTACATTATAATAATTATTTTAAGCTAATATGGTATTTTATACAATACTTACTTATAGTGAGGCCCTAAATTTCAATTTAGTTAATCTAACTTAATTGAAAATCTAAATCTTAAATTTAGTAATTTGAAATTATGCTGTAAGTGTACACCTATGAATGTATATGAGTAGTGTATTTCCTTTCTTTATAAATAGATTTACAATTTAATTTATTCAAATAAAAAAAGTGCCTATTGGCACTTTTAAACTTTAATTCTTAAGTTTTATTTATTAGTTCTTTTAAACTACGCTTTTTTCCTTACGTATAATATTATAGCAATAGTTAATTATATCACTACGCTTAATTATCCCAATAAATATTCCATTATCATCAATTACTGGAACAAAATTTTGTGTTGTTGCTAAATTTATTATACTTTCAACATCAGCATTTATTGATACTGATTTATGTTTCTTTCTTCTTGGTATTTCATTTATTTTAATTGTTCCTGTGTTTTTAAAATTTAAGTCTGGTGTACTTTTTAATTTTCTAAGTAAATCACCTTCTGTTAAAGTTCCAACATATTTTCCGTTTCTATCTATCAAAGGTATTGCAGTATATCCATGATGGTCCATACGCTCCATAACTTGTCTCATTGTCGCATCTAAATATTCATATATTACTTCATTCTTCGGTGTTAAAAGAAATGCAATATTCATATATAATCTTCCATCCCCTTAAAGGTTAAATTTTATTACACTTTCATTTTATCACATATCTTATCCTATTTGTTACTCTTTATATATATTTAATAAATTATTAATTAATGCTTGTCTTTTAATCTATTTTCATATCTAGAATATTCTATTTCATCAATAAATGATAAAATCTCTTGATATATTATTTTTCCACCTAGACTACGTTTAACTATTAATTCACTTAATAGTTTATTATTACATCTATTACATATACCAATGCTTACAAATCTCCATCCCATTAATTTAAAGGGATATTCACAATCTATTTTTTTATTACATCTTGGACATAATTGCTTTACCTTATCATAATCAATTTCATGATCACTTAAAGTCTCAACATCTAAAGCTGGCATTTCATATATATTATTAACTATATATTTTTCTATAGCTCTAGTATTATATAAATGTTTAAATACATTAAATTCGTAAACAGCATCATTTAAAGCATCATGTAGTTTTTCTCCATCAAACTTTATTTTTAAATGCTTTAATGCATTACTTAAACTTAATGATTTTTTAAATCCTAAAATGTTCGTAGTATACTCCTGCAAATCTAAATATTTGTTTATCCATGATATATCTCTATAATTGTAGTGATTTGCATTTCTTATTATTTCTACTATATCATCTTTTGCCCAAGAGCATACTATATCCCCTTCATCTACTATTTCCTTTAATTTTTCAATACCTTCTATAAAAGAAACCCCATCCTTTAAATTTTCTTCTTTTATTCCTGTAATATCTAAAATATTAGGATTTAATACTGGTATAACTGATGGTTTTATATATACTTTCAAACTATCCATAGGCTTCATATATTTATCAACTTTTATAGCCCCAATTTCTATAATTTCATTAACTAAATCCAATTTCTTTAGATTTGGAATTTCATTGTATATATTAGGAAAACATTTATGTATTCCACTTAAATTATTAAATTCCAAATCTATTATGATAAAAGCCAAATCTTCCTCCCCCTAACTTATCTCAATACCCGCTAACTTCATCAAATGTTTTGCATTATGAGTCTTACTAATACCACTTCTCAATTTATAATCGAACTTTATTTTATTATCTTCATAATACTCTTGGAAATTAAAATTTATTAACCATTTCCTTGTATTTTCTAACTCACACAGTTCTAAATCATGAGTAGAAACTAATCCAATAGCTCCACTCTTAACTAATTGATCTATTAATATCTTAGCTCCATCATGCCTATCACTAGAATTAGTTCCTTTAAATATTTCATCTAATAAGAAAAATACATCTTCTCCTCTTTTTCCTGCATCTATTAATAATTTAACTCTTAATATTTCAGCATAAAATGATGATATACTCTCCTCTAAATTATCTTCTGTTCTCATACAAGTATATATATTATAAATTCCACACTTAAAAGAATCACTAAATGTAGGTAATCCTAAATATGCTAGAATCATATTAAATCCGATAGTTCTTAAAAATGTACTTTTACCAGACATATTAGACCCTGTTATTAATGCTACTCTTTTCTCATTATTTAAAGTAAAATCATTTACCACAGCCTTATTACCTAGCATCGGATGCCCTACTGATTTTGCTACTATTATCTTATCAGCTGATATTGCAGGATATGACCAATTTGGATTTTCAAAAGCTAAGTTAGATAAACTAACTAAGGCTTCTACCTCTCCCATTATATTCAGCCATTCTTCAAGATACTTACCGTTTTTCTCTTTCCATTCTTCTAAATTATTTAATATAAAAATATCTGAAAGAAATAAAACGTTTATTATTAAATAATATGCGTTACTAACACTATCGCCCATCCAACTTATAATATTTTTAAGTTTTTTCATCTCTTTCTTACAGTCTAAATCATTACTTGCCAATTGTCTCTTTAGTTCTCTAAGCCTATAGCTTTTAAATTGTTCATCTTGTATAAGAGATAATAAATTACTATATTGATTTACTTTAGACTTATTACTTATAAACAAGTTAATTACATGGCTTAAATTTCTTGTTAGTAATTTTACCACTAAATAATTTATTGCAAACACTAAAAGTAAATACGTACCCGGCATCTTATTAGTTAGTGCTAAAATTATAAATATAGTAGTACTTGCTATAAAAAAGTAAGGTATATACTTTATTGTTAATCTACTTGATTTTTCTTCCTTTGCCCACTTTAATAGTTCATCAATATTACTATTTTTGTTTCTTTTTAATTCATAAGAATCTACAAATAAATTAGTTGCAAACTCTCTTTTTTCACTTAACTCTTGTATTGCTTTTTGTTCATTTTCTATAGTAAGTCTATTTAAACTATAATTCATATTAAGTTTTTTAGCTAAAGCTTTTCTACCAAATAAAGTGTTTGTAGTATTTATCCACTGAAACAAAGAATTCTTTCCAAATATATCTAAGTCTTTTGAGAATCTATGCTCTTTATTGATATATTCTTCTCCTATATCCTCAAAGTTCTTCCATTCTCCATTTATTCTCTTTAATCCATTTTTATTGTATTCTAAAAGAATATTTAATTTCTTTTTTTCATTTAATTTATTATTATGCATAAATGCTACAATTAAAAATACAACAAATGATACTAAAAACGTAAGCAACATTCCCATAATATTATTACTTTTATATAGAAGATATAATAACCCTATACAGATAATAACTATAGCTAATCTAATAGATGAATATACTATTAATGTTTTTTCTAGTTTATTTAAAATATTTTTATTTTCTTCAATTTTTGCTTTATAAAATTCATATGGTTTTGACATTCTTACTACCTCTCCTAATTCTCTATATTATAAGTTTAGACTAAATTTCCTTTTTAATCCACAAAAAAATAAAGTGGAATCCACTTTATTTTTTCTACTCTAAACAAATTGCTTTTATCCTTAAAATTATTATCATCTTGAAAATTAATAATTGTAATAAATAATAATATAGCTACTATAATAATTAACAATATCTTTTTCATAAAATCCCTTCCATTTTTACTATATTATCTATATAATTTCCAAACTTATAATAAAATATAATTATGGTTTATACCTTTTTCCTTAAAGTAAGATTCTTCTCTATTTTGACAAGTAAATATTAATATCTGAATAAAACTCTCAGAAGCTAAATAGCTTAATATAGTTTTAATTCTGTTATCATCATATTGAGTAAAAGCATCATCTAAATATAAGGTTACATCTTTACTATTAAATATCATCTCTATAAATGCAACTCTCAATGCTAAATACAATTGATCATTAGCTCCATTACTTAAAAGTTGTGATGATAAAACTTCATCATTATATACTAACTTCATTTCGTATTTATCAGAAACTAAAACGTTACTATATTTGTTATCACTAAACTCTTTAAATAACGAGTTTACTTTTTTATTTAATATTGGTCCAAAGTCATTTCTTAATCCATCATAAGATTGATTTAATACTTCTTTTGCTAATTCTACAGCTTTTAAATTTTTTTCTTCTTCATTTATATTATATTCTATATTAGTAATCTCATCTTCAATTTCAGCTATGTTACGTCTGCCTTTAAATAAATTCTCTATTTTGTTTTCTAAATCCTTTATATCTTTTTCAATTTGAATTAATTCATTGGATTTTCTTTTTATTTCTGAATCAATTTCCTCTTCATTTTTAAAACTAAACTTAAAATCCACATCAATTATTTCTTTTATCTCATTCTTAATTTTTTCAATATCTTTATCTTTTATTAAGGCTAAATAAGTTTCTTCTACCGATAATAAGCTTCTATGAATTTCTCTTTTTTGATTTATTTTACGTTTTAATTCATCTAACTTTTCTCCTACTTCGATAATATCAATACCTTCTAATCCTACCTCTTTTAATTTTTCAAAAATGATATCTTTTTTTGCTTCTAATTGTTTCTCAAAATCACATAATACTTCTTCATCACTTTTTGCATCATGCTTTAAAGAATTACAATTTTTATTAATTTCCTCAAACTTATATATATCATCTATTAAAACATCTATATTGTCTGCTTTAGATATTTTTAAATAACTATCGATTTTTTCTTTGTTAGCATTGAATTTATCATTAGCATCATCTAAGTTTAACAGCTCTTTTTGATTGTATTTTTCACTAATTTTTACTTCTATATTTTCTTTAATACCTAAATACTCATTATATAATTTTAAATATCTTATAAGTTGTCCAAAATCTATAACTCCAACTATTTTATTATACTGTTCTAGGTTTAACTCTATTTTCTCTACATCTTTCTTTAAGGAACTTACATAAGATTTTCCTTTTAACTCTATTATTCTGTTGCCTAAAAATAATAATAAAATACTCAATGCACACATTGTAAATAAACTTATTCTGATACCAATACTGTTCGATACTAATCCTAAAACAAAAAATATTACTGCTAATAATCCTATAGATACCTTTATATACTTATTATTTAAAATACTATTATTTTTTTTATTTTCCATAGCAAACTTTAAACTCTTCAACTTTTCTTCATATATTTCAAGTTCACTCTCTACATCTTTTCTAATATCTTCTATCTTATAAGCATCTCCAATATGCTCTTTAGCTAATATTGCTTTATTTTTAAGTAAAGTAATTTCTTTATCTATTTTTCTATTAATCTCTATTTTTTCTCTTAAAGAATCCTGTTCAATTTTTAATTTTATCAACTCTTTAGAAATATCTTCACCTAATTCTTCTATATATTTATATTCTTTTAGAGGTTCTTCCGACCTCTTTAATTCATCTAATCTAGAATCTAATTTAACCTTAGCCTTTTCTCTTAAATCTAATAGTCTTAAATACATAGAGTATTCTTCTTTTAATAAATCAACTGTCTCTAATAATACTTCATCATTATTATTAATTAGAAACTTACTAATATTTTTTTCTTTTTTTTGAAGCTCCTCTTTTTTTCTTAAATACTTTATAATATCCTCATATTCTTCTTGCAATTTAATCTTTTTTAAATATTTTTTATAACAGTCTAAATTTGAAAGTTCACTCTTTGTATTTTCTCTTTCTTCTTTTAAATTTAGTAGCTCTTTTTCATTATCTAAATTCTCTTCTGCTAAATTATATCTTTCATGTCTTTCAGCTAATAATAAACTATACCTTTCTCTTAGCTTATCTAAATATCCACTCTTTCTAATATTACTTAAATACTTCTTATAATTGCCTAACATTATAAAAGCCTTATCTACCGTTACATCTCCTTCTGAAACTCCTACAGAATTTAATATCTTATCTAAAATCTCTTCATCTTTATCTTTATTTACTTCACTTCCTAATTGTCTTATAAAAAGCGTTTTTATAAATGTAGATCTATTAATATTTAAAAAATACTTTCCTGGTTCTTCTGAATTTATATCCTTAACTTCATCTCCTGTTAAAGCATTTATTATTAATGAAGTATCTTCTTTCTTGGTTTTGCCAAAAGTCCTTTTTATAATATAAGTTTTATCTTTAAATTCGACCCAAAGCTCTCCCTTAATTACCTCTCCAGATAACGGCATATACCTTAATCTTTCATTTACCCTTAAATCTTTACCTCTATTACTACTAAATCCATATAACCATATCTTTATAAAAGATTGAATAGTGCTCTTTCCAGTTTCATTTTCGCCATAAATTATATTAATTCCATTATCAAACTCTACAACTTTGTTTTTTAACCCTCCAAAGGCAATAATATTAACTTTTTTAATTATCATTTAATTTCACCTCTTCCTCTGAAAGGCTCTGCAATCCAATTTTTAATGCTCTATTTATTATTTCCTTTTCATCTTCATTTGCTTCTTTAAGCTTTTCTAACATTCTCTTTATAAACTTACCTCTTATAGAATAATCATTAGCTAACTCATCTAAATTCATTTCTACAGTTGTTTTATTTAAAACTTTTATAAAGTAATAATCATTTTTTAATTTTTCTACTAACGTTTTAATATCTAAATATAAGTGACTTTTTATATTACCAGTAAGTGTGATCTTAAATAGATTGTTTAACCTATCTTTTTCATCTAGAATACTAAGTAATTTTTCTTTAATATCTTCATATGTATCACATTCCGATATATCAATATCTTTAACTATATATTCTCTTTTATTAATAGGAATAAATTTTAAATCTACGCCTCCCTTATATACCTCACCTAAAATAACTCCTTTTTTCCCTACTTCATCAAATCCACGACCTTGAGGGCAGCCACTATAAGCATAATAAGAATTTTCTTCTTTTAATATTCCTGAAAATTTATGAATGTGTCCTAATGCTATATAATCCATATAAGAATTCCTTATATCTTTTAAAGAAATTGGATTATAGTCATTTTTAGCATCCTTAGTAGATATATCTCCATGCAATACCATCATATTTATTTTTGAAGTATCTAACTCTTCAATATTAATTAAAGTTTCTCTCTCATACTTTTTTGTAAATCCAGCTCCATACACTACTAATCCTAATTCATTTATTTCTTTTTTACTCATCTTCCCTGTAAAAATATGAACATTGCTTGGCCAATTAATCATATTATAAAAAGATTTTTCATAATAAGGATCATGGTTTCCTGGAGCTATAAATATATATTTATCTTTTATTCTTTTTAATTGATTAATAATAAAAATTAACGTTGTTTTATTTACTGTAAAATTATCAAATAAATCTCCTGCAATAAATAATACTTGTACATTTTCTTCTATAGTTAAATCTATTATTCTTTTAAATGTCTCTAATAATTCTTCTCTACAATTGTTTGCAATTTCTTTACTCAACTCTTTAAAAGGAGTATCAAAATGTATATCTGAACAATGTAAAATTTTAACCTTTCTCATATTATCCCCCTTAACGAACCTTTGTTCTTATTTTACCATATTTTGTGTAAAAGAAAAAGAGATGCAAACTCTGCATCTCTTTCCCTTTAGCGAATAATAGATTTTCAATACTTTTCTGGCGGTAAATTCTCCATAAGATATCACCCTCTCAAGATATTGACCATCTTTTAGTGTGTTTCCTTAGTGGTGCTTTACTTTAATCCACTTTCGTATTGTTCTACCATTCTTTTAACCATTTCACCACCAACGGAACCACATTGTCTAGATGTTAAGTTACCATTATAATCTGTAAATGGTACTCCTAACTCATTCGCTACTTCGTTCTTAAATGCGCTTAACCCATTTTTTGCTTCTGGAACTAATGCTTTTGACATGTCTGATTCCTCCCTTGGTTTCATGAATTATAAACAGTAACTAATAGAATATTGTTATATTTTATTTTGTTTCCTGTCTACACTATTATATTGCCCTGAGATGACTTTTATATTACAAGAAAATACTGGAATATATAATTAATTATTTACCTTCTTTTTAAATTGCTTTGCAACTAAATCTCTTATTATAGCTATAATTATTGCTATTTGGAATGATAACCCTAATGTTATAAGTTGCAGATAACTAAAACTATCTACTTTAAATATTATATAAGTTTCAACTGCCCATACTAAAAAGGATATTAATGCACCCTTCTTACCAGCTATGACAGCACTTAATATTATAGTTAAAAAAATTACTAATTGAATATACATAAAATCCATAAAAACACCTACCCTTTTTTCTAAAATACTGTCCACTTTTTCTAAATTTTAAACATATTTCATTGCTTTAATAAAGCTATAAAATATTGCTTGAATAATAAAAGTTTAAATAACAAAAAATATTATAAATTCTATAAATGGAGGTATATATGAACAGTAAATTTTTAAAGAAATTATCCATACTATCTACAATCCTTATATCATCTTCGGCTTTAATAGGTGCTTTTCCTAAAGCAGACAGTAATTCGTATATTTTTAAGAAAAATAAGGATGTTATTATATTAGATAGCGACTTAAAAACACCTTTGCCTAATAGATTTAGAGATGTCACACTTCTTAATATTTCAGGAAGTGCTCAATTTACTAAGGATCAAGTAGAACCATTGAAAAAGGCTATAAATAAAGAAAATATATGCATTGTAGATTTGAGGCAAGAATCTCATGGACTATTAAATGATTTAGCTATAAGCTATCATAACTTCTATAAACTAATTAATAATGGTTTTGATTCAGTAGAAACTATAGAAAAAGAAAATTCAGAACTTAATAAAATAAAAACTAATTCTCAAGTTAATATATTTCACGAAAATGGTAAATTATATAAATGCTTAGAAGCAGAATCTGTTTGCACTGAAGAAAAGGCTATAACAGATTGTGGTATGCAATATAAACGTTTTGCAGTTAGAGATGGAGGAGTTCCTACACCTGATACTGTTGATGAATTCGTAGATTTCATAAAAAATAAGCCAGATGATCTCCACTTACATTTTCATTGTCATGCAGGTGAAGGACGAACTACCACTTTTATGGTACTCTACCAAATAATGAATAATCAAAATAACCTAACATTAGATCAAATTCTTTCTTATCAGTATAATATTGGAGGAGTTGTATTAACAAATGATGGTTATAGGTTAGGTTTTCTTGATTCATTTTATGAATATATACAAGAAAATAAAGATTCTAATTACGCCACTCCATACTCTCAATGGATAGTCAAAGATATGATAATTAAAAAAGAGACGGAAAACCGTCTCTTTTTTAATTATCATATCTAGACACTGATACAATTCTTTGAATATGTAGTGTTAGATATACTATTTCATTACTATTAACGTCATACTTATAGTTATTTACTATATATTCTTTTATCTTCAGTGTACAATTATAAGCTTCAGGATAGCTTTTAATTACCATATTAATAAATTCGTCTTCCGAAGCATTATCCTGATTATTTTCAATTATTCTTTTGGAAAAATATTTTAAATGCGTAAGCAATCTATCATAATTTAAATCATCTTCTTTAAATTCTAATGAAAAATAATATCTTATTATATTTAATATATCTTTAACTATTTTAGTAGATTCTATAGAGTTAATTGTTGATTGGTTTAAGCTTGCATTAATAAAATGTAATGCTATAAATCCAGCTTCATCCTCTGGCAATTCAATTTTTAATTTCCTATTTAAAAATTCTAATGCCCATAATGCTACTTTATATTCTTTCTTATGAACTCTTCTAATTTCATTTAGTAATTCATTTTTTATCATCATATTCTTCTTATATCTTTTTATTGCAAACGCTATATGATCTGATAAAGATATATATATTTGCTTATCAAATTTTGCATTTAATTCTTTACTAGCATGAGATATTATTTCATGAGATAACTGAAAAACTCCATCTGGTATTTGATTTATTAACTTTTTAAATTTATTTCCTAATGTTTTATCATCTAAAACAAATGTTTTTTCAATTTTACTTTCATCCACTTCTTGACCTATTTTTTTATTAAAAGCAATTCCACTTCCTAAAAGGATTATTTCTTTTTTTGTTTTAGGATCTATTGATACAACAACATTATTATTTAATACTTTTTCTATTATCATAAATAATACTCCTATTAATTCCCCTTTTTAAGACTTTAAAATCTCAGTATAAATCACTAAAAATTTTACACCATATTATTACTAATATCCTATATATCTATAACCTTATATTTAAATATACCATATAATTCATTTATTTTTTATTCTTAAAATAAAATTTTTTCTTATTTCTCTTCTATAATATTATAAACAATTAAATGTAAATTCATAAGAAAAACAAAAAAAGACTTAGATAAACTAAGTCTTTGGCAGGGGCAGTAGGATTTGAACCCACAACCAATGGTTTTGGAGACCACTACTCTACCGTTGAGCCATACCCCTTTAACATAAATTATTTTATCAAAAATATATTTCTTTGTCAACTTATAAATAATTAATTAAATGATATTAATAAATATAATAGATACTTATATAGTGTAAAAACGTTTTTATTGCTTGTACAATAAAGAACTTACATCTTTACACTATATGTATCTTTAATTTCTAATTAAATATTAAGCTCTATTTAAGCTCTTGTGCATTTCGATCATTTCAAATGCTAAATCTTTTATAGTTTCTGCGCTTATTAATTGGTCTTCAGCATGCATTATTATTAAAGAGAATTCTAGCTTTTCGCCTGCTGCTTCTTTTTGAATTAATCCAGCATGAGCGTGGTGTCCTTGTAATAAGAATTGTTTAGCTTCTTCTAATTTTTGTTCTGCTAATTCATAATTACCTTGTCTACCTTCTCTTATTGCTTCCATAGCTAAAGATTTACCCATTCCTACATTGCTTATGATTTCAAATGCTACTAATTCTAATTCGTTCATAGTTCTTCTCCTTTAATATACACTAATTCTAGTTACTTAATGTAACTAGAATTAGTATACTATATTCTTACTTATTATTCTATATTTTTATATACTAAACTATTTCTGCATAGTCGTTTGTTTCATTCATTTTCTCTGCTGCTTTGTTAGAAGCAATTACGAATGGTGCATAAAGTAATACGCTCACACCTAAACAAACAAATCCAATTACTAGAGCCATGAAATTACCACCTGTACCTAAGAAAGGTATTAATGGTCCTGGTGTTGTCCAAGGTACTGAATATGCTACTGGAGGTATTAACTCAAATTTAATTGCAAAATATCCTATGAATACATTTGCTACTGGTACTAATACGAATGGTATTAAGAACATTGGGTTTAATACTATTGGTAAACCAAATATTACTGATTCATTGATATTGAATAAACCTGGAGCTAGTGATAATTTTGCGATATCCTTTTGATCTCTTTGTCTACTAAAGATAAATATTGCTATAATTAATCCTAAAGTCATTCCTGATCCACCGTAGTTACCAAATGCATCATATAAAGCCCAAGTGTTTGGATAAGGAGCTCCCCAAGCTGTTCCCATTTCAGAAACGAACTTTAAGTTTGCTGCATTAGCTTCTGCAAATACTACGTCTCTAACTGCTTGTACTGTATTAGGTCCATGAATACCCATAACCCATAGTATATTTGATATAATACCAAATGCAACTACTGACCATATACTATCACCTAATTTAGTTAACGGTGCTTGTAATACGTTATATACTAATGTATGGATTCCACCACCATCTGTAACTTGTAATATAATGTAATTTAATACTGAGAATCCAATTGTAACTATAATAATTGGAAGTAATACTTTAAATGTTCTTGCAACTGCTGGAGGCACTTGCTCTGGCATTTTAATTTCTAACTTTGAAGTCTTTGTAAGTCTTGTTAATATTTCACCTACTAATAATCCTACTATAATTGCAACGAATAAACCTTGTGGTCCCATATAAGTTGTTTGTAAACCACCATCTACTGCTGATGGATAAATTATAAAGAATACTGAAAGTGCAGTTAATCCTGTTAATAAATCATCTCCACCAAGTGACTTTGCAAGGTTTCTAGCTATTAAGAAAACAACTAAAACTGCTAAAATATCAGTTGAACCTTTTAATACTGGTGAGAATATTGCTTGATAATCAGCTAAGTTAGGTATTAATTCACCTAAATTTAATAGATTAGCTATGAATCCATCTGGTGATAATAAAACGAAGTTTAATAAAATCATTAACGAACCAGCCATCGTTAATGGGAATGTTAATATAAATGCGTCTCTTACTGCACATATATGTCTTTGTGCATTTAGTTTTGCCGCTACAGGCACTAGTGCTCTTTCAATAACACTATTAAATTTGTCCATAAAATTCATCTTTAAGTCCCCCTTAATTTTTAATTATAATAAATATTATTTATTATTCTCCAATTTTTGCTATAACTTGTTCTAATATAGCTTTTCCGTTCATTGTTCCGTATAATCTCATATCAATTACATCTACTGGGATTCTTCCGTTTACTAAAGCATCTACTTGTGGTTTTTGGAATCTAACTTGTGGTCCTAATAATACTATGTCTACCTTGTCTATTACTGATGAGCATTCAGATACTGGTAAAGCATTTATTTCTATTTCTAATCCCCTGTCTTTTGCTGCTGCCTTCATTTTGTTTACTAAAAGGCTTGTTGACATTCCAGCTGCACATACTAATAAAATATTTTTCATGATAATTCCTCCTTAAATTTAAACATTTTTTTATTTTTAATTTGATATATTAATTTTTAATTATAAACTCATAAAACTTGACCATTTGTTTCTATCACCTTTTTGTACCAATAGAAACTTTTCTTTTTAAATCGCCTTAAATCCTTTACATTCGACTCGTCTCTATCTACATATACAAATCCATAACGTTTTTGGTAACCATTTAACCAACTTAATAAATCTGTAAAAGACCAAGTACAGTATCCTAATAGTTCAGCTCCATCTGTAATAGCTTCTTGACAAGCTTTTATATGATTTCTTATGTAATCTATTCTATAATCATCATTAACTTGTCCATCTTCTAATCTATCAAACTCTCCCAAACCGTTTTCAGTGATAAGTATAGGTAGCCTATATCTGCTATTTATTCTTCTAATACCTATTCTTAATCCTGTAGGATCTATCTCCCAATCCCAATTTGTTGAATCTAGATGAGGATTTTTTACTGTTTTGAAAACACCAGGAACTCCATAATTTTTTGATGTTCCCTTCTTACCTGAAGTATTTATTTCCTCAAAATTACTTATTCCATCTATTTCATTTGCTTCAACAGTTTCACTTCTATAATAGTTGATTCCTATAAAATCAGGTTTTCCTCTTTCTAAAAGTTCAATGTCACCATCTTCGATTTCTGGTGCTACACCTTGTCTCTCATATCTGCTTAAAGTAAATGTTGGATATGTTCCCCAACAATATATATCTAACCACCAGTGACAATTCATATCTTCAGCATTCTCTCTTGCTAGAACATCATCTGTTTTGCAAGTATATGCATAATTAGGTGTAAAAGCAAAGCTTGGCCCAATCATTCCATTAGGTACATATTTTCTAAACGATTCAATCGCTTTTGCATTTGCTAAACTTGCAATGTGATTTGCATTTAGCATTCTCTTATCATCCTTTACCATTGGTGGATGAAGTGCTAATTTATATCCTAATAATATAAATACATTTTGTTCATTTAATGTTATCCAATACTTTACTCTGTCTCCATATCTCTTATAAAGAGTTATGCAATAATTATTGAAGTCATCAATAATCTCTCTTGATTCCCAACCACCATATAAGTCTTGAAGTTTTTGTGGCAAATCCCAATGATATATTGTAATTATTGGTTTAATATCATTTTTTATTAACTCATTTATTAAGTTATCATAAAACTTTAAACCATCTTCATTAACTTGTCCTCTTCCATCTGGAAAGATACGACTCCATGATATTGAAAATCTGTATGCTTTTAATCCCATTTCTTTCATTAAAGCAACATCTTCTTTATATATGTTATAATGATCAACTGCAATATCACCATTTGTTGATTTATATGTTGTTCCATCTAGCTTACTAAATGTATCCCATATGCTTAAGCCTTTTCCATCCTTGTTAAAGGCACCTTCAACTTGATATGCTGCCGAGGCACTCCCCCATAGAAATCCATCTTTAAATTTATCTAATTCTGAATGAATCACTATCGCTTCACCTCTTTTCCTTCCCTGTGACTATAGTATACTACATAAATTTAAAATTTGTAATCATTTTCAAGTCGTAAAAAACAAGTACAGTTACTTTAAAATTTGTTACTTTTTTGTAACACTTTGTTTTTTTGACATTTTTGCATTAACCTCACTGGAACGTTTTATTTAAAGCTCTTTCAATAATTGTATATACATTTAAAAAATTGTATATAAAAAAAGAAAATACACATTGTTTTGTGTATTTTCTAAAAAATCATATTTATTTATTAGGATATCGTAAATAGTAATTATATAATCTTTTTCCTATTAATTCAATTATATACAAAACCGGAACTTGAGTACTTATATCATAGTCTTCAACTTTTGCTCGTTGAATATAATAACTTAAATTTATATCTGACATCTTAGCCAAAGTACAATTTTCATTATTAGTTATACTAACAATTGAACTTTTTTCTTTTTTCAACTTATTAACATGATCTATAACTGTTGGTGTTTCACCTGATACAGAAAATACAATTGCTACACTATTTTTATAATGTTTACACTTTGTCGGATAAAAAGGATCATCTAAATAAATAGCAAATTTACCTACTGATGATAAATATCTTGCTGCGTACTTAGCTAATATTCCTGAACCCCCTATTCCAACAAATACTACGCTCTCAGCCCCACTAACAATTTCACAAATTTGTTTTATTTTATTCTTGAAATCTTCTGTCTCTGTTTTCTTTAAAAAGTCAATTAGCATAGCTGTATTATCAGTTAATTGATTACTTTTTCCGTTTTCTATGTATAGCTTTAGCTTAACCTTAAATTCTGAAAATCCATCGCAATTTAACTTTTTACAAAATCTTAAAATTGTAGTAGTAGAAACATGGGCTTCATTTGCTAATTCTCTAATTCTCATATAAATAACTTTTTCACTATTTTTTATTATATAGCTATATAGAGATAATTCTAATTCATTTAAACTTTGAATCTTATCGTGACTAAACATACTTCTACTTCCCCTTTTTTCTTTAGCGTACTTTTTATATTATTGTAATATAATTTTGTTTTTTTGGAAAATACTTATAATAAAAAATCTTATTTATATATTACCCAATATTTATGTGTATATTAATATTATAATTTTTAAGAAAAAATGACAAGTACTAGGAAATTCTTCCTAATTACTTGTCATATCTTTTTTATATTTTATAGTTCTTCGCCTCTAGTCTCAATTATTTCCTTATACCAGTGGAAAGATGCTTTTTTCTTTCTTTCAAGGTTATTTTTATGGTCTACATATATAAATCCATATTGTTTCTTATATCCATTTAACCAGCTTAATAAATCTATAACTGACCAAGCATAATATCCCTTCATATTTATTCCTTCTTGAATAGCCATCTTAACAGCTCTTAAATGCTCTTCAATATATTTTATTCTTGGAATATCTACTATTTCATCTTCAATTATTGGATCTTCATCCCCTAATCCATTTTCAGTGATGTACATCTTAACATCACCGTATCTTTCTTTAAGAAGTCTTAATCCATCTAAGAAACCTTCTGGTGATATTTCCCATCCCCATTTAGTATACTTTTTATCTTCCATCATAACAGTTTTATAAACGCCATCAAATGAAGGATTTCCTGGAGCTCCTGTTGAATTTTCTCTTGTTCTCTCTACATCTTCTTCTACATCATTTTTCATAATTCTTTGAGGTTGATAGTAGTTTAATCCTATAAAATCGTTCTTATCAGCAGAGCTCTTAATTACTGCTAATTCTTCTTCTGTCCAATCTGGAGTAAAGCCTAACTTTTCAATATACTTTACAACATACTCAGGATATTCACCCTTTAATATTGGATCATAGTACCAGTGCATGTCTACTTCTCTAGCATGCATAGTAGCTTTTATATTTTCTGGGTTTTCATCAATACTAAATGCTGGTGAGAATACATGAGTTATACCTATTTCTCCATATTGTTTTAAGCTCTTATATAATTCAATTGATCTAGCATGAGCTGTAAATACATTATGTGTAGCTTGGAAATATTTCTTGACATCTCCAACTATTGCTGGTGGATGAGCTCCTGCTAAGTATCCTAATCCACAGAATACTACAGTTTCATTAAATGTAATCCAATGTTTAACTCTATCTCCAAAAGCCTTGAAACATACTTCTGCATATTTAACAAATGCATCTACTGTTTCTTTATTTGTCCATCCACCTTTTTCTTCTAAAACTTGTGGTAAATCCCAATGATATAATGTTACAAAAGGAACTATTCCATATTTTAAACATTCATTAATTACATTATTATAGAATTCTAATCCTTTTTCATTTACTTCTCCAACTCCATTTGGAATTATTCTTGGCCAAGAAATTGAAAATCTATAAGATTCTAATCCCATTTCTGCCATAAGTTTTATATCTTCTTTATATCTATGATAGTGATCTACTGCTACATCACCATTTGTTCCTTCAAAAGTTTTTCCTGGTATCTTAGAGAAAACATCCCAGTTAGAAAGGCCTTTTCCGTCTTCATTCCATGCTCCTTCAACCTGATATGATGCTGATGCTGCTCCAAATAAAAAGTCCTTTGGAAATTTCATTTTACTCTCTCCCTTGTTTCTTATTTTTTTACTACTTCATTTTATTGCTTTAATTCTTACTATATATACTTGTCCTAAATTAGGATATTAACTATTTTACATGTATTGTGTAATAAAGTGCACTTGCATATTTTGATTTAGTCTTAAATGATGTCTTTAAATGACCTTCAAGTTCTGATTTTTCTAAATCTGACTCTGCAGTATAAACAACCTTTATTCTATTAGAACCGTCTTTTAAAGTTAATTTAACTTTATCATCTTCATAGTTATCAAAAAACTCTCTTATGAACTTCATTTGAGCTCCATTCATTTCTATTGTATACGTCATAAATAATCACACCTTTTTTCTATTTTATTTCTTTTATTTGATTACATTGTACAACTAAACGCATAAAATTGTAATAGTTTTCAAAGATAATAAAACAAATACCTACTTTTTAAAATTTGTTTCTTATTTGTAACATATTGTTTCATACATCTCTAGTAAATAAAAAAAATAAGCTAATATGTATCAGCTTATTTTTCTAAGTTATATATTGTTATTCATAATGAATTTCTTTAAAATTACGGCCTTTATTGCATTATAAGTTATGTTTTCAGGGACTCTTTCTTTTATTGGCTTTAAAGTATTTGCCCCTACTTCTTCTATAGCTTTATCAATAATAGCTTCTTCTTCATCTGTAAAAAAATCACTAAAGTTTATATCAAACCCCAAGTCATTATTATCAGCTAAGTATTGTTCTATATGATTAAATATAGTTTGAATAGTAATACCTCTTTCCTTAGCTACATCCTCAAAACTTATATTTTTTCTTAACATATTAACAGTTGTAACATAAGATTTTTCTTTTATATCACCTTTACTCTTTGTCTCTCTTACTTCTTTAGTTGTAGTATTAAATACAAAGTTTACGTTAATATTATTTTCATTTATATATTTTCTTATAGCTTCCATAAATATTTCGCCATACTTTTCAAGCTTAGCTTTACCAACTCCACTAATATCTAAGAATTGTTCTTCTGTTATTGGCATTCTTGTACTAAACTCTTTTAATGTATTATCACCAAATATAATATATGGAGGTATTTTCTCTTCTGACGCTATCTCCATTCTTATAATTCTCAATATATTAAACAATTCATTATTTTTAGATACTGTTTTCTTAACATTAATTTGTCTTACAAATACTTGTCTTTGACCTTTAACTATTTCTACAGACTTATTGTTTAAAGTAACTACAGGGTACTCTCCCCTATAATTAAGATATCCATGAGATATTAATATATTTATAAATTCAGATAATTTATCTTTAGTGTAATTTTTCATTATATTATAAGTAGATAATTTATCTAACCCTAATTCAATAACCTTCTTATTTGTAGAACCTCTAAGAACATCCACAATCATACCTATTCCATATTTTTGTCCCATTCTATAAGCACATGAAATAACTTTTTGAGCATCTTCTGTTTTATCAACTAACTCACCTTGAGCTTCACAATTGCTGCAATTATTACAATCTTCCTCAACTTCTTCTCCAAAATATTTTAAGATAAATTTTCTATAACATTCTTGGCTATATACAAAATTAATCATCGTTTGTAATTTTGAAAGCTCATTCTCTTTTCTTACAGGATCCACAGTTCCAGCATCTATAATATATCTTTGAGTCTGAACATCTGATGGAGAAAATAACATTATACACTCACTGTTTTCTCCGTCTCTTCCAGCTCTACCTATCTCTTGATAATAGCCTTCAATATTTTTAGGCATATTATAGTGAATTACATATCTTATATTAGGTTTATCTATTCCCATTCCGAAGGCATTAGTAGCTATTATAATCTTTGATTTATCATATATAAAATCTTCTTGTGCTCTTTTTCTTTCTTCATCTCCTAATCCAGCATGATACTTTTCAACATCTATACCCTTTTGAATTAGGAAGCTATGAAGGTTATCAACCTCTTTTCTAGTCGCACAATATATAATACCTGATTCATCTTTATTTTTTTCTATATAATCTAATAAATAATTTTTTCTAATTACACCCTTTTCAACTACTATCTTTAAATTTTCTCTATCAAAGCCTGATATAAAAATCTTTGGATTTTTAAGAGTTAATTTTTCTATTATATCTCTTCTTACTTCTTCTGTAGCAGTAGCTGTAAATGCTGTTACTATAGGCCTTTTAGTTAGTAATGAAATAAATCTACTAATTCTCCTATAGCTAACTCTAAAATCATGTCCCCATTGTGATACGCAATGAGCTTCATCTATTGCAATTTGAGATATTTCTATCTGCGTTATCAAAGTTAAAAATTCATTAGACTCTAATCTTTCTGGTGCTACATATAATATCTTTATTTCTCCATTTTTAACTTTTCCTAATATATCATTTATTTCTAAATTACTTAATGATGAATTTATATACGCAGACTGTATCCCTATGTTATTTATACTATCTACTTGGTCTTTCATTAATGAAATAAGAGGTGATATTACTAATGTTATACCATCTAAAAGCATAGCTGGTACCTGATAGCATATAGATTTACCTCCACCAGTTGGCATTATTGTCAATACATCATTACCTTTTAGTATTTCACTAATAATTTCTTCTTGCTTTCCTCTAAAGGAGTTATATCCATAATACTTTTTTAATATCTCTAAAGCTTTCTCCATAGCTATCTCCAATCTATAATCTTTACCTCTTAATTCTATACATAATTTTTATTTTAAAACACTTATATTATATTTTTATAGTGTAATTTACAATAACAAAATTAACATTTTTATTGTCAGTCACATTCATCTAGCTAAATTTAAATTTAGAGCTTTACGCAAAAAAACTAGCAAGCTTCGCTTACTAGTTTCTATTTGGCAGGGGCAGTAGGATTTGAACCCACAACCAATGGTTTTGGAGACCACTACTCTACCGTTGAGCCATACCCCTAAGACATAAGTTATTATATAATATATTTTTATTAAAATCAACATTTTTTATAGTATTTTTTTATAATTCTTTTCTTTTTTCACCTTTTTGGATAAAATAAAAGATAGTTAATAATTAAGAGTTAAAAGTTAAGAGTTAAAAATTTATTATAGTTAAGTTTATTGCTCTCTTACTATTAACTATATACTGGAGGATTTTTTATGATTTTTTCTGTTAATAGCGTTGATCAAACTACTGCTATTGGATTAGAGTTAGGTAAGATTTTAAAATCAGGTGATATAGTATGTTTAACCGGTGATTTAGGAACTGGTAAAACTCACATAACTAAAGGTATAGCTAAAGGTTTAGGAATTGATGACCATATTACTAGTCCTACATTTACTATAGTAAATGAATATGATTCTGGAAGATTAAAATTTTATCACTTTGACGTTTATAGAGTATCTGATCCTGACGAGATATATGCTATAGGTTTTGATGATTATATATTTTCAGATGGTGTTTCAGTAATCGAATGGGCTAATTATATAGAAGATATTTTACCTAATGAATATCTACATATTCATATAGAAAAAGACTTAGATAAAGGTGAAAACTTTAGAAATATTACATTAAAGCCATATGGCGAAAGATATGATTACATAAAGGAGTTAAAAATATGATAGTTTTAAGTATGGATTCTTCATCCTTGGTAACAACTGTTGCTCTTCTTAGAGATGAACATGTACTAGGTGAATTTACTATTAATTTTAAAAGAGAACATTCTGTTATTTTAATGGAAAAAGTAGAAGAACTTCTTAAGGATTGCGAAGTTGATATAAATGATGTTGATGGGTTTGTAGTATCAAAAGGTCCTGGTTCATTTACAGGATTAAGAATTGGCATGGCTACTGTAAAAGGGTTAAGCATGGGAAGTAATAAACCTTATGTTAGCATTTCTAGTTTAGATGCTTTAGCATATTCTCTTATAAACTTCGATGGACTTATATGTCCAATCATGGATGCATTGAGAGATAGTGTATTTACTTGCATTTACAAAAATGTCGATGGCAAATTAACTAAAGTTATAGATTATTCTGCTCTTTCTTTAGAAGAGTTAGCTACTGAAATAAACTCTAAAGGAGAAAAAGTTATATTTACTGGTGATGGTGTTTATAAACACAAAGATTATTTAAAAGAAAATATTCCTAATGCTATATTTGCACCAAATCACTTAAATATTATAAAAGCTTCTTCACTTGGAGAACTTGGAATGATTGAATTAAAGAATGGAAACTTTGATGATAAGAATTCAGCTCCTCTTTACTTAAAGAAACCTCAAGCAGTAAGAGAATTAGAACAAAGGTTGGCTATGAAAAATGAAAATAGATTATAAACTCATGGATAGTTCTCATATTAATGGTGTTTTTGAATTAAGCAAAATATGTTTTAACGTTCCTTGGAGCTTAGATTCTATAACTTATGAAATAGAAAACCCATTAGCAAAATATGTAATTGCCGAAGATTTATCCACAAAGGAAGTAATTGGTTATGCAGGTGTGTGGATAGTTGCTGGCGAAGGTGATATTACTAATATAGCTGTTAATCCATCTTATAGAAAAAAAGGAATAGCTTCTAATCTCTTAATAAAGCTTTTGGAAGTTTGTAAAGAACATAATTGTACAGATATAACATTAGAAGTGAGAACATCTAATATAGCTGCTCAAAATCTTTATAAAAAGTTTAATTTTAAAGAAGAAGGTATAAGAAAAAAGTATTATTCTGATAACGGAGAAGATGCTATTATAATGTGGAAAAGAGATAATTAACCACAAATAACGAATGGCAAATGACAAATTAAAGTAGAAACTTCTACGAGGTTTCAAAAATAATTTGCCATTTGCCATTTTTACTTTATCATTTACTAAGCTATTTGTTTTTTGCTTTTTCCAAAGTTACTATCAACCTTGAATATTGCAACAGATACCTTTTTATATAAAAGATATGTTATTACTGATACTATTAGAGCTTTTACTCCATTGAAAGGTAATAGCCCTACCGTAATATATTTACTTAATTCCGCTGGATTCATTTGCATTCCATATGCAGGTAATAATAAATATACATTTGCTACAATTCCTAGTACTTCCATAACAAGCCCACCAACTATCATACCGATAATAGCTGTTTTCTTACTCTTGTTTCTATTATAAATCCACGCTGCCGGAACAACTAAAGCTAACCCAACAATAATATTTGCTAATTCTCCAATAAACCCTGTTTGTGTTCCCTTAACTAGGAATCTCAATAATACCTTTAAGATAACTATAGCTCCACCAGCTACTGGACCATAAGCAAATCCACCCATTAAAGCTGGAACTTCACTTAAATCAATTTTTAACCATGGGAATAATGGTATTATTGGAAAATCGAAATACATTAATACAACAGCAATAGCCACCAGCAAAGAAATTTTAATCATTTTGTTTACATTTTTGTTTGAATTATTCATTTTACTCTCCTCCCAAAAGTTATCCTCTGGGGTAATTTGTTAGAATTCAAATTGCTTGTCTTATCTATATTTTGCTTAAATTAAAATTTTTAATACATAAAAACCCTGATGAAAATTCACCAGGGCATAAAAAAACAAGCTAATTAGATTAAATGCAAAAATAGCATCAATTTTTCTAACTTACTACCTTCTTTCATCCAGACTTTACTGTCGGCTTCGGAGTTTCACCGAATCATACTCTTTCGAGCTCGCGGGCTATACCGCCGGTAGGGAATTACACCCTGCCCTGAAGATAATTTTATTAAATTATTATTTCACTTATATTATATTCTCTCATATTACTATTTTCAATAGTTTTTTCAATTTTTTTCTATTTATCTATATCTTTCATTGTTAATGAAATTCTCTTTCTTTTTTCATCAACTTCCATTATTTTAACTTTAATAACATCGCCTACTTTAACTATATCTAATGGATGCTTTACAAATCTATTTGCCATTTGACTTTTATGAACAAGACCATCTTGATGCACTCCAATATCTACAAACGCACCAAAGTCAGATACATTTCTTACTGTACCCATAAGAATCATTCCTGGCGTTAAATCTTTTATATCTACAACACCAGTTTTTAATATTGGTTTTGGCATATCTTCTCTTGGATCTCTACCTGGCTTTTGTAATTCTTTTATAATATCTTTTAAAGTAATTTCTCCAACTTCTAATTCCTTTATTATATTATTTAATCCTTTTTCAGAAACTCTTTCGTTTATATCATCTAATTTTCTATTCTTTAAATCTTCTTTAGTATATCCTAACATTTCAATAAGTTTAGTTGCCACTCCATATGATTCTGGATGAACTGAAGTATTATCTAAAGGTTCTTTACTTTCCATAACTCTTAAGAAACCAGCACATTGTTCAAATGCCTTTTGACCTAATCTTTTAACCTTTAATAATTCCTTTCTAGAAGTAAATCCACCAACTTCATCTCTATACGCTACAATATTATTAGCTATTGCTGAATTTATACCAGCAACATAAGTTAGTAATGATGGTGTAGCAGTATTTAAATCTACTCCAACTTTATTAACAGAATCCTCAACAACCCCAGTTAACGATTCATCTAATCTTTTAGGAGCAACATCATGTTGATATTGGCCTACTCCTAAAGCTTTTGGCTCTATTTTTACAAGCTCAGCCATTGGATCTTGAAGTCTTCTACCAATTGAAATCGCTCCTCTTATAGTAACATCTAAATCTGGATACTCTTTAGTTGCAAGCTCTGATGCTGAATATACTGATGCTCCTGATTCGGAAACTATAACATAAACCAATTCCTTACCTGTTTCTTTTTTAATTTCAGATATCATCTCTGAAATAACTTCTTCTGATTCTCTTGATGCTGTTCCATTACCAAGAGATATTACTTCTACATTATATTTATTTATAAGCTCTTTTAAAATCTTTTTAGTTCCACTTACATCATTTTTAGGTAATGTAGGATATACAGTAGCCTTTTCTAAAAACTTACCAGTAGAATCTAATACAGCTACCTTACATCCTGTTCTAAATCCTGGGTCAAATCCCATAACAACCTTTCCCTTTATAGGTGGTTGCATAAGTAATGATTTTAAATTCTCTTTAAATATTAATATTGCACCTTCTTCACCTTTATCTGTAAGTTCACTTCTTACTTCTCTTTCTATTGAAGGAAATATTAATCTCTTATATGAATCTTTAATTGCTAAAGATAAGTATTTATCAGTTACATCATTTTTCTTTAAAATTTTATTTTCTAGATATGATAATATCTTTTCTTCATTTACATTTATTTTTACTGAAAGGATTTTTTCTTTTTCTCCTCTATTTATAGCTAATATTCTATGTGGAGGAATCTTAGACACATCTTCACTGTATTCATAGTACATCTCATACGGAGTAGATTCTTCGCTACTACCTTTTGTTTCAATTTTTCCTTCTCTTATAGTAAGTTCTCTTATCCACTTTCTATAACTTGCTTCATCAGATATAATTTCAGCAATTATATCAAGAGCTCCATTTATAGCATCTTCTGAAGATAAAACTTTCTTTTCTTCATCTATATACTTTGATGCTTGATCTTCTATATTCCCTTTAAAGTTACCTTCAAGTATTAATTCAGCTAATGGCTTTAGTCCTTTTTCTAATGCAATTGTAGCTCTAGTTCTTTTCTTTTGCTTAAATGGTCTATATATATCTTCAACCTCAGTTAAAGTTTCACTTACTTCTAAAGCTTTAACTATTTCATCAGTTAGTTTTCCTTGCTCATCTATAGATTTTAAAACTGCCTCTTTTCTTTCTTTTAAATTTCTAAGGTAAGTCAATCTTTCAAAAAACTTTCTTAAAACCTCGTCGGTCATTGCTCCTGTTTGCTCTTTTCTATATCTAGCTATGAAAGGAACTGTATTACCTTCATCTAATAAACTAATAACATTTTGAACATGCTTTAGTTGTATTCCCAATTCCTTTACTAATCTTTCCTCTATATTTACCATAGCTCCTCCTAAACTTATGTCAATTATTTTTCTTACAATACTATTATATAATATTTCCCAATTATTTTTTAATATTTTTCTTTGTTTACATTACTCTCTTGATATTAAGTAAATTAACTTGTATAATAATTGTAAAATATTTACAATTAGGTGGTGATATTATGCCTCAATTTATTAATAAATTTATGTATATTCTGCTAATACTATTTATAACATTTCTCGTATTAAATGAGTTTTACGTTATTGATTTCTCTACAAATCTTAAGAATATATTTATATTCTTAACATTGATATTAATTTTATTAACGTCGATGAAGGAAATTCTATCAGGTACTAACGGTTTTATTAAATTTCTAAACGTAATGACTTTACTTTGTACTATAATTGGTGGTATTTTCTCTATCATTAAAGGTCAACTTAATACTTTTATTTATATATGTTTAATCTTCTCATTAATTAACGGAGTAATAGTTTTAACTTATTCAAAAACATAATTTTATTTATTTTAATCATATTACAAACATTAAGATAATAGTATTAGATATATATTATAATTTCGAGGTATTTTTATGCGAAAAAAACTTATATATCTTTTAAGCTTATCCATAACATTTATTTTATTATTTTTCCTAATTTTGCTTAACTATTCATATTCAGATTTTGATTCTAGCAACGTAAAAGAAACTATAAGTCTCCTTTCTTCTGAAACTTATAATGGACGTTTAGCTGGTTCTACTGAAAATGCGATGGTGGCAGATTTTATAGAAAATAAATTTAGAGAAAGCAATTTAAAACCATATGGTGATGATAGTTATAAGAAAGATTTCGATACTATCTGTCCAGTTTATACAAACACAACACCTTATCTTAAAATACTATCTAACGGTGAGGTAGAAGAAGAACTTCAATATGGAGTTGACTTTAAAGAAGATATGATTAACTTTAGAGGAAATACTTTTACCTTTTCTAATAAAGATAAAATTTCTTCATTCTTTCTTTCAATTGAAGTAACTACTTCCGAAAATAAATTTTTATTTTTTGTTCCTAAAGAAGAAGAACTTTATTTTAGAAGCTCATTTATGAGTGATTTTCCTTACGATGCAGTTATTATGATAACAGAAAATACAAAAAACAAGATAATTACTAGCTTAAATGAAGGAAAAGAAATTTCTATTCATATTCCTTTTGAAAGTGAAACAAAAACAATATCTAATGTTGTTGGTGTTATTGAAGGAACTGATAAAGAAGCCGCTCCTTTAGTTATTACAGCACACTTTGACCACCTTGGACAAGATGGCTTAGGTAATATCTATGGTGGTGCATTAGATAATGCATCTGGAACAAGCTTTATCCTTGAACTACAAAGAAGCCTTTCCACATTTGCAAAGCCTAATCGTGATATAATTTTTGTTGCACTTAATGCAGAGGAATTTGGATTATTAGGCTCAAAACAATTTGCTGAAGAAAATATATTTAATATAAAGAATTCAGAAGTTATGAATTTTGATATGGTTGGAATTACTGGCTTTCCAATAACATTTATGCAAGGTGTTGATTTCAAAGATAAAGATTCAGAATTGCTAAACTCATTAGAGGAAATATGTAAAAAAAATAACACTTCTTATGAGGTACTATATCAAGACTCCAGTGACCATGCTAGCTTCAATAAATTAGGTATAGATGCTGTTAGCTTTTGCCATAGTGATTTAAGTAAAATTCATACTCCATATGATAGTTTAACCTATATAAATTTGGATGCTATAGATTCTGTTTATGAAATAGTTAATCAAAAAATAATGGATAGTTGTTATAGTAAGTTTACTTTATTTCTTTACAATAAGTTGTTAATTCTTATTTTATCAATAATTTTAGGTATTTTAATTGGATATCCTCTTCTTAAGAAAAAGCAGTAAATTGTCCACTACGCAAATATAAATAAATGCCTTCGTCATAAATGTTATATCTGACGAAGGCATATTTTTCTGTCTTAAAAATATTACTTTTCTTAATTTATCTAATATTCAAAGATTTTACTTATTGTTTTGCTTTAAGTAAGCAGTTATAAATTGATCTATTCCACCATCCATAACAGCACTTAAGTTTGATGTTTCCTCATTCGTTCTATGATCTTTAACCATATTATATGGATGGAATACATATGACCTTATTTGGCTTCCCCATCCCATATCTTTAAGTTCTCCAGTTAGGTCTTCAATCTTTTCCTTATGAGCTCTATCCTTAAGTTCAATAAGCTTTGATTTAAGCATAGCCATAGCTGTATCCTTATTGGCAAATTGACTTCTCTCATTCTGACATTGTACAACTATTCCAGTAGGTATATGTGTTATTCTTATAGCTGATTCAGTTTTATTTACGTGTTGCCCACCTGCTCCACTAGCTCTATAAGTGTCTATCTTTAAATCTTCTGGTCTAATATCAATATCTTGATCTTTAGTAAGCTCAGGCAATACTTCTACTGATGCAAAGGATGTTTGTCTTTTACCATTAGCATTAAAAGGTGATATTCTTACTAATCTATGAATTCCTTTTTCAGCCTTTAAATATCCATAAGCAAATTCACCTTTAACTTTTAAAGTAACACTCTTTATTCCCGCTTCATCACCTTCTAATAAATCTACTACTTGAACTTTATATCCTTTCTTTTCACACCATCTAGTGTACATTCTAAGTAACATATCAGTCCAATCATTAGCATCAGATCCGCCAACACCGGCATGAAGATTTAATATAGCATCATTTTTATCATATTCTCCAGATAAAAGTAACTCTATTCTATACTCTTCAATCAGCTTTTCTATATCTCTAATTTCATAGATAATTTCATTTACAGTTTCTTCATCATCTTCTACAATTTCTGCTAATACTTCAACATCATCTATTCTATTAACTAAACTTTCAAATCTATCTATTTTATCCTTGATACTCTTGCTTTCCTTTGTAACTTCTTCAGCTCTTTTTATATCATCCCAAAAACCTTTTTCTTGCATTTGAAGCTCAAGTTCTTGAAATCTCTTTTCTAGACTATCCTTGTCAAAGAGAAGCCCTCATTTCATCTAATGTAACCTTTAAACTATTAAGTTTAGCAAGTTCTTGCTCTAATTTAATTAACACTATATCAACCCCTTTAGTTAATTAATAATTAATATATAACAATTAATTATTATTAATTTCATTTATTATATTTTATCATCTTAGTTATCTATTTCAAATAATAATATATTTTTAACACTGAAACTCTATATGAGTTTTTTATAAATTTTAAATTATTAATTAAAAAAGTGCCCATTAGGGCACCTTTTTATAATCCTCTACCGCAGCAGTTTTTATATTTCTTTCCACTTCCACAAGGACAAACATCATTTCTTCCAACTTTGTTATCATTTCTTGCAGGTTCTTTCTTTAAGCTTTTATCATCAGCTCCATGACTAGCTGAAGTTTCTTCTGCAACCTTTTCTCTTTCCACTGGTCTTTCAACTCTTACGTGGAATAAATACTTAACTGTTTCATTCTTAATGCCTTCGATCATTTCTTCAAACATTGCGCTACCTTCCATTTGGTATGCTTGAATTGGGTCTTGTTGTTTATATGCTCTCAATCCCATTCCTTGTTTTAAGTGATCCATGTTATCTATATGAGCCATCCATTTTTGGTCAACAACTCTTAAAAGAACTACTCTTTCAATTTCTCTCATTTGTTCTTCACCAAATTCTAACTCTTTACCTCTGTACGCTTCTAATATTACTGATAATAATTTATCTTTTATTTCATCATTAGAAAGATTTGCTAATTCTTCTACAGTTACAACTCCATTAGGTAAACATATATCTCCTAAGTATTGTAGTAACTTTCCTAATTCCTCTTCTAAGTTTTCAACTTCACCCATTAAGTGAGAATTTACAGCATCCGTAACTACTTCTTCTATCATAGATTCTATTTGATCTTTTAAGTTTTTACCTTCTAAAACTTCTCTTCTTTGTCTATAAATAACTTCTCTTTGAAGATTCATTACGTCATCATATCCAAGTAAGTTCTTTCTTATATCAAAGTTGTTACCTTCAACCTTCTTTTGAGCATTTTCTATAGCTTTAGTAACCATTTTACTTTCTATTGCTTCATCTTCTTCAAGTCCTAGCTTATCTATAACACCTTGAATCTTTTCTGATCCGAAGATTCTCATTAAATCATCTTCTAATGATATGAAGAATAATGATGCTCCTGGGTCACCTTGACGTCCAGATCTACCTCTTAATTGGTTATCTATTCTTCTTGATTCGTGTCTTTCAGTACCAATTACCTTTAATCCACCAGCTTCTCTAACACCTTCGCCAAGCTTAATATCTGTACCTCTACCAGCCATATTAGTAGCTATTGTAACAGCTCCATATTCACCAGCATGAGATATTATTTCAGCTTCTTGAGCATGGTATTTAGCATTAAGTACTTGATGTTTTATTCCTCTCTTCTTTAATAAAGATGAAATATATTCAGATTTATCAACACTAGCAGTACCAACTAAAACTGGTTGACCCTTTTCGTGTGAAGCAACTATTTCATTTATTATAGCCTTATACTTACCAGCTTCATTTTTGTAAACAACATCTGAACTATCTATTCTTGCAACTGGCTTATTTGTTGGTATAACAATAACGTCTAAGTTATAGATTTCTCTAAATTCATTTTCCTCTGTTAAGGCTGTACCTGTCATACCTGATAATTTATCATACATTCTGAAGTAATTTTGGAATGTTATTGTTGCTAAAGTTTTAGATTCTCTTTGAATCTTAACACCTTCCTTAGCTTCTATAGCTTGGTGAAGACCATCCGAGTATCTTCTACCTTCCATAAGTCTTCCTGTAAACTCATCTATTATAACTATTTGATCATCTTTCACCATATAGTCTTTATCTATTTTCATCGTATAGTTAGCTTTAAGCGCTTGAGTTACATAGTGTTGTAAACTTAAATGCTCTGCATCAGCATAGTTAGGTATTCTAAAATATTTTTCTGCTTTAACTATACCTTCATCAGTTAATAAAACTGCATTTGCCTTTTCATCAACAGTAAAATCTACATCCTTTATTAATGTCTTAACAAAATAATCAGCTACACTATAAAATTGAGTTGATTTATCACCCATTCCTGAAATTATAAGAGGAGTTCTAGCTTCATCTATTAATATAGAGTCAACCTCATCCACTATTGCAAAGTTTAGTTCTCTTTGAACCATTTCTTCTTTATATATAACCATATTATCTCTTAAATAATCAAATCCATATTCATTATTTGTACCGTATGTGATATCACAGTTATATGCAGCTCTTCTTTCTTCATTAGTTATTCCGTGTACTATAACTCCAGTTGTTAAACCTAAGAAATTATATAAATGTCCCATCTCTTCCATTTGAGTTTTTGCAAGATAGTCATTAACTGTTACAACGTGAACACCTTTTCCTGTTAATCCATTAAGATACGCTGGCAATGTAGCTACAAGTGTTTTTCCTTCCCCTGTTTTCATTTCAGCTATTCTTCCTTGATGAAGTACCATCCCACCAAGTAATTGAACTCTGAAATGCTTCATTCCTAATACTCTCCAAGAAGCTTCTCTACAAACAGCAAAAGCTTCTGGTAATATACTATCTAAAGACTCTCCTTTAGCTATTCTTTCTTTAAATTCAACTGTTTTATTTTGTAATTCTTCATCAGTTAAAGCTTGCATAGATGGCTCTAAAGCTTCTATTTTATCAGCTATACTTTGAAGTTTTTTTACTTCTCTTTCACTATATGTTCCAAATAGTTTTTCTAAAAATCCCATAAGTATTTCCTTTCAATTTAAACCATTATTCTATCTTAAAGTACCTTTTATAAATTATACCATTTATTATGTTAATAATTCAACAAAAATAAAGTTTACACAAAATCTAAAAGGAGCTCCATAAATCAGGAGCTCCTTTATAATTTACGCATAATCAGGTTCTAATACACCATAGTTTCCATCTTTTCTCTTATATATTACATTAATATTATTTGTATCTGCATCTTTAAATACAAAGAAATCATGTTGTACTAATTCCATTTGTAAAATAGCTTCTTCTGCAGACATTGGTTTTATATTAAATTTTTTAGTCTTTACTATTTCTCCAGTTGTTCCTTCATCTTCTAATGCCACTTCTTCTATGTTAACAAATTTTAAAGAATTGTTGTTTCTTCTTGATAACTTAGTTCTTTGTTTTCTTATTTGTCTTTCTAATTTGTTTTCAACTAAATCTATTGATTTATACATATCATCTGTTGCTTCTTCACATCTTAGTACAACCCCATTAAATGGTATTGTTACTTCAAATATTTGTCTATTCTTTTGTACACTTAATGTAGCTCTAGCTTCTACTCCAGGAGTAAAATACCTATCTAGTTTTGAAATCTTTTTCTCAATCATTTCCTTTAGTGCTGGTGTCACGTTAATATTTTTACCTATTACTGTTACTCTCATAAGGTCAACCCCTCTCTATTCGTTGTTGTTGTGTGTCTTTTAAGATTTCAAATTCTTTTATATATATATATTCTACTCCTTAGATTTTTATGAAGCAAGATTCATTGAGTTTGAATTTTCTGAATATTCTCTTTCTCTTTAAACTTTACTTAACTTTTCTTTTATTATTATAGATTTACGCAAAAAAGCCACTAATTTCCAAAAAATTAGTGGCTTTTTTGTAAAAGTTAGCTGACCTGGATTTTGACCCCACACTCGCCTACTGGAGCTTTTGCTACCCGGAATTAACCTCTCACTACTAACACTCTCAGCATCACTGCTGGTAGGACTTACTTCTATACCGCACCATGCTCATTAAAACTTTGTTTAACTTACGTGGATCGTTTCGCCTGCGACTGGCATCGACTTTCATCCACAGACCTAACTTTACATTACTATTATATATGGCTTTTTGCAATTGTCAATACAGTAATTTCTTCTACATTATATTTTTTAAATATTTTTTCACATTCTAACAACGTTGCCCCTGTAGTAACTACATCATCAATAAGTAGAATTCTCTTATTTAAAATCTTTTTATCTCTTATTTCAAATGCATCTTTAATATTTTTATATCTTTCTTCTTTTGATAAACTTTTTTGTTCTTTAGTATCTTTAATTTTAATAAGAGATTTACTTACTGGAATATTTAATTCTTCGCTTAAATGTTTGGCGATTACTTCACATTGATTAAAACCTCTCTTTTTAATAGAGTTTTTACTCATTGGCACATAGCAAATCACATCACATTCTATTTTTCTTTCATATATTAAATCTAACAATAATTCTGAAATAATCTTTGCTGCTGTAAAATTTTTCTCATATTTAAACGCTAGTATTAACTCTTTTAAAATTCCTCCATAATATCCATAAGATAATATATGGTCTTGTTTTTCTACTCTCTTTATTTTACTTTCACAAAGCGGACATATCCCTATGAAACCTTCACTACTACACACTATACATTTGTTTAATGGTGGATAAATCAAATCAAGTATTGCTGAAATTACCGCTCTTATTTCTTTAATACTTTTCTTTCCCATAACCTTTGATTAAATTCTCTTGTTATATTTTTAGATTTATCCATATCTTCTGATATTTCTTTAGAAACTAGCAGTATTTCTGGCAAAAATTCATTACTTACCTTGAGAGATCCACATAAATAAATTATATCCTTATAAGTATATAATTCATCATCTGAAAACAACATTACTATATTTAAGTCATTTATATGATTTATATAATTCCCTATACTATTAGTAACTATAAAAACGGAATCATTATATCCATCCAATATATCTTCAACAAATCCAAAACTTTGTTCTTTTACGTATTTAACCACTCTTATATCATCATTTTTTAAGGTATTATAATAATTATTATAAATCTTATTTAACATATATTCTGACGGAACAATAATCAAAGCTCTCTTTTTATTTTTCTTGAACCATTTAAAATATTCATATAGCGCTAATGGTATATCATTTTCTAACTTTATTCTAGTTAGAATAAATCTTGGCTCTACAATAGGAACATTATCTAATAAATAAGCCAATTCCATTTTGTTTCCTATAGGAAAAACATACTCAGAAGAATAAATAATTATCTTTCCAGATCTCCAATATATTTCTTCTACAGCATCTCTAAGCTCATCCTTTGATACTGTTGAAAAAACCGTTATATCATCGAGTACAACAAGATCAAATTCATCATATACTTCAGATAACGAATCAATAGTTATAAAGTGTATGTTATCCCCTATGTGGTTCTTCTCTTGTTCACCTATTAAAATATTATAATATTCTCTTTTTCTCTTTTTCACTTGTTCTTTATCATTACAACACCATACATACAGTATCTTACCATTGTCATATAAAACTTTATTTATTAAATTCGAAAAAACAATAGATGTATTAAAAGGTCTAGTTTTAACAGTAAGTACCTTACTCTTCTTTTCATACCAGTTATTTATTTTTTTGAATGCACTGTTAAGCTCTTTATAATTCATCTTTCATAACCTCTCTAAATTCTAATCCCTAACTATCTTCTCATCTGCTGTAATATCTATAATTCTTTCCTTTAACGAAGAATATCTCTCTACATTATTAGTATTAGTAACCATATATTTAAGAGCTTTCTGACTTCCGACAACAACTACTAACTCTTTAGCTCTTGTTATCCCAGTATATAGTATATTCCTATTCATTAAAAATGCTGACCCCATAAAGACTGGAGTTATTACGACTTTAAATTCACTTCCCTGACTTTTATGTACAGTTATTGCATATGCAAGTTCCAATTCATCTAAAAAAGCAAATTCATATACAACTCTTCGTTCATCATCAAATATTACTGTTAAAGTACTCTTATCCTCATTTATAGACTCAATAAAGCCCATATCACCATTAAATACTCCAACTCCTTCTTCATCACCAATGCCATTAATCCTAGTCCATTTAAGAGAGTAGTTATTTTTTATTTGCATAACTTTATCTCCTTCTCTAAAAACCATTTCCCTAACATTCTTTTCTTTTTTGTGATTTGATGGAGGGTTAAGTATTTTTTGAAGCTCATTATTTAAATTTTCTACTCCTAATACCCCTTTTCTCGTTGGTGATAAAATTTGTATATCTTTTACCTTATTCCATTTTGAATTAAAATTAGGTAATCTTCTATTTATCAAATCAATTATAGTCTTTAAAATATCATCTATATTTTCCCTTGAGTCAAAGAAAAAATCACCATCTTTTTTATTTAGATATGGTAGCTCACCATTATTAATTTTATGAGCATTAACTATAATCATACTTTCTTTACCCTGTCTAAAGATTTCATTTAATCTTACAACATTTATAAAGTTGCTATTTATTAAATCTCTTAGAACATTTCCAGGCCCTACAGAAGGTAACTGATCAACATCTCCAACTATTATTACCCTAGTTCCTAATCTAATAGCCTTTAAAAGACTATTCATAAGCATAATATCTATCATAGATGCCTCATCTATAATAATTACATCACCTTCTAAAGGCTCACCTTCTCCCTTCCCAAAGAATGAGTTTTCATCATCACTTACGCCCATCTCTAAAAGTCTATGTATAGTTTTAGCCTCTCTCCCTGTAGACTCACTCATTCTTTTAGCTGCTCTACCTGTTGGTGCTGCTAAAAGCACTTTCATACCACTATTTTCATATATCTCAATTATACATTTTATAATTGTCGTTTTACCTGTACCTGGACCACCTGTTATTATCTCTATTCCATTGTTAAATGCACCAATAATAGCTTCTTTTTGAGCAGGTGCAAATTTTATATTATATCTTTTTTCGAAAGATTCTATTTCAAATAAAACATCAGTATTAATTGTTTGGAAGTTTTCTATACTTAAAGTAATTATCTTATTAGTTACTCCTAGCTCACAGTAATAATATGGCAAAGTATATACTGCATCTATTCCATTAATTTTTTCTACCTTTAATTTTCCTTCTAAGACGCTATTATATATATTTTCTACCACAAGCTCTTCATCAACCATAAGAACCTTCTTACATTCATCTATCAGCATATTCTGTGGCATATATGTATTTCCTAATCCAGAGAAATTATTAAGAACATATCTAATCCCACTCTGTATTCTAAATGGCGATACTATTTCAATTCCTAAACTTCTAGCAATTCTATCTGCAGTTAAGAAACCTATTCCTGATATTTCATCATTTAGTACATATGGATTTTTAGAAACTATATCTATTGAATCTGGACCAAACTTTTTATATATCTTCAAACATTGATTTATAGTCATTCCATGTTTCTGAAAAAACATTATTATATCTTTTAAATCTTTACTCTCTAAATAAGAATCATATATTATGTTAAACTTTTTTTCACCTATACCATCAACTTCTTTAAGTCTTTCAATATTATTATCTAGAATTTCTAAAGTCTTATCTCCAAATTTATTTACTATTTTTTTTGCAGTTACCGGCCCTATACCATGAATTATTCCAGTAGATAAATATTTTTCAATCTCTTTCGCTGATGAAGGTAATAATTCATGATACTCCTCTACATTAAATTGTCGCCCAAATTGCTTATGATTAATCCAGGACCCTTTAAAATTTATTTGCTGTCCCTCTTTAAGCAATGGCATTATTCCAACAACTGTAATTAACTCCTTGTTAGCTGTAACTTTACTAACTATATATCCCGTATCTTCACTTTTAAATATAATCCCTTCAACTAATCCTTCTAGTACTTCCATTTTAATTTTCACACCTTTAAATCTTATCTTCTATATTATATAATTATATCATATTATATAAATTTAACTCATACCGCTTTAAATTTGGGTTATCTAGGAGGTATATTTTATGCTAATTAAAAATTGTAAATTAATTTACCTAGACAAAATAGAAGAAGGTTCTGTTTTAATCGAAGATGGTAAAATCAAAGAAATAAATCCTAGCTTTGAAAATTGTGATAACGTTATAGATGGTAAAGGATTATATTTAAGTCCTGGTTTTATAGATGTTCATATACATGGTGCTGGTGGTGTTGATACTATGGATGGAACGTACGATGTTATAAACACAATAGCAAAAACTATTGCTAAACATGGTACTACTTCTTTTACTCCAACTACTATGACTGTCGCTAAGAAAGACATAAGAAAAGCTATATCTGCAATTAAAGAAGCAAAAATCAAAGGAACAGATGGTGCTAATGTTTTAGGAGCTCACTTAGAAGGTCCATTTATAAGTCCTAAAGCAATTGGAGCTCAAAATCCAAACTTTTTAATAGAACCAACTATAGAAAATTTTAATGAAATGGTTGGCGAAGATGAAGATGCAGTAGTTTCAATAACAATGGCTCCTGAAGTAGATGGAGCTAAAGAATTAGCTAGTTATTTAACTGATAAAGGTATAGTTTGTTCAATGGGACATACTAAGGCTACTTATGATGAAGCTATGAATGGTATAAAATGCGGCTTCTGTCACTCAACACACCTTTTCAACGCTATGACTCCATTTACACATAGAGAACCTGGTGTTGTAGGTGCAATATTTGATTCAGAAATAACTACTGAAACTATATCTGATGGTATTCACATATCTTATCCATCATTAAGAACTGCATATAAACAAAAAGGAACTGACAAAGTTCTTCTAGTTACTGATGCAATGATGGCATGCGGAATGCAAGATGGTATGTATTCTTTAGGTGGCCAAGATGTAGAAGTTAAAGATGGAGCTGCTAGATTATTAAGTGGTTCACTTGCTGGTTCAGTTCTTACTTTAGATAAAGCAATTAAAAATGTTTATAATAATTCTAGCTACCCACTTAATGAGGTTGTTAAAATGGCTTCATATAATGGTGCTAAGCATTGTAAAGTAGAAGACAGAAAAGGATTAATAAAAGAAGGCTATGATGCTGACTTAGTTCTTTTTGATGAAGATATAAATGTAAAAATGACTATTGTTAACGGGAACGTGGTATATAGCACACTTAAATAGTATTGTTCGCAAAGCTCACAGGTGAAAAGTCGACTTCGTCGAGGTGAAAATGCTACTATCGTAGCAGTGAAAATTTAACTGAAGTTAAAGTGAAATCTATTAATATAGATAATTTTCATTATTGCCATAGGCAATATTTTCACTGTCACGTCAGTGACATTTTCCCTTTTGACGAAGTCGAACTTTTCACCAAAGTGCTTCGCACTTTATTTAAAAAGGAACTCACATCAATTTCTGTGAGTTCCTTTTTTATTATAAGTATTTTTTTATTTCTTCAACTTTATTTAATCTTTCCCATGGAAGATCTAAATCATTTCTACCAAAGTGTCCATATGCTGCAGTTTGTTTGTATATAGGGCTTCTTAATCCTAAATCTCTTATTATAGCTCCTGGTCTTAAATCAAAAGTATTTTCTACAACTTTTACTATTTCTTCTTCTGAAATCTTTCCTGTTCCAAAAGTCTCAATTTCAATTGATACAGGTTTAGCAACTCCAATAGCATAAGCTAATTGAATTTCTAACTTATCTGCAATTCCTGCTGCTACTAAGTTTTTAGCTACCCATCTTGCTGCATATGCTGCTGATCTATCAACCTTTGTTGGATCTTTTCCTGAGAAAGCTCCGCCTCCATGTCTACCATATCCACCATAAGTATCAACTATTATCTTTCTTCCTGTTAATCCACTATCACCTTGTGGTCCACCAACAACAAATCTTCCAGTTGGATTTATATAATACTTAGTATTATCATCTAAAAGTTCTGCAGGAACAACCGCTTTAATTACATGTTCCATTAAATCTTCTCTTATTTGCTCTTGACTAACTTCTGGTCCATGTTGAGTTGATATTACTATTGTATCTATTCTTACAACCTTATTATCATCATATTCCACTGTTACTTGAGTTTTTCCATCTGGTCTTAAATAAGGTAATGTACCATTTTTTCTAACTTCACTAAGTCTTCTAGATAATCTATGTGCCATAGCTATCGGTAATGGCATAAATTCTGGTGTTTCATTTGTTGCAAAACCAAACATCATTCCTTGGTCTCCTGCACCAACAGCCTCAACATCATCTTTATTACCAGTTTTTGATTCTAATGCTTCATCAACACCCATCGCTATATCTGATGATTGTTCATCAATAGATGTTAATACTGCACATGTATCACAGTCGAATCCATACTTAGCTCTATCATAACCAATTTCTTTTATTGTTTCTCTAACTACCTTTGGAATATCCACATAACATGATGTTGATATTTCTCCCATTACCATAACCATTCCAGTAGTTACAGCTGTTTCACAAGCTACTCTTGCCATAGGATCTTTAGCTAGTATACTATCTAATATCCCATCTGATATTTGATCACATATTTTATCTGGATGTCCTTCTGTTACTGATTCTGAAGTAAATAATCTTTTCATTATATATCTCCTCTCTTAATTAAGATGATATTAATTCTAAAGATAAAAAAAGTCTCTTCTTAAGATAAAGAAGAGACCTACTATTCAACCATGTCTTTCTTATCTTGCAAAATTAATTGCAGGAATTGGCACCACGCTTATACAATTAATAGATTATAATTAAAAATGATAACTTATTCATTTTTAATTCTTAATTATTAATTAATGAAGCAGGTTGCCGGGTTTCACAGGGCCCTCTCCCTCTACCTCTCTTGATAAGAACTAATATCAAATTTTATTTACTGTAATATATATTAACAACTATTATAACTAATGTCAATAAATTTAAATTGTAATATTTTTATATAAAAAATAAAAAAAGCATAGATAACCTATGCTTTAAATGGTGGGGGAGGACGGATTCGAACCATCGAAGCGAATCGCAACAGATTTACAGTCTGCCCCCTTTGGCCACTCGGGAACTCCCCCATAAATGGAGCTGGTGATCGGAGTCGAACCAACAACCTGCTGATTACAAGTCAGCTGCTCTGCCATTGAGCCACACCAGCATATTTAATTAAGTTATTAATGGTGGGGGAGGACGGATTCGAACCATCGAAGCGAATCGCAACAGATTTACAGTCTGCCCCCTTTGGCCACTCGGGAACTCCCCCATGTCTTATTAATAACTTTCATCATTTCGTGCATCACTGCCGAACTGACAATGACTAGTATATATTCATAGCAATAATATTTCAACCTTTAAATTTAGTCATTTTAAGAGTTTATTTTTATTTTTCTCTCTTTTTCTTAATTTATCTTAATATTACTTATTTATATATTATTTAATATGTCTATTAATTAAACTAACTCTATATACTGATTTAAGATTCCTTCAAGCCTATTATAGTCTTCTTCTATCAATCGTTTTTTTATATATGATAAAGCTTCTTCTTTTGAATCTATGCTACCACTATTTAAAATAGAATTAACTTTTGCACAATCAATTACTGAAAGTTTATCCAATATACTTTTAACAACACTTCTTTCATCTAAAGTTAGTTCATTAATTATATTATCTAAACTTATAGTTAAAATATCTGATGTATATCCTTGTATAACCTCTTGATCACTAGATACGGATTTTTCCTCTATAGTTTCCTCTATAACGCTACTACTAATCTCATCAAATTCATTTTCCTTTTTAGCGTTCGGTTCATACAAAACTATTATAAATATAATACTTACAGCTACTAAAATTGACATAGTTCTCATTATTATATTCAGTTTCATTTATTATCACCACCTTATCTAAAAATAATTTCCATTTTTTCTTTTTTTATACTTATTATATTATTAGTTTTTTTTTCATATATATTATTGTTGAGAGGTGGTGGGTATAAATTGAAAAGGAAAGTTAATTATAAATCCAACTTATCTTATTATGAAATCGCAGAATTTATAAGAAAGTATATAACATCTGAAACAGTTATAGTTTGCATTGGCACAGATAAATGTATAGGTGACTGTTTAGGTCCTTTAGTAGGTACTTTTTTAGAAGAGTCTTCTTTTCCTGTTCCTGTATACGGAACATTACAATCTCCTATTCATGCTTTAAATATAGACAAGAAAATTGATGAAATTAAAAAAACTCATCCTCAGGCTACAATTATAGGAATTGATGCTTGCTTAGGTGATACTAATTCTATAGGTGAAATTCACGTAAGAGATTACCCTATCCATCCTGGTAAAGGTGTTGGTAAATCATTACCTGAAGTTGGTGTTGCTTCAATAATAGGAATAGTAGATTCTAGTGATAACGCTGAATTTTTTACATCTAGAGGTATTAGGCTTAGCCTAGTTTTTGAAATGGCACGAGTTATTTGTCATGGCCTAAATCATGCATATTATCTTAATTCTTCATATAATAAATAGCACTATAAGAATTACCTTATAGTGCTATTTACCTATTTATATATAATTAATCTATTAAATTTATTTCACTTCCAAAAATATCTGAACCTAATTTATCTATGTAGCTTAAAACCTGACCTGTCCCTTCTGCAACAGCTTCTACAGAATTGTGAGCTATTTCTACTGTAACACCAGTATTTTCTTCTATAAGCTTATTAAGCCCATATAATAAAGATCCTCCACCAGTCATTAATATCCCTTTTTCTATTATATCGGCAGCTAATTCAGGTGGTGTCTTTTCTAGTATACTCTTAACTCCTTCAACTATTACTGATACAGGTTCTGCTAAAGCTTCTCTTACCTCTTCAGTACTTATTTCAACTTCATCTGGTAAACCTGTTATTAAATTTCTACCTTTCATAGTAGTAGTTAACTTTCTTGAATCCTTAAATGCAGATCCTATTTTTATCTTAACATCTTCTGCAGTTTTTTCACCAATCATTATTTTATATTTATTTCTAACATATTTTATTATTGATTCATCAAATTTGTCTCCAGCAATTTTGATTGATTTTCTAACAACTACTCCACCTAATGATATTACAGCTATATCGGTAGTTCCACCACCAATATCTACTATCATTGCTCCATTAGGCTTGGTTATATCTAATCCAGCACCTATTGCAGCTGCTAGTGGTTCTTCGATTATATGAACTTTTTTAGCCCCTGAATTTTTAGCAGCATCCATTACGGCTCTTTTTTCTACTTCAGTAGCTTGAGATGGAACACAAACCATTACTCTTGGAGCTACTATTCTTCCTTTTCCGCAAGCCTTTTTAATAAATTCTTTTAGCATTCTTTCAGTAATATCATAATCAGAAATAACTCCATCTCTTAGCGGACGTACTGCAACTATATTTCCTGGGGTTCTCCCGATCATTTTTCTTGCTTCTTCACCTACTGCTAGTACCTTATTATTATTTTTATTGATGGCTACTACTGAAGGTTCTTTTAATAATATCCCTTTACCTTTTACATAAACAAGTACTGTAGCAGTCCCTAAATCTATTCCAAGGTCGTTCCCACTTCTCCAAAACCACATCTTATTCACTCCTACCAGATATATAATATTTCAAAATAATTCTTTTTCAGACAAATTATTCTTTAAAAATATTATATATGTAAAGGTATTATCATTCAATAGCTTTGTATTTTAATTTAGTAGCTTTTCCACCTCTAATATGTCTTTCTGCCTTATTTAACTCAAGTATATTTTGAGTCTGCTCTGCAATGCTTGGATTAATCTTAGGCAACCTTTCTGTCATATCTTTATGAATTGTACTTTTACTTACTCCAAATACTTTAGCAGTTTTTCTTATAGTAGCCTTTGAATCAATAATATATTTTGCAACTTCTAGTACTCTCTCTTCAATGTAGTCTTTCAAAAATGTAACCTCCTTATAAATAGATTTAATTAAAATATAATTCTTTTTAGTTAATCAGCCATTTGAAATCCAAATGGCTGATTAATATTTCTTAGAAACTAAAGTAATCAGATGGATTTAATTGATTACCTTCAGAGTCTTCAACTTGTAGATTTAATACATCTCCACAAACTTCTGAAGTAAAAATCATTGAACTATTTCCAACTGTTCCAATTTCATCTCCTGCTGAAACTATATCTCCAACAGCAACTGAAACTTCTGCATCTAAATTTGCATACTTAGTTTTTAATCCGTTTGTATGTTCTATAACTATAAAGTTTCCATCTTCTGTGCTCTTTGATACTTCAATAACCTTACCTTCTGCTGCAGCCGTAACAGCTGTTCCTACAGAAGCATTTAAATCAATACCTCTTCTAGTTCTATCTACTGTTCCATTTTCATTATCTTGTAATCTAATCATCTCTTTATATTCTCTAGATACAGTACCTTCTAAAGGTAATTGGAAAACTACCTCTGTTACTGTAGTAGAAACTGGAACATCTTCTGTGTTATCTGCTACCTCTGTATAATTGTCTACTTCTTCGTTATCAGCAACTTCATCTAATTCCTCTGATTCCTCTGCCACATTATCACCAATTTCAACTCTATCTGCATTTGGCATTTCGTTTCTTGAGGCTTCTGTAGAATCATTTACTGACTCCTCAACATTTAAAGTAAATTCATTATTCTGATTATTGCTTTGCTTTAACTCGTTATTTTTCTTAATTGTAAAAGCTGCAACAACAGCGACTATACATAAGCAAATGAATAGAACAAAGTAAAAGCCCTCCTTTCTAAAAAAGTCTTTTACCTTATCTTTGTTGTTTGAATTCATATCAACACCTCCTTTCTGTAGTCTTGCCCTATATACAAATTTAATTCAATTAATAACCAATTTCCGTACTACAAATTTCCTCAATAAAAAACAAAAAGACCTTTGTTTTTCAACAAAAGTCTCAATAAATTATAATTTTATTCAGAAAATCTCAAATTTGTAATTTCTACTCCAGTATAATAATGTTTAATAATTTCATTATAAGTCTTTCCTTCTTTAGCCATGACATTAGCTCCCCATTGACTCATTCCAACTCCATGCCCATATCCTTTACATTTAAATATTATATTGCCATCATTTATTTCATAAGTAAAATTACTAGAATTCAAACCATATAAAAACCTAAAATCTTGACCTCTAATTGTTTCTCCAGCTACTTGAATCTCTTTTACTCCACCGGCCTCACTTTTAGATATAACATTTATACTACTTTCAATATTACTCGCATTTAAAGAAGATTGTGGATATGACTCTTCGAACTTATTAATAAACTCATTAATAGTCATAGATACTTCGCTCTCAAACTTCGGTGCTATTTCCTCTCCAGTACTCTCTACTGATTTTAAATATGGTATATCTGCCCAATATAAATCAACAGAGTTTTCTGTCATTCCTGAACTAGTAGAAAAAAACTGTGGATAAAGCACTAGCTCATTTTGATAGCTCATAACTTGTCCTTTAGTCGATTCTACTGCCTCAACTATTTTATTCCAATTTTTTTCTCTATCACTCTCTTGCCAAAGCTCTAGTCTAACTTCTTTGGATGTATAAACTTGACAATGTACTGAGTCACATATATCTGCTCCATTTGCTTTCACACAATTTTTAATTTTTTTACTAGCTAAATATGTTCTAGCTGCTACAGCTTGTGCCTTTAATGCTTCCAATTCGAATGTAGCAGGCATTTCATTTGATATTACCCCACATATATACTCTTCTAACGGAACATCTACAATTTTATTTTGAGAAGTTATATATACACTTACCATTTCACTATCATTTAAAATTATATCTTTAACTTCTATAGTTGTAGGTTGAGTTATCTCTGCCTCTATTTCTTTAGTCACTTCTGACAATTCATCTAAATTAATGCCTTCTGATTTTATTAATATACTAGGCATAATTATCATAAATACTACTATACATATAGTCGTAAATAATAAAAATTTAATACCTTCATTTAAGTTTAATTTATATCTCCTATTCATAACTAACCTCCCACTATATTTATCCACAAGCTATATATACGTTTTAATCTGTAAAATAATTCTATTTATTTATTAAAAATAAAAAAAAATAAGACATGCTCAAAATTAGCATGTCTTTATTTTAAATATCTAATATTTATATTTTAATTCTCTGAACATTAGCTCCTAGATTATTAAATTTCTCTTCAATTCTTGTATAACCTCTATCTATATGATGAATTTCACTTATTATAGTTTCTCCATTAGCAACTAATCCTGATAAAATCATAGCGGCTCCTGCTCTTAAATCTGTAGCTTTAACTTCACATCCAGTCAATTGTTTAACGCCTTCAACTATAGCAATTCTACCATCAATCTTTATATTTGCTCCCATTCTAACTAATTCACCAACATGCATAAATCTATTTTCAAATACAGTTTCTGTTATAATACTTACCCCTTTAGTAACTGATAATAATGCCATCATTTGTGGTTGCATGTCAGTTGGAAAACCTGGATATGGTAATGTCTTAATATCTACCGGTACTCTCTCTTTAGTTCCATCAACTAACATTTTTTCTCCGTTGATTTCGAATTTTATTCCTACCTCTGTTAATTTTTCTATAGTAGGCATTAGATGTTCTTCATTCACTCCATTTATAGTTATTTTACTCTTAGTTATTGCAGCTGCCACAATAAATGTTCCAGCTTCAATTCTATCATATATAGGTGTAAATGGTTTTGTTTCTTTTAATTCCTTAACTCCAGTTATAGTTATTCTTCCATAACCTGCCCCTTCTACATTAGCTCCCATACTATTAAGAAATCTCGCTAAATCCCATATTTCTGGTTCTTCAGCTGCATTTTCTATTATAGTAACACCTTCAGCCAAAACAGCAGCCATCATTAAATTTTCTGTTGCTCCAACAGAAGGAAAGTCTAAGTATATTCTATTTCCTTTTAATCCTTCAGTTTTTGTATTAATATAACCATGACCATTTTCAATATCTACACCTAGTTTTTTTAATCCTTTTAGGTGAAGATCAACTGGTCTACTTCCTATATTACATCCTCCTGGCAATGATATTTTGCATCTGCCAAACCTGGCAAGCATAGGTCCAACAATCAAAAACGATGCTCTCATACGCTTTATCAAGTCATTACTTGGCTCAATCTCCTTTAAATTTGAAGTATCTATTATTAAATCTCCTGTTATATCAGAAAACTCAACAGAACATTCTAACTCTCTTAACACATTTACTAACACTAGAACATCTTCAAGTAAAGGCACTTTTTTTATTGTTATTTTTCTAGGATTTAAGATAGTTGCTACAATTATAGGCAAAACTGAATTTTTAGCTATACTTATATCAACTTCTCCTTGAAGTTTATTCCCGCCTTTAACTATAATTTTTTCCATATTACCCTCCATATTAATTGTTAGTATGTTACAAAAATTATTGGTGTTCCTATAATTATATACTTTCCAGTATCATAATTAATTTGTCCCATGTTAATCTTACTTCCATCAATAAATTCTGCCTTTAATACTTTTCCGTTACTTATTTCCGCTTCCTCTATAGTATCTTCATTTATTCCATCTAATATAAATGGTAATATATTTTTTTCTTCATCTATTCTAACCTTTGAAAAGTAATAAATTCTCTCATCTATACACTTACTATTTTTTAAATTTTCTACAGCTTGTCTTAAATCAGAGCTATTAAAATTACTCAAAGTATTCATTATTACTATTTCGATCTTTGTTTTCTCTCCATCGATTAAATTAATATTGTAAGTTAGCATTTCATCTATACAAACTATTCTATTGTTAAATATATCTATATCACTTATTAATTCATTTGTTAAAATTTCTATAATTCTATTCTTCTCTTCAATAATGCTTGTATTAGTAATGTATTCTAACTTAACTCCATTCTGAACAAAATCATAGTTTTCTATTAAAAATTTTTCCATATCTCTATAGTATTTTTCACTTTCATAACATTCATATTCTACTCCATTAATAATTAATAGAGAAAAGAGTATAATAAATATTAGTCCTATCTTCTTCATATTATTATCCCGCCTTTCCTCTAAAATTATTGTCCATTTATTAAGTTTTTATACTATTCGATATATAATAATATATTAATTACACCTCCAAAATGTTCCCTTTCTACAAAAAACCTTAATAACAAACAATTTATTAAAAAAATAAGTAATTTAAAATTACACATCTTTATTAAACCTATTCCCTTCTGTCAAAATTCAATTTAAATTTGAGTTAATATTTTATGTTAAAAAAAGAGAGATATTTTCAAATATTTTTTAAATTACTTGAAAATATCTCTCTTTTAAATATTTTTTTTAATTTCTATCCTTGCTTTAGCCCTTAAAAGTGCATTTTTTGCTCTCTCAGTATCTGTATTGCCTTTTTCTGACAACCTCTTTTTAGCTCTTTCTTCTGCTAGTTTTGCTCTATCTAAGTCAATTTCCTCTGGCCAATTTATAGAGTCACAACAGAATTTTATTGAATTATTATCTATATATATAATTCCTGATGAAGTAAATAAATTTTTTTCTTTTCCATCAGAAGAAATAAATGTAGTTACAGTAGGAATTGTACTTATAATTGACTTAGTGTGATTAGGTAAAATTTCTATTTTACCCTCATCACTTTCTGTTACTACTGAAACTACTGCCTCTTCTACCTTCTTATTATCATTAGTAACAATAGTTAGCTTACTTTGCTTTTCCACATAAATCACCCATTCATTTTACTTGCTTTTTCTTTAACCTCATCTATAGTTCCTGAAAGCAAAAATAATGATTCTGGAATATTATCACACTTACCTTCTAATATTTCTTTAAATCCTCTTACAGTTTCTGATATAGGCACATACTTACCCTTCATTCCTGTAAATTGTTCAGCAACAGTAAATGGTTGTGATAAAAATCTTTGAACTCTTCTAGCCCTTGCTACAACCTTTTTATCTTCATCTGATAATTCATCTACACCTAGAATAGCTATTATATCTTGTAACTGTTTATATCTTTCTAATATATTCTTAACTTCTGTAGCAACGGTATAATGTTCATCTCCAATTATTCTTGGATCTAATAATCTTGATGATGACTCCAATGGATCAACAGCAGGATAAATTCCAAGCTCCGATATAGCCCTTGATAAAACAGTCGTAGCATCTAGATGCGTAAATGTTGTAGCTGGTGCTGGGTCTGTTAAGTCATCTGCTGGAACATAAACAGCTTGAACAGATGTTATTGAACCATTTTTTGTTGAAGTAATCCTTTCTTGTAAAGCTCCCATTTCTGTAGCTAATGTTGGTTGATATCCAACTGCTGATGGTATTCTTCCAAGTAAAGCTGAAACTTCTGAACCTGCTTGAGTAAATCTAAATATATTATCAATAAACAGAAGTACATCTTGTCCTTTATCTCTAAAGTATTCAGCCATAGTAAGCCCTGTCAATGATACTCTCATTCTTGCCCCAGGAGATTCATTCATTTGACCAAATACTAGAGCAGTTTTATTTATTACGCCTGACTCCTTCATTTCGTAATATAAATCATTACCCTCTCTTGATCTTTCTCCAACCCCTGTAAATACAGATAATCCTCCATGTTCAGTAGCTATATTATTAATCAACTCTTGAATTAATACAGTTTTCCCAACTCCAGCACCACCAAAAAGACCTATCTTACCGCCTCTTTGATATGGAGTTAACAAATCTATTACCTTTATCCCTGTTTCAAGCACTTCAGGTTCTAACGATTGATCTTTAAAGCTTGGAGCTGATCTATGAATTGGATATCTCTCTTTTGATTCTATAGGTCCTTCATTATCTATAGTATTTCCTAATACATTAAATACTCTTCCTAATACCTCTTCTCCTACAGGAACTGTTATACAATTGCCTGTATCTACTGCTTTCATTCCTCTCTTTAGTCTATCAGTTGCTTCCATAGCTATAGTTCTTACTATATCGTCTCCGATATGTTGCTCAACTTCTGTAACTAATTTTTCTTTTCCAATCTCTATTTCTATTTTATTATAAATATTAGGAAGCGAATCTGAATCAAACTTTATATCAACTACTGGCCCTATAACTTGAACAACCTTCCCTACTTTTTGTTCTCCCATAATGTTTCCCTCCTATTATTTTTGAGCTTCAGCGCCACCAACAATCTCTGAAATTTCTTGTGTAATAATACTTTGTCTAATTCTATTAAATTTAATATTTAATGTTCTTAACATTTCCGTTGCATTATCAGTCGCACCATCCATAGCCATCTTTCTTGCACTTTCTTCACTTACTCTAGATTGTAATAAACACTCCATTAATTTGCTTTTAATATATAGGTTCATTGCATTATTAAATACGCTATCTATATTAGGCTCAATAATATATTTATCTTGTTGATTATCCTTTTTTTCTATTGGTAATAGTTTTATTACTTTAGGTACTTGATTTATTGGAGATTTAAAAATTGTGCATACTATATTTACTTCAGTTATCTCACCATTTCTATAAGCTTCATTTATAATATTGTATAATTCATTAACTTCTTTATTTGTTGGTACATCTGGCATATCAATAATATGTTTATTTGATTTAAGCTTAAATTTATCAAAATACGATATTCCTTTTTTGCCAATAAGAATGATTTCACTCTCTTCCTTATCTTCTATAACTTCTCTAAAATAAGATACTACATTATTATTAAATCCACCACATAATCCAGCATCTGATGTAATAACTATATATAATTTTTTTCCTTTGATTCTATTTATATATATTGATTCATAATCATCAGGTAAACTATTAACTAATTCTTGTACTATTTCCTCAATAACTTTCACATACTCATTATTATCAGTAAGCCTGTTTTTTACTTTCTTCAGCTTAGAAGTGGCAACAAACCCCATAGCCTTAGTTATCTTCTTAGTACTTTGAATAGATTGTATTCTTCTTTTAATCTCTACAAGTCCAGATGTTCCCACAATAATGCCTCCCAAATAAATATATAGGTAGCCCTATATATTTTCAGTAAATATCTTTTTAAACTCACTAATACATTCTTCCATATCACATTTTATTTCATCTGTTAAAACACCCTTATTTTTTATGTCTTTTAACATATCTCTATAATGTGTATCTGCAAATTCTAATAATTGCTCCTCAAATTTTGAAATATCAATTAGTTCTATATCAGATAAATAATTATTACTTACAACATATAAAATTAGTATTTGATATTCTACTTTCATAGGTTGGTATTGCTTTTGCTTCAATATCTCTAATATTCTTTTTCCTTTTTCTAATCTTTCTTTAGAATCTGTATCTAAATCTGAGCCAAATTGTGAAAATGATGCTAACTCTCTATATTGCGCAAGCTCTAATCTTAAATTTCTTGACACTTGCTTCATAGCTTTTATTTGAGCATTACCTCCAACTCTTGATACAGATATTCCTGGATTTACAGCTGGTCTTTGTCCAGAGTTAAACAAATCACTTTCTAAAAATATTTGTCCATCTGTAATTGAAATAACATTAGTAGGTATATATGCTGTTACATCTCCTGCTAAAGTTTCTACTATAGGAAGTGCTGTTAAAGAACCTCCCCCTTTTTCTTTAGATAATTTTGCAGCTCTTTCTAAAAGTCTTGAGTGAATGTAAAATATATCTCCTGGATAAGCTTCTCTTCCTGGTGGTCTTCTTAGCAAAAGTGACATTGTTCTATATGCTACAGCATGTTTTGATAGATCATCATAAACAATTAGAACATCTTTTCCCTTATTCATAAAATACTCTCCAATTGTACATCCTGCATAAGGGGCTAGATATTGTAATGGTGCTCCTTCTGATGCTGTTGCTGCCACAATTATAGAATAATCTAACGCATCCATTTTATCTAAGGTATTAACTATATTTGCTACAGTAGATTGCTTTTGCCCTATTGCAACATATATACATATTACGTCTTTACCTTTCTGATTAATTATAGTATCTATAGCTATAGCTGTTTTTCCTGTTTGTCTATCTCCTATTATAAGTTCTCTTTGTCCTTTTCCTATAGGAATCATAGCATCAATAGCTTTAATTCCAGTTTGTAACGGCTCCTTAACAGATGTCCTATCTATTATTGTTGGTGCAGGTGCTTCAATAGGTTTAAACTCTTCATAGTATATAGGGCCTCGTCCATCTATTGGTTCTCCTAAGGCATTTACTACTCTTCCTAACATATCTTCACCAACAGGAACCTCTGATATTTTATTGGTCCTTTTTACTATATCTCCTTCTTTTATCCCTTCTTCAGGTCCTAAAAGAACACACCCTACATTATCATGTTCTAAGTTTAATGCCATTCCATAGACACCATTTGGAAATTTTAATAATTCACCTTCCATACAGTCATCTAATCCATAAACTCTAGCAATATCATCCCCAACTTGGATTATAGTTCCTGTATCTTCAGTTTTGATATTCTTTTCATATTTTACTATTTCTTTTTTTATAATAGATGTAATTTCTTCTGGCTTTATATTCACCTTAACACCTCTATTCTAATTCAAGCATTAGTTCCCTTAATTTATCCATTTTAAATTTGATTGTTCCATCTATAACTTCATCTTCTACTTTTACATATATGGAACCTATTATATTAGGATCTATAATTCTTTCTAATATAATTTTCTTATTATATTTCTTCTCTAAATTATTTATTAGTAAATTATACTGTTCATCTGATAGCGGAATTGTTGTTTTTACAAATCCTTTTAATGTGTTATTTTTTTCAAGATTTATCTTTTCCATTTCATTTACTTTTTCTCTCAAATGCAGAATTCTATCTTTCTCAATTAAGATCAATAAGAAAGATAATAAATCTTCATCAATTTTATTTTTAAAAATGTTAATAAAAGCCTTTTTCTTATTTCTTGTTCCAACTTGAGGATTCTTAATAAACTCATAAAACTCCTCATAATTATCAATTAACTCACATATTAATTTTAAAGTTTCAATATATTCATCAACTTTTCCATTTTCATCCGCAACTTCGTAAAGAGCCATTGCATATCTTTTATCTAAAAATTCATACATGTTAATCTCCTACTTTAGAGATAAATTCATCTATTAACTCTTTATTTTTTCCTTCATCAATATTTTTTTCTATTAATTGCTCTGATAACTCCATTGCTAAGTTAACATATCTCTCTTTTAAAACATATTCATTTCTTTTCTTTTCTCTTTCTATTTCTACTCTAGCTTTTTCTTTTATAATTTCAGCCTCTTTCTTCGCTTCATCAATTATGTCTTTGTATATATTCTCAGCCTTCCTCTTTTCATCTTCAGTTATTTTCCTACTTTTTCTTTTTAATTTTTCTATTCTCTTTTCACTTTCTATGCTTATTGTTCTTGCTTTTTCTGTAGCTTCTTCAGCTTCTAAAAAAGTTTTATTTATATATTCTTCTCTTTCATTTATTACAGCCTTAACTTTATCAAAAAAGAAATGTTTTAATATCATATATAATATTGCTGTATTTACAATTGAAGCTAGTATAACCCCTATATTTATTTCCATGATGAGTTTTCTCCTTTCTGAGAATTATCTAAAACCTTAAACCCTTAGCTTATTCCTACGAATATTAGTAAAATTGATACTAATAAACCATATATTGCAGTTGCTTCAGCAAATCCTGCTCCTATCATTAATGCAGTTGTTATCTTACCACTTGCTTCTGGCTGTCTAGCAATACCTTCAACCGCTTTAGCTGTTGCATTACCAATTCCAATTGCAGCTCCTATACCTACTAATACTGCTATTGCAGCAGCTAATGCTCTTACTGACTCTTGATCCATAATTAAATTCCTCCTTAAAATCTTTATATATTATTAAATAAAATTCTTTCTACTCATGTAAAATTAGTAAATTCAAATCACTAAATTACAGATACCTTATATGTTAAGTTTAGATTCTTACTTAATGTTCAACTGTTATTTTAGTATTTATCATTGTTAGCATAACAAATATAACCATTTGAATTGCTCCATCAAATATATCAAAATATGCATGAAGAGGTATTGGTAATCCAATTTCAGCTATCCATGCTAATGATGATAAAGCTTTATATACCAATTCAACTAAAACCGTTGCAGCTAATATGTTTCCAAATAATCTTAAAGCTAGAGATATAGGTAGCATAACTCTTTCTAAGATATTTATTGGTAACATAACTGCCATTGGTTTTGCATATCCGCCAAAGTAACGTTTTATACCTGTTTTTCTAATTGTATAAACTTGTATAAATACAAATACTATTAGTGATAATGCAATTGTTACACTAAAATTCTTAGTAGGTGCAGCTATTCCAACTAATCCAGTTAGATTCATTGTTAAAATAAATATAGCCAATGTACCTATAAAAGGTATTACATCTCTATATTCCTTTCCCATATTGCTATCCACAACATTTTTAATTAAGTTATATAAGTATTCAACAATCACTTGCTTCTTACTCTGTGGTTTACTTTTCAAATCTTTTGTAGAATACCATGCCAAAATCCCAATAAGCAGTATTATTACTAGTTGTATTATTGCTTCTGGTTTTATGTCTATTATTAGCCCCCCGAGATTAAATGAAACTATAGGTTTGTATGACTCCATTTACTCACTCCCCTTTGCATTTTTAACCAAGTTATTGTTAATACTACGAAAAAACTTATAAAACCTAATACGTAAGCTAAAAGTTTTTCGATGTTATATATAAATGGATACGCTATAATAATTATTGTTATAATTCTTAAAATATAACTTAATGGAAAAACATATTTAATAATCTTTTTTTTACTATTAATAGTCTTTTCAAGCATAACTCCACTAAGTATAAAATTTATAGTTGCAACTAATAATCCTAAAGAAAATATGAAAGCTAACATAGCATGTCCAATTACTAACAAAATCAAATTTATTATTGCCAATATCAATATTACATCTTTAATAAGTATCTTTAATAAACTTTTTGTTTCTCTATTCATATACTATTACTCCTTAGATAACTTCTGTAATTATAGCTCTTTGGAACCTTAATATAAAATTTAATATTTCCTAATATTTGGTTATTTTTACTTATTTTATTATTATATTTTTATATTATTCACTCTTACTTATATTTTTTAACTCTATCTCATCTTATGAATAACCAATTAATTTTATGATTTATAAAATTAATTTAGCTGAATTTTCAGATTCTATACCACAAAAAAAGACCTTACTAAAGTGTAAGATCTTTTTTCATTATTTATTCTCTTTCTACTACTAAAGCAGTACCCATTCCTCCACCTATACAAAGTGTTGCTAATCCTTTTTTAGCATCTCTCTTTTCCATTTCGTGAAGTAATGTAACTAATATTCTAGCTCCTGAAGCTCCTACCGGATGTCCAAGTGCTATTGCACCACCATTAACATTTACTTTACTCATATCAAATTTTAAATCTTTAGCAACTGCTAAACTTTGAGCTGCAAAAGCTTCGTTTGCTTCTATTAAATCCATATCTTCAACTGTTAAACCTGTATTTTCTAATGCCTTTTTAGTTGCATAAAAAGGTCCATATCCCATAATTGATGGATCTAATCCTTTGCTTCCATAAGAAACTATCTTTGCCATTGGTTTAATTCCTAGTTCTGCTGCTTTTTCAGCACTCATAACCACTACTGCTGCTGCACCATCATTAATACCTGATGAATTTGCAGCTGTTACAGTACCATCTTTTATAAATGCAGGTCTTAATTTAGCCATACCTTCAATTGTAGATCCGAACCTTGGAAATTCATCTTGTGCAAATACCTTTGGTTCTCCTTTTCTTTGAGGAATAACTACAGGTACTATCTCATCAACAAATCTTCCATCTTTTATAGCCTTTTCAGCTTTTAATTGTGAATTTAGAGAAAATTCATCTTGCATTTCTCTTGTTAATCCCCACTCTTTAGCTATATTTTCAGCTGTAACTCCCATATGATAATTATTAAATGCATCTGTTAATGCATCATTTATCATTGTGTCTAACATCTTACCATCATTCATTCTTTGTCCCCATCTAGCACTTTTTAATGCATATGGAGCTTGAGACATACTTTCCATTCCCCCTGCAACAACTATATCTACATCTCCAGTTTTAATCATTTGAGCTGCTAATGATACAGTTCTCAATCCTGATCCACAAACCATATTTATTGTCATAGCTGGTACTTCTACTGGTAAGCCAGCTTTAACAGATGCTTGTCTTGCAACATTTTGTCCTAATCCAGCTTGTATAACATTTCCCATTAAAACTTCTTCAACTAATTCTGGTTTTATTCCTGCCCTATTTACTGCTTCTTTAATTACTAACGAACCTAGATCTACTGCTGGAACATCTTTTAACGCTCCTCCAAAAGATCCAATTGCAGTTCTTACTGCACTAACTATTACTACTTCTCTCATAATATACCCTCCCATATATTTCATAAATAATAAAGTTGTCAATTGTTAAGCAATTAATAGCTTTATTATAACATTTGACCCTTTTAACCTTCAACCATATTTTGTATGTTTTATATTTATTTTACATTTGTTTTTTATGTAAAATACCTTTTATATATATGATTTAATATTATACTATATTACTCTCATCTATATATTTTCAATGTCCATTGATAGATGTATATTTTTTTCTTTCGGTGTAAGCTGTCTTAATTTAACACCAGTAGCATTAAACATTTTTTTTGAAGCTTTCACCGAATCTGTATCAGCATATTTATCACTTAAATATACTACTTCCTTTATACCAGATTGGATAATAGCCTTAGCACATTCATTACATGGAAATAATGCAACGTATATAGTACATCCACTTAAATCTTTTCCTTTAGCATTTAATATTGCATTTAATTCTGCATGTACTACATAAAGATATTTTGTATCTAATGTTTCTCCTTCTCTTGCCCAAGGAAACTCATCATCAGAACATCCTTTAGGAAGCCCATTATACCCTATACTTTCTATTATATTAGAACTATTAACTATACAAGCTCCTACTTGTGTACTAGGGTCTTTACTCCTCATTCCTGATAATAAAGCTACAGACATAAAATAATCATCCCATTTTAAGTAAGTTTCTCTTTTCATAAAAACACCACCTTAATATATATTAGGTTAATAGAATAGTTATTATAACAATTTATTCAATTAAACTTTAAGAATTTAGAATTAAGACTTTAGGAATATAATTAACTAATCTGATTTTAAATATTTATAAGTCTATAAACTACCTAGTAGTTTCATCTTTAACTTTTCATTCTTAACTTAAAAAGTCATTCGTACTTTATACAAAAAACGAAGCGCATGCTTCGTTTTTTATTACTTAGTTCCGAAAAGTCTATCTCCAGCATCACCTAATCCTGGTACTATATATCCTTTTTCATTTAGTTTTTCATCTATAGCAGCTACGTATATATCAACATCTGGATGTTGTTTTTGTACTAACTCTATTCCTTCTGGTGAGGAAATTAGGCACATTAATCTTATTTTTTTAGCTCCTCTTTGCTTTAATAACATTATAGCATCAGCAGCTGATCCACCTGTAGCTAACATTGGATCTACAACTATTACATCTCTTTCTGCTATGTCTTGAGGAAGTTTACAGAAATATTCTACTGGTTGTAGAGTTTCTTCATCTCTATATAATCCAATATGACCAACCTTAGCTGCTGGTATTAAGTTAAGTATTCCATCAACCATACCAAGCCCAGCTCTTAATATAGGAACTATTGCCATTTTCTTACCAGCTAACATTTGACATGTAGTTTTACAAATTGGAGTTTCAATTTCAACGTCTTCTGTTTCTAAATCTCTAGTTACTTCGTATGCCATTAACATAGATACTTCTTCAACTAATTCCCTAAAATATTTAGACCCTGTATCCTTACTTCTTATATAAGCCAACTTATGTGATATTAATGGGTGTTTCATTTCTGTTACTTTACTCATTGTTTATTCCTCCTAAATTAAATCAACTAATTTATATACTAACAATTAACATATACATATCAATTATTGGTTTTACATTAACTATTTGTTATTTCTATATTTCTCTTCTATCTTAGTTATCTTTTCTAATCTTCTAACGTGTCTATCGCCTTCAAATTCAGCTCCTAAGAAAGCTTTAACTATATCTATAGCTAATCCTTTACCAACTACTCTTTCCCCCATAGTTAATATATTAGCATCATTATGCTCTCTAGTTGCATGAGCACTAAATGTATCTGAACAAAGTGCTGCTCTTATTCCTGGAACTTTGTTGGCAGCTATTCCAATTCCTATTCCTGTTCCACATATTAAAATACCAAAGTCATACTCTTTAGCTACTACTGCTTCTGCTACTGGTAAAGCTATGTCTGCATAATCACAAGATTCCTCTGTATATGTACCAAAGTCCTTAAACTCTATATTTTGTGATTTTAAATAATTAGCTATCTCAGCTTTTAAATTTAAACCACCATGGTCACAACCTAACGCAATCTTCATAAAATCATCCTCCAACTTCTTCTAATGATTAATTAAGATAGAATGAGTAGTAATTTATAATGCTATATTACTAACTTTCTCCCTAAGTTCTTAATTTTTAATTATTTTTTATTTATAAAAAAGGAAGATAGGTTCCCCCATCCTCCATTAATTAAACATCTATAATATCATATCCAGCAGCTTTATTAAGCCTATTCATTATTGCAAGTCCAACCCCAGCTTCTTCAAAGCCTTGACATAAAATATATTGAACTCCTAAATCATCGCATTTTCTTAAAGCTTCAAAAAGATTTTGAGCTATTTGATATAAATCTTTTTCGCTACCTAATGATATGATTTCACCCTTATTAAATCTACTTACATTTTCATCTGTTGTTAGTATTGCTACTTTATTATTTTTATCTATATAATTCTCTAACATTTCTGAGATAATTTCAATAGTTTTTTCATTTTTGCCTCTAATTATTTTCAGAGATGCCTTAGGTGCATAATGTCTATATTTCATCCCTGGAGCCTTTGGCTTTAAATTATCACTTGGCTTACTCATCAAAGCTTTATCTATCTCTATTCTAGAATCAACCTCTCGTAACATTTCTAGAGTAATTCCGCCAGGTCTTAATACCATTGGTGGATTTACGGTACAATCTACAATAGTTGATTCAACACCTATATCACTTTTATTCCCACCTAGAATATAATCTACTTTTCCGTCTAAATCTTCAACACATCTTTCTACTTCAGTTGGACTAGGTCTTCCTGATATATTCGCTGATGGAGCTGCAATAGGTTTTCCTGATAACTCTATAAGCTTTAATGCTATTTCATTATTAGGCATTCTTATCCCTATAGTATTAAGTCCTGCACTAGTTTCATCTGGAATTATCTCTTTTTTATCTAAGATTATTGTTAGAGGACCTGGCCAAAACTTATTCATTAAATCTTGAGCTACCTTAGGAACATCTTTAACTAGATTTGATAAATCTTTAGAACTAACATGAACTATAAGTGGATTATCTTGTGGTCTCCCTTTTGCTATAAAAATCTTTTTTACGGCTTCTGAATTTAATGCATCTGCTCCTAGTCCATATACTGTTTCCGTTGGAAATGCTACTATTCCACCATCTTTAATTATACTTCCAGCTTCTTTTATATAATCTATATCATCTCTAATATCTTTTATTATGGCAACCTTTGTTTTCACAAGACTTACCTTCTTTCTTTTAAAATTCATTTTGCCTTCTTGCTATTTTAATATTATCTATAGCAGAGCTTGTATATACAGCTTTTACACAATTTTTATATATTATTTCTAGTAAAATATATTTATTTAAAGCTCCTCTATTTATTATTTGAAAATAATAAGTATCTTCAGGATTTAATTTTTTAAGCATTAAATATTCATGATTAACTTCTGGATATCTCTGTAAAAACGATTTACTAATATGTTTTAATGATTTATTTCTAAATTTCATAGTTGTAACTATTATTATTTCCATATCTTCTTTAGTATCATTGGTATGTACTATAGCTATTTTATCACAAATCAAAATATTCTCTTTTGAAAATAGTCCATTTTTGAATTTTAACTTATTATTTAAACATGAAAATTTTAACTTATAAAAATTAATCTTATTCAATATAGATAAAAAAATTAGTATTTCTAAAATTAATAAATATAAGTATATGAATTTTGACCTTATATTTGATAAGTAAACCATCATAGGTAAGAAGATACTTAAAAATATCATAGTACTATAAAATAATTTTTTTAATTTATTCTGCCTTTTTAATGCTTTATCTATGTACATAATTTATTTACCTATTCTAAAAGCCCTACATTATAAATGCAAGGCTTTTAATCTTATTACATAGAATCAGTATTTCCCATAGCTTTCATCTTTTCTGCTTGGTCAGCAGTGATTAAAGCATTGATAACTTCATCTATATCTCCATTTAAATAACTATCTAATTTATAAAGTGTAAGACCTATTCTATGGTCAGTTACTCTTCCTTGAGGATAGTTGTAAGTTCTTATTCTTTCACTTCTATCTCCAGTACCTACTTGGCTCTTTCTATCTTCAGCTATTCCAGCCATTCTCTCAGCTTCAGCTACCTCATAAAGTCTAGCTCTTAAAATTTTCATAGCTTTTTCTTTATTTTTAAGCTGTGATTTTTCATCTTGACATGAAACAACAGTATTAGTTGGTATATGAGTTATTCTTACAGCTGAATCTGTAGTATTAACGCATTGACCTCCATTTCCTGATGCTCTGAACACATCAATTCTTAAGTCTTTATCATTGATTTCGATATCTACATCATCAACTTCTGGTAAAACTGCAACTGTAGCAGTTGAAGTATGAATTCTACCACTTGATTCTGTATCAGGAACTCTTTGAACTCTGTGAACTCCACTTTCATATTTTAGCTTTGAGTAAGCTCCAGAACCTTTTATCATAAATACAACTTCTTTAAATCCACCGATATCAGTTTCATTTGCACTCATTAATTCAACTGACCATCTTTGGCTTTCTGCATACTTTGTATACATTCTGAAAAGATTAGCTGCAAATAATGCTGCTTCATCTCCCCCAGCTCCTGCTCTGATTTCAACAAATACGTTCTTATCATCATTAGGATCTTTTGGTAATAACATTATTTGAATTTTATTTTCTAATTCTGCTTCTTTTTCAGATAACATAGAAATTTCTTCAGATAACATCTCTCTCATCTCTTTATCTGACTCTTCACTTAACATTTCCTTATTTGCTGCTAAGTCTTCTACAACTTTTTTATATTCTCTATAAACAGTTACTAATGTTTCTAATTCTGCGTGTTCCTTACATAGCTTTCTCCACTCACTTTGGTTGGCCATTATTGAAGGATCTGATATTTTAACTGATAGTTCTTCATATTTATTTTCAGTAAATGCTAATTTATCTAATAACATAGTATCACTCCATACTCTAATTTTTCACATTTTAGTATTATATCATAGTAATTGTAATTTTATCAACTTTTTAAAGTTCCTATTACAACTCTATCTAATCCAGCTAAATCTTTAACTATTCTTACATCACTGTATCCGCTGTTTATCATTAACTTTTTAACTTCTTCACCTTGATCATGACCAATTTCAAAAGCAAGTATTCCATCATCTTCTAAAACCTTTGAACTTTCCTCAACTATTCTTCTATAAAATATTAATCCATCTTCCCCACCTGATAAAGCTGTGTGTGGTTCATAATCTTTAACATCATCCATAAGAGTAGGAATTACTTCATCTTTTATATATGGTGGATTTGAAACTAATATCTTATATTTTTTATTCTGATTAATAACTACCTTTAACAAATCACTTTTTACAAACTTAGCTCTATCTTTTAAGTTGTGTTTAACAATATTACTTTCAGTTACTTTCATTGGTGTATCATAATAATCAATTAGGTCAATATTTATATTTTTCCTAAAACTTGCTAATGCTATACCTATAGCACCACTTCCACAACAAAGATCACAAACATTCATACTCTCATCTTGTGGAATATACTTTAATGTTTCTTCTACTAATATCTCAGTATCTGGTCTAGGTATTAATACCCCTTCTTCAACATTAAAATCTAATCCCATAAATTCGGCACTTTTTAAAATATACTTAATAGGCATTTTATTTTTCCTTTTTTCAATAAGCTCAAAATATTCTTTTTCATTTTTTTTGCTTATCTCTTTATCTCTATTAGTAATTAAGTATAACTTATCTTTATTTATGACTTTTCCTAATAATAATTGTGAATCAAGCATATAAGTATCTACTGCAGCTTCCTTTAAAATACTTGATCCTTCTTGTAATAACTCTCCAATTTTCTTTTTATATTCAATTCCTTCTGCTGCTAATAAAGATGCTATAGCTACTTCTATTTGCGAGTCATCAGGTTCTTTTGTAGTAAGCTCTTGTAACTTTAATCCTGGATAAGCTATTATTTTTCCTAATTTACTATCTGTTTTTCCAAGCCATTTAATTAATTCATAAGTTATTCCTGCTACAAATGGCATTAGTAAAACTCTAAGAACTATTCTTTGTATAATTCCACCCCATCCTGTTAACGAAAAAACTATTATACTAACAAACATAGTTAAAAATAAAAAGTTAGTTCCACATCTTGGATGAAATCTGCTATATCTCTTAACATTCTCAACAGTTAATTTTTCTTCATTTTCATAACAAAAAATAGTCTTATGCTCTGCTCCATGATATTGAAAAACTCTATATATATCATCTAACTTACTAACTAAATACATATATAAGATTAAAATTCCTACCCTTATCACAGATTCTATTAAATTTAATGCTATTGGATGTAATCCAAAGCTCTTAAATATAGAAGCTAATACTGTCGGAATTCCAACAAATAATCCTACAGATAACAAAAGGGAAAACATCATTGTTCCAGTAACTATTAAGTCATTTGCTCCCTTATCACCAAGCTTCTTCTTTAACCAAAGTTCAAACTTAGACTCTTCTTCATCTTCCTCAAAAAAACTAGCAGAATAATTTAAAGTTTTAATTCCAACTATTAAAGAATCTATTAAAATAAATATTCCTCTTATAAATGGTATATTTAGAAATTTATATCTCTTAGTCAATGGTTTGACACTTTTCATGTCTACTTCAATTTTACCACTTGGAGTTCTTACTGCTGTAGCTAATCCTTTTGAGCCACGCATCATAACTCCCTCTATTACAGCTTGACCCCCAACATCACATTTTCTCATATCATCACTCTTTCAAAATTATTTTTGGCTCTTATATTTTATATAACAATGTCCACATAATGATTCATATTCAACATTATCAACTAAATCTATAGCAACTTGTTCTCCTTCAAAAACAAACTTACCATTGATTTTTCTTCCGTTTAAGACAGCTTTTCTTCCACACTTACAAATTGTTTTCATTTCTTCAATACTATGAGCTAATAGTAATAATCTTGTACTACCTTCAAAACCTTGCATCTTAAAATCCGTTCTTAATCCATAGCATATTACAGGTATATCTAATCCGACAGCTATTTCAAATAATTGGTCTATTTGATATGATTTTAAAAATTGAACTTCATCTACTAATATACAATTAATTTTATATTTATCATCATTCCATTTTTTAACTTCATCATATATATTCATATCACTATTTATTACTAAGTCAACTTTTCTTTCTACTCCAAGTCTAGATACTAACTTATCTCCACCTTTTTTATCAGTAGCTGGTTTTATTAATACTACATTCATTCCACGCTCTTCGTAGTTATGTGCTACCTGCATTAAGTTAGTCGATTTTCCAGAATTCATCGCTCCGTATCTAAAGTATAATTTACTCATTAATTCGTCTCCTTTTTCGATAGTTATATATCGATTATAGCATTTTAAGCCATTATTAAAAAGATGTTTTATCCCTTAATTATCATTGACCTTTTCTACCCCTTATGTTATACTCAATTAGTCATTAAATATGTCGTTTAATGATACTTAAATTTCGAAAGAGGTGAATCATAATGAGAGAAGGCATACATCCAAATTACCATCACGATGCTGTGGTTAAGTGCGCATGTGGAAACACTTTCACAACTGGATCAGTTAAGGAAGAATTAAAAGTTGATATATGTGCTAAATGCCACCCATTCTTCACTGGTAAGCAAAAAATCGTTGATATCGGCGGTAGAGTTGATAAGTTCAACAAGAAATTCGGTCTTAACAAGTAATTTAACTTTTTTTGATCAACAGGAAAGATTTTTATCTTTCCTGTTTTCTTTTTATTTTAAAATTTTTACACTAATTAATATGTATACAAAAAGAGAAAGTCTTAATTTTTAACTAATATTAAATATATTAAATGCAAAAATCTAGCTAGCGCTAGATTTTTACAATTAACAGCATAGGAGCTAACAATAGCTTCTATCTCAACTCTTAAGTTTTGATACTTAAATAATAAAGAGTAAAAAGACAATACAAAATTGCTTTTTTACTCTTTATACAGTTATTACTTGAAAGTTTTTTTATTTAACTATATGAATATTAGATAGTACCATACCATGTATAGCTGCGTACTCTTTTTGAGTTTCTAAAGATAACTCCGGTGTTGTGTAAATAATATAGTTATCGCTTATATTACAAGTAGTTATATTGGAATGGTCCCCTATATTGATAACTTGTTCATTTTTTCTATCATAAAATTGTATTTTATCAAGCTCTTGCCATGATATAAACCTCTCACTAATTTTAGGGAAATCATATGAATAATCATTATTAGCCTGAATAGTAATTAATTTATTTTTCGTATATACATCTAAGTAATATTTTTTATCATAATCTACAGATGATACAACTAAAGACTCGTTATCCCCTTCTATATAAAGAACCTTTTTGTTATTAGTTATTTGTCTTACTTCATTAGTTTCTATATTTTCTATACATACAGCTGATGAATTATGATTATATATATCCTCAGTAATATAGGCTATGCAATTATTTAATATTACAGGACTCGTAGCATTTTCTTTAAATACAGAAGTCTCACCAGTACTTATAGTATATTTTCTTATTAATGGATACATCATATTATCTTTATATTCATAATCTACCCACAAAATAAAATCATTCCCCAAAGATAGTGGACTTGAATCTAGAGATAAAAAAGAATCACTTTCAAATATTGTAACTATCTCATTAGTAGATTTATCACATAATTTTATTCTTGTACCTTGCTTTTCATATTGATAAACCCCTTCTATCCAAACTATATATTTATTATTTTCTTTTAGTAAAACTGGCCTTAAATCATTTTCTACTTCATGAATTATATTACTAGTACTTGTGTCCATATTATAAGCTAATAAATTATACTTACTATTTTCATTTCTACCAGTATATCCATATATAATACCATCATCCGAAACTCCTAAAGGTAACCAAGGAATGTCTTGTTCTAATTCTCCTAATATTTTATTAAACGATAATTCACTTTCAAGAATACTTTTATTTAAAGTATTCTTAACTTCTATATCATTCTTACTATTAGCAAAGTCTGTATTATATATAATGTATAAACAAATTATAACTATAATTAATGTAATAATTATTTTATATTTTTTCATCTTAGTAACTATCCTTATTTAATATATTCTTTATATTACCATACGATCCCTCTACCATCAGTTACATTAGCCATTGTAGAAAGAGATACGTTATAGTATGGATTCTTTATATTTTGATACCAACTTACTGAAGAAGCATTATATATAGGCTCAGCATAATGAATAGTATCTCCATAATTATAATAACCATCTATTGGAACCCAATGGAATATTTCATATCCTGCTGGATGTCCTGGAAGATACGAACCACCTGGAACCTCCCATATATCTGCAGCTATCCCATATCCTCTATCTATAGAATATACTACTTTAGATTTTAATCCTGATGCAGTAACCGATGAACCATAAATACTATAATAGTTTATTCCTTGATATTTGTTTAGTGTATATTGCATTGGATTATATCCATCTGCATTACCTCCAACCCACCATGGAGTATTTCCCCATACATCTGTTTCTAGCCAATCCTTATGAGCTAAAGTTTTTTGTGAAGGATTGGAGCTCCTTGAAGAAATTATAGATTTTGCTGTAGATGGCCCACAGTAATAGTCTTGCTCCTGTGGAACTTGAAGTAAAGTTTCTATCATTCCGCTAGCAGCCCTTGAAAATAAATTAACATTGGTATAGTTACCAGTGTTTTTAATCTTCTCTAAATAAGCATTAGAAAGTTGCTCATTACTTCTTTCAATTGATTCATCTAAAAACGTGTTAGCTGATAAAATAAATTCCTTTTCATATTCATCACTAGATAAATTCTTTGACTTTTGTAAGTAATAATCTTTGCTTATGTTTCCTTGTTTAAACTCATAATATAATTCTGCATTATCACTTTTATTTTTATCTTTAGTAGATTCAAAATCTACATAGGTAGATTTATCCCCCTTGCTGAAGCTATTTGTAATAAACCCACTATTACTTGGTGATGCATTAGCCATACTTATCGTTGATGATGTTAAGATAAAAGTGGCTACCAAAACTTGTAAAAACCTTTTTTTCATTATAAGTCCCCCTATATACCATTTTATTAATTTTTCATAATAATTTTAACATAGCTATATACTCATAATTTGTAGTAATTTGTAATAAATATATCTTTTTTAATATTATATAATAGTTTTAATATCAAACAATTATTGAAGAAACCCAAAATACTGAAAGCACTAATGAGAAGGGGTTATCTGTTGAAAAAATATGAAAAACTTCAATCAAAGATAAACCTTTTGCAAGCTGAGAATGTATTATTAAAAAAGTTAGAAATGATAGAAATAGGTGATTATATTGACTATCATAATAATTATAGGTCTCAATGAAATTAAAAGAAGATGACTCCTGTTAATTACAGAAATTATCTTCTTAATGTTGCTTAGACTTTTTATAATATCTATTTAATCTGGTTAAATCCAATAATTTTTATTATGTCGAAACTATAGAAATACTTGATTTACTAACTATTTTATTAATTCTATTTATCTAAATCCTTACGTCTTCTTATAAATAATCCTAATAGTGCTAACATACTACCTTTAATTATAGTAGCAAGTCCAGATCCTCCCCCTGTTGCAGGTAACTTATTAGCATTAGAGTTTGAGGAACCTTCATTATTTGACTCTTGCTTACTTGGGTTTATTTCCTCTTTATTTTGTTCTTCTTGATTAGGTTTTTCTTGATTTACAACTACATTATTATTATTATCTTCTGTACCTACATCCCCTTTATTTTCATTTCTTGAAATGAAGTCATTAACAGAACTTAAAACATCTTTATAAATATTCTTAACCTTTAGCTCTATTTAGCATTCTTCACTATAATTATTAACCTTTCTAGTTAATGTACTTTTCCTAATAGAAAATCTTACTATTGTATATTCATCGCTATGTTCTACACTCCTTATATTTGCAGCAAATTCTTCTAAACTTAATAATAGCTTATCTGAAATATCCTTTTATTTATAAATTACTTAATTCTATCAAAAAAACTTTGATATCACTATTTTTTATCTAAATAGTATTATTAATAGCTCCTACGCTATAAATATAGAAAGTATTTTTACAAACAAAAGCCTTAACATATATTTTCTATATACTGTTAAGGCTTTTGTTTGATATATTGTTTTCGTATTAATTATTAGTCTTAAATGATTTATTAACACTATTTATATAATATTTTAGTATAGCTTTTTCACCAATTTTTTACCTATTTTTCACCATATTGAACTGTATTAGTTATTCTTTCAGGAAGTTTACCCATATTTTTTCTTCGACACTTTGGACATTTTTCAACTTTTGTTCTATGATCAATAACTTTAACTTTTTACTCTTAATTCCTAACTACTTTTTAAACACATCACTTTTTGGAAATACTGAAATAAATTCTTCGTTATCCTTAGTTTTAGAAAGCATATTAATAAGATTTTCAGTTATAGTTTCTATATTTCCATCTCTATACATAACTCTTCTTATAGCAAAAGCAACTTCTTTTTCAGCTTCACTTAACAATAAGTCTTCTTTTCTTGTTCCTGACTTATAAATATCTATAGCTGGGAATATTCTTCTTTCTTGAAGCTTTCTATCTAAATGAACTTCCATATTTCCTGTTCCTTTAAATTCTTCAAATATCATATCATCCATTCTTGATCCAGTTTCAACTAAAGCTGTAGCAAGTATAGTTAATGATCCACCTTCTTCTATATTTCTAGCTGCTCCAAAGAATTTCTTTGGCATTATTAATGCCCCTGGATCTAAACCTCCAGATAAAGTTCTTCCTGTTGGTGTTATAGTAAGATTATAAGCTCTTGATAGTCTAGTAATACTATCTAAAAGTATAACTACATCCTTACCTTGTTCAACCATTCTTTTAGCTCTTTCTAACACCATTCTTGATACCTTAATATGGTTTTGTGGTTCTTCATCAAAAGTTGAATAGATAACATCCCCATCTATTGATCTCTTCATATCTGTAACTTCTTCAGGTCTTTCATCTATTAATAAAACTATAAGTTTAACATCTGGATAGTTACGTGAAATATTTTGTGCTACCTTCTTTAACAAAGTTGTTTTACCAGCCTTTGGTGGCGCAACTATTATACCTCTTTGCCCTTTACCTATTGGACATATTATATCCATAAGTCTTGAAGATAAATCATTTCTATCTTTACTTTCTAAATGTAACCTTTCATTAGGATATATAGGAGTTAAAGTTTCAAAAGCTTTTCTTCCTATAGCTTTGTTAGGATCTTCACCATTTACTTTCTCAACAAAAAGTAGAGCCTTAAATTTTTCTCCCTCTTTAGCTTCTCTTACTTTCCCTTGAACCTCATCTCCTGTTTTAAGGTTAAATCTTCTTATTTGAGACGGAGATACATATATATCATTTTCTCCTGTTTGATAATTATCACATCTTAAAAAACCAAAGTTATTATTTTCTTGAACTTCTAATACACCTTTGGCAGAACCTGATTCATTTATCATTACTTTAAGTCTTTCTTTTTTTTCTTCCCTATTTTCTTCATTAACTTGTTCTTGTGTTATATCCACTTCTTGATTTACAGCCTTCAGTTTAGGAGCAATTTTTTCTACTAATACTACTCCATCTTTTTCAATTCTATTAGGTGAAATTTTTATTATCTCATCTACTAATTCTAATTTTTTTAATTTACTTATATTTTTAATGCCTAAATTCTTAGCAATTTCCTTTAACTCTGCTAAGGTCATCTTTTCATAGTTTTCTCTTGTCAAAACTACACCTCCAATTGTTATTTTACATAGGGAATTCTTAGACTATCTCTCTAGAACTGATATATGTGAATTGAATTATTATCTATAATTTAGATTATATAAAGCAGAAATTTATCTCTTTTGCTTATGTATATATAATTATGAAGCAATAAAAGATAAAAAACAATAAAAACTTATATTATAAGCTTATCCCTTTTTTTATTTTTTATAACAACCATCAAAAAAGAAGCACAGAATATCTATGCTCCTCTATATATTTAATTACTTATTATTTTTTAATGATGCATTTATAAATCCTATGAATAAAGGATGTGGATTATTTGGTCTTGATTTCAATTCTGGATGGAATTGAGTTGCTACAAACCATGGATGATTTTTAACTTCAACAATTTCAACCAATTTACCATCTGGGCTCGTCCCTACTATATTCATTCCAGCTTCTATTATAGCTTTTCTAAAATCATTATTGAATTCATATCTATGTCTATGTCTTTCATATATTAATTCATTTTTATAGCTTTCATACGATTTAGATTCTTTATCAAGATTACAAGGATATGCTCCCAATCTCATTGTTCCACCTAAATCTTCTATATCCTCTTGATCTTTCATTAAATCAATAACTGGATACTTAGTATTTGGGTTAATCTCTGCACTATTAGCACCTTCATATCCAAGAACATTTCTTGCAAATTCAATTACTGCTGTTTGCATTCCTAAGCAAATTCCTAAGAAAGGTATATTATTTTCTCTAGCATATCTAATTGCTTCTATCTTACCTTCTACCCCTCTATCTCCAAATCCACCTGGAACAAGTATTCCATTTACATCATCAAATAGCTTTTCAGCTGTTTCAGTTGTAACATCTTCAGCATTTATCCATTTAATATTTACATTTGAATCATTATAAAGGCCACCATGCTTTAATGCTTCAACAACAGATATATACGCATCGTGAAGTTCTACATACTTACCAACTAAAGCTATATTAACCTCATCTTTAATAACTTTAATCTTCTTAACCATGTCTATCCATTCAGTATTATCTATATCTCTACAGCCTAACTCAAGCTTTTCAACTACTAATCTATCTAATCCTTCTTTATGAAGCATTAATGGAATTTCATATAAATGATCCGCATCTAAATTTTGTATAACACATTTAGCTTCTAAATTACAAAATAGACCTATCTTAGCTCTTAGCTCCTCTGATATCTCTTGTTCACTCCTACAAACTATTATATCAGGTTGTATTCCTATACTTCTTAATTCTTTAACTGAGTGTTGAGTCGGTTTAGTTTTAAGTTCACCTGATTTTCCCAAGTAAGGAACTAATGTTACATGTATGAAGCATACATTTTCTCTACCTACATCATATTTTATTTGTCTTATAGCTTCAAGAAATGGTAGTGATTCTATGTCTCCAACAGTTCCTCCTATTTCAGTGATAACTACATCTACATCTTGTTCGTTACTAACTTTATAAACTCTTTCTTTTATCTCGTTAGTTATATGTGGTATAACTTGAACTGTACCTCCTAAATATTCACCACGTCTTTCTTTAGATATTACAGACCAATATATCTTACCAGTAGTTACATTACTATTTTTAGTTAAATTTTCATCTATAAATCTTTCATAATGTCCTAAATCTAAATCTGTTTCTGCTCCATCATCAGTAACAAAAACCTCTCCATGTTGATATGGGCTCATTGTTCCTGGATCTATATTTATATATGGATCAAATTTTTGAATTGATACCTTTAGACCTCTATTTTTTAATAATCTTCCTAGAGATGCTGCTGTTATCCCCTTCCCTAATGAAGATACAACCCCACCTGTAACAAAAACATATTTAGTACTCATTTATATTTCCTCCTAAATAAATAAAATTAGCATTTAATAACTATAAAAATTCAAATAAAAAACTCAATTTTTCTATTGACTATTGATTTTATATTTAGTATAATTTAAAATACCTCACTCTATAAATAAGTGAGGTGAATCAATATTTTTCTATGATATCATAATATTTTATTCTTTATCAATGTCTTTTATTAGTCATTTTTTATTGTTTTATCTAAAATTACGTAATTATCCCTGAATTGCTTATTAATAAGCAATCTTTCTTCAGCTTTCTTCAAATTATAATTTATACTCTTATTACTACTAAACATCAGCTCATCTATAAGCTTATCTTTTTCTAAACATCCATATTCTTTTAATAGTAATAAAAATAAATATTTACACTCTTTATTTTTGAGTAAATATAATAAATCAAAATTAGTTATTTTATAATATTTACATAATACATCTACCACAACTCTATACTTTTCTATATTTATCACCTCTAAATCAAACTATAGACAAAAACATATCTTTATTAACTTCAATAACCACTTATTTAATTTATCCCCATAAAACTTTCATTTATACAAAAAAAAGTGGCATAAAGCCACTTTTTCCATTTTTACTATTGAACTTTTATCTTTACCTTTATCTCTGTTGTTATAGGCGGTTGTCCTTCTGCACTTAAAAGATACTTAGCATAAATAAATCCACCATTCTCATCTATATTTATATCTAATATCTTCGTATCTATATGTAAATGTAACATACCATATGGTGTATTGTATAATGATAATCCCATTTCTCCTATTTTAAATTCCATAGTAGTACATGTTGTACCAACTCTTTCTAAAACAAATCTATCTTCTTCAATTTTAAGATTTGTCGTTGTTCCCTTCATTCCAGAAATCTCTGATTCTTCATATATAATTTCATACGAACTTTCTTTCACTATAAATTTCCCTGGAGTAATAACTTCAATTGCATCACTTTCATCTATATCAGAAAAACTTTTCACTTGAATTATTGCATTCTTCTCCATAATTTCCTCCTACTTAACTGATACTATGTACTCTTGTAATTCCTCATCACTTATAGGTTCTACTTCTATTTCAGAATTAAACTTACTTCCATACTTTCCAAATTTAACTTTAAGTACTTTTTCCGTTCTACCCTTACTATATCTTCCTGATATTCTTGCAGCTAACTTTCTATCTTCTTCTGTTCCTTCCCCTTGTAATAATACAAGTGCCCCTGAAAAGTCTGAAGTATGGAATGAATAATAACTTCCATCTATATGATTTTTAATCATATCACCTTCATCTTTAGTTCTAGCTACTATTATCTTATTATTATCCTTGGTTCTAAAATGTCTACCATATCTTAAAAGACTTAATTCATCTTCTTCTACTTCATTTTTATAATCCAATAAATCCTTTAATCTTAAGGCATAGTTAGGTTCAGTTAATTTACATCCACCTGCTGGTGATGGATATTCAGTTATTCCCCACTTTTCAGCAAGTTCCATTTGAGCTTTTCTACTTCTTCCTGATATATCTAATAACTTTTCTCTATCAACTAATCCACTTAGCTCCATTTCTGTAGGATCTAAATTTTTAGCACATAATGGTCTTAAAATCTTATTTGCAAAACCTGATTCTTTTTTTACAATATTTAATGCTTGTCTGTTTTGAGACATAGGTCTTTGATTTAAAACCTCACCTGTTATAATAAAATCTGCTTTGTATTCTTCTAATAGCTTTCCAGCATAATTCATCATCATAGCATGACAATCTATACATGGATTCATGTTTTTACCTCTTCCATGCTTAGGATTTTTAACCATATCTAAATGTTCATTAGAAAAATCAACTACCACTAATGGAATATCTATTTGTTTTGTCATCTTTTTAGCACTTTCTTCGCTAAAGAAATAAGATCTAAAACAAATACCAATTACCTCTATACCTTGTTCTTTTATAAGTTTTGCGGCTAGTATACTGTCTAACCCACCTGAAATCATAGCTAACGCCTTTGTCATATTAGCACTCCTCTACTAGTTAAATATTTTGTCAAAAACCTCTACTACCTTAAACTTAAATATAACTTGCTTATCATTATCTTTTTTATTTTCCTCAGTTTTACCTTCTATATTAGCTATATTTTCGTCTAATTTTTTTGTATCAACTATATTTTTGCTCTCATCAACAAAACATAATGGTGGAAACATTACACACCACCAATTTTGACCTTCTCCACTTCCTATTATTACTCTATAAGCCTCATAATTACCTTGAGGAAATATATAATCTCCATATATCTTATCTGGAAAATTCTCATTTGACAACATAGTCTTTACATCATAATCAAAACCTTCTTCGGCAATTACCTCTTTAGCTATACTATTAACTTCTTCTATACTCGAATTTAATATTTCCCTTGCATCATCTAAACTTTCAACACTTTCAAGTTTTATAGACATCTTATCTATTATTTTATCTCTAACTTTTAATTTTAATGCTTGATCTTCTTCAGAATCACTATTAGCTATTACATGAAATCTAATTAGCTTGTCCGCAACTTCTTCATAATTTAACTCTCTTAAATCTAAAGATGCTTCATTATTTCCTAAAGAACATCCTCCAAATAAAGTAACAATAAATACTATTATAATAAAATTAAACATATTTTTTTTCATAAAGATAACCCCCTCTAGCTTAATTATTTCCAATTTATAGGGGATTATTCATTTTGCTATTTATTTTTTATATAGTTCTTGTTAAAAATACTTCATTATATTTTTCTTTCATTTTCTCAAAACATTTTTGTGCTTTAAGCATATCATCAAAAAAAGCAAACACCGTTGGACCACTTCCACTCATCATAGAATTTATTGCTCCATATTTATTCATTTCTTCTTTTAAATCAATTAAAACCTTATGCTTTTTCAAAGTTACATTTTCTAATAAATTCTTCATATTATATGCAACATATCTTAAATTATCTTCATCCATAGCCTTTATTAATTCTTCAGTTTCTGGATGTTTTTTTACTTTTTCCATATTAAAATTCTTATACACTTCTTTAGTAGATACTCCAAAAGAAGGCTTTACTAAAACAATAATTTTATTTTTAAATGGATTTAATGGAGTAATTATCTCTCCAATTCCTTCGCATAGTGCTGTTCCTCCTTTTATACAATAAGGTACATCAGCACCTAGTTTCAATCCTAATTCCATAAGTTCTTCATCTGAAGCATTTACTTCAAATAACTTATTCATTATTTTCAATACTGTTGCTGCATCAGTACTTCCGCCAGCTAAACCTGCCGAAACTGGAATATTTTTAAATATTTTTATTTTTACCCCTTCTGCGATATTATATCTTTCTTTAAAAGCTATCGCTGCCTTATAAGCAAGATTTCTTGAATCTGTTGGTACATAATTTTTATTACACTCTATAATAATATCTTTATTATTCTTTTCTACAATAATTTCATCGTATAAATCTATATTTTGCATTATCATTCTTAAAAGATGATATCCGTCATCTCTTTTTCCAACTATATCTAGAGAAATATTCACTTTGGCATAAGCTTTCATTTTCATCTCTTTCAGTTCCTTTCAACTTTTACTATATATTCTAAATAAAGTTCAGGTATTAACCCGAACTTTATTTATCATGTTATAAATTATATTATATAAGTTATTTTATTTCTCGTAAATATCTGTTAGATTTACGTATTTGTTAAATCGAACTAATTACAGCATTAGAGTTTTTATTTTCATTTAATTTATCTATAACTTCTATCAAAGGTTCAATCTTTTCGTAGAAAACAATAATACTATCTCCTATAGTAGCCTCTCTTATAGCTTCTTTAAAAGCTTCTACCTCATCTAATACCATTTTTACACTAACATATTTATTACAACTATCTATTCCACCTTTTATAACTTTTGCAATTTCACCTGGTTTTCTACCTCTTTTATCTTTATCTTCTTTGATTATAATTTTATCAATAAATTTTGAACTAACTTTTCCAATCTCTTTTATTGATTCATTATTTCTATCTCCAGGAACTCCTATTACTCCTATTACTTTACCATCAGTTATTTCTTTTACTGCTGATAAAGCTTTCTTATATCCTTCTATATTATGACCATAATCTAATATTATTTTAATTCCATTATACTCATGAATATTAAATCTTCCATAGTTCTCTCTTGAATTTAGCTCAAAACTTTGAATTGAATCTTGTATAATATTATAATCAACATTTAATCCAATTAACGCTGCACAAGCAGCCATTACATTTTCTATATTAAATTGCAATGCACCTTTTAATATTATTGGAATATCATCAATACTACTTATTCTATATTCTCTTCTTTTCTTATTAATGCAGATATATCTTTCCTTTAAATAAACTACAGTTTTACCGTCTCTAATACTATTTATTATAAGTGGGTTTTTATAATCTTTAGAGAAATATATTATATTTGACTTTATTCTATTTATAATTGTATTACTATACTTATCGTCAGCATTAATTATTACATACCCATCTTTCTTAACAGCTTCTGCTACCAACGATTTTACATAACATAAATCTTCCATATCCTGCACGCCATCGCAACCTAAGTGATCTTCTGTTATGTTTGTTATTACAGCTACATCGGCTAAGTCATACGCTAATCCTTTTCTTATTATTCCACCTCTAGCTGTTTCAAGTACAGCTATATCTACATCCTTATTTAATAGTACACATTTTGCGCTATCCATTCCTGTATCATCGCCAATATCTATACATTTGTTATTTATAAATATTCCTTCTGTACTAGTCATTCCTGAACACATTCCAAGTTTACATAAGGTATAATTTATAAGACGTGTAGTTGTAGTCTTTCCATTTGTTCCACTTACTGATACTACAGGTATATTCTTTATATCTTCTTTATACATCATCTTAATTATTTCATCGCCGACATCCCTACTCTTTCCTTCAGAAGGGTATATATGCATTCTTAAACCTGGAGCAGTATTTACCTCCATTATTATCCCATTATTATTCATAATACTTTTTGATATATCTTTCGTACATATATCTATGCCACATACATCTAATCCTATAGTTTTAGCAGCTCTTATACATATATCTTTATTTTCTTCACATATTTTATCTGTATAGTCAATAGCTATACCACCTGTAGATAAATTAGCATTTTTTCTTAATAATAATTTTTTATCTTTTTCTAAAACACTACTTAATGAATAACCTTGCTCACTTATAAAGTTAATAAGCATATTATCTTTCTTAACTTTAGTAAGTGGTTTTTCATGACCTTCACCTCTATACTCGTGTGAATTTAAATCATCTATTAATTCTTCTATGCACTTATTACCATCACCTATTATATATGGTGGTATTCTTAAAGAGACACCAACTACCTTATTGTTTACTACACAAACTCTGTAGTCATCTCCCTCCCAATACTCCTCTAGTATAATATCATCAAACTCATTTATTAATTTCTGATAAGCTATAATAAGCTCTTTTTCATTTTTTATTCCTATAATAACGCCTTTACCTTTATTTCCATACTGAGGTTTTAATACTAAAGGATATCCTATTCTTTCTGCTTCCTTTAATAAATTTATTACATTACATACTTTAGCACCTCTAGCTACAGGTAAATTTTGCAAATATAATAATTCTTTAGTTAGTAATTTGTCACAAGATATATCAGCTGAAATACAACCAGTATTACTTGTAATTGACGCTTCTATAACTCTCCCTTGCTTCCCATAACCTATTTGATAAAAATTGCTGCTTCCCAACTTCATAACTGGTAATCCATGCTTTTGAGCAGCTTCGCATATTGCTAAAGTACTAGGTCCAATTAGCTCATCATTTAATATTTCTTTTATAATCAATATTCTACTTTTAAAATCTATAACCATGTCACTAATTAATCCATTTATTATATCAATAGCTAATTTTGCAGATTCTATACCTGCTTTAGGGTATTTATATTGATATATTATTTGATATATATCGCCTTCTACTTCTCTTGCTTTCCCATAAGCAACATCTATACCAATTATATTTTGTATTGCAATAATGATATGTTCACATATATGAGCTAAATATGTACCTTCCTTAAGCCTTTTTACAAACCCTCCATCTTCATCTATTCCACACCTATGAGTATATAATTCTGGAATCATTTTTACTAAATTCTCGTTAAATCCATTTATATCCTTGCTAGGCGTTTCACAATATCCTTCTAAATCGACATCAAGTCTTATACACTTTTTATGTGAGTATATATTCTTCCCCTCATAAATGTTACTACTTAGTATTTTCATTTTTTAAATTATCCTCCTCGAAAGGTACTTTTTTAATTAAATCAAATTTATTACCTTCCTTTAAAACATGAAGTTTAACATTAAACATACTTAAAACTTCATCACAGTATTGTTCTGATACATTGCTATATATTATTGAACTTCCATCTAAAAAATATACTGCCCCTGATCCTATTACTTCTGCAATGCCTTTATCACTTACCACTATTGCAGTATCTTCATCTATTCCAATTCCTAAAACTTCTGGATTTTGAGCTACAGCTGTTAATAACCTTCCTATTCTTCCCCTTTGAGCAAAGTGTTGATCTATTATTACACTATCAATTAGCCCTAATCCAGGTGACATTTTTAATGTGCATTTTCTTGGTGACTCCTCGTCTTCTCCTTGAACTATCATTGTATGACTCATAACAGAAGCTCCTGCAGAAGTACCAGCTATTACTTTCCCTTCACTACAAATATCCTTCAATGCATCATACACTGGAGTTCCACCTAAAATACTTGTTATTCTAAGCTGATCTCCACCTGTAAAAAATAATAAATTACATCTTTTTATTAAATCTACATTCTTCTTATTACACGCATCTTCTCTATTAGTTATATCTAATTTTTCTATATTCTTTATTCCAAGACCTGAAAAAACTTTATTATATTTACTATAACTTTCGTCCGGACATTCAGTTGCTATAGTAGCTATTAATAGCATATCAGTATCTTTATTTATAAAATCAGCTACACGCTTTAATATCTCTTTATCACCTTTTTTATCTTCTGCGCCTCCTATTATTATTAAATTTCCTTCTATTTTTTCATCCATATTTTCACCTCAAATCACACATTCACTATTTTATCCATTCCTAAACCATATTATTCAAAATCATAAATTAAAAGGTAATTGCTTAATTTCAGCAATTACCTTTTAATTTATTCTTAATTATTAACTTTTAACTGGTAACTAAAAAATTGCTCTTCCAGGAATTATAATTCTTTGTCCAATATTAATAGAGTCTGGATTCTCCATATCGTTAACCCTTATCAATTCATCCATAGTAGTATTGAACTTCTTAGCTAATTCCCATAAAGTATCACCTTTGTTAACAACATAAATTGTAACAGATGATTTCTTTTCTTTCTTTTCTTCTTTATTTTGAACTACATCTACAATCCATTCCTTGTTAACATTGTATAATACATTTACTGAAACTGATAACGTAGCTCTAATAGCTATAGTATTAGCCTCTATTGTTCCATCTATAGATTCTAATTGAACTTTAGCTATAACATTCATGTCTGGCTTAGTTCCTTTTATATCTAATACTGATGTGAAAGGTATTTCTCCATTACACATATCAACTTTATAGCCCTCATCAGCAGTTTTATATAAAGCAGATACTTTAATTATACCTTCAATCTTTACTTTATCTTCTTCAGCTGTCTTATCAGTTATAACAGGACAACCATAAACCATAATAATATTTCCTAATCTTTCATTTTCATCCTTTAAGTATAAATTATCTTTTAATATAAGATCAGTTGTCATGTTTCCATGAACTACTCCAATCTCACAGTTATTTTCAACTAGGTCCATTGTAACTGTTGGTGAATACGCATCTTTTACTACTTCTACACTTTCTCTAGACATGACCTTAACATCACCTCTAGCTACGAACTCAATGCTTATGTTTCTATTTTCGCCCAAATCATCAGGCATCACAGTACAATCGCTATTAACTACATCTATATTGTGGGATGTCATCATTTCACTATTAGCACCCACTAATTCTTCTTCCTTAGATAAATAAACATCATCTTGTAATACTACTAAATCTTCTGAATCTCTGCCTTTATATAGTACTTCTATTTTGCAATAACATCCAAAGTAAACTTTATTTTCTCCTAACTTAACTTCCTTTTTGTGTAACATCATAGAATACTTCAAGATTTCATCAACTTCTGGTTTATCCATAGTAACTTTTATAAGTGATTTTCCTATAAATTCAATATCTTTTTGACCTTTAACTTGATTTAATTCTTCATTTTTTCTTTGAACTTGTACATCTCCACTACCTTCAATATCCTTTACAAATTCAAGATCTTGTATTTTATAAATATTCCACTTAGTTGATCTTACTCCATCAATAGAAATCTTTCTTTCATTCATTATGTTAGCTTGAATATGTTCAATTACACACTCTACATCACAAAGGATTTTATGTTCTTCATTATTAAGTTCAAGATAATCGGCAAATTTTTCAGATAAATTAACAGAATCAACTCTTTGTGTTCCGCTTTCATCTTCAGACAGATATAATACAGAATAATTTATTTGTCCTTCAATCATTACTTTATCTGCAAGTATCTCTTTATTGGTTACAGTTGCTTTTGCATCTACCCCTAAAATCTGATGTGCATCTGGATGTGAATCCTTAATTAAATATTCCCCTTTGAGAACATGATTAGTTGAGCCTTCTCTTAGTAGTTGTTCATATTGAACATTCTCTTTTATAACATCTATTTGTGACATCATATCCCTCCCATAGTATAACTACTATTTAATATATATTTCTCTAAATATATATTTATTCTAAAATATATAAACTGTTTCTTTTTTTATTTATATTTTAAATTTCAATTTATTTCATATATTTACTTTTAAGTATTATAATTACATATATTGTGTCGAATTTTAGGTTTTATCAGAACTTTTTTTAATTTTTTTTTATTTTTTTTAAATAAGTTGTTGACTATTGTTTAAATATGTCGTATTATAAAGATGGTTATTGACCATATAACCTCTCATAAATTCTCAATACCCTTTTATACCATAGTTGAAAGATGGATACCCGCCATCTTTCTTTTTTTTTAATAAACAAAAGCTTCGATAAATATCGAAGCTTTTGTTTATACAGGATAATATAACAGTACTGTTTTTGTTAAAACATCTGAATAACTGTATGTCACTGTCCTTTGGGTGTCGTTTTCTAGCCTAACTACGAAAATACTTGGATGAACACTCTCTATTACTCCGTCGTTAACTAAAATCTTTTTTCTACCACCATTAGCTTTAAGAGTAACTTTTTCACCTAAATGATTTTGTATATCTTTTTTAATGGTAGCGATAGTTTTGTTTAACTCCATATAAACACCCTCCTTTTAATATATTATAACATATTTGGTATTTTTAGTCAAAGCAAATATATTATTTTATCACGTGTTAGATACAATGTCAATGTAATCTTTTACTTTTTTATAAAAATAATAATTCCCACATTTAATATTATGGGAATATTGTTAACCTTTTATACATTTTTTTAAAATATAATTAGTACGCAAAATAGATTAAAGAACACTTGAAATAAATTGTTCGTGAAGCTCACAGGTGAAAGGTCGACTTCGTCGAAGTGAAAAGGCTACTTGCGTAGCGGGGAAAAGTTAACTTGAGTTAAAGTGAAAGGTACTAATGTAGACACTTTTCACTATTGCCAAATGCAATATTTTCTCTGTCACGAAGTGACATTTTCATCTCAGCTTTAGCTGACTTTTCCCCTTTTACGAAGTCAAACTTTTCACCAAAGTGCTTCGCACTTTATACAAATGGAGATCTAGGATATCCTTCTCTGTATTTTCCTCTTGTTTGCAATCCCCCAATTCCTCTTATTCCTGTTATTGTACTATCTATTACGTCTGTAATTGATACAACCGTATCTATTCTTGAATATGCAATTTTTTCACATACAAATACGGGGTCAAGACAATGTATTAATACTCTACTTGGAGAACTTGCAAAATTTGCTCCTGCATCTAATAAGCACTCATAACATGATTGGCATGCACCAGCAAAAATAACTAATTCATCATAACTAGAATTATAATTTCTTAGTGCCTTAACTGCATCTATATAATATCTAGAGTTTCTATAATTGTCCAAATCTAAAAAATCATCAGTTTTCTTTAAAACACTATCATGACCTGTTAATACAACTATATCTGGTTTTATTTCTTTTACTAAATCAACTACGCAATTCCATTGTTCTTTTTCTGGAATAGCTCTCCCAACTGCATCTAAGGATAATTGCTTATATACTTTTAAACAAGTTTCTAAATAATCTTTATCACCGTCAATGTGGAGTATCTTCCCGGGTCGTCCAAACATTAATTCTTTATTTGGATTTTGTTTTTGACTTTTACTCCCCCTTGACATTATCGCTTCCCTCGCTGCCAAATCACCTCTAAGCCCTATAGCTTTATTTATAGCTTCATTTACCCTTGTATTTAATATCTTTTCCTTTGTTCCTATAAAAGCTGAATCTACTTGTTCTAAATCATCAACAGAAGAATCCGCAATTATTCTTATACTAATTCCTTTTAAAATATAAATAGCTTGACCTTTTTCTTCTTTTATATCAATTATTTTAAATGTAATATCTTTATCATAGGATTTTCTTACGACAATATCTCCTATTTGCATCTCTACCTCGCTTAAAGTTACTATCATTTTATAATATGTTTTTTTACTAATTTTGACTCAAATAAAGCATCGTTAAAATAACGATGCTTTATTTGATATCATAATTATTCTTAAATTGTTCTAAGAATTTAAGATATTCTTCTTGCTCATTTATTATACCTTCTAATTTACTAGCAAAGGTGTTTTGACCCCAATTTACTTCATTATAATAATATCTATTTGCTAATCTCCAATATCTTTGTGGAAATTGTAAATATGCAAAAAGTACTTTATATTCCTCTTCTTTTAAAGGTGACTCTTCATTATAAGAATCAATTATAGCTGTTGCAAAATCTATATTCCAATTACATCTCTTTAAAACCTTTGTCATAAAATTTGAAATATCAAATGTTCTTATTTCTCTCTTGCAATAATCAAAATCAATTACACTTATCTCGTTATCTTGTCCAATTATAATATTATGATAAGTATAATCATGATGACAAAATCCCTTTTCATTCTCTGCTACAGCGCATAATGCTTCATATTCAGATTCTTCTAAAGTTTTTAAAGCCTCTTTACCTATCTTTTTATAAAAATCTAATGATTTTATATATAATAGGTCAAAGCTACTCTTATTATTTTTCTTTCTTACCATATCTCTCATCTTATCTAAAGATTTAACCCTCTTTGCCATTAATGTAGGCCATCTCCCCAAGTCGGTTTTTAACTTGGAATTTTCTGGTGGATCATATCCTTTTGATGCTTCATGTAATTTTGCAAGTGTTCTAGCCGCAATTTTTACGTCTTCTATGTTATGAAAATCACATTCCCTACCCTCTAGCCATTCAGACAAAGTATATAAGTCCTCATTAACTAATGCATAGGGCTCCCCATCTATGTTCAAAAAATACCTATCTACATTTTTAAAACCATTTTTTATAAGATGCTCCTTAGCTCCATATACAAATAAAAGCTTTTGAGGGCCATAATTTATCTTCTTTAAACACCTTTCACCTTTGTTGGTTTTTAAATAGTATACTCCTTTGTTAGCTTTAATATTATCGATTTTAATTCCAAATTGTCTTTCTACTTCAAACTCCCTCATCATAACTCTCACCCCCTTATATATTTATATGTACTATTCAATTCTTTTATTAACGTTTTTTTACTTTATTTAATATAATAAATTAAAACTATATTGAAAGGATTTAATTATGAATATAGGTATTGATGGAAGAGCTGCAAAGTGGTATAGAGGTACAGGGATAGGAACATATACTTATCAACTTATAAGTAATATAAATAAGATTGATAATATTAATAACTATCTATTATTTCTTCCTCAAAATACAGACCTCAAACTAAATAATAACTTTGCAACAAAATTAATCGAAGAATCTCCTAACTCTAACTTTTGGGATGAAGTCAATGCCCCTAATATATTAAATAATACTGACATAGATTTATATCACGTTCCTCAAAATGGTGTTGGACTTGCAGAAAATATTAATTGCCTAAAAACTATAACACTTCATGATATAATCCCTTTAAGAATGCCTGAAACTGTCAGTGATAGATATCTTAATATCTTTAATAATCAATTACCTAAAATAATCGAAAACTGTGATGGTATAATAACTGTTTCTCAATTTTCTAAAAATGATATAGCAAAGGAATTTAATTTTCCTAAAGAAAAAATTTTTGTTACTTATTTAGGTGCAGAGGATATTTATAAACCATTAGATAAAAAGTCATGCAAAAACTTTTTAAAAAATAGATATAATATCGATAAAAACTTTATACTTTACGTAGGTGGCTATAGCCCACGAAAAAATATTATCGGTATATTAGAAGCTTTCTCTCTTTTAGATCCTAAGCTAAGAGAAAATCTTTACGTTGTTATTACAGGTAAAAAAGGTATTTCCTATAGTATATATATGAAGCGAGCTGAAGACTTAGGAATCAAAAATTCTGTAATATTTACCGATTTTATTCCTTTAGATCACCTACCATTATTTTATAATGCTTGTGAATTCTTAGTTTATCCATCTTTTTATGAGGGATTTGGATTACCTCCACTAGAAGCTATGGCTTGTGGTACTCCTGTTATAGCATCAAATGTAACGTCTATCCCTGAAATTTGCTCTGGTTCAGCATTATTAGTAGATCCTCATGATATAGATGCTTTAAATTTATCTATGGAGGAATTACTATCTGATGATAATTTAAAAAATTCTATGATTAAATGTGGTTTAAGCAACTGCTCGAAATATTCATGGTTAAATACGGCCAAAGATACTATTTCAGCATATAAATCTATAATTGGAGTTTAATTATGCATTGTTATTATTTAAAACTAAATTTGCTATACTGTAATCTCTTAATTTAAAAGGGCTAGCATTGCTAGCCCTTTTTATTTATTGCTAATAAATATTTAATTATTTAAAAATTCTATCCTAAATTTATCTATTTCTAATTTATTTTTTAGTCTGCTTAAAAATACTTCTTCACTCCAAGCTTTTTGTTTAAAATAGTAATCAGTTGCAATACTTATAAAATCTTTAGGATAATTAATTAATTTTCTTAATATTTCTACCTCTTCTTTCTCTAACTTATTCACTTCATCATATGATTTTATAATTAGTTCTATTATTTCTTCGTTATATGCTAAATTCTTAATTACCTTCATAGCATATCCATAAATATCTACTATTCTCATATCAATGCTACAATAATCAAAATCTATAATATTTACTTTATCTCCATCTATAATAAAGTTATGATGTGCCAAATCATTATGACATAGCACTCTATTCTCTTTATTGTTAATCAAACTTTCGTACCTACTATTTTTCAATTCTTCTATAGTCTTTATTAAATCTTTTTTTGCATTATCTACATTTTGTAAAAACAAATTGTCAAATTCATTTTTATATCTATACTTGTTAACAAGCTCTTCTAGTTGTAATAAAGTATAATATTCCTCTTCCATCTTATTAATTAAATTTTCACCGCTATTTTTCTTTATCTCTTCTTCTGAAATATTTTTAAATATATTATTAGAGGCTATATGCATTTTTGCAATAGCTTTAGTGCATAATTCCACTTCAATAGGATTAGTAAATGTAGCCTCTCTTCCTTCTACCATATCAAGTAATACATATTTCTTACCTTTCCATACGGTTATTATATCTCCATTTGTATTCCTAGTGTATTTTAAAACCATGGGATATTCTGACTCAATTATTTTTAATACCTTATCTATAAAATCGATTCTATCTTTTGTAGAATCTGTTATCTTCAATACTTTTTTGCCCTTATCTGTGAATAAGACAAATACCTTTCTTAATGGAATTACATCATTTATCTTTATTCCTAATAAATTTATGAACTCTTCTTTAAAGTCATATTCACACAATATATTTTTATCTACATATCTGGTTTTAACCAAATTAACTCTCCCCCTTATATTATCTCATCACCATCTATCTCTATAGCCATATTAATCTTTTTAATCCAATCATCGTAGTCATTATCATCATACCCTCTATACTTATATATTAACTTCATAGTTTCAAATGGATAATTACATAAGGCAGTTAAATAATTTTTACTTTTTTCTGATAATGATGATTTATATACAAATTCATCAATTACTTTTTCTATTTGTATGTTAAAATTTCTACGTTTTATCCTTTTAATATAATTAAATAAATCATGCTCTATTAAATTATATGATATATATTTTGTTGTTCTTATTTTTAAGATTTCATTTTCTGCAAGTTTCAAATTTCCTTCATCTACTCTTCCTAAGCACATTTCATAATTATTCATACTCCGTCTTATAAGATCAAAATAACTCTCATTATCCATAACATCAAATGATGTCTTTGCTCTATTTAAAGCTATATTTCCTTTTTCTAAAAGATAGAAATCAAATTCATTTTTATTATTCTTTAGGTTTATAGTATTCAATAGTTTATCTACTTTTTTAATCTGAACTCTAAAATTTTCAACATCTTTTCCAATTGTACTATTTATTCTAGGTATTATTGTTATCTTATTATTCATTAATCTACTTTGTATCATTACAATTAGATCTAACTGACTACTTATATCTATACTATTTCTATCGCTTTTTCTAGTAAGATTTTCATCTACAATTACCTTGTTATTATTTAAATAAGTTATTATATCCATAAGTTCACCACCTATCTAAAATACTCCTCTAAAAACTCCTCTCTTTCTTCTCTATCATCTAAATATTTCTTTAATTTACTTACAAAAAAATCTTCTCCCCACAATTGTTGCTCCCAATAATATTGAATTCCAACTTGCCAAAAAACTTGAGGAAATTTTATAAAATACTTCATTATATTTAACTCTTCATCTTTTACTTCATTACTTATAGAATAATTGTTTAATATTAAATCGGCTTTTTCTTTACTCCATTTTCCATCTTTCATTGCCCTTATCATAAGAGAACTTAAATCATGAATATGCGAATCTAATATACAGTAATCAAAATCAATAATATTTAGTTCTCCATTCCTATCTACTAATATATTATGATGAGCAAGATCATGATGGCAAAATCCACATTTCATAATTTCTTTATTCATTAAATAGAAGTAGTTACTCTTTTTTAATCCGTTTATACTGGCTATTCCTCTCTCTATCTCTTCATCTAAATGCTCTAAATACAATCTATCAAATTCAGATTTCTTAGCTTTTTGAGAAATTCTATGAGCAAAATCTAACATTTCATCACATCTTGTACTAAAAGTACTTATCCATTTATTCCACCCATATCTTGGTGTCATTCTTCTATCTAATATAAAACCTGTACTGCAAGTATGAAGTTCACCTATCTTTTCAGCAACTTTAGCAAGTTCTATAGGATTATCATAATTGCTTATTCTAGATGGAATCCATTCTGTTAAATATGCATATTTATCACCTAATTTTATGAAATCCATATTATTTTTAGTTTTTATTATACTTGGAACAGTTTTAAATCCTTTTTTTTGCAAATGTTTCATAGCAGATAAAATAAAATAAAAATGAGGGAATTTATATCCTATAACTTTTACACAATACCCTCTATCTTTTGAATCAATTTTATATGCATTTTTTATTTGTTCAATGTAGCGTATATCTATATCGTAATTATTTTCTATAACCCTACTTATATTGATAGTATCCATAACAAACTCCTATATTTTTCTTCTTATTTATTATATGAATACTATATTTTATTGTGTTTGCTATCACATAATTAAATCTCAAATAATATTATTAATATTATAAAGTTTTAAGGAGTGAAATTTAATGAATCTCTCCATAGATGGTCGAGGTATTACACTTTATAACGGTTCAGGAATTGGTACTTATATAGCAAATCTACTTAAAGAATTAATTACTATTGATAATAAAAATGAATATACTATATTTTGGGCTGGAGATAATTATGATGCATTTAAAAAAAGCAATACTAATATTGTTTTAACTTCAAAAAGACATGGTATGTTTTATGAAAATTTTTATTACCCTAATTACTTACAAAGTAATAATATAGATTTACATCATATACCTCAAAATGGAATTGGCTTATCAAAAGATTATCCTGTTCCTTGTGTTGTTACAATTCATGATTTAATTCCTTATACTCTGCCTGAAACCTGTGGTAAAGGATATTTAACAAGATTTTTAAAAGATATGCCATATATTATAGAAAATTCTAAAGGGATTCTTACAGTATCTGAATATTCTAAAAGGGATATACTTAAATTTTTCCCAAGCTTTCCTGAAGATAAAATTTTTGTAACACCTTTAGCTGCAAATTCATCCTTTTACCCTATGGAAAAAGATATCTGTAATAGTTTTTTAAAAGAAAAATACAATATAGATTTTCCTTTCATTTTATATATAGGTGGCTTTAGTTCAAGAAAAAATGTTAAAGAACTTATTCTCTCTTTTAATGATATTTATTCATCACTAAAAAAGAAATATAAATTAGTATTATGTGGCTCTATAAAAGATGAAGGTGAAAAATTAAAAGAATTCTGTAAAGGTCTCAGACTTGAAAATAACGTTATTTTTATTGGATTTGTTCCTGATGAAGATTTACCATTCTTTTATAATGGTTGTAGCTTATTTGTATATCCTTCACTTTATGAAGGTTTTGGTTTACCTCCGTTGGAGGCTATGAGCTGTAAAGCTCCTGTAATTACTTCAAATTTAACATCTATACCTGAGGTTACTAAGGATTGTGCTTTGTTAATAGATCCATTCAACAAAGATGAGTTATCTAACTCAATATTAAAAGTATTAAATTCTTCTTCTTTAAGTGAAGAACTTTCTGAAAAAGGATATAGTAATAGTAAAAATTTCACTTGGACTAAAACAGCTGAATTAACGTTACAAGCTTATGAATCAATCTATAAATCACTAAATAATAATATCTAAAAAAATAAAGTGCGAAGCACTTCTAGTTAACAGTTAAGAATCAAGCTTTAATAGTTAAGGATGAAACTACCACATAGTGTCTAAAAATATATCTTTAATAAATTTACACTATAATTTCAACCTATGACCATTAACTTTTCTATTTTAACTTTTAACTATAAAATGACTCGCACTTTTTATCTAAATACAGGTAATCTAGACAGATGCCTTACTAAATAATTAGCAGTAACCCCTATAAAGATTCCTGTCCCTATACCTACTATAGATAGTACCGGTAAATATAACATAACTGATATATTGTGAACTATTGATGAAGCAACTAATAATTGTCCTACATTATGAAATATAGCTCCAGTTGCACTTACTCCTACAATACTTACTTTTTCTTTAAAACTTTCCTTTACTAATACCATTGCAAAAAAACTTAAAACCCCACCTGCAGCACTATACATAAATGATGATAGGTTTCCACCAAACATTGTAGATAATGTAAGTTTTAAAAACACTACAAGAAATGCATCTCTTTTATTTTCTAAAGTATATAAAGCTACTACTGTTATTAAATTTGATAACCCAAGCTTTGCACCTGGAGTTACAAAAGGAACTGGTATCATTCTCTCAAATATATGTAAAACTAATGCTTGCGCTACCAGTAATCCAATATATACCATTTTACTTGTCTTTCGCATAAACTTCACCCCTAATGAGATAATATAATATCTTCATCTTCATTATTTTTTTTACCTTTAACTTCTATCATAAACTTGTGTGGTAAACAAACTAAAGTCTCTCCAGGTTTACTTATATATTCTGGATTCATACAAACCTTATCAGAACAATCTGCATCAATTATTCCTATCTTGTCTCCATTTATAATTATTGTATTATGACCTTTGTCACTTTTAAAATCAATAATTTCTTCTCCTGTATGGTTAGTTAATGGAATTGTCTTTTCAATCTTCCCATTAATACTAATTTCAGCATAAGTCTGATCAAAATCTCTTCCTACTACAAATCCAAAAATAACTTCTGGTAAAAAAGAAAAAATCATTAAAATTGCAATAATGATAAAATCCCATCTTTTAAACATAAAAATTCCTCTTCTCTATTATTTATCAAAATTGATAATATTTTATCTAAAGGTTAATATTTATATAATTCTAATTTCTTTACTTTTTAATTATAATTATTTTTTAATCTATTAAAATTAAAAATAACTACTAGATTATTCTATAAGTTATTTGTTAAAATGTCTACACATTCAAACAATTCTTTATCTATTTATACTAATAATCTATCATAATAATTTTTACATAATCTATTTATATTGTTAATGTTTTCTTTATATTTTATAATTAGTTAGTAAACAATAAAAATAAAGTGCGAAGCACTTTGGTGAAAGGTTTGACTTCGTCGTACACATTTCTATTCAAAGGAGGAAATTACATATGTTTAAATTCAAAAAGTATTCAAAATCACTTTTATGTTTGTCCTTAGTATTTATGCTTGTTGGTTGTGGTCAAAATACTAAAAAAAATGAACAAACTACTCAGCAAGAACCTATAAAGCGTACTGAAATGCTAATGGGTACAGTTATCAGTGTTACTTTATATGACTCTACTGATGAAACAATCCTTGATAAGGTTTTTGATAAAGTTAAAAATTTAGAAGAAACATTAAGTATAAACGAAGCAGGTACAGAAGTAGATAAAATAAATGAAAATGCAGGTATTGAACCAGTTAAAGTATCTGATGATACAATGGAAGTAGTTAAAGAAGGGCTTTACTATTCAGATCTTTCTCATGGTAAGTTTGACATAACAATAGGTCCATTAGTTAAGCTTTGGAATATACCAGATCGTCCTACAGAAGATATTCCAACCCAGGATGAGATAGATGCAGTTCTTCCATTAACTAATTATAAAGACGTTGTTGTAGATGAAAACAACAAAACTGTATTTTTAACTAGACCTGGTATGATGCTTGATTTAGGTGGTATAGCAAAAGGATATACTGCAGATGTTATTTCTAAGATGTTAACTAATGAAGGAGTTAAAAGTGCAATTATAGATCTTGGTGGTAATATATTTGCACATGGTGAAAAAGTTTCAGGTGATGCTTGGAAAATAGGTATTCAAAATCCTTTTTCAACTAGAGGTGAAATAGTAGGTGCTATTTCTACAAAAAATAAATCTATAGTTACTTCAGGTGTATATGAGAGATATATCGAAGTTAACGGAGTTAAATATCATCATATATTAAATCCAGAAACAGGTTATCCATATGAGAATAATATTGCTGGTATAACTATTATAAGCGATAAATCAACTACAGGTGATGCATTATCTACATCTGTATTTGCCCTTGGCGTTGATGAAGGTATAAAATTTGTAGAAGGATTAGATGGTGTAGATGCAATATTTGTTACTAAAGATAATGGAATATATCTTACATCAGGAATTAAAGATAATTTTGAGTTAAGAAATGACAACTTTAAAGTTATGAACTAAAAAAAATATATATTAAAGAGCTAGCATTCGCTAGCTCTTTTCAGTAATCTCAATTATTAATTGTTACTTATTTGATTAAATAAATTACTCTGATGTTAAAGTTACGTCTAATGTTTTAGTTTTTCCATCTCTTATAACTTCTAACGTAATAGTGTCTCCATCATTTTTTGAGTTCTTAATTTCTTTTAATTCATCAAAAGTTTTAACTCTTTGACCATCTACTTTAACAATTAAGTCTCCCGGCTTTACTCCTGCTTTTTCTGCTGGAGAGAATTCATTTACCTCAACAACATATAAACCTTGTTCCATACTTAATTTATTTGCTAATGTTTCGTCTACTGTTCTAATTGATATTCCAAGATTTAATATTGGTTTTGATAAAGATTCTATTTTATCACTTATATCGTTTATAGGAATTGCAAAACCTATACCTTCAGTATCAGTACCAGTAGCCTTCATTGTATTAATTCCTACTACCTGACCTCTAGTATTTACTAATGGTCCACCACTATTTCCTGGATTTATAGATGCATCTGTTTGAATAAGATTTTGCATAACTCCTGACTCAGTCTCAACATTTCTATTCAATGCACTAACTATACCATTTGTAACGGTTTGTGATAAATTAGTTGATAAAGGTGTTCCTATAGCAATTACTGATTCACCTTGTCTTAATTGATCTGAATCTCCTAATTCAACTACTGCTGGAATTTTAACATCACTATCTGTTATCTTTAACATTGCTACATCTTGGTTTTCATCATAATTAACAACCTTTGCTGCTACAGTTGTGTTATCACTTAAAGTAACTGATATTTCTGAAGCACCTTCAATAACATGATAATTAGTTAATATATATCCATCTTCATTTATAATAAAACCTGAACCTACACCTTCATATTGTTGTTGGAAGAAACCATTTGATGTAACTCCCTTAGTTGATACAGTTACTACTGCTGGTGCAACTTTCTCAAAAGCTTCTGTTATAGATAATGTACTATCATTTTTAAAACTAACATCTGCAGTGTTTACATTGCTTACAGTATTTTGTTGAGTTGTATCTACTTCGTTATTCATCATAACATATGTTAATCCACTACCTGCAACACCACCTAGTAATGAACAAGAAACTACTAGAGCAATTATTTTTCCCATTCCGCCACCTTTTTTTCTTGGCTTTCTAATTCTTTCGCTATTATAGCTATTATTTTCATTTTTCTGATTCAAATTCTCTTCTTTATAAACTGCATCATAAATATTTTCGTTGTCCATAATGTACACTCCTCTTACTTTTTTCTATATTTATAATATAAACCTATAATGTGTCAAATATATGACAAAATTAAAATAATAAAAAAAATGAGCTAATAAAGCCCATCTTTTTATTTCTACCTTTGTTTACTTTGTAATTCTTTAACTATATATCTAATTCCATTTACAACACTTTCTGTGCTATTTAAACCTGAAAAAGTTGTTTCTGATTCTGTTTTATAAATTTTAGTTAATGATTCATCTCCTAAATCTTTAAACTTCTCTCCATCAGAATTAGTCATTAAGTAATATGGTATTCCGGAAAATACTCCTGGATTTTGGCTACTACTTAATCCTTTAGATAAGTTGTTCATTTCATTATATACAGCAGTTGTATATTTTGTTTTAGTTCTTTGTGCTTTAAACTCCTCTAACTGATCTCCTGAAATAGAATTTTCAAAATCATCTAAACTAACATCTAAATTTAACTTATCTAACAATTCTGTCAAACCAAAATTTGATCCTATTTTCTCAATATTTCTTCTTATTTTAGTAATTAATTGTTTCTTATTATAATCCTTTGATCCTATATATGATTCATCTAATGGATTTATCAACATTACACCAGCAACACTATCTTTAAATTGTTCTGCAAAGCTTGTTAACACTAATGATCCATATCCCTCTCCTACTAATATATACGGTTCTGGAGCTCCAGCCTTTCTAAGTAATATTTTTAGATCTTGTGCTTGCTCTTCTGGGGTTCTTTCTGGTCCTGAATCACTATATCCATAACCTCTTCTATTATAAACAAATGTACTTACATTATCGTCACTTAATTCATCAACAACAGGTGTCCACTGTTCTAAGTTTCCTCCTATTCCTCCATCAAAAACTACAGTATAGTTCCCTTCTCCTTCTAACCTATAGTCCATTCTTCTATCATCTACTGTAGTATAATCAACTCTTTGTCTTAAAGTTTCCTTAGTAATAAAATTGCTTATTTTTTGATAAACAAACCCTATTACAAATATTATACTAAGTATTATTAAAATTAGCTTTGCAATCTCTTTAGGCGTTCGATTTTTTTTCATGCTAACTTTTCTTAAACCATTTGAATATGGCAATAGCTTCATTTCCCATCCCCCCTTATTTTCTTTTGTATAATTATAACTTTAAGTTTGGCTTAGCATTTAAACTTAAGTTATTTTCCTTCCCATTTATAAAGTTATAATATGCAGCACTACCAATCATAGCAGCATTGTCTGTACAAAGAATCATATCTGGGAATAATACATCTATTCCTTTCTTTCCTGCAACTTTTATTAAATTCTCTCTTAAGGTTGAATTAGATGCTACGCCCCCAGCTATAGCTATCTTATTCACTTTTCTTCTTTTACAAGTTAATAATACATTTTCAGTTAATACATCAACTACAGCTTTTTGGAAAGAAGCCGCAACATCTGCTGCATTAACTTCAATGTTTTGCATTTTACACTTATTCAAATAATTTAATACTGCAGATTTTACTCCACTAAATGAGAAGTCTAATGTGTCTTCTTGGAATTTAGCTTTTGGAAACTCAATAGCATTTGGATTACCTTCCTTAGATAATTTATCTATCTTAGGACCTCCTGGATACCCAAGCCCTAAAGCTCTAGCTACTTTATCATAAGCTTCACCAGCAGCATCATCTCTTGTTTGACCTATTACTTCATATTGTCCATAGTCTTTTACGTGAACTATAAACGTATGTCCACCAGATACTACTAATGATACAAATGGTGGCTTTAAGTCCTTATGCTGTATATAATTAGCACATATATGTCCTTCTATGTGATTTACTCCTATTAAAGGTTTTTTAGTTGCAAAAGCTAATCCTTTCGCATATTGTAAGCCTACTAAAAGTGCTCCAACAAGTCCAGGTCCATATGTAACTCCTATAGCATCAATTTGATCTAGAGTTACATTTGCTTTTTGAAGTGCTTCTTCTACTACTCCGCTTATTACTTCAATATGCATTCTTGATGCAACTTCTGGTACAACTCCACCAAATTTTTTATGTGTATCTATTTGAGATGCTATTACATTTGATAAAACTTCCCTACCGTCTACTACTACTGCCGCAGAAGTTTCATCACAACTTGACTCTATAGATAAAATATATTTTTTTTCCATATATATACCTCTTCTTTTCTTGTTTTTACAATACTTGTATTATATATCATCAATTATTTATATTCAAACTATTACTTGTTAATTTATTCTTTCTACTGTATATTTTAGTATAGATTTAGAACTACATCTAACTATTACGAATATTATATACTTATTAAACAAATTATTCATCATTTTTTGTTTCATTTTTTGGATTTTTAAGGAGATTTATATGAATACTTATGCTAAAGTTATTGTCCCAGGGTCACCAATTTCAAAGTCAAATTTCAAATTACATAATAAAGATGGTAGAGCAATTCTTCCTTACAATACAGGTAAGGCACATGATAAATATGCATTATATGAAGAAGAAATAGCTTACTATGCCAGAAGTCAAAATCCAACTATAGTTTTTGAGGAATCATTAATTGCAATTTTAAAAGTTTATTATAAAAGCGAAAAACGTCATCCAGATACAGCTAATATTACAAAAAGTATCTTTGACGGAATAGAAAAGAGCGGCTTAATAGTAAATGATGCTCAAATAAGAAGAATAATTGTAGAGGAATTTTATGATAAAGAAAATCCTAGGTTTGAACTTGAACTTTTTGCAGAAAGTAAATTCTCATTATCTTATTCACTAATAGAAAATGTTGATAGAAAAGATAAGCTCTTATATTCTTCACTAAAGAAATCTACTAAAGCTCCTATTAAGAAAAAAGAAGAAAAACTTAAATCTTCAAATAGCGTTTGTTCTGTTTGTAACAAGACAGTAGATCTTAATTCATGCGTAAAAGCTGATGGTGGAAAAACTATTATATGTAGAACTTGTTTTACAAAGTTATTTTAAGGAGATATAAAATGAAAGATAATTTCGTTTTTTTAGGAGATAGCCTAACCTTTGGTTATGGAGTAAATAAAAAAGAGTGCTGGGTTGAATTAATTGCTAGTACTTCTGAATTTAATATAATAAATAAAGGTATTAATGGTAGCACTACTATAGATATGCTTGTAAGATTTGATAAAGATGTAATATCCCTTACCCCTAGAAAGGTATTTATTATGGGTGGTACAAATGATTTATTATGTAATAGAAGCATATTATCTATAAAGTCAAATATCGAATTAATGATTAAAGATTTAAAATTAATTAATTCTGACATAATTATAGGAATACCTCCAGATATAATTATTGAAGATGCTTATAATTTATTTATGGAATCACCTACATATGATTATTGTAAAGCCTCACTCCCAATATTAAGAGAAAATCTCATTTCTCTTTGTAATAATTATAGTTGTAAATATGTTGATTTTTATTCTTTAACAAAAAACAATATAAAAAGTAATATTTATCTCGATGGAATACACTTAAATCCTAAAGGACATCAACTTATGTTAAAGGAGTTCTTGAAATAAAGTGCGAAGCACTTTATTTCATTTGTGATGCTACTATTTTTCCAACTTTATATCCATCTTCTCCACTATTGAACAATCCATTACGACCATTTATAATTGTTCCACAACAATATATATCATCTATAGATGTTTTATAATTTTCTATCTCTAAAGAGTCTTCATTTATCTTAATATTACTATTTTTTAAATAATCAATTTCTGGATAGTATCCAATAGCAAGAACTAAAGAATCGCACTCTATAATTTTAGATTCCTCTTTTCCACTATAATTTTCTATTCTAGCCCACTCTATTCTTTCACTTCCACCAACTTCGACAACTTCACTATTACATATAACAGGTACATCAAATTCATCTATTATATTAGCTAAATCTTCATTTACGCTTTCTCTTGACGTTATTATACCTTTTACTTTAGCTCCTTCAATAACAAGTCTTCTCGCTAATATATATGTCCACATTGTATTACCTGATAATATTACTTCTCTTCCTGGTAATAAACCTTGAAAATTTACTAATCTATGAGCTGCAGCCGTTGAGAATATTCCTGTATATTTATGTATTGGCACTATTATGTTACCTGTGTACTTCTCTCTACATCCAGAAGCTAATATTATTTTATTGGCTATTATCTCTGCTTCCCCTTCATAAGGATTAACATACTTAATCTTTTTATTATCAGTTATCTCTAAAACTCTTGTATTATTTTTAAACTGTCCATTTAAGCTAATATATGTTGTAATTAATATACTAGCAAATTCCGGACCTGGAACCTTTTCTCCTAAATGAAATTCTCCAAAATCATTATTTATAAATAAGTTTAGGTTTCCACCTAAATCCTCTTCTTGCTCTATTATTAAAACATTTTCTATATTTTCTTCTAATGCTGCTATTCCAGCTAAAAGTCCTGATGCTCCAGCCCCTATAATTACTAAATTATATTCCTTCATTATTATCCCTCCATACCTTAATTCTTAGGTACAATAAGCTTTATCCCTTTTGGTATTATTTCAAAATTAAATTCATTAGACTTTATTATTTCTCCATCTATATTACTTATTATTTCTTTTTCAGAAATTATTTTTAGAGTTTTACATTTATTATAATAAGTATCTTTAAATTTTCTAATATCTTTTTTAGTTAAAAAAGCTACTAGATATCTTAGAATTTTATATGGATTAGATTTTTTTATCCCATAAAAATCTAAACTTCCATCTGACAATTCAGCATCTGGAGCTAAAATTATCCCTCCACCATAATATCTACCATTAGCTAATGCAACTAAAAACATTTCATCAGTATTTTCTACACCATCTATTATAAACTTTATTTTTTCAGATTTAAACTTAAATAATGATACTAATGCTCCTAATATATAAGCTAATGACCCCGATATAATATGTTTATTTTTAAATATCTTTGCATTCAAATTAACATCTGCTGGAAAACCAATTGCAGATATATTTATAAAATACCTATCGTTTATACATCCAACATCTACTTCTTTACTTTCACCCTCTATAGTATCTTTTATGATATTGCTTAAATCACTATCATCTAAATAACTTCTTACAAAATCATTTCCTGATCCAGCTGGTATTATTCCTAAAGATGCATTTTTTCCTATTAATCCGTTTATAACTTCATTTAGAGTTCCATCTCCTCCTACAGAATAGACCTTACATTCTTCACTATAATCATAATTTTTGACGACATCTGTAGCTTCTTCCGGTCTTTCAGTAGTTATAATTTCATAGTAGTCATCTTTATCTTCAAAATATTTTTCTATTATTTCTTTACACCTAATTGCATTTCCCTTACCTGCAATAGGATTAATAATAAATAAATGCTTCATACTATAATACCTCAATAAAAAATTTATAGCTATTTATAAATATGTATTTAATTTATAAATAGCTATATGACAGATCCTTAATTTAATTTTATATTATTTTACATATATTGTAAATAATTATTCTCCTGCTACTGAAAGGCCATTTACTTTAATAGACGGACTTCCTACACTACTCATAGGGAATAATAAGTCATTTCCTATTTCTTCAATATTTTTTAACATATCAAAGAAATTACCTGCTATAGTTATTTGTTCAACTGGAAATGCTTTTTTGCCATTCTCTATATAGAATCCTTTTGCTGCTAAAGAGAAATCTCCAGTTATTGAATTAGCACCTGAGTGTAATCCTGCAAAATCACAAATTATTAACCCTTTATCTATTGATGATATTATTCCGTCAAAATTCTTATCTCCTGGTTCAATATAAAAATTAGTTGGAGAAACTGATATAGGTGAAGCATAAGATCCTTTAAATCCATTACCAGTTGACTTAACTCCTGCTTTATTAGCTGTTTTTAAATTATGAAGTAAAGTTTCTAGTTTACCATTCTTTATTAAATATGTTTTCTTAGTTGCTACTCCTTCATCATCAAATCCTACAGTTGCTAATCCATCTTCTAAATGTGGATCATCTACTAAAGATACATTTGAACTTGCAATAACTTCTCCTTCTCTATCTTTTAATAAACTTAATCCTTTTTGAGCTGCATCTGCGCTAAATACTCCTGCAAAAGTTGAAAGTAAAGATACCATTGCTTCATTTTTTATTACTATTGGATAACTACCTGACTCAATGCTCTTTCCATTTACTTTAGATAAAGCCTCTTCTATTCCTTGTTTTGCTATCTTCTTAACATCAACCTCATCTAAAGATTTTGCTACTACATATCCAAAACCATCATACATTTTATCATCAATAGTAAGTATAGGTACAACATACGCAGTTAATATATTAGATTTATTTTTTAAATTTAATCCTTTTGTATTAATTATTCCATATTTTCCAGAACTATAACTAACTGAACATCCACTAAAGTTAGTTACTTTATCTGAAAGCTCCTTAGCTTCTCTCTCCATTCCTAATGCTATATTTATAAGCTTATCAGCTTCTATATTTTCTAATGCAGGATAATAAGTGCTAACATCCTTATATTCCTTATCTCCTTCATATATAAACTGAATATCGTCACTTTCTACGGCTAACGCACTTTCCTTTGCACTTCTTACAAGCATATCTATAGCTTCTTTATCTAATATCTCAGTATATGAATATCCTATTTTATCATTTATCTTTCCTCTAAATGATAGTCCATAGGAGTTATTTAAATTATATTTTTCAACTTCACCTTTATATACTCCTATACTAAGGCTTTCTCTATCAACATAATATACTTCACATTCAGCAAATCCAACTTCTTTTGCTTTATCAAATAATTCATTAACAAATTGATTTAATTTCATAAATATCCCCCCTATCTTCCACCTACAGTTATTTCACTTACTCTTATCATTGGTTGACCAACATTTGTAGGTATGCTTCCTGATGATGATCCACACATTCCTTGACCTTGTGTCATATTATTTCCTACCATATCTATATTCATAAGTATTTCGCTACCTTTTCCTATTAGGCTAGCTCCTCTTACTGGTTCTTGTATTTCACCATTTTTAACTATATATCCTTCAGATACTGCGAAGTTAAATTCTCCTGTTACTGGATTTACAGAACCTCCACCCATCTTCTTCGCATATAATCCATCTTTAATTGATTTTATTATTTCTTCTGGTGAATCCTCACCGTTAGCTATATAAGTATTAGTCATTCTTGAAGTTGGAGCAAATTTATAACTTTGTCTTCTTCCACTTCCTGTTGGAGCCATCCCCATTCTTCTACCATTTAATCTATCTATCATATAAGATTTTAAAATACCATTTTCAATAAGAACATTCTTTTGAGTTTTATTACCTTCATCATCAATGTTTAATGAACCCCATGCATTAGGAATTGTACCATCATCAATAGCTGTGACCTTTGTTGAAGCTATTTGTTCACCAAGTTTTCCAGTAAATACAGAATTTCCTTTTGCTACAGCAGTTGCTTCCAATGAGTGTCCACAAGCTTCGTGGAATATAACTCCACCAAATCCGTTATCTATAGCTACCGTCATTTTACCTGCTGGACAATTTTTAGCATGAAGCATTGTATATGCTATTCTTGAAGCTTCTTTTCCATAGTACTCTGGATTTATATGATTAAAAAGTTCAAATCCCATATGAGCTCCTGGTCCTTCAAATCCAGTTTGATTTTCTCCATTAAGAGATGCTACTGAATTAATCGCAAGTCTTGTTCCAACTCTCTTATCCTCTACATATAACCCTTCAGTGTTTGCGATTAAAACATTTTGCTCTTTATCTATATAATTTACTCCAACTTGAGATATTTCGCTGCTATAATCTTTGGCTGCATTATAAGCTATCTTCATAACACCAATCTTTTTATTTATATCAATGCTAGATGGCATGTGTATAATTGGATGTGAATTTTTGATAGTTGTACAGTCTAATACTATATTTTTTTCTTCCTTGGCTTCTCCAAGAGCTAATGCTGCTTTATAAGCAACATTAAGTAATGATGATAAACTATTGTTATTTGTATAAGCATATACGCTTTTTAACCCTTTAAATATCCTTATTCCTATTCCATAGCTTCTTCCACCAACAGAATTTTCAACTTTTCCATTAAGAATTCCTATAGTATTATTTATAGTATCCTCTTCAAATATTTCTGCAAAATCTCCTCCTGTAATTAAACACCTTCCTAAAACTCTTTGTGCTACTTCTCTTGATAACATTCTATTCCTCCTCTATATATATCTCGCTTCCATCATTAAAAGCTTTTTGCCATTCATCTACATATCCACTAGTGCACCATTCTGCCATTATTATTTCTTCATTTTCCTTCATTGGTATATTTATTAATGGTGAACCTTGTAAGTGTCCATCTTCTATTCTATATACAGTTAAATAATTTTTATATTTAACTATTGCTATTTCTCCATTAGGTGAAGTATATGCATCTGATAAAAAAGGTACTTCTCCTTTTAATATTTTCCATGGTACTAATAAAGAATTAAAATTAATTAACTTTGTATTTGGAGCTATAGAAGTACTAAAATCTTTACCATCTTCATTTTCTTTAACTGATGTTATTTTACCTTTTAATATCCATTTACCATCATGTCTACCCATAGTTATATTAGTATAATCTACTGTATTTTTATAATCTTCTTTATCTTCATCTGTTATATTTTCATAAGCCTTTTTAAAGTCAGCATCATATAACTCTTTAATATCTTTATTAAAAAGCTGTTCTATAGTTAATCCATCATTAGAGTTAATATTATCTACAGGTATTATTTTATAATCATGGTATTCATTTATAAAATTATCTCCTCTATAACTTTCTAACGCTATACAATCATTTCCTATAAAATTAATACTTTTATAAGTACTTACCTCTTTATTATATTCACTGTTACTAACTATTTTTCCTTCTAAGGTACTTACCTCAAAGTAATCAAAATGTTTATTGTCTATCTCATCATATTTAAATTTTATAGACCAAATACCATTTATTCTCGGAAATATAATATTCTCTTTTTCATATATAGCATTTATATAGTCATTCTTATAACTTATCCAAATAGTTCTATATTCATCTTGAGTATAGCTACCATCTTCATTTAACATTCTTGGTTTTTTTAGTCCAATCATAACACCAACATCACTATTATTACTATCATCTATAGAATTATCATTGATTATATTTCCATTATTAACAGTAAAATTTGTATCACTACTAATCTTTTTTAAATATATTAAGTCTGACCTATATATCATAACTATATTATCATCATCTAAAATTATAAATTCACATAAAGTTATATTATTATCTATAGCCGAAATAATATCTACTCTATCTTTTGATCCCATAAATCTTTCTGCAGTAATATTGTTTTCATATGATATTACATAGCTCTTATCTACAACCTTTAGCTTATATCTAACGTTTGCAACTAAAGAATTAAATATTTTTATAGAATCTTTTTTTATTTGAACTTCTTTTCCTGTTAAATCTTCCGCTTCATTATATTCATCTTCTGATATACTAGAATAACTTTCTACTATCCATGTTCCACTATACTTAAACGTATTATCTACTAGTATATCATCTAAATTATTTGACTTTGAACATCCTATAAATATTATATTAAGGATAAGAACTACTACAAACAACTTATATCTCATACTACTTTTCCTCCTTAATATTCGGAATAGTAATTTTAACTGATGTTCCTTTTCCAAGTTCACTTTCTATATTGAAAGTTCCCTTATGAAGTTTTATTATTTCATCACATATGGATAATCCAATTCCATTCTGTGAATTGCTATTTTTACCTTTATAAAATTTTTCTTTTACTTTAGGCAGTTCTTCCTCACTTATTCCTACTCCACTATCTATAATAGTAAATTTTATATCACTTTCATTTTGGTCTACAAATAAACTTACCTTTCTTTCTTTATCAGTAAATTTAAATGCATTATCTAATATATTTATTAAAACTTGTTTCATTTTATTGTAATCAAAAAATCCTTTAGATACATTATTACTAATATCTACATTAAACACTATATCTTCGTTTACTGCCCTAGGTTTCATATAATTTTCAATATGAGTTACAAAGCTTCTTATATCAACATTTCTTTTATTAAGATGAACTATCCCACTTACTAGCTTAGAAAAATCTAATAGCTCTTCAACCATAAGCGTAAGCCTATCAGTTTCTTTTTCAATTATATCAAATCCCATTTTTAATGTTTCTTTATCTGTCTCATCATCATTTAAAGTAATAACCCAACCTTTAATTGCAGTTAGTGGAGTTCTTAATTCATGAGAAACTGAAGATATAAATTCATTTTTTAATTTTTCTCTCTTTTCTATCTCTGATGCCATGTAATTTAATGTATTAGATAATTGAGTTATTTCTTCATTGTTATATACTGGACTCTTAATCTTTAAATCTCCACTTGCCATCTTTTTAGCAACTTTAGTTATTGATTTAATAGGATCTACTATTGATTTTGCCATTAATATACTCAATATCAATCCTATTAATATAACTATTGAAGATATTATTAAAAACAATATTATAAAAGCATTTATTGTATTATCTATATCTTCTAACGAAGATATAACTCTTATTATTCCATTTAATTCACCATTTATTATTATAGGATGAGATACAATCATTATATTTCCATGATAATAATCACTTTTACCAACCCATCTAGCAGTTTCTCCATTAATAGCCTTTCCTATGTCAGGAGTTTGTAGTAACTTATCATCTCTTATTCCTATAGAATCCATAAGTAGTTTTCCGTTTGGATCTAATATTTCTACTTGTGCATTTATATTATTCCAAAAAGAATCTATATTGTCATAGATATTTTGTATTAATGTCTGACTTGAAAAATACTTATCATAAAAATTTATTGATGATTCAATCTGATTTGTTAAAAAGTCTTGTCTATTTTTATAGTAGTATTCCTTAAAGAAAACTATCATAAATATATCTAATATTATTACAGTAGATACAATTACTATTAGAAAGTTCTTTATTAATTTACTCCTTACACTATTCATATTCTTTACCATTCCATCTATACCCTGTTCCCCATATAGTTTCTATATATTTTGGTGCAGATGAATCATTCTCAATTTTAGCTCTTAACCTTCTTATATTAACATCTATTATCTTTAAATCTCCAAAATAATTTTTTCCCCATAATATATTTAGTAGCTCATCTCTAGTAAATGCCTTTTTAGGATTTTCTAAAAATAACTTCATAAGTAAATATTCCTTTGGTGTTAAGTCTAACTCTACATCATTCTTACTAACTTTCTGTGAATATAAATCTATTTTAAATGGCCCATTTTCAAGTATTTCGTTTCCTTTCTCTTCCTTACCTATGCGTCTTAATATAGCCTTTATCCTTAATATAACTTCCATAGGATTAAATGGCTTTACAATATAATCATCTGCTCCATATTCTAATCCTATTATTTTATCCATATCCTGTCCTTTTGCTGTAAGCATAATTATTCCTATATCACTTATTTTTTCTCTTAGTATCTTACATACTTCAAATCCATCTATACCTGGTAGCATAACATCTAATATAACAATCTTTGGTCTTTCAAGTAATGCTATTTGTATACCTTCTTCCCCATTATCACATTCCAACACATCAAAATTATTTCTTTTTAAATTTATTTTTAAAAAACCTCTTATACTAGCTTCATCTTCTATTAATAATATCTTCTCCACTTTTCTACCTCCATTTTATATAATTATATAACATGTTTTATATTTTTTACTACAATATGAATTTGAAAATATAGTATATCTCTTTAAATGTAACTTATATAAATATTCACTTTTTCTTTATTATGCCTATACTTTATATAAAAAATGCCGAATAAATAGTTTATACTATTTATCCGACATTTAAGTTTATTTTAATGTTTTGAATTCATATCCTTGACTTTTTAAGTAATCTATAGCCTTCCCTAAATATTGTGCAGTACTTTCTTTTGCATCTGTATCATGCATTAAAACTACTATAACATCGTTATTTCCCTCTAGGTCTGTTACAGTCTCTTGTAATCTAGCTAGTAATTGATCTGGACTTAATCCTTGCCCCTCTGCATCTCCATTAAGAGTATTCCAATCAATATATGAATATCCATCTTGTTCTAAAACACTATCTATAGTTGATGTATCCCAAGAACCATGTCCACCTGGAAATCTTATAACCTTTGTACTAAAATTCTCTCCTAGTACTTTTTTCATTGCATCTTCTGACTTTTTCATATCATCCATAAATACATCTGCATTAACTACTCCACCTGGATACAATATATCATATCTATGACAATATCCATGATTTCCAATGGCATGCCCTTCTTTAACTATTCTTTTTAAGGCTCTTTTAGCATAGTCATTTTTATCAACCATACTTCCTAATATAAAAAATGTAGCTTTTACATCTTTTTCTTTTAAAACATCTAATATTTCATCTGTAACATATTCTGATGGCCCATCATCAAATGTTAAATATGCAATTTTCTTGTTATCTTCTCTTTGATAATTCCAATAAGTTAATCTATTTTGGACTTCTCTAGCATCTGTAGCATTTATATCTTCTTGTAATGGCAAGTACACCATTTCATCAGAATCTACTTTTTTATTGTTTGATTCATTATCATTAATATTTTCTTCTTTTAACTGATTTTGTTCTTCATTGGTTTCTTTGTTATCACTAATTATATTAATATTATCTTTAATATCTATGTTATTTTCTTTATTTGTACCTAATGACATAGTATTAAGTGATTTTAAAGCTACTGTACTTATAACAAGTGCAATAAATATTATTATTGTTGCTCTTATTAATTTATTTAACTTCCTCTTATTCTTTTTTAATCTATTTGAATGTTTATAATTCCTACCTTTTTTAACCGTATTGGCCCTTTTACTTTTCATCTGTTAAACTCCCCTTAATCACTTTAATTATTCCCTTGATTAAATTATATTATTAAAATATAATTAATTCTTTACAAAATAATTAATTATGGTTACAAAAGAGTTACAAAAATTATTAAAAGTAAAAAAATAAACAGAAACATAAATGTTTCTGTTTATTATGGCTCCGCGAAGAGGGCTCGAACCTCCAACCTATCGGTTAACAGCCGAGTGCTCCACCATTGAGCTATCGCGGATTATTAATCAGAGTTTGTTCTCTGAAAATTGCACATGAATTTTATATTTTTATTGGTCAAGCCCTCGACCTATTAGTATCAGTCAGCTAAATACGTTACCGCACTTACACCTCTGACCTATCAACCTTGTGTTCTTCAAGGGGTCTTACTAGCTTATGCTATGGGAAATCTCATCTTGAGGTGGGCTTCACGCTTAGATGCTTTCAGCGTTTATCCCTTCCCGACTTAGCTACCCAGCTATGCTCTTGGCAGAACAACTGGTACACCAGAGGTCAGTCCATCCCGGTCCTCTCGTACTAAGGACAGCTCCTCTCAAATTTCCTACGCCCGCGACGGATAGGGACCGAACTGTCTCACGACGTTCTGAACCCAGCTCGCGTGCCGCTTTAATGGGCGAACAGCCCAACCCTTGGGACCTACTACAGCCCCAGGATGCGACGAGCCGACATCGAGGTGCCAAACCTCCCCGTCGATGTGGACTCTTGGGGGAGATCAGCCTGTTATCCCCGAGGTAGCTTTTATCCGTTGAGCGATGGCCCTCCCACGAGGTACCACCGGATCACTAAGCCCGACTTTCGTCCCTGCTCGACTTGTAGGTCTCGCAGTCAGGCTCCCTTCTGCCTTTGCACTCTTCGAACGATTTCCGACCGTTCTGAGGGAACCTTTGGGCGCCTCCGTTACTTTTTAGGAGGCGACCGCCCCAGTCAAACTGCCCACCTAACAATGTCCAGTCACCAGATTCATGGCGTCCTGTTAGAACCCCAGTACTGTCAGGGTGGTATCCCAAGGGTGACTCCACTAAGGCTGACGCCCTAGTTTCCCAGTCTCCCACCTATCCTGTACAGACAATACCGAGATTCAATGCTAAGCTGCAGTAAAGCTCTACGGGGTCTTTCCGTCCAATCGCGGGTAGCGAGCATCTTCACTCGCACTACAACTTCGCCGGATTTGCAGTTGAGACAGTGCCCAAGTCATTACGCCATTCGTGCGGGTCAGAACTTACCTGACAAGGAATTTCGCTACCTTAGGACCGTTATAGTTACGGCCGCCGTTTACTGGGGCTTAAGTTCACACCTTCGCTTGCGCTAAGTGTTCCCCTTAACCTTCCAGCACCGGGCAGGCGTCAGCCCCTATACATCAGCTTGCGCTTTAGCAGAGACCTGTGTTTTTGCTAAACAGTTGCTTGGGCCTATTCTCTGCGGCCTGCTCTCGCAGGCACCCCTTCTCGCGAACTTACGGGGTCAATTTGCCTAGTTCCTTAACTGCAATTCTTCCGCCGGCCTTAGGATTCTCTCCTCATCTACCTGTGTCGGTTTGCGGTACGGGCACTACTTCTCTCTCTAGATGCTTTTCTTGGAAGCATGGAATCATGTACTTCGGTCTAAATGACCTTCCCCATCACGCCTCAGCATTGTTACAGCGGATTTGCCTACCGTAACTGCCTAAACGCTTAGACTAGCATTTCCAATCGCTAGCACACACTATCCTTCTCCGTCACACCCTCGATAATAACGATGGTAGTGGTATCGGAATATCAACCGATTGTCCATCGCCTACGCCTTTCGGCCTCGGCTTAGGTCCCGACTAACCCTCAGCGGACGAGCCTTCCTGAGGAAACCTTAGATATTCGGCCTGTAGGATTCTCACCTACATCTCGCTACTAATGCCAACATTCTCACTCGTAATCAGTCCACCGCTCCTTACGGTACGACTTCAGCCCGATTACGACGCTCCCCTACCGCTTGCTTACGCAAGCCCGTAGCTTCGGTGGTAAGTTTAGCCCCGGTACATTTTCGGCGCAGGATCTCTCGACTAGTGAGCTATTACGCACTCTTTAAATGAGTGGCTGCTTCTAAGCCAACATCCTAGTTGTCTTAGAAATCCCACATCCTTTTCCACTTAACTTACACTTTGGGACCTTAGCTGACGATCTGGGCTGTTTCCCTTTTGACCACGGATCTTATCATTCGTAGTCTGACTGCCGGACTAAATGTATATGGCATTCGGAGTTTGATAAGGTTCGGTAAGCGATATGCCCCCTAGCCCATTCAGTGCTCTACCTCCACTACACATATCCGACGCTAGCCCTAAAGCTATTTCGGGGAGAACCAGCTATCTCCGAGTTCGATTGGAATTTCTCCGCTATCCACAGCTCATCCCATGCTTTTTCAACAGCAACGTGGTTCGGTCCTCCACGAAGTTTTACCCTCGCTTCAACCTGGCCATGGATAGGTCACCCGGTTTCGGGTCTACGGCATGCAACTAGTCGCCCTATTAAGACTCGGTTTCCCTTCGGCTCCGTACCTTAAGTACTTAACCTTGCTACATACCGTAACTCGTTGGCTCGTTCTACAAAAAGCACGTCATCACCCTCATAAGGGGCTTTGACCGGTTGTAGGCACACGGTTTCAGGTTCTATTTCACTCCCCTCCCGGGGTTCTTTTCACCTTTCCCTCACGGTACTGCTTCACTATCGGTCATCAGGTAGTATTTAGCCTTGGGAGGTGGTCCTCCCTGCTTCCCACAAGGTTTCACGTGTCTCGTGGTACTCTGGATCAGAACTTGAT
>NZ_CYZX01000011.1:0-117281 GCF_001405015.1 Clostridium disporicum
TTCCCATAATGGACACATCCTTTCTTAACTAAATATTATTTTACTTAGTTCGATTTAATGTGTCCACTACTTTATACTAACACCATATAGCTAATTTACATTAACCTCTTTCATACTTTTTATTAAATTACTAGCATTTATATAATTTTCAGGCTCTTCACTATGTTCTCCTACATATACCTATAATCCCCTAAGCTATAGAAAGTGGTATTTATAAAATACTAGCACTAACTAAATAAACCACTTGTATTCCAAATTTATTTTTATTATAATGCTCAATTATATAACTATATAATTATCCTTTTCATAACTTCATATAAACTTTATTTTACTCATTATAAAAATTTATAATATATTATACACTTTGTTACTTATTTATATAAATCTTATCTTTACTTTAATAAAATAATTAAACTTGTATATACTAAAAATGAAAATTGGAGGTGTGTATGAAAAGAACATTTAACGTATATTCAGATAATTATTTTGAGTTTCCAGATATGATTTTTGTTTATACAAGCATAACTTTAAAATCGCGCTATATAACCTTTAACGGTGTTGCTATTGATATGTTAAATGATAGTAAGTTTGTTGCATATAAAAATTCAACTATCAAATTAGAAGTATTATCTAGTTTTTATATTTCATTATACCTTTGTTCATTTTTATCAAATTCTTTAATTACTAAACTAATAAAAAAATATCTATCTAAATATAGAGAGAATAATTTAATAGATACAACTTTTGATAATCTAGAGTATGGCGATAAATTAGGATATCTTGATTTTGTTAAATATTCAACTCCCCTAGTATACGCTGAAGCATGTGAAAATATAGTTAACTTTATAGCTAAAAGTAATTATGAAAATAGAAGGGTTATCCATAATATGCATTCCTTTACTGAAAAAGCTTATGCTAAAGTTATTTATTGTAAAGCTATATAATGCTTTAGAGTAAAGAAAAACCTAGAATTTAAATTAAAATTCTAGGTTTATTTTTAAATTTATTTAGTTACTTTTGACATAAACATTTTTCAATACTTTTCTTCCAGCTCCATGCCCTAATTTATCAAAGGTATTATCTCATGCTTCAGTTTCATCCATACCTTGCTGTAAATTATCTTTATATTTTTCTGTTGCATAAGATTTTCTAATTGAATGTATTCCTGTTTTGCTATCTTTATATCTATTTATCTGATGCTTTAACAATATTCTCCTAACCTCTTGATTCACAGAGTCTTCTCTTAGTGGACATATCCTAGCTTCATCACTAACTATAGCTTTTATATATTCACAAAACTTTCTCTGCTGCTCTGTTTCAATTTTAATATCCCTACATCTTTTCCCTTTACTATCATGAACATGTATATAATCATTAGCTAATTTTATATCCTTCCCTTTCATTTTACAACACTCAGATACTTTTAATCCAAAAAGAATACTTAGCATAATTCAATTTCTCGCTTTACTACTACTTTTACTACATTCGTCTAGTAGTATTTGTAAATCCTCATCATTCTTTTTTATATCTCTTAAAATAGCTGTTGTTCCATTAGGAATTTTAATATTACTAGTATAATCAACATATAAAAGTAGCTCTTACTTTACCATCTTTTCTAGCTTTCTAATACAATAATAATAATTTTTCAATGTACTTTTAGTGCAATATTTTGCTTTTTCTATGAAAAAATTTTGAATGTGTTTAGTCTTTATATCTTTAATAAATACTATTTCTGAATAGATTTCTTCTAAAAAGTCACATAATAAACTTGTAACTTTTATTAAATTTCTTCGATCTTCGTAACTAAATATCTTTACTTTTTTGCAGTTACTTTTTTTGTAGCTGTACTTGTCTGTTCCTATCGCTGTACATTTTTCAATAGCCTTATAAAATTGATAAAATATCTTTTCTGCCTTCATAGTACTTCACCTTTTATATCTCATTATCCCAGTGTATAGATTCTAATAAATCATTCAATCTGCATAAGCAATTCGTATACACTTGTATAATTTCATCATCATAGTTACAGCTACCTTTTTCATAATAAATAATATGGTCTAATACACCTTCTAATTCAACTATAGCAATATCATAATCTCCATCTTCATCTTCTAAAATCCACTCCCAAATTTCATTTCTAGTATGTTTTGTTAAATCAGCTACAATTTCATCATAAATTTTTTTCTCTTTATCATTCATTTTTATCACCTCTTAAGGCTTCCATAGCTTTCTTCTCATTTCCATTTTATTTATTATACAAACTATAATTTTTTATTATTATTCTACATATCAAAAATGAAATCTTTTTCTTTTAATTTTTTTGTGATTTAATCTTAATTATTGTTATTGACAATTATACTATAACAACATTTTATATCTACATTATACATTGGATTTTTCACTAATCTCTTATATAAATCTTTAATATTTCTACAATATAAATTTCATGAAAATCTTTTTGAGGATAATTATTTTCAATTAAGCCTTCTTGAACAATTGAAGTATTATAAATTTTCTTACATACCAATTGCCATCTTTGCTTCCCTAATATATAGTTGTTCCTACAATAAATTCTGGTGTTATTCCTGCCTTTTCTATTTTGTTTTCATCATGGCCTAAAGGTGTTCTTAAATATCCTTATGCTTTCTTATTTACTTTATCAAATATACATAAAGTAAATAGAATTTAATTACTTATCTGTTTTTTTTATAAAGTTGTACTCATTTACGAGTATTTTATTTACTATTATATTTAGATTATTGTCTTAGTTGATACATTTAAATTTGAAATTCACTTAATCTTTTTATATCTTTATATTTCACCTTTCACGCGTAAAAATGCACACCCCCTAACTAAAATTCCACTAAGGTGTGCACACAAATACTCAAAATATATAAAAGCGGCTAAAATATCTATTAAAAATCTCTAAAATTTTATCCATATAAAGCAAAATACAATGGCCAAACCTTGATATTGCAAGGTTTTACCATTGTATCCTTACTTGATTTCTTATTTGGTGGAGGCGAGACGCTACTATTAATACCCTCGACCTTACTTTATATCTAGACTATTTCATTATATATATCATCTATCTTTTTAATTTCTTCTCTTAACTCATTATCTAGAATTTCATTGATGAACTCATATTTCACCTTACTAATAAAGGAATAATCACTTATTAGCCTATAAAGTGTTACAACAGCTCCGCCTACATCTAATTTAGTAAAATCCTTGGTAACTGCTGTATAAATAGTATTACTTGATGTAGCTAACGCATTCGAATAACTTAATATCTTTCTTGTCCTAACTTCATATAAATCTCTTTTAATATCTACTTTTTCATCATAGAATAATCCATGAATGGCCGAAATTATTGAATTTATTAGTGTAGATAACATTATGCCTCTGCTAACACTATATGCATCTATTCTGAAATTTTCACTTAACAATTTTGAACTTAAATCTGGTGAAATAGTATTAATAATTGGTATTGGCAAACCCATCTTAGTAAATGCATCTGCTCCAAAATGCAATGCTTGTCTAATTATAGAAACTACTAATAGCTTATAATCATTTTTAGCTAAATTAACTCCATTTATAAACACCTCTGATATTAAAACACTTTCTCCTATTTGTGTATAATTACCTGTAGTTGGATGTGCCTTTACAATATAAGTTGTTAATAATGGTGAATTTTTAGTTAATGTATTTGTCATAATATTTAATGTACCAAATATCCATCCTAGTATAGGATCATGTCCTAAAGTCATATGTCTGGTTTGCACAACTAATCCCTGTATTTTGGTCTTTATACCCATCAGCTTTTCTTACTGCATCATAGGGTACAGACCCTAAAAGTATATCTTCATATTTTCTAGGTACAAATTTACTTATAAATTTATCTCCTGCTTTGTCAGTATCAAATCTAAATTTATCATTAGAAATTAAATATTGTCTCAAACATTGTAATGTTGTTGCAAAAAACAAAAATTTAACATCAGTAGAGTTTAACCCTGTTGCCTTAGAAAATTGCTCGTTAATCTCATCTATTTTTTTATAAACTTGTACTTGCTCATTAGTAGTTAAAATGTCATTTATTTCAGTATTAACATAACCTTCCTCATTAACTTCTTTTACTATATCATCCCATGTTTTCTCTAAATCATTCTTACTATTTGTATTTGATTTATTGTTTACTATACTATTATTAGGATATTTCATAACATCAATATTTAAATTCTTTAACAGCTTTTTAGTATCATTTATTCTATCATCTAAACTATTATTAACATTATCTACTTTATTAATAATATTGCTACTTTTATCTTGGTTGTATTTTAGAACATCTAATAAATCTCTTTCATTATCATTAAATTTATCTGCCATCTATGCTACCGCTATATCGCCTTTTAAATCATTTATTATACCTGTAAGAATTATGTTCATAGCTTCTAATTCTCTAGCTTTTTCTTCTACTAATTCTACTTTATTTTTTAATTTATCAATAACTATATTTTGTTTTCTTATAGCTTCTTGTAGAAGAGCTTTCTTTTCAAGTAATAATTCTTTTTTCTTTTTATTGGCAACTAATGCATATCCTCCTACACCTAAAACAGCTATTGGAGCTGCTAGTACTCCTATTCCTGCAACCATTCCTCCACCAACGATTCCCCCTGCTGTTGCAAGTCCAGTTGTTATTCCAACAGCACTATATCCTGCTATCCCCAATGTACCTAAAGCTGCAAAACTCCCTGCAGCACCTACACTCATTCCAGCAGCTGCTGCAAGTACTTCACTTAACCCTTTATCATTTTTACTGATTACAGATTCGCTAGAAGTCATTTCCCCTGCTTTAGAAATGATATTTTTAATTGGATTTAAAGATTCCTTGTTTGTGTATTTTACTTTTCCCACAATGCCTCCTAAAACTTGTATTTATAATAGTTGTTATACTATAGATTTCCTAGTATAGCCCCTCCCCTAATTACGTACAATATCATTACATGAACATCTTGTCCATATTTTTTAATATATGCTCTATAATTGTTTATTTTTATTGAAAATAATTCTAACTTCAATCACTATCTGATGTATGTCTCATAACAATTAGATACTTTTCTAAATCAAATCTATATTACACCCTATTATATTCCATTAAGTATATTATTAAGATTAACCTTATTATATATTATTTAATTTCACATCCATAAACATAATTCTATTTCTCTTCTTATAACTTAAAGGGCTTGTACCTACATGCTTTTTAAATTTATAATAAAAATAATCAATATTTTTATAACCTACCTTTTCACATACTTCATATACCTTCAATTTACCCTCAACAAGTAATTTTTTAGCTTCTTCTATCCTAACATTATCTAAATAATTATTAAATTTTTCCCCTGTAGTATCCTTAAATAATTTCCCTAAATAAGAGCTATTATAATTAAAAATTTCTGCTAAATACTCTAATTTTAAATCTCTATAATATCTATTATCTACATATTTAACTATTCTATTAATACCTTTATCATTAAAGTTGCTTGCTAAATATTTTGATATATTCAAAAATTTATCTATTAATAACTTAATAGCTTCATGTAAACTATTTTTACTAATAATTTCTTCAATAAATTTTTTATTATCAATATCTAAACTTTCTTTTAAATCATAGTTTGATATAATACTATCTTTCAATTTAATATAGTAAGTAATTAATAAAGCCTTTACTCGTTCTTCTTTGTAATTTTTTCCTATTATAATTTTTTCTAGTAGCAAAAAGCTTTCCTCTATCCCATATAATTCTCCTATTTCTATATAACTATATAGCTTATCAATAATCTCTTCTTCAGTAACTTTGCTATTAATAATATTTTTTATCTTATCCTTATACATGATTCCTTCATTAATATATAAATATCTACTTTTCATTAATTCTATAGCAGTTTCATAAGAATAGTTAATTTCATTAATATTTTCGACTTCTTCTCCTATTGTAATGAAAATATTTTCTTTCATCTCTTTTTCAAATTGTATTTTTATTTTCTTTAATATTGAGTAGATATAATCAATACTTTTATCATAAAATATTATTGCCACTCTACTTTTAACTTTAAAAATATTAATATTTTTAATAAACACCTTTTCTTTAATCCATTTTTCTAAATCAATTGTATTATCATTACTTACTTTATTTTCTTCATTAGAGATTAATGATATATGCAAACTTTTACTCTTTATATATTTTAATATTTCCTTCTCTTCTTTTAAGTTCTTATTTAAACATAGCTGTGATAAAACATTTTCTTTTATTAATTCAACTTTACTTTCGATATTTATATTTAAATTTCTTTCATAAAAAAATTCCTTTTTTATTTCTTTAATAATATCAAGTAACTCATTTTTATCTATAGGTTTTAATAAGTATCCTTTTGCTCCAAATCTTATAGCATCTTTTACGTAATTAAATTCATAGTACTCACTTACTATTATAAATTTTCCTACGAATCCTTTTTTCTTTATATCTTTTATCACATCTAAGCCTGATTTTCCATGCATTTTTATATCAATCAACACTAAATCTGGTTTTAAATTACAAATCTTTTGATATGTATCCTCACCATCAGTTCCTTCTCCACATATAATAAATCCAAGTTGATTCCAATTAATAATATTTTTTATTGCTTCTCTTACAATAAGTTCATCATCTGCTATAAGTACTTTCAACATATTATTATCACCTCTTATTTCCGATAAACTAACACCCTCACCCAAATATTATATTATTTAAAATTTTTATTAAATTCATTTTAAGTTTGCATATTCTTAGTAGTAATTAACTACTTTCACATTTAAGCATATTAACTTAAAAGTTTTCCTTACAAATAATATTATATAATATTATTTTATTCCTTAAAATGTATTAACTGTAAAAAATAATAATAACTTTAAATAATTAGTCTATGTATATTTAAAACAAAAAATAAATCCTAGAGTTTATACTCCAGAATTTATTTTAAGAAAAAAATTTCTTTTAACATAATATTCTTTTCTAGCATATTCATAACTATATTAATATTTTAAAAGAATCTAATTAACCATGTATACATCTAATAAATTGTCCAGATTCAATTTCTCTAGATTCTGGAAATTCACTTGCACAAATGTCCTTTGCTACTGGACATCTAGTTCTAAATGGACATCCTTTACTTTCAGGAGTCCACTGTCTTATTTCTGTATCTTTATCTCTTACAACTGGTAAATCAATTACTTCTTCTCTTTCAGGATCTGGAGCTGCTGCTACAAGAAGCTTAGTATATGGATGTTTTGGATTACAAATAACTTTATCTACATCTCCCCATTCAACCATATGCCCTGCATATAATACTATTATTCTATCTGCAAAATATCTTGCTGTAGCAATATCATGAGTAATATATATAAAAGATTTTTTCATATCTCTTTTTAATTTATTTAATAAGTTTAAAACTCCAAGTCTTATAGATACATCAAGCATGGACGTAGGTTCATCTGCAAAAATTACATCGGCTCCTACTGCTAGTACTCTTGCAATATAAGCTCTTTGCTTTTGTCCACCTGAAAGTTGATGAGGAAATTTTTCACCTTGATCCTTAGGTGGAGTTAATCCAACCATTGTTAGATATTCATCCATCTTTTTATACATTGTCTCTTCATCAGAAGAATGATAAAGCTCTAATGGTCTTTTAAGATGATAATATATATTCTGTAAAGGATTTAAAGATGAAAAAGGATCTTGGAAAATCATTTGAGACTTTTGTCTATAATTTTTAAGTTTTTCACCTTTTAATTCATGAATATTTTCATTTTCAAAAAACATTGCTCCAGAACTTGGATTATAAAATTTCATTGCAATCCTACATAATGTAGACTTCCCACAGCCAGATTCTCCAACTATTGCCAAAGACTCACCAGGATATAAATCAAAAGATACATCATTTAAAGCACGAATAGTACTTTTCTTCGAAAAAAATCCTTTTTTAGCAACTTTAAAATCCATTGTAACATTTTTAACACTAAATATTGGTTTTACTAATTCTTGTGCTTTCATATCTTATCCTATCTCCTTTACCAATTCTAATGGATTATGACAAAAGAAGAATTCTTCATCTTTTGAATTCCTTTGTGGTTCTTCTTCAAAACATATTTTAGTTGCTTTAAAACATCTATCCTGGAATCTACATCCTTTAGGAATAGAGCTTAAATTTAATGGTGAACCTGGAATACCTTCCATATACTCTATTTCACCTTGTAATGAAGGAAATGAATTCTTTAATCCATAGGAATACGGATGTTGTGGATTACTTAATATCTTCTTTGAAGATGCTTGTTCAACAATTTTACCTGCATACATTATTGCTACTGTATCACAAAATTCCATCATTAAACTAATGTCATGAGTAATAAATAAAATTGAAAAATTAAACTTTTCCTTTAATTCATATATTTTTTGAAGTATTTCTCTTTGAACTACAGTATCTAATGCTGTAGTAGGTTCATCTAATATAAGAAGCCTTGGCTTTAAAGCTAATGCCATAGCAATTACAGCACGCTGTCTCATTCCACCTGAAAATTGATGTGGATAATCTCCTAAACGGTTAGCTGGAATACCTACTATTTCTAGAAGTTCTTCTGCCATCTTTCTTGCTTTTTTCTTATTATTCGTTATGCCATGAGTTTTATAAAGTTCAAAAAACTGATTTTCAAGAGTAACTACTGGGTTTAAACAGTTCATAGCTGATTGGAATACCATGCTTATTTTATTCCATCTAAAATCCTGTAATTGATTTTCTGATAATGATAAAATATCTATTCCATCCATCTTTATTTTCCCACCAGTAATAAGTGCTGGAGGCCTATGCAATCTCATTAACGAATAAGCAATAGTACTTTTACCACAACCTGATTCTCCTGCTAGTCCTAAGCTTTCTCCTTCTTCAATAACAAAACTTACATTATCTACTGCTCTTATATGTCCTCTTTCTGTTATATAGTCCACACAAAGATTTTCTACTTCAAGTACTGCTGCCATACTTAATACCTCCTTTACTAGTAGTTGTTGCTGAAAGTTGTTTATTTAATAATTTTTCTTGTTTCTTCTTTTCTTTATAGTATTTTCTCATAATTCTCTGAGCTCTCAATTTTGGATTAGATACTTCATCAATTGAGAAATTAATTAATGTAAGTCCAGCACCAAATAATATTACAAATACACTTGGACCTAATATTTCCCACCATACACCACTACTTAAAGCACCTGTACTTTGGGCATTATTTAACATTTGCCCCCAAGTTACTGACATTCTATCTCCAAAACCTATAAATTCAATAAATGATTGTGCCATAATAGCATATATTATTGTTCCTATAAATCCTGAAGTTATCATTGATAACATATTAGGCATTATTTCTACGAATAATATACGTAGCTTAGATTCACCTAATGTTTCAGCTGATTTTACAAACTCTCTATTTCTTAAACTCATGGTTTGTGCTCTATAAACACGTGCTCCCCAAGGCCAAGAAGTAAGCCCTATTATAACTCCAATTGCCATAGGTGATATTACCCCTATCATTGATGCAATTATTAGTAATAATACTGTTTGTGGAATAACCATAATTACATTTATTATAGTTGTAATAATGTTATCTACTACTCCTCCAAAATATCCTGCTGTAATTCCAACTATCAAACTTAAAACAACTGCAATTGAACCTGCAAAAATACCAACTGATATGGATACTCTTCCACCATATAAAGTTTGAGCCCATACATCTTTACCTGCTTGTGTAGTTCCAAGAATATGGTCCGCTGATGGAGCTACACGCCATAATCCATCAAATGTTTGCATAGGTTCATATGGTGTAAATAAGTCAGCTCCAAGAGTTAATATCAATACAATTAATATTAAAGCTAATCCAACTGCAGTTTTAGGAGACTCTTTTAAAAACTTTACTATTTTGAAATTAAATATTTTTTTTACCATACTACACCTCATAATTTACTTATAATTATTCTCCTGATTGTCTTCTAATTCTTGGATCAAGAATAAAAACACTTATATCTGCAATAAAATTAGTTGTTAACATCAAAATAGTAGTCATAAGCAAAATACCTTGCATTAATGGATAGTCTCTACCATTAATAGCTTGAATCATTAGCTTTCCTAATCCTGGATAGTTAAATATATTTTCAACAAGTAGTTGTCCACCAAGTAAAAATCCAACTGACATTGCAAATGAAGTTACTACTGGTAATAACGCATTTCTTGCACAATACTTAAACATAATCTTTTTATCAGGAACTCCTTTTGCCACTCCCATAACTATATAATCTTCACCTAATTGATTTATCATATTAGCCCTCATACCCATTATTCCACCAAAACTACTTATAATAATTGCAGTTACTGGCAAGAAAGCATGATAAGCAACATCTTTAACATATTCAAAACCTTTGGCATATAATAATGGAGTTACTGCATATCCTTTAGGAAAAATCCCACTATAAGCTAATGTATAGCTTAGTGTTAATGCAATAATTATAGCAGGAATATTCGCCATAATTTGTCCACCAACTGTTACTGTAGTATCTAATCTACTTCCTCTTCTCCATGCAACAAATATACCTAAAGCTGTATTAATAATAAATGATATTATTAATGCTGTCCCACATAAAAACACTGTCCATCCTAGTGGTCTTTTTATTACCTCAGTAACAGGATATAGGTTATTTGTAAAAGAAACTCCCCAATCACCCTTTAATATATCAACAAAATTTTTAAAATATGTTATTATTAAAGGTTCATTGCTATTAATCCCAAACATTTTTTCAATAGCTTGTATAGTTGATGGATCTACTTTACCACCTTGTCTTGCAAGCTCTCCTATTCTCATTTGGACTGGGTCTCCTGGCATAAGACGTGGAAGAAAGAAGTTTAGCGTAAAAGCCCCAATAAAGGCCATAAAATAAAATGAAAATCGTTTTAAAATATATCGCATCTTTCTCCTCCTCTAATATTACTTAATAATTTATTTTACTGGTGTTAATTCCATTAATTGTAGTATTTTAGAATCATGTGTGCTGTTATTTGGATCTGGACCCTTACCTTCTTCTGTTGTCCATCCTGTAAATCTAGCGTCACTATAAACTTGCCACTTACCATTAAATAACACTGGTACATTAATCATATTTTCAGCAAAGAATTTTTCAATTGTTTCTATTATTTCAGCTTGTCTTTCTTCAGGTGCTGAAGCTAATTCTTCTATTAAAGCTGTCATTTCATCATTTTTATAATTATTTTGGCAAGTTGACCACCAACTACTTGTTAAAAATCTTGATTGATCACCAATTGTATCAAAATAGTACTTCCATATATTAGTGTTTTGTCCATATGCTGTATATAACATGTCAAATTCACCTGTTTGCCATGCTTCTGTAACTACTCCAAGTTCTTTAGGTGTATTTGTAGCATTTATACCAATTGCTTGTAAATTTTCAGCAACTATTTGTGCTCCTGCATTCCAATCTGACCAACCTGCTGGTGAAATTATTTCAAATGCAATTGGAGTTCCATCTGGATTATCTCTATATTTATCTCCATCTTTATCTACAAATCCTGCTTCATCAAGAATTTTCTCTGCTTTAGTTAAATCAAATTTCACATATTCATCTGAAAGTGCTTGCGCATCTTCATTTATATAAGCTGATAACATTGGTGGTAATCCAGTAACTGTTGGTATCTCATCACTTAAGTAACCAAATGCTGCAGACTCATTAATGCTCTTTCTATCAATTGCTAAAGATACTGCTCTTCTAAAATCTACTGATTCAAAAGCTTTTTTATTATTTTCATTTTTAGTCATATAGTTAAAGCTCAATCTTATACCATCATTTTTTCCATACCAATATTTCTTATTAGCATCGCCTTTTACATAAGTTTTTTCAATATCTGGAATCATAATATAAGCCCAGTCAACATTTCCTTCTTCTAATAATGCTAATGCAGCATCATTTCCATCATATTGTGGTACTCTTAATTCATCTACTTCTAAATCATCTGCTTTCCAATAATTTTGATTTCTTCCTAAAACAACCATTTCAGGTGTAAAATCTTTAACTTCTGAGAACGCTCCTGTAACAACTGGATTTTCTATTATTGCTGTCGCTGGCTCTGAAACTTGAGAGAATACGTGCTCTGGAACTATCCAAGATTGATAGAATATATCTTTTCTGTGGAATGCATTTTCATATGACATTACAAATTTAACTGTATATTCATCTACTTTTTCAACTGATTGCATCTTTGGAGTATCGCCATTCCAGTTACCTGTTGTATCTATTTCTGGTTTATCCTTTGAATAAGTGTATGTGAATACAACGTCATCAGCATTAAAATCTTCTCCATCACTCCACTTAACATCTTTTCTTAATTTTACTATAATCGTTTTGTTATCTTCTTCACTTATAATATCTTCAGCTAACCACATTGTTTCTTGTCCACCATTATTTGCATCGAAAATAACTAATGGCTCATACATAAATCCTTGAATAAATTGAGTTGGATTATTGTATGGATTAAAGTTTCTTACCCATCCTTGTGAACTCTCTTGTAATACTGTTAATACTGCTGGTTTTTCAGTATTACCTACTTCTTCTTTACTTGTTCCACACCCTACAAATAGCGATGTAGCAATAGCTACAGTAAAAATAAGGCTCATAATTTTTTTGGCTTTCATATTCTCATCCCCCTAAATAGTTTTGTTATTAAATTTTGTACTATTTTATAATTTAATAGCATAGATTTATATCATTAAATCGTTTTCGCATAATGCTATTATCTATATCTAAATTATATATTAAAAATTATTATAAAAATACCCTAAAAATTCCATATATTTTCCAATATAAATTCTATATTTTTATATGAGATAAATTACAATATCAAGTGTAACACCAATTAATTGCAAAAAAATAACTCATACTGACACGTTCATGATAAAGTAATAATTGCTACAAAACCACTTTAAAGAACGTGTCCATATGAGTTATAAACATATTACTATAAATGAACAAGGATAAATTATGATAATCTAAAAAGTTTTCTAAAGTTAATTCTAATATTATTTGTAAGAAAAATTATAATCCCGAAATTCACAAAGATTGTTATAGTTATGTATTAAGAAGAAATGATTCCATTAATCTTATAAAAGAAATTTATCCTTATTTGATAATAGAATCTAAAAGAAAACGTGCTTAATTAATTCTAAAAAATTATAAAGCTTTAACTCCTAGAAATGGACGATATTCCCCTGAAATGTTAGTAGCCAAAGAAAATTTCTATGATGAATTTATGTCTATAAAGTAAAAATCCACGATATTTCTATCGTGGATTTTTTGGTGGAGTCGATGGGTACTGAATATACATGAAAAAATCCGATATCATTCTTTGTATTACACTATGTAATGCATTTAATTTTTTCAAATACTCTTCTCTTAACCTGATACTTACCACTCCCCCATCTCTCCAAAGTTGATCTATGTACTCCTAATATATTACACAAATATTCCTTACCAAATTTATCAATTAGATTTTGTATTACTTCTTGCTGATTAAGTATAAACTTACAATAATCATCTAATAAAATTTCATTATCTAATACTGTCATTAACTTTCTTAATGTATCCAATTTAATATTATGATTAGGGTTCCTTTCAATCTCATTAATGGTGCTTCTATCCAATCCACTAATTTTAGCTAACTGCATCTGGCTTAAACCCTTTATTTTTCTAGCTATTTTAATTCTTTCCAACAGTTCTTCATTAACTATTCTATATTCTTCTATATCTGTAATATCTTTCGCAGTTTTGAACATCATGCATCTGTATGACCAACAAATAATCCAGATTTTTCTCCTGCGCAGAATAAATTATCTACCCCTACTACCTTCATATCATTAGTTCTTGGAGCTACTGAAAGGTATCTTATTGAGTTTCCTTTACTTCCTGCATAAGGATCAACATACTTAGCATACTCTAGTCCCTTAATCTTTCTAAGCTTTTCTAATGGATAATAAGTTGTCATAAGCTTAGCATGACCTGTATCTAGTAATACAATATTTTCTGCAAATTCTTTTAAAGCATATTGTTGGCATACCTTTTTGTTTAACTTATCGTAGTTTACATCCTCCTCTGGAACCTTTAGTACTACAACACCCTTTTGATCTAATTCATTTCTTACATCTTCTGATAAACTTTCTTTTGCAAGTTTACAAGATCCTGAAAATGCTCCTAAAGAATCATCTGCTCTTTCCCCTTGTATATCTTGAACACCGCATCTTGCACTTATACTTAGTCTTGGTCCAAAAGCTGGACACCTTAATATGCACATTGAGCATCCATTACCATATCTTAAGCAATTACCCATTGGTCCTGTAGAACCTGTAGTTTCAATAAATACATCTCCACTTACATAAGTATCATCACTTAATAATATTCCATTTATCTTATTTTTTTCAATATCTACATCCTTTACTCTCTTTTCGAGATGTAGTTTTATTCCCATACCTAAAAGGTATTCTCTTACTTTTCCTTCAATTATATTTACATCATATAATGTTGCATGTTTATGACCTGGAAAATCTATATTTCTGTGTTTTGCCCATTTATCTGTAAGCTTTATTAAATCTCCTGCTCCTAATGCAATAAGTTCTTCTGATGCAGTATATCTACCATTATTACGCATTATACCGCCCACATTCCCAAGTCCTAAAAGCAAATCTGTTTTTTCGTATATATGGACTTCTGCTCCTGCTTTTTTTGCTGTAATTGCAGCTGCGCAACCAGCCCATCCTCCACCTACTATAATTACCTTCATATAAATCTCCTTCCCCCAAAGATACTACGCGGATCTGTTTGAACTTTGCAAAGCCGCTTTACTCTATGACCGCTAAATCTGGCGGTACAACTACCACATATTCCTTCTCCACAACACATCTTCATATTATTACAACATGATAAATCTATATCTTTTCTTTCTAATTCATCTAAATAATCTATTACTTTATAAGTTAATATATCTGCACCAGCTATATGGATTAAAGATACATTATTATATTTTATAAGTGATTTAATAGCTACTTTACCTTCTGGTGATAATTGTCCCTTTTCAATTAAATTCATCTCTTGTGGAATTAGTCCTAACTTATCTAGCCATTCTGTAACATATATATCTTCAAATGGTTGCTTATCAACAATTAAAGTAACTTTATTGTCATTTTGAACTAATTTTTTTAATACAGGTATCATTGGTGCCATACCTATTCCTCTTGCTAATACCAAAACATGATTATCTTTTTGTTTTTCTATGTTCTTTATCCCAAATACTCCGTTCCAATAAGGACCTCTTATTACTATATTTCCTTCCTTTTTTAAATCTAATATTTTCTTTGTTTTAATACCTCTTACTTCAATCATCACAGTGATTACATTATTATCTATATCAGATTCTAATATTGATATCGGAACATCGTAATAAATATTTTCATCACTTCTTATAAATATGAAACTACCTGGTTTAGCCAAATCTATTGCTAATTTATGAGGTGCTTCAAATTTAATTATTAATAATGAATCTTCATATAAAATTCTATCTACTACCTTACAAGTATAGACTTTTCTTTCTTCTTTAGGTTTATTGCCATTATCATGAAACTCTTGGTATATGCAAACCCCTTTCCAGTTTAAGCAATCACAAAAGTTGCTTCCATGAAGCTGTGAACATAAAATACATTCTCCAGATGCTGCTAAATGACAAGGACAATACTCAGTACCAGCATCAATGCAATCTATAGCTTCCTTAAACATGCTAGCTCCTTAATTAATTTATATACACTATATAGATTATTTTCAAAATAATAAAATGTTACAACGTGTAATTTATTATAAAATTTTATTATAAAAAATATTATTTTTATAACTTAAATAATTAAAACTCTGATAAATGCTTACTTGATATAATTTAATAAAGTATAATTTTTGATATTAAGATATTAATTTCAATAAATACTTTATCAGAAATTAATGATAAAGTTTGCTAAAACAAAAAAAACAGGAATTCATTATAATAATGAATTCCAATATTACTTGATACTACTAAAAGTAATATTTATTTAACCATTTTTATATACATCTTAAAATTACTTAAAGAAATATTGTGATCTTCTAACATTTCTATAATAATATCTCTAGAATCATTTTGCTTTGATTTCTTACCAATCACCTTTTTGTCAGTATTTATATTATTAAAGTTAAGATTCTTATCACATTTGAATTTCTTATTAAGAATATCTGCTGTCTTAACTATAGTATCATCCCAACCATCCACACACTCTTCATAGTTTTCTAGTTTTAATTTACATGGTTCATAGCCCGTAAAATCTTCATAAATAAATTTTTCTATATAATCATCTAATTTTATCTCATCTGCATCTAAAGCATTCTCTTCATCATAAGTAACTTTTTCTTTTTCTACATTTTCAACCTTTTCTATTGCTATATTTTTTCCATTGTGATTTTTTAGATTTTTATCCATCCAATTGATATATTCATTTATATCTTTATTAATCTCATATAGTTTTTGTGATGTTTCTCGATATTTTCCACTTAGCTTATAATCTCTGCTTACTTTTATAACTTCAGTAGACCTATCTTCAATTATATCAATTGATTTATCCAGAGTATTTATTAAGTTATCTAATGCATCTTTAATATCTTCTCCTAATTGTGGAAATTCATTTATTACGAATTTTATAACTTCTAAATCTAGTATGTTTTCCTTCTTTTCTGTTGCTTCTGGAGTTAAATTTTCATTTTCCTCTATGTTGCTTGTAACCTTTCCAAACAATTTCATACTAATTCCTCCAAAATTATAATTTATTTCCTTTACTAACTTATTATTCTAAAACTTGTTTTATTACAAAAAAATAAAGGAGAGATTAAATTTAATCTCTCCTAAATTCTTTTGTTATGCTAATTCTAATTCTCCAGCTCTCTTCTTCCAAAAAGCTACTGAAGATAAAATAACCATACCACATACTAATGCATATACAAAGAATAATTCATTACCTAAACTACCTGTAAGTATTATTAAAGATCCAATAATAGCTAATATAGGATTTATAGTTCCTCTCCATAATCCTTTAACTTCTCCCTCACGTCCAAGTTTAAACACTTTTACATATAAAAGAATATACATGACATAACTTACAGTAATTGATATTTCTGAAATATCTGAATTAGATAATAATCCAAATTTTGTAGTTAAGTAATGTACTATTGTCCAAAAAATACATAAAGCAAATGCTACCATTGCTGAGTTTAGTGGCATATTTATTTTTTGATCTAATTTAGAAATATTCTTAGAATTTGGGAACATTTCTCTAATTGCTAAAGAGTATGGTAATCTTATTAATCCTAAGATTAATCCATTAACTGTTCCAATAATTGATATTATTACAAATATTAAGATTATCTTTGCCCCAAAAGGTCCTAAAATCTTATTTGCAATTAAGTCAACATGTCCATCTCCTAAGCTCATTACTGCATCAGGTCCTAAATATGTAGATACACCAACAAAGTATATAATATATACTAGTAGGATAAATATTGGTGCAATAATTAATGCTTTTGGTAAATTTCTTTTAGAATCTTTAATTTCATGTCCAATTGATGTTGCTACTATCCATCCATCAAAAGAGAATGCTATAGGAGCAATTGCCGTTATCCATCCAGCTGATTGCATTGTTGTGACATCTGAAAATGATACCTTAGATACATCACCAAATATTAATCCAATTATAGCTATAAATATTAAAGGTATTAGTTTGATTATCGTTGATGCATTTTGAAAATATCCACCTAATTTTGCTGAAAGTGTATTTGTAATAAATAAAACTATTGTAATAGCTAGTCCAATAAATATTTGTACATTTAATGTACTTTCAAATCCAAACAACATACAAATATATATACCTGCAACCCATGATACTACAGCAATTAATGTTGGAAAATATAAAAATGTTTGGAACCATCCAAATGCACATGCAACTGATTTATTATAAGATTCTTCTGCATAAGCTATAACTCCTCCAGCTTGTGAAGTTCTTGACGCTAGTTCAGAAATAGTTAAACTTCCAAATATAATTGCTATAGCTGCTAAGCCGAAAACTAAAACTCCTAAACTAATGCTTCCACCAGTTGCAACTAAAATGTTGTCGCTCTTAAAGAATATTCCAGATCCTATCACTACGCCAACTATCATAGCAATAGCTGTAAATAAACCATATTCATTTTTCTTCATAAGTAATCTCCTCTATTCTTTAGATATCTGTATTTATATTAATAAATGATTGTAAAACCATAAGACATTTAATGTCTATTTTACTATCACTTTCTAATATAGCTTTAGCTTCTTCTTTTGATATTAATAATGGCTCAAGATCTTCATCCTCTTCTAACCCATCTTTTGAAATATCACCTTCACAAGTACAATAAACTAGATTTACTGACTCATCAGTCATTCCAGGTGATAAATAAACTTTATCTCTTCCTATACCTGGTATAATTTCAACAAGATCTAAACCTGTTTCTTCTTTTAATTCTCTTTTTAATGAATTTAAAGCATCTTCTCCCTGATCAACTAGTCCTGCAGGAAGCTCATATATATAATCATTAATTGGAACTCTAAATTGTTTAACTAAAACTAACTTTTTTTCACTCTTATGAAAAGCTACTATAACTACTGCATCAACTTTATCTTCTTTTCCTTGAAGTAATGTTTCATTTAAAACTTCAGTTCCTTTTCTTGAAGCAATAGTCCAATTTTTTTCTCTACCATTCTTATTTTCATATTTTGCATTATATAAACTTAAAAATTTTGTTCTAGCTAAAACTTCAACATCTTTAATTTTAGTCTTCTTCATAACCTAACTCCTTTTATTTAACAACACTCCTATTTATTACTTAACATTGTATACTAATAAAACCAATATTTGAATATATTTTTTTCATTTTTTATTACTTTTTTTTAGATATCGTTTTCTTATTTTAAATTTCAAATTATTACTTCAATAGAAAAGAAGATACTAACTTTCACTAGTATCTTCTTTATCAGAATGACTCATAGATAAAACCGTATCGTATTTATCTTTTGAAATATTCTTATTGCATCTAATTTCTTGTCTTAAAACTTCATTTCCCTCATCTTTTAATGAAATTTTACCTATAATATCACCTTTTAATACATTCATTATAGGTTTAAAAACTTCAACTTCTAAGTTTGCCTTTTCTTTACTACCATACTGAAAATCCGCTTCTTCAACGATAGATCCTAAATTAGAAATAGCATTAGACTTAATTATCTCACTATTACTTTCTTTCTTAAAATCATAGTTTGTACAAACATAATTAAATATTTTTTCTGTAACATTCCATCTATCGCTGCAGTTTAATACTACAATAATTATGTTTCTTCCTTCATGCTTAACTGAAGATACTAAGCATTTTCCAGCACCGCCTGTATATCCTGTTTTAACTCCATTAGCATCAGGTATCTTCCACAATATTTTATTTATATTTTGATACTCTCTTGTAAAGTTATATTTATCTTGTGTAATTAATTTTTCTCCACAAATCTCTTTAAAAGTATCATTTTCCATAGCTTTTGCAGTTAATATAGCTAAATCATAAGCTGATGAATAATGTTTTTGGCTATCTAATCCATGAGGAGTTTCAAAATGTGATGTAGTTAACCCTAAGCTTGTAGCATAATGATTCATAATCTTAGAAAAGTTTTCAATACTTCCTCCTAAACCTTCTGCAATAGTAATAGCTGCATCATTTCCTGATTTAAGCATTAATCCATATAAAAGCTCTCTTAGCTTAATAGTTTCTCCTGCTTTATATCCAACCTTTGACCCTCTAATACTTGCAGCATTTTTAGTTACAGTAAGTTCTCTATCTAAATCACCTTCATTTAAAGCTACTAAAGCTGTAAGAATTTTGGTCGTGCTTGCCATAGGAACTACTTCATAACAATTTTGTTCATATAAAATTTGTCTTGTTGTTCCATCTATAGCTATAGCGTTTCTTGCATTTACTCTTAATTTATCTAAAACTAAGCTATTATCTACATCATTTATTTCTCTATCTTCTGTTATTATTATTTCATCTTCCATTTCTTCACTATCTTCTTCAAAGAGAACACTAGCACTGCAAATAGAATAACTTTGCATAATTAATAGAATTGAACATATTACCTTTATAATAGTTTTCCTATTCATTCTATTCACCTCCATTTGTCTATCTGATATCTAGTTTTTTCAAAAATCTTATTTTTACTCCCAATACAATATAAATTTTATTGTTTATTTTTCATATTTTTGGATATAATCATAAAAGAGTTTAGGAGAGATTTTTATGATTTTTTTTATATTATTATTATTCTTTATTTTTATAATTTTATTACCAATCCCAATAAAGGTTAGTGCCCATTATAGCAATGATAATTATTATTTAAAACTATATGGAATTAATCTTTATTCTAATAATGATGGTATCATACGTAAATTACTAAATCGTAAATCTAATTCTTCTAAAAAAAATAATAAAAATCAAAAAGTAAATAATGCTAAAACTAAAAATAAAGAAAGTAATAAAAAATCATTTTCAATGAAAAAAGTTTATTATAGGCTAAAAATTAATAAGTTTAAGCCTTCAATAAAATTTTCCCTTTTAGGAAATTATAGTTTTAGTGACGCTGCATTAACTGCTATGTCATATGGATTTTTTAGCAATTTAAACTTTATATTCCTTAAAGTTTTTTCTGATTTTTTTAAAGTAAAAAAATTTAACTATTCCTTAAATCCAAACTTCAAAAATAAATTTAATATTAATTTGACTTTAAATTGTATAATTACTTTTAATTTTGCACAAATTATCTATATATTGTTTTTGATACGAAAAAAGGAGGTGTCCCTATAGTTTTAGGGCAAAGCTATGGAAAATAAACACGAACTTGAGAATCTTATGAGAAGTACTATGGAAAATTTAAGAGATATGATAGACGTAAATACCGTAATTGGTGATACTATAGAAACCGCTGACGGGAATTATATAGTTCCAATATCAAAAGTTTCTTTTGGTTTTGCTTCTGGTGGAAGTGAATTTGGAACTTTAGCTAAAAGAGATGATTTTGATAAATATCCTTTTGGTGGAGGTTCTGGTGCAGGCGTAAGTGTTAAACCAGTAGCCTTTTTAGTTATAAGAGGCGATAGCGTTAAGTTGTTACCTATGGATTATGATACAACAGTAGATAGAATTGTAGATTCAATTCCTGATTTTTTAGAATCAGTTAAGAGTTTATTTAAGTCTAATAACGAACCACTAAATAACTCAAATAATAATAACCTTAACGACCTTTAATATGTAATTATAAATATCTTATAAATATATTAATTTCCTTTATTAATTAATTTTTATCTACATTTAAAAATAAAAGATAGGATTCCTCCTATCTTTTATTTATCTATATCTTTAAAAACTTGATCCATTAATTCTATTGATTCCTCTGTATCCTTATCTTCATAAAGATCTAATGATGGAAGTTCTTTAAGATTTTTTAATCCAAATTGTCTTAAAAATTCATCAGTAGTTCCATAAAGAATTGGTCTACCTGGAACTTCTAGTCTTCCTACTTCCCTTATTAAGCTTCTTTCAACTAATCTTTGAAGAGCAGATTCTGATTTTACTCCTCTAATTTCATCTATATCAATTCTTGTAATTGGCTGCTTATAAGCAATTATTGCTAAACTTTCTATTGAGGCTTGTGATAATGAATGTTTTCTATTCTTTTTTAATAACTTTTGAATATAATCAGAATTTTCTTCTTTAGTAACTAACTGATATCCACCATTTATCTCAATTAATCTAAGTCCTCTATCTTCCTTTTTATATTCTTCCATCATTTCATTTATTATTTCTAGTATAAGCTTATTATCTATTTCTAAGTTTGCCATTAATTCTTTAGCCGGTAATGGCTCTCCACTTACAAATAACATGGCCTCTATTGCAGACTTCATTTTAGGCTTAATAGATACTTCTTCAAACTCAAACTGTTTTTCATCCACCCTATTCATTCTCCCTTCTTCTTTTCATTAGTATATTTCCAAAGTTATCTTCTTGATAAACTTTTATTACTCTTATTTTAATAAGTTCAAGTACTGCTAAGAATGTAACTACTGTTTCCATTTTACATTCACTTTCCATCATAATAGATGAAAACTCAACAACTTCATCATTTTCAAACTTTTTAATTAGAGTATTCATTTTATCTTCTATTTTATATTTATCTACGTATATTCTTTTTTGAACTACATTTGCAACATTCTGTTTTTCTCTATAATTCTCAAGTATTCTATTGTAAATATTATATAAATCTAACAAAGTAATATTTTTAAAAATATCTTCAAAGCTTTCAACCACTTTTTCTTCTGGTTTTTCTACTTCTTCTATTACTTCCGGCTTTTTACTATAAACCTCTCCAGCACTTGTATATCTCTCTTTAAAGAATTCAGATACACCTTTAAATTTCTTATATTCTATAAGTTTTTCCATTAAGCGTTTTTCGATATCTTCTTCGTTTTCTTCCTCTTCTTCCTTTACTTTAGGAAGTAACTTCTTTGATTTAATTTCAATTAACGTTGCAGCTATTACTACAAACTCAGATGTAATCTCTAAATCCATCTCTTTCATTTCATTAAGAGATTCTAAATATTGATTGGTTATTTTATATATTTCTACATTATATATATCCATCTTATTTTTCTTAATTAAATGTAATAACAAATCAAAGGGTCCTTCGAAATCTGCTACTTTTATCTTTAGCAATTCCATATATAACTCACCTCATTACAGTTAAATGCTATAACTATAATATCAATTTTAATAAAAAAGAACAAGCGTTATAGCTTTTCATGAAAATATATTTCAATTGGTTCATCTATCTTTTCGTATTCTATACATTCTAAGTATGTTTCATCAATATATTCTACTTTACCAATTACTTTAACCCATGTACCTTTATTAATATTATTAATTCCCTTAACTTTAATTTGTATTAGTGATTTATCTGATTGGCAACAACTTACTACTTCTCTTCCTAAAATTATTTCATTATCATTATTCGTTTCATATACAAACCCTGTTAGCTCAATAATAGAATTATTATACTCATCCATATTATATAAAATTTCATAGTTATCATTAGTTACTTTTATCATACCTTCATATATATTTTCATTGAGCATACTTACATTATTTTCCACAGCTTTCAAACTCTTGTAATTAGGCATAACATATAAAAATACTGCACATAAAACAATTACTGAAAGTATAGGATAAAATTTATTAGTAATATAATTCCTATTTCTCACTGTAAATATTTTTCTACTTTGAGCCAAAGCATACAACATTAAAATTATTATAGACATATTGAAATATATCATCATTTTACTACTTATAAAGTATGTTATCTTTCCTGATACCTTTAAATATATCATTAATATAATAAGTGTTAACTGAATTATAAACCAAATAAACTCATCCATATTAAATTTTTTCATATTCTTCCTCCTTTACAGTATTGATATAAGTAAAGCAAGAGCTGTAACTAATATTGTTATAATTAAAATTAATCTAGAAGCAAACCTATTCTTAAATACCCCAAAAGCCAAAAACGCATTCTTTAAATCCATCATAGGTCCCATTATCAAAAACCCTACTATTGCTCCGACTCCAAAGTTGTTTAAAAATCCTTTAACTACAAAAGCATCAGCTTCAGAACATAATGACAATATAAAAGATAAGCCTATCATAAATAAAACACCAACTAAATTATTAGTATTTATTCTTGCTATTACTTCATTATTCATCAAAGCTACAAATATGCTTGATATAAATGCACCTATTATGAAATACACACTAATATTTAAAAATTCATTTGATCCATGATTTATTAGATTTAATATTTTCTCACTTTTGGTTGTTGCAAATTTATTACTTACACAACAATCACATCTAATTGTCATTATATTTTCTTTTAAAATAACTTCTTTCTTTTTACCATTATATAAATACCCCATAATTAAACCTACTAACAAAGCTATTAATGCACCACCTAATGTCCTTAATAATACTATTGATATATTATTCGGAAATGCATAGTATGTAGACATTATAACAATTGGGTTAACTATTGGCACAGCAAGCATAAAGCTAATTCCAATACCTACTGGTAACCCCTTTTTTATTAAGCTTCTAGTAATTGGTACTATAGCACATTCACATATTGGAAACAATATCCCTGAAAGAACAGCTCCTAAATAACCTAATATACTCACTCTAGGAATAAACTTTCTTATTAATTCTTCTGTTAAAAATACTTGAATAATTGCAGAAACTAAGGAGCCTATTATTATAAATGGTAGCGATTCTACCACTATACCTAAAAAGCTCCATATAAAACTCTCTAAAATACTTGTATCCACCATACCACACCTTTTCTAAAATTTAATTTCTCTCTCCCCTTATGTTCATATATAATCTTTTAATTCTTTTTTTACTAAATAAGTTACTTTTCATTATTGTATTTCCTATATCTTCATTATTTTCACATTTTAAAATATGTCCGTTTAAATTAATCTTCTTTATTAATGATATAATTTCATTAATCTTGTCCTCTTTTTTGTCAAAACAATTATTTATAAGTATTAAATTACTACTTTCTAAAGCAGGTATAATAAAATCTCCCATATTTAAAATATAAGATTCTATTACATTTGCATCAGCTATAAAATAAATATCATTTATCTTATATTTTTTTCTTGTATTATGGATACTTAAAGTATATTGTAATTCTTCAAAAGATTCTGTTCCATTATACTCTATTATGATTCTTGTACAATTAGATTCTTCTATAGTATTATTTATAAAAGAATCTAATTTACAAATCTCATCATCATACATAAAAGTTTTAACATTAATAAAATCTTTTCTTATCTTTGTTTCACCATCTTCTAATTGTATAACTACCACTTTTTCATCATTTGTAATAGTTTCGGCAATAATATTATTTATAAATACACTTTTTCCACTTCCTAAAAAACCTGTGACAATATCTAGTTTTACTTTCATAATTTCACCTATTATTACTGAAAAAATCTTTTTATTTCATCTTTATTTAAATCTACACCGATAAAAGATATAATCCCATCACCTTCATAATTTACAGCTTCAATGGAGAATTCATCTAAAGAAAAATCAAATTGCTTCATTGTTTCATCATTAAGTTTTACTATACCTTTAGCTCTTATAATTTCCCCAAAGCTATGTGTATTAGCTACAAAATTAAATTTACTAATAAGCTCTTTTTCAGAAATTGCTCTATTTAAGCTCATAGCAAATGTTTGGAATGTATCATCTGCAGAATCAATATGAGCTGATACTCCTTTATTATTTTTAACATAGGCTCTTCTAAAAATCTTATTATCACCTTTCCTATGCTCTCCTATTGGAATAAGTTCTTGTGCATTTACTTTACTCCACTCTTTATCTACTACTATAGCTTTTGAATTCAAAGTTTTAATATCAGCTACTATCTTATCCAATTTATCTTTATCTATAAATTGTACCCTACTAATAACTATTACATCAGCAGCTTTAATTTGATCTACGAAGAACTTTCTAAAATTATTTAAGTATATATAAAATCTTTCTCCATCTACAACTGTAATTAATTTATCTATATCTACAACTTCACTAAGTTCTTTTTCTTCAAATACTCTTTTTAATTCACTAAGTTTAGCGACACCAGTAGGCTCAATTATAAGCCTATCAACTTCATAATTATTAATAATATTAGATATAGCTTTTTTAAAATTTCCACTTACTTGACAACAAATACATCCTGAATTAATCTCTGTAATTACAGTGTTTGTTTCTCTTAAAATAGCACCATCGATACTTACTTCTCCAAATTCATTTTCAACTATAGCTATCTTTTCTCTATAATACTTATCATTAATTAACTTTTTAATAAGTCTTGTTTTTCCTGCGCCTAAAAAACCTGAAAATACATCTACTTTAACTTTCATTTTTACTCACATCCTCTAATTACTATCCTTAAACCATTTTATGTTTTTGATATTATAAATATGTTTAAAGTAACTTTTTTTATCATATTATCCCTGTATCTTTATATACTTTAATATAATAATTATTATATTAAGGATGGTGTTTATGAGTAAGTTTTTTAGCTTAAGTAACATAGAGGTAAATTATCAAATAACTTTCTTTGAAAAGTTCACCCCTATCGTTATTCTTATATTTATAATAATTGCACTTTATTTAATGAGGAATAAACTCAGAAATAATAAATTATTAGATAAAAAACTTAGATACTCTTTTGCTATAATATCTTCAATTTTTCTAACACTTTACTATATATTAGAATGGTCTAGTAATGGAGTAACTGTATATAATCTCCCTCTTCATATTTGCTTTATTAGTAATATCCTTTGTATAATATTATGTTTTACTAAAAATAAAAATCTGTTTAATTTTGTTGTCTTTACCGGTGTATTAGGTGGAATAAGTAGCCTTTTAGCACCTGAATTAGATCTTTCATTTAAATATTTTAGATACTACCAATTTATGATTTGTCATCTATCTATCATTTTAATTCCAATCTATTTTATTTTTATTTACAAATATACCGTAACTATAAAAGATACTTTTAAAGTTATATTTCTAACTGAAATTCTAGGAATTTGTCTTGGTATATTTAACGAAATATACGGTTCGAATTATATGTTTGTAAGCTTTACTTCAAATTATGCTGCTAAAGATTCTGTTTTATCTTACATAGGAGAAGGATATTTTTACTTTATAAATCTACAATTCCTATTCCTAATTACAATGTTATTATGGTACTTAATATTAAAATTTAGCTATAAATATTTAAAATAAAAAAAGCCAGCAAAGCTGACTTTTTTTATTATGTATTTATTTAACTACTTTATAGTTGTTGCCTCTAGTAAAAGCTCTGCAGTTCCAATATTTGTTGCTAGTGGTATCTTATAAACATCACATAATCTTAATAATGCACTAATATCTGGTTCATGAGGTTGTGCAGTAAGTGGGTCTCTTAAAAAAATTACCATATCAACTTCATGTTCAGATACTAAAGCCCCTATTTGTTGATCTCCTCCTAATGGTCCACTCTTAAATCTTTTAACTTGTAAAGATGTATTCTCCATAATTCTTAATCCTGTTGTTCCTGTAGCAACTAAATCCATATTTTTTAATATGTCTTCATTTTTCTTAGTAAATTCTATCATTTCTTCTTTCTTCTTATCATGGGCTATTAACGCTACCTTCATATACTCTCCTCCAAAAATTTTTAATTTTTTATTGTAAATTATAAGTTATTCATCTTGCCTATTGCTTAAAACAATACTTATAATTTCTATATAATATTAACTAATAACTTGTCTTTATCTTGAACTATAGTAATAGTAAACTTTGATAAAGATAAAAAGTTAATATTATCCCCTGAAATATATCCAGTCATATTTAAAATAACTGAATCTTTTATTCCATCAACTTGTCCATCATAACTAACTTTAGAAAGCCTAAAATAAATTGGATCTTCATTATTTAAATACATCTGCTCTCTTAAAAATTGTAATGATTCTTTTAATCTATCTTTTTCATCATTATTAGCTTCTTTATATCCTACATCATATTTATCATCAAGAGTTATTAAATAATTATAAACGCTTTGATCTCCAGATAAATATTTCTCAATAAAATCATTAGCATAGTCTACTTCCATATACTTACCAGTTTCATATATATTATTAGTTAAGTTATTAAATACTTCCTCACCTTTTTCGTATAATGTAATATCTTGATTTTTCTCATAAACATTATCTAAACAATTAAATACAGTATAATTTTCTTCAATTATTTCTTCATCTTTCTCTACTTCTTCTGTATACATTCCATTGTTATCTATACTTTCTTTATTTTTATTACTACAACCTATAGTTAGCATAGTAATTATAATCAAAGCTAAAATACTTATTCTTTTCATAATATCCACTCCTATAGCTTGATTATATCATATAATGCATATTTGTATAAACAAATCAAGCACATAATATACAAAATTTAGTATATTATGTGCTCAAATTTTTATTAGATACCTTTTTTAAATAGATTTTTCATATTATATTTGAAGTTATCTAGGAAATTAGCTTTTTCTACATCTCTATCTGCATAAAGTAATCCTTCACCAACTTTGTTTTCTCCCATATAAACTTCACATTTTCCTACAACTTCTCCCATAGTATATGAGTCTTTTAACTCATCTAATACCACTTTAGTTGTTGGTTCACCATCAGTTCCTTTAGGTACTACAATAACTAAATCATCTTGAGATTTTGCTATAAAGAATCTGTCGGTATTCTTGCCTAAATAAATCTTTTCTACATCAGCATCTTTATCAAAAATCTTTTTGCCTTCAAATTTTGAGAAACCATAATTTAGAAGCATGCTAGCATCTCTATTACGCACCTTGTATGTTGGCGCACCCATAATTATACTTAACATTCTTACACCATCATGAACTGCTGTTGCAGAAATACAATATTTTGCTTCATCAGTAAATCCTGTTTTTAGACCATCACATCCATTAAAGAAACGAACTAACTTATTATGATTTACTAATTCTATTGGAGTTTTACGACCTTCTGATATTGTTTCCATGTATGTTCCAGTATACTTTAAAATACCTTTATGTTTTAAAAGTTCCATTGACATTGTTGCAATATCACGTGCGGTTGAAAGATGTCCTTCTACAGGTAATCCATTGCAATTTTTAAAAGTTGTATTAGTCATTCCCAGCTCTTGTGCTCTTTTATTCATCATTTCAACAAAAGCTTCTTCTGTACCACCTAAAAACTCCGCCATAGCAACTGCAGCATCATTTCCTGAAGCAATAGCAATTCCTTTTAATATTTCTTCTACTGTTCTTACTTCTCCTGTATCTAGTAGCATTGTGCTACCACCCATTTTTTTAGCATTTTCACTACAAGTTATTTTGTCTTGTAAAGATATTTTACCACTATCTACAGCTTCCATAGCTAAAAGCATTGTCATTATTTTTGTAACTGACGCTGGAGCAAACTTTTCATCTATATTTTTTTCATACAAAATAGTGCCACTTATTGGCTCCATTAAAAGTGCACTTCTCGCTTCAACTACTATATTACCCTCTTCATACACTGAATTAGTAGTAATTTCATCGTAGAATTCTTCCTCTAAGTTTTCTCCATTTAAGCTTGCGCTAACTGTAATATTGCTTAAAGATAATAAACATAAAAGTACAAAAGAAATAATTTTAATAAAATTTTTGTTCATCTATGTTCCTCCTTTCAAGCTTATTATTACCAAAAGAAATAAAAATATGATAGAAAGAATTATTATTTCTCTATATCATATTTTTTTATAATTATCTAATTATTTCATATACTACTGGAATATTTAAGTCATAACTATCATTTATAGTTATATTGCTTAATATATCCTTTTTAGCTTTTTCTATCTTATCTTCGTTATTTGCATGAATATAAGCTAGAATATCACCTTTAGAAACTTTATCTCCACGTTTCTTATTTAAAACTATACCAACAGCTAAATCTATTTCGCTTTCCTTAGTTGCTCTTCCTGCACCTAATTCCATTGCTATTAGCCCAAAAGCTTCTGCTTTAATTTTTGTTATATATCCATCCTGTTGTGCTACTACAGGTTCAATAAATTTAGCTTTTGGTAAAAGATCTAAGTTATCTATTGGTGCCACATCTCCACCTTGAGCTTTTATAAATTCTTTTAGCTTTTCTAAGCCTTTACCATTTTCTATGTTTTGAAGTAATAATTTTCTTCCCTCTTCTACAGTATTAGCCTTCTTTGCGCATACTAACATATTAGAACCTATAGTTAAAGTTAATTCTAATAAGTCTTTTGGCCCATTACCTTTTAATAGCTCTATAGCCTCTTTAACCTCTAAGCTATTTCCTATAGCATATCCTAAAGGTTGATCCATATCAGATATTACAGCTATAGTCTGTCTATCTAAAGCATTACCTATGTTAACCATCTCTTGTGCTAAGCTTCTAGCATCTTCTGGTGTTTTCATAAAAGCTCCATCTCCAACTTTTACATCTAAAACTATGGCATCTGCTCCTGAAGCTATCTTTTTACTCATTATACTTGATGCTATTAAAGACATATTATCTACTGTCGCTGTAACATCTCTTAATGCATATAGCTTTTTATCAGCTGGAACTAGGTTTCCACTTTGCCCCATAATTGCTATGTTTATTGAGTTAACATTATTAGTAAATTCTTCTTCTGTTAATTCTACAGAGAATCCTTCAAATGTTTCAAGCTTATCTATAGTTCCTCCTGTATGTCCTAAACCTCTTCCAGACATTTTAGCTACAGGCACATCTAATGATGCTACTAAAGGAGTTAAGCAGATTGAAGTTTTATCACCAACTCCTCCAGTTGAATGTTTATCTACTTTAATTCCATTAATTTTACTTAAATCAATTTCATCTCCTGATTTTACCATAGCCATAGTTAAATCTGCAGTTTCTCTTTTATTCATTTTATTAAAGAAAATAGCCATTAACAAAGCTGAAACTTGGTAATCTGGAATTTCACCTTTTGTAAATCCATCTACAACAAAATCAATCTCTTCTTTTGATAATTCATTACCTTTTCTTTTATTCATTATTATGTCATACATTCTCATAATTAATATTCCTCCTAAGAAACTACTTTAGCTTATCTAAAAAGCTTTCACCTTTAATTTCATTATCTATATTAAAGAAATCTAAAATAGTCTTTCCTATATCTGTAAAGCCTTTTCTTGTTCCTAAATCTACTCCACCTTTAAGTTTTTTACCATAAACTAATACTGGAATATATTCTCTTGAGTGATCTGTGCTATCTGTTGTAGGGTCACAACCATGATCTGCTGCAATTATAAGCATATCATCATCGCTCATATTGTTATATATTTCTTGTAATCTGCCATCAAAATCTTCTATAGCTTTTCCGTAACCTTTTGCGTCATTTCTATGGCCATATAACATATCAAAATCTACAAGATTAGTAAAGATTAATCCCTCTTCTACTTCTTTCATATATTCTAATGTTTTATCTACGCCATCCATATTATTTTTAGTATGCACAGCTTTAGTAACACCTACTTTATTATAAATGTCTTCTATTTTGCCTACTGCTGCTACTTCTTTACCGTTTTCTTTTAAATATTCAAGCATAGTTTTAGAAAATGGATTTAACGCATAATCTCTTCTATTAGATGTTCTTGTGAAGTTACCTTCTTCACCTATAAATGGTCTTGCGATTACTCTACCTACAGCCTTGTCGCCTACTAACATTTCCCTTGCAATTTCGCACATTTTATATAATTCCTCTATGGAAATAACTTCTTCATGAGCTGCTATTTGAAATACTGAATCTGCAGAAGTATAGATTATTGGGTATCCTGTTTTTACATGTTCTGCACCTAATTCTTTAATTATCTCTGTCCCTGAAGCAACTACATTACCTAATATACCTTTTTGATTTGTTTTTTCTAAAAATTCATTTATTATTTCATCTGAGAATCCTTCGGGATATGTGTTTAATGGTTTATCTAAGATAACCCCTCCGATTTCCCAATGTCCAGTAACTGTATCTTTACCTTTAGAAAGTTCCATAGCTCTACCATATGATCCTTTTGGACTATCACATTTATTAGGTCCATTAACGCCTTCTATATTTCCGATACCAAGCTCCTCTAAATTGTTAATATTTAATCTTCCGCAAACTTTATATATGTTGTCTAGCGTATGGCTTCCAACATCACCATATTCCTTTGCATCTGGTAATTCTCCTACTCCTAAACTATCTAATATAACTAGTATAGCTCTCTTCATTTTTGTTTCTCCTTTCCTACTCTTAAATATGCTCCCTATACTCATGTCTTATTGCCTTATGCTCTCGGATGGGAGTTCTTGTAAACTAAATTTATCTTATCATTGTTTATTATTTCATAGTAAGTATCCATATATGTTAGGACTTGATTTCCTAATAATTTTTGTACTGCTCTTACATTAGCTCCATTTTGTAATAAGTGTACAGCAAATGAGTGTCTGAAAGTATTTAAGTTTACATCTTTCTTTATTCCAGCTTTGTGAGAATACTCTTTTACTATTCTCCATACACCTTGTCTAGTTAATTGTTGACCATTAAGATTTACAAAAAGATTATCAACTCCACTTGCTGCAATAAGATCTCTTATCTTTAAATATTCTTTTATTGCATTTTTAGCACTTCTGCCAATAGGAATTACTCTTTCATAATTTCTATTATCATGACATACAACGTATGATAAATCAAGATTAACACATTCTACTTTTAACCCTATTATTTCTGATACCTTCATACCAGTTGCATACATAAGTTCTAATAGTGCGTTATCTCTTATACCTTTATTACAATCCTTATCCACTACCTTTATTATCTTATCAACTTCTTCAACTGTAAGAATTTCTGGAAGTTTCTTTGTGCTATCAGTTGCCTTATAATATATTTTAGGAATATCTCTTATTATCTTATGATCTTTTAAAAAATTATAAAAACTTCTTAAACTAATTACTATTCTATTTATTGACCTTTCAGATTTCCCTTCATCTAATAGATATTGTATATAATCAGATACTGTGTTATTATCTGATTCATTTAGATAAATATCCTTGCTATTTAAATATTTAATATATAAATTTACATCTGTAACATATGCATAAACAGTATTTTCACTTTTATGGCTTTGTAACAATGATTCCCTATACTCGTTTACTATCTCTTTCATAATTCTCCCCATTCCCATCTAATTTATATAATTCGACATTTTTTTATATTTCCCTCTATATTTATATTCTGTTAAACAATTTTATAAACATTTGTTAAAATAAACTTAATTAAGTTTGGACAGAGATAAGTTTCAACTATCGTACCAACAATAAATACACACAAGAATACCCCTACTTTAAAAATTATTTCCTTCTCTACTATTGTATTTACTTTTCCTTTATTAAAGAACCTATCTCTAAGTTTCATTGAAGAAAATTGTATAAAAACTATACTTAATGCAATGAAACATGGTATATAAATTATGTTCTGAGGTAAAGTCGATGCTACTGCAAGCCAAATTCCCTTTCCATCAAAGCTAGTTAATAAAAAACTAAATGTATAACCTAAGGTAAATCCCTTAATTAAGTCTATTAATAAAATTAATGGGGCACCAAAGATTGTAAATCCAAATAATACGATTGCTGTTAGCAGAATCAAATTTTTCTTTAAAACATCTAGTAATAAAACTTTTGTGTTAACTTGCTCTGAAACTATACTTTTAGTAAAAGTTAAAAAGTAATCTGTTAAGTCAGTAGCATCATTATAGTTCATATACTTAACCATAAAAGTTCCTAAAGTAATTCCTACGCAAAAAAATATGAATACCATAAAATAAAATATTTTATTCTCTTTATAATTATGTTGTGCCTTATTAATTATATTCATTTTAATCCCTCCAAAATCATTCTACATTGAATAATATGACGAGATTAACAGTATTATTCATAAGTGAATATATGTAAAACACTATTTATTTAAATTTTTCAGTATTTTTTCAACATTTTCCTTAGCTTGAGTTACATCTACATTATAATTTCTTTTTAAAATATCTAAGATTTCTAGTACATCTAAAACTTCCTTACTCTTTTCTTCATATGTTTCTTGATTTCTTCCCAATCTATCAGAAATAAATAATAATGCCATATCATTAATATCTACATCATTTATCAAGCCTTCAACATTTCCATAAGGTAAGTTTTTTATAATAAATAAATGGTGCATATGATATCTAACCATATTACAAACCTTATCAATTTCATCTTCTTTAATATCGTAGTTTTTTAATATTTTACGAGCTAAGTCAGCTCCAATTTTATCATGATCGTAAGATATCCATCTACCGCTTCTATTTTTTTTAGTTGCTGCTTTTTTCCCTACATCATGTAATAGAGCTGCTAACATTAGACTCTTAGGACTATTTGCATACTCTCTTATAGTAGCTGCTTGATCTACAACTAATAATACATGATTCCACACATTTCCTTCTGGATGGTGTTTTTTTTCTTGTTCTACCGATTCTAATTCTATCAGTATCTCTAAAGGTGTATCTTTTAATGATTCTTTAATACTTTTTAAATAAATTGATGGTTTAGCATCAGCTAAAAGATGATCAATTATATATCTTAATAATGTACTCAAATTTATACCTACTTTCTTTTTAACATATTATTTTAAATTTATAATTTTAACTATATTATCCCTCTCTTTTTTATCTATATTACTAAATTACTATTAAGTTATAAAACAATAATAATCAAATAACATAAAAAACAGCAACTAAAATGCATTTAACAAATTAGTTGCTGTCTTAACCATTCTTATTTAGCTTTTTAATTATTAAGAAACTTTATTCTTAAGTCTTAGCTTGTCTGCAATTATAGCGATAAATTCACTATTTGTAGGCTTTCCTTTATCATTATGAACTGTATATCCAAACAATTTGTTGATAGCTTCTATTTGCCCTCTTCCCCACGCAACTTCTATAGCATGTCTTATAGCTCTTTCTACTCTTGAAGCTGTTGTATTGTATTTCTTAGCTATTGAAGGATATAATTCCTTTGTAACAGCAGATAGAAGTTCCATATCATTAACAACCATAGTTATAGCTTCTCTTAAATACATATATCCTTTTATGTGAGCAGGCACACCAATCTCATGGATAATATTTGTAATTTCAGTTTCTAAATCCATTGGCCCATTAGATGACACTACTTCGTTTACAGGTACTGATATAGGTTTCTTTATAACTTCTGTTGTAACAACCCCATTAAACATTTCCCTTATTCTCTTTGTAAAAATATCCATATCAAATGGTTTTACTACATAATAATCTGCACCTAAAGTTATAGCTCTTTGAGTTATCTTATCTTGTCCTACTGCTGAAAGAACAATGATTCTTGGAAATTTCTTTAAATTCATTGAATGTAATCTTTCAAGAACTCCAAGGCCATCTAAATGTGGCATAATTATGTCTAAAACAACTAAATCTGGTTCTTTTTGTTCAATAAGTGCTAAATCTTCCTTTCCATCTTTTGCAATACCTGTTACAACAATATCTCTCTGATTTAATAAATAGTCATTTAAAATACTGCAAAATTCTTTATTATCATCTGCAATTAATACTGAAATTTTGTTTGATTCCATTTCCCTTTCTCCTTTACCATGATTTTACATAAAAATATAAACCATATTCAATGTTATATAAAAAAACCCTTCAATTTAATAGATTTTTAATTATTTGTAAAATTTATGTTTTTTATAATACAAATCACATTATATTTGTATTATAACACAATAAAAAAAAACATAATAGTCCTTTTTACATAATTTTGAAATTTTTCTGCCTTTTTTTAAACAAAAGCCTACTTTAATAAAGTAGGCCTTGCTTTTATGGTAAAATTTCAGCATCTTTTAACATCCATTCGATATATATACCATATCCATAATCGGGTTTATTTATCAAAACGTGCGTAACTGCACCAATAATTTTATCATTTTGTATTATTGGACTTCCACTCATTCCTTGAACAATTCCACCTGTACGACTTAATAACTCTTCATCAGTTACTTTGATTATCATACTTTTTGCCCCCGGTTTATCTTGAGGCAATAATTTAACAATTTCTATATCATATAATTTTGGACCATCTTCTCCTATAGTTGTTATAATTTTTGCTGGTCCTTCATTTATCTCATTCCTATAACCAACTTGCATAGGTTCATTAAATACAGGATTTATTAATGGTTCAGAGGTCTTTCCATATATTCCTGATCCCATATTTCTACTTATACTTCCAATTGATTCTTTTTCATTGAGGAATAATCCTTTCAATTCTCCAGGAGCTCCTCTTTGACCTTTTCTAACACTTAAAATGGATGATCTAAGTAATTCACCATTTTTTATTGAAAATACTGTATTTGTATCAGAATCTGTTATTGGATGTCCTAATGCACCAAAAGTATCACTATCTTCATGATAAAATGTTAATGTTCCAATCCCTGCAGTAGAATCACGCACCCATAATCCTAATTTATATTCTTCTCCTTCTTTTAAAAGTTTAATTTCTTTTGTTAACTTACTTTTACCTCTTAAAATTTCAACATTTATAAAATCACTATTACTTGATTTAACTTTAGATATCAAATCCTTAGAACTTTCTATGTCAGTTCCATTAACTTTTAATATCATATCTCCTAGCTCTATACCTGAACTTTTACCTGGGCTATCTTCTGTTCCATTTAGTGTCTCCACATTTGAATATCCTACAACTAGGACTCCATTTGTGGATAATTTGACTCCAACACTAGTTCCACCTGGATATACCTCTAAATTTGGAACTGTTTGAACAGCTACAGATTTTATAGGAAAAAGTCCTAAAAAGTCTATATTCAATTTATCGTTATTTAATTTTATTTTGTTTAGAAAGCTAGTATCATGTAATGAAAGGTCTGTTAACTTTGATTCTTCATTAATGTATATTTTATCTGGTATCCTTGAGATACTTAGATAAGTAATTAAAGTCAAAATAAACATTGGAGCAGCTATTATGCTAAAGCGTTTAATGAACTTTTTAATCATTTTATCTCCTCCTCCTTTGCTTCTGACTTTAATTTTCCCTTATAGAATTTACAATATGCTGTAGTAACTTTGTTATTAAAGTTAAAAATTATTAAGAAAAATAATTTTTTATAAAAAAAATAAAACCATGTTTTTTTTCCATGATTTTATTTTTTGCAGTATTGCTTAATCTTATGTAACTATATATGATTTTTTTTAATTTCTTCTTTTTTTAAATCAGCAAATCTAACCATTTCTGAAGCATTTTCTAAAGCTACGCTACTAATTTCATCTCCACCAATCATTTTAGCAATTTCTTTTACTTTTTCATCTTTAGGTAATATCTTAATGCCAGTAAATGTTTTATTATCTTCAACCTTTTTTGATACAAAGTAATGATTATCTGAAAGTGCAGCTATTTGAGGTAAGTGAGTTATACATAAAACTTGATGCTTTGTAGAAACTTGATACATTTTTTCTCCAACTCTTTTTCCAATAGTACCACTTATACCTGTATCAATTTCATCAAAAATAAGTGTTGGAATTCTATCTTTATCAACAAATACACATTTTAACGCTAACATAATTCTTGATAATTCTCCTCCTGATAAAACCTTCTCTAATGGTTTTAATGGTTCTCCAGGATTTGCAGATACTAAAAATTGAACATCATCATAACCATATTGATTAAAGTCTTCACATAATTCAACTTCTATCTTTATGATTGCTTTTTCTAATCCTACATATGAAAGCTCTTCTTTTATACTTTTCTGTAAAATTTCAGCAGCTTCAACTCTTAATATATGTATCTCTTCTCCAACTTTTCTCATTTGAACTTTTAATTCTTCTAATTCTTCTTTTAATTTATTAATTATAACTTCAGAATTTGTTAACTCTTCATATTGCTCTTTTAAATTTTTTAAATTATTTAAAATATCTTCTATAGAGTTTCCATATTTTCTTTTGTAAATATCTATCTGATATATTCTTTCATTAATTTTAGCTAATTCATTTTCATCATAATATACTTCATCGCCAATATCTCTAATCTCACGTGAAGCTTCTTCTATAACATAATACGCTTCTTCTATTTCAACTCTTCTATTTTTGATCTTCTCTGAATGACCTTCAACAGATGATAACTCACTTATTACCTTAGATAAACCTTCTAATACTGACATTCCATTATTTGAAGTATGTAAATAACTATAACTTTTAGAGAGACTTAATGATATTTTTTCAGCATTATTAAGAAGATTAAACTCCTCTTTTAATGCTTCATCTTCTCCAATTTTCAAATTAGCTTTTTCAATATCATCTATTTGAAACTTAATATAATCTACAAGTTTTTCTCTATCTTCGCTTCCTTTAAGTCTATTTAATTTTTCTATTAATTCTATATGTTTACATCTTAACTTATCAAATTTACTCAATAATCCTTTTAATTTATCCATATAAAATTCATCTAAATATAAAATATGAGTTCCTTTATTAAGTAAATTTTGGTTTTGATGTTGTCCGTGTATATCAAGAAGCTTTTCTCTTATTCTTTTTAATTGTGATAACACAATAGTTCTACCATTTACTTTTATAAAGCTTTTCCCAAAAATTGTAGTTTCTCTTGTGATTATTAACAGTTCATCTTTCTCTATTCCTAATTCGTCTAAAATTTCATATATTTCTTCATTTTCTATAGAGAAAATAGCTTCAACATATGTTTTCTCTTCTCCATATCTTATTAAATCTTTAGAAAACTTTCCACCTAAAACATAATCAATAGTATCAATTAATATAGATTTCCCGGCACCAGTTTCTCCTGATAATATATTAAATCCTGAACCAAATTCAACTGAAAGTTCTTGAATTAACGCAAAGTTCTTTATATTTAATCCTATTAACATTGTACCCCACCTTAATATCTATTTTAAGAAATTATCTTTCTTACCTTTAAAATAAGCTCTTCTGCCTTTTCATCTGTTCTTACTAAAATAAATATTGTATTGTCTCCTGCAATCGTTCCTGCAACATCTTCTGTATAAAGATTATCTATAGCCTCTGCAACTGCTGAAGCAGTACCAGTTAATGTTTTTAATACTACAAACTTATCCACTTTTTCTGCTGAAATTGCTGCATTTTTTAAAATGCTATATAATTTATCATTTAATCCACGCTCTTCTTTACTTGGCGCTACATATCTATATTTTCCTGATGAACTCTGCATTTTTACAAGTTTTAATATCTTTATATCTCTTGATACTGTAGCTTGAGTTACATCAAATCCATTTTTTTTAAGCTCTTCTGCTAATTCTTCTTGTGTTTCAATTTCGGATTGGTTTATTATTTCTAGTACTTTATTATGTCTTTTTGACTTCAAACTAATTTTCCTCCCCTTCTACTTGATTATTTAAGATTTTCTTACGCAACACCTTAAAATAATCATAATCATCTAATAGTAATATTTTTGCATTTTCTTTTGCTTTTTTTATTTTAATAATACTTTTATCAATATTTTTTAAAGATTTTTGTCCATCAAAAGTCAAGTATATCTCTTCACTATAACTATCTGCTTTAATTTCAATTTTACTTTTACTATTTAAAACTATTGGTTGCATACTCTTAGTATGCGGACAAATAGGTGTGATTGTAATTACGTCCATATCTGGATAAACAAATGGACCTCCTGCTGAAAATGAATATGCTGTAGATCCTGTTGGAGTAGAAATTATTAGTCCATCACCTTTAAAAGTATAGTATAACTTATCATCTATAAACACCTTAAATTTCATCATTCTAGATAATGTCCCTCTAGCTATAACTATATCATTTAAAGCCTTATTTACTTCAAAATTACCTTCTATATTACTTTCACACTCTAATAAAATTCTTTCTTGAATTATGAATTCATTATTTTTAATTTTTTTCAAAGCATAATCTAAATTATCTATTTCTATACTTGCAAGAAATCCTAAATTACCGATATTAACTCCTAAAATAGGATAATTGTATTTGTCGTTTATATCCCTCGCTACACCTAAAATAGTTCCATCTCCACCTAATACAATAATCAAATCAAGCTCTTCATCAATATTAATAGAACTTATATCAAAACTATTTAAAACTGTAATTTTAGAATCTAAGAATACATCATTTAATTTTAATAATATCTTTTCTAGTATTTTCCCATCTTTATCTTTTGAAGGATTTAACGCTATAGCAATATTTCTCATAATATTTCCTTTTTTAATTCTCCTATACCTAAAGCCAGCTATTATAGCTGGCTATGTGATTCTTCTATTATATCATTAATTTTATCTAAACTAAAATCTGATTCTTTTTCTTTATCTTTTGAAAAATACACAAGATATTCTCTATTTCCTTCTGGCCCTTTAATAGGTGAGAAACTCATACCAATTATATTAAAGTCATTTTCTATTAAATAATTAGCTATGTTGGATACAACTTCTTTGTGTACTTCTTTATCTCTAACTACACCCTTTTTGCCAACTTTTTCTCTTCCTGCTTCAAATTGTGGTTTAATTAAAGCCACGACTTCACCATTGTCTTTTAATAAATTTTTAACTGCAGGCATTATAGTTCTTAAAGAAATAAATGAAACGTCTATAGAAGCAAAATCTAATTTATCTCCTATATCTTCAGGAGTCACATATCTTATATTAGTTCTCTCCATACAAACAACTCTTTCATCAACTCTAAGTTTCCAAGCAAACTGTCCATATCCTACATCTACTGAAAACACCTTAGCTGCGCCATTTTGAAGCATACAATCTGTAAATCCACCAGTAGAAGCACCTATATCCATACATACCTTATTATCTAATGATATATTAAACTCATTCATTGCTTTTTCTAGCTTTAATCCGCCTCTACTTACGTATTTTAACTCTTCGCCTTTAAATATAATTTCAGCATCTCTGTTAACTTTCTCTCCAGCTTTGTCAACTCTCTGTCCATCAACAAAAACTAATCCAGCCATAATATTAGTTTTAGCTCTTTCTCTTGAATTACATATGCCCTTCTCAACTAAAAGTATATCTAATCTTTCTTTCTTTGATGACATCTTTATCTCCTTTATCCTTGTATCTCTACTATGCAATCTTTTATTCCTTTTGGATCTAATCCTGCATCCTTATAAAGATTTGTAACATCTCCATGTGGTACAAATTCATCTTTAAATCCTAATGATCTAAATCTACCTTTAAATCCTAATTTATTTAATTCCATAAGTACATATGAACCAAATCCACCGTTTACTATATTATCTTCAATAGTAACTATATTAAATCCTTTTTGCACTAATTCATTTAGCATTTCTAAATCTAAAGGTTTTATAAATGTAGCATTAATTATAGTTGGATTATATCCAAGTTCTAATAACTTGCTTCTAGCAATTAGTGAATGCTGAACCATTTTTCCTGTAGCTATGATTGCAACATTCTCTCCATCTATAATCTTTTCCCACTTTCCACAATTTATTTCACTTACAGGTATAATTTCATCACAACAATCTGAACCTCTAGGATATCTTATAGCCACTGGTCCATTTTGATTTATAGCCCATTTCAGCATTAATGATAATTCCTCTAAGTGCTTTGGTGCTAAAACCTTTAAGTTAGGTATTTGCGAAAGATATGATAAATCAAAAACTCCTTGATGAGTTTCTCCATCTTCTCCTACTATTCCTGCCCTATCTATTGCAAAAACTACAGGTAAATTTTGTATACATACATCATGAATTATCTGATCAAATGCTCTTTGTAGGAAAGTTGAATAAACCGCAAATACAGGTTTTAATCCGGCACTTGCCATACCAGCTGCTAAAGTTGTTGCATGCTCCTCTGCTATTCCTACATCAAAAAATCTATTAGGATATTTTTTTGAAAATTCTTTTAATCCAGTTCCGTCAGGCATTGCTGCTGTTATAGCTACTACTCTATTGTCAACTTCAGCAAGTTCCATCATAGTATCTCCAAAAACTTTTGAATAAGTCTTTTTAGGATTTATATTAGTTTCTCCACTTTCTAAGTCAAAAGGTGATACTCCATGATATTTATTTGGATTTTTCTCAGCGAATTCATATCCTTTTCCTTTTTGAGTTATTACATGTATAATAACTGGACCATTAATACGCTTAGCTTTTGTTAAAACATCGTTCATCATATTAATGTCATGTCCATCTATTGGTCCTATATATTTTATTCCCATCCCTTCGAAAAACATTGATGGTACTAATAATTGCTTTATACTATCTTTAACTTTATGTATAGAATGACTTAATGCTTTTCCAACATTTGAGCCATTTAAGGTTGAATTTATGTCTTCTTTTAACTTATTATATCCAGGTCCAACTCTAAGTTTGTTTAAGTGATTTGATAATCCTCCAACATTTTTTGATATAGACATTTGATTATCATTTAACACAATAGTAAGATTTGTTTTATTAAATCCTACATCGTTAAGTGCTTCTAAAGCCATTCCCCCTGTTAATGCTCCATCACCAATAACTGCTACAACATCATAATCCTCTTTTAATACATCTCTAGCCCTTGCCATTCCTATAGCTGCTGAAATAGATGTACTACTATGCCCTGCTCCAAAAGCGTCATATTTACTTTCAGATCTTTTAGGAAATCCACACAATCCTTCATATTTTCTTAAAGTGTCAAACTTTTCTTTTCTTCCTGATAATATTTTATGTACATAAGCTTGATGTCCAACATCCCATACAATCTTGTCTTTCTCAAGATTGTATGATTTGTATAGACTTAAAGTTAATTCTACTACCCCTAAATTAGAAGATAAGTGTCCTCCCGTTTTTGAAACACTATCTATTAAAAATTCTCTAACTTCTTCGGACAATTTATATAATTCTTTACTATTTAACTTATGAATATCATCTGGAGACTTTATATTATTCAATATATTTCCCATACATACCATTCCTTTGTTTAATATTCTCTATCTAACAACTCATATGTTAATTTAATTAAATCACTAGCATCAACAGATAGAGTCTTAAGTATATCAATACAATTCTCCGTTAACTTTTTACATTCTATTTTACAATATTCTAATCCATAAAGTGATATGAAGTTTGTTTTATCATTATTCTCATCACTTAATGTATTTTTCCCTAACTTATTAACATTGCCTTCTACGTCAAGTATATCATCTTTTATTTGAAAAACTAAACCTAATTTTTGTCCAAATTCATTTAGTTTATTTTTATCATCTTCATTAGCTCCAGCAAGCATAGCCCCAACTACAACCGATGCTCTTATAAGTTCACCAGTCTTTTTTAAATGCATATAATTTAATACATCTTTTGAGACTTTCTTTCCTTCACTTACAATATCTACAACTTGGCCACCAATCATGCCTTCTGGTCCTGCAGCTTCAGCTATTTCAATTGCTGCTTTTAAAGCATTTTCTCCATTTTTAAGTGCAAAGCTCATCATTAATGACATAGCCTCATTTAATAGCGTATCACCAGCTAATATAGCTATTGCCTCACCATACTTTTTATGATTTGTTGGCATCCCTCTTCTTAAATCATCATTATCCATAGCTGGTAAATCGTCATGAATTAATGAATACGTATGTATCATCTCCATAGCTGCAGCTACAGGTAAAATATCTTTCCAATTATTCTTATACATACTATAACTTAATATCATTAATATAGGTCTAATCCTTTTACCACCTATATTTAAGCTATAGCTAGCTGAATCATATATTATCTTATTATAATTGCCTTTATCATTAAAATAATTTTTCAAATAATCATTAAGCGATTCCCTAATCTCTTTATTCTTCATCACTATTCACCGCTTCATTTTCTTCTTTAATATTTATAAATTTACCTTCTAATGTATTTAATGTTTTATATAATTTATTTATAAGCTTACTACCTTTTTCATATTCCTTCATTGATTCCTCAAGGGTAAGCTCAGAATTCTCTAAGTTTCTTAGAATATCTTCTAAGTTTTCTAACATCTCATTATAACTCTCTTTTTTTGCCATTATAAATCTCCTCCCCTTTCTGTCAAGATAAAGCTTCCTTTAACATATCCATCCCTTAAAGTAATATTAATCTCCTCTTTATCACTAAAATCCTCTACATTTTTTAAGATATTATCATTCTCATCCTTAATTATAGCATATCCTTTTCTTAATATATTTATAGGGCTACGAGCTTGAAGAATTTCATTTAAAGATATTAATTTTTGTTTTTCCTTATCTATCTTATTCTTAATACTAAAATCTAATCTTTCTTTTAAGTTTTGAACTTCTAAATATCCATTTACAATCTTATTTAAAGGGGATTTTAATCTTAATACTTCATCATAACTTTCTAAGAGATTTTTTTCTATTTCAAATTTTCTTTGCATTATTGTGTTTAGATTATATTTGTTAATTTCTATTCTCTTATATATATCTTCTTCTAAAGGAGCTACCAATTCCCCCGCCTGTGATGGCGTTGCTGCTCTTATATCTGCTACAAAATCTGATATGGTAAAATCTACTTCATGTCCAACGGCTGACACAATAGGAATATTAGAATTAAATATCGTTTTAGCTAACTCTTCTTCATTAAAGTTCCATAACTCTTCAATGGAGCCTCCACCTCTACCAATAATTATTACATCTACATTCTTTTTTCTATTAAAATACTTTATACCTTCAATTATTGTCTTGTACGCTCCATTTCCTTGAACCTGAGCTGGATAAAGCATTATATCCACTAATGTATTTCTTCTTCTAATAACATTCTTTATATCTTGTATAGCTGCTCCTGTTTCAGATGTTACTACACCTATTGATCTTATATCTCTAGGTATATCTTTTTTTAAATCTTCATCAAAATATCCTTCTTTTGCTAGTTTAGACTTTAACTTTTCAAATTTAACGTATAGTTCTCCTATACCTTCTTTTTCAATTTCATCACAATATATTTGAAATGTCCCACTAGCTGTATAAACAGAAGCTCTACCTCTTATAACAACTTCCATTCCATCTTCTAAAGGAAATCTTAAATCATAAGCTCTATTTTTAAACATTATACAGTTTATCTTGCCAGCAGAATCTTTTAACGAAAAGTATATATGTCCACTTGAATGAAGCTTTAAATTAGAAATCTCCCCTTTTACAGAGAGATTATTTAAAATAAAGTCATTATCCAATATTTTTTTTATATAGTTATTTACTTCTGATACAGATAATGTCTTAATCTTCATCTTTCTCTAATGCCTCACATGAATTTTTTATTAGTAAAGTGGTAGTTAATGCTCCTACTCCTCCTGGAACAGGTGTTACAAATGATGCTTTATCAATAACTTTATCAAAGTCTACATCTCCTGTTATTTTCCCATCAACTGAAGATGTCCCAACATCAATTACTATGGCTCCATCTTTTACAAATTCATCATCTATAAACTTAGGCTTTCCAATAGCACTAATTAATATATCGGCTTCCTTACAAACATCTTTTAAATTCTTAGTTTTCGAATGACATACTGTAACTGTACAGTTTTCATTTAATAATAATGTACTTAGAGGTTTACCTACAATATTACTTCTCCCAATTACTACAGCTCTTTTACCTTCTAAAGTAATATCTAAACTCTTTAAAATTCTTATAACTGAGTTTGGGGTACATGGAAGAAAACATTTTTCTCCCATATATAACTTTCCAACATTCTCATATGTTAAGCAATCAATATCTTTATCTGCTGAAATATTAGAAATAACTCTTTTCTCATTCATTTCTTTTGGTAAAGGTAATTGAAGTATTATTCCACTAATATCTTCTCTATTATTTAAATCTATAATCTCGTTTATTAATTCTTCTTCTGAAATAGAACTAGGGAATAATATTTTATCAAAACCAACACCTAATGACTTAGATATTTTTTCCTGATTATTTATGTAATAAATAGACCCTCCATCTTCTCCAACAAGAATAGATGCTATTTTAGGTATTATTAAATTATTAGCTTTTCTAAAATTTACAAACTCCGATATATCTAGTTTTATTTTATCAGCTATATTTTTTCCTTTAATTATTTCTCCCATATGTATACCCCTACTCACCTATTCATATAATTAAATACTTTTAAACGCTTTATCTAATACACCATTGATAAATGATACGCTCTTTTCATCAGAGTATTTTTTAGTTAACTCAATCGCTTCATTTATAGCAACTTTTTCTGGTACATCTTCAACATAAAGCATTTCACCAACAGCTAGTCTAAGTATTGTTAGGTTAACTCTTGAAATTCTATCTAATTTCCAATTCACTAATGATTCTGTAATTATTCCATCTATCTTTTCTAAATTATCAGTTACAACTTTCACTGTAGATTTAATATACTCTAAATCTATAGTTGTAAGATCCATTTCATAGTCTTCTACAAAGTTTTCTATTGTTTCTTCATATGAATTTTTACTTAATTCCATTCCGAATAATAATTCCATTGCAATTTCTCTTGATCTTTGTCTTTTCATAATTTCCTCCTAAGTACTAATGCATATATTATATCTATATAAACACTTACTTTATTAATATTATAAACTTATATTTATTAATTAAACATATGTATATTACAATATAATCTTACTTGTGTCTATAATAAATCAATTTATTAACTAAAATTTCTCTAAATAATGAGAAACCCTCTGATGATCAGAGGGTTTTACTAATCTTCTTTTAGATTTTCTTGTTCTTGCTTTGGTACATATATGTTTTGAACACTTATATTTACCGCTTCAACACTTAACCCAGTTATAGTTTCAACAGTTTTCTTTACATTTTCTTGTACACTATTAACTACATCTGGAATCTTAACTCCATACTCAACTGCTACAGATAAGTCAATAACAGCCTTGTCTTCTACTAAAGTAACTTTAACGCTTTTTCCTAAGTTATTCTTCTTACCTTTTAATATTTGTGATATGTTATTTCCAACGCCTTGTGGAAGCTCTATTATTCCATCAATTTCTTCTGCTGCTATTCCTGCAATTACACTAACAACTTCATCAGAAATCTTTACGATTCCTAATGCTGAATCAGTCTTAACATTTTCCATATTAAACCCTCCTCAAGGTTTACATTTTTGTAAAACCTCTTTTTTCTTATGTTTATTATATCAAAATACTTTTACTATTACAACGAATTATTTCTTTGTTTCTATTTGTATATCACTTAATGTTGTAATATCTTCAACTAATTGTTGTAATAAAGCAGTTTCCTCTGTAGTAGGAGTTTCCTTTACTTTAACATATACTGTAACCTTATTAGAATCTATCATACAAATAGCATCTTCATACCCTTTATTCATGATTCCCATTTCAACTCTTGATTCTTGTTCTTGAAGTTGAGCTTTTTGAATTAACGAATTATTTGCTATGTCTTTCGCCTCTTGAGAAGCACTTGCATCTTCAGTAATTGCTTTCATCTCATCTTTAATTTTTGCATCAGATTGAGCTTTTTGTGTTCTTAGGTTATAGAAATAATCTTGAGTACTCATTGTTTGTTCTTCTGTATCATTTTCTAGTAACATTGCACCTAAATCTGTTGGATCTGTTAATCCGCTTTCATTTAATTTCATTGATAATACTCCAACACATACTATCAAAGCCATAAGTGTAAAGATAATCCCAAATTGTTTTTTTGTCATTTTAAAAATCCCCCTATACATTTTTCTATTTTCTATTTTTCTATAAATTATATGCTAGTTTTCCATAGGATATACATTAACCTTGTCTAAACTTAAATTATATAAAGTAGAAACTGCAATTTGAATATCATATCTTAATTTACTATTACTTGCACCTTCTGCTACTATAATTATTCCTGTTATCTTAGGCTTATAAGTCTGTACTATAAACGGTTCATTAGTACTTCCATCAGAATACATAACAACGGTATCTCCTCCAGTTTCTTGTATTGTAGATCGTGTTCCACCTTGTGAATCCTCTTCTCTAGTTTCAGCGGTTTGTGTTGTAGAATTATACGCTGGAACCTTTACTTCTCCACTTTCAAAGTGCATCTTAACATCCACCTTCCCAACACCTTCCATCTTAGATAGTATATCTTGCAGTTCTTGCTTTTGTTCAGCTTCATAATCTAAAATTTCTTTACTTATTTCAGCTTCCTCTACAGTTACTTCTTGTGCACCTTTTGGAGTTAAACTTGATTTTTCATTGCTACTACCAGTAAAAAATGCAGTATAAGCTAACCATAGAAATGCTATAACAAGTAAAACTGCCAGTGCATTAAAAAAAGTTTTATTATTAACTATTTTCTTTAGTTCGTTATTAAGTTTCTCTTTATCCATTTACTCACTCCTCTCCACTTTATATACCTCTATTTTTTCTCTAGAAACATTAAGTTCTTCTGTCAAGTAATCGATTATTTCTTCGCTACCTTCTATCTCTTCATTTGATGACATAACTTCAGTACTTTTACTTGTATCTATCTTAATCTTCTCTATAAGTTTTATTTTGTTATCTTTTACTCCAACATTTATTTTTTCAATATTATATGTCATATTTTCTAAATCAACTGTGCATATAACATCACATTCAAATTTTTTACCATCAAACTTATCTTCTAGAAGCATTGCACAGTTTTTGTTTAAATTCTCCTTAAAAGCCTCTACCCTCGTATCATTAACTGCACTGTTATCATTTGAAATTGTCCCCTGAGATAAAATTTGTTCGTATTTCTCAATAGCTCCTATAATTTCCCCTTCCCCTTTTGTAAAAAGATAAACAATAGGATTTAACAATACAGAAACAAGGACCAAATTTAAAACAAACTTTATATATTTTTTAATAGGTTTATCTGGAGCTATCATTTCTACTGCGGTTATAAATATTATTGTTGTAACTAATGCAATTATAAAGCTTTTAATATACTCCATACACTATCCCCCTATTACAAATTTTCCTGCTTGTACCATCATTGCAATCAGTAAAAAGAACATTAAACTAACGCATAATACACAACTCATTATCAATGTTAACGATTCTCCTGCTGCCGCTATAGATTTTGTTATACGCTTGTCTGCTATTGGTTCTAAAAGAGATGCAGACAATTTGAATATTATAGATGATAAAACTATTTTTATTATCGGGTACAATATTATAAGTATAATTACTATAAGCCCTATTGATCCTATAGCATTTTTTATAATCAACGAATAACCAGCTACAGATGATATAGCATCTGAAAATGATTTCCCAACTATAGGTATAAAGTTATCAATAGCAAACTTTGTTGTTTTTAAAGTAACAGCATCAATCGTAGAAGATGTAATTCCTCTAACCGTTAACAATCCTATAAATATTGTTATTATTATTCCCTGTATCCATATTGTACTTTTTTTTGCTATATCACATAAATTACTTAACTTACTTCCATTAGTCATATTGTTTGCAAACTGCAATACAAAACTTGATAAAATAAGTGGTATTATTATATTTAAGTATAGTTGTGGAATTAAAATTGTAGCACCTAAAACTATAGGATCCATTGTAGCTGCTTGAGTTAATCCACCAGCTGCACCTAGCATCAAAACTAATACAGGTAACAATTTACTCATAAATTCCACTACATTTGTTATAACATCCTTCGCCATATCTAAAGATATCAAAAAGGTTTTTGTAAGTATTACTATCATTAAAGCATAACAGGCATAAAAAGCTACTTCAGATATTCCCTCTGAATTAAATGCTTCTTGCAGACTTTTTAGCAATGCACTAATTATTCCTATTGCAATAATCGAAAAAGATAAACCTAAAACACTTTTGACTTCCTTTAAAAGTAAGCTTACAACAGCTCCCCCTATCTTTGATAAGCTAATATTCCCTTTACCATCTTCCATATAAGCTTTAATATAACTTACTGGATCTAATTCATTCATAAGCTCTATATCACTTTTCATAGTGTTTATATAATTATATAAGCTGTCTACTTCACTTTGTATCTCATCATTACCTAGAACTGATGTTATATTATCTTCTGCAAAAGATATATTTGTCACTGAACCAAAACTGAAAAGTATTATTGAAAAAATTAAACTTAAAAATATTCTTTTTATTTTTTTATTCATATCTAACACCTACAATATCTGAAGGATTGAATTTAATACTGCCATCAGTATCGGTATAGCTAATGCTAAAATAAGTATCTTTCCAGCAAACTCAACTTTAGATGCTATACTTGTAGCACCCGCGTCTTTACATATCTCACTACAAAATGTTGAAAGATATGCAATGGCAAGTATCTTAAGAACTATTCCTATATAAACCATATCTATATTAGCTTTATCAGCAATAGTATTAATAAAATTTATTATCTCGCTTAGTTTATCTATTAGAGCTAAAAATATTATTGCTCCTGCGATAATAGCTACCAAAACTGCCAATTCTTTTTTTCTCTCACCTAGAAGCATAAATATAAATAGTGCTGCTAAAGCAAAAGAAACTACTTTTATAATCTCCATAAAATACTCCTATAAAGTAAATAGAGTCTTCACTGAATCAAATAATTTATATATTATACTTAGTACTGCTATTAAGATTATTACTATCCCTGCTAAATTAGTTAATACAGATATATCCTCTCTTCCTCCGCTTTTTAGAACCTTATCGATTATTATCAATAAGACCCCCATAGCTCCAATTTTAAATAATAAACTAAAATCCAACACCACTTTTAAATATCCCCCTTTTTATATGAAAAATATAGCTATTATTGCTCCAACACAAACACCAATACCCCTATACATTTTTCTATTAACTTTACACTCTTCCTCAGCTTCAAGGTATTTTCTTTTCAATTCTTCAGAAGTTAAATTAAAAATTTTCTCCTGCCCATAAACTCCAGATTCACCTAATGAAAAGAAGAAATCTTTAATTATATTAAAATCATCTGCCTTTAAATGAAACTCATCTTTATGGTTATTATAACTTTTATTGAATCCTTCATATACGCTATATATCTCTCCAACCTCCAGCATATCGGCTGTTTCTTTAAAAACTTTACTAAAAGGACTTTCAAGCTTATAGCTAATATTTAATAACGCTGTAGGTAACGGTGTACTAGAGTATAAGACCTCAGTATTCATAAGCATTAATGCCTTTTGGAAATCTTTAAGCTCTACGCTTCTATGTTTAAACACTTCTCCAAAATAGAATCCTATATAGATGCATGCTAGAAATACCACTAAAATAACTATAATTCTAAACATTTAATTTCACCTCTTTCTATTTTGTATATTCTTTCAATAGTACCTGCTCCTTTTCTACTACTTAATATCACTACTCTTTCTATTATTGATTCATCAATTAACTCTTTAAAAACTTTTCTACTATATATATCTTCTATGTCAAAACCATGAACTGTTACAACTATATTTACTCCTGAATTAAATGCCATATTAAGAGCTTCAACTTCTCCTAAAGTACCTATTTCATCACATATCAATACATCTGGTGACAGACTTCTTATCGCCATAATCATCCCTGTTTTTTTCAAACAGTTATCTAGTACATCCGTCCTAATACCCACATCCATCTGAGGTACTCCATTATAACAAGCTGCTACCTCACTTCTTTCATCAATAATAACAACCTTTTTTCCTTTTAACCCAAGAGAATATACTCCATTTGAGATATTCTTTGCTATATCTCTTAAGATAGTTGTTTTCCCACACTTAGGTGGAGAAACTATAAGAGTATTATAAATTCTGTCACCTCCAGTTATAATAGGCATGATTTTCTTAGCTGATCCTACAACTGCTTTAGATATACGTATATTTAATGAAGATATATTTTTTATAGTTTTAATCTCTCCATTAGAAATAACACACTCTCCAGCTATCCCAACTCTATGTCCACCTTTTATTGTTATATATCCTTGTTTTATTTCCTCTTCATAAGCATATAAAGAATAGTTTGATATCTTTACAAGTATTCCTTTAACTTCATCATTAGTTGTAACATAATTTAATACCTTCTCCTCATTTGATAATATTAATATTATTGGTTTACCAACCTTTATTCTTATCTCTTGTATAGTTCCATCGCTTATAAATTTTTTTGTTTCATTAGCAATTTTTTCAGGAAGTATTCTTATAACTTCTTCTCCATAAACCATTTTAATCACTTCCTCTTCCACCGTTCTATATAATTTTTATTTCACACACTTTATAATTATTCTTAATATAAATAAAATATGTAAAATATTTTTATTATTTAGATAACATATTTTTATAAAAAAAAGAAACTGCAAATCTTTGCAGTTTCTTTTTAATTAGCCTTATTATTACAAAATGGACATGGAATATTATTATTTTTATTTAAAGCATCCTTTTCAACAAAAAGTGGTTTTCCACAACATTTACAGCTAATCTCAATATATTCATCTTCAATATCCATTAAGTCTTCAAAAGTTACTTCTTCAAATAATTCATCTTGTATATCTGTTAAATCTTCACCTATGTATCCAACATTCTCTTCTAGAGACTCTTGTTTAACTATAACTTCTTCTACTTTATCACTTAAATTAATTAACAAATTAGAAATTTGATTGAATAACTCTTTATATTTCTCATCTTGTATACTTTCTATACTATTTTTGATATTATCTATTTCATCAAAAATCTCTCTCACTTGCTTTCACTTCCTTAAAAGTTAATACTCTTATCTAAATTATACCCTTTTTGTAAAATTTATTATCAACTTATTATTAAAAATAGATATTAAAAAATGCTAAGTTCTAAGGAACTTAGCATTAATTAAGATATTAAACTCTTTCCATGTATTCGCCAGTTCTAGTATCTACTCTTATAGTATCTCCTTCATTAACGAACATTGGAACGTTAACTACAGCTCCTGTTTCTAATATAGCTGGTTTCATAGCATTTGTTGCTGTATTACCTTTGATTCCTGGATCTGCTTGAGTTATTAATAATTCAACGAAGTTTGGTGCTTCAACTGAGAAAGCATCTCCTTTGTAGAATTTAATTATAGCAAACATGTTTTCTTTTAAGAATTTTATAGCATCTTCAACTTTTTCATAGTTTAGTGGAATTTGCTCATAAGTTTCTTGATCCATGAAGTAGTATAATTCTCCATCAGAGTATAAGTATTGCATTTCTTTTCTTTCTATTACTGCTTCTTGTAATTTAGCAGTTGGGTTGAAAGTTGTATCTGTAACTCCACCTGAAATAACGTTTCTTAACTTAGTTCTAACGAATGCAGCACCTTTACCTGGTTTTACATGAAGAAAATCGATTACTGTAAAAACTTGTCCTTCATATTCAAAAGTAGTACCTTTTCTTAAATCACCTGCTGATATCATATAAGTTCCCTCCAAATAACTTGAATTCATAATTATTATGACCGTAAAACTCGATAAATAGTCATAACTATATTGTTGCATAATGACACAACAAAAATATTCTATCAAAATTACTAAAGAAATGCAATTATTTCATAAATATCTGTTGAATTTTTAATTATTTCATCTACATATGTCCAATAAAACCTGAAAATCATTAACATTTCCATCAATTTTATAATTAATTATATTATAATTTTTTAGTAATTCTATACTATTCAATACTTCTTCCTTACTACCTGACAATAAAACTTTACCACTCCATATCTCTCCATCATCTTTTAACTCTAATACTTCTAAATTTTCTATTTCATTTAACTCTATATCAATCTCTTTAAAATTTCCTTTTACTCTAACTTCATTACTAGAAATAACTTCTGTTGTTTTGTTATCCTCATTAAAATATAAACAAATTTGTATAATAGTTATCGCAAATATAACAATATAAATAATCATTTTTCTTTTAATCATAATTATCTTTTTATCACCCTTAAAATCATATTATCTTCTATCCTCTTATACTCTTTTATATCAAACCCTTCTTCCTCAATGTTATATGCAAATTTTCTATCTTTTAAATATATTTCTCCATCGTTGTTTTGTATTGAAATATTTATATAGTAATCATCATTTATATTAATCCATTCTTTTATACTTTTTATTTTATTTTCATAGTAATATATATCATCTTCACTAAATACTTCTATATCTTTATCATAATTTATCTTATTTAAATTTAAAGGTAGTAAAATACTATTTAAAAAAATCATCAGAAATAATGCTCTTTTATTACTTCTCTCAAATTCACTAACTTTCTTTACTCTAATATTCTCTGGTAAAAAATCTTTATATTTTTGATATTTCATATTCTACCTTCTCTTTCAAATTTATAAAATTAATCTCCTTAACGACTTCATTTTCTGAAATACTTTCTATAATTATATCCTTCAAATTAATATCGACTAATAAATCTTCTCCTACTAATTCTTCAAGAAGTAACTTATGTAAAGTATCTTCTCTTTCTTCCATGGTTTTCGAGTAAATTAATATTCCACTTTGAACCCGAATAAAATATAAATAATTATTTATTTTAACTAAAGCTTTATAGGTTTTCTTATATTTAAACCTTTTCTTTATAATGCTTATTAAAGTATATTGAATAGGTTCTACACGCATCTTTTCAGCTTTATATAAAATTCTACTTACTTTATTTCTCTGTTTAATTGAATATATATATATTTTCTTTGATTTTTTATCAATAATGTAATCCACTAATGTATCTTCATCAATAATCAAATTATTTTGTATATCTTTTTCTATATCTTTATTAATATTTATATCTATCTTTTCACAAATTTTTATTAATGGATTTTCTGCTAATATTACTACTCTAATATTTTTACCACATTTACTTGTCAGACTCTCTATATCATTATCTTCATATATTTTACCTTTATAGACATACTTATTCTTTTCTATAACAACAGTATTCATAAACTCTCCTATTTATTAGTGTATGCTGTGATATATCTCGTGGGAATTAATTTAATCTTTTCAGGCTCACTTACAACCTCATATTCCAATTTTCTATATTTCCTCTCTAAATTTTTCTTATGAATCAAATATATATCCTTATCTAATAACTCTATATATAAATTATTATCATTTGATGAAGTATATATTATTTTTTCTTCTATTCCCTCTTCTTCTAGCTTTCTCATAAGCTCTATATCTAAAGAAATTTTATTTTCTGCCACTTTTATCAACTGTTCTTCTTCACTATTAAGTGTTAAAATATCTTCTTTTATCCCATAATAATTAGATTTTCTTAGGTTTACAAAGTTTTGTTTTGCATATAAGGATATAAGAACTATTAGAATGCTTATAACGATTAAAGTTTCTAATAATGCAAACCCTCTCTTTTTCTTTATATACATCTTATTCTTCTCTCTTCACTCTTTGTAATAATTTCAAAATATATAAGTTCATCTTTCTGTAAAACATTAAAGTCTTTAACATTCTTTAAAAGAACATTGTTTCCTGTGCTAGTATCTAAATCATCATTTATTAAAGTTTTAACCATTAAGTTATTATCTTTTTTATATATAATCTTTTTCTTAATACTTTTACCTTTATGAACCATTTTTGATACAATCTCAATTTTGTCCCCTTCTACATTGATAGCTATTATATAATCACTTCTAAGAATATTATCGATATTTATAAGACAATTATCCAAATTATCTAATTCCGTGCTTTTATTTATATATAGAACGTATTCTTTAGTAGCAGAAATAATTATATTAAAAGATACCGTTGTTATTATAGTAAAAATACCTAAAGAAACTAATAGTTCTATTAATGTAAATCCTCTTTTATTCTTTTTTTCTTTCAATAAACTACCTCCACTTTATAAACTCCCTTTCTTCTGTGAACCCATCTTCATAAATTGAAATTTTAACATTTAAGCTATCATCACTATTATCAGAAAATGAAATAGTGATTCCATTACCTTTATCCACTTCAAATAAACCTTTACATTTTAAATCCTCTAATATATTATCATAATTTTTCAATTCTATTTTGTTAGCATTACTTTGTGAAATAATATTTTCCTTAGTACAGTTATACTTTAATTCATTCATAATACAGTATGTTATTCTACTCAATTTTTCTTTCGTTTTTCTACTAGTAAGATTAATATTATAATCTTTAACTAACGCTACAAATAATGTTATAACAATCATTAAAATCATCAAACTTACTATAGTTTCAATCAAAGTAACACCTTTTCTTTTCATTTATCCACCTTTATTAATAAATATTTACTAAATCTATCCCAACTGAAATTGTTACTTCATGATATTCTCCAGTTAAACTTTTAAAAATTATAGAATTGCTAGAAACTACCCCTTTACTACTTACAGGTATTTTAAAATCAGATACAAATTTATATCCCTTTGGTAAAGTTACCTTCGCAATTATATTCTTTGTAATTTCATTTTTTGTATCTATAAAAAGTATTTCTCCACTTAAAGTATTTATCTCTAATCTGCCAGTATTTCCAGTATTATAGCTATAGTGTTTAGCAAAACTAATTATATTAGCTATATCATTCTTTAAACTTTTTGATGTAATAGTATCAATAAGTTTATATGTTGACTTACCATTTATAAATATCGGCATAATTACTAATAATATTGCTATTACAACTATAACCTCTATCAATGTATATCCTCTTTTTCTCATACTTCTATCCAATCAACCCTTCAAAAACAGGTAGTATAACTATTAAAATAAAGCTTATCACTAATCCTCCTATAAATACTATTGTTATTGGTTGTATAAGCTCTAGTATCCTATTAAGTTCAGTATTTAATCTATCAAAAAGTTCATCTTCTAATGTAGTCAATACAGTTTCAAGGTTCCCACACTCTTCTCCTAATCTTATATGTGCTAATGTATACCTAGTAAATCCAGAAGTCCCCTCTAAAGCTAACGTTAACGACTTACCTTCTAAAATTGCTAAATTAATAAATTTAAAATCTTCTTTTATTCCACCTAATAAATCTATATCCATACAACGTTCTAATCCTATAGATAAACTAATACCACTTTTAACAATTATAGAAAGTAAAACTACGGAAACATATTCTTTAAATCTTCTTATTAAAGGAGTTTTATATATAATATTAGCTAAATTATTTCTGAAGTAAAAAATAACTGTAGCCGGTGCAAGTACACCCCAAAAAGAGAAAAATACTATAAATAAGATTGGTGATTTATCAATAAATTTTTTTAATAAAATAGAAAGTTCTATTACTTTTGGTATTTCCTTTTCCATAGAAATAAAGATATCTTGGAAAGTCGGTATTACAACCATTACAAAAAAACATACTAATAAAATTGTTATAAACACTAATATAGCTGGATACGTTAAAGAGCTTTTTAATCTTCTTTTCATCAAATTCACCTTTTTGTAATATACATATAACCCATTTAAAACATCGCCTAATCTCCCTGTCTCTTCCCCTACTTTTAACATAGATAAAAAGAATTTTGGATATAATCTATCATATTTGCTAAAAGAATAATATAATCCTTCACCCTTCCCTAAGTCTCCTCGTATATCTGTAATGCTTTTCTTATATTCTTTTGTTAAAGGTAATTCTTCCATCAATTCAAAAGAATTAAATAAAGGTATTCCAGATTTATATAGATTATATAAATTTTCTATAACTATCTGTAAATCTCTATGTTTTGTGTTTAGGAGTGTATTTATCCTCATTGTCAAACTCAATCTCCTCTACTTCTAAAAACAGATTATAATCATTACAACTAATTAGCCCATCTTTTAAAAGTTCCTTCAAATTGTCTACCATCTCTTTATTACTTAGTAATCTATCATCTTCATTTAGATTAACTAATTTCCGTTTATTTTCTTTATTCATATGATGTATAGCTGCTACTAATGCTCTTCCTCTATACCCTGTAAAATTACACCTACTGCATCCTCGTTTTTTATATACATTGATTTTTTTGCCTTCACTCTCAATTTCACCTTCTAATACTTTACAATCATCGCAAAGTATCCTTATTAGACGTTGTGAAATAATTCCTACTAAAGAATCTTTTATAATATAATTCTTTACTCCCATATCTTCTAATCTAAAGAAAACCTCTCTTGCTGTTTTAGTATGTATAGTCGAATATACCTTATGTCCTGTTATTGCAGCAGTAGCAGATATTACAGCAGTCTCATCATCCCTAATTTCACCAACCATTATTATATCTGGATCTTGCCTTAATGTGCTTCTTAAAGCCTCTGCAAAATTCAAGTCAATAGTCTTGTTTAGAGCAATTTGATTTATACCTTGCATAACAACTTCTACGGGATCTTCAAGAGTCGTTATGTTTACCTCTTCTGTATTTACCTCTTGTAATATTGTATATAATGTTGTTGATTTGCCAGATCCTGTTGGTCCGTTAACTAACACAAGTCCATTGCTCACTTTTATTATTTCTTTAATCTTCTTCATTTGATTTTTAGTTAATCTTAAACTTTCCAATTTATAATTAAAAACCTGCCCATATAATATTCTTACTACAAGTTTTTCTCCAAATATTGTGTTAGTAAATGAAAGTCTTAAATCATAATTTTTATCCATTTCTTTAAAAGTAAGTTTACCATCCTGTGGTCGTCTTTTTTCTGTAATATCTAAATTACTTTTAACCTTTAACTTAGATATTATCTTTAAATGTTCTTCTAATGTTAAAATATTGGTAATAACAAGCTTACCATCTATTCTCATTCTAACTACTGTAAATTTCTCTCTTGGTTCAAAATGTATATCTGATGCATTTAATTCTATAGATTTTCTTATTATTATCTCTTCTACATCATCTTCTAAACCTACATATAATCTTTCTATCATTCCAAAAAGAGTATTTTCATCTATTTCTTTTATCTCTAATTCTTTATCAAAAATAAATTTCAATTCATTTTTAATGTTTAGGTTTACATTAGAAGCAATAATATATATTTTTTCACCTTCATTCCTATAAGGAATAGCCTTAAGTCTCTTTGCATCGTCTTTTGTTATTTTTCTTAAAATTTTAATATTAATTTTTTCAAAGTCTATCAACATCTTTTCACCCTTTAAAGTAATTTCCAATTTATTACTTCTTTAATCATTACTTTTAATATTAAAAGTAAAAAAATAAAGATTTCAGACTTTAAAGTCTAAAATCCCTTAATTCATATTAATGAAAGTATATTTCCCTTTACTTTTTGATATTAAATTTACAGTTCCATCAGAATAACTGTATATATTTTGTTCATTATAATCTTCATTACTTCCCATAAACAATAATTCACCCTTTGGACTTACAGATAAACCTTTTTCTAAATTAATCATAAGCGGAAAATCATATACTACCCTATGTAAATCATTACCTAAAATTTCATAAATAGAATATACATCATCTTTTACTTTTCCTAATATGTATATATTTTCATCTATTTTTATTATATCTTTTATATCTATTATTTTTTCAGTAATTTCTTCAAAGCTATTATTTTTTTCTAAGGAAATTAATATTTTCCTATTTTCCATATTATCTTCTATAAACACAACTTCATCGTCTATAGCCTTTAAAAATGAAACATATCCCTTATTTATTTCATATACTAGCTCTTCTGTTTTATTTGATAAGTCATACGTAAAAATTCCACTTTTTTTATCTTCATTTCTTATTCCATAATAAATAAGTGTATTATCTGCTACCCAATCAGCAAATTGACCTGAAATCATAACCTTATTATCAATAATTACTTCTGTTTCATTTTCCAAATCAATAACTTTTGGTTCTAATATTCCATTATCGCAAAAATAAAATATATATTTTCCATCATTAGATAACTTAGGTGATTTTATCTTATTATCATTAATTTTAATATTTTTACCTAAGTACTTAATAAATACATCATCATCTTGGATAAAAATATAATTTCCACTTTCACTATTATATGAAATCACCAACTCGTCTGTATCTATCTTTTCATAGATATTATCTTCATTTAAAGAATATATACTATTACTTTCCAAGTTCCTATAAGCACCTTGACTTAATGTAATTCTCTCTTTTTCTTCTCCTGTTTCCCTTTCCTTTTCTTTCTCTGCACACCCAAACATTAGCATAATTATAGATATAACTATTACTACAAACTTTAAATTATTACTTTTCACTTTCATCTTTACCTCATTTACTTATAAACTATCCCCCACATTTAAGTTATATCTTAAATACATATAATCTCTTATAACTTTTTTTACTTATACCTTACCCCTTGTTACCTTGAACATCTATGCATAATAATGTTATACTATCCTTAAAACAGAAAAAGAGAGGAAAACATTTATGGCATTAGATGGTATCTACTTATATAGTTTAGTCCAAGATTTAAAAAAATCAATAACAAATTCAAAAATTGATAAAATAAATCAACCAGAAAAAGATGAAATTATTATAACATTAAGAAAAGACAGAAAAAATGTTAAACTTTTGATTTCTGCCTCTTCAAAATATCCTAGAATTCATCTTACAGAAGTTAGTAAAACTAATCCTCTTCAAGCACCTATGTTTACAATGGTACTTAGAAAATATTTAATAGGTGGAAGAATACTAGAGGTTGAACAAGTTGATGGTGATAGATTACTTAATATATATATAGAAGCTACAGATGAATTAGGGTTTAACAGTATCTATATACTTGTAGTTGAGATTATGGGACGTCATAGTAATATTACATTAGTTAGACAAAGAGATAATAAAGTAATGGAATGTATAAAACATATTGGTGCAGATGTAAATAGCTATAGAATTCTTTATCCTGGAGTTACTTATAAATATCCTCCTAAATCCAAAAAACTTAATCCTTTTAATTTTTCTAAAGATGAACTTGAAGCTTACTTAGAAAAAAATGATATTCCTTTTGACGCAAATTTATTTTCATCAATTTTTACTGGAATCAGTAAGCCACTTTCTCACCACTTTTATTATGAATATTCTAAATCAGAAAGTGATATAAAATCAGATATTATTTATAATTTTATGAAAGATATGTCTACTACTCTTGTAAATAATTCTGTATTTAACATTACACTTGATTGTAATAGAGATTTTATAGATTTATTTTCTATCAAATTAACTAATATAGAAAATGAAAGCAATTCTCTTGTATTTGAAAACCCTCACTTAATGATGGATAAATATTACATAGAGAAAGATAAGCAGGAGCGTATAAAAAGCAGATCTATCAATATTCAAAAACTTCTAACTACTAATATAGATAGATGCTTAAAGAAAGAAGAAAAACTTAATTCATTACTAAAAAAATGTGAAGGAAAAGATGATTTTAAAATAAAGGGCGACTTATTAACTTCATATATTTATACAATAAAAGCTGGTAGTTCTTCTATTGAACTTTTAAACTTTTATAGCGAAAATGAAGAGTATATGAAAATTCCTTTAGATCCTAATAAATCTCCTTCTGAGAATGTTCAAAGTTATTATAAAAAATATAATAAACTAAAAAAATCTGAAGAATCTTCATTAGAACAATTAGAGAAAAATGAAGAAGAACTTCAATATCTTTATTCCGTATTAACTAATATACAAAATTGTGAAAGCTATGTTGAAATAGATGATATAAAAAATGAGCTTATCTCAACAGGATATATAAGAAATAGAAAGTCAAATAAAAATGATAAAAAATCTAAAGCTTCAAAGCCTTTGCATTTTGTTTCTTCTGAAGGAATTGATATTTTTGTAGGTAAAAATAACATTCAAAATGATTATTTATCTTTAAAATTTGCAAATAAGAATTATATGTGGCTTCATACAAAAAACATACCTGGCTCTCATGTAATTATTTGCTCAACAGATGTTCCTGATAAAACATTAATTGAAGGTGCAACACTTGCTGCTTACTATAGCAAAGCACAAACTTCATCAAAAGTTCCTGTAGACTATACTTTAGTCAGAAATCTAAAAAAACCTGCTGGTTCAAAGCCTGGTATGGTAATATATCATACAAATTACACACTTTACACTGAACCGTCAGAATTAAATTCTTTTAACTTAGAAAAAAAGTAAATTCAAAATAATTCTTTATTAATAAAGCCAGCTTATGCTGGCTTTAAATTATTATCATCTTATAAACTTCTAATTAATTTCTTAACAGAAAAAAATCCAGTATAAACTGGATTTTCTCATTAACTTTTAATTAAATTAAATGTGGTTTATTAACATATCTCCATCATTTTTAATTAATGTATTATCAAAATATTGATAATAATAACATTTTATTTTACCATTATATAATTTTCTATTCTTACTTGCTTTTCTTGCAAATGGTCTTTCAAAGTTTTCAAAAGAAGTTAATATATTAAAATCCCAAGTATTATGTATCTTTTTATATTCTCCAAATATTCTATAAAGTTCTCCTACTTCATCCTTATCTCCTAATCTTTCTCCATAAGGCGGATTAGTTATAATAAATCCATTTTTATCTGAAGTCTTAAATTCTCTAAAATCTCTTTTTTGGAATTCTATATATTTTGAAACACCAGCTTTCTCAGCATTACTTCTTGCAACTCTTAAAATTCTACCATCTATATCATAACCAATAAGCTTAATATCATTATGCTTTATGCTTCTTTCAGCACCTTCTTTAACTTGTTCATAGATTTCACTACCTATTGTTGGCCAAGTTTCTGATACGAAATTTCTACATAATCCTGGTGCTATATTTTGAGCTATCATAGCAGCTTCTATTAATATAGTTCCTGATCCACAAAAAGTATCAACTAAAGGATAATTTCCTCTCCATCTAGATATTAATACCATTGCTGCTGCTAAAGTTTCTTTTAACGGTGCTATTCCAGCTTCCTCTCTATATCCTCTCTTATGTAAACCAACACCACTTGTATCTATAGATAGTGTAACTACATCTTTTAATATAGAAACCTCAATTTTATAAACAGGTCCATCTTCCTCAAACTTATCTATTCCATAACTCTCACTCATACTTGTTACTATAGCCTTTTTAACAATTGATTGACAATCTGGAACACTAAATAAAGTAGATTTCACAGATTTACCCACTACATGCATTACCCCATCTTTAGGAATGATTTCACTCCATTTAACTTTTTTAGTACCTTGAAATAATTCTTCAAAGGTTCTAGCTTCAAATTCAGCCATTTTTATAAAAACTCTGTCAGCAGTTCTTAAATGAACATTTGCTATAGCAATATCCATTTCATCGCCTACAAAATGAACCTTACCATTTTCTGTTTTTAAATCTTCATATCCTAACGCTTTTAATTCCTTAGCCGTTATTCCCTCTAATCCAAAGGTAGTAGTTGCAACTAAATTATATTCCATTCTTTTTCTCCTTTTTTATGATTCATATATTTTCACTGAATCATCTTCATCTATCTCTGTTATCTCTACTGCTACAATTTCTGATTTTGATGTAGGAATATTTTTACCAACATAATCAGCTCTTATTGGCAACTCTTTATGCCCTCTATCAATTAACACAGCTAATTGTATTGATTTAGGTCTACCAGCATGAATTATCGCATCTATAGCAGCTCTTACAGTTCTACAAGTGTATAAAACGTCATCTACAATTATAACTTTTTTGCCTTTAACCTCAACACCTAAGTCTATATTTTTAACCTCTGGCATATCCATTATTTCTGATATATCGTCTCTATATAAAGTAATATCTACATAACCTACTGGAACTTTTATTCCTTCAATATTTTCAATATTTTCAGAAATTCTATTAGCAATAGGATAACCTCTTCTTTTTATTCCTATTAATACTATATCTTCAACACCTTTATTTTTTTCTATAATTTCATGAGATATTCTTATTAAACTTCTTCTTATAGCGTTTTGATCTAATAAGTTAGCTTTTAATTTCATAGTTAATCCTCCTATCTTAACTTTCTTATTAACTCTTCAAAATATTCTGGAAGATCTGATGTAAACTCTATGTATTCACCTGTACTAGGATGTATAAACCCTAAGGTTTTTGCATGTAATGCTTGCCCTTCAATTTTAAACTTTTGTTTTTTGAATCCATATGTTTGATCACCTACTAGTGGATGTCCAATTGATGCCATATGTACTCTAATTTGATGAGTTCTTCCTGTCTCTAAAGTACACTTTATTAAAGATACACCTTTATCATATTGTTCTAAAACTTCATAGTGAGTAACAGCTCTCCTTCCGTCTTCCACTATATCCATTTTTAATCTATCCTTCTTATTACGACCTAAAGGTTTATCTATAGTACCTGACTCTTTAGAAAACCTACCTTCAACTAATGCATAATATTCTCTTTTTATAGAGTGATCTTTAAATTGTTTTGCTAAAGAATTATGTGCTTCATCATTTTTAGCTACAACTAAAATTCCTGTAGTATCTTTATCAATTCTATGTACTATACCAGGTCTTATAACACCATTTATACCTGACAAATCCTTGCAATGATATAAAAGCCCATTAACTAAAGTTCCACTATAATTACCTGGTGCAGGATGTACTACCATATTCTTAGGTTTATTAACTACAATTACATCACTATCTTCATAAACTATATCTAATTTTATATTTTCAGCTTTTACATCTAGCTCTATAGGTTCTGGTAAAATCACTACTACCTCATCGTTTATCTTCACTTTATAATTACTCTTTATTATTTTACCATTTACCGTTACAGCTTTTTCTTCAATAAGACCCTGAATAAATGATCTAGTTTTTCCTTCAATAACAGTAGATAAATATTTATCTATCCTTTCTCCAGTATTTTCTTCAGTAACTTTCAATATTATTTCTTCCATATAATTTATTTCTCCGTTTATAATAATTCTTACCACATTATAATATATCTATATATGTTACTCAAGTATTATACAATAATAAATCATATAAAATTAAAAGAGACGTCTCCGTCTCTTTAATATGTATTAGTTTTTTGCGAAGAAACTCTTGATTTCGGAAATATCATCATCTTTAACAGTATTGCTCTCACTTTCCTCATTTACGTTTGACTTCGTCTCAATCTCTTTACTACCTAACTCTAATTCTTGTATAACTTCTGAAACATTATAGTTTTTAGTTAAATCTTTTTCTAACTCATCAAAAGTTTGAAGTTGTGTATTCATAAAGCCTCTAAATTTTGCTCTAAATTTAATAAACTCTTCTTTAACTCTCTCATATTCATCATTTATTCCGATAACATCACTATGTGCTTTATCTAGAATTTTTTGAGCAGTTTCATTTGCATTGTTAACAATTAAGTCTGCTTCTTTTTGTGAACTCTCCTTTGCTTGCTCTGCAGCATTTTGAGCTAATAATAATGTATTCTGTATTGTAGCCTCAAGTCTTTCATAATGGTCAACTTTATCTTTAAGTCTTGTAACAGTTTCTTTTAGTCTTGAATTTTCTTTATATAACTCTTCATAATTTTCAACAACTTCATCTAAAAATTCATCAACTTCATCGGGATTATATCCTCTAATTCCCCTCTTAAATTCTTTATTATTAATATCCATTGGCGTTAATTTCATTTTTCCCCCACCTCGTTCTTTAAATATATTTCTTTATGTTAACTTTAAACCTACCGCTTTTAGTATTACCTACAATATTCCCCATAATATACTTACCTACTCCAGCGATAGTTATCCTTTGTCCTTCTTTAACTTCTAAGCTTTTGCTATTTACTTTACAGTAATCTACTAAAATTTTATTTTGATTTATTAAGTCCAACGCTTTTGACCTTGATATATTTGAAAGCTTAGACACAATACTATCTAATCTTAACGATGATACATTAATTATAACTTCTAAAAAGTTAACCTTAGATAATGTTGTGTCATTTATCACTTCACAGCTAACCGGTGATTTACCTACGGAATTTAATGATGATATAACATACTCAACAACATCCTCATAAACCGGAACAACTGCATAGTTTTCATAAACTCTTAAGTCCCCAAACTTCTCTCTCTCCATACCTAAGGCCATAATTGAGCCTAGATAATCTCTATGAGATAAAGAATCAAACTTTGATTTTTTTTCAATTTTTATTAACTTATATGGATAATCACTTCCATATATATTATTAAAAGATAGTACCCTTCTATCACTTTCTTCAAAGTATCCATTAGCTTCTACCTTAAAATTTTTCGAATTAAAATTGTTAACAAAATATAACCATATGTTTGGAGTACAAAAACTTCTTGAAAACAACGGTATTTCCTTTTCATAAGCTAACTCCATCCATTCATATATTTTTACAACTTCATCTCTTTCTTCTTTACTAAAGTTTCTTATTACTTCTTCTTTTTTTATCATTAGCTATTTTTAGCTCCTCTATTTATTCCAGCTAAATAAAGCTTTACTGCTTATTTCTGTTTTTAATTCGCTAGAAACTTCAACATTTGAAGGTGATAAAAGATATACTCTTTGTTCAATTTCTTGTAATTGTGCTCCTAAGACACAAACGGCACCACTTATGAAATCAACTAATCTTTGTGCTACTTTTGCCTCTAATGCTGTAGTATTAACAACTATAATCTTTCTATTTTTAAGAGCATCTGCAATCTCTTTAGCTTCTTCATAACTTGATGGTTTTACAACCATAATCTTTGGTGAAGCACTATTGTGTATATTAACAACCTTATTACCCTTTTGCTTAGATATAATAGGCTCGACTTCTTCTATTTCTTCCTCTTCTTCATTTTCTTCTATATCTTCAAAATCCTCATCATATTCTCCAAAAACCATTTCTTTAAATTTACTTAACATACTCATTATAACTCCTCCTACAATTTATCTTGCTCCAAAAATTCCAGTTCCAATTCTTATTAAATTAGATCCTTCTTCTATTGCTATTTTGTAATCATGGGTCATCCCCATTGATAAAATTTCCATTGTTATATTTTTATAATTACTATTTTTTAGAGTTTTAAAAATATCATAAGTCCTTCTAAAGTAATATCTATTTTCTTCATCATTACCTTTTGGTATTATAACCATAATACCTTTAACTTTAATATTTTTACATTTCTCTACAGCTTCAATTAATTGATCCAATTCTTCTTCTAATATACCACTTTTAGACGATTCTCTTCCAATATTAATTTGAATTAAAACATCGGCAGTAATATTTTTCTTTCCATATTCTAATTCAATTTTCTCAAGAAGCTTTATACTAGATAAAGAATGAATTAAACTTACTTTACCTACTATATATTTAACCTTATTCATCTGAAGAGCCCCAATTAAATGCCATTTTATATCTTTAGGTAATTTTTCGTATTTATCAACTAATTCTTGCACCTTATTTTCGCCAAAATTTCTTATACCAATATCATAAGCTTCTAAAATATCTTCAACTGGCTTTGTCTTAGATACAGCTACAAGTTGTACGTCATCTGGTATAGAATTTAAAATCTCTTTAATTTTACCTTTTATATCTATAATTAGTCCCTCCTTTATGGAGAATCTTCTACATATTTTTATTCTCCAAAAACCCAAAATTTCCTTCATAAAATTCACATTTTCATAAAATTTTTTAATAATTTTATTATAAAAATTAGTTTTGCTTAAGAATCTGCTCTTTCCATATATTGAAAGTCTAGGATTCTGTTTGTTGGTGGAAAATATAAGTCCTCTCTTTTTTCAACTTCTATTTCTAAGCCTCTTATTATAAGCCTATTTAGATAACTTCCATCCGAGAATAAAGCAGCTTCTAATTCTTCTGGCTTTCCTAATGCATAAAAATAAAATGGCTGCCCTTCTATTGTCTGATTATTATCATTAAAGCCTATAAAAGCCCATTCACACTGTACTCCAGTATCGTTTAATACTCTATAACCATTTATCGCTATAGCCTCAGCCCCTATAGCTCTTAATTCATTTATTAATAAGGCTGCATCAGTTGCATGCAATGTTCTTCTATCAATTTCATATGAAGTGCTTTCACTTATATCATAATATCCATCTTTTATTTTTATTACTATACCACTACCTTCTAATGCTGTAGTTCCTGCAATCTCACTGTAGTCACTAAGCTGCAACTTCATATCGTCTATTACCTTCTGGTGTTTTTCTTCCCCTTGATTGTAATCCCTTAATTTATACATAATTTCGTTATTATTTTCTTTTAAATCAGATATTTCTTTATATAATAAATTTCGTTGCTCAATTGCATCCTTATATTCTATACTTTTCATTGAAAAAAAAGTATCTACTTTACTATCACCAAAACTAATAGATATAAGCGTACCTGTTATAATTGCCGCAATAAAAATCAATATTTTATCTATATGCTTCTTCACTTAATCACCTCTTTGTCGATTTTTAAGTTTTTCAAGCAAGAATCTTCTTATTATTGCGAAATTATCAAATATACGTCCTCCAAAAACAATTACTGCTGCTATATATATAGGAATTCCTAATTTATCGCCTAAATACGCAAGTGCTGCCGCTAAAATAGCATTTCCTACAAAGCCTGAAATAAAAATATCCGGTTTAAAACTTTTAGATAAACTTGCACGTAACGCTCCAAAAACTGAGTCTAAGCACGCTAAAATTGCCACAGACATATATGGAGAAAATTTATCAGGTATATTCACATTCAAAACTAATCCTAGTAGTACACCTACTAATAATCCTATAAATCCAATCATAACTATAATCCTCCTTTATTGTACAGGCTTTATATATTCATTTCTTAAACTTTGTGTAGTCTTATTTATAACTATATCATCACTAGTTTTTGTCTCTACACTATAATTTTTCAACGCTCCATACGCTAAAGAATTACCATAGCTTACACCTACATTAAGCTTTGCTTTATCTCCTATAGCCTTTATTACTATTTTAGATTTTGGATCAACTAATCCAACTGTTCCTATAGAAATACTTCTCCCTGACGTTTTAATTCCTGTTTGAGGTGTTATTCTAATATCATTTACTGAAATAGCCTCAGCTCTTGAATACCATAAAAGGTTTATAATATGAATTAATTCCTCTTCGCTAATCCCAACTGTACTATCTGTAGTATTTTCTCCAAAAATAGTTGTTTTAGGTGTAATTGTTATTACTATTCCTGAGCCTTTAACATCTAACAATCCTAAATGCATCCTTGCATTATCTAACTGTTTCTTTATTTCATTTTCTAAAGCTCCTTCTTCAGCTGCAACTTCTTCTAATCGCTTAATCTCTTCAGATAAGGTTTTATTAGTTTCGGACAGTTCTTCTTTTTCTTTTTTCAATGCTTCTATTTGATATAAAATATCTTGATTTTGTGCAGTAGACTTTGCATCCTCTTGTAATCTTAACATTTTAAATTGGTATGTTAATAAAAATCCTAAAATTGCACATACTATAGCAACCACAAGTTGTGATATTATTTTTTTCATAAATACTCCCCCTAGCTTGATATATTCTTAATTATAGGTGGTCCATCAAAGCTAACGTCTATATATCCTTTAGTTAACTTAATTTCATCTGACAATAATATTCTATAAACATTTTCCATTTTTTCATGTAGATCGGAATCATCACCAAAAAATATTTCCACATTTCCAATTCGACCTTTTATATTTACAATATCTGCAATATTTATTTCATCAAATTTAATAGACTCTCTATTTTGAGCTATGTAAGGATAAAATTTCTTTAATATACTAGGAAGTATCTCATCATCATTAATTTTTTCACCAAGTGATATCTTTTCTGATTCTATTCCTGATATTTTCACTAAATTTCTCCCTTCTATGCTATCGATTTCTTCTATCACTACTAAATCTTCATTTATAACTTCTATAACTCCATTATTCTCAACATAAAACACAGGAGACTCTTCAACTATATTTATAACTAATTTAGATATCCCTTTTCTAGATATCTTAACCTCTTTAACATATTTATCTTGCATTAATGCACTTTTAATATCATTTTCATTTATAATATAAATATTTTCTCCAATAAAAACTTTTAAATTCTCTTTCAAGTTATCAGAACTTATTTTAGATGTCCCAATCACATCGATTGTTTTAATATTAAAGATAGGCGCTTTAGTTAAAAACAAAAGTATAGCAATTGTTAATACAATCATTATCATTATCATCTTTTTCAACTTTTTCTTTCTTTTTTTACTCTTTAGATATTTCTTAATCTCATTACTTTGTTTATATTCTGTCATTTTGCAATATTTCATCCTTTTCTAAATATATCTATATATAATAATATCATTTTTCTTCAAGTTTTTCACCCAAAATTTAGTTACAATTTTATTACATTATTTACATTAACAACAAAAAGTACCTCTATATTTAGAGGTACTCTCTTAAGTTACACTTTTTTCTATTTGTGATGATATATTTAATAGAATTCCCATTGCCATAAGATTTATTACTAGTGATGTTCCTCCATAACTTATAAACGGCATAGGAACACCTGTTACAGGCATAGACCCTGTGACAACAGCAATATTTATTATTGCTTGAACTGCAATTATTGAAGTAATACCTACTGCAAGTAATTTACCATAAGTATCTTTAGCCTTCATTGCTACTCTTATTCCTCTCCAAATAAGAAATAAAAATAATCCCACAATGAACAAGCATCCAACTAAACCTAACTCTTCTCCAATAATTGAAAATATAAAGTCATTATGTGGCTCTGGCATATATAAAATCTTTTGCCTTGATTCTCCTAATCCTAAACCTGTTATTCCACCTGCACCAAGTGCATAAAAAGATTGTATAAGTTGATACCCATCACCAGCTGCATCTTTCCACGGATCTATAAAGTTTAACATTCTAGCTCTACGATAATCAGAGCTAAAAATAAAGAATATAGCTAACGTAAGCATAGCCGGAAATATTATTCCAAATAAATGCTTAATTTGTCCACCCGCAACAAAAAGCATTATAAATGTCACAATCATAATGATCGTAGCAATACTCATATTCTTCTCTGCTAATATCATCGCAGCAAAAAAACCTGCTACACCTAAATAAGGTACTAGTCCATCCCAAAATCTTTTAATTCTATCACCTTTCATATCAATACTCATAGCTAAAAACATAACTACTACGTATTTCGTTAACTCAGAAGGTTGAAATGATAATATACCTAATTTAATCCATCTTCTAGCTCCATTTACTTCTGGAAAAAAGAAAACTGCAATTAACAATGGAATTGTAGCTATTAATAAATATGGTGTTATTTTTTTTAGCTTATGATAATCAAATTTCATCATCATTACTAATGCTATTACACCAATTATAGCAAATGCACCTTGCCTTATTAAGTAATACATACTGTTTTTATATTTAAACATAGCATAGAAAGAGCTAGCTGAATAAATCATAACTATTCCTATAGCCAACAATAGAAATAAAGAATAGAATATACCATAGTCTACTTCCCCTAACTTCTTTTTATTTAGGGGTTCATTAAATCTCATAAACACTCCTCCATATTAAATTTCTAAAGTGCCCAGAATCCTATCATGCATAAAATAACAGTTACTATTGAAAATACTGTTACAATCTTAACTTCGCTCCATCCACATTGTTCAAAATGGTGATGTATTGGAGCCATCTTAAATATTCTTTTACCAGTTAATTTAAATGATGTTACTTGAATAATTACAGATAATGTTTCAAGCACATATATTCCTCCTACTACTGGAATAAGTAGAGGTATCTCTAATATAATTGCAATTGTTGCAATTGCTCCACCTATAGCTAACGAACCAGTATCTCCCATAAATATTTTTGCTGGATATGCATTATATTTTAAGAACCCTATCAATCCACCTATTAAAGCTATACAGAAAAGACCAACTGAATCATGTCCTAATATAAATGCGCTTACTGCAAAAAATGTTAAAACTAAAACTGATACTGTAGATGCTAAACCATCTAAACCGTCTGTTAAATTAACTGCATTTGTTGTTGCTGCATAAATAAAGATTACAAACGGAATATAAAACATTCCAAGAGCCACTTTTTTACCTAAGAAAGGTATTATCATACCTGTACTTAAATTTAAATATCCATAATACGCTATAGCTCCAGAGAAGACCAATAATAGGACCATCTTTTGCCAAGCTTTTAATCCTTCGTTATCCTTTTTTATTATTTTAAGTAAATCATCTAAAAATCCTATAAATCCAAAGGCTATAAGTGAGTATAAAGCTATCATAGCTTCATCATTCCACTTTAATCTTAAAGCAATCATCGTAATTAAAGTAGATCCTATAAATATTAATCCACCAATTGTCGGTGTACCGGCTTTTTTAAGATGGCTTTGAGGTCCTTCTTTTCTTATGTTTTGTCCGAATTTTAATCTTCTTAATGCTGGTATAGCAATAGGCCCTAATGCTAATGAAATTAGCAAACTTAGTACCGCTGCTATTGCATATTTTGATGTTATTATGTTTATCATTTTATCCCCCATTTTTCACTGCTAAAAGCAGTTCACCTCCTCTAATATATTGAGATAGATTCAAGCTCATTTACTACCTCTTCAAATTTCATTCCCCTAGATGCTTTAACTAAAATAATATCATTTTTATTTATATAATCTTTTAGTTTATCTAAACATTCATCTTTAGTTTTAAATGCAACTATACTTTTACCTTTATAGCCACTTCTAAATTCTTCAATATTTTCTCCTATGACTATTAACAATTCAACTTTGTCAGTTGCATAACTTCCAACTTCAGCATGAGCTTCTTTAGATTTAGAACCTAACTCATACATATCACCAAGTATAGCAACCTTTCTTCCTCCGTTATAAGTAGCTAAAACATCTAAAGATGATTTCATTGAATCCGGGCTAGCATTATAACAATCATTTATAATTGTTATATTTTCTTTTTTTATAACTTGCAATCTCATCGATGTTGCTTCTAAATTTTCTAGTCCTTTGTTCATATCTTCAAAAGATAATCCTAAGTTTAATGCAATATCAATTGCTAACATAGAATTTAAAACATTATGCTTTCCTGCCATAGGTAATTTAAATGTAAATTCATTTCCCTTATGATGGGCAGTAAATTCTGTAGAGTTCTCTCTTAATATAATATTAGTAGCGTAAACATCATATTCATGATTATATCCAGTTTTTTTAATTTTAAAACATTTATTATCTAATTTGTTTAATAGTCTATCTTCTCCATTAACAACTAAAACACTATCCTTATCAAAGAAATCAGTAATCTCCATTTTAGCTTTTAAAATATTTTCTTGTGTCTTAAGATTTTCTAGATGAGATAAACCAATATTAGTTATAACAGCCATATCAGGAAGAGCTGTCTTAGCAAGATTGTGTATCTCCCCTAAATCGCTCATTCCCATTTCTAAAACTGCCACATCATATTCACTAGTTAATTCAAAAATCATAAGTGGTAACCCTATTTCACTATTGAAATTCCCTTTAGTCTTAAAGACTTTAAACTTATGACTTAAAAAAGCTGCAACTAAATCTTTTGTAGATGTCTTTCCTGTTGATCCAGTTACCCCAATAACTTTTAGATTTAACTTTTTTCTATAATAGTTAGCTAAATCTAACAAAGCTTTATGACAACTTTCCACCTTTATTATTGTTCCTTCTTTTTTAATATCGGCCTTATCAAAAAATACTTCATCTACTAATACTATATTTGCACCTTTATCAATAGCTTCAATGGCATTTTTATTTGGGTTAAATTTTTCTCCCTTTAAAGCTACAAAAATATTACCTTCTTCAATCTTTCTAGTATCAATACAAAACTTATTAAACTCTTTTTTGCTACTATCTATAATAATTTCACCTTTTATAGCATCCAAAAGTTCTTTGAAAGTTATTTCCATTACTACACCTCTTATTACTTATTTAAAATATCAGCAATTACTTCTCTTTCATCAAAATGCACCTTTCCTTCAGGCATTATTTGATAAGTTTCATGACCTTTACCAGCAAGTACTACTACATCTCCTGGCTCAGCCATATCCATTGCTAACCTTATAGCCTCAACTCTATCTTCAATTGCTAAATAGTTAGTTTTTTGTATATTACAACTAATCTCTTTTAGAATAGCAATAGGATCTTCTGTTCTCGGATTATCAGATGTTATAATTACTAAATCTGCTATTTCGCTACCTATTCTACCCATTTCAGCTCTTTTAACCTTATCTCTATCTCCACCACTACCATAAACAGCAATTAATCTATTTTTTGTAAGTATTCTTAAAGTTTCTAAAAGATTTTTCAATCCATCTGGTGTATGAGCAAAGTCTATTATTAATTCATAAGGAAGGTTGTACTTGATCCCAACTCTTTCGCATCTACCAGGAACTACTACATCTAATAAACCGCTTTTTATATTTTCTTCACTTATTCCTAATGTCTTAGCTGCTGCTATACATCCTAATGCATTATGGACATTATATTCTCCTGGCAAAACAAATTCATATCTTGTACCATTAACTGTAAATATAGTATCTTGGCCTATAAACTCAACTTCTGTTGCCCTATAATCACTTTCTTCACTAATAGAGTAAGTTATAGCTTTTTTATTTAGTTTTTCTAAATCTCTAATTACATTGTATCCGTAGTTGTTATCTACATTTATTATAGAATAATCACTTCTTTCAAAAAGCTTAAATTTTGCATCATAATAATTTTCAAACGTTTTATGGAAATCTAAGTGATCTCTTGTAATATTAGTAAATATACCTATATCAAAATGACAGCCATATACTCTATCTAAAGCTAAAGAGTGAGATGATACTTCCATTACACAATATTTACAACCTTTATCCACCATATTCTTAAATAATTTTTGTAACTCTAATGATTCTGGAGTAGTATGAGTAGATTCTATCTTTTCATCACCTATATAATTAGCTATAGTTCCAATTAAACCAACTTTTTCTCCTGACTTTTCTAAAATTGATTTTAGTATGTATACACTTGTTGTTTTACCATTAGTTCCTGTAACACCAATTAATTTAAGTTTTTTTGTTGGATGATCATAATAATTAGCTGCCATAGTAGCTAATGTTTTTCTTCCTTCATCAACTTTAATAATAGTTACATCATTTGATTCATTAACTAATTCTATATCTTTCTCACATATTATTACTCTTGCACCATTTTCAATTGCCTTATTAGCAAAATTATGTCCATCAACCTCAAACCCTGAAAGACATACGAAAATGTCATTGTTAGTGACTTTTCTACTATCATACTGAATATTGACTATTTCTTTATCTAAAGTTCCTTTTACTACTTTATAATTTACCCCATCTAACAATTGTAATAGTTTCATTACTTCATCTCCTCTTATAAATAGATATCTTAAAAGATAAAAATTTAGCATGTGATATTCCACATGCTAAACTAATGGCAAACTTCTAATCTCCGTAATCCGAAGTAAGTATAAGTTTTACCGTATCACCTATAACAATTACCTCTCCTTGTGGAGTGCTTTGATTGCTAACAACCCCATCTCCCTGAAGAGTATAATTAATTCCTAAGCTTTCTAATAGTTCTATAGCTGCCTCTTTAGAATATCCTATCAAATCTGGCATAACAACATTTCTATTATAATTTCCATCTCCATCAGTGTAAAGATTAATCTTTGATCCCTCTTTTACTACATATCCAGGATATGGTTTTATATCTGTTATTATAGACCCACTTCCTTCAATATTATACTCTAAATTGTTATCTTTGAGAACCTTTTTAGCTTCATCTAATGATAGTCCTCTTAATTCCGGAATTACAACTTCTCTTAAAATAGAATCATTATCCTTAAAAATTTCATCATTCATATAATTTATAATATCATCTATCAACACTTTAGCTACAGGAGCTGTTACAACACCTGCATAGTAATCACCATTACTAGGCTCATCTATACTAACAAAAACCGTAACCTTTGGATTGTCAGTTGGAACCATAGCAGCCATAGATGATATATACTTTCCTGATTCATATCCCCCAGTAACAGGGTTAACTTTTTGTGCTGTACCAGTTTTACCTCCTATATGATATCCAGCTATATATGATCTATTAGAACCACCTTTATTAACTGTTCTTTCTAGATAATCTCTTAAAACTGCAGTCATCTCTTCAGATAAAACATTTTCTTTTACTGTTGGTTCAAAAACCTCGTCAACAACCTCTTCTCCTGTTGATGTTGTATGAGTTACAGTTTTCATTATATGTGGTTGAATAAGGGATCCACCATTAGCTAATGCATTAAATGCGGTCATATACTGTACTGCATTTACAGTGTTAGTTTGTCCAAAAGAAATTGTCGCTAAATCTGCTTCTTTTATTGACTCAGCACTTTTTATTATACCTTTTGCTTCACCTGGTAAATCTATTCCTGAAACCTGTCCAAAACCTAATTTCTTTATATATTCAGTTAATTTTTCCTTACCAATCTTTTCACCTAACTTCATAAATCCTACGTTACATGAATTCTGAAGTATTTCTGGTAATGTTTGCTCACCATGTCCCCCATGCTTCCAACATTTTATTGTATGAGGTCCTACTTGCAAACTTCCTCCACATGTAAACTTATCTGTCTCACTTACAAGACCTTCTTCTAATGCTGTTACCATAGTTACAACCTTAAATATAGAACCTGGTTCAAATGTATCATTCACTAAGCTATTTCTCCACATTTTTTGTAGTTTTTCAGCATCAGTGTTTCCAGTAAAATCAGAATATCCATCAAACGGATTGTTAGGATCAAAATCTGGTTTATTTACCATCGCCAAAACTTCTCCATTATTTGGATCCATTACTAATATTGAAACTCTAGCTGCTTTATTATCTACTAAAGCCTTTTCTGCAGCTTTTTCTGCAAAAGCTTGAATATTTTTATCTATTGTAAGGGTAACATCCTTACCTGTTATTGGCGCTGTAAACTTAGATATCGTATACGAAACATTTGCACTATTCCTATCTAATTCTGATATTCTTATTCCTGGAACTCCAGATAAATATTCATTATACTGTAACTCTACACCTGTCAATCCTTGTCCATCTACATTAGTACTTCCAAGAACATGTGCTAAAAACTCACCATTTGGATAATATCTTTTTGTATCTGGAGATACAATTACTCCACTTATTTCTAAAGCTTTTACTTTATCTGCTGCTTCTTTCTCTATTCTTCTAACAAGATTAGCAGATCCAGCATCAGCTCCACTTGGCAATTTAGTTTCTAACTTTTCAAGTACTTCATCACTTTCTAAATCTAAAGCATTAGCAATTAATGGTGCTATATCCTTTGTTTCCAACCCTTTCTTGTTTAGACTTTGTCTAATTGAATTAAGGTCAAAATCAACCCTATATACATCAGCAGAAACAGCAAGTTCTTCTCCATTTCTATCTAAGATTCTACCACGCCTTGCATCAATCCTAACTTCACTTGTCCATTGTTCTTCAGCTCTCTTAGCATAATCTTCTCTCTTAACAATCATTATGTAGGCTAATCTTAAGCTAAGAATTAAAAATGTCAAAGTTATTACACCAATAACGATTGTCATTCTTTTCTTCATAACTGCTCGGTCTTTGAATGATCTTTTACTCATAACTCTTCCCCCATACCCTGATGAATTAATGAATAAAAGAAAAAGTTAATATCTAATACTTATTCTTTCTAAAGCAATTTTAACTTATAGAAATCCTATAAAGGAATTCTATAAGTTATTCATTAATTCATCCAATTTGCTATTTTTGCTATTAGGCCTGTCTTTGTATTAGTTTCTTTTTTATCTTTTATGTGATCAAAATAATTCTTAGACATATCAATTGTTATACTGCTTGATTTATCAGGATAAGTCATATTTAATCCATTTATAGCTACATTATTTATATTATCAAGAGAAGATACCTTAAGTAAATCTACTTTCATAGCTTCACTTTTTGCTAATTCTACATCCATCTCAACTTCTAAATTTGATAAATTTTTTTGAATTTTATATACATAGCTATCAATAGTTAAACTAGCTACCCCTAAAATCGAAACAATAACTGCTGAAGATATTATTTTTATTCTGTTGTTTTTCCAGTCAAACTCTTTTTTTACTTGTTTCTTTTTTCTTTTAACTTCTTGCTCCTTTATCTTTCTTTCAGGTGCAAGCGCTGTATTTCCTCTTATATAATCATATTCTCTCACAACCATTTTATTCACATCTCCCACACATTAATTTACCCTTTTTATAATTTTTCAATTACCCTTAATTTTGCGCTTCTACTTCTTGGATTCATTTCCACTTCTTCTTTAGATGGATCTATTGCTTTTCTAGAAATCACCTTAACTTTAGCTTTTTCTCCACAAACACAAATCGGAAATTCCTTTGGACATCTACAAGCTACAGCTAAATCTCTAAATTTATTTTTTACTATTCTATCTTCTAATGAATGGAAAGTTATAATTGCCATTCTTCCACCTTTAGACAGCTTACTTACTCCATCTTCTATAGCTCTATTTAAAATTGATAACTCACTATTAACCTCAATTCTTATAGCTTGGAAAGTTCTTTTTGCCGGATGTGGTCCTTCTCTTCTAGCTTTTGCTGGTATAGCATTTTTTATTATTTCTACTAATTCTAACGTAGTTTCAATATTTTTTTCTTCTCTAGCATTAACTATAAATGTAGCTATTCTTTTTGCAAACTTTTCTTCACCATAATCTCTTATAATTCTATATAATTCATCTTCTGAATATGTGTTTACAACCTCATAAGCAGATAATTCATTTTCTCTATTCATTCTCATATCAAGAGGTGCATCTTTCATATAACTAAATCCTCTTTCTCCAGTATCTAGCTGATATGATGAAACTCCTAAATCCATTAGTATTCCATCTACCTCTTCAATATCTAAATCATCTAATATTTGTTTAATATTATAAAAATTATTATGTACGAATGTTACATTATTAAAATTCTGCAACCTTATGGCTGCTGCTTTTAAAGCGTCAGTATCTTGGTCAATACCAATTAAACGACCATTTTCTGACAGTCTTTTAAGAATTTCTGAAGAATGACCAGCACCACCAAGTGTGCCATCTACATAAATTCCATCTTCCTTAATATTTAAAGCATCTAAACATTCGTTTAAAAGAACTGAAACGTGATTAAATTCCATTTTAAAAACTCCTTATATTCCTAAATCGCCCATTTTGTCAGCTATACTATCAAAATCGATATCTGACTCATTATAGCTTTCCCATTTTTCCTTACTCCAAATCTCAACCTTATTTAAAGCACCTATAGTTACTATTTCCTTTTCAATGCCTGCATATTCTCTAAGATTTGCCGGAATTAAACCTCTTCCTTGTTTGTCTGTTTCAACTTCTGTTGCACCAGCAACAAAGAATCTTACGAAAGCTCTAGCATCTCTATTAGTTAGTGGTAAATTTTTTAATTTTTCTTCAAACTTCTGCCATTCATCTATAGGATAAGCATAAAGACATCCATCTAACCCTTTACTGATTATAAATTTCTCTCCTAAGCCCTCCCTTAATTTTGAAGGTACAACTATTCTATTTTTGCTATCTAGACTATGTTGATATTCTCCTATGAACATTTTGCACCTCAGAAATTCACTCTACATCTAACCACTTTTCACCACTTTTAACCACTTTATATATATTTTATAAAACTTTTATGCATTCTTCAAGTAGTTTTGCTACTTTTTAATGAGTTTTTCATTTTTTAAGCTAGTAATTTCAATGCTTCAGGCCTTTTTGGCATTTCTTGTAATTATTTTAAATAATTTTCAAATCATTTTTTCGTACTTTTCTTTACATTTTTCTGAGAAAAAAATAGTGCATATATAATCTTTTCAAATTACATATACACTATAAAGTAATTATTATACGTTAAATCTGAAGTTTACAACATCTCCATCTTTCATAACGTACTCTTTTCCTTCTAATCTATATAAGCCCTTTTCTTTAGCAGCAGCTTCTGAACCACATGCTACTAAATCATCATATCCAACTATTTCTGCTCTAATGAATCCTCTTTCGATATCTGAGTGAATCTTACCTGCAGCAGCAGGAGCTTTTGTTCCTTCTTTTATAGTCCAAGCTCTTACTTCTTGCACTCCAGCAGTTAAATAACTTATTAAACCTAAAAGTTTATATGAAGCTCTTATAAGCTTATCTAACCCAGACTCTTCTAATCCATATTCTTCAAGCATTTCCGCTTTTTCATCATCTTCTAATCCTGAAAGTTCTTCTTCAAGTTTAGCACAAACTACAACTACTCCTGAGTTTTCATTTTCAGCATATTCTTTAACTTTCTTTACATAATCATTTTCAAGATTACCACTCATCATATCATCTTCAGAAATATTGCAAGAATATAAAACTGGCTTAGATGTAATCATAAATAAAGTTTTGATAAATGCATCTTCTTCTTCTGTTACTTCTAAAGTTCTTATTGGTTTATTAGCCTCTAAATGAGCCTTAACTTTTTCCATTATTTCATATTCTGCTTTCGCCTTTTTATCCCCTGATCTTGCAAGCTTAACTCCTTTTTCCATTCTTCTTTCTAAAACTTCTAAATCAGCAAAGATAAGCTCTAAATTAATTGTTTCTATATCTCTAATTGGATCTACAGACCCTTCTACGTGAACAACATTTCCATCATCAAAACATCTTACCGCATGTACTATAGCTTCAACTTCTCTTATATGTGATAAGAACTTATTTCCTAGTCCTTCTCCTTTAGAAGCTCCTTTTACAAGTCCAGCTATATCATAAAATTCTACAGCAGTATAAACTTTTCTTTTAGTGTTATACATTTTTTCAAGTACATCTAATCTTTTATCTGGAACGCTAACAACACCTACATTTGGTTCAATTGTACAGAATGGGTAGTTAGCAGATTCTGCTCCTGCTTTTGTTATAGCATTAAATAAAGTACTCTTCCCTACGTTTGGTAATCCTACAATTCCTAATCTCATCTAAGTACATTCCTTTCTTCCGTATACTAATACTTTTAAAATTATACTCTACAAACATTTTTATTTCAACCATTTAAAATATACAACCATAGATAAATATACCTTAATACTATAAATTCACCCTATACTTAGATTCCTACCTGTAATACATTAAAACTTTTCACTATATCTCATTCATAATTTTCTCTTTGCACAACATTTTTCCCTATATCATCTAACATCTTTTATCATTTTCGCCAGCAAACTTTTCTCCATGCTACTAGGAATCTTTTCCACTTTACGAAGCAAACAACTATGCTCCTTCACTTATAAATCTATACTGTGCCATGTAAAGATTGTAATAAGATCCTTTCTTAGCTAAAAGTTCTTCATGAGTTCCCATTTCACTTATTCCACCACTTTCAACCACCATTATCTTATCACAATCTCTAATAGTAGAAAGTCTATGAGCGATAACAAATGATGTTCTACCTTGTAATAATTTTTCTATTCCTTCTTGAACCAATTTTTCAGTTTCTGTGTCAATATTAGAAGTTGCTTCGTCTAAAATTAGTATTCTAGGATTAGCCAGCAAAGCTCTTGCAAAAGAAACTAATTGTCTTTGTCCCAAAGAAAGCCTTGAACCTCTTTCATTAACCTCTGTTAAGTATCCTTTCTCCATTCCCATAATAAAGTCATGAGAATTTACAGCCTTCGCAGCCTCTATAACCTCTTCATCAGTGGCATCTAATCTACCATATCTTATATTTTCCATTATAGAAGTAGAAAACAAGAAGGTATCCTGTAGCATTATCCCCATCTGCGATCTATATGATTCTAAATTAACTCCTTTGATATTCTTACCATCTACTAAAATTTCGCCATTAGTAGGATCATAAAATCTACTTAACAAAGAAATTATCGTAGTCTTTCCTGCCCCTGTAGCACCTACTAAAGCAACTTTTTCACCCTTATTAACTTTAAAATTTACTCTACTTAAAACTTCGGAACTGTTATTATAAGCAAAGCTTACATTTTTAAATTCAACTTGCCCACTAATTTTACCAATATTAATAGCTTCAGGTATATTCTCTATCTCTGGTTTTATATCTAAAATATCAAATATTCTATCTGCAGCAGCAAAATTAGTTATTATTGTATTATAAAAACTCGAAAGATTTGTAATAGGTCTCCAGAACATTCCTGTATACATTGAAAATGCAATCAATTTACCTATTTGTATTTCTCCAGACTGAATTAATCTATATCCTACAGCAAATACTATTAATGTACCAACTCCCCAAGACAGTTCAACCAATGGCCAAAATAGATCATTCAATTTTATAGCTTTTAAAAATGCATCCTTTTCTTTTCTAACCATTTCTTTATAAGTCTTTTCTGTGGAATCTTCCTTGGCAAAAGCTTGTACCACCTTTATTCCTGAAAAATTTTCATGAGTAAATCCGTTTAAGTTTGACCTTTTATTTCTAAAATCATTCCACCTTTTTCTAGATTTTGTTTCAATACAAAACATAGATATTGCTAATAAAGGAAGCAATGTCATACATGCAATTGCAAGTTTGAAGTTCATAATAATCATTGCTATACATACACAAATTAAACTTAACCCTTCTGGTATTACAGTTTGTATACTTTGATTAAATAAATTCTTAAGTGCATTTACATCTCCAACTACTCTAGCAAGTATCTTTCCAACAGGTCTTGAATCAAAAAAGTCAAAAGATAAACTTTGAATATGACTATAAAGTTCTTTTCTAATATCTACTAACACAGTGTTTGTAACTTCTGAAATCATCCTCCATCTAATTCGCGATAAAATCCATGCAAAAATATTAATTATAACAAGAATTACTCCAATACCCAGCAATCCATTAACATTTTTATTTCCTACATAATCATCTATTGCTATCTGTAATAAGTATGGATTTATTATGCTACACATCATTACGAATATCATAAGCAATATTACAATTATAGTTTTAGATCTATGAGGTTTTAAATATACAAATAATCTTTCTATTATCTCAATCTTACTTCTTTTTAGAGTTTGTTCATCTTTATTTATTGCATTACTACCCATACTATATCACCTCTCTTTCTAAAACATTAAAATCTTTAAATTGTTCGCAATATACATTGTAATAGCTGCCTTTTAGTTCTAATAATTCTTGGTGAGTCCCCTTTTCTTTTATACTTCCATCTTCAAAATATAAAATTATATCTGCATTTTTAACAGCAGATATTCTATGAGCTATTATAAATGTTGTACTCTTATCTTTTCTCTTGTTCAGATTTGATAAAAGTTCATATTCTGTTTCCATATCCAAAGCAGATGTGGCATCATCTAATATCAGAATAGGTGATTTTCTCAAAAGCGCTCTAGCAATTGATATTCTTTGTTTTTGCCCTCCTGATAGTCCAATACCTCTTTCACCAATTTCTGTTTCATAACCATCTGCTAACTCTTTAATAAAATCAAAACAACACGCTGTCTTAGATACTTCTTCAATTTCCTCAATTGTTGCAAATTCATTACTAAATTTTATATTGTTAATTATAGAATCTGAGAACAAAAATATATCTTGCATTACAACAGACATATTATTTCTTAACTTATCTAAGTTATATTCTTTTACATTTACTCCATCTATTAATACTTCACCTTTACAAACATCATAATATCTACCTATAAGATTTAGTAATGTTGATTTTCCTGATCCTGTAGTTCCCATCAAAGCAACTGTGCTACCTGAAGGAATTTTCAAATTTATATCCTTAAGCACAACTTCATCGTTATATTTAAAGCTAACATTATCAAACTCAATATCTCCTTCAATTTTATCAGGCTTATAACTACTTTCTATCGTAAAAATTTCTGATTTCCTATCTATTATTTTAAATATCTTTTTTGCTGAAGCATTACTTCTAGATAATAAATCTAATAAATTACCTAACATTCTTAATGGCCATATTACATTACCAATATAACCATTAAAAGCAACTAAAGTACCTAAAGTCATATTCCCATTCATTACAAAAATTCCACCAATAACTATCATTATAACTAGTGATATATTAGTTAAAAACTCTACTGGCGGAAAGTATTTCCCTATTACTTTTGCCTGTTTTACATTCAAATCATAATAACTTTTATTCATAGATAAAAATTTTAATATTTCATGTTTTTCTCTAGTAAAGGCTTTTACAAGTCTTACCCCAGCAATATTTTCTTCTGCTGCTGTATTTATTTCAGCTGTTTTATCACTTAGTTCGTCATAACACTTCCCAAATTCTTTTTCAAGCTTGACTCCAATAAATCCTATAGGAATCATTACAGCCATACATATTAAAGTTAATTGCCAATTTAGCCAAAATAATATAATAGCTGAAACGACAAAATATATAATATTCTCCACAAAAAGCCTAAGCCCAAAACCTATGGTATCCCATATATTATCAACATCTTCACCAATTCTAGACATAAGTTCACCAGTATTTATATTGTCAAAATACTTAAACTCCAATTTTTGAATATGATTAAACAAAGTATGTTTAATATCTTCCTGTACAAAGCTAGCTAATCTGTCGTATATATATTCTTTTCCATATCCTAATACTGCCTTAACTATAGAAATAATAGCAAATCCTATTAAAATAGGTACTATTAAAGACACTTTTCCTTCTATAATGCCTTGATCTAAAAATATCTTTTGTAAGTACGGGCTGAACAAATCTATTCCTATAATTATAATCATTGATATTGTTCCAAATATTAAACTTCCTTTATACTTCCATACATATTGTAAAATTCTCTTCATCCATCTACACCTCACTTTTCTTAAAATAAAGTAAATCTCTATTCTCTTTAGACAAATAATTAGTTAAATAAAAAAAGCCGTGAATATCCACAGCCTTTAATACGTAAAAATAATAATAAAAAAAATCGCGGATATATATCGCGATCTCACCAAGTAAATTATTACTCTTAATTAACTAATTATTAATACCTAAAGAGACAGGGTTATACCTATATACATACTTCATATTCATTTTTATTTCTAATTTAATGTTATTAAAGTTGAACATAATCCTACCTCCTTCTATTTCTATATATTCCCATTATATACATCAAATCATTCATTGTCAATATTTTAAAAATCAGTTTTATTTTTCCATACGTTTTATTGTGAATATTATTTAACTTAAAGTAAAAAAATATAATGAATAATTTATAAGGGGTGATAATATTGACGTTTTCAAAAAAATTAATAAGAAAAATTATTCCAACACTATTAATAACTTTAACATCAACATTTGCATATACTGCAAATGCTAGTGTTGTCCCAGAAAACTCTGAACTAAATTGGTATTTTGTAAATAGAGGTAAGGATACACTTCCTGAAGGTCCAAAAGAATCTGTAAATATTCTTAAAGATTATGATGCTTACTACCTAGGTGATACAGAGAGTAAAGTTATTTATTTAACCTTTGATGAAGGATACGAAAATGGTTATACTGAAAAAATATTAGACATTTTAAAGGAAAAAGGTGTTCCAGCGGCATTCTTCGTAGTAAAGCCGTATATTACTCAAAATCCAGAAATAATTAAAAGAATGGCTGACGAAGGCCATTTAGTTTGTAATCACTCTTCTCACCATCCATCAATGGCATCTATAACAGATCCTTCAAAATTCAAAAGCGAGTTTACTGAAGTAGAAGATGCCTATAGAGAAGTCGTTGGCACAGATATGCCTAAATTCTTCAGACCTCCAATGGGTAAATATTCAATTAACTCTTTAAAGATGACAAAAGATTTAGGGTATAAAAGTATTTTTTGGAGCTTTGCCTATAAAGATTGGCTAAAAGACGAGCAACCATCAGAAGAGTACGCTATGAAGAAAATTACAAACGGTGTCCACCCTGGTTGCATAATGTTATTACATGCAGTTTCTAAAACAAATACAAATATTTTAGGTGCTGTAATAGATCAAATAAGAGCCGATGGATATGAATTTAAATCTTTAGATCAACTTCCTTAAAATATTAATATAACAAACAAAAATCTCCTTGCAAAATACAAGGAGATTTTTAAACTATTAATCACATTTTCATCTACTAAGATTTTTACTTAGTATCTTTTTTATATATTGAGGATAATATTTAGTAAGTTCTGCATGACTCTCATAATGTTCTAAATCAAATTCACTCTCATAATTCAAGTTTATTAATTCATCTATAAGTGGTTTTAAGTCTGATTCAAAAGTCTCTTCCTTATCTGAATAATGAAGAAAAATCTTATTTTTATTCTCTTTATTTTTAATTAATGCCTCTTTTAATAATTCATTTAATATACTTATAGATTCTTGGTTACAATTTCCCATAATATACTTAAGAATTTCTGTATGCCCAGGTAAATTTAAATAATTACCTAAGTTATACTGTGGAGCACCAACTACAATATAAGTATCTTTTCTTCTAACTCCAAAGTAAAGTGCAGCATATCCACCTTTGCTTGACCCAATATAAAACTCTTTTTTAGGTTCTATTTTCTTACAAATATCATTAATTAAAGATTCCACATCTTTTTCTATAGCGAAATCTCTATCTTTTCCTAAATAATAAGCTCCTCTTTCATCAAACCCAAAATCATCCAAAATAAAAAGTTTATTACATTTAAATTCCTCTAAAGTCTTAATATAATTATATCTTGCCTTTTGACCAACTTTTGTACAAGCCGTAAAACCAATCAATAAATCTTTTGAGCCTTTTTTTTCTTCAAATAGGTATTTAATATTATATTTCTTACCACTATATATCCTTTGTTTGAACTTCATCAAACACTTAGTTTTTAAAAGATCTACAGCCTTTTCAACCTTTATTAGTAAACTCATATCTTCTCTCCTAAAAACCTTAGTTTAGCCTTCAAAACTCTCAACTATTTTATTTTTTCTTTCTAAAGATTCATTCATAAGTTCTTTGCACCTATCTAGAACAAAACTTACAGATTCTTTATTCTTTATACTAAAATAATTGACCTTTACATTAACTATAGCAGATTCAATAGAACTATGTAAAAGAATCGCTGCAACAATTCCATCTGATATCAAGTTTTTATTTCCATATTTTATAGCAAATTCTATATTATCATAAAATTTTATAGCTTTCTCAGCAAGTTCTAAGGGAACGTTCATAGATAATATCGTATTATCTAATATCTTTTTACCTCTTATATCTCTATCTTCTTCTGTTTCTTTAGGCAACTTATAACAATCCATAAGGTTTGTAAAAGCTTCTCTGTCCTTATCCATATAAGTTAACGACTCTTGTATAAGTTTTTTACTTTCTTCTGATAGCTCTATCATTTTTTTCTTCTCTTCTTGATTAAGACTTTCAAAAGTTTTTTTATCTATAGTAAATGAATACACCATAGAATTTAATGCAGAAGCTAAAGCTGTTACTAAAGCAGCAACACTTCCCCCTCCTGGTGATGATAAATCACTTGCTAAATCCCCTATAAACTCATCTATTTTATATTGTTTAAAATCCATAGCTAAAACTCACTTTCTTTTATGATATTCTTATACACAGATATTATCTTATCTGCAATAACATCTGGATTAAATCTATTAAAACAATCTTCTCTTAATTTTTCTGGGATAAATTTATCTTTATTCATAGCCATTTTCTCCATAGCATTAGCTAAAGCATTAATATCATCAACATTAACTATATACCCATTATCTTTAGTTATTATATCCTCTGCTCCACCATTAAAGGTTCCAATAACAGGGGTTCCACTTGCTAAAGCTTCTATATACACAACACCAAAAGTTTCATATCTAGATGGTAATACAAAAGCATCAGCCTGCTTCATCCACTTAGACACATCATGTCTTGATAATGCACCTAGAAATGTTACTTTATTACTAACTCCCTCTTTATTAGCTAACAATTCTAACCACTCTCTTTGACTACCATCTCCACCTATAACTAATTCACAGTTATTTGTGTCTTTAAATGCTTTACTAAAACTTTTTATTAAAGTATCAAATCCTTTTTCACCTTCAAGAAAAGCTAAGGAAAAAAATATAAACTTATCATTTGGTTTTCTATCTTTTAATTGAAAATCAGAAAAATGAATTAAATTACCTATAACTTTAATATCATCACGTTTAGTTAATTCTTCTAATTCTCTCTTCAGCCCATTTCCAACTGCTATTAATTCTTTCGCAGTATTATAAGAATCAACAATACATGGAATATAGCTTTTTCTTATATAAGGACCTCTTTCAACAGATGAATGTTCTGTTATAACTAAAGGGACATTAAACTTTTTCGATAAATATGCAGCACTAATACCACCCCATAATGATGATTGTGCATGAATTATATCAATTTTTCCTTCTTTTTTTTCAATCTCTTTAAACAATTTTTCCATTCTTTTATTGAATACTTTAAACATCAATGGACTTTTAGGAATAAAATTATAATTCTTATATCTGTACGTCCTTAAGTTATCCTCTATATTAAAATATAATCCACTTTTTTCTTTAACCTTATTTATTAATGTAAGTGGCCATATCTCATTATAAGCTACTGTTATTTTAACACCTTTACTTTGTAGTGCTAATGCTTGTTCTTTAAAAAAACTGCCATGAACCTTATTTCTTTCATTTGCATACCAAGAAGGTATAAACATTATATGCATATTGTCTACCCCCTTAATATTTTATTTAATCTTTCTGAAATATTTGCCCACTCATATTCTTTTAGTGGTTTAGTTAATTTATTTTCCTTAACCAACTCAATAATTTTATTTATACCTTCTATGATTTCATCTTCATTGTTATTTACAACTATACATTTATCATTATTTAATACTACATCTTTTATAGGATCATTTTCGTCTCCTAGTATTACAAATATTCTACCTTCTGCTCCAAAATAATCGTAAATTTTTGCTGGTATTTGTTTAGAATTCTTATTTCCAAATAAAAGTAACACTTCACTATTTAACATATAAGATAAAGCTTCTTTATAAGGAATTCTCGGTGATACATTTACATTTTCTACAGATTTTAATTTACTCTCTACTGATTTGTCATCTATATTCCCAAAGAATAAAATATTAAGACTGTTAAATAATTCAATATCTTTTTCTTTAATTTGATTTACAGCATCTATAAATGGATTTACATCTCTTAATTTACTAAAAATTTCACCCGCATAAACAAAATTTACTTTAAAATTATCTATTTTCTCTGGAATTCCTAAAGCTTTAATATCTCTATAAGAATTACTATCATACCCTCTAGTAAGTATGTAAGTTTTTTCTATTGGTATATTATATGTTTTAACATAATCATCTCTATTAGCTTTAGTTACAAAAATAAACCTATCTGAAAGCTCAACCACTCTCTTTTCCCAACGTCCTTCGATGCTCTTTCTTATACTTCCAATACCTTCTCTTGTAGAATCTTTAAGCCAAGGATCGCTCCAATATGTAACCCATGGTATATCTTTAAACTTTTCTTTTATTTTTAAAGCACATATATGGCTTGATGGTGGTTCATGCATCGAAAAAATAACATCATAATTATTCTTCTTCACTAATTCAATTCCATACTTTGATGCTCTCCTAGCCCAATTTAAGTACATATCAGGTACAGCAACTATAGCTTTTGCCTTTTTTAAATTCTTCTTTAAAAAACTACTTTTATTTGAGCCATTATTATCTTCATCTTTATTAAGAGTTTTTTTAGGCATTATCTTTTCGAAAATCTTACCTCCAGATATAATATGAAGATTAACTTTCTTATCTAGCATATTTAAAATATACTCATCATAATAAATCGAATTTTCAGGAAAATTTACTGTTAATAAATCAATTTCATTATCTTTAGCTAAGTTATTCAAATATTGTAATGTTTCTATAGACGCAGAATTATTTATCAAAGGAGAATAACAAGCAATAAATAATATCTTCATATCCTATCTAACCTCTTTTCTTATAAACTTCTTAAGCAGCATATCTAATATTTCTTTTAACTCTTTAACCCTTAGTACAATACATCCTGTAAAGAAGACTATACTACCAATAGCACCATCTATAATTAAGACCATAAAAGGATTACTAATACCTAAGAAATCATTAACTATCTTCACTATAAATATCATAATAAATGCAGATATAGTAATCTTAGATAAGCTTTTTAACATATCTCTTAAATCAATGTTTCCTATAACCTTCTTAGTGGAATAGAATAGTAAAATTGCAGTTACAGCTGACGCAATAGAAGATGCTATAGCTACTCCTAAAAGTCCAATTTTTCTCGATAATGTTATACTTAAAACTATATTAACTACAACTCCTATAACACCATTTATAGTCGTTATCTTCGTTTTTTGCATTGAAAATAGTGATGAATTTAATATATCACGTACTCCTAAAAATGGGATTTGCATTGAATAACCTAAAAGAGCTATAGATGTTAATGTAATCGCACTAGCTCCAAACTGATTTCTTCCATAAAAAGCTGTAACTATTTCTTTATTTAACAGTATTATTGCAAAAGCAATTGGAATTAATAATAGAGATATTATAACTATTGATTTGCATAAATATGTTAAAAATCCTTCATTATCACCTTCGTTTAATTTATTGCTCATAACAGGATATAATACAGATACGATCGACGTTGTAATGGCCGTATTAATAAATACTATAATCTTTTGAGCATAATCTAAAGCTGACATAGACCCTACATCTAAAGTTGAAGATATATTTAAATCAACTATCATATTTAACGAATTAGCTCCAGCTCCAATAATTACTGGCACAACTAATATCAGTACTCTTTTTATCCTCTCATCTTTTAAATTTATATGAGGAATAATTCTATAGCCTTCCTTGTAAAGGGCTGGAATTTGAACTACTACACGTAAGGCATTTCCTATTACATTAGCTACAGTTAACCCTAATATACTTATATCCTTAAATAAAACTAAATAAATTATCATAGGTAAATTTAAAAATAATCCTAAAATCGAAGGTAAAATAAACTTTTCACAAACCTGAAGCATAGAAAGAAAACAAACATTTATCGATAAAAATAATAAATTGATTAAGCTAATCTTCGTTAATGTAATCGCTAAATCCATTCTTTCTTGATCAAAACCTGTTGCTACAATCTTAACTAAATCTTTTGTAAATATAAGTCCAAATACTAAAAGCAATACCGAAATAGCTGAGAGAATGCTTATTATATTATTAGAGAATTTAAACATTTCCTCCTTACCTTTTTCGTATTTAACTTTACTTATCATCGGTATAAATACAGTTGATATTGCTAGCCCTATAATAGTAAATAGATTATCAGGAATAGAAACAGCCGCTTTATATGCATCAGTATACACTCCAGCTCCAAAATTAGATGCAACCAAGATATCTCTAACCATCCCTAAAACTCTACTAAGTAAAGTAACAATCATAACAACAAAGGTTGCTTTAAAAATTTTATTTCCCTTCATAACTTGTTCCTCTATCTTTCACAACAAGCCATAAGAACTTAGGAATACTTCCAAGCCTTTTAATTCTAAAAGGCTCTTTTATAACTCTATATGCCCATTCCATCCCTATATTAATCATCCACCTCGGTGCCCTTTTTACTTTGTCACCTATTACATCAAAACTTCCACCTACACCCATAAAAATCTTCACTGGAAGCTCATCCATATACTTAACTATAAAATTCTCTTGTCTTGGACATCCCATAGCAACAAATAATGCTAATGGCTTTTTATCTTTTATATCATTTATAATTTCATCTGCATTTTCAATATCAAAAAATCCATTTCTAGCACCAACTATTTTTACCTGTGGGTACTCTTCTAAAAGTTTATCTTTACAAGCATCTAAGCTATCCTGTGAAGCTCCTAAAAGATAAATTCCTTCACCATTCTCATTACATCTTTTAATTATTTCTTTCATTAATTCTATTCCAGCAATTTTTTCTTTTACTGGTGTTTTCAAAATCCGTCCTGAAATTTGTGTTCCTACCCCATCTGGAATAATAAGTACTTTATTTGACTTAAAATTTTCTAATAACTTTTCATTTCTAAGTCCTGTGTATAGCACCTCTGGATTACCAGATATAACATGAACTTTCTCATAGGAAAAGACCTTATCTAAACATTCTTTTTTAGTTCCAGAAAAAATTTTATACCCTAAAATCTCTATATATCCCTCTCTATTTTCTATCATATAACATTCCTCTTTAAATTACTTATTTTTTATAATGTTCTCTATTTGTTTAACTATTTCATCTTCAGGATTAAGCTTCTTAGCAATTTCTAAATGAAGATTAGCATTTTCCATATCTCCTATATTTAAGTAACACATTATTATATTTGTACAAATTTCTACATCCCTTGATGCTTCAAAAGCTTTTTTAAATAATCCAATAGCCTTTTCATAATCTCCAATACAAGCATAGTTAAGACCAAGTTCTACTACCACCTCTAAAATACCACTTTCTCTTCTTATGCTCTCTTCTAAGTAATAAATCGCTTTGTCATAATTTTCTAGCTTTCTGAATCCTATTCCTAAATAGTAGTAAATCAATGGATTCTCATCAAACTCATTGCATAAGCTAAGTAAAATCTCTATAGATTTAGTTGGATTATTTTCTAGTAAAGCTATAGCTTTTTCATAATCAGCAATATTATTAATATCTTGATTTAAAATCTTTATTTCTTCAGTCTCTTTTCCACCTTTATTAAAATACTCATTTAATGCTACTCTCGCTGCTTCAAATTCACCTTTTTCCTTTAATATCATAGCTTTATATAAGTAACCTTCTGTTATCTTTAAAAGCCTTTCTTCTGCATACTCTATATCCCCCATAAGTATTTCACTAAATGAGCTATCCTTTTCTCTTATTGCTTCTCCTACTAATAAAAGCTTTTTATAAACATCTAAATCCTTTGAATATCTATAATAACCTTTTAGTAAAAGATATCCCTCTAAAAGCTCATCCTTTTCTATAGCTTTGCTTATTAAAGATTTTATACAAGTTTCTGTATCTTTTATGTAATCTAAAATTAGTTCATAGTCATCATTAAATCTTAAGTTTTCATCACAGCCTATAGCAGTAAACATACCTTCAATAAAACAATATATAGGAATATTCTTTAATTTTATTTCATTTTGTATATTTGAACTTATATATTTTGAATCTATTGGCATATATAATTCATTATTTTTCAATGTAACATATTCAGGGATACCTATATTTTCTTTAAATCCTTTAATATTTATCTCTAAAAATAAAAGTTTACCTAATTTTTCTTTAATCATTGCATTATAATCCATATATTACACTCCTCTAGTAGATTATTTCTTTTATCATAATACATTATTCCTATAAAACTTTCAAATAAAACCATAAAGTGAATCTTTTGTTCTTTTATTTATTAACCTCTCTTAATTATCCCCAATATAGTTAACAGTCTTATTTCTTAAATTAAATAAAAGCTACCGGTTTCCCAGTAGCTTTTATTTTTAACTTCTAATTATTTTTAAATAACTAATATAAAAATTCAGTTTTCAACTTAAACTAACTTTTCATTAACTATAGTCATAACACTTTCTTTAAATCTAGTTAATTTTTCAGCAGAATCTTCTAATCCATTACCTTTAATAGCTAGATATATTTTCATTTTTGGTTCTGTACCTGAAGGTCTTACAACAAACCATGAACCATTCTCTAGTATAAACTTAAGAACATTAGATTTTGGTAAGTTGATTACTTTTTCTGTATTATTAACTAAATCATCTTCTTTGCTTAATCTATAGTCTAGTTTAGTGTTTACCTTAACTCCGTCAACCTCAGTTAATGTTGAGTTTCTTAAAGAATCTATGCATGCAGCAATCTTTTCTTGACCTTCTTTACCTTTAAGTTCTATAGAAATTAAATCTTCTTTAAAGAATCCAAATTCTTTATATAAATCTATTAGGGCATCATAAAGACTCATTCCCTTTTCTTTATAATAAAGAGTCATTTCTGCAATTAACATAGAAGCTATTACTGCATCTTTATCTCTTACAAATTCACCTGCTAAATATCCATAGCTTTCTTCAAATCCAAAAATATATTTTTTATCTCCTGATTCTTGGAATTCTCTTATCTTTTCACCAATATACTTAAATCCTGTAAGTACATCCATCACTTCAATATCATAAGCTTTAGCTATTTCTTTTACTCCTTCAGAAGTAACTATTGTCTTTATAATAACTCCATTTTCAGGAAGTCTATTTTCTTCTTTTAATGCTGATAATATATAGTTACTTAATAATAATCCTGTTTGGTTCCCAGTTAATACTTGGTATTCACCTTTACTATCTTTAACAACTACACCTATTCTATCACAATCTGGGTCAGTTCCAAAGATTATATCTGGATTAGATTCTTTTGCCATATCTAAAGCTAATTTAAACACCTTTGGATCTTCTGGATTTGGATATGGTGCTGTTGGGAAGTTTCCATCTGGCATCTCTTGCTCTTTAACAATTTCAACATTTTCATATCCAAGCTCTTTTAAAACTCTTCTTACAGGCATATTTCCACTACCATGTATTGGAGTATATATAACTTTTAAATCTTTCGCTTTGCTAGCTACTAAATCTTTTCTTATAGTTAATGATTTAACTTCTTCTATATAAGCCTTATCAACTTCTTCTCCTATATATACTAAAAGTCCACTATTAACTGCTTCCTCGTTAGTAATTATCTTGATTTGACTAAAATCTGAAACATTGTTTACTTCATTTATTATTATGTTAGCCTTCTCATCAGTTACTTGTCCACCAAATTCGTCATAAACTTTATATCCATTATATATTTTTGGATTGTGAGAAGCAGTTATAACTATTCCACCCTTACACTCTAAATGTCTAACTGTATATGAAAGCATTGGTGTAGGTCTTAAACTTTCAAATAAATATACCTTTATATTATTAGCACAAAGTGTTAATGCTGCAGATTCAGCAAATTCCTTTGACATATTTCTTGAATCATATGCTATTGCTACAGATGGATTTTCAAATGAATTATTTAAATAATTTGCAAATCCTTGTGTTGCTTTAGACACTGTATGAACATTCATTCTATTAGTACCAGCTCCTATAATCCCTCTCAATCCACCAGTACCAAAATCTAAATCTTTATAAAATCTATCTTCAATTTCTTTTTCATTAGTAACACTTCTTAGTTCTTCCTTAATTTCTTCATTTATGTCTTTTGAGTTTAACCATAAATTATACTTTTCTTTGTATCCCATACTTATACCTCCTAAATGTTATCTTGTATATTATATAACATTTTTGGAAATTTTCAAATAAAAAGTATGAGCTTTTTTAGCAATTATTGCTATAGCTCATACTCCATAATTTTATTCTGCTTCTTCTACTGCATCCATATCATCTGAAACAGTTTTTCTTTCATAACTAACTGCTGCTACAACTGAATTTAAATCATCTAAAATTGATATTTCTGATGCAACTTCTAAATCTCCAAGCTTATATACAGAACCTACTGTTCCATCACCAACATTTAGATTTATAAATTTTGGTAAAGAATCTACATTGCATTCGATTTTTACGCTATCTTTTTCCTTTTGTAATACTGTTCCTCTGCGATTTATATATTCTTCTCCAACATAGTGTATTGGTACAGATGAAACAATTTTATCTTTACCTTTTAACTCTTCTAAATCTAAATGAATAATTTTATTTGTTGCAGGGTCTCTTTGTATCTCTTTAATTAAAGCTTTATGATTTTCTCCATTTAAAAGTACATCAATTATTCCATGCTCACCAGTTGAAGATATTTCATGTATAAATTCTAAGTCTCCAACCTCAAACATTAAATTATTTATTGCTTTTCCATATAGCACTCCAGGAATATTCCCATTCTTTCTAGATTTTTTTGCACTATTTGGTATATTTTTATCTCTTATTTTCAATTCTAAACTTGACAAAATAATTCCTCCTATCAATAAAACTCTCTTGAATATTCTTAACAAAAAATCTATCTTTTATTCATTTCTTTTACGTTTATCCAAAAAAACAATATATTTCTATGAATAAATTCCTCTAATTACTGAACTTCATTCCATTCATTTAAAGTTTTATCTAATCAATCCATATAAACATTAATAAACTGAAAATTTTTTATAAAAAACTATTTATAAAATATAATGATATTTTTATTGAGTTTTTTCATCATTTTTTTCATGTAACAACTTGCAAATTTTGTACTATATTATAATTAAGATTCCAATTTTTGAAATATTTATTCTAGACAAAAATAATTTTTATGATAGAATTAAGTCGTTAAATAATTTTTCAAAGAAAGGAGGACAATATTATAGAGTTTAATTTTTATCACAAAAATAAAAAGCGCCAGAACTTAAGTGTGATAATCCTTACTAATAAATAAAATTAGTAAGATGAAAAATCGTAGATTTGGATTTTTTAAGCCGCTCAGCTTATGCCGAGTGATATAGGCTAACTGAATCTAAGATTTTCATATAAAAATTTCAGCTAAAAATCAGGTAAGTTCATCTAACTAATTAAAGATTTGTTAGATTGAATAGGAAACTCCTACTGTGTAGGAGTAAGTTCGCCTAACCAAATCAGAGATTTATTTAGGTTGTGAGAAACTCCTATACAGTAGGAGTAAGTTCCACCAACTAAATCAAAGATTTAGGATCTCACTTAAGTTGACGAGGATGGGGAGTATCGAATTCTTCGGCGGGTGCCCCACGGTATCGCACTACCGTTAACAGTTAGTAAATCTATGAAGTGATTTGTAGGACAACACTAACTTGGTGTTAAAACCACCTATTGGTTTTGGATTTATAGGGATTTTATACCCTTTTTGAAAACAATAGTTATAACTTAATTATTATAAGAGAATAGGAAGGAAGATTAAATTTATGTGCGGAATAGTTGGATATGTAGGAAAAAGACAGGCTTCTTCTGTCTTAGTAGAAGGTTTATCAAAATTAGAATATAGAGGATATGACTCTGCAGGTATTGCAGTAATTAACGATGGAGAAATAGAAGTTAGAAAGTTTAAAGGTCGTCTTCAAAATCTTGCAAATAGTTTAAATGAAAAGCCTATAAACGGTAATATTGGAATCGGTCATACAAGATGGGCTACACACGGAGAACCATCTGATGTTAATTCTCATCCACACTCTAATGCTAATGTAACTTTAAGTGTTGTTCATAATGGAATAATAGAAAATTATATTAAATTAAGAGAGTGGCTAATTTCTAAAGGATATACTTTTTTCTCTGAAACAGATACAGAAGTAATACCAAATTTAATAGATTTTTATTATGATGGTGATTTATTTGATGCTGTTGTTAAAGCAACTTCAAAATTAGAAGGAAGCTTTGCCATAGGTGTTATAAATAAAAATGAACCTGATAAACTTATCGCAGTAAGAAAAGATAGTCCATTAATAGTTGGTTTAGGTGAAGATGAATTCTTTATAGCTTCAGATATTCCTGCTGTTTTAAATTACACTAGAAATGTCTATCTTTTAGAGGATAAGGAATTTGTTATTTTAACAAAAGATGGTGTAGAGCTTAAAACTGAGGAAGGCGAAAAGATAGATAAAGAAATTTATCATGTTACTTGGAATGTAGATGCAGCTGAAAAAGGTGGATATGAAGACTTTATGTTAAAAGAAATTCATGAACAACCAAGAGCTGTTAAAGATACTTTATTAGGTAAAATATCATTAAATAAAGAGATTACTCTTGATAATATAACCTTCACTAAAGAAGATCTTGAAAACTTTGATAAAATATATATAGTAGCTTGTGGTACTGCTTACCATGCTGGTGTAGTTGGTAAAACAGTTATTGAAAAACTGGCAAAAATCCCTGTAGAAGTAGATATAGCTTCAGAATTTAGATATAGAGATCCTATGATTACAGATAAAACTTTAATAATTGTAGTTTCTCAATCTGGTGAAACTGCTGATACACTTGCAGTATTAAGAGATGGGAAAAAACAAGGTGCAAGAATATTAGCAATAACTAATGTTGTTGGTTCATCTGTTTCAAGAGAGGCTGATGATGTATTCTATACTTTAGCTGGACCTGAAATCGCAGTTGCCTCAACAAAAGCATATGTAACTCAATTAGCAGCTTTCTATATTCTTGGATTATATTTTGCATCATTAAAAAACACTTTAAGTGATGAAGAGATTGAAACTATTAAGTCTGAATTATTACAAATTCCTGATAAAATAGAAAAAGCTCTTACTATGAAAGATTCATTACAAAAATTTGCATCATCACACTATAACCATAAAGATATGTATTTCTTAGGTAGAGGGTTAGATTATGCAGTTGCAATGGAAGGTTCATTAAAGTTAAAAGAGATATCTTACATTCATTGTGATGCATATGCTGCTGGAGAATTAAAACATGGTCCTATAGCATTAATAGAAAAAGATACTGCTGTTATTACTCTTTTAACACAAGAATTCTTAAAAGATAAGATGATTAGTAATGTTAGAGAAGTATCTACTAGAGGTGGTAATATATTTGCTGTCGTTAATGAAGGTGATACTATAGCTAAAGAAGTTTGTGATGATTTAGTTTATATTCCAAAAACTATAGACTTATTAACACCGCTTGTAAGTGTAGTTCCACTTCAACTTATTGCATACTATATAGCTAAACAAAAAGGTTGCGATGTTGATAAACCAAGAAATTTAGCTAAGTCTGTAACAGTTGAGTAGTTGTTTTGTTGGAGGTATTAAAATGCACGAAGAGGTATTGAGACTTTTAAACCAATATAAAGAAACCGAAGCATTAATGAACCAATATATTAATCTTCTAGATGAAAAAGATTATGCTCAAGGTAAAATAGATTTAATTAAAACAATAATTGCTGACTTAGAAAGTTTATTAACTTTATCTAAATAGATAAAAATAGCTAGAGATAAAATCTCTAGCTATTTTCATATTTCTTTATTAAATTACAGTTGATAAAAACTTTCGTAATTCTAAATCTAAAGAGTTATCTTTTAAGTACAATAATCTATAATTTATTTCATTATCATCTTTATTTAATGAATAATAACTTACAGCTGCTTTAACTCTAATATCGTCTGGCACATTAGTAAAATCTATAATGCCTTTTTCACCTTTTAGTATTAAATCTGCGTCTAATTTTCCATCATAAAGAGCTAACACTTTAAAAAATATAAGCTCATCTTCTATATAACTTCCTCTTAAATTAATTCTATTAATTACAGTATCATAAGCATATTCTAAATTATTATCTAATAAATATTTTTTATAATATAACTCTAATAGTCTATCTACTTTTGCACTATTCTTAATTTGAGATAAGAAAGTTAAAACTCTAATAATTTCATCTTCTCTTAATGGTTTCATAATATATATTATTGAATCAATAATTTTTTGTCTTTCAATATCTCTTGCTGCAAGCTTACAAAGCAAATTAATAGCTTTAAAGCTTACTTCTGACGGCATTACAGATATCTTTAATAACTCATCAACACCATCCTCACCAAATCCATATAAAATGGTTAGAACCGCATTTTCAACCGTCCTACCCCATTGTCCTAATTCTTCATATTTCATCTTCCATCTTTGTGGTTTTGATACTCTTCCCTTTAAATAATCTTTAACATGCTCAACGTTTCTTACACCAATGGCTCTTGTAGCTTCTTTAACAGTGTTTTGTACAGAATCAAAATCTGTATAGTTTTCAATTACTTTTAAAATTTCTTCAGTGATTATATAATCTAATCTCTCTGGAGACATTTCTTCAAAGTTCTGCTCTACCTCTTTAGATTTTATTTCATCAAAACTTTCCTCTATTTTAAAATTATATTGGATGCTTTCTATTGTTTTTATTTCTTCATTTTCCCCATAACTATCTTCTTCATTTATATATTCTATTTTTTCTTCATCTTCTACTCTTTTATGTTCTTTATTTTTGAAAAAATCAAATATCCCCATCTATTTTCCTCCTATATCATTTTCACTTATAACAGAAATTCCGTTTTGAACTAAAATTTCTGCAGTAATACCTCTACCTTTTATTTTATTTCCCTTAAAAGTCCCATCATAAATATAATTAACACCACACGAAGGACTACCATCTTTTAATATAGCACCTTCTATATTAAGCTTTTTAGCAATTTCTTCAACTTCTTTTGCGCCTTTTACAAATTCTTCTGTAACATCCCTTCCATCTTTAGTTAATATTTTACCTCTTCTTTTTAATATTTCCTCAGCTTCATTATTCATTTCACTAGGAACTCTAGGAGTAGGTAATCCCCCTAATTGTTCAGGACAAATAAGTATTGCCTTACCACTTTTAAATAAATCATCGCAATATTTAGAATAATTATTACCACCATTATATTTACAATTTACACCACATAAACAAGCACTAATTAAATACATACAATATCCCTCCAATATACTACAATTATAGCATAGTCTATTTATCTTTTAAATTACATAACAATTAATTTATCCATAAAAATTGGAGCAAAGATATATAAAATCTTTACCCCAACTAGTATCTATTTTAACTCAACTATAGTTACTCCATCTCCACCTTCACCATATACACCTAGTCTATATGATTTAACATGAGGATGTCTTTTTAACATATCATTTATAGCTTTTCTAAGAATTCCAGTACCTTTTCCATGAACAACAGTAACTTCTCCTAAATTAGCCATATATGCTTCATCTAAATATTTATCAGTTCTATAACACGCTTCCTCAGCATCCATTCCTCTCAAATCTATTCTACTCTCAACAGATTTTAAATTTAACTTTACCTCTCTTTTTTTCTTTTCTTTCTTTACTGGAGTAACTTCAACTTTTCTTAAATCCTTTAGTTTAACATTTATTTTCATTATACCTGCTTCAACTTGTACTTCACCTTTATTGTCAGGCATTGAAATTACAATAACTCGTTGATTTAAAGAAGGTAAAAATGCTTCCATTCCTAGTGTAACATTTTTTAAAGGCTCTCCATTGTTTTCTCTTACTTTAATCATTGCAGCTTCTTTTTCCTCAAGACTTTCCTTAAGCTTTCTTCTTTCTGCTTCAAGCCTATTTCTTCCACCTTCTGCAATTCCCATTTTCTCAAGTTCTCGCATAGCCTTAACTATTTCATCGGCTTCATCTTTAGCTCTGCTTATTATATCTTTAGCTTCTCTTCTTGCTTCTTCATATGCCTTATCTCTAACTTTATCTAACTTTTGAAGTTTTTCTTCGTATTTCTTTTTAAGCTCTTCTGCTTCTTCTTTTATTCTCTTTGCTTCTCTTGCATCTTTATTAGCAATTATGCTCTTTTCTTGTAAATCTCTAATAAGATCTTCAAATTGAAGATTTTCTTTAGACATATAATCTTTAGCTTTTACAATTATATCTTCACCTAATCCAAGTCTTTTAGAAATTTCAAATGCATTTGACTTTCCTGGAATACCAATTAACAACCTATATGTAGGCTTTAAAGTCTCAACGTCAAACTCTACAGATGAATTCTCAACTCCTACTGTTCTAAGCGCATAACCTTTTAACTCACTATAGTGAGTTGTTGCTATAAGTCTAGTACCTCTATTTTTAAGTGTTTCAATTACCGCTACAGCCAAAGCAGCCCCTTCAGTTGGATCTGTACCTGAACCTAATTCATCAAATAACACCAATGAATCTTCATCAGCATCTTCTAAAATTGATACTATATTAGTCATATGAGATGAAAAAGTTGATAAAGATTGCTCTATGCTTTGCTCATCACCAATATCTGCAAATATTTCTTTAAAGAAACCTACTGCTGATCCATCTCTTGCTGGTATTAACAATCCACTTAATGCCATAAGGTGTAAAAGTCCAACAGTCTTTAAAGTTACTGTTTTACCACCAGTATTAGGACCAGTAATCATAAGTGTTGTGAATTCTTCCCCTAAATATATATCCGAAGGAACAACTACCTTCGGGTCAATAAGAGGATGTTTTCCTCCAATTATATCAAAGCTTCTATCCTCTCTAACAGTAGGTATTACTGCATTTAGATTTGATGCGTATTTACCTTTCGCAAAAATAAAATCTAGCTCTGTTAAAATTTTATAATTGTTCCTTACTTCTTCGATATTATCATATACTTTTGAAGAAAGTTCAGATAATATTCTTTCTATTTCCGCCTTTTCTTTAAGCATAAGTTCTTTTATTTCATTATTTAAATTAACTAAGCTCATTGGTTCAATAAACAAAGTAGCTCCGGTAGAGCTTTGATCATGTACTAATCCTGGAACGGCACCTTTATATTCTGCCTTAACAGGTATTACATATCTATCTCCTCTCATTGTATAAATAGAATCTTGTAAATACTTAGAATTAGCTCTAACTATAGAATTAATCTTTTCCCTTACAGATGAATTTTTCTCTTTTAAACTTCGTCTTATTCCATATAAAGTTCCACTTGCCTTATCACTTATTTCCTCTTCAGAAACTATAGCATTTTCAATATCACTCTCCAACTTTCTTATCGGTGTAAGAATATATGCCAAGTCTTCTAAATGCTTATATGATATCTCATCTTCTTTTCTTTCAATATACTCTTTAAATCTCCTAGAACATCTAAGCATTCCACCAATTCTTAAAAGTTGACCAGCTGTTAAAACTCCACCTTTTCCCGCTCTTTCTAAAGCTTCTCTTGTATCAAATAACCCTTCAAATGGCGGTGCTCCTTTTCTTATAAGTATATCTAAAGCCTCATTGCTTTCTTCTAATTTATTCTTCACTTCAAATATAGACTTATATGGCGCAAGTTCGTCAACTAATCTCTTAGCACTCTCTGTTATTGCATATGATCTTAATTTATGTTTAATTTTATTAAATTCTAGCACTCTTAGAGTTTTTTCTTTCATAACTCTCTCCTTATTTACCTACTTAAATTCGTTTATCTTATTATCATATTTTATTCTACTTAAAATACTAAAGATTATAAAAAGCACAGCAAAAATTATTGATATTATACTTATAATATTTTCGTATCTATTCCCAATCTTGCTAAAAGTAGATAATACTATTAAAATCATTCCCAGCATCAATGCTATTAAAATTATATTTTTCTTCCAAAAATTTTTTAACAATGCTGTGGCATTAATTTTTTTACTTCTATCAAGACTTTTAAACCACTCATATCTTATTAATTTATTAGAATCTATCATTTCATATATACTAAAGATACATCCTATAAAAAGTAATAATATAGCAATTATTTTCATGACCATCCCTCTTACTCTATTCCTCTTCTAAATTGTCCTTTTGTATAATCTTTACTTTCAAAGTCTAAATTATTTTTATAAATATTATAAACTTTCTTAACTTCATCATAGCTTTCATCTCTAAAATCAAATCTGAATGATGTTATTCCAAATTCTTTTATAGAATCTATTTCATCAAATAAGTTTAATGGAACAGGATTTAATATATAACTTCTACAATAAAGATCAGTCATAACTCTTAATCTTTCATTAACTCTATCAATAAGTGTAAATTTATCCTTTGAACATGCAATATTACACTTCTGTTCTGAATTTTTTCCACCAAAAGTACTTCCTATAGGACAATATTCACTTATCATTAGCTCTGGTTTGCCATAAACTATCATAGCCATATTTCCTTTTGCTTTTTTAGCAAGAGCTTTTATTTCTCCTCTATTAAGTTCTAAGCTTAAAGTAGGTAACTCTATATCCTTTTGATAAAATTTTAAGCTTTCTGAATTCATTATATTTAATTTATAATCACCAATTATATATAACTCATCCTTAAATACATTTATTATCCCTACATTAGAACTAACTATACCTTTAATATAAGGTTTAACCTTATTTATAGTTTCACATACAGAGTTAAATTCACCTTTAACTATAGTAGATGTCTTTACATAAAATCTAATATCACCTTTATATTTCTCACTAAGCTCTATTAAATCCTTTGATCTCAAAGCATTTAATTCTCTACTAAATAAATCAAATGCTATATCCTTAGCTCCACATTCTATTAATGCATTTGCCTGTTCTTTTGTAATACAGCTAAATACTTCATTTATATTTTCCTTATTAATTATATTATCTTTATATATTATCTTATCAGGTCTTCTTCTTCTATAACTCTTACTTATGCTTTTAGCTATAGATTCTAACGCATCTCTTCTTAAATTATTTAAATCAGCTACTCTTAAAAATCCATCTTCAAAATTTTCAAAAACTACTTCTTCAAATTTAAAAGGAACATCTCCTGATTTTTTTAAAGCATCTTCTATTCTCTCTTTATCTAATGGTCTTTTTTCAGCCCTTTGAACGACTTCTCCTAAGAATTTGTAGTCTTTTCCATTGTAAGTAACTTCTAAAGAAAAAGGTTTATCAATCTCAAATCTTACATTAGCTTTTAATGGTATCTTCTTATAAAATGGTTTTAAATATCCTTCTAATTCATCAAATAACTCTTTATTTAAGCTTTTAAATAATTCATCACCTTTTTTATAATCTATTGGAAATATTTTTACTTTATCTCCTCTTTTACCTTCTTTAATCTCATTACCATTTAAAAGCATCTTACTTAATGTAAATCCTTTATCTCTATATCTAATTCCATCACCAAGCTTAATATCCTCTTTCAGCACTACTTCACCATTATTATCAACCTTTCCTAATGGAATTCCTGCATTTTTAGGTGAATTATAGCTCATCATATCCTTGCCTGTATCTTTTTGTAAGAATGCTTTTGTAAATCCACTTCTATTAAATAATTGAAGTAACTGTCTCTTTCCAGCTTGACTATCATATTTTGAGTTAAATAAAGCTTTATCTACTGCTTTTCTATAGTTATCAACTACACCTGCCACATATTCAGCTCTCTTCATTCTACCTTCAATCTTTAATGAATACGTACCAGTATTTATAACTTCATTTACATCTTCTATAGTACACATATCTTTAGGACTTAATAGATATCCTCTTTTTTCACCAGACTTTTCACCCTTTAAAGTGTATTCCATTCTACACGGTTGAGCACATCTACCTCTATTACCACTTCTTCCACCTATAATAGAACTCATTAAACATTGTCCAGAATAACTTATACATAATGCTCCATGAACAAACATTTCTGTCTCTATAGCTAAATCTTTAGATATATATTTAATTTCATCTAAACTTAATTCTCTTGATAAAACTATTCTATGAAACCCCTTGTCTTTAAAATATAAAGCTGCTTCTCCATTGTGTACTGTTAATTGAGTTGATGCATGCAATTCAAAATCTTTAAAATCTTCTCTTATCCTCTTTAGCAAGCCTACATCTTGTATTATTAAAGCATCTACTCCTATTTCATATAAGAATCCTACATATTTTACAGCCTCATCTATTTCATTTTCCTTAAGAATAGTATTTAATGTTACATATACCTTAACGTCATAACTATGAGCATAATCTATAGCTTTAATCATATTATCATTATCAAAATTTGATGCATATGCTCTTGCTGAAAACTTATTTCCTCCAAGATATACTGCATCAGCACCTTTATTTATCGCAGCATAAAGACTTTCCATGCTACCAGCCGGAGCTAAAACTTCCACTCTTTTCATAAGAATCTCTCCTATATAATTTAAATTTACTCTTTTGTTTATTTTGTACTTATTTTGTTATATCATAAATATATTTACTTTTCCATCTTAACTTAACCATATTTCTAAAAGAAAAGCCTGTCCGCAATAGGACAGACTCTTATTTTAACAATGGATTTTTTATTTTTTTCTCTATTGCAAGGTTAAAATTTGCATCATTTAATTTTTTCTCTAAGTCTAATAATTTATATCTTGAATTTTGCAATTTGAACTTCAACTCTTTATTACTCTTTTTAAGAACTTCTTTTTCATTTTCTATACTATTTATTCTACTCTTTAGTTTTTTAATTTCATCACTATTATATTTACACTCTTCAATTTCTTTTTCCTTTAATATTACTTCATCTTTTAAAGAAACCTCTGCTTTTTTCAACTCTTCATTTTTTAAATTAAGTAAAGTAAGTTCTTGTTTTTTACCTTCTAAAGCATTCTTTAATTCTTCTACTTTTCTATCATAAGAGTCTGTTAAACTATCTTTTTCATAAGCAAAATTTTGTTTTAACTCTTCTGTTTTTGTTACAAAATTCTTTTCTAATTCTTCCTTTTCAGCTTGTAACTTTTGCTTTGTTTCTTCTAATTCTTTATGCAAATTATCTATTGTACTATATAAATTATCAACTTCTTTAATTTTCTCTTCCATAGAACAAATAATACTTTTTAAATTATCAATCTCATTGTTCTTTGTTTTGTTATACTCTTCAGAATCTACCTTAACTTCTTTAAGTCTTTCTTTTAGAGCCATACACTTTTCTTCTAAAGAATTTTTTCTTTTAACTAATTCTTCATTATCTAGTTCACACTTAAAATATTCATCAGCAATATTTAAGGCTGATAATACAGCAACAGCTGTGGTACTTAGCTTATTATTATTTGCTGATATTTCTTTGAACTTACCATCAACATACTCTGCTACTGCTAACAGATATTTTTCATTTTCTTTGCCTTTTAAATTATATTCCACACCATTTATCTTAACCGTTACCGTGTTCATGTTACACCCCTCGTTTACTATAATTACTTATATTATACCATATTAAGCTTTAAATAACTATACCTTCCTTAGTTAATACCACAGTTTAGGAGATTATTTGATAAATTTTCTTAACCTTGATATACTTTCATAGAGGTGTTTATATTGAACTATAATTTTTTATTAGAAAAATGTACTCTTTGTGTAAGAAACTGTAATGTAAATAGGCTTAATGGCCAAATAGGTGTTTGTAATTCTACTGCTTCATTAAAAATAGCAAGAGCTAAACTTCATTATTGGGAAGAGCCATGTATTTCTGGAAATAACGGATCTGGTACAGTTTTCTTCTCTAATTGTAACTTAAAATGTGTATTTTGCCAAAATCACTCTATATCACAAGAAGGAAATGGCTTAGAAATATCTATAGAAAGATTGTCAGAAATATTTTTAGAACTTCAACTTCAAGGAGCCCATAATATTAACTTAGTTACACCAACACATTATGTACCTCAAATAATTGAAGCTTTAAAAATCTCAAAAAGCAAAGGACTTAATATTCCTATACTTTATAACACTAATTCATTTGATTCATTAGAAACTATAAAAATGCTTAATGGATATATAGATGTTTATCTACCAGATTTTAAATACTTTGATGATAAATATGCAATTAAATATTCAAAGGCTCAAGGTTATAGCAAAAATACATTAGAAATCATAAAAGAAATGGTTTCACAAGTAGGTAAGCCACAATTCAAAGATGATATAATTCAAAAAGGAGTTATAGTAAGGCATTTATTACTACCTGGTCTTTTGTTTGATTCTAAGAAGGTTATAGATACACTTTATAACAACTTCGGAGATGATATATATATATCTTTTATGAATCAATACACTCCTTTACATAATGCTAAGAACTTTCCGGAAATAAATAAATCTATAAATCCTAAAATTTATGATTCACTTGTAAATTATGCAATAAGTATAGGTGTAAAAAACGGATTTATCCAAGAGGAAGGTACTAGTTCCGAAAGTTACGTTCCTAGCTTTAAAAATGAAGGAGTAAAATCTATAGATAGTTAAAGATTAATAATTAATATAAAAAGTCAGCTTTCGCTGACTTTTATAAATAAATTCTTGTTTACTAATTCTTAATTATTAATTAAACTATTCCCATCTTACTGATAACTCCATCTAGTAATGCTTTCTTTTTTTGATTTAAGTATTCCCCATAGTACTTTTCTTCTTCACCAGCAAACAATGCTTCTACTGCAACATTATCAACTTCTCTTAAAATTATCATATTAATATCTCTTCTATACGTCTTTTCTAATGTAGAGAACATTTTATTATATTCTTCAATTCCTCTTGTCTTTTTATATTTTCTTATTAATGAATCAAGACTAGTATCATACTTTTTAATCTTATAAATTATATTCTCAATAGTTTTATTTTTATTTTTTAAGAAATATTTCTCATAATCTAATTTTATACCTAATAATTCATTTATAGAGTATTCTTTATTACAAACATTAAATGTTACTTTACCTTCTTCAAAAAGTTTAGTAATAATATAATTCATTATTTTGTCATTATTACTCCACTTATCTATTATTTCTTCTTGTCCACCAACTATCTCAATAGCTTTTTTAAGTTGTCCAATTTTTTCTTCTAAAACTTTATTATTTATACTACTCATTGTCTACTCCTTAATGTCTATTTCTTCATAATAGAAATTTATTAATTAATACTTAATAGTTTTTCTTTTATATTTTACATATATTCATATATAATTACAAGTTTCTATTTATCTTTCTAAATATCATTATAATTATCACCATCTCTTTTCTAAAAAAATATTATAAACTATATATATTTTTTCACAAAGGAGAGGACAGTTTTGTTAGATTTACATCCAATTTCTTATAAAGATAAAAACTTGATAAACTACTATTCTAATTTTATAAATACATCTTCATATGAATATTCTTTTAATTCACTATATTTATGGAAAGACCTTTGTAAAACTAATTTAACTACTATTTACGATACCTTAGTAATTCAAAAATATGATGATGAAAAAGGCTTTTTCTTCATGATGCCTTATTATAAAAATGTAGAATCATTATATAAAACTTTAGATTATTTAAAATCAAACTATGAAAATTATCAATATCTATTAGGTGATATTGATAGTGATCATATTGAGCTACTAAAAAACAATTATGACTTAGAAATACTTGAAAATAAAAAATCATTTGAATATATCTATCTTACTAGTGATTTGATAAACCTTAAAGGGAAGAAGTATCATAAAAAAAGAAATCATTACAATAATTTTATTAATTTATACAACTACAATTATTCGTCTATTAATAATGAAAAAATTATTGAAGACTGCTTAGATCTTCTAAATAAATGGGAAAATAAAAAATGTATTTGCTCTAAAGAGCTATTGATAGAACCTATAGCTGTAAAAAATATTTTATATTCACTTGATGATTTATCTTTGAAATCTATAGCATTATATGTTGATAACAAGTTAGTTGGTTTTTCAATTGGAGAAAAATTTAAAGATTCAGCAATAATCCATATCGAAAAATGTAATGCAAACTATCGTGGTGTATATGCTTTTATTAATAATGAATTTTTAAAAACAAGCTTTAGTGATACTATCTACGTAAATAGAGAAGAAGATTGTGGTCATGAAGGTTTGCAAAAATCAAAAGAATCTTATCACCCTTATAAAGTTTTAAATAAATATTTTATAAAAATAAAGTAGTAATTCAAAAGCGAATTACTACTTTGTTTTTAAGTTAAAAGGAAACTCCTACTCACATACGTTCGTAGGAGTAAGTTCACCTTGCCAAATCTAAGATTTGGAGGCTTACTTAGCTATGCATAAATTCCGATATCCAACTTCAAGATTTGGATCGTCATTTATACTCTGTATAACTTTCACTAGCTAAATCTGTGATTTAATTTTTTATGAGAAACTCCTTCTCCTTAGGTCGAAGGAGTAAGTTCGCCTTGCCAAATCTAAGATTTGGAGGCTTACTTATCTTAACACAGCTCCTAGTTTGTGTTCTAATGCTTTTAGAATTTTATCGTGAACTTTAGATATATCTTTATCTTCTAAAGTTTTCTTTTCATCTCTGTAAGCTATAGCGTAAGCAATTGACTTTTTACCTTCTGGTATTTGTGCTCCCTTATAGATATCAAATAATTGTACTTTCTCTACTAAGTTTCCACCAGCTCTTCTTATACAATCTTCTATATCTGCAACTAATATAGAGTCATCACATAAAAGTGCAATATCTCTAGTTACAGCTGGGAACTTTGGTAATGGTTTATATGCCTTTACAGTTGTTGCTGCTTGGAATAACATATCTAAATCTAATTCTGCAACATAACAATCTACATCTATACCATAATTTTCAGTTACATCTGGGTGAACTTCTCCAAATACTCCTGCTTTCTTATTTCTAACCATTAATGCAGCAGTTTTTCCTGGATGGTAGCTTGGATTTTCACTTTCACGAGCATATTTAGCTTTATCTATCCCTAATCCTTCGATTACATTTTCAACTATACCTTTAAGATCAAGGTAATCGCAATCTCCATATATACCTATAGTTAAAATATTCTTTTCTGTTGGTAGCTCAGTTTCTACTTCATTAGGAATATATACTCTTCCTATTTCAAATAATCTAACATAATCATTATTTCTAGAGTAGTTTCTAGCTAAACATTCCATTATTGATGGTAAAGTAGTAGTTCTCATTACACTGTAATCTTCACCTAATGGATTCTTTATCTTTACAACATTTCTAAGTTCACTATCTTCAGGTATATTAACTTTATCAAATACCTTAGGTGATACAAATGAGTAGCTAATAGATTGATTTACACCACTACCAATCATTATATCTACAACTTTATCAGTTAGTAATTCATTCTTATATTTAGGTTCTCTCTCAGTTGATACCTTAAATACTGTTGTTGGAATCTTATCATATCCATAAATTCTTGCTACTTCTTCAGCAATATCTTCTTTTATAGCTATATCTATTCTAAATGTTGGTATAGTTATTACTAACATTTCACCGTTAATCTCTGTTTTTAAATCTAGAGAATCTAAAGCTTCTTTCATTTCTTCCTTAGATATCTCTGTTCCTAAGAACTTATTAATCCAAGCTGAGTCTACAGTTATAGAACCTTCTTCTTTAACTTGATTATAAACATCTATAGTTCCTTCCATAACTTTTCCGCAACCTAGTTCGCAAATAAGTGCACAAGCTCTATCTATTGCAAGTTTAGCTAAGTTTGGATCTATATCTTTATCAAATCTTGAAGAACTTTCAGATCTTAAGTTTAACTTCTTAGAGCTAACTCTTATATTAGTTCCTTCAAAGTTTGCTGATTCAAAAATAACTTCTGTTGTATCATCTTGAATTTCTGAGTTTAATCCACCCATAATTCCAGCTATAGCAACAGACTTTTCTCCATCTTTAATCATTAAGAAATCTGAAGTTAATTCTCTTTCAACTTCATCTAAAGTAGTGAACTTTTCTCCATCTTTAGCTTTTTCAACAACTATTTTACCGCTTTCTATTTGTCTAGCATCAAAAGCGTGCATTGGTTGACCAATCTCTAACATAACAAAATTAGTTATATCAACTATGTTATTAATAGGTCTAACCCCTGCTTCTAAAAGTCTTTCTTGCATCCAACCTGGCGATGGCATTACCTTTACATTTTTAACACCTCTAGCCATGTATCTTCTACATAAATCATCTCTAACTTCAACTTTTAATTCATCATTAATATTAGCTGATGACTTAACTTCATAGCTCATATTTGGCATCTTATAAGAAGTTCTTAACGTTGCTGCTGTTTCTCTAGCCATACCAACTATACTTAAACAGTCAGGTCTATTTGAAGTAATTTCAAAATCTAATATAGCTTTATTTAATCCTAAATATTCTTTTATATCCATTCCAAGAGGTGCATCTTGTGGTAATATCATTAATCCATGAACTGGTTCATCTCCAGCAATTCCTAATTCTTCTTCAGAACAGAACATTCCGTTAGATACTACACCTCTCATCTTACCTTTTTTAATTTCAGTTCCATCAGCTAAAATTGATTTATGAAGAGCAACTGGAACTACATCATCTTCTTTCATATTAGTTGCTGCTGTAACTATTTGTATTTCTTCTTCAGCCCCAATATTTACTTGACATACACTTAATCTATCAGCGTCTGGATGCTTTTCAATCTTAGTAATTTTACCCGTCACAACATTTTTTATATTGTCACCTTGTATAATAACCTCTTCTACAGCTGAACCTGAAAGAGTTAATTTATCACCTAATGTAACTGCATCTACATTTACTTCTGCATAATCTTTTAACCAATTATATGGTACTTTCATCTCACTTTACCTCCTAATTAAAATTGATTTAAAAATCTCATATCACTTTCGTATAATAATCTGATATCATCTATTCCGTATTTAAGCATAACCATTCTATCTACACCAAATCCGAAGGCAAATCCACTATAAACTTCTGGGTCTACTCCGCAATTTCTTAATACTTCAGGATGAACCATTCCACATCCTAGTATTTCAATCCATCCGCTTCCTTTACATACTCTACAACCTTCACCACCACATACAAAACAAGTTGCATCCATTTCTGCTGATGGCTCTGTAAATGGGAAGTGATGTGGTCTAAATTTAGTTACTACCTTATCTCCAAACATCTTTTTAGCAAATAATTCTAAAGTTCCTTTTAAATCTGCAAAAGTAACTCCCTTATCAATTACTAAACCTTCCATTTGATAGAATATTGGTGAGTGAGTAGCATCTACAGCATCTGATCTATAAACCTTCCCTGGAGATATCATCTTTATAGGAGGTTCTTGTTTTTCCATAGTTCTAATTTGAACTGGAGAAGTTTGAGTTCTAAGTACTATATTATCGTTTATATAAAAAGTATCTTGTTCACTTCTCGCTGGATGGTCTTTAGGTATATTTAATGCTTCAAAGTTGTAATGATCTAATTCAACTTCTGGACCTTCTTCTACAGTAAATCCCATTGAAATAAATATTTCTTTCATACTTTCTAATGTTAAATCTAATGGGTGTCTTTTCCCTATAACATTTCTTTTACCAGGTAACGATATATCTATAACTTCACTAGCAAGTTTAGCATTCTTTTCTTTTTCTTTAATCTTTTTGCTAACCTCTTCTAATCTTTCTTCTACTTCATTTTTAGCTTCATTAACTAACTTCCCAACTACTGGTCTTTCTTCTTTTGATAAAGCTCCCATACTTCTAAGAATAGTAGTAAGTTCCCCTTTTTTCCCAAGGTATTTAACTCTTATTTCTTCTAATGCTCCACTATTTTCTGCAGCAGATATTTCATCAAAAGCAGCTTCTTTAATTGCTAATAATTTTTCTTGCATTTGTATTCTCCCTTCTAACGAATTAAATTATGGTATTTTTTTCAATAAAAAAAGGATATTCAGCCCCCTACAAAGGGACGGAATATCCGCGTTACCACCCTAATTGATATTTATTATAAAACAAATATCCAACTTAATTTTAATAACGGCAAAAACCGCTAGCTACTACTTTGTTTCACAGCTAGTACTCCTGAGCGAACTTCAATATAAATTCTAATAAAAAGGCTTACAGTCATGACCTTTTCTCCCTGAAAAAGTCTTTATATCTACTCTCTCAATCATAGTATTTTTATATTAAATTACAACTGATTATACATCTAAAAGACAATATTTTCAATAGTTTTATGTAAATTTATTTATTTGATATATTTTGTCTAACTCTTTCAAATAAAATTATTGATGTTGCTATAGCTACATTTAATGACTCTGCTCCACCTGGCATTGGTATTTTCACTTTGATATCTGCCATTTCAAATATTTCATCACTGATACCATTTCCTTCATTTCCTACTGAAAGAATTATCTTTCCACTTAAGTCCTCTCTAAAGAAATCCTTAGATTCTTGAAGAGATGTAGCAACTAAGCTAAATCCATCATCTTTTAGTCCTTTTAAAAAAGTTAAATCATTATCATGTATTATTGGAACATAAAATATAGAACCCATAGTAGATCTAATAACCTTATCGTTATATATATCTACAGTACCTTTTGTTAATATTATTCCAGTTACTCCTGCTGCATGAGCAGTTCTAATTATAGTTCCTAAATTACCAGGATCTTGAACTTTATCGCATAGAAGATAAAAATCACCATTTAAATTTTCTCTGTTATCTTCAATTTCTAATAATGCAATTATACCTTGTGGATTCTCAGTTGAAGTAAGCTGCGAAAAAAGGCTATCTTCCATTAAATATACTTTTACGCAGTCTATATACTGTTCTAAATATTGATTTATTTTCTTTGCACCATCATTATTTACAACAATAGAATCTACTTTGCATCCTGCTTTAAATGCTTCTTGTATCAACCTAAAACCTTCGATTATATATTTTTGTTCTTTACTTCTACCTTTTCTATCTTTTAACTTTTTAGCTAATTTAAAAAAAGCATTTTCTTTACTTTCTATTGATATCAACTTATACACCTCTATTTTTGTTTAGCCATAATTTCTTCTATTTTAGCTAAGTCTTCTGCTGATCCAATAGCTACTATTATATCATCTGAAGAAATAACTTCATCAGCACTTGGAGAAATATTTATATCATCATCTTTCTTTATAGCCATTACGTTAATTCCATACCTACTTCTAAGCTTTAACTCTGTAAGATTCTTTCCATTCCACTCTTCTAAAGCTTTCATTTCCATTATACTATAATCAGGTGAAAGTTCTATATAATCTAAAATACTTGCAGATACAAGATTATGAGCTACTCTCACTCCCATATCCTTTTCTGGTAATACTACTCTATCTGCACCTATTTTATATAATACCTTAGCATGTAAATCACTTTGTCCTTTTGCTATTATATATTTAACTCCTAGATCTTTAACTAGAAGTGTTACCATAACACTAGCTTGTATATTTGAACCTATTGTTACTACTGCAACGTCAAAATTTCTTAGCCCTAACGTTCTAAGAGCTGACTCATCAGTTGCATCCATTTGTACTGCATGTGTTACAGAGTCTGAAATCTCTTGAACCATATCTTCATCCATATCTATAGCTAATACATCATGGCCTAATCCATAAAGTGTCTTTGCAACAGACTCTCCAAATCTCCCTAACCCTATAACTACGAATTGTTTATTTTTTGACATAATTACTCTCCTAACCTATTAGAATTTTTCCTTCTGGATATTTTACACCATTATTTTTTTTGTTTCTCATTAATGATAGAACTACTGTTAATGGGCCAACTCTACCTAAATACATCATTATCATTATTAAAACCTTACCTACTTCAGTAAGCTGTTGAGTTAATCCTACAGTTAATCCTACTGTTGCAAAAGCTGATGTAGTTTCATATAAAAGTGAAAGGAATGATGCTCCTTGTTCTGTATATGATAAAAGCATAGTAGCACTCATCACTAAAACTCCACCTATAAAAAATAATGTAAAAGCCTTATATACTAACTCTTTAGGAAATCTTTTTTTAAATGCTTCTGCATCCTCACGACCTCTAATAACACAAATAACAGTTACTATTAATACTCCTATTGTAGTTGTTTTAATTCCTCCAGCTGTTGATCCTGGAGATCCACCTATAAACATAAGTATAATTGTTAATAAATTACCTGCATTTGTCATTCCATCTGTAGAAATAGAATTAAATCCTGCAGTTCTTGGAGTTACAGCTGCAAAAAATGAATTTACAAGCTTATCTCCTATATTCATATTTGCCAATGTATTTGGATTATTATGTTCGAAAATAAACATAAGTATTGTTCCTCCTACAACCAAAATAGCAGTAACTAAAATAACCATTTTAGAATGTATAGAAAGTTTTTTCATACTTTTAAAGTTATATACTTCAATCCAAACAGCAAAACCAATACCCCCAATAATAATTAGAGCACTAGCTACTAATATAACTACCCAATTACTACTATAACTTGTTAAGCTTGAAAAGTTACCAAACAAGTCAAATCCAGCATTACAAAAAGCTGAAATAGAATGGAATAAACTATAGAACATCCCTTTACCTATTCCATATTTAGGAATAAACTGTGTTGAAAATAAAAGTGCCCCTGATAGTTGAACAGTTATAGTAAATGTTAATACATATTGAACCATCTTTACAAGTCCCTGAATATTAAATGTATTCATAGCATCTTGTAATATCAACCTATCTCTTAATGTTATTTTTTTACCTAATATAATTGCTATCAGTGTTGTAAAAGACATAAATCCTAAGCCACCGATTTCAATTAAAAGCATAATAATTGTTTGACCAAACATACTCCAATGAGTTCCAGTATCTAGCGTTACTAACCCTGTTACGCAAACAGCTGATGTTGATGTAAATAGTGCATCTAAAAAATTAGTATATTGTCTAGTAGCAGATGATATCGGTAACGTTAAAATTATAGCACCTATTAATATCACTACTAAGAAACCTAATGCTAAAATCTGTACTCCTTTAAGTTTATTACTTTTTCTTAAATTAAATTGCATATCCTCACCTCGTAGGTTTCATTTTAACTACTTTTATTATTTTGCTCTACATATATTATTTTTATTTGTTGGGTAGTAATATTTGTCCTCCATGTATTTTACCATCTTTACATTTATTTTCATAGTACTGTATAAAATTTTATTAGTAATATAATAAAGGCGACTATCCTAGTCGCCTTAAAATAATCTATTTTAATAATTCCTAAATCTAAAAATTAGAAACTATATTTTTCTTAATAATAACATAACTAGATTTTTGTCTTAACTATTTTGCACTCACTGCATCCTTTACAACAATATGCTCTTTCGCCAAAGACATTAATTATTGTATTTATGAACTCTTTATTATTACATTTATCTTTCCCATGAATTATTACACTTTTAGGTGCATTAGTAATTAAGCCACTTATTATAATATCCTCTATATTAGCTTCTGTATCTACCTTACACTCTGAAAGTTCTTTAATAAATTCTTCAAATATATCATTACCATATTTATCTTTAATAATATATCCTCCACCATCTTGTATATAAATATTTATTTCATCAATTCTGCTCTCTTGAATATCAACAAAGTATTTTAATAATTTCACAAATTCCTTATATTCTTTTTCTACCATGTATTCTTCTACAACTTTTTCTATTATATCTTCAATCCCTTGCCTTAGTTCTTTCATTCTAAAAGTTATAAACCCTTGAATATTAATCTCTTCATTTTCTTCTAAACATTCTTTTATTTTTTCAATTATAGAATTCACTTTATTTATACAATATATCATTCTATCATCATTTACTGTAGAATCCCCTTTTAAAACGCTCATAATAATCTCTTCAACTTCTAATATTTCATCTTGCTTTAAAAAAAAGTAATTTTCCATTAGAAAGT
>NZ_CYZX01000011.1:117573-142274 GCF_001405015.1 Clostridium disporicum
CTATCATAGATTTCACTCCCTTCTTAATAATAGTATGTATAAAAAAATTATCTATATACTATCAATCTTAGGTAAACAACCCTTGATTTTTTATTATTTTTCATATACGTTTATATTAAAATTATTAAAGGTGGGCTTATATGGTTGCATTTATTGATTATAGAACTACAACAACTGAAAAAAATTCGCTATCAAAACTTAATATAAACTTTATAGAAGTACCAAAAAATCCAATATTATATGATGCTATTGATGGTCACGTAGATATACAATTAAATATAATTGATAAAAAAGAAAAAAAAATAATTATACAAAAAGATATTGATGATACTTTTATTGAAAAACTTAAACTATATGATATTACCTATATAAAAAGTTTTAGTTCTCTTGCAGAAAAATATCCTGGAAATATCATGTTAAACGCCGCAATATTAGACGATGATATTATCCATAATTTTAAATATACAGATAAGAATCTTATCTCTTCCTTGGATAATAAAAAGTTCATCAACGTTAAACAAGGCTATTCTAAATGCTCAATACTACCGGTTAGAAATAAAGCTATCATAACAAATGATAAAGGAATATATGATACTTTAAAAACTGAAGGTTATGATATTTTACTACTTCCTCCTGGAGATATATTATTACCGGGACTAAATTATGGTTTTATTGGTGGCGTTGGTGGAAAAATATCCGATAACTCTTTAGCCTTTTTTGGTAATTTAAACAAATATAAATATGGAAAAGAAATAAAACATTTTTTAAACAAATATGATATTACTCCAGTTTATTTACATGAAGGCAAGTTAATTGATAGAGGCAGCTTACTATGTCTGTAAATTTACTCTTTTATATAATACGTATAAGTATCTTAAAAGTTGAATATATTTTGTTATTAAAAAACACCACTAAACTATAACAATTTAGTGGTGTAAAACATTAACTATTTAATAATTTTTGTATATCTTCTTTTGTAAATACATAGCTAGCATTACAGAAATGACATTTTAACTCTTCATCTTTTCCTTCTTCAGCAATTTCTCTAAGCTCTTTCTCTCCTATAGATATTAATGCCTTTTCAACTTTTTCTCTTGAACAGTTACACTTAAATTCAGGTTCAACTTCTTCTAATATTTTAAGATCCATACCATCAAAAATATATTCTATTATTTCTTTGATTGTTTTACCTTCATCAAGAAGAGTCGTTATTGACGGAATCTCTTCTAATCTATATGTTATTACATCTGCTAATAAATCATCAGCACCTGGCATCATTTGTACTATAAAACCACCAGCACATTTTATTGAATAATCAGTATTAACTAAAACTCCTAACGCTACAGCAGAAGGTGTTTGTTCTGAAACTGTAAAATAATAAGCTAAATCCTCAGCTATTTCTCCTGAAAATATTGGTACTTGCCCTACATATGGATCCTTTAATCCTAAATCCTTAATCACAATTAAATTTCCATTTTTTCCTATATATCCACCAACATCTAATTTATTCTTTGAGTTTAATGGTAAATCTCCATAAGGATTTCCTATATATCCTTTAACTATACCACCTTTATACGCAGTTACAACTACTCCTTCTGCATCTCCTCCACCATTTATCTTAAGAGTAGTTACATCTTTTTCTGATTTTAATGTACTTCCTAGTAAAGCACCTGCAGTTAACAATCTTCCTAAAGCTGCTGCTGCAACTGGTGTACATTCATGTATCTCACGTGCTTTTTCAACTAAATTTGTAGTTGACCCTGCAATAATTCTAACCATTCCTTCTTTAGCTGTCGCTGTTATAATTGTATCTTTCATTTAACTTCCCTCCAAATTATCTACTCTTCTTTACAACATACACTAATCTTTCACTATCCGCTTTAACTTTACAATCAGTATATCCATCAAATTTATTTATTATCTCTAAATTTGCAAGTTTTAAATATTTTTCAATATCTTCTTCTTTGTAAGCTCTTTCTAAATGTTCTTCCTCAAATCTTTCATATAAATCTCCATTTTTAACAAAGAAGGTCAAGAACATTGAAAGCAAACTATCTTCGAAAGTATTTTCCCATGTATAGAAAACTTCTTCTTCACTATATGTATATATATTGTTTCCTAATATTTGTGATAGTTTATAATATGAATTTATATCAAATATAAATATTCCATCATCGTTTAGGTGCTCATTTATAGACTGAAAATAAGATACTATTCCTTCTTCATCAATTATGTAATTTGTAGAATCCAGAACTGATGTTATTAAATCAAATTTTTTATTTAATCTTAACTCAGTCATATCTTGACATATTACTTTACCTTTTATCTTATTAACTTTAAACTTCTCAAAAGCTTCACGTAGCATATCTTCTGATAAATCTACAGCAAAAACATCTTTAAATTTTGTAGCTAAGCGTATAGTAACATTTCCAGTTCCGCAAGCTACATCTAAATAGTTATTAAAATTAATATTTTCTTCTTTACAAATATCAATTATTCTACTAACCATTTCATCATAATTTATATCTTCATTTATAAGTTCATCGTAGATTTTGGCGAATTCACCATATGCCATAAAATCCCCCCTCACTTGTAGTGATTTATTTAGGTAAAATTTGTAGAAATATAACTAACCCAAAGCTATATTTTTCTACAAACTATAATATATGTAAAAGTACTTTTAGTCAACGATAACCGAAACTTCTATTTATCATATTTTTTATTCTTATGCTAAATAACATTTAATTTACTTTCTACCTAAGATCTCATCATTAGTAGGTATTTTTAATTCTTTCTTTCTTTTAGTCATAATACCTCCAATACGCCCTGTTTCTTCAGCTGTTAAACCTGCCCATCCATACTCATCAACTTTCTCCTTTAATCCTAATTCATCTGCTATTTCATATTTTATTTTTTCTCTTAAAAGCTCTTCAGGTGTTAATTCTTTATTACTTTTTAATTTTGATTTAATAATTTTTTTTAATGGTGTTTTACTCATATTAGTTCCCCTTTAATAAATTTGTTATATGTATTTTCTCCAACAACATTATATTTATCCCCCTATATTTTTATAACTTATTTAGTTGTCCCTCATATATTGTTACTATGGTGAATAATTAACTTAATTAGATTAAAAATTCCTAAATAAAGATTATTTAATTTAAATTTATTTTACTTATTTGTAGGAGGATAACTTATGTACAATATTGCAATAGTCGGAGCTACCGGCAACGTTGGAAGAAAATTTCTAAGTATTTTAGAAGAAAGAAATTTTCCAATTAATCAGCTTTACCTTTTCGCTTCAAAAAAGTCTAATGGAACCCATCTTAAATTTAGAGGTAATAGCTATTTAGTTCAAGAAACTAGTGAAAATAATATAAAAGATAAAAAAATTGATTATGCTCTTTTTTCTGCAGGTGGTGATGCAAGTTTATACTTTGCTCCACTTTTCACTAAATATGGTGCTATCGTCATCGATAACTCTAATGCTTGGCGAATGAATGATGATGTTCCTCTAGTAGTTCCAGAAGTAAATCCCGAAGATTTAAAAAACCATAAAGGTATAATTGCTAATCCAAATTGTTCAACAATACAAGCTATGATTCCACTAAAGGCATTAAAAGATAATTATGGACTAAAGAGAATTATATATTCAACTTATCAAGCTGTATCTGGCGCAGGAATTGGAGGAATTAACGATTTAAAAAATGGTGCTTCTGGAATAACCCCTACTAAATTTCCTTATCAAATTTTTAATAATTGTATCCCTCAAATTGACGTATTTTTAGATAATGGATATACAAAAGAAGAAATAAAAATGATAAATGAAACAAAAAAAATTCTTCATGATAATGACTTAAAAATTACAGCTACGACAGTTAGAGTTCCAGTATTAAACTGTCATAGCGAGAGCATAAATGTAGAGCTTTTAAATAGTTATAATTTAGATGATATAATAACTATTTTCAACAACACTAGTGGGTTAACTGTTTATGATGAAAAAGAATCATTAAAATATCCTATGCCTATTATTGTAGATGGAGAAGATAATGTTTTTGTTGGAAGAATCAGAAGAGATTTTAGCATTGAAAATGGTCTTAATCTTTGGGTTGTAGGCGATAACTTGAGAAAAGGTGCTGCTTTAAATGCGGTGCAAATCCTTGAAACATTAATAAAATAATTTATAGGAGGTCATATTATGTCAATTTTTAAAGGTTCTGGAGTTGCAATAGTTACTCCTTTTAATGATTCTGGAGTTAATTATAATAAACTTGAAGAATTGCTTGAATGGCATATCTCTGAAGGAACTGATGCTATAATAATCTGTGGTACAACTGGTGAAGCTACAACTATGACAGAAGAAGAAAGGAAAAATACAATTAAATTCACAGTAGATGTAGTAAAAAATAGAATACCAGTTATTGCTGGTACAGGTACTAACGATACTACTAAATCCATTAACATGAGCAAATATGCAGAAAGTGTTGGTGTTGATGGCCTACTTATCATTACACCATACTATAATAAAACTAATAATAAAGGTCTTATAAAGCATTTTGAAGCAATTAACAATTCTGTAAACACTCCAATTATTGCATATAATGTTCCTAGTAGAACAGGGTTGAATATTACTCCTGACCAACTTCTAATGTTATCTACTTTAAATAATGTAATTGCTATAAAAGAAGCTAGCGGTAATATTAGTCAAATTGCTAAAATGAAAGCACTTTGTGGTGATTCAATTGATATTTATTCTGGAAATGACGATCAAATAATTCCTATAATGTCATTAGGTGGCCTTGGTGTTATATCAGTGGCTGCTAATATAGTTCCTAAAGTAATTCATAATATTGCATCAGAATTTTTAAATGGAAATTATGATGAAGCTTTAAAACTACAACTAGGCTATTTAGAGCTTTGTAATATGCTGTTTATAGAAACCAATCCTATTCCTGTTAAAACAGCTCTTAACTTATTATCAAAAAATGTTGGAAATTTAAGACTTCCACTTTATGAAATGGATGATACAAATAAAATTAAATTATTTAAAACCTTAGAAAATTATAATTTAATTTAAGGGGTGTTTTTATGATTCAAATTCTTTTAAATGGATGTTGTGGAAAAATGGGAAAAGTTATAACAGATGTTATAAGTCAATTTCCAGACTTAAATATTATAGCCGGTGTTGATAAATATCCTTGTGATACTCAATTTCCTGTTTTTACTTCCTTATCAAATATAAATACCACCTATGATGTATTATTAGATTTTTCTAGACCAACAGCTCTAGAAAGCTTAATATTATTAAGCGAAAAAACAAAAAAGCCATTAATATTATGTACTACTGGATATAGCTCTAGTGACTTAGATTTGATAAAAGAAAAAGCTGATATTATTCCTATTTTTAAATCAGCTAATATGTCTTACGGTATTAATCTAATAAATATACTTTTAAAGAAAATTACTCCCCTCTTATACTATAATTATGATATTGAAATAATAGAAAAGCATCACAACCAAAAAGTAGACTCTCCTAGTGGAACAGCTTTATTACTAGCTAATACAATATCTAACTCTATAGACACTAAAACTAATTTTGTTTATGGACGCTACGGTAAAAATAAACGTAAAAAAGAAGAAATAGCTCTACATGCAATAAGAGGTGGTTCAATAGTGGGTGATCACGAAATAATCTTTGCTGGAACCGGCGAAGTAATTGAATTAACCCATAAAGCTATTTCAAGGGAAGTATTTGCTATTGGAGCTTTAAAAGCTTGTGAGTATATGAGTAAAATTACATCTCCTGGATTATATGATATGGAAAGTATGCTTAATTTTTAATTAAAGGCCTAAACTAATGTTTATCATCTTTATTAATAATATTTATAGCATATAGACATACTATAATTGTAAAACAATTTATAGGAGGTTTAATATGCCAAAAGATAGTCAACCCGATAATAAATACGCTAGAATGGAAAAATGTAATTATCAAACTCCAATAACCGAAGAAGGTCATAATCATAACCCTAATAGAAAGCATAAATCAGTAAAGAGAGAAGGTGTATCTAGCGAGCACTATAATCCTGCAGGAAATTAAAAAGAAGAGTTTTAAAACTCTTCTTTTTAATTTAAAATTCTATTCCTTTACGAGCTGGAACACCCTTATTAAAGTAATGTTTTATATCTTTCATTTCTGTTATCAAATCACTTTTATCTGCTATAGATTTAGGTACATTTCTACCTGTTAAAACAATTTCCATATTCTCTGGCTTGTTTTCAATTAATTTTACCACATCATCCTCTTTAATATATCCTCCGTTAACAGATGCCATAACTTCATCTAAAATTAACATATCACACAGATCTTCTTTTACTACCTTCTTTGCAAAATCGAATCCCTCTGTTATTTCTTTCTTTAACTCTTCTTTTTGCTCATCAGTAAGATTCCAAGTAAAATCTTTTTCTTTTTCAAATCTATAAACTTTAAAATTTTCTCCTAAATTATTTAAAACATTTAGTTCTCCAGTAATACCACTTTTTAAAAACTGTATCATAATAACTTTTAATCCGTTACCATATGCTCTTATTCCTAAGCCTATAGATGCTGTAGTTTTACCTTTCCCATTTCCTGTGTATACCTGAACTAATCCTTTTTCTAGCTTCATAATAATCACTCCTCTTAAAAATTTTATTACAAACTTATACTTTAGTAAATAATTTTCATTTAATCATATTCTTATTATTTCTTTATTATAATTATAATAATTACGATTAATTTATTTAATCTAAATCTTGAAAGGAAGGATATTATGAGTTATAACTTTAATGATCATGATGAGATTGTCAAATATATAAAAAACATAAAAAAATCTACACCAATAAAAGCTTATATAAATGGTTCTCTAAATGATATTAACGATAAAAATATAGAGTGGTATGGCTCTAATAACTTTTATATATTATTCGGTGAATTTGAATACATATCAAAGTTTATAATTGATAACAAAGAGAATATTAACTATTATCGTCTAGAAGCTGATAGAAAAAATTCTGCTATTCCACTATTAGATATCATTTCAATAAATGCCAGAATTGAACCTGGAGCTATAATTAGGGAGGGTGTTAAGATAGGTAAAAGCTCGATTATAATGATGGGAGCAATAATTAATATCGGAGCAGAAATAGGTGATTATACCATGGTTGATATGAATGCAGTTATTGGCGCTAGGGGGAAAATTGGTAAGAGAGTTCATATAGGAGCTGGTGCTATAATCGCCGGAGTATTAGAACCTCCAAGCCAAGAACCTTGCATTATAGATGATGATGTTCTTATAGGTGCAAATGCAGTTATACTAGAAGGTATCAAAATAGGTCAAGGTTCTGTTGTAGCCGCAGGTTCTGTTGTTACAAAAAATGTTCCATCTGGAGTTGTTGTTGCAGGGACACCCGCTAAAATAATAAAAAATGTAGATGCTAAAACTAAAAGCAAAACTAAATTTATAGATGATTTACGTTAATATTTTATAATATAAAAAAGGAGCTTATTAGCTCCTTTTTTATATAAATGAATTATACAGCACCTTCTTCAGATGGAGAAGTAGTAGTATTATTATTTTCTGTTTCTTCTGTAACTCTTTCCATCTTAGATATAGATACTTCATATGCAATCTTCTTGATTACTTCATTATCATTTACCTTTTTTTGATATTCTCTACTTTGAAGTCTACCCCATACCCTTATATTATCTCCAACTTCAAGTGTTTGACAAAATCTTGAGTTTCTTCCCCAAGCTATAGTTGGAATATAATCTGATTTATTATATGCTCTATTTACAGCCAATAAAACATCTGCGATTTCTCTTCCAAACGGAGTTTTTCTGTAAACAGGTTCTTTACATATATATCCATCTAAGAATATTTCATTTGGATTTTTACTTCTTTCTATACATGGCTCTATGTTTCTAGCAAACACAGTTAATATCAGTTTATTAGAACCATCAACAAACTTATTATAAGATCTTAATTGTCCTAAAACTATTATTTCATTTCCTACAGATATATTCATATTACTTATAAGCCTTTCGGATATTGTAATATTTAATAAGTCTACAGAATCACTTAACCTTGGCACCTCCATGTAAAAAGTATAGAATCCCTCTCCATACATTTCATGACTGAATTCTAATTCACTTACAATTTTTCCTTCAAGATAAATCTTGTTATTTAACATCAAATTATCCATCGTTACCCCTCTCTCCCTTAGTAATTAGTTTGATTTTTTATTGCTTTTACCCCACAAGGATTTATTTCCATTATAATACAATATTATCTTCAATTTCAATATATTTCTAATATTTATTTTTTATGTTGCTCTCCATTTTCATCTATATAGTACTCATCATAATCTGTAAGCTCTCCAACTGTAACAAATTCATATCCTTCTTCTTGGAGTTTAGGAATTATTCTATCTAAATTACTTGGAGTATACTTTGCATTATTATGAAATAGCATTATTGATCCAGCGCTTACATTTTTCATAACTCTTTCATATTCAATATCTTTACCTGATTGCTTCCAGTCAACCGAATCACAATTCCACTGTATACATTTATATCCATTTTCTAAAACAAATTGTAATGCTTTATCATTATAATCTCCACTTGGAAATCTAAATAGCGTAGGCTTGACCCCGATAGTTTCGTATATAATATTATCTGTCTTTGTTAATTCCTCTAACATTCTAGTCTCATCAATTTTTGAAAAACTTGGATGAACATAACTATGATTTCCTATTTCATGTCCCATCTCATTAATCTTTATTAGCTTTTCTTTATTCCCTTCTGGATAAATAATCCACTTGCCCATTACAAAAAATGTCGCTTTTACATTATATTTATTTAGTACATCTAATATGTCATACAGATATTCATTTTCAGCCCAATTAACATCAAAGGTTAATGCCACTTGCTTTTTATCTGTATTCACTTTAAAAATAGGCTTCTTATCAAGATTACCATTAACTAACATAGATTTTGCTCCTATAATAGATGTAACCATAGTTCCAATAATCAAAAATATAGCTATTATAATCTTTCTTTTTCTAAACATATCACTCCTCCTTTGTCCATAATAATTTATATTCTTTATTTATAATATTAATGCCTATATTATTCCACAATTCTAAATTTATGTTATAATAAAATAGACCCTTATATAATGGAGGTTTAGTATGTACGAAAATTCAGCAGAATTAGCAGAAAATAAATTATTAGTTTTATATGTTATAAAATCATTAAAGCATCCAATATCAAATACTCAGTTAACTGAAATAATTTTAGAAAATAATTTTATTAATTATTTTACTTTACAGCAATATATAACTGAGCTATTATCTTCTGAGTTTCTAAAATATATAGAAAAAAATGATAAAAAGCTTTTAACGATTACTACTAAAGGTGAAAAGGTGCTTTCGTTCTTCACGCAACGAATTTCACCAATAAAAAGAGATATAATTGATAATTATATCTCCTCAGTAATTGATAATATAAAAAAGGAATTAACTATTTATAGCGATTATACTATAGAAAATAGCGATTCTTTTATTGTTAATCTTAAAGCTCTCGAAGATGAGATGCTATTAATCGACTTGAAGGTGTCTGTTCCAACAAAATCTCAAGCTAAAGCATTATGCAGCAAATGGAAAGATAATCCTTCAGATATTTATACTAGAATTATGCAAAGTTTATTTTCTGATGAAGATTAAAACAAAGTCATGGCATTGGGTTCAGACTCGATTGCTATGACTTTATTTATTTTGTTATTTTCTATAACATATATCTTTCCTTTTAAGTAATCTGAAACAAATATTTTATTTTCATGAGTAATCATTCCTTTAGGCATTCCTCCAACATATATACTTTCTTGAAGAATCATGTTGCCCTTATTTATTACGCTTATTGTTCCATCAGTAAAATTTGATACATATATGTTTTCCTCCCCCTCTATAACATCCATAGGGGAACTACCTACAGTAATTCTCTTTATACTTTTTAATGTTTTAGCTGAAATCACATCTAAAAAACCACTTTTATCATGACCTAAGTAACTTTCACATACATACAAAAATTCTTTATCTTTAGATAACAATACCTTTGTAGGATACTCATTAGCATCTATCTTTTTTATAACATTATTATTATCCATATTAATAACTGTAATATCATTACTTTCAAAATTTGCTATGAATGCTATTCCTTTTTCAATATCAGCTTCTACGCTATAAGGCCAGCTTCCTGTAGCAATTTCATATAATGCTTTATCCTCTAGAATATCATATACTACTACTGAATTTGATTCCCCACAAATAGTATAAACTTTCTTTTTATATACTATTAAATCATTAGGCGATGGTCCTATTTTTGCATTTTTTATCTCTTTAAGATATTTTTTATCAAAAAATGATATTGAGTCACTGTAACTATTAGTAGTTATAAACCCATCATCATAGACCTCGATTCCATTAGGTCCTATAGGTTTCTCACCTAAATTAAATGTTATCTTTTCTAAATGCAAATCATTTAAAATAATTCTTGAAAGGGAATCTGCTCCTGTGTTACAAACTAATATAGAGTTCACCCTTATTTCACCTCCTTTAGGTTGAAACCTCTTGTACTTTTAATATATGCATCTTTATAAAACTTGGCACATTTTTTCAATATTACATAATTTTATTTTGATTCTTTCTTTTTATTGTATAAGGATTTATAATATTATTGTTATTACTTATTATGGGGAGGCATTTAAATGTATATTTACAAGACTTCTGGTGTTTGTTCAACAGAAATACATATTGATGTAAAAGATGATAAAATTGAAAATGTTAATTTCGTAAGAGGTTGTGCTGGAAATTTACTTGGTATTTCTTCACTAGTTAAAGGTATGAATGTTAACGATGCAATTGATAAATTACAAGGAATTCAATGTGGTTCTAAAGGAACTTCTTGCCCTGATCAATTAGCTAAAGCTTTATTATCAATGAAAAATGCTTAATATACAAAAAGAGTTGCTTTAAAACGACTCTTTTTTCTTTATTACTTAATACTTTTAAGCTCTTTTATAATATCATTTTTAATTTCTTCTAATGGAAAATTCTTTCCTGGACAAAGAGTATTTCCTAACTCTTTATGAGGAAGAATATCCTTTATATTATATTTTAAACATATATATATTGAAAGCTTCTTTAACGCTTCTATTTGTTCATCTGTTAAATACTCTTCTTCGAAGTTTCCCTCTAAGCAAACACCTATAGATTTCTTATTATATCCTTTCACATGAGATCCTTCAGCCTCATCCTCTCTTCCCTTGTAAATAGTTCCATCTTTCCTTATATAATAATGATATCCAATTCCCTTCCAACCTTTATTTTTATGTAATTTATCTATATCTTCTGGAGATATGTTCTTTATTGCTGTATGATGATAAACCAATATTGTAGGTTCATTATCAATATCTAATTCTTCTGCCCATTCATATCTTAAATACTGTATATCTAAATCCTTATACATACTCTCAATTTCTTCTGTTTTAATATTAACATTGTATATATCTTTATAGCTCCATCCAACAGCTTTTAAAATTTTAGGTTTAAATAAAAATATTATACAAGCAATCACTATTATATATGTTATATATTTTAATCCATTTTTCATAAAAACACCTCTTCATATTATATCTATTATAATTTTCACATGAAGAGAACCGTTATATTTTAACCAATAAAATAATCTTTTCTAGTACAATCACCTAAATTAATTACTTTTATTTTATAATTTGTAAATAAAAAAAGAAAAGATTAAAAATCTTTTCCTTTAAAATACTATTTTATTAATTCTAAAGCAATTTCCATCATATCTGTGAAAGTATTTTGTCTTTCTTCTGGTGAAGTTTCTTCTCCTTTAAAAATATGATCTGAAATTGTTAGTATAGATAGAGCTTCTACTCCATATTTTGCAGCAAGTGTATAAAGCTCTGCAGTTTCCATTTCAACTGCTAATACACCATATTCTGCCCAAGTCTTTAATGAAAAATGATTTGTATCATCATAAAATAAATCACTTGATAAAACATTTCCTACCTTTACATTTGCATTCTTTGCTTTTGCTATATTATAAGCTTCATATAATAATTGAAAATTAGCACTTGGTGCATAATCTAAACCATTAAATCTTCTTTTGTTAATTCCAGAATTTGTTGATGCACTTTGAGCAAGTACTATATCTCTTACATTCACATTATCGTTACAAGATCCAGCTGAACCTATTCTTATTAATCTCTTAGCACCATAAAATTGTATTAATTCATTTACATAAATAGAATGTGAAGGTAATCCCATTCCTGTACCTTGAACTGATACTCTTTTACCTTTATATGTTCCTGTATAACCATACATTCCTCTAACTTCATTATAACAAACTACATCTTCTAAAAAATTTTCAGCTATAAATTTCGCTCTTAAAGGATCTCCTGGTAGCAATACTGTTTCTGCTATAGAACCTTCTTTAGCCATAATATGTAAATGTTTTGACATATTTATTCCTCCTAACAACTCATGTATTATACATAGTATATTACATACTAATATAATAGTAAATACAGGCTTTTTATTTTTTATTAATATAATTTCTAGTAATTAATTTTCGCATATCACCAATCATATACAATGATCCACTTGCAATTATTAAATCATTTTCTTTTGCATCTTTTAAAGCATTATTAAATGCTTCTTCATAATCTTCATATGCTTTACAATTTTCATTATACTTTATAATTTCATCTCTTAAGTCTTGAGCTAATTCAGCTCTTATAGAGTGTGGAGTTACAGCATAAACCTTTTTAGCTAATGGTGTAATCTCTTTAACCATCATCTCTACATCTTTATCGGCTAAAATACCTAAAATCAAATATACATCTTTATAATTGAAGTATTTTTGTATATTATTTTTTAAAGTAGTTATTCCTTGAATATTATGTGCTCCATCAATAACTATTAAGGGATTATTACTTAATACTTCTAATCTTCCCTTCCACATTACTTCTCTTACACTATTCTCAATCGCTTTATTATTTAAATGTATAAATCCTTGTTTCTCTACAACTTCCATAACCTTTATAGCCAAAGCTAAGTTATATATTTGATGCTCTCCTAATAAAGGTAATTCTAATATATACTCTTTTTCGCCTTTTATCTTTACTTTTTGAAATGGTTTATCACCTTTAACAATATCTAATAATTCGGCATCATTAAAATTAACTATATATAACTTTGAATTTTCTTTTTCGCATTTCTTAATAACTACATCCATAACTTCTTCCTGTTGAGGAAATACTATAGTAGGAATATTTCTTTTTATTATTCCACATTTTTCTCCAGCAATTTCTCTTAGATTATTTCCTAATAAATTAGTATGATCAAAGCTAATAGATGTAATTACTGATACTATAGGGATAATTACATTAGTTGAATCTAATCTTCCGCCTAATCCAACTTCAACTACTCCAAAATCTATCTTCTCTCTTTCAAAATAAAGAAGCATTAAAACAGTAATCATTTCAAATTCAGTTGGGTGCCCATATCCTTCCTCTTCAACCTTATCTATATAGGGCTTAATATAAGTCACCAGTTCCGCTAAAACATCTTTAGGAATATTTTCTCCATTTATTTGAATTCTCTCTTCAAACTCTTCCAGAAAAGGTGAAGTATACATACCAACTTTATATCCTAATCCATTTAGCATTTTTGTTATCATTGCTGTGGTAGACCCTTTACCATTAGTGCCTGCAACATGTATTAATTTCAAATTATCTTGTGGATTTCCTAAAAGTTCTAATAATCTAAAAGTTCTCTCTAGTCCATAATTCGACCCAAAATTTCCAACTTCAGTTATGTATTTCATTGCTTCATTATAATTCATCTTTTTACCTCTTTGCTTTAAAATCTAATGTATATTTACTCCCATTATTTAGACATAATTATAAATAAAAACTTTTAAAATATCAAATTTTACACAATAAAAAGATACCATTAAAATATTAATGGTATCTATGATTAATATCTATATTTTATAATGAAGATAGGTTATTTCCTTCATTTCCATCTGGCTTAGTTCTTAGGTACTCCTCACCTTTTCTTGAATGAGCAATTATAACTCCTTCAATCTCGCCATTTTTTGCTCTATTAACACCATCTGCTTTTTCAAGCTTTTCTCCACTATCTAATATATAATGAGTTATTTCTCCACTACTATCTTTTATAGTGTCTGTAATTCTTTGTGCCATAAAACATCACCTCTTAGTAATATTTTAAGCTAGTACAGATATTTTATACGTATTTTTCTTTAAAAGTTCTATTACTTATATATATAGCTACAATGAAAGTAATTAATTCTGTTATCGGTACACTAAGCCATATTCCACTTACTCCTAAAAAACATGGTAATACAAATATTAATATTCCTACAACTATTAACCCACGTAATGATGAAATAATTATTGCTACTTTTGGCATCTCTATAGCTTGAAAGTATCCAGCTAATACCATGTTCGCTCCCATTATTATAAATGCTGTAAAGTACATTCTAATGGCAACAACTGCAATTTGTTTTATCTCTTCAGTTGGAGTTACAAATACTTTAATCAATTCTTCTGGGAATAAAAACCCTAAAATAGTAGCCGTTAATCCAAATATAATAGCAACATAGAATGCTATCTTTCTAAACTCCATAGATCTTTTATATTTTTTAGCTCCTATATTTACACTCACTATAGGCTGTATTGTCTGACAAATTCCATTACTTATAGAAATAAAAATTATAGCTGTGTTAGATATTATGCTATATGCTGTTACGCCAGTCTCTCCTATAAATTTCAATAGTTGAAAATTAAATAAGTATATTATTACTCCTGTAGACATTTCTATAAAGAAACTTGGAATTCCATTGCTAATTATTCTAGATAAATATTTATATCTAAAGCATCTATAATTTAGTCTCAAAGTATTTTTTTTAGATAAAAAATGTGTTAACAATATCCCCATACTTATAGTATATGAAAGAACTGTTGCAAGTCCTGCACCATACATTCCCATATTCAGAGGAAATACAAATATATAATCTAATATAATATTTATTAATCCACCAGTAATTGTAGCTATCATAGCAAGCTTTGGATTCTTATCTATTCTCACAAATCCTTGAAGTGTAGACCCTATTGTAAAAGGAACAAAACCTAAAGCAACTATTTTCATATATTCTTCTATCAAACTAATAGTTATATCAGTAGCTCCTAGCATTAGGGCTATATCATCCATAAAAAATTTACCCACAACTAGAAAAAGTGCTGCTGAAGCTATAGATATATATACTGATAAACTAAATATATCTATGGCCTTATCATTATGCCCCCTTCCTCTTTCTATTCCTAAAACAGTAGAACCACCTACTCCTATTAAATATCCAACTCCAAAGACTAAAGAGTATATTGGTAACACTATATTCAAAGCTGCAAGTCCGTCACCACCTACTCCTTGTCCAATAAAAATCGTATCAAATAGAATATATATAGATGTAACTAATGCAGCTCCTACCGTTGGAAAGAAATATTTTAAAAATAATTTTTTTACATCATCCTTTACTAAATCCATGATTCCCCCTAATTTTCTATATAAAAGACTGCCCCTTACGAGACAGTCTCAATACTACTATTTAAATGCTTCAATTCTTACTAAAACTGCATCAAGCATTTCTTGATACTTAGCCATCTTAGCTTTTTCACCTTCAACTACTGCTTCAGGAGCTTTTGCAACAAATCCTTGATTAGAAAGTTTCTTTTCTATTCTAGTTATTTCACCTTCTAATTTAGTCTTTTCTTTGCCTAATCTTTCAAGTTCCTTATCCTTATCTACTAAGTCAAGAAGTGGCATAAATAACTCTCCACCTTTAACTACTAAAGATACTGCATTTTCTGGAACAAGAGCTTTATCAGCTATAAATTCTACTTCTGAAGCTGAACCTAATTTTTCAATATATGGTATACCTGCTGTGAATGCGTCCTTAGCTTCATTAGAAATATAGCAAATAACCTTAGCCTTTCTTGATGGTGGTACATTCATTTCAGCTCTTAAGTTTCTTAATCCCTTAATAGATTCTATGATATAATCCATATCTTTTACTGCTTTTGCATCTACTAAACTTTCATTACATTCAGGCCAATTAGATATTGCTATAGATTCACCATTAGTTAAAGTAGTATATATCTCTTCAGTTATATATGGCATTGCTGGGTGTAATAATTGTAAACCTGTAGTTAATACAGTATACAATACGTTGTAAGCTACTCCCTTTGCTTTTTCATTATCACTAAAGAATACTGGTTTTACAAGTTCTATATACCAATCACAGAATTCAGTCCACATGAAATCATAAACCTTTTGGTTTGCTATACCAAGTTCATATTTTTCTAAGTTTTCTGTAACTTCTTTAACTACAGTATTCATTCTTGAAAGAATCCACTTATCAGCTAAGCTGTATTCTGTACAATCAGCATATTTATTCATTAATTCAGTATCAAGGTTCATCATAACAAATCTTGATGCATTCCAAATTTTATTAGCAAAGTTTCTTGCTGATTCAACTTTTTCTGGAATATATCTTATATCATTTCCTGGTGAACTTCCTGTTACTAACATAAATCTTAAAGCATCTGCTCCAAATTCCTCAATTACTTCTAGTGGGTCAACACCATTTCCTAAAGATTTACTCATTTTTATACCATTCGCATCTCTTATAATACCGTGCATTAACACTGTATCAAATGGAGTCTTATCCATGTTGTATAATCCTGAGAATATCATTCTAGCAACCCAGAAGAATATTATATCATAGCCAGTAACTAATACATTTCCTGGATAGAAGTAATCTAAATCTGGTGTCTTTTCAGGCCAACCTAATGTTGAGAAAGGCCATAATGCAGATGAGAACCAAGTATCTAATACATCTTCATCTTGTCTTAAGTTTTCTGATGAACATTTTGAACATTTAGTTGGTGCATCAACTTCTACCATCATATGTCCGCAATCGTTACAGTAGAATACAGGTATTCTGTGTCCCCACCATAATTGTCTTGAAATACACCAGTCTTGAATATTTTCCATCCAGTTGAAGTATATTTTTTCAAATCTTTCTGGAACAATTTTAGTTTTTCCTTCTTTAACAACTTCTATAGCTGGTTTTGCTAAAGATTCCATCTTTACATACCATTGTTGAGATATTATCGGTTCAACAACAGTTCCACATCTATCATGTGTACCAACATTATGAGTGTGAGGTTTTATCTTAACTAAAAGTCCTTGCTCATCTAAGTCTTTAATCATTTGTTTTCTAGCTTCATATCTATCTAAACCTTGATATTTTCCACCTAATTCATTAATTACTCCGTGGTCATCCATAACTCTAATTTGTGGTAAGTTATGTCTTTGCCCAACTTGGAAGTCGTTTGGATCATGGGCTGGAGTTATCTTAACTGCACCAGTTCCAAACTCAATATCAACATAATCATCTCCGATTATTGGAATTTCTCTATCTGTTAGAGGTAATTTTAAAGTCTTACCAATAAGATGTTTAAATCTTTCATCATTTGGATTAACAGCAACTGCAGTATCTCCAAGTAATGTTTCTGGTCTTGTCGTAGCTATTTCTAAGTATCCAGAACCATCAGATAAAGGATAATTTATATGCCAGAAGCTACCTTCTTTTTCTTCATAAACTATTTCTGCATCAGATAAAGCAGTTGTACATTTTGGACACCAGTTTGTTATTCTGTTTCCTTGATATATTAATCCATCATTATATAACTTAACGAAAACTGTTCTAACAGCTTTATTTAGATTCTCATCCATAGTAAATGCTTCTCTAGTAAAGTCACAAGAAACACCTAATTTCTTAAGCTGTCCTCTAATAGTTCCCTTATACTCTTCAGCCCATTTCCAAACTTCTTCTAAGAAAGCTTCTCTTCCCATTTCCTTTTTAACTTTACCTTCTTTTAAAAGTTCATTTTCAACCTTTACTTCTGTAGCTATAGAAGCATGGTCTGTTCCTGGAAGCCATAATGTGCAGTATCCTTGCATTCTCTTAAATCTTATAAGCATATCTTGCATAGTATTGTCTAATGCATGCCCTAAGTGAAGCTTACCAGTTATATTTGGTGGTGGCATCATTATTGTGAATGGCTTTTTAGTTTTATCAACGACAGGAGTGAAATATTTCTTTTCTTCCCATGTTTTATAGATTCTTTCTTCAAATTCTTTTGGATTATACGTTGTAGATAAATTCTTTTTCTCTTCCATAAATAAAACCTCCTGAATAAGTTTCTTATATATTTAAAGTTCTTATATAAAGACTACTTTATAAAGACTACTTTACAAAAATTAACTTTACATAAAAATAAAAAAGAGCCTTAGTCCAAAAAAGGACGAAGACTCGCGGTACCACCTTTATTCCTGAGTGACACTCTAAATTTTAATTTAGATAATGGAACTTACATCTACTAAATATGAATAGATATTTCCTTTTTAAATCTCAGGCTCTTAATTTAATAACGACTAGATTAGCCGTCTTAACTTACTATAATTTCAGCTAAGAAACTCAAAAGCTACCTTCAGAATATTTCATATAGAAGGCTTACAGCCAAGGCCCTCCTCTCTTAATACTTCCTATTCTTACTCCTCTTTTTCACAGTTTTTATATATTAATTTTACTTTATACTATGATATTTTTTTTATTTTGTCAATATATTATCTACAATTTCTTTATTACTAACTCTATCACATTCTAAATTTTTCTTTGCAACTGATAACATTAATTTTATCCTATTAACTTGATTGACGTTAGATGCTCCTGGATCATAATCTATTGCTACAATATTAGAATTCGGATATCGTTCTCTTAGTATCTTTATCATCCCTTTTCCTGTCACATGGTTAGGTAAGCATGCAAAAGGTTGTACACAAGCTATATTATTAACTCCGCTTTTTATAAGCTCTATCATTTCCCCAGTTAAAAACCAACCTTCACCAGTCTGATTTCCTATAGATAAAATTGGCTGTGCCAATTTAGCTAATTCAGCTATATGCTTTGGTGAATCAAACCTTTTACTTTTTGCAAGTTCTTCTATCATAACTTTTCTGTAACTCTCTAAATAGCTTATAACTATATTCCCTATATTCTTACTTATTTTACTCTTTCCTAGATACTCAGCTTTATATCCTGAATCATATGCGCAATACATAAAGAAATCTAACAAATCGGGAACAACAGCTTCTGCTCCTTCATTTTCTAGAATATTAACTATATCATTATTAGCCGTTGGATGATATTTTACTAATATTTCACCTACTACACCTACTCTTGGCTTTTTAATATCATTTAATTCTAAATTATCAAAATCTTTTATTATTTCTTTTATATTTTTATTAAAGATACCTCTATTACCATTTTCAAGATTTTCTTTTACTTTTTCATTCCAGAATTCATACAATCTCTCAGCATCACCTTTATTTTTCTCATAAGGTCTTGTTCTGTATAAAACTCTCATAAATAAATCTCCATAAACTAAAGCCATTATAGCTCTACTTATAAATTTAAGTGTTATTTTAAAACCAGGTTGTTCACCCATACCTAACGCATTAAGTGAAATTACAGGAACATTTTCAAATCCTGCATCTTTAAGAGCCATCTTTAAAAACCCAATATAATTTGTAGCTCTACAGCCTCCCCCTGTTTGAGTTATTAATACTGAAGTATTATTTACATCATACTTTCCTGACTTTAAAGCATTTATGATTTGACCAACTACTATTATTGATGGATAACAAGCATCATTATTTACATACTTCAACCCTTCATCAATAGATTTAACATCCATCGCTGGTAATACTTCTACATTATATCCACATTCTTTCACTGCTTTTTCTAATAAATCAAAATGTATAGGCGACATTTGAGGTGATAATATAGTATGTTTCTTTCTCATTTCCTTTACAAATATAGGTGGTTTATATTCTATTTTCTCTTCTATCGGTTTATAATTTAATCTTTCCCTTTCCTTTATAGCAGCATATAGAGATCTAATTCTTATCCTAGCTGCACCTAAATTATTTCCTTCATCTATTTTTAAAGCTGTATATATTTTTCCTTTTGAAATAATCAAATCTGATACCTGATCTGTTGTTACTGCATCTAAGCCACATCCAAATGAATTTAATTGTATTATTTCTAAATATGGATTCTTAGATATAAATGATGCTGCTCTATAAAGTCTCGAATGATACATCCATTGATCTACAACTCTTAAAGGATCATCTAGTTTGCCCAAGTGAGATATACTATCTTCTGTTAATACTGCCATACCATAAGATGTAATTATTTCTGGTATACCGTGATTTATTTCAGGATCAATATGATATGGTCTTCCACATAAAACTATCCCTTTTTTGTTATTTACCTTTAAATATTCTAAAACCTCTTCTCCTTTTTTCTCTATATCTCTTTTACATTCTAATCTCTCAACTGCAGCTTTTTTTATTGCCTCCTTAGTCTCATCTAAAGATATGTTATAATCTTTAAATTCTTCAACAATTCTTTTAGCTAAAACTTTATAATTGTCCAAAGATAAAAATGGTTCTATAATCTTAACATTTCTCTCTTTTAATTCATCAATATTTGTTCGTATAACCTCTGGATAAGATGTTACTATAGGACAATTATAATGATTAGTCGCATCTTTAAATTCCTTTTTTTCATAAGGAATACAAGGATAGAAAATCGTCTTTATTCCTCTATTGATAAGGTTCATTATATGTCCATGACTTATCTTAGCAGGATAACAAGCTGACTCTGATGGTATAGTTTCTATACCTAACTCATATATCTTTTTGCTAGAAGCATCTGAAAGTATTACTCTAAACCCTAAATTTGTTAACATAGTAAACCAAAATGGATAATTTTCATAAATATTTAGCACTCTCGGAATACCAATAACACCCCTTTTAGCTTCCTTTATTGGTAATGGTTTATAACTAAATATTCTCTTGTATTTATACTTATATAGATTGGGAATTTCTTCATTTTTATTTTTAATTATACCAAGTGCTTTTTCACACCTATTACCTGAAATAAATTCTTCTCCATTTGAAAATTTATTTATTGTTAGTAAACAATTATTCCCGCATCTACCACATCTTGAAAAATCAGTTTCTATCTGAAATTTCTTAATTTCTTCACTAGATAGAATACTTGATTTTCTTCCTTCTATATATCTCTCCTTTGCAATTATCGCACATCCAAAAGCTCCCATTATGCCTGCTATGTCTGGTCTAATAACCTCTTTACCTGAAATAATCTCAAAACTTCTAAGCACTGCATCATTATAAAAAGTTCCACCTTGAACTATTATTTTATCTCCCATATCATTTTCATTTCTCATTTTTATAACTTTAAATAGAGCATTTTTTATTACAGAGTAGGACAATCCTGCTGATATATCTGAAACTTCAGCCCCTTCTTTTTGAGCTTGTTTTACTCTTGAGTTCATAAACACTGTACATCTTGATCCCAAATCAACTGGTGCTTTCGAAAATAATCCTTCTTTTGCAAATTCTTTAACATCCATGCCAAGAGACTTAGCAAAACCTTCAATAAATGAACCACAGCCTGAAGAGCAAGCTTCGTTTAAAAGAATACTATCTATAGTCCCATTTTTTATCCCCATAGATTTCATATCTTGTCCACCTATATCTAGAATAAAATTTACTTCCGGTAAGAAATAACTAGCAGCTTTATAGTGAGCCATAGTTTCAATTTCACCTATATCTATATGTAAAGCTGCTTTTATTAGATCCTCTCCATAACCAGTAACCGTAGAATTAACAATCTCAACGTCTTTTGGAATTATTTTATACATATCATTTAAAATTTTAATTACTTTTTTTAATGGATCTCCGTCATTACCTTCATAAAAAGAATATATTAGCTCATTCTTATCATTTATTAATGCAACTTTGGTAGTAGTTGATCCAGCATCAATACCTAAATAAGCTTTCCCTTTATAACTTAATAAGTCGCCTCTTTTTACAATAGCTTTATTATGCCTTTCTTTAAACACTCTATATTCTTCTTCATCTCTAAATAAAGGTGTCAATCTTTTAACATCACTTTCTTTAATTGCTAAAATCCCTTTGAAACTCTCAACTAAATCTTTCAAAGAAACTTGTTTATTTTCATCACTTAATAATGCGGCTCCTATAGCTACAAACAATTCTGCATTTTCAGGAGTAATAGTTTGTTCTTTAGTTAGTCTTAACGTTTCTACAAATCTATTTCTAAGTTCAGATAGAAAGTTTAGTGGCCCTCCCAAAAATGCCACATTTCCTCTTATAGGCTTTCCACAAGCTAATCCACTAATTGTTTGATTCACAACAGCCTGAAAAATTGATGCAGCAATATCTTCTTTATGTGCGCCTTGATTTATAAGTGGTTGAATATCTGTTTTAGCAAATACACCACATCTAGATGCAATTGGATAAATTACTTTAAAAGATTTTGCATATTCATTTAATCCTTGAGCATCTGTATTCAATAAAACAGCCATCTGATCTATAAATGCACCAGTACCACCAGCACAACTTCCATTCATTCTTTGTTCTAAGCCACCATTAAAATACGTTATCTTTGCATCTTCTCCACCAAGCTCTATAACTACATCTGTTTCAGGAATCATGACTTCAACTGTCTTAGAGCAGGCAATAACCTCTTGTATAAAATCTAAATTAAGCCATTTAGAAACTGATAACCCTCCTGATCCAGTAACAACAATTGAACAATCAATATTTCCTAAAGCTTCGTATGCATTTTTAACTAAATCCACTATACTTATTCTTATATCTGAAAAATGTCTTTGATATTTACTATAAATAATTTCATTTTTATTATCTAAAACAACCAACTTTACTGTTGTAGATCCTACATCAATTCCTATTCTATACATAATTCTACCTCTCTTCCTATCAATTATTTATATATCTGAAATATACGTTACATATATTAATAATATTATTATTATAAAAAAAGATGACATACTTAATTGTATGTCATCACTAAATTTAATCATTCATCCATTCATAAGTTTTATAACTCTTTTTATTATGTGCATGAGCACCTATTTTTTCTCCATTTTCAATCCCTACTTCTGAATTACCTGTAGGATCAATTTTTCTAAGTTCATTTTTTGATTTAGATCTATCTTTCATTCTATTTTTATTATTATCCATAAACATACCTCATAAAATAATTTTTTATTTATTAATAATTAAACTTGCTTTTAATCGCATTAAATACAGGTCTAAAATCTTCTTCATTTTCATCAAATAATTTAGTTAATTCTTCTTTAGCTTTAATATACTTTTCATCATTAATATCATTATTAACTATTTTAGATGAATCTTTGTGGAATTTCATAAATATTATCGGATGTTTTTTTGCAAAAGCTTCCATCTCATCTATATGACGTTCGGGCTTAGTTGCACTTTTTAACCATTTAAAAACATAATCATATTTATCCATATTCACACTTCCTTTTATTTATATTTTAAAGTCAGTCGGATCATATGGTTTAGCTTTTGGTTCACCAAAACATGCTTTTACGCTCTCCACTTGTGGATTATGACTTATATTTTTCTTTTGTTTTTTAGTTTTTTTCATTTGATTTCCCATGTAAATATCACCTCATCTATATCTTGTACATCTTCTCTTTTCTTATCCTATTAGAAAATTTCCATTTGTTTTATAATATTCATAAAGATGATGCTTCTCTCATTACTTCCATGTTATAAAATTCTATAATCATCTTATTTTTTAACTCTACTGTATTGCTAAATATCATCTTATCTGACTATAATAAACTTATTAATTATATGGAGGTAATAATGAATAATTTATATCCGATATCTAAAGAAAATTTTAAAAAACTTATAAACATTCGATTTAATAATATAAGTGATGGTTTAGATAATTTCAGCAATGGAATATTAGAATGCAATGATAAATTACTTTCTTTTACAGAGAAAGAAAATAGATTTTTAAAATTTTTTAAAGATACTTTATTATTAAACTCTGGTCATATTATTATAGACTTCTACCTTAAAAATCTTAATGGTGAAGAAATATTACATTTACTAGAAGCCCTTGATCATAATAATAAAATAATTTTACTACAAGAACTAAAAAATCTTAAAGATGATTCTGTTTACTTTACTCTAGACAATAATAATTTAATGGACTTTATAACAATTTTAAATACTCGTGCATTATTTTTCTGCACAATATATTTAAATACTTTTCCTTTTACAATTTGGGGAAATTACGATTTAAAATTTCCTGTTTTCTTTTCCGATATTAACACTTTAAATATTTATAAAAATTTAGCTGAAAAAAATGGCCTTTCAATAAATTCAATAAACATAAAAAGGGGCTGTCTCTGAAATGATTTTTAAAATCATTTCAGTAGACGGTCTTTTTATTTTTTATTCATATATTTATATGAAATTATTTCTAAATGAACAAGTTTTTTGACACGACAAATAGGAGGTTATAA
>NZ_CYZX01000012.1 GCF_001405015.1 Clostridium disporicum
TTATAACCTCCTATTTGTCGTGTCAAAAAACTTGTTCATTTAGAAATAATTTCATATAAATATATGAATAAAAAATAAAAAGACCGTCTACTGAAATGATTTTAAAAATCATTTCAGAGACAGCCCCATTTTTTGGTTATTATGCGTTTTCTAAAACAGCTTCTGTGCTATTATAAATATCTTCATCTAAGGCATTTTCTGATTTAGCTACTACTACTGCTGTTGCAGCATCTCCGACTACATTTAGTGAAGTTACTAGCATTTCTACTGGTCTGTTTATAGCTAATATTAGTGAATATGCAAGTAATGCAGCATCGTTTTGATATCCCATTCCTGTTAATACTGTAAATAGTATTATTGCTCCAGCACCAGGGGCAGCAGGTGTACCTATAGAAGCTATAAGAGCTAATAATGATATTATTGCTATGTTACCAATTGTTATATCATATCCAGCACTTGATGCTATGAATATTGCAGCTATAACTTGCATTATTGCAGTTCCATTCATGTTTATAGTCATTCCTAAAGGTAAAGTGAATGAAGCTATTTCTTCGCTTACTCCTAACTCTTCAACAGTTGTCTTTGTATTTAAAGGTAAAGATGAAGCTGATGAAGAAGTTGAGAATCCAAATAAAGCAACTTTAGAAATTTTCTTAACAAATATAAATGGATTTAATCTAGCAGCTATTAATATAAATAGAGCATATCCAAACACTAAGAATATTAGTAATGCAACTATAACTGTTACTACATAAGCTAAAGCTGGTTTTAAATGTTCAACACCGTATATTGCAAATGTTCTAGTTATAAGAACGAATATAGCTATAGGACCAAACTTAGTTATTACAAATGATAAGAATAAAGTTATTATATTATTTACATCTTCTAATAATTTTTTTAATACTTGAATTTTATCTTCTAATTTATTTAAGCAAAGTCCAGTTACAACTGCTAAGAATACTATTGAAAGTATTCTTCCATTTTGAGTGAATACTGATGCAATGTTATTTGGTATAGTTTGTACTAAAACTAGTAATGGATTGCTTCCTGTTGAACCAGTTTGAGAAGCTATGTTTTCAATACTTACGTTAAAGAATCCTAATTTGTGAGCTGTTATACCAAATATACCAGCAAGTACTAAAGCAAAAACAGATGTCGCTAAGAATCCTAATATAGTCTTATAAGAAATTCTTCCAAGCTTTTTAGTATCGGTAATTCTACACATAGCTAATGCTATTGATGTAAATACCATTGGTACTATTACTAATTGAAGTGAGTTAACAAAAAGTTGACCAAGTATATAGAATATACCTATAGCATCATTAGCACCTTCAACACTTATATCTTGGAATAATATTTTATTTATAGTTTGCCATAATCCAGCATTTCCACTTGCTATTAAGTTTTCTCTTAATAAAAGAAAGCCAGTACCTGCTATTAATCCAATTATAAGAGCTATTGCCATGTGTATAGCTAGTTTATTAGAGTTATTATTTTTAGTTTTTGAGTTCATAATGTCCTCCTAATTTGTATATTTTTATAGGACACCATAAAAAAAGCCTTAATATCCTTTAAGATATTAAGGCAAAACATACTATAGTTTAATTCCACTATATAAAAATAGCATATTAGTAATTAATTTATAAACCGTACTTTTCCTTATTAGTCTCTCTGGACTATCTTAAAGGTATCCTATTGAGAAGAATATATAATATATTGTATGAAATGTCAATTATGTTTATATAAAATATAAGTATACTTTAGCTAAAAATTATATAAATTATTAAATCCATTGATGATTTTAAGTTTATCTGTAAATAAAGTTAAATAATAGAATAATATATTCTATGAGAAATAATAGGAGGGAATATGTAATACGAATATGAATTTTTTAAAAAAATATTTTAAAAAATACTATAAAATGTTTTTTCTAGCTATTGGATGCATTATGCTGGAGGTCTTATGTGACTTACTTCAGCCTACATTAACGTCTACTATAATTGATAAGGGTGTTTCATATAATGATATGAGTGTTGTACTAAAATATGGATTTATTATGATAGGAGTTAGTATTTTTGGAGCATTTATAGCTATTAATAGAAATAAATTTGCAACAACAGTTGCACAAAATTTTGGAGCAGACCTTAGATCAGATGTCTTTAATAAGATACAAAGCTTTGATTTTGATAATATAGATAAATTTGAAAGAGGATCATTAATAACAAGGCTTACAAATGATATAACTAACATACAAAATTTTATATATGGATTGATGAGAATATTTGTTAGAGCACCATTATTAGCTATAGGATGCATAATAATGTCTATAAGATTAGATTTAAAGATGTCTTTAATAGTTTTAACTATAGTGCCTATAGTAGGTGGTCTAATATATATAAATTTAAAATACGGCTATCCGTACTTTCTTAAGGTTCAAAGGGCTATAGATAAGGTAAATGGAGTTATTAGGGAATATTTAAGAGGAGTAAGAGTTGTTAAAGCTTTTAATAGATTTGATTTTGAAGAAGATAGATTTGAAAATGTTAATGAGGATTTAACTTATAAATCAGTTAGTTCAATGAAATTCATGGCAGTATTTAATCCTGTAATTACACTTATAGTAAATATAGCAATAGTTATTATAATATGGAACGGTGCCACAAGAGTAAATATAGGAACTATACAAGTTGGAAAAATAGTTGCTTTTACTAATTATATGACACAACTTCTATTTGCACTAATGTCAACAACAATGATATTTTCAAGTTTAATACGTGCTAAGACTTCAACTGAAAGAATTAACGAAATATTTTTAGAAGAAAATGATATAAAAGAAATAAGCAGTGATATATGTAATTCTTCAGAAATAGGAAATATAAAATTTGAAAAAGTTACATTCTCATATAAGGGCTTAAAAGGAGAACCTATAATTGATAATATATCATTTACATTAGAAAAAGGAATGATCTTAGGTATTGTAGGTTCTACTGGAAGTGGAAAAACTACATTAATAAATTTAATTCCGAGGTTTTATGATGCTAAGTCAGGAAAAATATTAATAGATGGAGTAGATATAAGAAATTATACTTTTGAAGAATTGAGAGATAAGATATCAATAGTTCCTCAGAAGACAGTACTTTTTTCAGGAACTATAAAAGAGAATATAAAATGGGGAAAAGAAGATGCTACAGATGATGAAGTTAGAGAAGTTTGTAAAATAGCAGATGCAGATTCTTTTATTACTAGTTTTAATAAAGGCTATGATTCGATTGTTGGACAAGGTGGATCAAATTTATCAGGTGGGCAAAAACAAAGAATAGCTATAGCAAGAGCTCTTATTAAAAGGCCAGAAATATTAATATTAGATGATTCAACATCAGCATTGGATACGGATACTGAATATAGAATAAGAAAATCATTAAAAGAATATTCAAAAGATATGACAACAATATTAATTGCTCAAAAAATTTCATCTGTAATAAATGCAGATAAGATAATTGTATTAGACCATGGGAAGATTGTAGGAGAAGGTACCCATAATGAATTAATGAGTAATTGTGAAGTTTATCAAGATATTTATAAATCACAACAGTAATGGAGGTGAATATCTTGCAAAATAATAAGGGGTTCGCAGCAGGAACATCAAAAGCTAGTAGGTTTATGAGTAATAATGAAAAACCTAAAAATTTAAAAGAAACATTGGCTAGATTATGGAGACTATTTGGAGATGAAAAAAAGTTATTTTTATTAGTTTTTATATTAATAATAGTAGACACATTAATATTACTTTTAGTTCCTTATTTAATAGGAAAAGCTGTAGATATTATATCAATTGGTATTAATAATGTAGATTTTTCAGTAGTAAAAAAGATAATATATATATTAATAACTATATATATTGTTGATAGTACTATAAACCTTATTCAAGGACTTTCAATGGCTGGTATTTCTCAGAGAATAGTAAAAAATATAAGGAAAAGTTTTTTTGACAAGCTTCAAAAGTTACCTACATCATATTTCGATGCTAATTTAAATGGAGATATTATGAGTAGATTAACTAATGATATAGATAATATAAGTACTACAATATCCTCATCAGTAACGACTCTTATGAGTAGTTCTATAAGTATAGTAGGGTCTTTAGTTATGATGATTGTATTGAGTCCTATTTTGACTATAGCAGGATTAATAACTGCACCTTTAGTTCTTTTATTATCAAAAACAATTGCTAAGAGAACTAAAATATATTTTAAAGAACAACAGGCGGCTTTAGGAAATTTAAATGCACATATTGAAGAAAGTATTTCAGGATTAGAAGTTATTAAAGCTTTTAATCATGAAGAAAATATAAAATCTACATTTGAAGACTTAAATAAAGATTTAAGAATAAAAGGATATAAGGCACAAATATGGACTGGTTATTTAATGCCATTAATAAATGTAATAAATAATTTTGGGTTTGCAATGATAGCTTTATTAGGTGGGATATTAGCAGTTAATAATATGATAACTATAGGAATAATTGCATCATTTATAAGTTATAGTAAACAATTTGTAAGACCTTTAAATGATATAGCTAATATATTTAATACTTTACAATCAGCACTTGCAGGAGCTGAAAGAGTATTTGAAGTATTAGATCAAAAAGAAGAGGTAGAAGATAAGGAAAGTTGTAATGAATTAACAAATGTAAAGGGAGAAGTAGAATTTAAAAATGTAAGCTTTGGATATAATGATGATAATATAGTTTTGCATGATATAAACTTTAAAGTTGAACCAGGAAAATCCTTAGCTATAGTCGGAGCAACAGGTTCAGGAAAAACTACTATAGTAAATTTATTAACTAGGTTTTATGAAATAACAGAAGGGTCTATAACTATTGATGGAGTTGATATACGGGATTACTCAAGGGATAGTTTGAGGAGAAACTTTGGAATAGTTCTTCAAGACACCTATTTATTTTCAGGAACAATAAAAGAAAATATTATGTATGGAAAAGAGGATGCAACAGATTTAGAAATAATATCAGCTGCAAAGATAGCAAATGCACATACATTTATATCAAGATTACCAAATGGATATGATACAGTTCTTTCTGAAGGTGGTAGTAATTTAAGTGCGGGACAAAAACAATTATTAGCTATAGCTAGAGCTGTATTATCAAATCCTTCAATATTAATATTGGATGAAGCAACTAGTAATGTGGATACTAGAACAGAGCTTAGAATTCAACAAGCTATGTTAAGTTTAATGAAAGGCAGAACAAGCTTTATAATAGCGCATAGATTAAGTACAATAAGGGATGCAGATAATATAATGGTTGTAGAGGATGGAAGAATAATTGAATTTGGAAGTCATGAAGAGCTTATAGCTAAAGGTGGAAAGTATTATAACCTATATATGCTTAATAAAATAGGATAATTGTAAAATAGATTTATATAAATGAGATAATAGTCGATAAAGTACTATAAGAAATTTGAACTTATAAAACTTCTAAGGAATAACTTAATATAGAGAATGTTTTTGAGGAAAACTATGGGCAAGGTAATTGATATAACCGATATTTTAGCTTTAAGAAAGGCTGTTAGAATATTAGAGTTATTAGATAAAGATTATGATTATGATGTACTTAAAGCTCATCCTAATATATGTAGAGAAATAATAGTCTTATTTGGAAAAGAGCTAGATAAGCCAGAGAATAGTAAAAATGAATATCTATCATAATTTTATCATTACAATTTTTAAAAATATATAATGATAAAATTATAAATAAAAAAGAGGCTTTACGCCTCTTTTTTATCTATTAGCTAATACCTAATATGTTATTTATTTCATTTTTGTAAGCATCTGCTTTTGCACCGAAGATAGCTTGAATTCCGTTACCAACTTCCATAACACCAGCAGCACCTAAATTCTTTAATTCAGCTTTATCTACTTTAGCTTTATCTTTAACTTCAACTCTTAATCTTGTGATACAAGCATCAACAGATACTATGTTTTCTTCTCCACCTAAAGCAGCTAATACAGCAGGAGCTTTTTCAGCTATTTCACCTTTACCAGTAGATGTAGTAGTAGCTTCTGTCTTTCCACCTTTTTGAGCTTGGAAATCAGCTTTAGTGTAAAGTTTAGTTTCTTCTTCTTCATCTCTACCAGGAGTCTTTAAGTTCATCTTAGTAATCATGAAGTAGAATACGAAGTAGTAAACTACTGCATATATTGCACCAACAACTAATACCCAGATCCAGTTAGTAGGAACACCTGCACCTGCTGGAAGTAAACCGAATAATGAGAAGTCAATTACACCACCAGAGAATGTCATACCTATGAATACATTTAATATATCCATTAACATGAATGATAAACCTGCAAGTACACAGTGTACAACATATAGTACTGGAGCAACGAATAAGAATGTAAATTCTAATGGTTCAGTTATACCAGTTAAGAATGAAGTAACAGCAGCAGCTAATAATAATGATCCAACAACTTTCTTCTTGCTTGGAAGTGCAGCTCTATACATAGCAAATGCAGCAGCAGGAAGACCAAACATCATGAATGGGAATTTACCAGCCATGAATCTTGTAGTACCGCTAACAATATCATTCATAACTGATGCAGAAGCACCTACTAAATCAGTCATGCTTGATAATTGAACGAAATAAGCAGTATTAGCACCAGCAACAGTTTGGAATGATCCGTTTACTAAAACTTGTGCTTCAACGAAAGAACCATACCAGAATGGAGTATAGAATACGTGATGTAAACCAAATGGTATTAATGCTCTTTCAATTAATCCGTAGAAGAATGTTCCAATTGTACCTGCTTCTCTAACAAGGTTAGCAATTACAGATATACCATCTTGAACTAAAGGCCATGCAAATGCTAATACAGCACCAACTAAAGCCATAACTAATGAAGTTATTATTGGAACAAATCTTGATCCTGAGAAAAATCCAAATACTGGTGGGAATTGGATTGTGTGGAATCTATTGTGTAGACTTGCAGCAACTATACCTGTAATAATACCACCGAATACTGACATATTTAATGTGAATATTCCAAGATTAGTAGTTACGTAAGTACCATATTCCCCAACGTTATCAGGAGTTAAAACTCCTAATTGAGTAACACCTAAACCTAAAAGTGTAGAAATAACTTGGTTCATAACTATGAATCCAAATACTGAAGCTAAAGCAGCAGTACCTTTGTCTTTCTTAGCAAGACCAACTGCAACACCAACAGCGAATAATAGTGGTAAGTTACCGAATATTATATCACCTATATTTTTCATAACTGTTAATATAGCAGTAACGGCTGGAATACTAACGAAAGAAATTAGTGGACCATAAACTGCTGGTGGATTTGATAAACCACCGATACCTAATAATGCACCACCAACACCAAGTAATATACCTGCTATTGGAAGAGCAGCGATTGGAAGCATTATTGCTTTACCGATTCTTTGTAAAAATTGCATCATTTTATTATTCCTCCTTAGACAGTATTATTATATCCATTTTACAAAGTTATAATTAACTTTGTATTACACGGCCATAAAAAATAAAAAGGCCTAAATATCTATAAATATACTTTTATACACAAAGAAAACATCATTATTTCTCTGTAAGTAATATTTATACATATTTAAGCCTTGCCTGCATAACCAGTAACACGCTAATTATTTAATTTACGAAAAATATACTATCACAGAGAAAATATTTTGTAAATGTTTTTTTTGAAAAGGTTTTATAATTTTTTAAATTTATAGTTTTATAGTTAAATTTTTATAGTTATTATCTTTATTATTTAAAGCTATATCTACGTAATGTTTAATAAATGGAGATGGACAGCTTTTTAAGAGATTAAATCCTTTTGAAGAAATAATACTATCCCAAGATATTTCTTCAGAATCATCATTATATTTAAGTCTAATATTAGATAGTGTTTCACACATGGCTTTAAGCTCTTCTTCAGTATAATCATCACTATATGATAATCTTTTAAAGTTTTGGTTATAGACAAAGTTTTTAAAAGATTTTTTTGAATTACTCTTAAATGAAGGATCAAAGTTATCCATATTTAGTGTTGCAATTTCATAGGATAGAGATTTATCTTTATTAAATGTAGCTATGCCATACTGTTGAGGATAAATAGCTAAAGAACTACTTGCTATATCAGTTAAAATAGAATTATCTAGAGAAGTACTCTTTATGCTTTGAAAATGAATATGTCCAGTAAAGCATAGATGTATATTATTATTTTTTAAGGTGTTTAAAACCTCGTCACTATTATCTAAAGTAAATCCACTATAGATATAATTGCTATGGTTAATTATATTGTGATGAGATACAGCAATAATTTTTGCATTATTATTTTTAGCTAATTTACCGCAATTATTTATCCAATTTAATGTATCCTTAGAAATACATCCATTAACTTCAGGATAGTTTATGGATAAATTATTGTTATATAAATTATCATCTAGCATGAGTATGTATAATTTATTAGAAGGAGCTACTAAGTAACTTAATGATGATTTATCTTTTGATATAGCATCATTAAAACCAAAGTCCTGATATATGTTTATAAACTCTTCTTTAGAAACAAAATCAGTTTTATATTGATTTTCTTCTTTGAATCCACGGGCATTAGGATTATTTATATCATGATTTCCAGGAATTATGTAAACATCAACTCCAGAAGCTTTTATTTCTGCAAGCTTTGATGATAAATCTAAATGACTTTGCTTTTCACCATTAAGCGTTAAATCACCACTTAAAATTAGAAAATCAGGCTTTCTATTTTTAATTTCATTTGCAAATTCATTAAAGATTTCACAGATGAATTCTAGTTGTTTTCCATCTCCATTTTTATTAAATCTATTAAATGCAATGCCATAATCCGTTAGAGATTTAGATAAATAATGAATATCACTACTAATATAAAAAGTAAGCTCATCAGTAGTATTTATATTATCAGTAAAAGATAATTTTGAAGTATATTGGGTATAAGGGGTAAAAAACATATATATTATGATGATTATAGTAGAAAAAAAGAGCGGAAGATAAAAATTTTTAATATTTTTCATAGTATACTCCTTTTATAAAAAGCATTTATATCTATAATTTCCCAAAGAGAATAGTATTATGAGTGTATTTACAAATAAATAGAATTTTCTATAAAATTTAGTTTATAGTATAATATTGAATATATATAAAGATAGGAGTGAGTGTATGTTATTATTTGAATTAAACAAAGAGGAATCAAGAGCTTTTATGAGATTGGTTTCTGAGTTCGTAACTGTTGATAAGAAAATCAATAAGGAAGAAAAAAGTGTAATAGAAAAATATTTAAATAAATTAAATATGAATAAAGAGGAAATTAATGAAATTTCTCATACAGAAGCTATAGAAATATTAGATAAGTCAGAAGATAAAATAAAGAATATGGTGTACTTTGAATTGTTAGGGGTTGCTTTAATTGATGGAGATTATGAAACTTCAGAAGTCGATTATTTAGAAGAAGTTGCAGATAAATTTAATATTTCTAGAGCAACAAAAATAGCTTTAGCTAATTATTATTTTGATGTTGATAAAATGAAAAATAAATCAGAAGAGGAAGTTAAAGAAAAACTGATAAAAATATTAAATTAAAATAAAATAGTTGTTGCGGTAGTATATGTTTAACTTACCGTAACGACTTTTTTATTTTATGATGAATATAATAAGTTCAATTTATAGTGATAATCTATAAGTTGAAGGGTTGATAAATCCTAACTGAAAATGTAGGTTTCGATTTACTAAATGCAATTGTAAGGAATGAGCTAGTAAATGTGGAATAGAATATAAAAATGAATAAATAAAACAATAAAATGAATAAATAACATCTATAAAAATATAAAATAATCTTTATAATTATTAGAAATTTTGTTATTCTAGTTTATGTTGTTAACAAGATAAGGGGAATAATTATGTAAAAATTAGTTTGTTATTAAATTATAATTTGGAGAGATGAACAAATGAAGAAAGTTGATTTAAAGGCTATTGATTGGAAAGCAATAGTAAAAGAGTATTTTATAATAACTTTAGGTTTAATTTTGGTTGCTGTAGGGATAGAGTATTTTTATGCACCAAATAATCTTGCAGCTGGAGGAATAAGTGGGTTAGGTATAGTAGTTAATCATTTTATACCATTCTTAACACCGAGTGTATTTTGTTTCTTTGTAAATATAGCGTTATTTATTCTAGCATTCTTTTTAATTGGAGGAGACTTTGGAATAAAGACTCTTTATGGAACCTATGGATTAATATTTATAATGTGGGTTATTGAAAAGTTTTTAAACCCAGTAGCATTAACTAATGATTTAATGTTAGCATCGATTTTTGGACCAGCTATAATAGCTTTTGGTATGGCTATAGCTTTTAATGCTAATGCATCAACAGGTGGAACTGATATAATAGCTAAATTACTTAATAAATATACAACATTTAACATAGGAATTTCATTGGCAATAATAGATATATTGGTTACAGTAGCAGCTGCTATCGTATTTGGGGTTGATACAGGTTTTTATGCATTCTTATGTGTAATATTAAATGGGTTTTTAATAGATAAGTTCATTGCTATATTTAATAAGACAAAGCAAGTAACAGTCATAAGCGATAAAAATGATGAGATATCTAAATTTATAATAGAAACTTTAGATAGAAAGTGTACATATTTTAAAGGTTCAAGCGCAAATAGTGGAGAATCTAAGGAAATAATTTATGCAATAGTAAAACAAAAAGAGTTAAATAAATTAAAAGATTTTATAGATAAGATAGATGAAAAAGCATTTATAACAATAGGACAAGTTGATGAAGTAAGGGGTAGTGGTTTCCCAAAATTAGAAGGTATTTAAGCTTTTTATAAATAAAATGTAAACTAATATTTAATAACTTATTAAATATTAGTTATTAATGTCTACTTCCAATAACACTCTATTGAGAGAAGATATAAAGTAATATAAAATGAACCTAGAACATTTAGGAGGGATAAATAATGCAAGCTTTTATAGTAGTAGGACTTTTAGTAGCAGCAGTGTTTGCATCATATAAATTAGCTATAGAAAAACAACAAAATAAAATAATATGGCCCGCAATAACATTATTGATAGGACCTGGAATATTTATAATTCAATACTTAGTATCAGTTTTCAAAAATAATAAAAAATTCGCTTAAAATATGAAAAGAAAAGCTTAAATTTCCACAAAAGCTTTTCTTTTTTTATTAGTTATTAACAGAGGATTTTGAAATGCAAAAAATATTATTAGTAATATTGAAATTTTGTTTAATATTAGAAAAAAATCTAAGAGTTATCCACAATTAGTAGGCTTTGAAATGGAATATTTTCAATAAAAAGGTATAAAAGAACTAAAGTTCTGTTAAAACTGTTGAAAATTATCCACAAAATGTGGATAAACATTAAAAACTGTTGAAAAGTCTATAAAAGATATTGACACAATATATTATGTATAAAAAGTAGACAAACCCAATATAATGGGTGTCGTTGAAAAAACTCATAATTTGTTGCATAATGTAACTTAATAAAAAATATAAATAACAGAGTTATCAACAGAATCAACACTATTGTGGATAAATACTGTGGATAAGCATCCGATTTGTGAATAAATTCATTTGAAAATCTAATAAAAAATAAAAAGTTGTGGATAACTATTGTTAATTCGTAACTTTTTAATGCTATAATTAGACAAAATTAGTATTTACTATGGAGGAGAAATTTATGAATTATAATAAGAGAATTTTAAGAGCTGAATTTATAAATAGGCCTAATAGATTTCATGCAAATGTTATTGTAAATGGAGAAGAGATAAAAGTTCATGTTCCTAATACAGGTCGTTGCAGAGAAATACTTGTACCAGGTTGCACTGTGTATTTAAGAGAGGAAAACAACCCTACAAGGAAGACCCCCTACGATTTAATAGCCGCAATTAAAGGAGATAAGCTTATAAGCATAGATTCTCATATACCTAATAAGGTTGTAGAAGAAGCTCTTAATAATAGAAAGATTGAGAAGTTAGAAGAATACACTAATGTATTAAGAGAAAAAACATTTGGAAAAAGTAGATTTGACTTTAAAATATCGAAAGATAATGGAGAGGAATATTTCCTAGAGGTTAAGGGCGTTACACTAGAGGATGAAGGTTATTGTAGATTTCCTGATGCCCCAACAGAAAGAGGAGCAAGACATCTTTTAGAGTTAGTAGAAGCTAAGAAGCAAGGATATGGTGCAGGAGTTATGTTTTTAATACAAATTGAAGATGTAGAAAAGTTTTCACCAAATGATGAAAGAGATCCTAAGTTTGGTGAAGCACTAAGATTTGCAGCAAGTAATGGAGTAGATATTTTTGCTTATAGCTGTATTGTTACAGAGGATGGAATAGAGATAAATAAACCTATTGAAATAATACTTTAATAAATTAAAAATACTACGAGCTAAGCTCGTAGTATTCTAATTTTCTTCTCTTATTAACTCTACAGTTAATATTTTTCCGTTATATTCAACTTTAGCTGAATCAACCATTACACCGATTAAAGTAAGTTCACATTCTACTTCACTTTCTCCACCTAATTGCCAATAGCATTCTTCAACCTCTTGTTGTCTAGGTCTATTAAGTATAGTATTTAATTGATTTAATTTTTCAGTTGATATATTAGCTACATCTCCAGAAATTAAAAAATGTGATTTAGTTTCATCAGAATTGAAATCTAGATGAATGTTTTTGTTTCCTAACTTTTTAAAGTATGTTACCATCTCATTAATAATTTTAAGGTTTTTTTCAAGTTTAAGTTTCATACTAACTCTCCTTTTTAAATGCTGTTATTAATGGAACAAGAATCATCGCAGTAAATCCAGCAGCAAAACCATTATTATATAAGTTAAGTGCACCGTGAAGATATCCTGTATTACATACTATGCAAACATGTATAAATCCTGCTAAAATTCCATATTTCCAACCAAACATACCTGATATAGGAGCTAAGCAAGTTGAAAATAATATTGCTAGTGTTAAACCAGCTGAAGATATTGGATTAATATGTATCATTGCAGCTATTGTTGCACCAATCATTACTGGAAAGACATTTCTGACGTTTTTACCAAAACATCCAAATCCTACAATAGTAAATATACCACAAATAGATCCACCGTTTATGTCTATACCTAGAGCAAGTATAAATAGAGTTGATAAAATACCTAATATCCCCATATTTATATATACTGTCTCTCCAAATGAAGTATAGAAATCATTAACTAAACGTCCACTTTGCTTTGTAATATTAATCATATTATTTTTAATATCTTTTGATGAAATTAAACCAACTAGTATCAAGTAAATAAATATTATAAACAGGAAGATTAAAAGAGAAGTTTGATTTCCTGTATACCATTCTAATCTACTTTCAAAAGTGATATTGAAAAGTCTAAATATAGACATAAGCATTGTTCCTATTATTCCACAAGCAAAGCCTACATTATATAAATTATAACCGTTATGTGCTTTAACAGAGTTACTAGCTATTGGTGGTAATATAAAGCCAACTAATATTCCTAAAAATATTCCTATTATTAATGAAGGCATTTTAGGAAGATAATCAGTGTAATATAATTGAGTAACTATAGGAGATAAAGAAGTTCCTAATAAAGCTGCTAGAGTATAATTAGAAAATTTCTCTTTCTTATATCTACTAAATAAATACACTCCAAATATTATTGGCCATACATTTAATATATTCTTACCAAGAAATGCGAAGGCTGTAACAACCCATAAAGCCATTATTGTAGATCCATTAGGGACAATATTAGTAAATATAAGCAGTAACAGACATAATAAACTTGTTAATGCTGCATTTATAATACCTCCACCTATTCCCCCTACTTGAATATAATCAGTTATTAATATGTCTGGAGTAAGCAATATATTTTTTAGTCCAGAAAATATTTCAGCAGGAGTATTAACTATAAAACCAAATAAAATCATAAAAATATACAAGAGCATTAAAACTTTATAAGGCTTATAAAAATTTTTTCTTAAGTCCATAAAATTCACCTCTATGAGAGTGTAACAGATGATACTTAAAAAATAAATTAAATTTTTATAAAATATATTTAAATATGTCTACAAAATAGTATAATTAGTGATGATAGTTAACTTTATGGTGAGGAGAAGTGGAAAAAATGGAAAATAAAAGAATAAAGAATGTTCCTGAAATAAAAGGTATATTAAGAAGTCATGTTGTAGAAGTTCCACCATGTATAAGAGATTGTTCAGGAATAAAAATTTTTGGAAAGAGAATAAAATCTTTATTATTTACAACAGATGTTGCAATTATAAGGAATACTAATGCTGATGCAATAATAGCAGTATATCCATTTACTCCACAACCGTTAATAACTCAAGCTTTAGTTATGGCTGCTGATGTTCCAATATTTTGTGGAGTTGGTGGAGGTATAACTCAAGGGAAAAGAGTTGTTAACCTAGCTTTAGATGCAGAGTTTAAAGGAGCTATGGGAGTAGTAGTAAATGCACCAACATCTAATGAAATATTGAGAAAGATAAGAGAAACTATAGATATTCCTGTTATAGTGACAGTTGTATCAGAGTGTGAGGATATAAAAGCAAGAATAGAAGCTGGAGCTACGATACTAAATGTATCAGGTGGAAAAAATACAGCTAAGATAGTAAGAAAGATAAGAGAAGAGTTTCCAGATTTTCCAGTAATGGCAACTGGAGGACCAACTGAAAAGACTATTAAAGAAACAATAGAAGCAGGAGCTAATGCAATCACTTATACGCCACAATCTACAGGGGATGTAATGAGTGAACTTATGGATAAATATAGAGGAGTATAGTCGATAAGCAAGGTAAGAGTTGACTATACCAAGTGAAAGCTTTCTGTAAAAAAGGTAAAAAGTCTGTTAACGTAAAGGTTAAGATTTTTTTGTAGAAAAGAGAAAGAGTTTACTTATAAAGAGAGTAAGCATTTTCTTCGTAAAAATGTAACTTTATTTATTGAAGTTAAATATTTAATTAATATATTTGGATGACAGATGGCTAGTTTTATTAGATTTTAAACTCGTCATTTGTCTTTATTCATTTTATTTCATTAATTAGGAAATAAATTTGAAACATAAATGACATAAATATAATGTAGAATTATTACAGAGTAATTAATATGAGATAATATACTTTCTTTTATAGAGTATTAATTACTACTTAATTTGGTTAAGTAATAGATTTACGTATAAAGTTATGTTATACTGTAATATAACTGAAAATCCAAATTTTAATTTGGTTATTTGAAGTTACTCCTATGAGCGTATGCGAATAGTGAGTTTCGTCCAAAATCCAAATTTCACCCACGGGGTACATGTAATTTGGTTATTTGAAGTTAACTAAGAGACTAAATTTTAATTTAGTAGCTTGCAGTTACACTGTAAGTGTACTCCTATGAGTGCATGTGAATAGTGAGTTTCGGCTAAAATCCAAATTTCATCCATGGGATACACGCAACTTAGCTATTTAAACTATATAGAAAGTATATGTTCATAATAGAATGGGAATAGTTTGGTTTAGATATAAATAATTTAATATAGGGAGTAGTTTATATGGGTAGAGAATTTTATGTTGTAGATAGAATTGAAGAAGCATCTCTTGTATTAGAAAGTTACAATGGGGAAATAATTGTAATAGAAAAATCAAATGTTAATAAGTTGCCTAATGAAGGTGATGTGTTAATAGAGGATAATAATTTCTTTTACATAGATGAAGAGGAAACGGTAAAAAGAAAAGAAAAAATTAAAAATATAACGAAAGGTATATGGGCTTAGATTATGGATGAATTCAATAATAACAATGGATACATACATGAAGAAGGAAAGACTTCTAATGTAGATAATAATATTGAAAATTCAAAGCTAGAAAAGCGTAGTGAGAGAAATGCTAAAAAAAATGAGAAAACAGGTTTCTTTTATGATTGGGTAGTTCCGATACTTATAGCTGTAGTTTTAGCTGTATTAATAAACAAATTTATAGTATTTAAGGTTAAGATACCATCAGAATCTATGGTTCCAACTTTGAATGTAGGGGATAGGCTATTTGTAACTAGAGTATATAATCCTGAAAATTTAGATCGTGGAGATGTAGTAGTTTTCCATTCTGATGAAAAAAATGAAGATATGATAAAGAGATTAATAGGAAAACCAGGAGATCAGATAGTAATAAAAGATGGAATTGTTACCGTAAATGGAGAAACTCTTTATGAGAATTATATTGGAACACCAGATAAATTTAATGGGACATATGAGGTCCCTGAAGGGAAATATTTCTTCTTAGGAGATAATCGTTTCTTCTCAAGTGATTCAAGATATTGGGATAACCCGTATATAGACTCTAGCGATATTATGGGAAAAGCACAATTGAAAGTATATCCATTTGATGATTTTGGTATGATTAAATAATGTTAAATTAGGGAGAAGACATATGAGTGAAAATGGACGAAATAAAAATAATAACAATAATAATGCACCAAAGAAAAAGAATAATAAATTTCTTATAATATATGCAGTTATAGCATTCTTATTCTTGTACTCATTTAGTACAGCAAAAGACATGTTAACAACTACTCAAATATCTTATAATGAATTTATTCAGTTAGTTGAAAATAAGGAAATAGAAAGAGTTAGTACAGAAGGAACCGCCTTAGTAATAGTACCTAAAGATACTAGTGAATATAAAGGTAAAGTTCTTTATACTGGTAATGTAGATAATCCAGAGTTAATAAACTTATTAACTGAAAATGGGGTTGATTTCTACCCAGAAATAGTTAAACAAAATTCAGCTATAATGGATTTCATAATAATAAATGTTTTACCATTTGTGCTAATGTTCTTTATTGTTAGATTCATCTTTAATAAGATGGGTAAAAAAATGGGCGGTGGTCCAATGGGAATGGGTAAAAGTAATGCTAAAATATATATGGAAAATGATATAAAGATTACTTTTGATGATGTTGCAGGTCAAGATGAAGCTAAAGAGTCATTAACAGAAATAATAGACTTTTTAAATAATCCGAAGAGATATACTGAGATAGGAGCAAAATTACCTAAAGGAGCTTTATTAGTAGGGCCTCCAGGAACAGGTAAAACTTTACTTGCGAAAGCTGTTGCAGGAGAAGCTAAGGTTCCATTCTTAACTGTATCAGGCTCAAACTTTGTTGAAATGTTTGTTGGTATGGGGGCAGCTAAGGTTAGAGATTTATTCAAAGAAGCAGAAAAGAATGCTCCTTGTATAATATTCATAGACGAGATAGATTCTATAGGTAAGAGTAGAGATAATCAAATGCAAAGTAATGATGAAAGAGAACAAACTCTTAATCAATTACTAACAGAAATGGACGGATTTGATACTTCTAAAGGTATAGTTATCTTAGGAGCAACAAATAGACCAGAAATATTAGATAAAGCTCTTTTAAGACCAGGTAGATTTGATAGAAGAGTTATTGTTGACAGACCTGACTTAATAGGAAGAAAAGCTATATTAAGAGTTCATTCAAAAGATGTTAAGATGGCACCAGATGTAAACTTAGATGAAATAGCTAAGGGTACTCCAGGAGCTGTAGGGGCTGACCTTGCAAATATAGTTAATGAAGCTGCTTTAAGAGCTGTTAAGCATAAAAGAGATGAAGTAATTCAAGAAGACTTACAAGAAGCTGTTGAAGTTATAATTGCTGGTAAGGAAAAGAAGGATAGAATACTTTCAGCTCAAGAAAGAAAGATAGTAGCATTCCATGAAGTTGGTCATGCGCTTGTTGCTGGACTTTTAGAAGGAACTGATCCAGTTCATAAGATTACTATAGTTCCAAGAACGATGGGAGCTTTAGGTTATACAATGCAATTACCTGAAGAGGAAAAATACCTAGTATCTAAAGAAGAATTATTAAATCAAATAACAGTTATGCTTGGAGGAAGAGCTGCTGAAGAAGAAGTATTTAATCTTATTTCTACAGGAGCATCTAATGATATTGAAAGAGCAAGTCAAACTGCTAGAAGCATGGTAACTGTTTATGGAATGACAGAATCATTTGATATGATGGCATTAGAATCAATTCAAAATAGATACTTAGATGGAAGAGCAGTAAGAAATTGTAGTGAAGAAACTTCAACTTTAGTAGATAAGGAAATATTAAAAATAATAAGAGAATGTCACGAAAAGGCAAGAACTTTATTAAGAGAAAATAGAGATTTATTAGATAAAATTTCTGAATATTTACTAGAAAAAGAAACTATATACGGAGACGAATTTATGAAGTTCGTTCATGAAAAATATCCTGAATTAAAAAAGGATAAAAAAGAAGATAATGAAATCGCAGTAGAAGCAGATAATAATACTTTAGTAGAAGAAATAATTGCTAAAGATGAATTAACTGCTGAAGTAATAGAAGAGCCATCTAATGTAGTTAATGATGATGCTGAAATTGAAGGCACTGAACTTGATGAAGCAACTGTTACTGTAGATGATGAAGAAACAAAATAATTTGTTAACGGAAAAGAGAAATATACGCTAAAGCGTGATAAATATTGGCTTTCGCCAGGAGAAATGTATGCCATTGGCATAGATTAATATTGCCTGACAGCAAGAGATTATAACTCTGCCGTCAGGCATGTTTAACTTAACAGGATAAAAGATAATATCTCTATAATTATGTAAATGTAGTGATATTACATGCTGCCATTTGATAAATAGAGATAAACAGGAGGTTTTTAATGAATAAGTTTGAGTTTTTACAAGAAGAGCAAAATTTAGATTATACTCTTAAGGTATTAAACCATGAAATTCTTAATTATATAGAAAAGAGAAAAGGTATAGCTGAGTATATACTTGAATATAGAAAGAAATTTATAGAAGAACATAGAGATGATGAAGATAAGTTAATTGAGTACTTTGACCATGAAAAGTATGTTAAGGAAGAGTCTTATAAGACTATAGATAAAAAATTAGCAGAGTACACTAAGCTTAAAGAAAATCCTTACTTTGGAAAGGTTTCTTTTGCTGATGATGGTATTCAAGAAACAATTTATATTGGGAGATATGGATTAAATAGAGAAGGTGAGTTTGAACCAGTTGTAGTTGACTGGAGAGCACCTGTATCATCTTTATTTTATAAAGGAACTTTAGGTGAAACTAGTTATAAGTCTCCAAATGGAGAAGTACCAGTAGATATTTTATCTAGAAGACAGATAATGATTAAAAAGGGAGTTCTTCAAGGATTCTTTGATTCAGACGTAGATGTTAAAGATGAGATACTTCAAATGATACTTTCTTCAAATACAGGAGAAAAGCTTAAAGATATAGTAATGAGTATTCAACAGGAACAAGATGAAATTATAAGAGAAGATAGGCAAAAGGTTGTTGTAGTTAATGGGGTTGCAGGTTCAGGAAAGACTACTATAGCTCTTCATAGAGTAGCTTATTTGCTATATAATTTTAGAGAACAATTAGGAGATAAAGTTCTTATCTTAGGACCAAATGATATTTTCATAGACTATATTGGAGAAGTTCTTCCTACTTTAGGGGAAGGTGGAGTAAGACAACAAACATTTGTTAATTTTGCTATGAGTGAAATTGGGCTACAAGAATATGTTGTAGATTTTACTGAGTATTTAGAAAAGGCATTAAGAGGAAATACCGAAGTCATTGATGAGATAAAATATAAATCATCACAAGAGTATATTGACTTTTTAGATAAAAAATGTAGTGAATTTGAAGAAAGTTATTTTAAAATTAAACCAGTAACTTATTTCGGTGAAGAAATAGTAGGAGTAGAAGAAATAAAGGAATTATTTGAAAAGCATTATAAATATATGCCTTTATTTAGAAGAAGTAAAAAAATAGAGAGAGTTCTTATATCCAAGATAAAGGATAAGAGAGATGAAAAAGTAAGGGAGCTTAATGCAGAAGTTAAAGAAAAACTTGCAAGTCTTTCAGAAGATGAACTATTAATTGAACAAAATAATATTGAATTTACTAGAAGAATTAGAGTAAGAGAAATAGTAAGAGAAGTTATGAAAGCAAAGGCTGAATTAGCTGCTTGGATAGATCATAAGAATATCGTGGATATTTATAAAGAGATTATGGATATTGAAACTTTATCTTACTTAGATTTAGCACCGATACTATATCTAATGATTAAGCTTGATGGTAAGAAGTGCAAGAGTGAAATAAAGCATATAGTTATTGATGAGGCTCAAGATTATAACATGCTTCAATTTATAGTTTTAAAAGAACTAACTGGGTGTAGAAGTTATACTATAGTTGGAGATGCAAATCAAAGATTAATTAAAGCTACAGGAGAGGCTGCAATGCTTAACTTAAAATCACTTTTTGGTGGATTTACAAAGTATTTTGAACTTAATAAGAGTTATAGATCAACTTATCAAATTATGCAATATGCAAATAAATTACTTGATGAACATGCTATTGTGCCATTTGTTAGAGAAGGTAAATATGATGTTGAAGAAATTGATATAAAGGATAAGGAAGATTTAATAGATACTTTATTAGAGACTCTTGAATCTTATGAAGATGAAAACTATGAAAATGTGGCTATAATAGTTAAAGGTAAGAAAGAATTGAAAGAAATAGCTCCAGAATTAAAGAAATTTACGAAGATTCTTTCTTTTGATAGAGAGGATTTAATATACAGAGGTGGAAGAGTAATAATTCCATCATATTATGCAAAAGGTTTAGAATTTGATGGAGTTATAGTAGTAAATCTAGATGATGAAACAGATAGCCTAGTTAAATATATTATGTGTACTAGAGCACTTCATAGATTGAATGTAATTAATTTTAAAAAATAATTGAATTGTAAAAAAGGTGTTTCAGTTGATATAAACTTTTTAGTAGTGTTTTTATAGCTATTATTAGAAGGAATTTATCAATATTAAGAAACACCTTTTAAATTTAATATATATCTTAGTTTGTTAAGAGTGAAATATTGTGAAATTTATTTTAAAATATAATGTGAAATACTGTAATTTATAAATTTTGTGGTAATATAGTATTATACAATGATAATAAATATATATACAATTCAATACAATACAAAGTAATCGTTTTAAAAGGAGTTTAGTTAAGAACAATGAAAATTAATGAACCAATATATATTAAAATAGAAAAATATTTAAGGGAGTTAATAGACTCAGAGAAAATAAAACCAGGTGAATTATTACCGTCGGAAAATCAATTAAGTGAAGAATTTAATGTAACTAGAATGACAGTAAGGTCAGCTTTTAATAATTTAGTTAAACAAGGATATATTATTAGAAAAAGAGGAATAGGAAGTATAGTTTTAGGAAATAAAGTTTCTGATAATATGGGAGCGATGGAAAGTTTCACAAAAGAAATGTTGAGAAAAGGATATGAAGTAACAACTAAACTTATAAGTTTACTTGTCATAGAAGCTGATGATACTATAAAAGAGAGATTAAATATAGAAAAAGGCGAAAATGTTTGGGAGATAAAAAGAGTACGATATGCTAATGGCGAACCGGTATCATATATGATAACTTATATGCCTGTGAAGATGTTTCCTAACTTAAAAAAAGATGATTGTATATCTTTGTACAATTATATTAGAGATAATAATTATAATATATATAAAGCAAATCGTACAATTGAAGCTATAATTTCAAATGCAGAGCTTATTAATTTGCTTGAGTTAGATTCTGAAGCTCCGATATTGCATATAGAACAGGTTGGGATATTACAAAATGGAGAAGCTTTTGAATATTCACATACTTATCATTATGGATATAAATTAACATTAAATGCTCTTGTAGAAAGCTAATAAGTTAATATTAAAAATTAAATTTAAAATAGTTTTAAAATATATTAGATTATATATTTTATTTAGATTGATCTATTGGTAAATCTAGATAAAAATGTATAGTTTGGTATATTTTTTTGATTTAAATTAGGAATTAATAACTTATAATAATAAAATTACCAAAATAATTTTTTTGGAAATAAGGAAAAATATTATTTATTAAATAAAGTTTATAAAAAGCACTTGAAATGTCTATACAATTGTTGTAATATATACACGAAGTGTAGAAAACGAATACACATTTAGAAAAATGAATAATACAAGTGAAAATTAAAATTTTAAAAACGGGGTGGATTAAATGGAAAAATTTACGGCGTTTATGGACAAATATATACTTCCATATGCAACTAAATTAGGTGCGCAAAGACATCTAGTAGCAGTAAGAGATGCATTTATAGCTATGATTCCTTTAACTATAATCGGATCTTTTGCAACACTTATTAACAACATGCCTTTCAAGGCTTTATCAAATTTCTTAGCAGAAAATACATTTGGTCAACAAATAAAGACTATAAATGGAGATATTTGGTGGGGAACACTAGCAATAATGGCGCTATTATTAGTTATTGGTGTTGCTTACAATTTAGCTAAATCATATGAAGAAAATGGTTTACAAGCAGCAATGATTGCAACAGCAATATTCTTCTTCTTAGCACCACAAGTTGCTTCAATTACTCCAGAAGGAGCTACAGAAGCAGTAGTTGGTTGGGGATTCATGCAAATTTCTTATTTAGGAACAACAGCATTATTTACAGCAATTATAGTTGGACTTTTAGCAACAGAATTATTTGTTAAATTAGGAAAAGTTAAAGCATTAGTTATCAAAATGCCAGATGCAGTTCCTCCAGCAGTTAGTAGATCATTTGCTAAGCTTATACCAGGTATGTTAACAGTTCTTATATTTGCAGTAATTGGTTTAATAGTAAGAACAGTTGCAGATGGTGCATTCTTAACAGATTTAATAAACAAATATGTAGGAATTCCTCTATCAGGAGTTACAGATTCATTAGGTGGAGCTATTGCAATAACATTATTTATCCATGGATTATGGTTTGTTGGATTACACGGTTCAAACATTGCTTTACCAATAACAAGTACTTTATTAACTAAGTTAGGTGCAGATAATGCACAAATAATGGCAACAGGTTCTAGTGAGCCATTACACACATTAGCAGGTCCTTTCTTCGATGCCTTTGTTCACATGGGTGGAGCAGGATTAATAATAGGTTTATTAGTAGCTATAGCTATAGCAGGTAGAAGCAGAAAAGATATGCTTGCTTTAGGTACAGCACCAGCAATATTCAACATAAATGAACCAGTTATATTTGGATTACCAATAGTTTTAAATCCAATATACGGTATACCATTTATAATAGCACCAGTTGTTACTACTATAGTTTCATATTTATCAATAAAATCAGGTTTAGTAAGTCCAGTAATTGTTGCATCAATGCCATGGACTACACCACCAATAATATCAGGATTCTTAGCTACAGGTCATATTTCAGGTGCAATATTAGCGTTAGTTAATATAATTATATCAATAGTAATTTACTTACCTTTTGTATATGCAGCAGAAAGAATGGAAGCGAAGAAATACGCTGAATAAAAAAGTATTTATTAATAGAAATATTTGAGATATAAAAAAGAAATGCCTTCGGATTATTTTGGCCGAAGGCATTTTTGTATAATAAACAATATTATTGGCAAAGATAAACTATCACTTCAATGGAGTTGACCATAATCTTTGTGTAGAAAATCATCACCTCAGCATAGCGATATTTCCCATTTTGCAAAAGCAAAACCTTTCATCTTACCTCAGGTAATCTTTCACCTTTACGAAGTAAGCTTACTCGTATTTTTCTATTTTTTTAATTACGTTTTCATACATGGTATTAACAACATCAAAATTCATAGCTTTTATATAGAATTCTTCTAAATCATCATGTAGAGCATGAGAATTACTAATTAGAGAAATAGCTTTATCAAGTAATTCATAGAAGATTTTACTATTATATTCTATTTCTGAAGCTTTAGAAGCAAGTGAATTAGGTTTTGTATAGTCTTTTAGATAATAATTTATTCCGGAATAATTTGCTCGGTTAATTTCATTGTTGGTTAAGACACATGTTGATATTTCAGGAATGAATATATGCTCAATACGCTCAGGAATAAATGGATCATACATATATTCAACATAATATCCTTTCTTTTGTCCAGAAGTACCTAAGTATTTTAATATATCTGTTTTTCCCATACCTGGTCCACCAGTCAGAACATATATGTTTTTATATCCATTAGATAAATTATCTGCAAAAGTAATTATACCGTTAGGAGTTATAGCTGTTGCAAAAAGTCTACGCTCTCCACCATAGCCAGATATATCTGTTCTAAAAATATCATTTTTTAATGTTTCTATTAATACAGATATTTTATTAGAATCTAGAGATTCATAATTAAGATTACTCCAATCATCATGAATAGACCTTGCAGCAGCAAGATATCTATAAGCTCTTTTGTAACATTTGCTTATATCTCTGTTTATACATAAAATGTCTCTTTTATGCTTTGACAGCATATCCATATCTAGTGCATCACCCATATTTAATATTTCATCTACAGCTCCTGGAGTTATTGGATCAACTATGTGTGGAGATGTGCCATCAATTAATGCTACACCTAATTCTTTTATTACTATTCCATCTAAAGAATTATTGTCAGAGGAACAATGATGATATTCGATTGTATAGCCTTTGTTAAAAAAATAATCTCCTACTTTTTTCATCAAAGAAGATTTACCTGTGCCAGGGCCACCCTTAAGACATAAAATACGCTTGGCATCATCTTGACTTAGAATATATCTATAAAAAGAGTAAAATCCTTTTGATGTATTGCCTCCAGGAAAAAAGTGTCTCCTTTTCAAATTATCCATTTGATCACTCCTAATAAAATTTTAATAATATATTTTATTCAAGCAACCTATAAATGTAGACTTTAAAGAGAATAAAAAATGAAAATACATATGAATAATTGGTGAAAGTTTATGCATATAGATATAAATACTGTAAAAAAGGTATCTTTAAGAATTGATATAAACAAGCATTTTTACTTGTTTATAGTTATGTAATTAGCTTGAAATTATAAAAAGGGAAAAAATGTTTAAAAAAAACTCTTGCATAAATATGATTTTATGATGTATAATTATGCAAGAGTTAAAAAGACATTTCAGAAATAAAAAGGGGGATTAAATATGAAAAAATCATTAATAAAAAAAATAATGGCAGTTGTTATTGTTGGGGTAATTGGAATTATGGCTGTTGGATGTAGTAGTAAATCTACAGGAGAAGTTAAAGACAAACTTACAGAAATAAAAGAAAGTGGAAAATTAGTTGTAGGTATGAGTGCTGATTATGCACCTTACGAGTATCATGCCTTAATAGATGGTGAAGATAAGATAATTGGATTTGATGTTGATATAGCACAAGCTATAGCTGATGATATTGGAGTAGAATTAGAGCTTAAAGAAATGAACTTTGATTCATTATGTGAGGCTGTTCAATTGGGAAAAATTGATATGACTATATCAGGAATGACTCCTAAACCAGATAGAAAAAAAGCAGTAGATTTTTCAGACATATATTATAAAGCAGAGCAAGCATTTTTAATACAAGCATCTAATAAAGATACTTACAAAACTTTAGCTGATTTAGAAGGTAAAAAAATAGGAGCTCAAATGGGATCTATTCAAGCTGAGATAGCTGAAGGAATTGAAGGAGCAAGTGTGAAACTATTATCTGATGTTAACACTTTAATACTTGAACTTAAAAATGGAAATATTGATGCATTAATTATTGAGGCTCCAGTTGCGAACTTAGCAACAACTACTAACACAGACTTAGTTGTTGGAGAAGAAATAATAGAAGATTCTGAAGGGGGATCAGCTATTGGTATGCCAAAGGATTCACCAGAATTAGTTGAGCAAGTTAATTCAACATTAAAAAAATTAATGGATGAAGGAAAGATAGATGAATTTGTTCAAAAAGCAGTAGAACAAGTTAAAAACCAAGTGGAATAGTAGTTAAGGGTTAACAGAGAAAAGTTAATAGTTTATGATAGTTTAATTAATGACTATTAACTTTTAACTCTTAATTTCTAACTAAGAAAAGTAGGTGGATAGGATGAATTGGGATTTTGATTTTATAACCAATGGACAGATGGTTTATTTTTTTCAAGGGGCAAAGTGGACTTTAACAATATCACTTGCTTCAGTTGTATTAGGGGTAGTATTCGGAACTATATTAACATTTTTAAAACGTTCAAAGATTAAATTATTAAAATTTATAGCATCAGCTTATATAGAAATAGTTAGGGGAACACCGTTACTATTACAAATTTTTATAGTTTATTTCGGTTTGAGTAATGTTCTTAAAATAAATGAATTATTTGCAGTTATAATAGCATTGTCATTAAATTCAGCTGCATATGTTTCTGAGCTTATAAGAGCTGGTATTGAAGCGGTTGATAAAGGACAAATGGAAGCAGCAAGAAGTCTAGGCATGAGTGAAAGTATGGCTATGAGATTGATAGTTATACCACAAGCTATAAAAAATATATTACCTGCTATAGGTAATGAATTTGTTGCAATAATTAAAGAGTCTTCAATGGCTTCAACTTTAGGAGTAGCAGAGCTTATGTATGCAGCAAATGTTGTTAGTACAAGAAGTTTTAATAAGACAGAAACTTTAATAATGTCAGCGGTATTTTATTTTATAATGACATTCTCATTAGGTAGACTTATAAAATACATCGAGAGGAGGTTGAAGGTAAGTGATTCAAATTAAAAATCTTCATAAGAGTTTTAATCAAAATGAAGTACTAAAAGGCATCGATGATAACATAGAAAAAGGCGAAGTAGTTGTAATAATAGGACCTTCAGGTTCAGGAAAAAGTACTTTTTTAAGGTGTTTAAATTTATTAGAAGTTCCTACAAGTGGAGAAATAATATTTGAGGGAACTAATATAACAGATAGAAAGATTGATATAAATAAAATAAGAGAAAAGATGGGAATGGTTTTTCAACAATTTAATTTATTCCCTCATAAGACAGTGTTAGAAAATTTAATTATAGCGCCTGTTATGGTAAAAAAAATAAGTGAAGAAGATGCAAAGAAGAAAGCATATGACTTATTAGGAAAAGTTGGACTAGTAGATAAGGCAGATGCATATCCAGCATCACTTTCAGGTGGGCAAAAGCAAAGAATAGCAATAGCAAGAGCGCTTTGTATGGAGCCAGATGTTATGCTTTTTGATGAACCAACATCAGCGCTAGACCCAGAAATGGTTGGAGAAGTTTTGTCAGTTATGAAAGACCTTGCAAAAGAAGGAATGACTATGGTTGTGGTAACACATGAAATGGGATTTGCAAGGGAAGTTGGAGATAGAATATTGTTCATGGATAATGGAAAGATAGTTGAAGAAGGTTCCCCTCAAGAAATATTTAATAATCCAAAGAATCCAAGAACAATAGACTTTTTATCAAAAATTATTTAAAAAGAGCCGAGAGGCTCTTTTTGTTTTGCTGTGCAAAAAGTGAAAAGTCAGCTTTGCTAGGGGGAAAAGTTTTTCTTAAAGATAAAGGTGAAAGGTCAACTTTGCTGATATTAAAAGTTTTGCTGGTGCAAAAGATAAGAAGTACGTTTTCATTATTGCAAAGCAATGTTTTCACTATGATGCAGTCAGATTTTACCCAGAACATAGTTCAATTTTCACTTGGAAATAGTCCACTTTTCGTTGCTACAAAGTAGACAAATAATCATATATAAACTTGCTTACTAATAAAATAGTAATAGATATTAAGAGTGCTTAGGAGGCAAGATGGAAAATAGACTTAATTTGGATTTTTTGAAGATAGAATTTAGAAAGTTATACACTGAAGTTAATAATATCTTCGATTATAAAGGAAAAGATATAATAATTCATTTTAAGAGTATAGTAGAGTATATTATTTTACTTATTTATGAAAAAAATAAGATTTTGTATGATGATAAAGTAGGGTTAAATGAAAATATAACTAGATTATATAATAAGGGAATACTACCTGGAAAGATTTACAGAAATATTATATTAGTCTTATCACAGATAAATATTTGTTATCAGTGTAAAAATGACGAAGATGAAACTGAATGGTTTGAGGGGTTTATAGAGAAATACAAAGATAGACTATATGAAATATTAGTTTTTGTAGCTGTAAAATGTGGTGAAGAAAATTATTCTCTTATATTAAGCGGATTGAATGAAGATGAAAAAAATATATTTAAACAATATTTAAATAACAAAGAAAGCAATATTATTGACAATAAAGATGAAGAGAAGGGATTAGTTTTATATGAAGATGCGACAAATATAGAAGATATAGATTCTGATGAAGTAAAAGAAAAAGTTTCAAAGTTAGTTGAAGCTGGTGAAAATTATTATTTAGGAAGAGGAGTACAAAAAAATAATAAAGAAGCTTTTAAGAATTTTATAGAAGCAGCTAAATATGATAGCGAAGTAGCAGAAGCTTATCTAGGTTTGTTTTATGAAAGAGGATTGTCTGTTGAAAGAAATTATGATTTAGCTAATAAGTGGTATAGGAGAGCTGCAGCTAAAGGTAATTCTTTTGCTCAATATTCATTAGGATGTTTATATCTAAATGGAACAGGAGTAGCTAGGGATTATCAGAAAGCATTAATATGCTTTGGAAAGAGCTCAGAAAGTGAGTATAGTCCAGCTTATTATCAATTAGGAAGAATGTATTATAACGGATATGGGGTAGACAAGAATTTAGAGTTTGCTTTTAAGTGGTATAAGAAAGCTGCAGAGGAAAATTTGCCAGCGGCGCAACATGCTTTATCGTATATGTATAAAACAGGAGAAGGTTGTGAAAGAAATATAGTTAGAGCATATTATTGGGTAGAAAAGGCAGCAGAAAATGATTATGAAGATGCTTATTATATTGTAGGAAAATCTTATTTAGAAGGAATATGTTATGAAGTAAATTATGAAAAAGCATATTATTACTTAAAAAAGGGATATGAAGCTTATGATACAGATTGTATAGAGTCTTTAGCAGATATGTATTATTCAGGATTATATGTAGATAAGGATGTAACTAAAGCTTTAGATTTATACAATAGAAGTATAGAATGTGGAAATAGAAATATATTCTTTAAAGTAGGCAAAATATATGAAGATGAAAACTTGATTGATGAAGCTATAGAACTATACGATATGGGAAGTAGAGAAGGGGATTTAAAATGTATACAGAGATTAGGAATAATGTATTACAATGGGGAATTAGTAAAGAGAGATACAGAAAAGGCCATAAAATATATAGAGATAGCTGCAGAGAATAAGGCTCCACATGCTATGTATATGCTGGCTATAGCATATCTTAGAGTTAATAAATTTGGAGAAGACACTACAAGGATAGTTAAGAAATTATTAGAAGAGGCTTATGAGCTAAAGTCCCAATTTGCAGCAGAATATTTAGCATTTCTAATGTTAGCAGATAAAAAGGATGGTAAAGATATAAATGAAAAGAAACTACTAGAATATTTGGAGTTTGGGTTTGTTAATGGAGTAGTTGGATCATCTTTTCAATATGGCTATATATACGAAAATGGTATCGTAGTAGAAAAGAATTTAGAAAAAGCTTATTCATATTATAAGATGGCTGCTGATAAAGATTATATAAAAGCTATAGTTAAGCTTGCTTCTTGGTATAAGATAGGTAAGTTTTTACCTCAAGATATAAATGAATCTATAAAATTATATACAAAAGCAGCAGAGCACAACGATATTGAAGCTATAGAAAGTCTTATAGAGATATATGAATTAGGGTTTGGAAATAGTAAAAGTGATATTAAAGCATTAAAATATGTATTTAAACTTATAGAGCTAGATGCATTAAAAGGGAAGTGTAAGCTTGCTTATTATTGTTTAGCCGGGATAGGTGTAGAAAAAGATGAAAAGAGAGCAAATGAGATAATAAAAGAAATAGAGGATATTGATAAAGGAACAGCTAATAATCTTAGATGTATTTTAGCAGAAAAACGATTAATTACTAATATGTCTCAAGATGAAATAATAAACACTTATATGGAAGGAATAGATCTTGGAAATTCAGATTGCTATGGAAACTTAGCATTATATTTATATAATAATAATCTATATAAAGATAAAAAATACGAAGAATACTTTAAATCAGCAATGGCAGGTAAGGATCTTGGAATAAAGAAATGTAACTACGTTTATTTAAAAGATATATTAAAGAAAAAAGAAGAAAATTCGATTGTAACAGAAGAAGAGATGAGAGTTGTAAAAGATTTAAGAGATATGATTGATAAGGGTATGTATGAAGCTATAAATGACTTATTAGAATGGTATGATATCAGAGATAAAACAGATGATAAGAATTACTATGAATTAAAAAAACAAGCTATCTTTTATAATATTACAAGGCCTAAACAAAAGCATAAAAAAAAGCTGTCAAGGCAAGAAACGCTTAATGTAATTACTATAGTTTCAGTATTTATGCTGATTATAATAATGATATATGCAATAGTTAAATAAGGTTTAGAAATTAGATTAAAGTGCAATAATTTAAAAAGTATAACTTAATAGTTGATGTGGGCTACTGGTATCACTTATACATAAATAATGTATTTCCTTTTTATGAGGAGGTGATACTAATGACGAATGAAGCTTTAACTATACTATTACAATGTGGTTTATTTTTTATAGCCTTCTTAGAATTAATAATAGGCTTGATAGATAAATTTACAAAAAAATAGTAGCCCCACCTCACAATTGGACGCTACTAGTTTTTTATAACTATATGTGATACCAGTTGTCTTAAACAACTAAAGTTATATTATAGGAATCTAACATATAACAGTATGTTAGATTCTTTATTTTATGCAAAATTTATATAATTTATTATTATTATTATTATCAAATTTTAATAAAATAAACATAAAATTCAATATCAAATTTAATGTGGCAAATAATTTTTTTTATATATTAATTTTTTTACTTTTTTGAACAAACTTTTAAATTGAACATACTGATTTTTATACCTGAAGAAATTTATTATATTAGTTCTAAATCTACTGTTATTATGCAATTAAATTGCGGGTGTAGCTTTTTAATATCTCGCTCTATAAATTGAGAAAGCTTTTCTTTAGTAAAGCAATCATTTAAATCTATAGGATTTACTACTATATCAAAAATTAAATTTTTAATATCATTTTCTCCAACAACTCTAAAATCATGAAGCGATTTAACTGCTGGATATGTTTTTAATACATCTTCAACAATTTTACGAGCATCAATAATTTCATCAGTGTCCACACAAATAGGATCCATGTGTATTACTAAGTATATATTTAACTTTTTTGAAATCTCTCTTTCAGCAGTATCAATTATATGATGTATAGTCATAACATCAATGTCAGAAGGTATTTCAGCATGAATTGATGCCATAATTCTTCCAGGACCATAGTTGTGTACTACTAAATCATGAATACCATTAATATTTTCATAAGACATTACCATATCTGAGATATTATTAACTAACACTGGATCTGGAGCTTCTCCAAGAAGAGGATTTAAAGTTTCCTTTATAAGTCCATATCCAGAATATATAATAGCACAAGCAACAAATACTCCTATATATCCATCAAGAGGGAATTGAGTAAACTTTGCTAATAAGAATGAAATAACAACTGTACTTGAAGTAAATACATCTCCTAAAGCATCAGTAGCAGCAGCTTTTAAAGCTGAAGAATTTATTTTGTGACCTACAGTTTTATTAAATTTAGAAAGCCACAATTTAAAGAATATAGATACAAGAAGAAGTAAAAATGGTATAACTTCAAATTTTACAATAGAAGGATTAGTTATTCTTTCAAAAGAACTTTTAATAAATTGTAATCCTACTAACATAACTAAAAATGACACTATTAAAGCAGAGATATACTCTATACGACCATGTCCAAAAGGATGCTCTGCATCAGCAGGCTTATTAGCCATTTTAAATCCAATTATAGTTATGATAGAAGAAGCTGCATCAGATAGATTATTAAAGGCATCAGCCATTACAGCTACCGATCCAGCTAAAAGGCCAACGGATAACTTTATTGCAAATAATAATACATTAACTAATATACCTACAGCACCAGCTAAGTTACCGTAAGCATTTCTAACTTTGATATTATCGACTTTTTCATTATCCTTGACGAATGTTTTAATTAGGTAATTTGTTATCATATTAAAAACACCTCAGAAATATTTTTTGCATTAACTAAAATAAATATTAGTTCAAAATCAAAAGCCCTTATTTGGTAATTTGAAACTAACTAAAAGCTTGAGTAATTTGATAGCTAGAAGTTAGATTATAAATATATTTATACTAAATATATTAACAAGGATTCTCTTATATTCTATATCCTAATTTATCCAAAAACAAAAGTCAATAAGCATATCTTATTGAGAAAAATATGAAAATAGGATATATTATAAAGTATACGGCAATAAAGCAAAAAGGGAGAGAATTACATGGAAAAAGTATTAGCAAAAGAACTTATAGAATTTTTATATAATAGTCCATCAGCGTCTCATGGAGTAGAATCTGTAAAAGCTATGTTAAACGTAGCTGGATTTACTGAAATAAAGGAAGCAGATAAATGGAACCTTAAAAAAGGGGATAAACATTATGTTGTAAAAAATGATTCTGCTCTTATAGCTTTTGAAGTTGGAAATGAAAATATAGAAGAGGCAGGATTTAGACTTATAGGAGCACATACAGATGTACCAGGTTTTAGAATAAAGCCAAATCCACAAATGATTTCTGAAAATACATATGTAAAGTTAAACACAGAAGTTTATGGAGGACCAATATTAAGTACTTGGTATGATAGACCATTAGGAATTGCTGGGAAAGTTGCAGTAAAAGGTTCATCTCCATTAAAACCAGAAATAAGATTAGTTAATATAAATAAACCGTTATTAATAATCCCAAGCTTAGCTATACATATGAATAGAGAAGTAAACAATGGTTATAAATATAATGCACAAGTAGATACATTACCTTTATTAGGACTTATAAATGACAAGCTAGAAAGAGAAGACTATTTAATGAACACTTTAGCGCAAGAGCTTAATGTTGATAAGAGTGATATCTTAAACTTTGAACTTGGATTATATGAGTACGAAAAAGGATCATTAATAGGAATGAATGAAGAACTTATATCTTCTGGTAGATTTGATGACTTATGGATGGTATTTGCAGGAGTTAAAGCTTTAATAGATAGTAAGGAAATAGATGCAACTAAAGTTATGGTATGTATAGATAATGAAGAGATAGGAAGCAGAACAGCTCAAGGTGCTGCATCTTCTATACTAAATAATCTTTTAGAAAGAATAATATTAGGATTAGGAAAAGATACAGAAAGCTATTACAGAGCGTTATCAAATTCAATAATGATTTCTGCAGACCTTTCACATGCAGTACATCCAAACTTAGGAGATAAACATGATCCAACAAATAGACCTGTATTAGGAAATGGACCTGTTCTTAAGATAGCTGCATCAGGAAGCTATAGCACAGATAGCTTTAATGGAGCAGTATTTGCATCAGTTTGTGAAGCAGCAAATGTTCCATTCCAAAAATTTGTTAATAGATCAGACGTTAGAGGTGGAAGTACTATAGGACCAATAACATCAGCTTTATTAAATATACCTGTAATTGATATGGGAGCACCAGTTTTAGGAATGCACTCTATAAGAGAGTTAGCAGCTGTTAAAGATAACTACTATACTGTTAAAGCATTTACAGAATTCTTTAGCATTTAATTAAGATGGAACAGTTGAAAAGCAAGGATTAAACTTATAATTTAGGAAATTTTAAGCCAGCAATATGCTGGCTTTATTTTTTGGATAATTTTGATAATTATTAGGAGAGATTAAAACTCTCTTTTTTATTTTACAATAAAAAACAAAAAAAGATAAAAAAGCAAAATAATGATGAATAAAATTGTTTTGATAGGATAGAATCAAGACGTAATTACAAAAAAATGGATAATAATGAGGTGAGTAGTGTATTTAATTTAAGGATAAAAATTAGTAATACAGTATGGAGTTTTGTATTAATATGTGCAATATCATATTTAATATCTTCTTATAATGTTTATAAAGGAGAAGAAGTCATACCTAATATTTTAGGGATGTATGGATTTACAATAAGTACAGGAAGTATGGAACCAACTATTAATGCTGGAGATTATTTAGTAGCAAAAAAAGTAAAGAGTGATGATATTAAAGTAGGAGACATAATAACTTTTGTAGAAGAAAATATAATAATTACTCATAGAGTATCAGGGATTATCAATAATCAGTACGAAGAGATAATGTTTATAACTAAAGGCGATGGAAATAATGTGGAAGATGATATTTCTATAATGAGTGAAAATATTGTTGGTAAATATGTATTTAAAATACCTATGCTTGGATATGTTTTAGATTATTTTAAGTATATGAATCCAATGATAAAAGTAGGAATTTTATTATTAATGTATCTTATTTATTTAAATATAGGTAAAGAAAAAAATATAAAACAGGAGGAACAGTATGAAGAAAATAGATAAAAAGACAGCATCGCTTTTCATAATTTTATTATGTTTTATTATAGGAGGTAGCTTAAGTTTCGAAAGCTTAGCTAGATTTACAAAGAAATTTGAGATAGTAAATAAGAAGGTAAGTGTAGCAACTTTTGAAGTAAGCGCAGATAGTGAATTTGTATCAGAAGCTGAAATTAAGCCTGGAGATGTATTATCGGCAGATACTATAAAATTAAAAAATGATAATGATTATCCAGTTGAATTTACTATTAGTTTAAGTGAAAAGAGTGAAAATAATAATAAAGACAAGTCAACAAGTGAAGGAGCTAAAGACTTAATAAAGTATTTGACATTAACCATAGAGGGGGTGAATCAAACAGAATCAAAAAATCACTATACAACTATAGTAAATCCTAATAATGAAAAGGTTGTTTCAGCTAAAATAGAATGGATTACAGATGATGATATAGAAATATATGAGAATGATATATTAGATAATATTGCTAGATATACTTATGATATTAAAGCTAAACAAGTATTAGTTGATGATACTATACCACCAAGCACAAGTGATGAAAACAAAGAAATAGTATTTTATAAAAGTGATTTCGGAAATACAAGTTATATACATGATTGAAAGATATATGATCAATCTATAGAAAATATTAAAAAAGTTTATATAAAAGATTCTTCTTTAATAGTTGGAACTAGGGCATGGGTTGCATTAGGAAATGAAAATCTTGATTTGAAAAGTCAAAAATTATATTTTGATGCAGAAATAGAGATATTAGATGAGTTAAATAATAGCAAAGGAAATGGATTTAATCTTACAGTTGGTATTAGAGATACATTAAATGAAGACAATAGCAATAATTTTACGTATCAATTTTATAAAGTTAAAGAAGATAATAAAAGTAATATATTCACTAGATTAACTAATAATAATGGTTCAAATCTTCAGAATGTAATGTATCTCAAAGATAATAATGATATAGTTATTGATAGTGAAAAATTAATATTAATAGGAGAAATAGAGCTAAACGGGGATGAAACAATTGTATGTAATCTTATTATAAAAGATTATAATAGTAAGACTATATTATATGAAAAACGGTTATATGGAAGAAAATATTCTGAAAATAATAAGATTTTTATTAATATTAGTGGATTTTGTGGTGGAGAAGGAGTAAAAATTAACTCAATGGAAGTAAAAGCGAAGGAAATATAGATATAAAAAGTTTTTTGTATAAATAATATATAGAATTTTAATAAGAGTTACGAACTAATAATTTAGTAAGTAACTCTTATATTATTATCTAGAATTTATTGTTGTAACTATTCCGTTGGTCATAGTAAAGTCATATTTTTCGGTATTAAGTAAATTTCTGCAATCTTCAATAGTAAATTTTGATGGAATTTTAGTAATTTCGGATAAAGTTACAGGGCTTCCAGATAAACTTACGACTGATTCTATATAATCTTTTTCTGTTAGTGTATTGAATTTTAGATTTAGGTTTTCATAGGCTGTTAATACTCTTTTTGCTTGATCTAAAACTACAACTTTTCTAGCTTCATCCATATAACCCGATAATTTAGGGGTAAAGGCAGCAGCTAATACTGCAACTATAGCTATAACAACTACTAATTCTATTAATGTAAAGGCTCGATTTTTAGAGTGGGGTTTAGATTTTTTATTCTTTATCATGAATATCCTCCAAATATATTTGCTTATCTAAAAATTATGAACATATTTATGGATAAATATTCAAAATTAATTAAATCTGAAGTAATATATTATGAGATTTTAGAGAATAGTCTTTTATTTTAGTAAAAAAATAAGCTACCAATGGCAGCCTATTAAAATTCAAAATCATTTATGCTTTCGATGAATATCTTACCGTCTTTATCTACTACAACTTTAGCAATTACGTCAGAATAAATACTAGGTTTACCTATAGTTACAGACACATTGTATCTTATTTCGTACATTGATTCATATCTAGCATCATTATTTTCTATATTTTTTACTAATGTGATAAGTAAATCAGAATAAGAAACTTTTTCGCCATAAGATATTATCTTATTTATCATGTTTTCAGCACCTTCTGGTGTAAAGTTTTCTTTTATGTAATTCTCAGCTTCAATAGATTGTTCTTCATTAGAGTAATCTTTTGTATATAAGTAGTCCATAATTTCAGTAAATTTTTCTTCTATTTTTTCTTCAGTAATTTCTTCAACAACTACATTTGATTCGACATTTTTATCATCTGAAGAAATTTCATCGTCTTTTTTATAATCTTCTGGTTGTTGTTCGTGTTGTTCTTGATTAGAATTTTGAACATTATTATTATCATTGTTGTTTCCACAACCAACAAATAAAGAGATTGATAATGCTGATATTAAAATTATTGATAAAATCCTTTTTTTCATTACATTTCCTCCAAAGTATAAAATAGGTACAAGGTAATTATAACATAAATAAAAAAAATAATAAAAGTTTAGAATAATAGGACAAAAAAGTGGTTAGAACAATAGTAAGAAGTAGAAAAACTACTTCTAGAACTTTGATTTCACATCATAGAGTTGGGACACAGACCTAATATTATGTTAGGGCATAATTCCATCTTTATATTATTAAATTATTAATAAGCCTTATATATGAGGTGATGGTTCAAAAGTATTCAACACAGATGATGTTGAGCATAATCTCGGAAATCCTTAAAAATATACATACTGCATTAATATAAGGACATCAAAGTTATCTTTTAGATAACAAAAAAGGTTATGAAATATACTTTGTGAGTACAAGTCACGATGGTTAAGGGACTGTTAGTAATTTGATAATCTATAGTTTATAGCTATAAGTATTGTAATGTTAAAATATTACAATGATGAAGCAGAAAACTATAAGTGTGGTCAAAGTTCTTTTATTTTACATAAGAGTAATGAATTTTTTGTAATTGTGAAAACTATATTGACATGGTAAAAAAAGGATGTTAATATATAAAACAAATATTAACTAATTAATAATAAAATAGCTATATTTTGAATACATTATCAAACATATAGGTTTATGATTGATAAAACGTTTTCTTAAATAATGCAATTTTGATAAAAAGTTAATTTGGGGATGAAATTTTGAGAATAATAAAAAAAGGGGGCTAAAAGGTATGAAAAAGAGATTATTAGGGGGAATATTAGCTTTATCTATGCTGACTATGGGGCTAGTTGGCTGCGGAAATGGACAAGGTTCATCTGATGATGCAGATGAAATAGTAATTGGGGCAATAGGACCATTATCTGGTGCAGCATCAACATATGGACAATCAGTTAAGAATGGAGCTCAAGTATTTTTAGATAAGGTTAATGCAAATGGAGGAATCGACGGAAAGCAAGTTGTATTGAAGTTTGAGGATGATGAAGCAGATCCAACTAAATCTATAAATGCTTATGATAAATTAGTAAATCAAGATGGAGTTAAACTTCTATTAGGGCCTGTAACTTCAGGAGCAGCTAATGCAGTTGGACCTAATGCTACAGCTGATGGTGTTCCTATGATAACTCCTTCAGGTACAGAAACTAATCTTACCACAACTGGTGGAGAATATGTATTTAGGACATGCTATATAGATGCGACACAAGGTGAAGTTATATCAAAATATGCTAGCGAAAACCTTGGAGCAAAAACAATGGCTATTCTTTATAATAAGGATTCAGATTACTCAATAGGTATTGCAGAAGCTGCTAAGGCACAATTCGAATCTAATGGAGGAACAGTAGTAGAGTATATATCTTACAATGATGGAGATAAAGATTTCTCAGCTCAATTAACTAATATTAAGAGCTCAAATCCAGAGGTTTTAGTATTACCTGATTATTATAGCGTGGTTCCAGTTATTGCAGACCAAGCTAGAAAGATAGGAATAACTTCACAATTAATGGGTGGAGACGGATGGGATTCACCAGAATTAGTTAAGATAGGTGGAGATGCTGTTGAAGGTGCTGTATTTGTAAATCACTATTCACCAGATGACTCTGACCCAGAAGTTCAAGAATTTGTTAATTCATATAAAGAAAAATACGGAGAAACTCCAGATGCTTTTGCAGCATTAAGCTATAGTACTTTACAACTTTTCGAAGAAGCTATAACTAAAGCAGGTTCAACTGATGGAGAAGCTGTTAAAGATGCATTAAAAAATATAGATGTTGATACAATTTCAGGAAATATAAGATTTGATGAAAATAGAAACCCACAAAAATCAGTATCAATAATAAAGATAGAAAATGGAGAAGCAAAACTTGAAACTAAAGTCAATCCATAAAACTAATATTAATATGAGCCACTTACTTCGGTACTAATTCACTAGCATAAGAGTTTCTATTGTTCCTTACATTAAAAATTGCTAAAGTTTATGAACTCACTACGTTCAGGCAATATAAACATTTTAACGCAATTTTTAATTGCAGGAACAATGAAAATCTAAATACTAGTTCATGATGTACCTGTATAAGCATCTCATATTAATAAAATGTTTAATGAATTATAAAAACAAAGATAAGTTAAATTTAATAAGCTAACAATTAGTTTGAAGGGGGGAAAGAAATATGGCATTTATACAGCAAATTATAAATGGATTATCGTTAGGATCTATTTATGCACTCATAGCTTTGGGATATACCATGGTTTATGGAATTATTAAATTAATAAATTTTGCTCATGGAGATATCTACATGATTGGGGCTTTTGTAGGATTATACTGTGGGACGACTTTAAAGTTATCACTTATTCCAACATTATTGATATCAATGCTTGGGGCAGCATTGGTAGGAGTAATTGTTGAGAAGGTAGCTTACAAGCCATTAAGAAATTCACCAAGAATAACATTATTAATAACAGCGATTGGGGTATCTTTGTTATTACAAAATGGTATGAGGTTATTAATGGGACCTTCACCTAAGGCATTTCCAAAGTTATTAAGCAAGGAAGTAATAAAAATAGGGGCTTTATCTATAGAAACGTCAAAAATATTAATGCTTGCTGTATCAATAGTCTTAGTTCTTCTTCTTCAAATTATTGTATATAAAACTAAGGTGGGTAAGGCAATGAGAGGTGCTTCATATGATATTGAAGCTGCATCATTGATGGGAATAAATGTTAACAACATAATCTCACTTACATTTGCTATAGGATCAGCTCTTGCTGGGGCAGCAGGAGTACTTGTATCCTTAGCATTCACTGTAGTAGAGCCTTATATGGGCACAATTCCAGGATTGAAAGCATTTATTGCAGCTGTTTTAGGGGGGATAGGTAGTATACCAGGAGCATTAGTCGGAGGTTTATTGATAGGAGTAACTGAAACATTGACAAAAGCATATATATCTACCACTTTATCAGATGCAATAGTGTTTGCAATTCTTATAATAATTCTTCTTGTTAAACCAACAGGTTTATTAGGAAAGAAAGTAAATGAGAAAGTGTAGGTGAAGAAGATGAAAAAATATAGAAGTCAAATAATTATGATAATACTAGTATTTGGAGCCTTTTTCATCATTAATTCACTTATTGGAGCAAATATAATAAATAGATATATCACAAGGCTAATGATACTTAGCTGTATTAATATAATTTTAGCAATTTCACTAAACCTGATTACAGGAATAACTGGACAATTAAGCTTAGGAAATGCAGCATTTATGGCAATTGGAGCATATGTTTCAGCATTTTTTTCAGTAAATTTAGGAATGCCATTTGTTGTATCACTTATAGCTGGAGCAATTACAGCAGCAGCTATGTCAATAATTGTAGGAATTCCAACATTAAAATTAAAAGGAGACTATTTTGCAATAACAACTTTAGGAGTATGTGAAATAGTAAGAGTTTTAATAACAAATATGGACATAGTAGGTGGAGCTAGAGGTTTCACTGGAATACCCAAAAAAACTACATTTACAATAGCTTATTTTGCAGTAGTTATTGTAATAGTAGTTGTAGTGAACATAGTAAAATCTACAAAAGGTAGAGCGATGCTTGCAATAAGGGAAAATGAAATTGCAGCAGAGGCTATGGGAGTTAATACAACAAAATATAAAGTAGTAGCATTCTTTATATCAGCATTAATTGCAGGTTTTGCAGGAGGATTATTTTCACATTATACAGCATTTATTCAACCAACAACCTTTAACTTCTTAAAATCTATAGAGATAGTAACCTTTGTAGTACTAGGGGGAATGGGGTCAATAACAGGTTCAGTAATAGCGGCAATAATATTGACAATACTTCCAGAAGCACTAAGAGAATTTGCAGATCTAAGAATGATATTCTACTCAATAACACTAGTTGTATTAATGATATTCAGACCACAAGGTTTACTGGGAACACTAGAAATAACAGACCTAATTGAAAAATTCAAAAATAAAAGAAAAATAAAAAAACAAAACAAAGCAACTACAATAGCAAGTAGTAAGTAATGTTTTATTAATAATTAACCTAACATGAACAAGGAGGGAATATGCTAAAGGCTAACAGACTTACAATTAAATTCGGCGGACTAGTTGCTGTTTCAGATTTTTCTATTGAAATAGGGGACAAAGAAGTCGTAGGACTGATTGGCCCTAATGGAGCAGGAAAAACTACAATATTTAATATGCTAACAGGTGTTTATACACCGACAGAAGGTACTATAAGCTATCTTGGAGAGCAAATAAATGGGCTAAAGCCATATGTTGTTACTTCAAAAAAGTTAGCAAGAACATTTCAAAATATAAGATTATTTGAAAAGATGACGGTTATGGATAACGTAAAGATATCCTATGATTATAGAGTTAAGTATGGTTATTTCGATGCTATATTTAGAACAAAAAAATTTAGAAAAATAGAAAATAAAATGGATGAAGAGGTAAGGGATATATTAGATACCTTTAATCTGCTAGATAAGGCAAATGAAAAGGCAGGTAATCTATCTTATGGGGAACAAAGAAGACTTGAAATAGCGAGAGCACTTGCAACAAATCCAAAGTTACTTCTTTTAGATGAACCTGCGGCAGGTATGAATCCACAAGAAACAATGCAATTATCTGAGTTAATTAAAAGTATAAGAGATAAATTTAATATTTCTATACTGTTGATAGAACATGATATGAAGCTTGTTATGGGGATATGTGATAGGATTTCTGTATTAGATTATGGAAAGAAGATTGCGGAAGGAGCTCCTGAAGAAATTAAGACAGATAAGCGAGTTATTGAAGCATATCTTGGTGCCTGACAGTAAAAAAATGTTTTCTCCCACTTAATATATTAGCTTAATTAATGCTCATGAATATTCTAAAATTCATGAGTGTTAATTAAGATTTATTTATAAAAATTATGGTTAATTAATTTTACATATATAATGAAGCTTTTTTAATATATATTTTAGAAGCAGTAGTTTCAAATTACTAAATTTCTATTTAGTTTGGCTAAGATGAAAGGGGGCGTAACTATTGGGAAAGGTTGTTTTGGAGATTGAGGATCTTAATCTTTATTACGGAGGGATTCATGCTTTAAAGGGGATAAGTCTAAAGGTGCGTGAGGGAGAGATTATTACTCTTATAGGAGCAAATGGTGCAGGTAAAACTTCAACTTTAAGAGCCATATCTTCATTAGAAAAGATTAAATCAGGTGAAGTATATTTTTATGGAGAAAAGATAAATGGAGTTAGTGCAAATAAATTAGTGTCAAAAGGATTAAGCCATGTTCCAGAAGGTAGAAAGATATTTGGTAACCTTACAGTTATGGAGAATCTAGAGCTTGGAGCATATTTAAGAAAAGATAAAGCTCAAGTTAAAAAAGATTACGAGATGGTTTTTGAAAAATTTCCAAGATTAAAGGAAAGAAGAAATCAAAATGCAGGTACACTTTCGGGGGGAGAGCAGCAGATGATGGCTATAGGAAGAGCTTTGATGAGTAGACCTAAAATGCTTTTATTAGATGAACCTTCAATGGGATTAGCTCCTATGGTAGTTAAAGATATATTTGATACTATTGTAGAAATAAATAAATCAGGTACTACTGTATTGCTTGTAGAGCAAAATGCTAATATGGCACTTTCGATAGCTGATAGAGCTTATGTACTTGAGACAGGAACTATAGTTATTGATGGTAAAGCAGATGTATTGCTTAAGGATGATAGGATAAGAGAAGCGTATCTTGGATAACAATATATAATAACCTATTCTGTTTAAACTTCAGGATAGGTTATTTTTATTAATGAAGATTTTAATAAAATATTACTATATAAGCGTATATTAATAGAAAATAATAATTATATTACAATTAAAAAAAATATATACTTTATTAAAAATGATATTATGAAGAAGAGCATTTAAAGTACTAAATAAAATCAGATAAAAAGTCGCAGAAAAGTGGATAAGTTGAATAATATAAGTAGATAGATGACTAAGTCTATCTTTTTTTATTTTAAATATACTCTTAAAATGGAAAATTAAGCTATGAATAGACATTGCACTAAATAAAATAAATATTATCTTAAGAAAAAACACGTATTAGAAAGAAGATTTCATAATAGAAATTTGATTTTATTTAAGTTAACATCAAAAAAATAATAGTTAAATGGAATATATAATTAAATTTATAATTTGTATGAAAAAATTTTTCGATAAAGACATTATTAGAAATATTTCAATAAATAAAACTATAAATATAAAATTTTTCTAGAATAGAAGAGATTAAGGGAGGAAAAAGACGATAAAAACCTCTCTAACTTTGTGTAAATAAATGGTAAAATATAAAATGTAAAGAAGGGGTGAGTTTGATGTTATATGATATTTCTGGAACACTGAGTAGAAAGACAAAGATAATAGTATTGATGATAATAGATATATTTATAATATTTGCATCATATTTATTTAGCTTTTTTATAACACATATTTACTATTATAATAAGTTAACTTTTAAACCAATACTAAAAATACTACCAGTAATAACTATTACATATATAGCTGTACTTTGGATACTTAATATGTATAGGAGTATATGGAGCAAAGCTGGTGTATACGAAGGTGTTAAGTCAGTAATAGCTTGTCTAATATCTGGAGCATTAATTTTAGTAGTAACGAGTGGATTTACTAATTTAATTCCAAGAGAACTTAATTTTATAGCTGGGACATTTATAGTGATATTCTGTACAACAACTAGATTTTCTATACATCTAATTAAAACTTTTACTACTTATGCAATATCATTATTAAGTAGTGGTAAAGAGAATGTGCTTATTATAGGTGCTGGGGTGTGTTCATCAATTCTTATAGATGAGATAAGAAGAGAAAAAGCAAATGAATACAATATTATAGGAATAATAGATGATAGTGTAAACAAAAAGAATACTTATTTAAATGGAATTAAGATATTAGGTAATAGAAATGATATTTTAAAAATAGTTGAAGAAAAAAATATAGATTTAATATTATTTGCTATATCAAAGATACGAAATGATGAAAAGAAAAAAATTATAGATATATGCCAATTAACTAATGCAAGGATAAAGGTTATTCCAGGAATATATGAATTATTAGACAAGGATATTTCAATGAGAGCGATGAGAGATGTTAATCTTAAGGATTTACTTGGAAGAGATGAGGTTAACTTAGATAAAGAAGGCATAAGCGAATATATAGAAGGAAAAACAATATTAGTAACTGGAGGAGGTGGGTCTATAGGGTCTGAACTTTGTAGACAAATTGCAAATTATAATCCAAAGCTTCTACTTATTCTTGATATTTATGAAAACAATGCATATGATCTTCAAAATGAATTAACTATGAAGATGCCATATTTAAATAAAAAGGTAATTATAGCATCAGTAAGAGACAAAGGTAGATTATCACAAATATTTAATAGCTATAAACCAGATATAGTATTTCATGCAGCAGCACATAAACACGTACCACTTATGGAAGATAATCCAACAGAGGCAATAAAAAATAATGTTATAGGTACGTTAAATGTAGCAAAGTGTGCAAGCAAATATAATGCTAAAAAGTTTGTATTAATATCAACAGATAAAGCGGTAAATCCAACAAATGTTATGGGAGCAACAAAAAGATTATGTGAAATGATAATACAAGCTATAGATAAAGAAAGTAAAACAGAATACGTAGCAGTTAGATTTGGTAACGTATTAGGAAGTAATGGTTCGGTAATTCCATTGTTTCAAAGGCAAATTAAAGAGGGTGGACCAGTTACATTAACACATATGAATATTACAAGATATTTCATGCTTATACCAGAGGCAACTCAGCTAGTTATGCAAGCTGGAGCATATGCTAAAGGCGGAGAAATATTCGTTCTGGATATGGGGGAACCAGTAAGAATATATGATTTAGCTAAAAATCTAATAAGATTATCAGGATTAAAGCTGAATAAAGATATAGAAATAAAGGTAACAGGTTTAAGACCAGGAGAAAAACTTTATGAAGAATTACTGATGAATAATGATAACCTAAAAAAAACATCACATAAAAAGATTTTTATAGATAAACCAGAAAAATTTGATTTAAAGGAATTAGTTTCTAAGATAGATGAATTGGTATTTGTAGCAAAAACTGAAGATAGGGAAAAATTAGTCTCTACTTTAAAAGAAATTGTACCAACATATACATCAGCAGAACATTACAATAAAAATAATAATGCTAATAAAGAGGTTGCTTTAGATTATCAGTAGGGGGTAATGGGTGTGGAATTAATAAAGGAAAAAGCTAAACCAAAAATTAATAAAAGAATATTTTTATCATCACCACATATTGGCAAATACGAAAAGAAATTTATAGATGAAGCATTTTTAACTAATTGGATAGCACCATTAGGAGCTAATGTTGAAGGATTTGAAAAAGAGCTTTCAGAGTATGTGGGAATAAGGGGAGGATTAGCGTTATCATCAGGAACAGCAGCACTTCATATGGCTGTAAAGTTATTAGGAGTTACAAAAGGAGATATTGTATTTTGTTCAAGCTTAACATTTGTGGCGAGTTGCAATCCAATAATGTATGAAGGAGCAGAGCCAGTGTTTATAGATTCAGAACCAGAAAGTTTAAATATGTCTCCTGTAGCATTAGAGAATGCATTTAAATATTATGAGGAGTTAGGTAAATTACCAAAAGCTGTTATAGTAGTTCATCTTTATGGACAAAGTGCTGATATGGATCCAATAATGGAGATTTGTAATAGATATAATGTACCAGTTATTGAGGATGCAGCAGAAAGCTTGGGAGCAACATATAAAGGTACTCAAACGGGGACAATTGGTAAATATGGAATATACTCATTTAATGGAAATAAGATAATTACTACTTCTGGTGGAGGAATGCTTGTATCAGATGATACTGATGGACTACTTAAGGCAAAGTTTTGGTCAACTCAAGCAAGAGATAAAGCAAGACATTATCAACATAGTGAGCTTGGATACAATTATAGAATGAGCAATGTTGTAGCAGGAATAGGAAGGGGACAACTAAGAGTTTTAGAAGATAGAATAAAGAAGAAAAAAGAAATATATGAGCTTTATAAATATGGTTTTAGTGAAATAGAAGAGATAAAAATGGCACCGATAAGAGATTATGGAGATTCAAATTACTGGTTAAGCGTTGTTATCTTAGATGAAACTTCAAAGATAAAGCCAATTGACATAATCTTAGCTTTAGAGGAAGAAAATATAGAATCAAGACCAGTTTGGAAGCCAATTCATCTTCAGCCTTATTATGAAGAATACAGATTTTTTAAGCATAATGAAGATTTAGAAATAAGTGTTGCTGAAGATGTATTTAATAGAGGAATATGTTTGCCTTCAGATACAAAAATGACTATAGAAGAACAAGAATACGTAATAGAAATTATAAAAAATTTATTTAGAGAGATATAAGTTATGTTAATTAAAAGAGTATTTGATATTTTAGTCTCAATTTTGTTATTATTTTTTTTATGGCCTTTGATGTTAATTATTTACTTATCAGTAAGAATTAGCTTAGGAAGTCCTGCATTCTTTCTTCAAGAAAGAGTAGGAAAAGATAATAAAGTATTTAAGATAATTAAATTTAGGACTATGAAGGATGCAAAAGATAAGTATGGAAATGACTTGCCAGATTTTGAAAGAGCGACAAGGTTAGGTATATTTTTAAGAGCTACAAGCTTAGATGAACTTCCAGAATTAATAAATGTTATAAAGGGAGAAATGAGTTTAGTAGGACCAAGGCCTCTTTTAAAACAATATTTAGGTGTATATAATGAAGAACAAATAAGAAGACATGAAGTATTACCAGGGGTTACAGGATGGGCTCAAATTAATGGAAGAAACTCATTAACTTGGAATGAAAAGTTTGAGCTTGATGTTTGGTATGTAGATAATAGAACATTTTTATTAGATTTAAAGATACTTTTTCTAACAGTATATAAGGTTTTAAAGAGAGATGGGATAAACCAAGGAGAAGGAGTAACGATGGAATATTTTAATGGAAGGAATTAGTTTAATTCGCAAGTAAAATATTTTTATTGCGGAAAAGATTAAAAGTATCTGTAGCAGATAAAAAGTTAACTTCATAGAGGTGAAGGATTTTATAACGCAAAGAGAAAGAATGGAATAGCTGTGTGGGGGAAAGGGTAATAACTTAACTTTATAAGGTTAATAGGGGAGTAAGTGAGATACTAAGGTTAGGGAGTGATATAAAGTGGACGATAAGTTGTTTGACTTTGAGGAAATATTTTATTTATTTAAGAAAAAGTTTTGGATTATTATTTTGATAACTATAATTACAACAAGTTTTGGAATATATAAGGTGTCTAAATATCAACCATCTTATAGTGCAAGAGCTAAGATTTTTATTGGCAAAAGTACTGAACTTATGAATTTTTACTCTCAACAGGAATTAGAGTATTATTCACAATTTGTGGACTTATTTAGTGAAGTAGCAAAGATTGATGGATTTTTAGATGAGGCATTTGAAAAAAACAATATAGATGTACCATCATCATCTATTGCTTCAAGATTAAGTTTTTCATCAAATTCTTCAAATGTACCTATTTATACAATTTCTTATTCAAGCTATACAGATAAAGACATGGCAAAAATATTAAATGTAGTTTGTGACGAAATGATAAAAAAGGTAAAAGAAATGATGCCTGAAACAGTTCCTTCTGTTCTTAGCAAGGCTACTGTATCAACTATATATCCTGATAAACGTAAATTACCAATAATGGCTTTTGGGGTAGGAATAGTACTATCAATAGGGTTAATTTTAGTAATAGATTATTTAGATGATAGATTAATATCTAAAAAACAGTTAGAGAAGGCATTACCTATACCAGTTATAGGAGAAATACCAACTCATGAAAAAACTTTTATTAAGGAGGATAAACATGTTAGTAGTAAACAAGCTGCCAAGGTCGCTGTCAGCAGAAGCATATAAAGCTTTAAGAACTAATATTAAGTATGCGTCTGTAGATAAAAAATTACAGACAATAGTAGTAACAAGTTCTCAACCAGGTGAAGGTAAATCAACAGTAGCAGGAAATTTAGCATATACATTAAGTAAAGATGGAGCAAGAGTGTTACTTATGGATTGTGATTTAAGAAAACCAACACTTCATAAAAAGTTAGATTTAATTAATGAAAAAGGAGTAACAGATTTTTTGGTTCATAAGTGTGATATTAAGCTTTCCATACATGAAGTTGAAGATAACCTTTTTGTAATGCCTTCAGGCTCAAGAGTTCCAAATCCATCGGAAATATTAGGTTCTAGAGCTATGGAAGAGTTCTTAAATGATTTAAAGAGAGCTTATGATTATATAATACTTGATACACCTCCAGTTATACCTGTAACTGATGGGTTAATATTGGCAGGGAAAGCAGATGGAACAATATTAGTAGCAAGATCAAGAAAAACTCAAGAAAGAATATTAAAACAGAGCTATAGAGATCTTACAAATATTGGAGCTAATATTATAGGTTCAGTTTTAACTGATTTAGAAAATACAAGATATGATAAATATCATGAATATTATGGAACAGGAAGAATGGGATTTAGAAATAGAAAGAGAAAATAATGGGGAATTTTATGAATATAAATATTTTAATTTTAAGTGCAGGTAGAAGGGTAGAATTAGTAAAGTGTTTTAAAGATGCAGCAAATAGTTTGAAAATTAATAGTAATATAATAACAGCAGATATATCAAAAACAGCTCCAGCTATATATTTTGGAGATAAAAATTATATAATTCCTAGAATAGGGGAAGAAAATTACATAGATTCAATTATAGATATATGTAAAGAAGAAGAAATAAAATTAATAGTTCCAACGATAGATACAGAACTATCAATATTATCACAAAATAAAGAGTTAATAGAAGAAATTACAGAAGCTAAAGTCTTAATATCAAGTAGAGAAGTAATTAATATATGTAGAAATAAGATTAATACATCAATGTTTTTTGAAAAAAATGGGTTCGGGATTCCAAGACTTATTAATGATTATAATTTAAGTGCTGGTAATTATAAATTTCCTTTATTTATAAAGCCACTTGATGGAAGCTCAAGTATAAATACTTTTAAGATAAATAATAGATTACAATTAGATTTCTTTATTAAATATGTTAAAAATCCTATAATTCAAGAGTTTATAGAAGGAAAAGAATATACGATAGATGCTTTCATAGATTTTGATGGAAATCCAATAACTATAGTTCCAAGAGAAAGAATAGCTACTAGAAGTGGTGAGATATCTAAAGGAAAGATAGTTAAAGATAGAGATTTAATTGAGGAAATTAAAGAGGTAATAAGTGTATTAAAGCCAATTGGGCATATAACTTTTCAATGTATGAAAACTAGAGAGGGAATTAAGTTTATAGAGATAAATCCAAGGTTTGGAGGGGGAGCACCAATGACTATAAAGGCTGGAGCAAATTCACCAATGAATTTATATAAGCTTTTAATGGGAGAAAAATTAACTTATAACGAAGATTATGAAGATAATATGATTGCTTTAAGGTTTGATGATTCTATATTTATAAATAGTGAAGGACAATTAGTTTAAATGGTTAAAGCTGTAGTATTTGATTTAGATGATACTCTTATTTCAGAAAGACAGTATATAGAAAGTGGTTTTAAAGTAGTAAGTAAGTTTATAGGTGATAAGTATAACTTAGATAACGATATAGTATTTGAATGTATGAATATGCTTTTTGAAGAATCGTCAAAGGAAGTATTTAATAGAGTACTTGATAGTTTTAAGATTAAATATTCTAAAGAAGAATTATTATATCTTATTAAAGTATACAGAGAGCATACTCCGGAAATAGAGTTTTTTGATGATGTTATTCCTACATTAGAAATGTTAAGAGAAAAAGGAATGAAGCTAGGAATAATAACTGATGGTTATAAAGAAACTCAAAGTAGAAAGATAGAAGTATTAAAATGTAAGGAATTATTTGATGAAATAATAATTACAGATGAATTTGGACGAGAATTTTGGAAGCCACATGAAAAATCATATAAGTCAATTGCAGAAAGATTAGGAGTTAAGTTAAATGAGATGATTTATGTTGGAGATAATGTTGCTAAGGATTTTGTAACTGCAAATGAATTAGGAATAGCAACTATAAATGTAAATAGAAAGTCAGGAATGTATAAAATAAATAGAGTAGATAGAAAATTTTTAGCGAAGTATAAGTTAAATAACATATCAGATATATTTGATATGTTATTTAATACAATCTAATACTGAAAGGTTTTTAATATGAAAAAAATATTATATGTTACAACGGTAAGTAGTACAATAAATGTTTTTTTAGTACCTCATATAAAAATGTTAATAGATAAAGGAAATAGAGTTGATATAGCATGTAATTTAGACCAGGAAGTAAGTAAAGAATTATTAGACTATGGTGTTAAATTACATAAAATAGACTTTTCAAGAAATCCAATAAGTACAAATAATATAAAAGCATATAAACAAATATTAGAATTTCAAAAATTAGAAAAATATGATGTAGTTAATGTTCATACGCCAATTGCATCATTTGTCACTAGATTAGCTTTAAGAGATGAAAATGTAAGAATTATCTATACATGTCATGGATTCCATTTTTATAAAGGAGCTCCTTTGCTAAATTGGATTTTGTATTATCCAATGGAGAGAGTAGCATCTAGATGGACAGATACAATAGTTACTATAAACACAGAAGATAAAGAGAGAGCAGAAAAGTTTAAATTAAGAAATGATGGACAAGTAGAGCTTATGCATGGAGTTGGAATAGATCCTAAAGAATATGAGTTAATTGAATTTGATAAAGAAAGATATAGAAAAGAATTAGGATTAAAGCATGATGATTTTGTAATATTAATGATTGCAGAATTAAATAAAAACAAAAATCATATGCAACTTATTAATGCTATGTCATTACTTAAATATAAATATCCTAAAATTAAGGTATTATGTGCAGGTAAAGGGCCTCTTAAAGAAAAATTAGAAAATAAGATTAAAGATTTAGGTTTAGATAAAAATATAGAGTTTTTAGGATTTAGATCAGATATAAAGAAGCTCTTAAATATTTCGGACTGCATAACTTTATTTTCACTTAGAGAAGGATTAGGTAAATGTCTACTTGAGGGGATGATTGCTGGAAAGCCGTTGATAGCTACGGATACAAGAGGGCCAAGAGAACTTATAGAAAATAATAAAAATGGATATTTAGTTCAAGTTCGAGATTATAAAAAAACTGCTGAATATATTGAAAATATTTATTTAGATGAAATAAAGAGAAAAAATTTTTCAAAGAATTCATTAGATAAAATTAACCAATATTGTTTGGAAAATGTGTTAAGAGAAGTAGAAGAATATTGTTAATCAGGAGATGTACGTATGATGGTAAATAATCAAAAAGTATCAATAATAATGGGAATATATAATTGTGAAGATACATTAGCTGAAAGTATAGAGTCAGTAGTAAATCAGACATATGATAATTGGGAGTTAATAATGTGTGATGATTGTTCGAGAGATAAAACATACGATATAGCACAGAAGTATCAGGAAATGTATCCTAATAAAATTAAAGTAATTAAGAATGAAAGAAATATAACACTTGGGCCTACCTTAAATAAATGTTTAAAATATGCTTCAGGAGAATATGTAGCTAGGCATGATGGTGATGATTTATATAAAAAAGATAAATTAGAAAAACAAGTAAAGTTTTTAAATCAAAATAGACAGTATGATTTAGTTGGAACTGGAATGAATGTTTTCGATGAAAATGGATTTTATGGGACAAGAATTCCAAAAGAAAAACCAGTGTCTAAGGATTTAATGAAAGGAAGTACATTTGCACATGCAACTATTATGGCAAGAGATTATGTATATATAGAGTTAAATGGGTATAGCGAGAAAAATAATAGAAGAGGAGTAGAAGATTACGATCTTTGGTTCAGATTTTTCAAGAAAGGTTATATAGGATATAACTTACAAGAGGCTTTATATGACGTAAGAGAAGATAGAGGAGCATATAAGAGAAAAAATATAAAACGAAGATTTAACGAAATAAAAACTATGTTAAGTGGAAGGGCATTATTAGGATTAGATTTAAAATATTCAGTATATATTATTAAGCCCATTATAACTATAATAACTCCAAAGCTTTTATTAAGGATGTATGCAGAGAGGAAAATGAATAAGGTTAGTAAATAAAATACAAAGGGTGAGAATATGACGGTATATCTAGTTAATTTAGTTATCGTAACAATATTTAGTTTGCTGGCTGATATTGTAGTAAAAGATAAATACCATTATGGGAAAAGAAAATATAATTTATTATTTTTATTTATAGCACTTTTATCTTTAATACTTGTTTCAGGATTAAGATACAAAGTAGGAACAGACTTTGCACAATATAGCGAAATATATTCTGTATTCGGAAATCAACCTATTAGTTGGGGAGAGCAAGAGTTTGGATTTGATGCTTTAAATAAAATTTTATATAGAATAAATAAAAATCCACAATTCTTCTTTTTAATAACGTCAATTTTAATTAACTTAGGAATTGTAATTTTTGTAAGAGAATATTCAATAAATTTACCACTATCTATGTATTTTTATATAACTAACTATACATATTATGTAACTATGAATGGTGTTAGACAATATATTGCAGCTGTAATATTAGCGTTAGGATTTAAATTTGTATTAAACAAAGACTTTAAGAGATACGTAATAGTTATTTTGATAGCATCTACTTTTCATGCATCTGCTTTTATTATGATACCAGTATATTTCTTAGCTATTACTGATATAAAATCTATATGGAATAAGGGATTTTCATGCCTTATTGGATTTGCATTTGTATTTTATCAGCCTTTTGTAAATATTATGTTTAAATTTCTAGAAAACTCCTCCTATGCCCATTATCAAAGTGAATTATCTAATTTAGATGATGGAGCTAATATATTAAGAGTTATTGTATGGGCATTACCAATAGTATTATTTGCATTAAGAAAAAAAAGGGCAGAAGAAATGTTTGGTGAAAAATCTAGCATAATATTTAATTTTTGTTTTTATGGGATGTGTTTTATGGCATTAGCATATAGACATAAGTATTTTGCAAGATTAACTATGTATTTTGATATATATTATTTATTGTTATTTCCTATGATTATTAAGTTATTTAATAAAAAGGAAAATAGAATTATAGCATATGGAATGGTAGTTGGATATTTCTTATACTCGACATTCTTATTATTGTCTGGTGATGCATGGATTTATCCATATAAATATAATTTAAATATATTTTAAAATGGGGAGAAAGTGATGAATAAGATACCTAAAATAATACATTATTGCTGGTTTGGAAGAGGAGAAAAACCTGACATAGTTAGAAGGTGTATAGATAGTTGGAAAAAGAATTTAATAGGATACCAGATAAAAGAATGGAATGAAGACTCATTCGATATAAATACTAATGATTTTGTTAGACAAGCTTATGAAAATAAAAAATATGCTTTTGTAAGTGATTATGTAAGGGTATTTGCTCTTTATAATTATGGTGGAATATATTTAGATACTGATGTAGAGGTTATACAGAATTTTGATAAGTATTTAGATAATGAAAGTTTTTGGGGATTTGAAGTTGGAAATTATGTAGCTACAAGCACAATAGGAGCAACTAAAGGAAATAAATTAATAAAAAAATTTTTAGATTCTTATGAAGGAAAGACATTCTTAAATGAAGATGGAAGTTTTAATGTAACTACTAATGTAAAGATTGTAAGTAAGATATTTGAAGACTTAGGAATTAAGCTAAATGGAGAATATCAAAGAATAGAAGGTATAGGAGCAATTTATCCATTAGAGATATTCTCGCCTTATGATTATAGATATTATGAAGATTTAAGAAATAATGATACAGTATGTATTCATCATTATTATAAAAGCTGGTTACCTATATCAGAAAAGATAAAGCAATACTTAAAAAAGAACATTATAAAGATATTTGGTAGTAAGATATTGAAGAAAAAGGAGAGGCTTATATGAAGAAGAGAGTAATTATAGTTGCAGATAGCCTTGAAATAGGAGGTATAGAAAGAAGTTTAATAAGCATGATGGATAATTTTGATTATGATAATTATCAAGTAGATTTAATGCTTTATCAAAAATCAGGAGAGTTATTAGAAAACTTAGATAAGAGAGTAAATTTATTAGAATCTCAAAATAGATGTAAAACTTTTGGAATACCGGTTAAAGAGCTTATTAAAAAAGGAAACTTATTAATGGCGTCTGGAAGAATAATAGCAAATATATTAGCTAAGTGTATTTCTAAAATCAGAAATATAGAGGATATAGGTTATTACCAAACTCAATTAATGTACAAGTTCACTCATTTTTTATTAAAAAGAGAAAAACAGAATTATGATATAGCAATAGGATATGTATGGCCACATGATTATATACTAAAAAAAGTTAATTCAAAAGTGAAAATTGGCTGGATACATACAGATTATTCAACTATAGACATAAATAGAAAAATAGATGAAAAAATGTGGAGCAAACTAGATTATATTATATCTATATCAGATGAATGCACAAGAGCATTTGAAAAAATTTATCCGAACTTAAAAGAAAAAATAATTTTAGTAGAGAATATTACTTCACCTCAATTTATCAATAATAAATCTAAAGAAAAATTAGAGTTAAATATTAATGATAAATATTTTAATATAATATCTGTAGGAAGAATATGTTATCAAAAAGGTTTTGATATAGCTGTACAGGTATTAGCAGAGGTACATTCTAGGGGATATAAGAATATTAGATGGAATATTATTGGATTTGGTCCGGATGAAGAAAAAATTAGAGAATTAATTAAGAAATACAATGTTGAGGATAGCTTCATTTTACATGGTAAAAAAGTTAATCCTTATCCGTATATAGCAAAATGCGATTTATATGTACAACCTTCAAGATATGAAGGTAAGGCAGTAACTATTAATGAAGCAAAAATTTTAGGGAAAGCCATAATAATAACAAATTATTCAACAGCAAGTAGTCAGATAGAAAATATGGTTGATGGAATTATAACAGAATTAGATATAGATAAAATTACAGATAGCATTATTAATTTATATAAAGATAAAGAATTAAGAATAAGTTTAGAAAAAAATTGTAGGAATAAATCATATGAAAATAGTAAAGAATTACTAAAATTGTATAAGGTAATGAATATTTAGATGGGAGAAATTATGGAGTATTCAATTTGTATAAGAACACTTGGAACAGCAGGTGAAAAGTACGAAAAGCTTATAAAAAGTATAGGAAATCTTAATATAAAGCCAAAAGAAGTTATTGTAGTAATTCCTAAAGGGTATGAAATACCAAATATTAAGGCCGATAATCAGAGAATTGTATATTCTGAAAAAGGAATGTTACTTCAAAGAATAGTAGGTTATGAAGAAGCAAAGACAGAATATGTATTATTACTTGATGATGATATTGAATTTGAAGCAAATTTAATTGATGAATTAAATCTTCCGATAATAGAAGGAAAGTGTAGTATTACTTTTCCTATATATAAAGATTTATTATTACAAGGTGGAATAAGAAGTTTTATTTCTGCTGCTACACTATCATCTGTACCAGATAAGAAAAATAAAAATCAATTTGTGAAAATAATGTTATCTGGAGGTTCAAGATATAATAGCAATTTAGATAGTAGCAAAAAGTATTTATATAGTGAAAGTGCTCCAGGAATGTGTGTATTTGCAAGAAGAGAAGCTTTAATTAAAGCTAATTTAAGAGATGAGCTTTGGGTAGATAATGTTGGATATCCATTAAGGGAGGATGCAGCTTTAATATATAAATCTTTTTTAACTAATAATAAAATAATTGGAGTTCAAGGAATTAATATAACTCATTTAGATGGAGGCAGTAGTGAAAATAATAGAAATTTAAAAGCCGCTTATGCAAATACATATAACCAGATTTTATTTTGGAAGAGATTTGTTTATTCTAATAGTAAAAATAAAGTTAATAAATTTAAATCAAATATAGCAATAAGATATTGGGCTGTTGCTACATTTATATATTTAACAATTAAAGTTATTTTAAGTAGAGATATAGAATTATATAAAAAATCAGTTAGTGGTATAAAAAATGGGTTTAGAGATATAAAAAATAAGCAGGAGGAAATATGGCAAGTATAGATACTCTAAAGAAAGTTGCGAAGATAAGCAAGTATATAGGTTTTACTTCTTTTTGCTACTTTTTAAATAGAAATAGGAAAAGAACTATAGCATATCATAATGTCATACCAGATAAGTACTGGGATGATTCTATACATTTAGCACATTCAATGAAAGAGAGTAGCTTTAGAAAGCAAATAAATATAATAAAAAATAGATTCAAAGTCGATTTAGATATATATAATCCTAAAACATTAACATTAACATTTGATGATGGATATTTAAATCAATACACAGTAGCAAGTAAAATATTAGATGAGAATGAGATTACAGGTTACTTTTTTTGTGCAGCTGATTTAATTAACAATGGAAAAACTTTAGATATGGATATGCTGCAATATTGGATAAGCTATGTTCCTTATGGAATTTACAATATTGAAGAACTAGGTTTAAGTTTAAATATAAGAAATGAAGAATCAAGAAAAAGTGAATGGCAAAAGATATCAGATAAATTAGATGAAGGCATTAAATTATGTAATATGAAAAATATATTAGATAATATATACAAGTTTGAAGAATTAAGAAATTATAAGAATCATGAGCAAATGTATAAAATAAGATTTAGTTCAATAGATATGGAAAGCATAAATAAAATGAAAGAAAATGGTCACAAAATAGGGGCACATACAGCAAAACATTTAAAATTATCAGAATTAAGTAAGTTTGAGCTCAGAGAAGATATAAATATTTGCAAATATAATATAGAAAAGATATATAATACAAAAATATTTTGCTATCCATACGGAAGCCAAAAGGATATTTCAGAGGAAGTTATTGAAGAGCTTAAGAAAAATAATTTTACAAATTCATTTGCATATAGCAATGGTCCACTAAGGGGAATGGATTATAATGATTACTTTATGCCAAGGATGTTTATTCCAGATACTGATGATAAAGATTTGATAAATTTTGTTTTGTCAGGAGCAAAACATTTTGTTAGCTTTAGAAAATTATTACCTAAATTAGGAGATGAAGCTTGTGGAAACGAAAGTAAGTATAGTAGTGCCAGTATATAATGCTGAGAATTATATAGCGAAGTGTATTGATTCAATTTTAGATAGTACTCTAAAAGAAATTGAAGTAATTTTAATAAATGATGGATCAAAAGATAGCAGTGGAAAAATTATAGACGAATATGTTAAAAAGGATTCTAGAATTAAAGTTATTCATCAAAAAAATAGTGGTCCAGCAGTTACTAGAAATAAAGGTATTAAAATAGCTAAAGGAAATTATGTTGGATTTGTTGATAGTGATGATACTATAGAGAAAAATATGTTTTATGAATTATATAATTTAGCGAATAAAAAAGAAGTCGAAGTGGCAATGTGCGGATATAATGAAATAAATACTAGAGATAATAGTAAATTTATTGTTACAACGAACTTAGAGAATAATAAAGTTTATAATAAAGATGAAATAAAAGATAATATAATAAAAACTTTTACTAAAAGCAAAAATTATGGTTTCTTTTCTTTGTGTAATAAAATTTATTTAAGAGAATGGATATTAGATAAAAATATATTAATGGATGAAAAAAGATTTCATGGTGAAGACTGGCTATTCAACATAAATGTATTTTTAAATTTAAATTCCTTTATATGCACAGACAAAATTTTATATAATTACATTCATGTAAATAATGAAAGCTTAATGGTTAAGTATAGGGAAAATCAGTTTGATTTATTTTTAGATGGAAGACTAAAAGTTTTAGAGTTAATACCAAATGAATTAATTGATTATGAAAATTTCAATAGAAATTTTGTAATAGAGTTTTCATCATACATTCTAAATACGTACAAAAACGTTAAGGATAATAAAAAAAGAAGAGAATTATTAAAAAATGTTATTAATAATAATGAAGTTCTAAAAGCATCTAAAGAAGCCAGTGGATTGCCAATACATTTTAAAACAACAACATTCTTTATAAGAAATAATATGAAATGGTTAGCTTTACCTACATATAAATTTATGAGTATGTTAATAAATTAAGCTTATAAAGGAGAAGTATATGAAAGTAAGTGTGATTATTCCTGTATATAATAGTGAAAAGTATTTAGATAGATGCTTAAATTCTTTAATAAAACAATCATATTCAGATATAGAAGTAATTATAATTGATAATGGATCTAAAGATAATAGTATTAATATAATAAAAGAATATTCTAAAAATGATAATAGAATTAAGATGTATACTTGCAATACTAGTGGGGCATCATCGGCTAGAAATTTAGGTTTAAATAATGCAAGTGGAGAATATGCATTATTTGTTGATTCTGATGATTATATAAGTGAAGATTATGTAGAGAAAATGATTAGCTATGTAAAAAGTAAAAAGACTATGGTTTTATGTAACAATCAAGAAATATGGGAAGATAGAATTGATGAAAGACAGCTATTTGAAAATGTAGATGATGAAATATTATCTAAAGAAGAAGTAATTAAAGAAATAGCTAGTGGTAAGGCAGGATTGGTATGTAGTAAGCTTATTGATTTAAGTATAGTAAAGGAAAATAATATACAGTTTGATACTAATGTAAAGTTAAGTGAAGATTTATTGTTCTTTTTAGAAATAGCTAAATATACCGAAGAGTTTATTCATATAAATGAAAGTTTATATTTTTATGACAGAAGAAATGAAAATAGTATAACTAGAAGATATTTAGAAAATGCATGGGAAAATCAGATATATGTATTAAATAAAGTTGAGCAGATATTATCACAGCTAAATATTAAGGAAGAGGATAAAGATTTAATATTATGTAACAAACTGAAAAATTGTATTAATTTTTCTATTATAAATGAGTTAGATGATATTAATTTCAAGAATTTTAAACATAAGGTAAGAAATATTAAAGAAATACTAAATAAAAAAATAAATGTGGAAAAAATTGAGAAAAAGAGTTATAATAGTTTTCAAGAGAGAGTAATATTATCGGGAATAAAAGCTTATAGCAAGAGCATGTGGATTATCCAATTGCTTTTTATTTTTAAAGTTTTAATTCCAATAAAATACAAAATTGAAACTATAAGGTAGGTGAGAAAGTGAAACCTTTAGTAAGTGTAATAGTACCTGTATATAATGTTGAAAAATATCTTAATAAATGTGTTGATTCAATAATAAATCAAACTTTAAAAGATATTGAAATAATATTAGTGAATGATGGTTCAACTGATAACTGTCCATCAATTATTGATGAATATGCTAAAAGTGATAATAGAATAATAGCCATACATAAAGAAAATGGAGGACAAGGCTCTGCTAGAAATGCAGGATTAGATATTGCTAGGGGAGAGTATATAGGATTCGTTGATTCAGATGACTGGATAGATTTAAATATGTATGAAGAGCTATACGAATCTTTGCTTAATAATAATGCAGATATAGCTATATGTAGTAGACAGGTTTATTATGAAGATTACTCTATAAAATATAGTATTAAGGTAAACAATCATGTGTATAAAAATATAGATAAGAATATTATAAATTATATTACAAGTGATATGATTTATCCTAATGCCTTACTGGTTACTAATAAATTATATAAAGCAAAATTAATTAAATATAAATTGATAAATTTTGAAAATATTAAAGAAATTGGGAGTGAAGATACTTTATTTAATTATAAATTATTATTAGATACTAAAAAAATAGTATCTAATAATAAAGTAAACTATAATCAATTATTCAGAAATGGATCTACAATGAGAACCTATAATAAGGGATATCTACTAAGGTTATCTAACTTAATAGATAAAATTATTGAGATATCTGATGATTATAGAGTGGCAACGATTTTTTATATTCATTTTATGGGTAGATATTCAAAACTTATAATAGAATTTTCAAAGAATAAACAAAAAGATTTGATTTATGAATATAAAGATGCAATGGAGAAAAAGACATTTATAGAATGTACTAAAAATGTTTTAGTTAATAAAGATAAAATACTAAATAAACTAGGGTATAGGAGTAATGGAATAATAATAATGAAAATTAAAGCATTATTATTGCTACTTAGATGTTATGGTATAAGAGCAAAATTAGAGCAAATGATTTAAAAGAGGTGAATGAAAGTGAATATAGTTATAGCAGGTACTGGATATGTTGGATTAGTTACAGGAGCATGTCTTTCAGAAATAGGACATAAAGTAACGTGTATAGATATAGATTAAAAAAAAGTTGAAATAATGAAACAAGGAATTTCACCTATATATGAACCAGGGCTAGATGAATTATTAAGTAAAAATTATAAAAAAGGTAGATTAAATTTTACAAGTGATTATAAGAATGCATATAAAAATGCAGATATTATTTTTATTGGTGTTGGAACCCCTGAAAGAGAAGATGGATCTGCTAATTTAGATTATGTGTTTAGTGTATGTAAACAGATTGCAAATAATATAAAAAATGATTGTTTAGTCGTAGTGAAATCAACAGTACCAATTGGAACTAATGATAAAGTAGAAGAGTTTTTAAAAGAGAATTTGATTAATGATGTGAATGTTGAAGTTGCATCAAATCCAGAATTCTTATCTCAAGGAACAGCAGTAACAGATACGTTATATGCATCAAGAATAGTTATAGGTGTAGAGTCAAAAAATGCCGAAAATATATTAAGACAAGTATACGAAAAATTTGGACAACCTATAATAGTTACAAATAGAAGAAGTGCTGAAATGATTAAATATGCCTCTAATGACTTTTTAGCTTTAAAGATTTCATTCATAAATGAAATGGCAAATTTTTGTGAAATAGTTGGAGCAGATATCCAGGAAGTTGCAAGAGGGATGAGTTATGACTCAAGAATAGGAAGTAAATTTTTAAATGCTGGTTTAGGCTACGGTGGTTCTTGTTTTCCTAAAGATACAAAAGCTCTTCATTGGCTATCAAATGATCATGGATATGAGATTAAAACTATTAAAGCAGCCATTGAAGTAAATGAAAATCAGAAGTTTAAACTTTTTAGGAAAGCAAAGCAACTCTTTGGATCTTTGAAAGGAAAGAGAGTAGCTATACTTGGATTGACTTTTAAACCAGGAACTGATGATTTAAGAGAAGCACCGTCAATACCTAATATAAGGAGACTATTAGATGAAGGATGTGAGGTTATTGCATATGACCCGATTGGAATTAATAATTTTAAGAAATTGTTTGGAGATAAGATTTTATATGCAGATACAATTAGGGATTCATTAATAAATTCTGATATGGTTTTTATTTTTACAGAATGGAAAGAAATAAAAGAGTTCGATTTATTTGAATATGTGAATTTAATGAATACACCAATAGTATTTGATGGAAGGAATTGCTATAGTATTTCTCAGGTAAAAAATTATAATATTAACTATTATTCTATAGGAAGAGAAGAAGTATTAAACCTTGAAAAGGCTGATGTTACTATAACTGTATAAGAAGATAATTATAGAATAAATTTTAAAGAGGGTTTTATGAGAATTATTAAATATGGAATTGATATTAGTAAAATAATATTATGCAAAGCAATTTCAATTGTAATGAAAGTTAATAGGAATAATAGAGATATATGGTTAATTGGGGAACGAAAAGATGAAGCAAAGGATAATGGATACCATCTATTTAAATATGTAAGAGAAAAACATCCAGAACAGAAAATATATTATGTAATAGACAAAAATTCAAATGACATTAGGAAAATAGAAAAATATAATAATATAATATATCATGGAACATTTAAACATTATTTATATTACGTATTAGCAACAAAATTAATTTGTGCACATCAATCAAGTACTATACCAGATTCTCCTGTTTGTTGGAAATTGGGACAATATGGATTTTTAAAAAAGAAAAAAATATATATAAAACATGGAATAATAAAGGAAAAAATAAAGTCTCATATGTATGAAAACACTAAATTTGATATGATAATTTGTGGTGCAAAACCAGAATATGATTTTGTTAAATCTGAATTGGGATATCCAGAAGAAAATGTTAAATATTTAGGATTATGTAGATTTGATAATTTACATAATTTCAAAGTTAAAAATCAAATATTGGTTATGCCAACATGGAGAGCTTGGTTTGGTAGTACATGGGGTAAAGAAAGTGATGATGATTTCTTAAAGTCAGAGTATTTTAAAAACTATGAGGATTTAATTACAAGTAGAGAGCTAGAGAAATATTTAAAAAAAAATGGTGTAAATTTAATATTCTATCCTCATTATGAAATGCAAAGATACTTGAAATATTTTACTACCAATAGTGAGCGAATAATTATTGCAGATTCAAAACAATATGATGTTCAGACCTTATTGAAGGAATCTAAATTGTTAATTACAGATTATTCAAGTATAGCTTTTGATTTTGCTTATATGAAAAAGCCTATTATATATTATCAATTTGACAAGGATGAATATGATAAAAGGCATTATTCAAAAGGATATTTCGATTATAAAAGAGATGGGTTTGGTCCTGTAACTAGCAATGTAGATGAACTTGTTAGAAATATAAAAGTAATAGATAATGAAGAAAAATATATATATAAGGTTAGTAAATTTTTTGAAATTTATGATAACCAAAATTGTATGAGAACATATAAGGAAGTATGCAGCTTATAAATAAATATGCTGTATTATAGTTGAGGATTAATTATGAGAACAAAAAATTCAATGATAAATATGTTAATAAGCATACTTGCTCAAATTGTAACAGTGCTTTTAGGATTTGTATCTAGAAAAGTTTTTATTAATAGTTTAGGAACTGAGTATTTAGGTCTAAATGGCTTTCTGACAAATGTTTTGTCATTGTTAGGATTAGTAGAAGGTGGAATAGGAACAAGTATAGTTTATAATCTATATAAACCATTGGCGGATAGAGATGAAGAAAAAGTTATAGCATTAGTACAATTATATAAAAAGTTGTATTTTTATATAGCCATAGGAGTTATGGCATTAAGTTTATGTTTATATCCATTTTTAGGAGCATTTATTAAAGATGGAGAGAACTTATCGTATGTTCCACTTGTATATTTTATATTTGTGGCAAGAAATGTTATTAGTTATTTTAATGCACATAAATGGTCTTTAATAAATGCTGACCAAAAAGGATATTTATTAGCTCGTGTTAGTATAATATTTAATATAGTAACAACAATTACAAAAATAGTAGTATTAAAAAGTACTAACAATTATATATTATTTTTAGTTATTGATATATTAATTTTTACAATACAAAATATTTATAATGGAAGAATTGTTGTTAAAAGATATCCGTATATAAATACAAAGAAAAAATATAAGGTTGATAAAGATATTGAAGATAACTTAGTTACAAATGTAAAGGCTTTATTTTGGCATAATATAGGGGGGTACTGTGTATATGGTACTGATAATATACTAATTTCTTCATTAATAAGCATTAAAACTGTAGGATTATATTCAAATTATACAATGATAATAGATCAGTTAGGTAATTTGGTGAATCCTATTATTAATTCTATTGGAGATAGCGTTGGGAATCTAATTGCTAGTGAAGATTCAGACAAAAGTTATATAGTATTTAAAGTGGCATACTTAGTTAATTTCTGGGTTTACTCATTTGCTGTAATATTTCTATATAATTTAGTTGAACCATTCATTACTTGGTACTTTGGCAAGGGATTATTATTAGATAGGCTAACTTTTATAGTGGTATTAATAAATTTTTATATTAAGGGATTAAGGGGAAGTATAGCAATATTCAAAAACAAAGGTGGAATTTTTACTCAAGATAAGTATATCCCAATTATTGAATCAATAATTAACTTAGGAGCATCATTAATATTAGTTAAATATTTAGGATTAGCAGGAGTATTTATTGGAACTACTATAAGCTCGATAGCAATTCCACTTTGGAATAGACCAAGATTAGTTTATAAATATATATTTAATAAGGATTTTAAAGAATATATGCATAGATATGTGGTTTACGCTTTGCTAACTTTAGCAACGGGAATTTTTACAAGTTACTTTGCTTCATTATTTAGTCAAATAACTTTTTTAACTTTAGTTATTAGGGGAATGATATGTGTAATAATTCCTAATAGTATTTATTTAGCTGTTTTTTATAAGACAGAAGAATTTAAATACTTATTAGGAATAATAAATCCAATTATAATAAAAGCAAAAAGTAAATTTAACACTGTATCAAATAATGTATAGAGGTTATTTAGAAAATGGATAGGTATTTAAGTAATAAAATAAAAAATATATCATTAGTTTTGACTTTTTTAGTTGTAATTTTACATGCATATAATTTAGAAGATTCAGAAACTGTTTTATCAATAAACTTTCTTATTCAAAATGTTATTTCATATGGAATATGTACGATAGCGGTGCCTATGTTTTTCATGATATCAGGATATCTATTCTTTTATAAGTTTAACCCAACATTACAGGAATGGATTAATAAATATAAGAAAAGATTTAAATCATTAATGATTCCATTTGTGATATGGTGTGTAGGATGGATGGTAGTTTTATATTTAGTTCAGTTAACTCCGTTTGGACAAACTTTTTTTAGTAATATGATTGTGAGTAAATTTACTTTGAAGCAATTATTTGACTATACATTTAAATATCCAATTCCCTTTCAATTATGGTATATATCAGATTTAATAAAATTAGTTATAATATCACCAGTTATTTATTATATAATTAAATTAATAGGGAAAATATATGCTCCAATAATAATAGTATTATGGTTTATTAATATTGTTAAATTTCCAGTAACATTTTTCTCTTTAGGATGCTACTTAGCTATATACTATTCTAAATTAGATTTTAAAGTAAAAAAAAGTATAACAATATTTATTATGATAGAATTTCTTTTAATGTGTTTAATTAGAAGTTTAATTCCAGTTACAATGGTTAATGTTTCAGAAATAATATTAAATATAATAAGAATTATTGGGATATTAAGTATATGGTTTGGATATGATTTATTAAACAAAAATGAAAGTAATATATTTAGATTTTCAGAGTATGGGATATTTGTATACTTTTTTCATGAACCACTTCAAAGTTTTTTGTATAGAATTATTTTTAAGTTTATGAGTAGGTCGAATTTAACTGAAATTATTTTATATATAATTATACCGATTATAACTATAAGTATATGTATTATTACAGGAATAATATTGAAAAGATATTCACAAAAAATATATTATATTTTAACTGGAGGACGATAGGAATTTATTATGAAAATTGCATTTTTTACTATTAATATAGACCAGATAGGCGGAATTGAGTCAGTTATAACAAGTTTATCTAATTATTTTATTAATAAGTTAAATTATCAGGTTGACGTTATATCTTTATTTGGAAAGGAAAAAGATATAATGAACAGAAAACTAACAGAAAAAGTAAATAGAATATATCTGAATATGGATTATTTAGAAGAAAAAGATAGATTTAGCCAATTGATAAATTCTTATAAATATGGAAAACAACTAAAAGAATATTTAGGTAATATACAGTATGATTTTATAATAGGAACTCATTTTAATACTAATATGATTTGTATATTAAATAAGAAGGATATTAAAGGAAAAATAATAGGAAGTGAACACTCAGAATATTATCAAGCTGGAAGATTAACTAGACTAATTAGAGCGCTTTATTATAGAAAATTAGATAAATTCATAGTGTTAACTAATGAACAAAAAGAGTTATATGGACGATATTTAAAAAATGTAAAGGTAATTAATAATCCAATATCATTTAAAAGTAATGAAATATCGAATTGTGAAAATAAAAGAATTATAACAGCTGGAAGACTATCACATGAAAAAGGATTTGACAGAATAATAGATATATTTAGTGTAATTTCAAAAAAATATAGCGATTGGGTTTTAGATATATTTGGAGAAGGACAACAGAAAGAATTATTACAGAAAAAGATAAAAGATTACAACTTAGAAGATAAAATAAGAATTTTGCCTTTTACAAATGATATAAAACAAGAGTTTTTAAAATCAGGTATATACGTGTTACCATCTAGAAATGAAGCATTTTCATTAGTATTATTAGAAGCAATGGAATGTGGTTTGCCTTCAGTTAGTTTTGACACATCTGGACCAAAAGAAATAATAACAAATAATGTTGATGGGATTATTATAAAAAATGATGATCTTAACAAATTTATAGAAGAATTGGAACAGGTAATTATGGATATAGATATTAGAAAAAAGTATGGGAGAGAGGCTAAGAAACAAGTAAAGAGGTTTTATATAGAAAATATAGCTAAAGAGTGGAATGGTTTATTTGAAGAAGTATTATTTTAGAATATTGGAGTGGATAATATAATGATAATTAGATTTATATGATTATGTATAGCAGCATCATATAATATTAATTTAGGATATAAATTTGTTTTGTTTACTTTGAAAATTAGAAAGAGTATTATTGAAATCAAACAAAATTAAAATGGAATATTATTACTAGAAAGCTATTCAAAAATAAAAGTTAGAATAGCTTTTATTAATTTATTTGTTAATTAAGGAGTGAAGGTTTTGAGAATAAAAAAAAGATATATATTAATAATAGGAATTATAGTAATAGCAGCATTGTGGGCTAAGAGTAAGGTTAATTTTGCAAGTGAAAATGTTGATTATATAATAGAACTTGATAGATTTGGGATTGAAAATAATAATTCTAATGCTACGCAAACTACAGAAGGAATAAATAAAGCATTAGAATATGCTAAAAACGAAGGATATGAAACAGTAAAATTACCAGAAGGTCATTATGCAATAGATACTTCGGTTATAAATTCAATAGTTTTATCAGATGGAGAAAATGAATGGACACATAGCAGACAAGGTATTGTTATGCAAAGTGATATAGAACTAATATTAACAGATGTAATATTAGAAATGATTCCAACAGATGATCCGTATTATTCTATTTTCACTATAAGTAACTGTGATAATAGTAAAGTTACTGGAGGAACTATATTAGGAGATAGGGAAGAACATAATTATGGAATGAGAATAAATAATGATGGTAATGAATTAGAATCAGGAAGCATTGATGATAATACAGGACTTCCAATTGATGATGATACGAAAGTTAGAACAAAAGATTTTATTGATAATTTTAATGGACAGAGTTTTCCAGAGAACTTTGTATTATCAGTATTAGAAAATACAACTAGAAATACTGTTGATGGAGGCGTTAGATATATTTATTGTTATGATGAGAATGAAAAGTATTTAGGTATGGCAGAAGGAGGGAATGGATTTTTATCAAGGACAATATTGTTACCTAATACATCTAAAATTAAGGTTGCTTTTAAAGATGAAACGAGATTAGATGCAAAATACTATATGACTACAGAAGATATATATCCTACCCATGAATTTGGTACAGGTATAACTATTACTGATTCAAACAACATTGAAATAAATGGTGTAACGATAAAAAATACCATAGGAGATTGTATAGGGACTATAGCTCCACCTATAAATGTAACAGTTGATAATTTAAATATTATAGACTGTACCTTAGAAAATGCAAGGAGACAAGGTATATCTTTTGTTGCTACAGGAGAAAATTATTTAATTAAAGGTTGTAATATAGGAAGAATAAATGGAACAGACCCGCAATGTGGAATAGATATAGAACATTATGATTATGTTAAAAATGTCGTTATTGAAGAAAGTAATTTTTATGATAATAAAAAATGGGACATAATTAATTATAATGGATGGGATATAGAGATTAAAAACTCAAATTTCACAGGAGGAATAGGTTCAACTTATGGATATAATATGGATATCCATGATAATAAATTTGTTTATAGTGATGAAGAATGGTTAGATAAAACCTTTAAAGGTACACTTTTTGCTCTAAATACTGATAATAAAGAAGGGTATTTTAAAATTTATAATAATGAAATAGAGGGCTATAATGCAGCCGGTGGAAACAGAACATCTACTTTGAGTAAATCAGAGTTTAAAAATAATATTGTAAAAAATAGCATTATGGTTATTGGAGTTAATGCAGAAGGAAATTATTATGAAGATTCAACTGTAAGATATAGTTTATATGATTATGAGTATAAAGATGAAAGGTTTTTAAATTGCATTATAGGTGGAGAAAACAATGGAGATAATAGTCGAATAAGATATTACACTAATTTTGAAATGAATAATTGTGAATTTATGAGTGGAAGTCCGACAATTAAAGATACTGTTCTTACTAACTGTAAAATATACAATAGTGATAAGAGCTTCTGTAAGATATGGAGTGGAAAGTATACATTAAATAATTGTGAAATAACAACAGAATATACAACTAATATTCCATTTATAGAAAGCCAAGGAGTAGATGCAACTTATAATAATTGTAATATGAATTTATCAGCAACTCCATTTGTTGGATTAAATTATGGTAATTTTGTGATGAAAAACTCTACTATTAAATTTAATGATAGTTATAAAGGAAATGATGAAAAGATAGATTTCTTTACTAATGTTTATGGGACAAGTAATTTTGAAAACAATAGTTTTGATACAAGCTTAATTAATAGAACTATAATTTTGCCAAATTAAGTTATTACTAATTAAGATAAAATTATATTAATAAGGGAAGAGGGATAATGGAGGGAAATAGGAATAAAAGATAATATTAAATTACGGCCTAAAAACAACTATTATCCAAAGAATATATTTATTAAATTAATAGTAAGAGTTTTGTATTTTTTAGAATCTTACCGTATCTACAGAAATCGTTCTTAAGATGATAAAATAGATTTTATAAAATCTACGTTTAATTAAGTAAGAAAAAATAGATTAAGTGATTCATTAGAAGAAGAGCACATTAAAAAGAATAAAATAAATTTTAAAAGAAAACATTGCAATAATATGCAGTGTTTTTTATTTACTCCTTTTTATTATCATCAAAACTTATATCCTTAGAAATCATTGAAGGAGTTAAACCGCAAAACTCATCATCTTCATTATTTTCATAATCTTTTAAATAGTTTTCTTTAGTAAGCTCTGCCAAGTTATATGAATGAGTATATGAATCCTGATCATTATATTTAAAGTAAGCCCAATTATTATAAAATTTTATTACTTCAATTATGTCGTCTTTAATTAGTATACCTAATGGTTTAGAGATTAATTTAGGTTTGTCCGTAATAAGTGCAAAGGTTGTTGTAACTTTGTATAGAGACATAACGGGTTCCTCCTTAGTTTTTTTATTTATCAAATATAATTTTTTTAATACATAATATGAGGAAATGTTATCTAATGTTACTGTGGGATTTAGTGAATATCAATTACATGTTTAGACGAATTTGTTGATTATATTAATAAATATGTAAATTATGATGATAGAGAATTGATGACAAACAGGATTGGAAGAATAACTGGGAAGTTTAAGGATTTAGCTTTAGAGGAAGACATTTGTGTAGTATTAGTAGCTCAAGCCAATAGAGGTGTAGATAAAAAAAGTGGGGAAATACTTCTAGATAGATTAAGTACAAGTGATATTCAAGACAGTGTTAGGATTGAACAAGATAGTGACCAAGTCATTGGATTATATAGAGATTTAAAGCTTGATGATAAAGCTTATAGAGATTTTATGCTTAAAAAAGGTAAGATAGATTATTATTCAATGGATGCGGATAAAAATCCTAACTGCATAAATGCTATTATAATGAAAAATAGACACGGGGAAATAGGAACTAGTGCGTTGAAGTGGGAAGGTAAATGTTCAATGGTAAGTAATTTTTAATGATATTAAATAGAAAGAAAATTAGGAAGTTGTTAGATTTGGGTATGGTAATTATATATCCAAATCTTTTTTTATATCAGTATTTAGTAACTAAAAATTTAATTGAAAGAGTTATAAGCTTATAAATAAAAAATGTAGAAATATGACTTATTGAAAACAATGTAAATGAATAAAAAAACTGGTATAATATGTAAATAAGAGTTATGTATGGTATGGGGGGGAAAGTATGAATAATACACAAAAACAAATCATATACATGTTAAGTGCGGCAATTAGAAAGAAAAATGTTAAGTTTAGAAGTGATGAAAAGATAAATTGGAATGAAGTATTAGAAGAATCAGAAGCTCATAAAGTAACACCGCTTATATATTCAAGCATAAATAGAGCAGAAGCATTAAATATAATGGATGAAAGTACATTAAATACATTAAAAAAGAATGTATTTAAATCTAGTATTACACAGTCATCACATATAAAAAATGTAGCTTCAGTTCTAGAAAGGTTTAATAATGCAGGAATTCCTATAATAGTTTTAAAGGGGTTAGTGGTTAGAGATTATTATCCAATACCTGACCTTAGAACTATGTGTGATGCAGATGTACTTGTTCATGAAGAGGATTTAGAAAAAGTAAGCGCTCTTATGATTTCTTTGGGCTTTAATCAAATTAAGGAAAAGGATGATCATGGCGCACATATAGTTTTTTATAAAGGTAGTACTGTGTTTGAAGTTCATTGGACTTTAATAAATGATAGGTTCTTCAAAGGCGATAAGTCATTCGAAGACAAACTATGGGATGATGCTATGGATGTTACTGTTGGTGGAGTAAAAACTAAATCACTTTCATTAGAAGATTTAGCAGTTCATTTATGTACACATATGGCAGTTCACCTTGCTTATAGTGGATTTGGAGTAAGACAATTAACAGATTTAGTAGTATTAGTTGAGAAAAAAGGTCACTTGATAGATTGGAAAGCATTCTTAAATAAATCAAAGGAATGTGGAGTATATACTTTTGCTATAGCTATTTTTAATATATGTAACAGGCTATTTGATATGGAAATGCCTAAAGAGATAAAAGGTGAAAAGAATATAAAAAATAAATATATTGAACAGCTTATACAAGATATATTTGATAGTGGAGTTCATGGTAAGAAGAGCAATGATAGAGTTTTTGCAGCAGAATTTGCATTTGATCAGGGAGAAGGTGCAGCAGATGGAAGTGTAAGCATAATTAAAAAGTTCATGAAATTATTATTTCCACCAATAAGACAAATGAGCGATAAATATAACTACGCAAAGAAATTTATACTTTTAGCTCCAATAGCTTGGATACATCACTTAATAGAGGGTATTTTAAATAAGGACTATAATTTTAGCAGTAAGATGAAGATGGCTACATCAACTGTATCTGTAGCTAATAAGAGGAATAAATTACTAAAAGAATTAGAATTATAAAATTTAGTGAATGAGAGGTTAATAATGGAAGATATACAAAATCAGTTTGTAAGGATACTTTCAGATTCACTTAAAGAAGAAAAACCTAGTATATATACAGATATTAAATGGGAACAAGTATTAGAGTTAATAGAGAGGTATAAAGTAGAAGGAATAGTATACGAAAATATAAAAAATAATGATTTGACAACAATAGTATCAGAAGAGATACTAAATAGATTAAAAATAAAGGTAAATCTAATTGAGGAAGACCAAAAGAAAGTTATAGTACAACTAGATAAAATATCAAAAGCTTTTAATAATAATGAGATTTCATTTATTGTTTTAGGAAATCTAGCTACTAAAGAATTATATTATTATCCAGAAATGAGAGAATGTAATAAGATTGAACTGCTAATCCAAGAGGAAGATACTGAAAGTGTTAAAGCATTGTTGTTTGCATCAAATTATAAAATATTAGAAGAAAATAAAGATGAATATAAAATTACTTTTATTGACGATAAAGAAAGTGAATTAATTATTTATTATCATTTATGCAATAAAAATGACGAAAATAAAGAATTAATCATATATGAAAGAACGGTATGGAAAAGAGCTATAAAATTAGAATTAGGACAAACTGAAGTACTTTCTTTAGATTATGAAGATTTTGCTGTAAGACTATGTATGCAGATAGAAGATAATATATATAAGGGCACAAATGATTTTAAAGAACTATGTGATTTAGCCATGTTAGTGCAAATTAAAGGTAAATTAGTAAATTGGGATAGCTTTTTAATGAAAGCTGGAATGTATGGAGCAGAAAAATCTAGTTTAATAATATTTATATTATGTAACAAGCTTCTTAAAGTAGATATTCCAAAAGACTTTGATATTAAAAAGATAAATAATAAAAAATATGTTGATGCGTTAATAAATGAAATATTTAATGATAGTTTTAATAAAGAAAGTAAGGAAGAAATAGCAGCTATGGTTTGCACAGATAAAGAGATAGAAGAAAGCAATAATTTAATTATAAAGTATGTAATGAAAACAATAAATAAAACTAAAGAGTGGATAAACGAATTAAATTCCCCAGTAACTAGAGAAAAACTATTAGAATGGATGGAAATATAGGTGTGAATAAATATTCACAGATCAAAAGTAGACTATGTCGAATCCAGAAGACTGCTAAGCAGTGACTAGGATAGTGTGCTTTGCTACAATTAAAAGAGTATAAAATTGGTAAAAAAGCTGCGATTTTTTGTAGCTTTTCCTGTTATAAAAATAATAAATAATATTAGGACTAGGAGAAATATAATGAAGATAAGTAAAAATAAAAAAATAATTATTTTAGCAATGATAGTTTTAATAGCTATTATATTAGTTGCTAATTTAGGAAATTTTCTTATAGTAAATGATGAATTGCATAAAGCAGATGCAATAGTAGTATTTAGTGGAGATAATGGTCCAAGAACAGAGAAAGGTGTTGAACTTTTAAAAGAAGGATTAGGAGATTACTTAATATTATCAGGCGGAATAGTTTATGATGATGTAACTATGGCAGAGCTTATGAAAAATCATGCCATTAAACTAGGGGTTCCAAAAGAAAAGATACTAATAGATGACAAAGCATCAACAACACATGAAAATGCTGAATTTACTAAGGAAATTATAGAAGAAAATAACTTTAAATCAATAATAGTAGTTACTTCAGAATACCATTCAAGAAGATCAAAATTAGCTATGGAAAAAGTCTTAAAAAATACTTCAATAGATGGACAACAGGTTAAAGTTATGATTGCTCACGCAACAGAAGAAAAGTTTACAACAAAATGGTGGACAAGTGGAAATAGTATATTGATTCTTATAAGTGAGTATTTAAAACTTATGGGATATTGGACAAAAGGTTATATATAAGAAGCTTTAATAGAAGAATTAATTATATTTAAAAAATATAAAAAATATTAAGTTTTAAAATCTATAAGAAATGAATAAATGTGAATATATGTAGAAATAAAAAGGAATTTATGATATAAAAATACAAGAAAGTATTTACAAATTATGGTAAAATATAAATACCGGTTGATCAACGGAATTAAAACTTACTAACTACTTTACGGTACCAAAATTAGAGTATGGGGTGGTTTTAAAAAAATTTTGTTTATAGATAGGAGGGAATAATAATGAAAAAGAATTGGAATAATCCAGAATTAAAGAATTTATCATTAAGATGTACTAGTAGCGAGGGATGTCCTTATGAAAATGAAGTAAATGCTACACCATCAACTTTACTTCCAGAAATTATTTGGGGAGATGGTAAGTTAGGATGTACTCATTGGAATAATGATTTAAAAGGATGCGAACACCCTAATTACGGAATAAAAAGAATATGTTGGCCATGCCCTCCAGTTAAGGTTTGTCCACCAACAAATCCATCATAATTGATTTAAAATTGTAAATTTAAGGTTAATTATTTAAAACTTAGCCTGTCAACAATATATTGACAGGTGTTATTCTTTATATTTAAATATGTGAAATATTGTTGTTACAAATCATTAAATGGTAAAGAGTAAAATTAATAAATAATTTTTTATAGATCTTTAAAGGGGTTTTGATTGAAGAGAAATTAAAGTATAAACATTATTTTACATAATATGAAAAACAAGAATATAATAAAGTGTTAAAAGAAAATAAGATTAGAGAGTTAGAAAATTTAAGATGAAAAAGAATTGGAATAATCCATAATTAAATAATACTGAAGAAGGAAAAGTATTAGCAACGGCAATAGAAGAAAAGAAACATGGAAGTGATATCATCATAAACCAGAAAATCCATGTCAAGACAAACCATTAGTTAAACCAGTACAATCAATAGCTGGATTAGAGGAGGGGAATCCAATACAAACATTCCTTAAAACTTGGTTATATTAAATATCAATTTACCACTTTAAATGGCATATTGATATTTGAAAAAATGATATATATAACAAAGGTATATTTAATTTAAGTGAGGGGTACTATGTACAATTATATAGTTTACGGATTAAAGATTAAATCAGATATTGAAATTAAAGAGTTTATGAAAAATGAAGATGAAAATAATGACATAAATATTGTTTTAGGACAAACATCTCAGGATATTAAGGATATGATATGTGAAGGAATACGAAGTTTTTATTCTAAGACAAAAATATGGTTCCATATAGATAATATTGCTACCTATTACATAACTGATGGTAAAACTATATTAGTTGAGCCTTGTGAAAATCCAGATGAAACATTACTTAGAGTTTATTTAATGTGTAGCTGTTTAGGTTTTATAATGCTTCAAAGAGAACAAGTAGCGATTCATGGAGGAGTTATAAACATTGACGGTAATGCTGTAATATTTACAGGGGATAGAGGTGCAGGTAAATCAACTTTAACAACAGCTTTAAGAAATAAGGGATATCAATTTATTTCTGATGATGTAGCTGCTACTTATTTTGATAAAGTACCTTATGTGTATCCAGGTTTTCCATATCAAAAGTTATGTGATGATGCTATGGATAGTCTTGGATATAAGAGAGAAGGGTTATCAACAATCAATGGAGAAGATAAGGTAAAATATGTAGTTCCAGCTTTTGATAGTTTTTATGATAAATCAGCTCCGTTAACATCAATAGTTAAGCTAGAGGTAGGAGATGTTGATAAGGTAACTATAGATAAAGTAATAGGTCAAGAAAAGTTAATATTAATAATGAAGAATGTATATAGGCAAGAATTTTTAGGATTTATGGGAGGTATGACTCCTGTATTTATAAAAAAATGCATTGATATTGCAAAAAATATAACATGTTATAAGGTTACAAGACCTAAAGAAGGTTTTACAGTAAATGAACAAATAAATCTTATTGAAGATACTTTTATTAATATAGAAGAAAAAGCAATTTAATTAATATGAGAGGATGGATTAGATATGAATTTTAAATTAGTAAAGGAAATAGAATTAGAAACTAAAATAAGTAAAAATTTTGATATTGATGATACAGATCTTGATGGAGAAAAGGTAATGATGAACCTTGATAAAGGACAATATTTTATGATGAATGAAGTAGGAAGTAGAATATGGGAAATTATCGAAACTCCAATACACGTTAAGGGAATAGTTGAAAAACTACGTGAAGAATATGATGTTGATGAACAAACATGCACTGACAAGGTTTTAGAATTCTTAAAAAGTTTAAATGAGGCTGATTTAATAAAAGTGAGTTAATGTTTAAATAATGGAATCAACGTTGTTAATACAGTTGATTTTCTACATATAAAATTTGTAAATATATGGAGAAAACATATGAATAAAGTAAAAATATTATTAAAAAAGTGCAGGACATTTATAAATTTAGATAGTAAATTGAAAATTGAATATGGTAAGGCTTTTATATATACAGGTTGTGCCAGAGCATTTATTCTTTTTGTTCCTTTTAATAAGCTTAGAAAGCGTATGGGGAAGGTCAAGGAAGAATCACCAGAAGAAGTAGATAAAAATATATATAAAGAAGCAGTAGATGTATCAGAGATTGTAAGTATAGTTTCAAGACATACGCCATGGGAGAGTAAATGCTTGGTGCAAGCACTCACTGCTCAAAAGTTATTAAAAGAAAAAGAAATATCTACAACACTTTACCTGGGTGTAAAAAAAGATAGGAATAACAATATGCTGGCGCACGCATGGCTAAGGTGTGGAGAATATTATGTAACTGGCGGAACTAACAAAGATGGATATGCTGTTGTAGCTAAGTTTGCTAATTAGTAATTAAATTATGAAAATATAAAGAGAGTTTATATGGAAGAGAATAAAATGAAATATTATTACAAAGTTTATGGATTAAATATAGAGTCAGAAATTAAAATACAAGAACTCGTTATTTTAAATGATGAAAATAAAGCTAATATAGATGTAACTATATATATTGATAAGATGCCGGAAAGTATAAATACTGCAAAGAATCAAGGAATACTAGAAGGTTTTAGAAAAAATGAAATGTGGTTCTATATTAAGGGTATTGCAACATATTATATAAGAAATGGACAAGAGATAGTAGTTGAGCCATATAGAGATATTGAAGATCATTATATAAAAACATATATACTTGGAAGTGCCTTTGGATTGTTGCTAATACAAAAAAATATTGTGGCGATTCATGGAGGAGCAGTAGTATTTAATGATAAAGCTATAATCTGCACAGGGGACACTGGAGCAGGTAAATCTACATTAACTTCAGCATTAAGACTAAATGGAGCAAAGCTTGTAGCAGATGATGTTTCAGCTATAGATATAAAGGATGAAATTATGGTTTATCCAGCATATCCACAACAAAAGCTATGCGGAGATGCAGTAAGAAAGCTTGGATATGATACAGGGAATTTTATAAGAATAGATGAAGGAAGAGATAAATATGCAATTCCATCAAAATCAGATTTTATAAATAAACCTATAAAATTATCAGCAATATTTGAAATTATGGTAGGAGATGTTGAAGACGTTGAAATAAAAGAACTTAGAGGCTCAGAAAAGATGAATACTATAATGAAAAATATATATAGAGGATATGTAAATCAATTAGCAGGTTTAGATAGAGAATATTTAAAAAAATGCTTAAAGGTAACTAAAGATATTAATGTATATAGAATGATTAGACCAAAAGATAAATTCATAGTTAATGAACAAATAGAAATCATAAAAGAAAAATTATTTAAAGAATATAGTAAATGTATTTCATTATAAGTATTAAACTTTAAGTACTTATAATTGATATAAAAATTATTGAATTTATGGAGGTAATAATAATGAAAAAATGGAATAATCCAAAGTTAATGATTTTAGGAGTAGAAAATACTAAAGAAGGTGTATGTGATTGTGGTGCAACTATTTATAGAACACCAAACAATGAGCATTATTGTCATAGAGATAATCTTTGGCATCGAAATAACTGTACCAGCTTACAACAAGGACATTTCCAAAGTGGTAGCAACTGCCCAACAGGAGGAAATCATGAGTGGGCAGGACAAGCTCACAAATCAAATTGTTGCTGTGGAACAAAGGTATCAAATCCATCATAATTAGAAGCTAAAATAGTGTAATACATCTTAGATTAATAGCTTTGTCAGCTATGATTTTAGATGTATTTTTTATAGTAGAAAGTATAAAAATTTTGACTTTTAAATTATGTAATATCTATAGTTTAAAGAAGATATTAGAATTGTTTTAAAAGAATCTCTGAAATTTCAGAGATTTTTATTTTATAAATTAATATTTAATGTATAACACGAATATATATAATAACTCTACTAAAGAAAATAGTGACATTTACTGTTTTAAAGAATATGGAGTTGATATATTTTTCATTTAATAAAATTATGTGAATTAGCTACAAAATATGTATTTGAAAACTATGGTAGCAGGATTGTGTCTGTTAAAGATATTAATATAAATAACTATAAAAATTAGTTTGATGTTATGCTAAAAGAAGGGTTAATAAAGCTATGAGATAAATTGAATAAACCTATTTTATATAAATATTCAAAAGAACAAATAGATATGGAAGAGTTTTATGTAATTGATAAAAACACTATATATGTTTTAAAATGTTAGTATTTAATTACCCAGTGGGCCAAGAAAATTTCCATATGTAAAATTAGTTGTAAATTAGAATATGAAAAAGCCGATAAATAGTTTAACTTTACATTAAAGATATTTATTGGCCTTTTATTATTTTATAGAAATTATTACTTTTATGATTAGACCATTTCACTTGCAACTTCTAAAATACTTTCTCTGCTGACTTCATTGATGTATCCTTTTTTGAGCTTAATAATTCTATTACATATATTAAGAGCTGAAGGTCTATGAGTTATTATTATGCAGGTTGGCTTATCTTCTAGTGACCTTATTGATTTTAGTACGCTTACTTCTGTTTCAGGGTCTAGAGCTGATGTGGCTTCATCTAATATTAATATTGGTCTCTTTCTTAAGAATGACCTTGCTATAGCAATTCTTTGAGCTTGTCCTTCTGATACACCAATGCCTCTCTCACCAACAAGTGTTTGAAGTCCATCTTCAAGCTCATCAATAAAGTCTAGTACACAAGCATTTTTTAAAGCTTGTCTCATTTCATCAATTGTTGCATCTGGATTACCATATCTAAGGTTGTCTTCAATAGTTCCTGAGAATAAGGTATTACCTTGAGGAACATAAGAAATCAACTCTCTGTAATCTCTAGTAAGTTCTTTACTGATATCTCCTTCAGTAAGTAAAACTTTACCACTTGTTGGGCTAATAAGTGCTAATATCATTCTTATAATTGTTGTTTTTCCTTCACCTGATGGACCTACAAAGGCTATTGTTTCTCCTGATTCTATAGTCAAGTTTATATCATTTATTATAGTAGTATTTTCTTTATACCCAAAAGAAACATTCTCAAATATAATATCAGGATTAGAAAATTCATTTGAAGCGTTAATTTTTGATACTTTTTCAAGTGGAATAGCTTCTATTTCCATAAGTCTTTCAGTAGCTGCAATAGTTGATATTAGTCCAGGTATCATACTAGCTAATGATGAGAATGGAGATTGTACCTTATTGTATAATTGAAGCATACCTGTAAATGTACCGTAGGTAGTTACCCCTTTAGCTATATTTAAAACTCCCCATCCAAAGATTGTGAAGTAAGCTAATGATGAGCAGAAGCTCATTGACATTGAAGTCATAACTGAAAGTTTAGTATTTTTCATACCTATTTTATATTTTTCATTTTGTATTCCTATTAATTTGTTAAGGTTTATATTTTCCATACAGAAGGTTTTTACAATCATAATGTTTTGTATTGATTCTTGCATAAATGATCTGTATTTAACATCTATTTCTTGTGATTCTTTATAAAGAGCTTTTAGCTTACTACTAAAAATTCTACCTATTAATATTAAGAATGGTCCGATAAATACTGCAGCTAATGCTATGGATGGAGCCCAATTAATAAGTGTATAAAAAGATCCAACTAAGGTTATAGTTAAGGATACAAGACTAGGGATTGTCCCAAGCAATGCAGAACTAATATTTCCTACATCAGATGTTACTCTTGTAAGTAAGCTAACAGAGTGAAATTTACTTTGTTCAAGCCAATCTGAATATTCTATATGTTTATATATTTTTCTTTGTATACCTTGGTTTAACTTCATAGATGAATGAGTACTCATAAATGATGTTACTGGACTTGATAACATTGAAAATAAACTTATACAAACCATAATAACTAACCATTTAATAACTTCTTGACTATTTCCGCCAATAGCTGAATCTATAAGTGATTTTGAAACAACTACATTATATATTCCTATAATTGCAAAGATAGCATTAACTATTATTGAAAATATTAAATAAGGTATTACAGGTTTTGCGTGAGAAAGTATCCATTTAATTTTTATCCAAAGTTCTTTTGTCGGTTTAAGCTTTTTTAAGTTTTCCATCAATATGCCTCCGTTTTTATGAAATTTTTCTGTAGTTAATGAATATATATTGAATTTCACAAAACTATTTAGAAAAATATTTAAAATATGTAATAATATGGTATCATAAAGAAGTGAGTTCTTCAAGGGAAACTATGAAAACAACAATTTTATATAAAGATTAAGAAAATAAGGAGATGATTAAAGTAAGAATTAAAGTTATTGTTTTAATATCAATAGTTGCACTTACTGCAGGAATTATTATTTATAATATTTATAATAATAATCAAATAAGTGTTGTTACAGAAGAGATTAAAATAGAGAACTTACCAGAAGAATTTGATGGATTTACTATTTTACAATTAGCAGATCTTCATAGTAAAAGCTTTGGAGAAAATCAAGAAGATCTTATAAATATAATTAATGAACAGAATTTTGATATGATAGCTATTTGTGGTGATATGCAAGATAATGATGAAGAAGGATATGAGATTTTTATTACATTATTAGAAGGGATTAATAATAAGGAGTATGTTTTTTATACACCTGGAAATCATGGACCATTTCCTTTTGAAAATGATATTGGTTTTACTAATTTTTTAAGTAGTGACTTTAATGGAAGACATAGAAGAGTATATAATAATGAAAAAACTTTAAGTGAAGCAGGGGAGAGACTTAAAAGTTTAGGAGTTAAACTTCTAAATGAAGCATATGAAATAAAAAGAGGAGATAGTTCTCTTTGGGTATCAGAGCTTTTGTATAAGGAACAATTAGATGTAATAACTAATAATGAATATGATAATAATGCTATAAACATAGCTGTAACTCATTATCCAATGGAAAGTGTATTTGATGATGAGAACTATAGGCAACACTTATCACAATACGAACTGGTATTGGCAGCACATTATCATGGTGGACAGTGGAGAATACCAGGGATAGGAGCGTTGTTTATACCAGATATAAATAAAGCAGCATATTTTCCATCACAAGATAGAGTAAGTGGGCTAACAGAAGTAGGGGGAATAAGACAATATGTAACAAGGGGATTAGGAGCAGGAGGAACCTATGAATTTATGCGATTTAGATTTTTTAACAGGCCTGAAATTAACTTGATTACATTAATAAAAAATTATGATAAAGAATAAAAGTAAAATGGCAAGTCAAAGATATAAATAATCTTTAACTTGCCATTTGCTTTTTTTATAATTAGAGAAGATATTTATTATTTGAATTAATTAAAATCTTTTATTTTGCTTAGCATGCTCTTCTATTTTCTTTTCATCAGTATAACTATAAGCAGATGTTGGGTTGTTTACATTGCTCATAGAAGTAGGAAATTTAATTCCAGCAGATGTTATAGTTCCATCAGTTCTATTTTGTTTATTATTTGATTTTGCCAATAGAGACACCTCCATATTTTTAATCTGACGATTACCAATTATAGTTTGTAATCTGTCATCTGTTATTCTTAACTTATCATTTGAAATTTGTAACTAGCATATTGTCATTTTTAATTTGTTACTTAGCATTTACTATGTTTTATTATAAATTTGTCATTTGCCATTAGGCATCTGAAGTTTGCAATCTGTCACTTATCATCTATAACATATTGTTCTGGAAAATTATTGTCTTGGATTTAAATCTAATTCATCATCTAAATAAGGTCCTTCTGTATAGTCAAATTCTGGACAAGCTATGTTGTTACATACTATTGGATCTTTTAATGGATTAGGTAGTTTTGTTTCACTTCCATCAGGAGCTTTACTAACTAATTCATGTTCTTCAGGTTTGTACCAAGTTCTTGCTCTTGGAAGATAGTCTCGGTTTTTATCATAAGATTTTTCAATTTCAGCATTTTCTTTTGTTATCTTAGAACTCATAAAAATCCCTCCTAACTGAATTTTTTAAGTTAAATTTATATAAGATTTACTAATATTAATTAACTTAATATTAAGTATCCTATAAACTTAGTATTGCTAAGTGATAAGATTTAATTCATGGCAATTGGAGAAAATAAATATGGTATAATGTTAAGCGAGGTGATTTTATGAGAATATTATTAGCTAGTGACCTTGATAAAACTTTGATATTTGATAATAAGATTTCAGAAGAGAATAAGGATGCTATTAGAAGATTTAAAGAAGCAGGAGGAGTTTTTGCTATCTCAACTGGAAGACCTTACAATGGCGTTGAAAAGGTTATAGAAGAATTAAGAGTTGAGCCGGATTATTTAATTTTAAATAATGGAGCATTAATTATTACAGGTGGTGAGGAAATAGTTCATAGAGAATTTATTCCTTTTAATGTAGTAAAAAATATATTTAATGATATGGACAATGATGAAGTTGTAATTTCTGTAGAGACTGGCTTTAGAACTTATCCAATAGATTTAAAGAGCAAAGGTGCTGAAGCAGCTTTTATATCTGATATAGATTCTACTTTTAAAAATTTAGAGTTAATTGATAAACTAGATGAAGTTTCTGAAGAAGATAAAGAAAAGATTGCTGCAATATCATTATTTTTACCAAGAGTAGATATTAATGAAGTTCAAACTGCTTGTGATTATGTAAATGATAACTATGGAAATTATGTTATTGCATATAGAAATACAAGATTTATTGATATTGTACCTGCAGGATGTTCAAAAGGTTCTGGAGTTAAATGGGTAAGCGATGAAGAAAATATTGATATTAAGGATGTTTACGTTATAGGTGATTCATGGAATGATGATTCTATGTTTGAAATAACAGATAAATCTTTTACATTTACTTATGCAGAAGAAGAATTGAAAGAAAAGACAAATTACATAGTTGAAACAGTAGCAGAGTGCATTGATAAATATATTTTAAAATAAATTATAAACATATTTAAGATAATAAATTATACTAAATTAGGATGATATTAAAATAATATATAAAAATTATTAATACTAATGTTTAAATTAAAAAATGCAAGGGATGAGGATTAAATTTATGAGAAAAATGTTGGCAAGTGACCTTGATGGTACGCTTTTATTTAAAGGAAAGGTATCTGATGAAAATAAAGAAGCTTTAAAAAAGTTTAAAACACATGGGGGGATTTTTTCTCTTTCAACAGGAAGAGCTTATAATGAAATAGAATCAGTAATTAAGGATATGGATATAAAACCAGATTATTTCATATTAAATAATGGAGCGTTAATTCTTGATGGTAATGCTGATATAATTCATATAAGCAACTTAGATTATAAAGCGATTAAAGAGATAATATCTTATTTGAAGAAATATACTGATATGGTGTCTATTCAAACAGGATTTAAGTCTTATTTTATAGTTTCAAAATTAACAAAATTAAAAATAAAAATTAGAATTATAATTAAAAACTTTACATATGGTTTAAAGTATAAAGATGAAAGAACTTATGTAAGAAACCTTGATGATATACAAAATGCTAAAAATGAAACATTTACGTTGATGGCTGCTAATTTGAAAGGATATCCAATAGAGAAGATTCAGGAAATTGCCGATTATATAAATGATAATTACGGTGATTATGTTGAATGTTATAGAAATACAATATTTTTAGATATAGTTCCAAAAGGTTGCTCTAAAGGATATGGAGTTAAGAGAGTTGGTGAAATTGCAAATTTAAATATGGACAATGTATATACTATAGGTGATTCTTGGAATGACGATTCAATGTTCCAAGTTACTAAAAATTCATTTACATTTACTTATGCAGAAGAAGGTTTACAGAAAAAAACTACTCATGTAGTTGAAACTGTAGCTCAGTGTATAGACAAATATATATTGATATAATACCCCTTTAAATAGTATTATGTATGTGGGTGAATTATTATAAGGGGATGGACAAATGAAAAAAATAAAAAGATACGCAACATTTTTACTAGGCATAATTATTTTAACGTTAGGCGTAGCGTTAATTGCAAAGGCTGATATCGGAAATGGGTCATTTGACTCAATAAATTTTGGTTTACAGTCAAAGTTTGGAGGGAACCTAAGCTTTTGGGTTGCAGTGAGCTCTTTAATAGCGCTTATAATTGCATCTATAGTAAATAAAAAGATTCCTAATATATTTAGTTTTATAACTGCATATATAGTTGGAGTATTTATTGAAATATGGATTAAGATAACAGAACCAATAGTTATCAATAGTTTAGTTTCTAAGTATTTAGTATTTTTATTAGCAATTGTAATTCTTGCAATTGGAATATCAATATATTTACTAGCTAAATTGCCACCAAATGCAATAGATTATCTAGTACTTACACTTTCTGAAACATATAAGATAAAGCTAGGAACTATAAAGTTAATAGTAGATTTTATATGTATAGTCCTTGCATTAATTGTAAAAGGACCAATAGGAATAGGAACTATATTAGCAACTGTATTGCTAGGACCTATGATAAATATAGTTCAAAAGCCTATAGAAAATATTTTTGTAGGTAAAGAAGAAATTGTAATAAATGAAGAAAAGCTTGCGAGCTAATTTGTAAAGAAAACTTTAAATTACTATAGTAAAAGGGGTGTTTATATATGTATCCAATTAGATTTGAAAACATATATTTTGAAAAGATTTGGGGAGGAAGAGACTTCGAGAACTTTAGAGACAACTTACCAGAAGGAGAAATCGGTGAAACTTGGGATGTAAGTTGTCATGAAAATGGAACTGGAGTAGTAGCTAATGGAGAGTTAAAAGGGAAGACTTTCTTAGAAATAATAGAAGAGTTTGGACATGATTTAGTAGGAACAAAGGTAAGTACAGAAAAGTTCCCACTATTAGTTAAGTTAATAAACTCAAAAGAAAAGCTATCAGTTCAAGTTCATCCAGGAGATGAGTATGCAAAAACTCATGAAAATTCTTTAGGAAAAACTGAAAGCTGGTATGTTGTTGATGCAAAACCAGGTGCAAAGTTAATAGTAGGAACAAAGAATTGTGATAAAGCAACTTTTGCTAAAGCAATTGAAGAAGGTAGAAGCGAAGATTACCTTAATATAATTGAAGTTAAAAAAGGAGATTTCTTCTTAATAAATAGTGGACTTGTGCATGCTATCTGTGAAGGGTTAGTAATTGCAGAAATTCAACAAAACTCAGATATTACTTATAGAGTTTACGACTACGGAAGACCAAGAGAAATTCACGTAGAAAAATCATTAGATGTAATAGACTTTGATTTAGAAGCAATAAACCTTTCAAATAATGAAGTACAAGAATTTGATGGATTCAAGAAGGTTGAATTCTGTGATAGCGAGTACTTTGGAGTTGAAAAGTTTGATATATCTACTGAGTGGTCTGATGAGAGCAATAAAGAGAAATTCTTTATCTTAACTTGTGTTGAAGGTTCAGGAGTAATTGAAGGTGAAAACTTCTCTGAAAAAATTAAAAAAGGAGATAGCTTCTTAATTCCAGCTGCTTTAGGAAAATACACTGTAAAAGGTAAAGTTGAAGTATTAAAGAGCTATCCAAATTAATTATAATTACCATATAAAAAATGGAATTCGTATTTGAATTCCATTTTTTTGTTATTAATACTACAGAACATCTGAATTATGAGTAGATTATGTATCTGAATTAGAATTTAGTTCAGAATCAGAAAAATCCTCTGGATTTGGTACAGATTCAGAATCATCAGATGGTACGTCTTCTGGTGTAGTTTCAGGAGTCTCTGGAACCTCAGGAATAACTGGTTCTTCAGGTTTAGGAGCTTCAGGCTCTTGAGGTTTTTCTGTAGGGATGTCTACAGGCTCATCAGGAGCTGGATCAGTTGGTGGAGTTACAATCGGTGGAGCAGGTGTTTCAGAACCCTGATTACCATTTCCAGTATTTCCATTGCCAGAACTATTATTTATGTTGCCGTTATAACCTTCTTCATAAGTATTATCGTAATCATCTTCGTAATTATCATTATAACCTTCATCTGGTGTTACATAGTCCTCAGAAGTATCTATAATTTCATCATTAACTTCTTCTTCTGATTCAATTTCCGTATCTATTTCGATTTCATAAAGTGGGTCTTCTTCTTTCTCTATAACATAATCTTTAAGAGTATTCTTGATAGGAGGTCGTTCTTTAATTGATGCTGATTCATTTCTATCAATACTAGCTTGAATGGCATCTATAGAAAAAGTTAAGATTAATGCCAATATTAAGACTACTATTATTATATTTTGTGTTTTTTTTGAATTTAAGTTCATTATCTATGCCTTCCTTTATTATATTTATGCAAATATACAATTCTACATAAATATGGTGAAATCCTCTTTATATTTTAAAGAATAAGAGAATTATGTAAGATATTGTTCTAAGAAATAAGCTACTCCATCTTCATCGTTATTTTTAGTAATGAAATTAGCAATTTCTTTTATTTCATCATAAGCATTACCCATGGCTACTCCTGTACCGCACATTTTTATCATATCTACGTCATTAGGGGCATCGCCAAATGAAACTACATCATTTATATTTATATTAAGTATTTTGCAAAGATTAGATATTGCAAATCCTTTTCCACAGTCCTTATTTAAGAACTCAAATATTTTAGGTAGTGAGTGAATTGCATTATAATTTTCTAAATACTGTGAAGGAATAAGAGGAATAATTTCATCAATCTTATCTTCATCAGCTACAAACATTATTTTAAATAAATTATCAAAACTATCTAAATCATTAGAAGTATCTACATAGTGGACTTTTAAAGGTAAATCGTTATTATCACCATTATCAAAATCATTATGCTTTTCAGAGGCAATAGAAAAATCATGACTAAAAGCTTCTATAGCAACATTAAATGATTTGCCTAAATCAAATATTTCTTTACATATATTTGTATCCATATAGTTTGAATAAATAGGTGAGAAGTCTTTTATAGAATATATAGAAGCACCGTTGTTGCAAATTACAAAATCATCATCTGAAAAAATACCTATATCATTTATATAGTGAATTACTGCATTTAAAGGACGACCAGTTGAAATTACAATTCTAGTACCATTATCAGAGAATTTTTTTAAGATATCCTTTGTATATTGAGATACTGTATGATCACTTCTAAGTAAAGTACCATCCATATCTATAGCTATTAGTTTAAACATCATATACCCTCATAAATTTATTAATACTTTTATTCTACAATATAATAGTTTTAATGATTATCAGTTTATGAAAAAGAGATATTAATAGATGAAATTATTTTATATGAAGAAAACTAATCATTAACATATGTTAATAAAGGTAAGTTAAAATTTAATTAAAAATATAATTATTTAAAGTAATATTATTATGATAAATGTAAAATTCTTTAGGTTTGTAATATTAATAAAAACAGTATATAATGATTAAGTTATAATAAAAAATATAATAATTAAAATAGTAATATTTGATTATTTAATATGAAATATCTTCTGTATTATAGTGGAAGATGTAACTTTCAATTACAAAATATAAAATTTTGATTATTAGTTATGAAACATAATATTTAATTAGGAAACACACTACTCATATAAATTTGTAGGTGTAAGTTCGATTGACTAAATTAAAATTTAGAATCTCACTTAAGAAATTTTTATAAGAAATTTACATATATTTTTAGGAGGATAAAACTTTGGCTGATTTAATTAATGAGATAAAAAAGAGAAGAACCTTTGCGATAATCTCTCACCCTGATGCTGGTAAAACTACATTAACTGAAAAGTTCCTATTATACGGAGGAGCTATAAGACTTGCTGGATCTGTTAAGGCTAGAAAAGCTGCAAGTCATGCTGTTTCTGACTGGATGGAAATAGAAAAGCAAAGAGGTATCTCTGTTACTTCTTCTGTTATGCAATTTAATTATTCTGGACATTGTATAAATATACTTGATACTCCAGGACACCAAGACTTCTCAGAGGATACATATAGAACACTTATGGCTGCTGACTCTGCAGTAATGGTTGTTGACGCTGCTAAAGGGGTCGAAGATCAAACTAGAAAGTTATTCCACGTTTGTTCTTTAAGAGAAATGCCAATATTTACATTCATCAATAAGATGGATAGAGAAGCTCAAGATCCATTCCAATTATTAGAGGATATTGAATCAGAACTTGGAATTAAGACATATCCAATGAACTGGCCAATAGGTTCAGGTAAAGAATTCAAAGGTGTTTATGATAGACAAAACCAAAGAATCATAGCATTCAATGGTGGAAACCATGGTTCTACAGAAGTTGAAGCTATTGAAGGTTCTGTAGATGATGAAAAATTCAGAGAAATATTAGGATCAGCTCTTCACGATAAGCTAATGGAAGATATAGAACTTCTTGATATAGCTGGAGACGAGCTAGATATGGATAAGGTTAGAGAAGGTGGATTAACTCCTGTATTCTTTGGATCAGCTTTAACTAACTTTGGTGTTGAGCCATTCCTAGAGCACTTCTTAGAAATGACTACATCACCACTTGCTAGAAACTCAAATATTGGAGAAATTGACCCATTTGATGATAAGTTCTCTGCTTTCGTATTTAAGATTCAAGCAAACATGAACAAGGCTCATAGAGATAGAATTGCTTTCATGAGAATATGTTCAGGTAAGTTTACAAAAGGTGAAGATGTATTCCATATGCAAGGTGGTAAGAAATTAAAGCTTGCTCAACCACAACAATTCATGGCTGAAAACAGAGAAATTGTTGAAGAAGCATATGCTGGAGATATTATCGGGGTATTTGATCCAGGTATATTCTCAATAGGAGATACTTTATGTTCACCATCAAAGAAGTTCAAGTTTGAAGGAATTCCAACTTTCGCTCCTGAACACTTTGCAAGAGTTAGACCAGTAGATACAATGAAGAGAAAACAATTCGTTAAAGGTGTTACTCAAATAGCTCAAGAAGGGGCTATCCAAGTATTCAGAGAAAACCACATCGGTATGGAAGAAATAATCGTTGGGGTTGTAGGGGTACTACAATTTGAAGTTCTTGAATACAGACTTAAGAGCGAATACAACGTTGATATTAAGATGGAAAGACTTCCATTCAGATATGTTAGATGGATTGAAAATGAAGATATTGATGTAGATAAATTAAACTTAACTTCTGATGCTAAGAGAGTTAAGGACTTTAAGGATAGAAACATCCTAATATTCCAAAATGACTGGGGGATTAACTGGGCTCTAGACCATAACAAAGGACTTGTGCTTTCTGGTGTAGGAAAGAGTGACGATTAGTCAGCTTTGCTAAGGGGAATAGAGTTGCTTCGCAACTGTCCAATAGTGCCTACGGCAGAGCGATAGTCAGCTAGCGCTGAGGAGAAAGGTCACCTTCGGTGAGGAGAAAAGTGCCTTCGGCAAGTGAAAGTTCACCTTCGGTGAAGGGAAAAGATTGGCTAGCGACAATGGGGAAAGGTCAGCTTTGCTAAGGGGAATAGAGTTGATTCGCAACTGTCCAATAGTGCCTACGGCAGAGCAATAGTCAGCTAGCGCTGAGGAGAAAGATCACCTTCGGTGAGGAGAAAAGTGCCTTCGGCAAGTGAAAAGCCACCTTCGGTGAAGGGAAAAGATTGTCTTGAGACGATAGAGAAAAGTTTTCTTTACGGAAAAGGTGAAACTTAACCTAATAAGGTTAAAATATTAATAAAAGTCACATGCGTGATTCTATATGGATCAGCATGTGACTTTTTTGAGTTATGTTTTAAATATTAAGCTTTATACTGTTTTAATTAGTAAAACACATGGTATTAAATAAGTGACCAAATGATGTTTTGGTTATAATTCATAGTAGGTTTTTAATTCAATTCATACTTAGTATGGCTTTCTCTTTTGCGTAGCAGACCCTTGTCAGTTGATGAAGTCAAGATTTTCACTTCTGCGTAGTAGAGTTTTCCCTTCGATGAAGTCGACTTTTCATTTTTGACAAAGTCAAGCCTTTTCCCTCTGCGTTAGCAGGCCTTTCACTTCACGCTTGAGCGACTAACATACTCCTTTTGTTAGTATAACGTTTGCATAAAGTGCCTTTTCTGATGTTGCTACTACAGCGTAAGCTTCTTTAGCTTTTTCGTAGAAATCGAATCTTGGTAGAAATCCAAATGAAGTAAATTTATCGAAGTTATTATTTATTATTGTTTCGTATGTATCCCAAATTGTTGGTACTACATCATCTCCAGGGACAACACTCATAAGTGATACTGGTTTTTCTGAATATGTGTCTAGTGGAAATAGTTTTAATATCGCTTCTAAAATTTCTGGAACATTATGTCCGTCTAATCTAACGACTCTTTGTCCACAAGTGTTAGATGGGAAGTTTCCATCTGCAATAACTATAGTATCTCCATGCCCCATTTCCATTAATATTTTTAATAATTCTGGTGAAAGTATTGAAGGTATTCCTTTTAACATATAAATCTCTCCTTTATTCTGTTGGTATTTAAATATAATTTTACTAAATAATTATAAATTTTTCAATATTATGAAAAATTTATATTGTAAAATATGGTAAAGATAGGTATAATGAAATCGTAAACAATAAAAAACAAAAAAAAACAACAAGAACAAACAATAATAAGGGGGAGGAGTGATTAAATGAACAATGAAGTAGTATTAACAATGAAGAATATAGACAAGAAGTTTTTAGGTGTACATGCTTTAAAAAGTTGTTCATTAACTCTTAGAAAAGGAGAGGTTAATGCATTAGCCGGTGAGAATGGAGCTGGAAAGTCTACTTTGATGAAAATCCTTACTGGAATTTATCAAAGAGATGAAGGTGAAATCACTTATAATGGTAAAAAAATAGTTTTTAATAATCCAAGAGAAGCTCAAGAGGCTGGTATTGCAATTGTTCACCAAGAATTAAACTTAATGAACCATTTAACAGCAGCTCAAAATATTTTTATTGGAAGAGAATCAGAAGGTTTCTTTTTAAATGATGCACTTTTAAATAAGAAGACAGAGGAACTTTTTAAAGAGTTAAAGCTAAATATTAAACCTACAGAAATAGTTGGCAATCTTTCAGTTGGTAAACAACAAATGATTGAAATTGCAAAGGCTATTTCTTTTAAATCTAACATACTTATTTTGGATGAACCTACAGCTGCATTAACTGAAGCTGAAACTAAAGAGTTATTTAGAATAATGGAGGACTTAAAAAATAAGGGAGTTGCAATGGTTTACATATCTCATAGAATGGATGAGATATTCAAAATTACAGATAGAATTACTGTAATGAGGGATGGTGAATTCATAAAGGAACTAAAAACTAAAGAAACAGAAATGAGCGAAATAATCAAATTGATGGTAGGCCGTAATATTACTTCTAATAAAAAAGAAAAAAGTAATGTTAAAGATGGTGCTGAAGTAGTTTTAGAGGTTAATAACTTAAACTCAAAGGACGTTAAAGATGTTTCATTTAACTTAAAACGTGGTGAGATTTTAGGGTTTGCAGGATTAATGGGAGCAGGTAGAACTGAAACTGCTAGATTAATATTTGGTGCTGACCATAGAAAATCTGGAGTTATAAAGGTAAATGGAAAAGAAATTAATATAAAGGATACTTCGGATGCAGTAAATGCAGGTATAGGATATCTTTCAGAAGATAGAAAGAGATATGGATTAGCCTTAGGACTTTCAGTATCGGATAACTCAGTGTTAGCTAATCTTGAAAATTTTTCAAAAGGAATAATAGTTGATGATAAAAGGATTGAAGATATAAGTCAACAGTTTGTAGAAAAAATAAAAACTAAAACACCATCTGTTAAACAATTAGTAAAAAATTTATCAGGTGGGAACCAACAAAAAGTTGTAATTGCAAAGTGGTTAATTAAAGATGCAGATATATTAATATTTGATGAGCCTACACGTGGAATTGACGTAGGTGCAAAGAGTGAAATTTATAATTTAATGAATGAACTTGTTGAAGCAGGAAAATCAATAATAATGATTTCTTCAGAGCTTCCAGAAATATTACGTATGAGTGATAGAATAGCGGTTATGTGCGAAGGTAAGCTTACAAAGATACTTGATATCAAAGAGGCAAATCAAGAAGTTATTATGAAATATGCTACGCAAAGATAATGAGGGAGGATAAAAAATGGATAATAAAAATGGTTTAATTGAAAAAATAAAAGGTCAAGGATTACAAAAATTATTTTCTTTAATAGCTTTAGTAGTGTTAATTCTTGTATTCTCATTATTAGGACAAAACTTCTTTAGTAAAGAAAGCTTTGTAAATATATTAGATTCATCATACTATATAGGATTTATGGCTATTGGTGTTACTTTTGTAATTATTACTGGAGGAATGGACCTTTCAATAGGAACAGTAATGATGTGTTCAGCATTATTAGGTGGTGTTGCTTATAACGTATGGGGTTGGTCTATAGGAATGGCATTAGCTTTAATTGTAGTTGTAGCTACTCTTTTTGGATTAGTTAATGGAATACTTATTGCAAAATTAAAGTTACCTCCATTTATAGCAACAATGGGAACAATGTTAATATCTCAAGGTTTAGGGTCAATTATAGCTAAGGTTCAAACACAACGTTATCCTACAGCTTATGAAGAAGCAGGATGGTTTAAATCAGTATTCTTCAAAACTGAAGGTGGCTTCCCAATGGGAATTATATTCCTGGCGATATTCTTTATAGTGGCATTTATAATATTAAACAAAACTCGTATAGGAAGATATGCTTTTGCTATAGGTAGTAATGAAGAAGCAGTTAGACTTTCAGGTGTAAATGTAGATAAGTGGAAGATAATGGTTTATGTAATAAGTGGATTCTTCGCAGGACTTGGAGGAATAATGTATGCTGCAACATATACAACTATTATACCTGGTACAGGTAATGGTATAGAATTACAAGCAATTGCAGCGGTAGTTATTGGAGGAACATCACTAGCTGGTGGAATAGGATCAATAACTGGAACAATAATTGGTGTTTACGTAATGAGCGTTCTTAAAAATGGATTAATGTCTATGAATCTTCAAGGGCAATGGCAAGTATTCTTTACAGGTGTAGTTGTTATTTGTGCTGTATTAATAGATATATATAGAAACAAAAAGGCTAACGAAGTTAAGAAAGACAAAAAAGAAAGTAAAAAGGTTAGAGAAGTGAAATCAACTAGTGGTGCTTTGAAGCAGTAAAATGCTGAAAATATATTTATAAGGTAAAAATGGGAGGGTATATTTATGAGGAAAATCAAAAAAATTGTTAGCCTTGCAGTTACTATTGCATTAGTAGGAAGTTTAGCAGGGTGTGGATCATCAAACTCATCAGGATCATCAGGAACTTCTGAAGGAGGAGATACATCTACTTCAAGTGGAGACAAACCTTATGTAGCAGTAGTTTCTAAAGGATTCCAACATCAATTCTGGCAAGTAGTTAAAAAAGGTGCAGACCAAGCGGCTGCAGATTTAGGAGTTACTATTACTTTTGAAGGACCAGCTTCAGAAAGTGATATAAACGATCAAGTTAACATGATAAATTCAGCTTTATCTAAAAAACCAAGTGCATTAGCTTTAGCAGCACTTGATACACAAGCTGTATCATCACAATTAGCAGAAGCTCAAAAACAAGGAATTCCAGTAGTAGGATTTGACTCAGGTGTTCCAGGAGCTCCAGAAGGACAAGTTGCAGCAAATGCAGCAACAGACAACTATAATGCAGCTACAATACCAGCAGACAAATTATTGGAAGTTGAAACAATAGTAGAAAAGATTAAGGGAGCTACAGCAGCATCTCCAGTTGCTATAGGAGTAGTTTCTCAAGATGCTACAAGTGCTTCACTTATAGACAGAACTAAAGGATTTATAGACAGAGCATTTGAAAAATGCGAAGAATTAGTAGGAGCTGGAAATGTAGAAGTTGTAGGACATGATTCTTACAACAAAAAAGCTACAGGAGAAGCAATAGTTAAGATAGTTGTAAACGTTCCTCCAACAACTTCAGCTACAGACGTTCAAAACTCTGCACAAGCTGTACTAGCAACAGAAAACCTAATTGCTATATATGGATCTAACCAAGGTGGAGTAGATGGTATATTAGCAGCTTCTAACGACGGAAGCGACTTCAACAAAGAAAACGGTAAATATAAAGATATAGTTGCTGTTGGATTTGACTCAGGAAAAGGGCAAAAGACTGCAGTTGAAAAAGGTTGGTTCTTAGGATCAGTTACTCAAGATCCATACCAAATCGGTTACCAAGCTGTTGCTTTAGCTGTTAAAGCTATGAATGGTGAAAAAGTATCAGATGTTGATACAGGTGCTAAATGGTACGATCAATCTAACTTCAATGATGAAGATATAAACCAATTATTATATGACTAAAATTTAATTAAATAAAGAAAGAATACTGTTTTTTATGGGCAGTATTCTTTTTTTATGAGAGAGGGAGAGGTTTTGCTGGCGCAAAAGAGCAGTAGTCGCTGAAGCGAGGGCAATAGTTTTGCTGACGCAAAAGTCCAGAAGTCGCTGAAGCGAGACCAATAGTTTTGCTGCGCAAAAGTCCAGGAGTCGCTGACGCGAGTGCAATAGTTTTGCTGACGCAAAAGTGCCATAGTCAGATTGTTGAGAGCGGTGAGTGATTGGGTTAAAGAGGATAAGTCATTTTTGAGTAACAAGATTGGATTTATGAAGTAAAGAGAGGTTTTGCTGGCGCAAAAGAGCGGTAGTCGCTATCGCGAGGGCAATAGTTTTGCTACGCAAAAGTCCTATAGTCAGCTATCGCTGAGAGCGTTAGGTGATAGGGCAAAGGAGCTATAAATTATTTTTTAGCAATAAGGTTGGATTTTGGTAAGATGGACAAGTTTTGGGAGTGTAAAAGAGCAGATATTTTACTGACACAAAAGTCTGAGATAAATAAATTCTATAATTGTGTTTATTACATTATTAATATGGAGAGAGTTATTTATAATAGGAGTATTTGTTTAGGATGTGGTTTTATGAATTCAGAGATTTTAGAGTTAAGTAGAAGTATTGCTACTGATTCTATCTATATTTGTAGAGAATTAATTAAATTGAGAGAATACTCAATTGCTGATCAATTAAAAAGGTCTTGTACTAGTGTAGGAGCTAACATAGGTGAAGCTATGTATGCTGAAAGTAAGAGGGATTTTATACATAAGTTGAATATTTCAATTAAAGAATGTAGTGAAAGTATTTTTTGGATAAGAACTATTAAAGATAATAGCATAATTGAAGATGAGATCATAATTAAAAGATTATATAATAATTGTTTTAGCATTAAAAGGTTACTATGGGCTACTATAAAAACAACAAAGAAAACCCTCAGTAAATAATAAAACTGAGGGTTAAAAATATTAAGATAATTATTAGCAAATGTATTATTAATAGTTATAAATGAGCCAAAGCCACATTGAATATTTGCGATAGTGAATATTGCGCATTTGCGAAGCAAATCTCTTGGACTGCTGCAGGCACATTTGAACTCGACGAAGTCGACATCTTGGACATTTGCGACAGCAAATCTATTTTATTTATATAAAGGGCCAAAGTTTTGACAGAATCTAAAGTCTGCAGATTCTAAGTCTTTAGTTCCAAACATTCCAGCAGTACTTGGTCTGAAGATTTTTTCTTCTGGTACGTTGTGCATAGCAACTGGAATTCTTAACATTGAAGCCATAGTTATTAGGTCAGCCCCGATGTGGCCGTATGATATAGCACCGTGATTAGCTCCCCAGTTATTCATTACTGAGTAAACATCTTTGAATGCACCTTCTCCAGTTAGGTTTGGAGCAAACCAAGTTGTTGGCCATGATGAATCTGTTCTATTATCTATAGTTTGGTGAACTTCTGGATCTAATTCAACAGTATATCCTTCAGCAATTTGAAGAACTGGTCCTAATCCATCAACTAAACATATTCTTGACATTGTCATTGGCATTCCAGCTTTTGATAAGAATTTAGAAGAGTATCCGCCTCCTCTGAAGTATTCGTGAACTGCTGGCCACCATGTTGTAGCTTCTAAGCAATCATTAACTTCAGCTTCTGTGATTTCCCAGAATGGTTTTAATGCTGGATTTCCTTCTTTATCAGTTTGTCTTCCAGTAGCATCTATAGTAGTAGCCCCTGAGTTTATTAAGTGGATAATACCGTTAGCAGCACGTCCAGTTAATTCTTTTCCTGTAACTCTCTTAACTGCATCTGGAGACCAGTAAGTTCTTACGTCTGAGAATAATTGAGCTGTATTTGTTAAAAGGTGACCAAATAACATTGCAACACCGTTTAATGAATCGTTTTCTGTAGCTAATACATAAGCTTCTCTTATACCATTCCAGTCAAATGAAGAGCAAAGTATAGCTTCCATAAAGTCACCATTTGGCATATGGTCTGTCCAGTGTCTTTGACCTTGGAATCCACCAGCTATAGCATTGTGACCTTCTGATTCTTCAATAAATCCTAATTCAGCAAGTCTTGGGTTTCCAACCATTAAGTCTTTTGCAATAAGAGTCATCTTAACAACAGTTTCCCAAATTTTATCTTTTTCTTCTCTAGTTCTTTGATTTTCAGGAGCATTTTTATCTGTTCCTTCTTTGCAGTTTTCTTTAACCCATGCTAAAGCTTTTTCGTATTCAACTGGGTCATATATTTCTCTATCAAGTCTTCTGTTGATTTCACTCATATCAACATATTCATTTCTCATTCCAAGATATTTTTGGAAGAACTTTTGATCAACAATTGAACCTGCAATACCCATTGAAACAGATCCAATTGAAAGGTATGATCTTCCTTTCATTTGAGCAACAGCTAATCCAGCTTTTGCAAATCTTAATAATTTTTCTTTAACATCTTCAGGTATTTCTGTCATGTTAGCATCTTGAACATCTCTTCCATATATACCGAAAGCAGGTAATCCAAATTGGCTATGTCCAGAAAGAGCAGCAGCTAAGTAAACAGCACCAGGTCTTTCAGTACCATTGAATCCCCAGATAGCCTTTGGTCTATGTGGATCCATATCTATAGTTTCACTACCATAACACCAGCAAGGAGTTACAGTAAGAGTTAAGCCTACGCCTTCTTTTGCAAATTTATCTGCACATCTAGCTGCTTCAGCAACTCCACCTATTGTAGAGTCTGCAATAACACATTCTACAGCTTCACCGTTTGGATATCTTAATGTAGAAGAGTATAAATCAGCAACTTGCTTTGCCATATTCATAGTTTGTTCTTCTAATGATTCTCTAACACCTAATCTTCTACCATCAATAGTAGGTCTAATACCTATCTTTGGATATTTAGTATTTAATCCCATAATTCTAACCCTCCCATATTTAAAACATATACATTCTAAACGTATACATATTTTACAATAATTAGTTTACAACAAAAAAATGGACAAGTCAATCAAAACCAAAATAAACACAGAAAAAAACATGTAAAAAATATTGTTTATGTTGTTTTTATGTTGTATTATATAAATGCACAGGTAAATATTTACATAAAGTTAAGCGGGGGTATATGAATTTATGAGCAATTTTTTAGCATTTGATTTTGGAGCATCTTCAGGAAGAGCTATTTTGGTTAAGATTGAAAAGGACTACATTGATATGAAGGAGATACATAGATTTCCTAATGAACCAGTTTTCTTAGGAGATAAATATGTTTGGGATTTTCCTAGATTATTAAATGAAACTAAGACAGCTCTTAAAAAAGTAGTAGCATCAGGGACAAAAATAACTTCTATTGGAATAGATACATGGGGAGTTGATTATGGTCTTTTAGATAAGGATAATAATTTAATTGGGATGCCTATGCATTATAGAGATGAAAGAAATTATGAAGGCGTAAAAGAGGTTGAAAAGAAAATTGATTTAGAAAGGCTTTATTTAAGAACTGGTATTTCGAATAATACTTTTAATACAGCATTCCAACTCGTTGGTGATAGATTAAAAAGAAATACGATTTTAGAGAATGCAGATTCTTTATTATTTATGCCAGACCTTTTTGCATATTATTTAACTAATGAAAAGAAAAATGAATTTACAATAGCATCAACTTCAGGACTTTTAGATATGAAAAATAGAACTTGGGATAAGGAACTAATAAATGCATTAGGAATTCCTGAAAATATCTTTAATGAGATAATTGAGCCAGGAGAAACTTATGGATATTTAACAGATGAAGTAATGGATGAAACAGGAATGGATAGAGTTCCTGTAATAGCAATTGGTGGACATGATACTGCATCAGCTGTGGCAGGTACTCCATTTAAGAATAAAGGTAATGCATTTTTAAGCTCTGGAACATGGTCACTTCTAGGGTTAGAAATAGATTCACCGATAATTAGTGAAGAAACATTTAAAGCATCATTAACTAATGAAGGTGGAGTAGGAAATAAGATAAGGTTATTAAAAAATATAAATGGTACATGGTTACTTCAACAATTAAGAAAGAACTGGTGTGAATTCCATGAGGAAATAGGGTTCCCAGATATAATTAGAGAAGCTAAAAAGTATGAAGATTGTACATTTAAAGTTAATACAAATGACCCAAGACTTATGAATACAAAGAATATGATTAAATCAATTAAAGAATATTGTATAGAACATGGACAAGGTGAACCTACAGAGTTAGGGGAAATAGCTATGGCTATATATAATGGATTGACTAGTGAGTACAAAGCTACAATAGAAGAATTAGAAGAGATTTCAGGAAGAGAGATTCCAGGTATCAACGTTGTTGGTGGAGGAATCCAAGATAAATTTTTATGTGAGTTAACAATGAAGAGAACAGGAAAAACTTTAATAGCAGGGCCTATTGAAGCTGCTGTATTAGGAAATGTTATGATACAAGCTATAGCAAATAATGAGATAGAATCTATTGAAGAAGGTAGAGAACTTATCTTTAATGCATTTAGCTGTGAAGTATATTCTCAAGAGGTTGTATTAGAGTAAATTGTAACTATCAGAACAGTTAAAAACAATAACAGTCTAACTAATACTATATCAAAATTTGAAAAATATACTTTAAATTTACAAAAATTCAGGTATAATTTAAAGATAGAATAAAGAAAAGGTTGTGAAGTTAGTGTTAGCAATAGTTAGAAGACAAAAGATTGTTGACATCATCCAGGATAAAAAGAAGGTTTTAGTGCAGGAATTGGCTGCTAATTTTTCTGTGACTGAAGAAACTATTCGTCGTGATTTAGAAAAGTTAGAAGAGCAAGGAATACTAAAAAGAACTTATGGTGGTGCGATAATTAATCAAGGCACTAATGTAGATATGCCAGTAGATATGAGGGAAATATCTAATAAAGAAGGTAAGATGAAGATTGCTGAACAAGTTTCCCAAAGCATACAAGAAGGTGATACATTAATGCTAGACTCATCTTCAACTGCTTTCTATGTTGCAAAATGTATAAAGAAAAGCAAGAAGAGAGTTACCATAATTACAAATTCATTAAAGGTATTAATTGAGTTACAGGATACTAAAGATGTAAATCTTATATTAGCAGGTGGAAGCTTTAGAGAAAGTGCTAAATCATTTGTTGGAAAGTGGTCTGAAAGTGTAATTCAAAATTATTATGTAAATAAAGCTATAATATGCTGTAAAGGTATGGATATAAATAGAGGAGTAATGGATTCTAACGAACAAGAAGCTGAAGTTAAGAAGCTTATGGCAGGATCTGCGGATAAGGTATTCTTAGTTGTGGATTCTATGAAGTTTGATAGAAGCTCCTTCGTAAATATAGTTGATTTTGATCAGATAGACTATTTATATACGGATGAACCATTGTCAAAGAAATGGGAAAAAGTATTAAGAGAAAATGATGTTAAAGTAAATATTTGCAAAGAGTAATAAATTACTAGGTTTAAATTTTATAAAAATTTGATATAATATAAGTAATAAATGAAGATAATAAAAAAATAGGGTGTTGGTAGCACCCTATAATATACAACTTAGTTGCTTAGGCAACTAGTATCACTAAAGTTTTATTAGTAAAAAACAGTAGCTTCCGAATTGCGTGTGGGGCTACTATTTTTTTGATATTTTATCTATAAGTAGTACTATGAATGTCAATAGTGCTATTAAAAATAATCCACCAGTAAATAGCAACATTAAAACGTCATTACTCATTATGTATCACCTCCTTCAAAAGAGGTAAGTGATACCAGTAGCCCACAATCAACTGTAAATTGTACTTTTGAATTATAGCATAATTAAATTTGAAAATCTATTATTTTAATAGAGCACAATAAAAATGCATTTATGGCAGATTTGTTTCTGTTGTAAATGCATTTTTTTGTTTAAAAAGGATTAACAATATGGTTATTAATCATATTAATTTGGGTTTAGGTTGAATTTATAAAGTAAATATTTTGGAAGTGTTTAAAGTTTTATGTTGAATTTGTATCAAAAACAACATATTAAACAAAAATTATCAATTTGCAACATAAAATGTGTTTTAAATGCCTTAAAAATAAGGAAAAGTCTACTTTTGAGAAGAGAAAAACTGTTCTTAAGTGGTTTGTATTTTAAAGAAAACTAAATTTTAACAATAATAAATAAAGAAAATATCTCACCTAATATTGACTATGGATACTTATATTGGTAAAATAAAGATAAACAAAGATAAAAACAAGCATAAATACAGATAAACAGAAATAAAATCAAATAAAGGTTAATTGGGAGGGGAATTTATGTTTTCAGAATATGAAATCAAAAAACAAATTTGTGAAATAGGTAAGAGAATATACCAAAACGGCTTTGTAGCTGCTAATGATGGTAATATCTCAGTAAGAATTAATGATAAGGAAGTACTTTGTACACCAACAGGAGTTTCAAAAGGGTATATGACTCCAGATATGATTTGTAAGGTTGATATGAATGGTAATGTACTTCAAGCTAATGGAAAGTTTAAGCCATCTTCAGAAGTAAAGATGCATTTAAGAGTATATAAAGAAAGACCAGACGTAAAATCAGTAGTACACGCTCATCCACCTTATGGTACAAGCTATGCTATAGCAGGGATTCCACTAGATAAGCCAATAATGCCAGAAGCAGTTATAGCTTTAGGAGCAGTTCCAATAGCTGAATATGGTACTCCATCAACAGAAGAAATTCCAGATGCAGTAGCTAAGTATTTACAATGCTATGATGCAGTTCTTTTAGAAAACCATGGTGCATTAACTTACGGACCAGACTTAATGGCAGCATACTTCAAAATGGAATCTTTAGAATTCTATGCTAAGTTAATGTTTATCTCTAGCCAAATCGGACAACCTCAAGTATTAGACAACACTCAAGTTGATAAGTTAATAGATATAAGAAAAGCAATGAACTTAACAGGAAAACATCCAGCTTTATGCCAAAAAGGTGGAGCATGCACATGCAAAGCTAATAATGAAGAACCAGCAGTTGATGAAGATCTTATAGCTAAAATTGCTAAAGAAGTTACTTCTAAGATTTTAGGTAAATAGTGAAAAATGAGATCAAAGAGATTTGAAGCTTTAGGAAAAAGACCTATAAATCAGGATGTTTTCATGGAAGAATGGCCTGAAAAAGGGTTTGTAGCGATGAGAAGTCCTTATGATCCAGAACCTTCGATAAAAATAGAAGGAAATGTGATAACTGAGCTTGATGGAAAGAAGAGAGAAGATTTTGACTTTCTTGATTATTTCATAGCTGATTATGCTATAGATAAGGAAATGGCAAAGGAAGCTATGGAGTTAGACTCATTATTATTTGCAAGACTTCTTGTTGATACAGTAACTCCAAGAGAGGCCATCATAAGGATAGTAAAAGGTTTTACACCAGCTAAGATATTAGAAATAGTTAATCATCTTAATGTTGTTGAAATGATGATGGCTATGCAAAAGGTTAGAGCGAGGAAAACTCCTGCTAACCAAGCACATATAACTAATTTAAAGGACAATCCTTTACTTATAGCAGCAGATGCAGCTGAAGGTGCATTAAGAGGCTTTAGGGAAGAGGAAACAACAGTTGGGATAGTTAGATATGCACCTTTTAATGCAATAGCTTTATTCATAGGTTCTCAAATAGGTAAAAAGGGAGTTTTAACTCAATGTGCCGTCGAAGAAGCTACCGAATTAGAGCTTGGGATGAGAGGATTTACAACATATGCAGAGACAATGTCTGTATATGGTACAGAAAATGTATTTATAGATGGAGATGATACTCCATATTCAAAGGCATTTTTAAATGCAGCATATGCTTCAAGAGGATTAAAAACTAGGTTTACTTCAGGTACTGGTTCAGAAGTTTTAATGGGTGATGCAGATAAAAAATCAATGCTTTACCTAGAAACAAGATGTTTGATGGTTACTAAGGGAGCTGGGTCACAAGGAATACAAAATGGTTCAGTATCTACTATAGGGGTTACCTCATCGGTACCATCAGGTATAAGAGCAGTATTAGGTGAAAATCTTATAGCAGCAATGCTTGATTTAGAAGTGGCATCATCAAATGACCAAACATTCTCTCATAGTGATATAAGAAGAACAGCAAGGTTATTGATGCAATTCTTACCTGGAACAGACTTTATATTCTCAGGATATAGTGGAACACCTAACTATGACAATATGTTTGCAGGTTCAAACTTCGATGCTGAAGATTTTGATGATTACAACGTACTTCAAAGAGATTTAAGAGTTGATGGTGGATTAAGACCAGTTAAAGAAGAGGAAGTTATAAAGGTTAGACTAAAGGCAGCAAAGGTAATTCAAGATTTATTTAGAGAACTTGATTTAGCAGTTGTTAAAGATGAAGAAGTTATAGCTGCAGCTTATGCACATGGAAGCAATGATGTTCCAGATAGAGATGTTATAAAGGATTTTGAAGCTATCGAACAATTAATGAAAAAAGGTATTACAGGTATTGATATAGTAAGAGCTCTAGTAAATGCAGGGCATAGAGATGTGGCAAGTGACATATTGGAAATGCTTAAGCAAAGGGTTTCAGGGGATTATCTCCAAACATCAGCAATACTTGATGAAGAATTCAATGTAATATCTGCAATTAATAATAAAAATGATTATCTTGGACCTGGCACTGGATATAGATTAGACGGTGAAGAATGGGAAAAGGTTAAAAAATTAAATAATATTATAGATAGAAACTCCTATTAGGGTTAGGAGGTATGAGATGGACCAAAGTGTATTAGTAGAGAGAATTACACAATTAGTAATAGAAGAATTAAAAAATAATAATAAGGTATCTTTAGATAATCTATTCCAAAGGGCTATTGAAGAAAAGGAAGCAGAGATTGGTGATGGTAAGGATGAGGTCGTAATAGGTATTAGTCCAACATTTAATCAAGAAGTAAAGCAAACTTTATCTGGAGCAAATCACAAAGATGTAATTAAAGAAATAGTTGCTGGAATTGAAGAAGAAGGCTTAAAAGCTAGAGTTATTAAAGTTTTTACAAGTGCAGATGTTGCTTTTATAGGAAAAGAAGCAGCTACACTTAGTGGCTCAGGTATAGGAATAGGTCTTCAAGCCAAAGGAACAGCAGTAATTCATCAAAAGGATTTATATCCATTAAGTAACTTAGAATTATTTCCACAAGCACCACTTATAGATTTAAAGACATATAGGAATATAGGCAAGAATGCAGCAAAGTATGCAAAGCTTGATAATCCAATACCTATAAGAGTAAAAAGTGATTGTATGAGCAGACCAAAATTTCAAGTAAAGGCAGCTCTTTTTCATATAAAAGATACTGAAAAAGTAGTAAGAGGAGCTAAATCAATAGAAATATCATTGGAGGAGCTTATATGAAATATCCATTAAGTAAAAGTGACATAGATATAAAGAGTAAAAGTGGAAAATCAATAGACCAAATAACTATTGATGAAGTTGTTAATGGAAGAGTAACAGGTGAAGATATAAAGATATCTAAGGAAACATTAAGGCTTCAAGGTGAAATAGCAAGGCAAGAAGGTAGAACTCAATTAGGAGAAAATTTTGAGAGAGCTTCTGAACTTGTTGATATACCAGATGAAGAGTTACTAATTATCTATAACATGTTAAGGCCTAACAGAAGTACAAAGGAAGAACTTCTTAATAAGGCAAAAGAAATAAGAGACAAGTATAATGCTATAGCTTGTAGTAATCTTATTATGGATGCTGTAAATGTATACAGTAAGAGAGGGATATTAAAATAGGAAAAATAATATGTGGTGTAGATATTGGTAATTCATCAACAGAAGTTACTATTTGTGAGATATATGAGAGTTTAAAAAATATAAAGTATATAAGTTCAAATCGGGTAAAAACAACAGGGGTAAAAGGAACTATAGATAATGTAACAGGTGTTAGAGTTTGTATACAGGGAGCTTTAGATAAAGCAAACTTAAGAGTTAATGATATTGACCTTATAAAGATAAATGAAGCATCACCAGTTATAGGTGAAAGTGCCATGGAGACAATATCAGAAACGATAATAACAGATTCTGCAATGATAGGACATAATCCAGATACTCCAGGTGGTTTTGGGGTAGCTTTTGGAGAAACAATAAAACTAGAAACATTAAGTGGAAAATACTGTGGACAAAATCATATGAACTTATGGAATGATGTGGATAAAAATAGTAATTTACCAAGTTATGGAGTTTATGAATTTGATAAAGTAAAAGCTGATGATTCTAATAAGGAATATATCGTAGTTATTGATGAAAATTTTAATTATGATAATTCTTCAAAGTTAATAAATAAATTAGTTGAAAATGGTGTGAATATAACAGGGGTTATATTAAAAGAAGATGAAGGTGTGCTTCTAAATAATAGGTTAGATAAAAAAATACCAGTTATAGATGAGGTGCAAAAGATAGAAAAAGTTCCTATAGGGAGAAAAGCTGCCATTGAAGTTGCAAAGCCAGGAAAAACCTTAAAGGTTTTATGTAATCCATATGGAATTGCAGGTATCTTTGGTTTAAATCCAGAGGAAACTAAAAAAATCACACCTATAGCTAAAGGGTTAATTGGACTTAGATCTGGTGTAGTTATTAGGACTCCATCAGGTGAAGTAAAAGAGCAGAAGGTTAAGGCTGGAAAGCTTAGAATAATAGGAAATAAGTCTATTGAAGAAATTGATATAAATTCTGGAGCTTACAATATCATGAGAAAATTATCACAGGTTGGTGAGATAAAGGATATTGAAGGTGAAAGAGCGACTAATATATCTTTTATGATTAAATCTATAAAAGATTCTATGGCTAAATTAACAGGTTTAGATATGGAAAAAGTTAAGATAAAGGATTTATTGGCAATAGATACAACAGTTCCTTTAGAAATTAAAGGTGGAATAGCAGGAGAAAGCTATAGAGAAAAGGCTGTTGCAATAGCAGCTATGGTTAAAACTGAAAAACTACCACTTATGAAGATTAAAGAGGAGCTTGAAGATTATTTTAAAGTAAAGGTTGAAATTAATGGAGTTGAAGCTGTTATGGCATCAATTGGAGCATTGACTACAAGAGGTACAAAACTTCCTATAGCTATTGTAGATATGGGGGGAGGGTCCACTGATGTAGCACTGTTAGATGAAAAAGGTACAGTAAAAACTATACATCTAGCAGGAGCTGGAGAACTAGTGACAATGATGATTAACCTAGAGCTTGGATTAAATGATAGAAATTTAGCTGAAGAGGTTAAAAAACATATAGTTGGTAAGGTTGAATCACTTTATACTCTTAGGTTAGAAAATGGAGAGGTAAGATTTTACGATAAACCATTAAACTCAAAGCTTTATGGAAGAGTAGTTGTAGTAAAAGATGATGAATTGCTTCCTATATATAATGACGTAACTATAGAAAGAGTTATTAAGGTAAGACGAAGAGCTAAGGAAGAGATTTTTATTAAAAATATAATTAGAGGATTAAAGATAGTAAGTGATATGGGAAATCTTTATTCAATACCTAATGTAGTTTTAGTAGGAGGATCAGCTTTAGATTTTGAGGTACCAGATATGGTATCTTTGGAACTTTCAAATTACGGAATTATAGCAGGGTCAGGAAATATAAGAAATACAGAAGGACCAAGACATGCAGTGTCAACAGGATTGGTGCTGGATTGGTTGGCGTAAGAGGTCGACTGCGTCGAGGGGAAAGGTTTGCTTTGCCAAGGTGAAGAGATTTGCTGGCGCAAATGTCCCAATGTGCCTACGGCAATCCAAAAGATTTGCTACGCAAATGTCCAAAGGTTACTTTGCTAGGATGAGAAGATTTGCTGGAGCAAATGTCTAAATGTGCCTGCGGCAGAGCGATAATTTGCTTCGAAAAGGGGAAAGATTACCTTCGGTGAGGTGAAAGTTTTTCCTTGCGGAAAAGGTGAAAGGATTTTCTTTGAAAATAGGAGTTTACCTTAAAGAGGATGATGTGAGGACAAGCATTAGAATGGATAATAATTTTTTGAAGGTTTATTCAGATAAAAATAATGTGTATTTAGGTTTTGTGTTAGATGGTCTTGAGGAACAGAATATAAGATATGAAGTTTTGGCTCTGGAGCTGATTGGTGAATTAAACCTTGCAAAGGTTCCTTTTAACATGGCTATAGAGTTGAATCAGAATAATGTAGAACTTAAATCTAGTGATTTTAAGGGGGTAGTAAATTTTAAAGTCACTATTAGTAATAAAAAAATAGCTAAGGAATTTGGGCTTGATGTAGGAAGGTATATTAAGAAAATTCCACTAAAGGGTGATTGGTATGAGTAGTTTAAAATATCTTAATCTAGATATAGCAACGAAAGTTATGAAGGAAGTTGAGAATGCTGCAAAAGAGTTAGGAACACCTATTGTAATAGCTATAGCTAATGAATGGGGACTTCCAATAGCAGTTCATTTTATGGATGGAGCACTTCCTGCAAG
>NZ_CYZX01000013.1 GCF_001405015.1 Clostridium disporicum
TTTTTAAATATATTGAAGGTTGGTATAACAGAAAAAGGCTACACTCTTCTATTAATTACATGACTCCAGATCAATGTGAATTATTAGCTAGAAGTGCAGCATAAAAAAGTTTGACTTTTTGTGTCCAAAATATTGACATAAGACCATATCTAACATAGGTAGCGTATGTGTATACCACACTTCTATACCTTCTTCTAATTCTTTAAAAGATTTCATAGTAGCTTTTCCATAAAGACTAGCAATCTTCCAAATACTATTATTAAATGTCATTCCATTTGCTATATCGTTATCTACAGGAGCTCTCCAAAAGTTTAGCTTAGGTCTTTCTAAAATATATTCCTTACCATCATATACATAAGAAACTAATCCACCTTTAACTCTTGAGAATAATACTCTAAAGTTTTCTCCATGTACCCCTACGTGAATATCTCCATCTACAATAGAAAGATTTCCTTTATATTCTTTTTTATCTTTTTTTACTACATAAAGTACTTTTTGCTCAAAAGCAATTTCGTAGCCTTGTTCTGCCCATATTTCATCTTTACTTAAACAGAAAGAAACTGTTAAAATATATTCTCCAATATTATTCTCTCTTACAAATGGTATCTCAATACTCTTCTCGCTCATTGGAGCTAAATCTATAATGGTAGTCTTTCTATCTATTTCTACCCCATCTCTAGTTAAAATAAAGAAACATTCATATTCATTCAGATTAGTAAATAAGTTTTTGTTTTTTATATTAATCTTATCTTCTAATATTATTATTTTTATATTTTGATAACAATATTTAACCTCTGCCATCTTAGGAGTAACTTCTCTGTTAGCAAATACTAACCCATTTCCACAGAAATTATAATCTGTTGGTCTATCTTCAAAATCACCTCCATAAGCTAAGAACTTTTTACCATTACTATTTTCCTTTACTATAGCTTGATCTATAAAATCCCATATAAATCCACCTTGATATAAAGGATCCTCTTCCGTTAAATCTGTATATTTATATAAAGCACCTAAAGAATTTCCCATGGCATGTGCATATTCACAACATATCATTGGCTTATCTCTATTTTCCTTTAAAAATTCTTTTATATTGTGTACCTTTGTATACATTTGACTTTCAATTTGTGATGTATCATTTTATCTTCTATCTTGGAATACACCTTCATAATGTACAAGTCTAGTATTATCTTTACCTTGTAAAAATTTGCTCATCTTATAAATATCTTCTCCACCATAAGACTCATTTCCACAAGACCAAATCAATATAGACGGATGATTTTTATCTCGCTCATACATAGAGTTAGCTCTATCTAATAATAAAGGCACCCACTCTTCTTTATCATTTGGAAGTATATTCTTATCATTGTATTTTCTTGGACCAGTACATAAGCCCCAAGTACCATGTGACTCAAGATTTACTTCATCAATAACATATAACCCATACTCATCACATAATTCATAAAATCTTGTATTATTAGGATAATGGGAGGTTCTAACGGCATTTATGTTATTTTGCTTCATAGTTTTTAAATCCCAAATCATATCCTCTTCAGAAACTACTCTACCACTATTACAATTAAATTCATGACGGTTCACTCCATTAAATACAATTCTCTCACCATTTAACTGCATTATTCCATTCTTTAGTTCAAATCTTCTAAAGCCTACTTTTTGCATTACTGTTTCAATTACTTCACCATCTGCAATTAATAATATTTTTAGAGTATATAAGAATGGTGCTTCTGCACTCCATAAATTAGGATTATCTACTTTTATTTCTAAATCTATAGTTATCTCATTCTTAATTGATATATTATCTTTTTCTCCACTTATAATAACTTCATCATCTTTATCTAATAACTCATATTGAACTATAGCTTCTCCATTACCATTAAGTATTAAATTAGATTTCAGTATTCCATTTTTATATTTATCATCGACCTCTGCAACAACCTTTAAATCGTATACATGAACTTTAGGAACACTATATACAAATACATCCCTAAATATCCCTGAAAATCTCCAAAAATCTTGATCCTCAAGCCAACTACCTGAGCACCACTTGTATACTTGAACAGCAATTTTATTTAATCCTACTTTCAAAACTTCACTTATCTCAAACTCTGAAGGTGTAAATGTATCTTCACTATACCCTATAAATTTTCCATTTATATATAAAGCAAATGAACTTTCTACGCCTTGGAATGATAAGTATATCTTATTGTTATCTTTTAAATCATCCTCTGTTAGTTCTAAAAATTTAACATAGCTTCCTACTGGATTAAAATCTTTTGGAGCTTGTCCTTCAGGAACATTTTCACATCCATCCCAAGGATATATTGTGTTTACATACTGTGGTCTGTCATATCCTTGCATTTGAATATGTCCTGGTACTTTTATCTCAGCCCATTCATCAACGTTAAAGTCTTCTTTATAAAAATTCTTTTCTACATTGTCTAAATTATCACTATAGCTAAATTTCCAATTACCATTTAAAGAATACTTAAATGTATTATATCCTTCAAAATAATGGTCTGAATGTGCCTTGCATCTATTAATTTCAAATACCTTTGGATCATTCAATATAGATATTATATCTTTCATATTAGTCACCTCTCATAAAACTAGCTTTCAAAAAAAGTATACTGAATGTTTAAGTTTATTTAAATCACCTAAAATTTATACTCAATATTTTTATATTTTGTAACAATATATCAACATTAAAATATTATAAAATAAAGTGCGAGCTACTTTATTTTAACTCGCACTTTATTCTTGCTTCTATCTTAATATATTTAATAACTATTTAGAGTACTCTACAACAGTGCCTAAAGCTAGATTTATCATATTTTCAAAGGCATGTTGTCTTTCTTCTACAGTTGCTTTCTCATTAGTTAAAGCATGATCTGCTACAGTTAATAAACATGCTGCTTTCTTTCCTGCAACATTTGCATTATGTAATAGAGCGAAAGATTCCATCTCTACTCCAAGGCATCCGTATGTGTCTCTTATATGGTGTAATACACTTTTATCCTTTGTATAGAACGCATCAGTTGAATGTATTCTTCCTGTCTTTATATTAATATTTAATTTATTGGAAACTTCCTTAATAAGAGTATTTAGTTCATTATTTGGATAAACAACATCTTCTTCATATCCACTATAAGTTTTTGCATAGGTGGATTGACTCCAACTACTTTCAACTAGCATTACATCATGCATATTTAACTTTTCACTATAAGCTCCAGTAGAACCTATTCTTATAATAGCTTCCACATCATATTTATTAAAAAGCTCATGAGAGTATATTCCCATTGATGGGCCTCCCATACCTGATGCCATTATAGTTACTCTTACACCTTTATAATATCCTGTAAATCCAAACATATTTCTAACTTTATTTATTTGTACCGCATCTTCTAAATAATTTTCTGCAATAAATTGTGCTCTTAAAGGGTCCCCTGGCATAAGTACAATTTTTGCAATATCTTCTCTATTAGCTTCTATATGTATAGTTCCCATTATTTCTCTCCTCCAAAAATAAAATGCAAAGCGCTTTATTAATGGGACGTTTAAAATGAAAAATGGCAAATTGATAAAAGCTTATTTAATCAGCTTCATCATTAATTTGCCATTCTCTCTTTGTCATTTATCATTAATAACAGAGCTTCGCTCTTAATATTTCTATTATGCTATTACGTTGACATTTCCTTCTGCAATAGCTTCTTTTCTTAATTCATCTTTTTCCATAGCCTTAAAGAATGGATAGTATACTGCTGTCATAAATATTACATTAAATATTGCTAAAGCAAATGCTTTCCAATCTAATGTTAATAAGAATGCTTGGAATCCTGGTGGTAAGAATCCTGGTGCTTCATATAATGGAAGCCCAACTAATCCTGTTGACATAGCTAAGTAATTTAATCCTGCAACTATTACTGGTCCAAATACGAATGGTATAAACATAAATGGATTCATTATTAATGGTGCACCAAATATTACTGGCTCATTAATTCCAAAGAAACTTGGTATAATACCTAATTTACCTATAGCTTTAAGTGATTTAGCTTTACTTCTCATCATTAAGAAAACAAGTCCTAAAGTGATTCCTGACCCTGTAACTTGTAAGAATCCATAGTAAAATCCAAAAGTAAATACGTGTTGAGGAGCTTGTCCTGCTGCTACAGCTGCTGCATTTGCTGCACCATAGCTAATTGCGAATGCTGCCCATACACTTGATGTTATTGAAGCTCCATGTAATCCAAAGAACCATAATAATTGAGTTAAGAATATAACTAACATAACTGCTGGTAATGAGTCCATTGAAGTAATTGCTGGAGCAAGTAACTTCATTATTAGTTGTGGGAATGTTACCCCTGCTACATTCATACAGATTATTGATCCTGCAACTGCTAAAGCAAAGTTAATTACTAATGGAATTAATATTGTAAATGATTCAGCAACCATTGGTGGTACGCTATCTGGCATTTTAATTACTAACTTCTTTTCTTTACATAATCTACTTATTTCAACAACTACAATTGAAACTATCATACTTACAAATAAACCTTCAGCACCTAAAGATGATACATTCCAAATTGTTGAATTCGCAAAATCTTCAATTGATACAGATAATACTAAGTGACATACAACTGATGTTATTCCTATTAAACTTGAATTCAAATTATATTTCTTTTGTAAACTATCTGCAATGAAAAATGCAGCATATAAAGACATAAGATTAGTTGTAAAAAATCCTGCTAAATTAAAATAATTAATATATGTATTTACGAAATTATAAAAAGCACTGTTTGGAAATAAGTTTGCAACCCCAATCGGAATTAAGCTAAAAGACCCAATTATGATTATTGGAATTACAGCTATGATACCATCTTTAATAGCTTGTAAATGCTTTTGTCCTTCAATCTTCTGAGCGATTGGCATTAAAAACTTTTCCATAAATTTAGAAAAAGCACCTTGTTTCATTCTATTACCCCCTGAGTTTCCGTTAAATTTAATTTTATTATACTTACCCTACAACACGTATTCAAACAAACATTTTCCTCTCTAGTTAGGAAAAACTATTATTTAAATCCTTTTCAGTCGAATATTTCTTCTTTTTTCTTATATAATTTTCGTCACATTCTCTTTGTACATTTTTTTATCACTAATTATCTTTTATTAAAACTATAAAATCTTTCAAATTTTAAACAAAAATAAAAGCTATACCCTCAGATAATTAACTGATGATATAGCTCTATACTACAAAATTTAAATCTATTAATAAATATTAATTTATATTACTCTATAAAAATTAGCTAAGTTCTGGCCAATACTCTTTATTTACTACTATAAAATCATCTAAAAGTTCTTTTGCAACTGTTGCACTTGGCACTGTTTTAGATAACATTAAAGCTTGCCATAATTTATGATATGACTTTTCAATCCATGCATCAACCACTAACTTCTCTACAGCTAATTGTTGTTCTATTAATCCTTTTTGGAATGTTGGAATATTTCCTACAGACAATGGTTCGTACCCATTCTTTCCAACAATACATGGTATTTCAACCATAGCATCATCTTGAATATTAGAAATAGCTCCATTATTTTCAACTATTAACAACATTCTTTCTTGAGTATTGTAAGCTAAAGCTGTTGCTAAATCTACTATAAACTCTGCATGAATACCTATTTGTAAACCTGAACCTTCTGAATGACCTTGTTTTTCAATTAAAGCACAAGCTCCAAAGACTTCCTTTTCTCTTCCATCAATAACTTCATTTGCACGAGTATATTCTGGGTTAGAGTGGTTTACAACATAGTCTGGGAATAAATAATATTTTAAATAACTACTTGGTATTGTAGTTAAATCAGTTTTAACTATTTCTTTAGTGAAAAGATTAGTTTCAAACCAACTGTCTTTCTTAGCAGTGCTCATTCCCTCTTCACCATTAATAAATCCATACTCTTTTATATGTTCAACAAGCTTTGGTAGTAATTCATTTCCTTCTTTATCTTTAATAGATGTATACCACCCAAAGTGATTTAAGCCGTAATATCTTATATCCATATGTTTTCTAGATTCTAAGCCAGCAATTTTAGCTATATTATGCTCCATACCTATTGGCATATCACAAATATTTATAACACGAGAATCAGGACGTAATCTTCTAACTGCCTCTGCAACTATTGATGCTGGATTTGAGTAATTTAGCATCCAACAATCTGGTGAATACTTTTCCATATAATCAATATTTTCAAGCACACCACCTATAGATCTCATTCCATAAGCAATTCCACCTGGTCCACAAGTTTCTTGTCCAACAACTCCATGTCTTAATGAAATCTTTTCATCCATTTCTCTCATTTCAAGCTTACCAACTCTTATATGAGCAAGACAGAAATCTACATCTGTATAAGCCTCTTCTGGATTTGTTGTTGCTACATATTCAATTGAAGGATCTTTTTCCTTAATTAATATTTCACAAGCCTTTGCAACCTTATTTTGTCTTTCTTCATCATTATCGTATAGCTTAATTTTTCTTAATGGAAGTCTATCTAAATTATCTAATAACATTAAAATAATTTCTGGTGTATAAGTACTTCCTCCCCCTGCTATAACAACTGAAAATTTTCTCATAGTAAATTCCTCCTTTTAACTTTTACTCTACAATTTTAAGAATATTTTTATTTTCTTCTTTACTCTGTACTTGATAAGTTAAATAAGTTCATCTACTAAATTAAGTAGACTATTGTCTAAAACTTTAAGTACCATAAGAAATTTTCTTTTCAAGTCAATTATATTTATTAAAGCTTTACATCTCAACCCATAAATTTCCTAACGCTTAGGAAAGATTAAAAGAGCAGAGAGTTATTCTCCCTGCTCTTTTTAACTAAAATTGATCTTTTCCGTAAACAAATGCGTTTTCTACTGCTTCTTCTGGCTTGTATACTTCTAAGATTTTTCCATATCTTTCTCTATAATCATTGTCAATCTTAAGTTGAGGTATTACTTTAGTTCCTTCTTCAAAGAAGTGCTTTGAACCTCTTCCCATCTCTTGACCTCTCTTAGTGTGCTTATCTAAAGCAACATCCATAACTTCAACTTTTTTACCCATTGCAAAGCTCTTAATTACTATGTTCTTTAAGTAATCACTTGAACGGTCTTTAGTGCTTTCTGCTAAAATTCTTGTTGCATGGATGAAGTACATTGGTTGATCTCCATCATCATATGGATAGTTCTTTCTCATTTCATTTAATGCATTAACTTGAACTGCTGCATCTAGATTACCAAATCCAATATCTTCAACAGATATAGTTAATATTCTTCTCCATAATTTATCTAATAATTGTGGTGAAGTTATATATAATTCATATGCATATTCACATGCCTCTTCTACCATTGATCTTCTTACTGCTTTTTGATAACATGAAATAATTTCATCTGCTGCAAAACCATTTCTTGTTTTTATTTCTGCCCACATACTATAACTCATAATAATTTCTCCTTGTTTTTACACTTATTTATATTTAAAGTTATTTGATATTCTTAGATAAATCAATGAACCATTGTAAAAATTCACTTTTCTCTTCTAAGTCAATCAATGATCTTAATATACATTTATTTAAAGCTACTCTTTTAAATAATTCATATAAAAGACTTAAATCATAATTTGCTTTATATGATTGTGTTGATAAAAATATAATTCTTATATTTTTTCCTTTATATGAAATAGGTTTCTTTAAAATAGCTACACTTACTAAAAGCTTCTCTGAGAAAATATTCCTTGGCCGTGGTATCATAACAAACTCTCCAATAACCGTAGGATATTCTCTTTCTCTAGACAATACATCATCTACGAATTCTTTTTCATTAAAAATATAACCTGCTTTTTTAAGCTTTTTAGCTTGTCTCATTATTATTTGATCAAAGTTATATTCTTCATCATATATATCTATTAAGTCTTTATCAAAGTACTTCTTAATAATATCTTCAAATTTATTTCCTATATTAACTTTATGCATCATTTGCTTTAATCTTTTTATATCATTACTATCTGGTATACTTTCAATTACGCAGGTAGGTACTTTGACTTCTTTTTCTATATTAATAGGCGATATAATAATATCTGCATCTTCTACATATCTATAGTTATTTAATTGATTTAAAGATATTTTCCCTACAATTTCTACCTTATTGTAAAAATTATCATTAATCCAACGCTGAATTAAACTATTAATCCCCACTCTCGAATCTGTTATCATAAGAATCTTAGTTTTATAACTAAAACTATTTAAAAGTGGTTCTAGATAAATTGCTATATTAGCTACTTCATCATCTTTTGTGTACTTATTAAAATACTTATATATTATCTCAACTATTAGCATTGAAATTTCATAAGCAAACGGATATCTATTTTTAATGTCACTCTTTATAGAATTTACAAATTGATAGTCACTTTGTATACGTCGTAACATATATTCCATATACTCTAATAAATTTCCTAAAAGTTCATCACTATCATTTAAATCAACATCATATCTTTCTTTAATTGCACGAATAAAATCACTTAAAACAATATTAGTAATTTCACTTATCTCATTTTCAGAGGTTAATTTTTTAGTCCATAAAAAATTATAAATAGACTCTATATCATTTTTATTTAACTTAACTCCAGCTTCTATTAAATCCTCTATTGTTTTTAATGCTTTCTTATCTGTTAATTTATTTTTACTTTTCTGATTACAAAAACCATTGTTGCTTCTTATTTGAGCAATATATAAAAGCCAACTTAGTATAACTATATATTCTTCATCAACAAAGTTCTTTTTATCTATAAAGCACTTTTTTACTTTATCGCAAATGTAATGTAACTCTTCTAAGCTAAAGTTATCATCAAATATAATCTGCACTTCTTTTAATGATATTGTCTTTTCAAAAACACTGACACCAACTATTTTAAAAAGTAACTTTCTAATCTCTTCTTCAGATGCCTCAACAAAAACATACTCTTTTTCGTATTTTATTCCATTAAAGAAATATTGGGTTGCCATACTTTCCTGTAGACTCTTAATAACTTTATATACCGTTCTTGTAGAAACAAACAATATTTCACTTAAATCATATATACTTTGTTTTCCTTCAAAAAGAATTTTACCTAATACAACAAAATCTCTATGATCATCTAAATGATAGGCTGAATTTAATCCTTTTTCGTTATTCAATATTTCCTTTAACTTTTCTATATACTCATTTTTTAGAAAATATCCACTTTTATGAGATGATGAAATAGTTATATTATCATTACTTAAAAGTGAATTTATCTGTGAGATATCATTTCTGATAGTTCTTGATGAAACCGAAAGTTTTTCTCCAATATTAGAACCAGTAATTCCTGATGTATTCTTTAGAATTATCTCTAATATATTAGTTTGCCTTTTAGTAAACATAGCGCACCTCTTAACACTTTTTATCGTATGCAAATATGCGCTAAACTCACTTTAATGATTAAATCATTTCTAATCACTTTAACTAAATTTTAATAAAGCTTTGGTAACGATTCAAATATTCTTTTTCCTATTGGTTAGGAAATTGGGCAAGCGCACTTTAAAAATTCTTATATTACATTAATTATAGTATATAAAAAAGCACATATCTTTTCAATTTTCGACAAAAAAAATAAAGTGCGAAGCAAGCTTCACAGTGAAAAGTCGACTACATCGAGGTGAAAATGCTACTATCGTAACGATGAAAATTTAACTAAAGTTAAAGTGAAAAGTATTAATATGGACACTTTTCACTATTGCTATAAGCAATATTTTCACTGTCATGTCAGTGACTTTTTCCCTTTTGACGCAGTGAAACTTTTCACTAAAGTGCTTCGCACTTTCTTTCTATTATTCGTTATTTTTAACTTTCGATGTCATAATCGGTATTATAGTTGCTATAACTAATATGATTAACAGTATTATAGCCATCATATTTCCACCTAAAAATCCACTTGGAACTCTTGGTTTAACAATTCCTGTTACTTGTAATATTATTCCTAATAATCCTATTATAGATCCACCGGCAACAAGTCCTGATGAAAGGCTAATACCGTTAGAAACCTTAACTTCTTTCTCTTTTTCACTCTTACTCATTTTTTCTATAAATAAACGTATTAAAGCTCCTACTAAAATTATTGATGTTGTTGATATAGGTAAATAGAAACCTATTGCTATAGTCATTATAGGAAGATTTAACATAAATAAGAATAAAGCTATTACTATTCCTACTAAAATCATTGGCCAAGGTAAATTTCCTGACATAATACCTGAAGTTAAAGTAGACATTAAGTTAGCTTGAGGAAGTGCAAAAGGTGCATCAGCCCCTGTAATTCTTAATTGATCAGCAAGAACTAAAATTGTTCCTGTAACTACAACTACTCCTACTATACTAGCTAATGCAAAGTAATTTCTCATTTCTTTTCTGCTTCCACCTATTATGTAACTTACTTTTTGTGATTGGCTATATCCACCTGCTACTGATATAGCAACTACCATAAACTCTGCAAATAAAAGTAGTGACTTATTATCAGATTGACCTTTCCAACCCATTATTACAAAAACTAAAGTTAATATAACTAAAGCTGCTATTGTCATACCTGATACAGGAAGATTAGATGTACCTATAGTTCCAGCCAATCTTCCAGAAACTATTACAAATAGCAAAGCTAATATAAGAGATACGAGAGCAGCTACTATAGCCATAGTAATACTTCCAGAAATAAAGAAACCTGCTACAAAAGCTAGAGCAATTCCTACTAAAAGTATTATCATCTCACCAGAGTTTTTTTCTCCACCAGAATTAGATTTAGCTTTTAAAGTTTCTTTTAATGATACAACTATAGTTGGTATAAGTTTAATTGCTCCGATAATTCCACCACAAAGCATCATACCTGCACCAATGTATTTAACATATCCTCCTGAAATTGCATTAACATCCATCTGATTAATAGCAACAGTTGTATCATTCCATGAAGTCATTCCTTCTGATGCCATATCACTAAAGTATCCAATTAAAGGAGCAACACCAAAGTTGGCTAGTATTGATCCTGCAAACATAGTTAAAGATACTTCTAAGCCAACTATAAATCCAATTCCTAATAAAAGAGGATTTACTTCTGTTGAGAACTTCCATTTATAAAATTTACTTCCTAAGAAAGTCATTGTATTATTAACTACATTTAAGAAAGAACTAGTTAAAACATTTATAATTCCGCTTATTCCAAAACCTATTCCCATAAACTTTATTGCATCTCCACCTGTTTCTGAAGCAACAAGTGTCTCTGAAATAGCTAAAGATTCAGGGTACATAAGCTGACCATGTTCTTCTACAATTAAGTAATTATAAACTAATGAAGTAGCTCCTATTCCAAATAAAGCTCCTGCAACGCTTACACTTACTCCTTCTAAGAAGCTAACATTACTTCCTATTAATATAACTGCTGGTAATACATAAATCATCCCACTTGCTATAGATTCTCCACCACTAGACATACCTTGAATAATATTTTTTCCAAGGATTCCTTTCTTTTTAGCAAAGACTCCTACAAGCATTGAACCAATTATAGCTCCTGGAATTCCTGCAGCAACTGTTAATCCTGATTTCATACCAGAATAAGCTGTAGATGCTGCAAATACGGCAGCTAAGACAACTCCAATTATCATTACTGCCACGTTTACTCCTTTTTTAGACTTATCAGTTACAAATGGAACATAATCTTTTCCATGTACTCCACCGTAAGCCTCTTTAGGTAACTTGTTTTTCATAATAACCCCTTTCCTTTACTGTCTTAAATTCACTAAAATAGTTTTTAGATATAATGCTACATTTTTCTACACATTATTTAGTATTTGTAAAAAAATTTATTTTATAATGAATTTATTTTTGAAAGGTAGTTAAACTAATTATGAATTCAAAAAACATCTCATTAAACTTAATATTTTTTATATCAAAAATATTAAAAGGGCGATTATATAATCGCCCTTAATACATTTTTATACTTTCTAATGATTCTTCATAGTTTAATATTACTGTAATGTATTTACTATATTCTATATCCTGAATTTCACACTTGCATCCATAGGCCTTTTCTATTTTTCCAGTATAGTTTTTTAAATCACTAACACTTCCCCCAATAGCCACTTCTACAAGTATAACTATTGCATTACCATCTTTATAGTAACGCTTTATTCTATATTTATCTAATCCTAGTTTGTCCCATCTTCTAAATACTATTAGCAATTTCCTTTTTAAATAATCTACTCCACCTATAACTGCTATACCACTACCTAAAATCAATCCTAAATTTAATAACCCCATATTTACCTCCATACTATATAGAACTTAACTCTATATAACATCGATATGAAATATTGAATTGTATTATTCACACTCTAATAACTTAATCCATATCCAAAAATATAAGTAAATCTAATACTATAAAGAACTAACTAAATATTAAAATATCTTTTAAACGCCTTGGCAATCCCATCATTATCTACAGTATCTGTTACATCATGTGCAATTTTCTTAATTTCTTCTAAACCATTTCCCATAGCTATACCATGACCTACAAGCTCTAACATTTCTTTATCGTTAATGCCATCACCAAAGGCATAACTGTTTTCTTTTTCAATCTCTAATTTTTTATATAAATACTCGCAAGCAGTCCCTTTAGTAAACCCTTCACGATACACATCCATTCTAATCAATCCAGTACGATAAGGTACTATTGTAAAACTATCCTTTAACTCATCATAACAAGCTTCAAGTTTTTCAATGCTATCAAATAATACACAGCAAGATACCGCTTCAACATCACTTGCTTTAAATTCTTCTATAATTCCTATTGGTCTTTCACTTGTTCCTGAAAACATTTGACGATGCTCAATAACAAGAGAATCATCTAAAAAACTATTCCAAGTATCAACATGTCCACCAAACATGAAACGTCCATCAAACTTTAAATATGTATCAATTTGCCTTTGTATCTCATCACAAGTAAAAATATCATCAACTAAAATTTCATTATTAAAAACAATATAATGTCCATCATTACAGATGTATCCATTAAAATCAATATCTTTTATACTCTCTGGAGCTGCTCCTCTTGCAGTTGCAACTACAATATAGTTTCCTTGTTTTTTAAATTCATTTAACACACGTATTGTTTCTTTTGTTGGATGTAGTAATCCATTTGGTACATTAACCATAGTTCCATCAATATCAAAAAAGGCTATTTTCTTACTCATTTATTTTCATCCCCACCTATAATTTTTTTCATATTATACTTATTTATAATATAGCACACAAAATTTACATATTATTTCTTAATTTGAAAATCTTCATGTAATCCCTTTAAATTCATCTATAAAGCCCTTTAAACCTATGATAATAATAAATCCATAATCTATTACTAAAATAGATTAAGCCCAAGTATTAGCTATACTAACACTTGGGCTTATTAAGTAAACTATGTTAAATCTTCTCCATTACTTTCTATAACTTTTTTGTACCAATTAAAACTTTTCTTTTTATAACGCTTTAATGTTCCATTTCCTAAATCATCTCTATCAACATAAATAAATCCATAACGCTTTGACATCTCACCAGTTGATGCACTAATTAAATCTATACATCCCCAAGCTGTGTATCCCATTAACTCAACACCATCTATATCAATGGCATCCTTCATAGCCTTAATGTACTCTCTTAAATATTCAATCCTATAATCATCATTAACAGTTCCATCTATCAATTCATCTTTAGCACCTAAGCCATTCTCTACAATGAACATTGGCTTTTGATAACGGTCATAAATACTATTTAAAGTTATTCTTAATCCTAGTGGGTCAATTTGCCATCCCCATTCACTTGCTTTTAAATAAGGATTTCTTAATGTTGGGAATACATTTCCTTCTGTATATTTATTAACTTCAGGATCAGCACTAGTAAGTCTTGAAGAATAATAACTAAATGATACAAAATCTACTGTATTTTCTTTAAGAAGTTGTAAATCACCCTCTTCAAGTGGTAGAACTACACCTTTTCTTTCCATTTCCTTTAATGCATATCTTGGATAAGCTCCTCTTGCTTGAACATCTATAAAGAAATAGTTTTCTCTATCCTTATTCATAGATTTCCATATATCATTTGGATTTGGTGTATTAGGATAAGTATTACCAGCTGCTAACATACAACCTATTTTCATCTCTGGATCAACTTCATGAGCTATCTTAGTTGCTAAAGCACTTGCAATTAACTGATGATGAGCTGCTGTAAATAGTAATTGGTCCTTATTTTCACCTTCCTCTAATAAAATACCTGCTCCTGTGAAAGGTAAATGTAATAACATATTTATTTCATTAAATGTAAGCCAATATTTTACTAATCCGTTATAACGATTAAATAATACAGTTACTAATCTTTCATAGAAAGTAACCATATCCCTACTTCTCCATCCCCCATAAACTTTTGTTAAATGGATAGGACAATCAAAATGCGTAATTGTAACTAATGGCTCTATATTATATTTCTTACATTCTTTAAATACATTTTCATAAAATTGTAACCCTAATTCATTAGGTTTAGTTTCATCACCATTCGGAAAAATTCTTGACCATCCAATGGACATTCTAAAAACTTTAAATCCCATTTCAGCAAATAGTTTTATATCTTCCTTATAATTATGATAAAAATCGATAGCTTCTAAAGCTGGATAGTAATATCCTTCTTCAAGTTCTAACATATGTCTATCACCTTTTGATACTAAGAAACGTTCTCTTCCATGAGGCTGTACATCAACATTTGCTAAACCTCTTCCATCTACATCATATGCTCCTTCACATTGGTTAGCTGCAGTAGCTCCACCCCATAAAAAATCACTTGGAAATCCCATCTTAAGCTTCCTCCTCTTTCACTGTAACTGTAGCAATAGTTACAACTTGTCTATTATATAAATCTTTTTCTGCTATATCTAACATAGCTGTTGCTAAATCTTCATAAGTTACATAACTATTTCCATCTTCGTTGTAGATAATTTCTTCATCAGTTCCTACAATGTAGTTATTAGTATGTGGTCCCTCTAAATCAAACTTTCTTGAAGGACAAACTGCTGTCCAGTTTAAGTCTGCTCTTTCCTTTATCTTATCTACACCTAATTTAATATTTCTTGATATACCAGCTAAGGTTTCTGAATATCCTGGGACTTCATATTCTCTCATACTGTGAGTTGAATCAGTATAAAGACTTCCTGCACCTGCAATTGCAATTATCTTTTTATTAGTTCCATCTAATAATTCAATGTATTTTTCATAAGCTTCCTTATTTATTACTGGATCTGCCTTAAATCCACCACCAAAAGCACTTATAATAATCTCCGCTTCGCCTAAATCCTCTTGAGTCATTTCAAATAAATTCTTATCTATAACTTCAGTTCCTTCACAGTTTCCATTGCTCATATATGCAATTGACTTTACTTCATGCCCTCTATTTAAAGCCTGCTTTACTACTCTGCTTCCTAAGTTTCCATTTGCACCTATAACTACTAACTTCATATTTTTCTACCTCTCTTCCTCAACAACACTTAATTCAAAAATAACTGGTCTTAATCCATCTGTACAACAAGCTATATGTACATCATCAAATCCTAAAACCTTTCCACCACCAATTAATACATTTACTGGCATTACTAGTGCTTGCCAAGCCATATGACAAAAGCCTGCTGGAATATCATTACCAAATATACCTGTTGTATAAAATTCTTGTCCCTCTTTTAATACTGGGCAAGAAGTATAGTTATCATCATGTCCATATTGTTTTGCTAATTCTTTATTACATGTAGCTTTTAATACTTTTATTTTTACTTTTCTCATAATACCTCCCAAAACTTTTAATGTTATTTCTTAATTAAACTATACCCTAGAAATACAATAAAAGAAGTAAAGTTCACAAATCGTGAACTTTACTTCTTTATATGCTTTAATCTATTTGCAATAACTTTTACCATAAACATAGTCAACATATCATTTATAGCTTTATCCTTTGATGGTATTACAACAATATTATCTATTGTATTTGTATCTATATTACTATTACAAGTAAGAAGCCATTTCTTCTGCTTTAAACTATTTATTTTATTAATCAATCTTCTATCATGTTTCAATATATTCCCATTAGCACTTATTAGTAATATTATAGAATTTTCTTCAACTAATACATCACGAGTAAAATCAGTATCAGCAATCATTACAGGTTTATTCATATAATCCAAATAAAACTGAAGACTTTCACATACATTCTTCGAAGCACCATGCCCTACTGCTACAACACAAGAACATTTATCTATATCTTCAATTAAACTATCTAATGCTACATAATCTATTTTATTAGCTGCATTTCTAAAAGCATTTGTAATTAAATCCATGGTTTCAATTACATTTTCTCTTAAATTGTTTGATTTATACTCTGTAGTTGGCATATATTTTATTAAATCACAATGAATTTCACAATCATATTTAAAATCCTTAAAGGTTTCATATCCTAACTTTTTTGTAAACTTACTAATCATTGATTTAGAAACAAAGCACCCTTCAGCTATTTCATCTATAGACATATTCTGAATTTCTAAAATATTATCTTTTATATATTTACATATAGAATGATAAGTGTCATTAGTATAAGTTGTATTTAATATATTATTAATTTTATTCATTAACATAATTCCCCACCTCATTAATGATTATATCATAATGCATCAAAAGTTTACTTATAAAAACAAAGTGCCAATCTTACTGACGATTGACACTTTATTCTTATAGATATTTTATTTAAAGTTTATAAGTGGTAGCTTGTTTTTATTTTATTACTTTTTGCTATATCCTTTATCCCTGAAGAATCATAACCTAATGCCATAGCTGCAACTGGAAAATATTCATCTTCTAACCCAAGCTTTTTACAAAATTCCAGATCATTTTTTACTGCTTCGATAGCTCCTAAAAGATATACACTTTGAATTCTTAGATTCGTAGCCATTAAAATCATATTTTCTATAATACAGCTGGCATTACAGTAATGAACTAATTCATTTTCACATTTCTTTGCACTTACTAATAAAATTGTATTAGCAGAATATGTTGGATGTTTAATTTCTCCACCAAAGAAAGTAGAACCTACCTTATCAAATTCATTTAGTAAATCTTTATTTTCAATAACTGTAATCAAAAGTTGGTCATACTGCCCTTTACCTACAGGTGCTAAATATCCACTTTTTAAAATTAGCTCTAAATCTTCTCTAGATATTTTTTTATCACTAAATGAACGACAAGAATATCTCTTAGACATAATATCTATTAATTCCATATGTCCTCCACTTAATTTAATACTGTAATGATATTGTCACCAAACTTAGCTTCTTCAATATCCTTTGGTACTACATCTAAATAATTTGCTGTGTTAGTTATAATAATTGGTGTTGTAATTCCACAACCTGCTGCTTTAATCTCTTCTATATCAAATGTTACTAATAAATCACCTTTTTTAACATGATCGCCTTGTTTAACTTTTGCAGTAAATGGCTTTCCATTTAACTTAACTGTATCAAATCCTATGTGAATTAACATTTCTATTCCATTATCACCTGTTATTCCAATAGCATGTAATGTTGGGAATAATGTTGTTATTTCTCCATCAAAAGGCGCCTTTAATTCACCAACTGTTGGAATAATAGCTACCCCACTACCTAAAAGTCCACCTGCAAATGCTTCATCTTCAACCTTGCTTAAAGCAATAACTTTTCCTTGAATTGGTGCTGAAATATTTTCTTCACCGTTTAATTCTTTCTTTCCTATAACTTCTTCTTTTACTTTTTCATCTTTAAATGTAAGCATTGTAGCAACAAATGAGAATCCCATAGATATTGCTAAAGAAATTCCTACATGAACTAAAATTCTTCCTGTGTCTCCACCTACTTGAATGAATCCTGGAATAGCGAATATCCCCATTCCAGCCATTTGCCAATGTAATATTCCAACTGCTCCTATATAAGCTCCCCCTAAAGCACCACCTATACAAGAAATAACGAATTGCTTAACCCTTGGTAATGTTACACCGTATATAGCTGGTTCTGTAACACCAAATATGCCTGAAATCCATGCTGGTAATGCAATTGATTTTAACTTTTTATTCTTTGTCTTTAGCCAAATTGCAAATACTGTTGCTGTTTGAGCAAATGAAACTGTAAAAATTAATGCAAAAATTGGTGTTGGGTTACCTGACATTAATGTAATAATTGCTGTAATAGCGAAAATTGTATGAACGCCAAACATTATCATTACTTGCCATAATCCACCTAGTACTAAACCAGCAACAATTGGACTAAATGAATAAATACTCATAATTACGTTTAATAGCCAGTCTGCAATAGCGTTAGCTGCTGGTCCTATAGCTAAAAATCCTAATGGTGCACATATAACAATAACAATTAATGGTGTAAAGAAAGTCTTTACTACATCTGGTATTACTTTGTTTAACTTTTTATATAAGAACGCTGCAACAATATTAGTTACGATAATTGGTAATACTGTTCCCGTATAACTTACATTAATAATACGTCCAAAAATATCTAAATCTACATTTTGTAAACCTGGATACATTAATGCTGCTCCAATTGCTAAACCAACCATAGGGTCCATTCCAAATTTATTAGCTGACGTATATCCGATTACTACTGGCATAAATAAGAATAGTGCATCCGAAATATTATATATTAATGTATAAATGCCTGTTGTATCACTCATCCAACCTAAGAATACTGCTAAAGCTAAGAATCCCTTAAGCATACCTACTGCAGTCATTACTGCTATTGATGGCATAAATATTCCTGTTATTGTATCAAAAATTTTATCTTTAAATGAAATCTTCGGTCCATCTTGTGATGGTGCTCCTCCTGATATTCCTGCTTGAGCACATACCTCTTTATAAACATCTGGTACATGGTTACCTATAACTACTTGATATTGTCCAGCTGATTTTATTACTGTAACAACTCCATCCATATTTTTAAGTACATCATCATTTGCTTTTGACTCATCATTTAATACAAATCTTAATCTTGTTACGCAATGTGATAAGCTATTTATATTTCCTTTTCCACCGACATTTTTAATTATGTCTTTAACTAAACCTTCATATTTCCCCATAATTTCCTCCTAATTTTAACGATATATTTTTGTGTTAAGTACCTTTAACTATTTTCCATGCTTAAAATATATCACGCTATGAATACGTTTTTATAAAAGTTTCCTTTTTAGAAACTTAGTGATTTTAACTCTATTTCTTTCTAATATCTTTTTATTACTTACATGAAGTCTTATATAATTAATCAAAAAAGTTGTATCTAAGTAAATTTAGATACAACTTTACAAATAATTTATAGCTTACATTAATTCTGCTTAAATTTTTATAATTATTAGTGTGTAAACATTATTGTTGGTGCTTTTTCAATTACCATTACTTCTAAAGTAATGTTATATTCAGATAATTTATTATCTGCACCTGTATACGCTGAGTTAAATAATCCATTTTCATAATTTTCGTCAGTATATTCAAGAGTTTCTACGTTAATAGTTTTAAGATGTATTAATTGGAATCCATTATTATCAACTAAAATTGACCCTCTAGCTCCATCCTTAATTAAATTTTGAGCATTTTGCCCATCTGTTAATTCAATTGTAACCGTATCATTACCATTTTCATTTATTTCATACTTCCATGCATGTATAGTAGTCATGCCTGGTGTTCCATCAGGATTAACTGACATAATTTGTACAGTTTGCTCATTTTCTGGTGCCTTATACTCATCTACTTTACTATCAGCTAATGATGCTAAATCTGAACAAATTCCTCTAACTTATCTATCATTATATTTTATAAAAATTTATATCTTACTTATTAACGGTATATCTGCAGGTGCAATATTATAATTACATACTTCTTCTAAAGTTACCCATCTATATTCATCATGGTCAGTAAGAACAATGTCGCCTTCAATTATTTCTGCAGTATAACCTAATAATTCAATAACTTTACCATTACCATAATCATATATACTCTTACCAACATAATCTTTAACAGTAACTTTTATACTCATCTCTTCCATAAGTTCACGAACAAGGCTATCCTCAGGATTTTCCCCCTCTTCAACCTTTCCACCTGGAAATTCATAAAAGCCAGCAAGTGGTTTACCTTCCTTCTTCTTTGCTATAAGTATTTTATCATCATTTTGAAGTATTGCTGCTACTACCTTAATCATCTTATTACCACCTTACTTTTGTATTTTTTATACTTACTCTAATAAAAGCATATCAGCCTAAATTTTCTGATATGCTTTCTCTCAAATTATTTAATTCTATTTACAGTCTTTATAAGTTCTTCAAGTTTTTCTACTGACTCTATTCTTTCATTACATTCATTGCTATCTAAGCATACATAAAATCCAAGTGATTTATAATCATCTTCACTAGTCTGTTTACATATTGGAGATACAAATGCAACTTCACTTTCTGAACCGATGTGATTACATAAAGCACATATATTAGTTCCCTTATTACTTGTTTTAGGAAGTCTACAAGCCATCCCAAATAGCTTCCCATCTAACTTATAAGTAATTAGTAGCTTTCTAGTTGATTCATCAATCCAGCCTAAGTATACAAGCTTAGATTCTTCTATATTTAAATTAGGTAATTTTAGCTTCTTTTCTTTCTTAAAAACTTTAATAACCTCTGCTGATGATAGCTTTGGCATACCATATACATACTGATTAAGCTCTTTTAAATAAGGCTCAATAAGTAATGGATCAGTAATATTGCTAATATCAAGAACCTTCTTTTGCTCATCTGATAAATCATTAAAATGAGATAAAATCTTATCCTGACAACATATCCTTATAGCATCAACAACATTTTTATCCACACAATTTCTAAGTCCGCTATTTAAATCACCCATACATCTTTTTATATAATTATATTCTTGTTTCTTTATAAACTCATTCATTCTTTTATTACTCCTTAACTTTAAAATACTAAAAAAATCAAAGCAAAGAATACAAAAAATCATTTATATTTTTTCCAAAATCTTAATTTAAATTTTCAGCTAATTAATTAGTTATTTAAGCTCCAGACAAAGTATAGCTGACTTTGTTGTAGTCCTTGCAAGGAGCAAACTGATTTAAATCTGAAAGTCTTATATCCTTTCATGCTAACCACCTCCTATATATAAAATAATTATATCACCTATTTCTTATTTGTAAATACTTGCTCTCTTATACTAGTACTTATATTCATCTTTAATACTATTATATTATTATCGTTTTATTTGCCTTATTTATCATTGATGGTGGAATTTCTTCATGAAGCTCCCAGACAAAGCTTATTGGTTTACTTCCTTGATGGCTCCTATACTCACAAGTTCCAAGATAAGTATACGGAGATGTTATACCATCTTTATTTTTATGCTCTCTTACAAATAAAGCAACCTTATTTCCTCTAGATAAATGTTTTATATATCTTTGTCCTGTTATGCTTTCTACTGATGTAGTACTTTGACTTTGCCAATGGAATAACTTTTCATTGATAGCATAGTCTTCATATAATGTTGATGGAGAAAAGTCTTTATCTGATTTATTTAAAGTAATGAAAAATATATCTAATTTCTTATCTTCAAAATACTTAACACCTTCTCTAAAAGCAGGCTTTTTATCTTCATTAAAGTATCCAAGAGCAGCCATAATCGTATCTCTTGAATAATCGCAATGTAAATCTAAAGGACAAGTAAACCCTAAATCTACTTCTTTATCCACAAAATCAATATGATTGTAATTGTAAGTTAGTATTTCAAATACTTCATTCATCATAACTTTATTATTAAGAAGTTTATTAATCCCCTCTCTTAATGATAACAATCCTTCTTTATCAGGAGCATTATTATAGAAAGTATAATACATCATATTTAGCATTAATCTCTCTTTCTCATTAAAGTCTACATCTGAAATATTATTATATTCTTTTATGACTCTTCTAATAAATTCAATAAATCTTCTTGAGTTAATAAAGAATATATTTTTTAGCTTTTTAGTTATTTCATTTTCATCTACATCATTAAACTCTTCTCTTACCCCAGCTAGTACAGATAATCTTGCAAAACTTCTATCTCCTGATTTTCCATAGAAATCTATTAAAGATAGATGATTATATGTTAAGAAATTTTCTAACGTTAATTCTAGGCCAGTATCTCCTTGGAATGTTTTTAACTTACTAATTAAATTATTCTTAGTATTAGATGCTGATTTAATATTTCTTAAAATATATTCTTTAGCTTGTTTTTCTAATTGAACATAGCATCCTTTAGGTAATGTTAAAAATCCATTTTCTATATAATTCTTAATTGAATGACTTGTTCTTCCTACAAGAGCCCTAAACTTTTCTTCAAAGTTATAATTTTTATGAGCTTGACCTACGAAGTCTAAAACTGTTAGGCATTCTTTATTTTCACTTAATCTAAGCCCCCTTCCTAACTGCTGTAAGAATACAGTTAAGCTTTCTGTAGGTCTTAAGAAAAGAATTGTATTAACTTCTGGAATATCTACACCTTCATTATAAAGATCCACAACAAATATGAACTTTATTTCTCCATTTACAAGCTTTCTCTTAGCATCATTTCTTTCTTCATCAGAACTTTTACCATGAAGAGCAATTGATGGAATACCATTATTATTAAAATAATTAGCCATGTAAATAGCATGTTCAACCCCAGCACAGAAACCTAATCCAATAACAGAATTCATATCTGTAACATATTTATTTATACTTGTTATAATCATATTTGATCTAATATCGTTATTAGTATAAAGATTATCTAGTTCTCTTATCTCATAACCTTTTCTACTCCATTTAAGCTTACTTAAGTCAACTGTATCTGTAACACAAAAATATTGGAATGGACTTAAAAGCTTTCTATCTATCGCTTCTGGCAATCTTATCTCAGCAGAAATCCTATCTTCAAAATAATTAAATACATCTTTACTATCTCCTCTTTCTGGAGTAGCAGTTAAGCCTAATAAAACTTTTGGTTCATAATAACTCAATAGCCTTTGATAAGATGGTGCAGCAGCATGATGGAATTCATCTACAATAATAAAATCGTAGTAATCTTTAGATGTTACTTCACATAAATTTCTACTATTTAAACTTTGAATAGATACGAATAAATGCTCCAAACTTTCTGGTGCTCTTCCACCTACCATCAGCTCACCAAAGTTATTATCTTTTAATATCCATCTAAAGGTATCCATACTTTGCTTTAATATTTCTTCACGATGAGCAACAAACAATAACTTATTAGACTTTCCTCTATTTTCTTTACGGAAATTCTTATAATCAAAAGCTGAAATTACAGTTTTTCCAACACCAGTTGCTGCAATAACTAAGTTTCTATACTTATTATGTATTTTTCTTTCAACTTGAAGTTTTTCTAATATTTCCTTTTGGTAAGAATATGGTCTTATATCAAAAGAAAATTTAAACTCTTCATTTTGTCTTTCATCAATTCTCTCATTTTTTAAGGATATCTTAAGTCTTCTTATATCATCATCTGTTCCTCTATAAGATACAAACTCTGCATCATTCCAATAGCTTTCAAAGGTAGCTTCAAACTTCTTTATAATATCAAAGGAATCTTGCTCAGTAATCTTAATATTCCATTCTAATCCTGAAGTTAATGCAGCATTAGAAAGGTTAGAAGAACCTATATAAGCAGTAGTAAAACCAGTATCTCTTTTAAACATATATGCCTTAGCATGAAGTCTTGTCCTATCTGTGTCATAAGATATTTTAATCTCTGTATTTTGTAATTCACTTAACTCCTGAATGGCCTTTAAATCAGTAGCTCCCATATAAGATGTAGTTATTATCCTAAGCTTCTTACCATTGTCCGTTGCCTCCCTAAGACTTTCAATAATACACCTTATGCCACTCCACTTAACAAAAGAAACTAAAAGATCTATAGAATCACAAGACACTATCTCTTTATTTAACTCACTCAACATATTAGGCTCTAAAGATGCTCCTGTAAAAAGAGAACTTTGAGATAAAGGAGTTATAGGCCTAACAACACTCTTCTCAGATAATGCTTTTTTATTATTAACTCTAGAATAAAGAGCTGTTAGCATCTCCCCATTTTCATCTATGTTATATTTCTTAATATCTTCTTCATTTGACACCTTACTTAATATGTCAATTATCTCATTACAAGCTTCTATCTGCTTTAAAAGCTTATCTCCATCCTCTTTTTCCTTATCTCTAATATAATTAAGAGATTTTCTTATAACTTGAGCTATGTATTGAGAAAGAATAGCCTTAGCTTCTTCTTTATCTAGACCTGATCTATTTATAATAAATTTATCTTGATCTAAAGAATTTAATTGTTCTAATATTTCTTGATTTATGACTTGTTCATATAAGCCTTGCTTCAATAACTTCACCTCTTTCTTCTTAAAATAATTAGTTAATTAAATTTTATCAGGAATGTAGCGTATAGTCTAATTTGATATGTAAATAAAAGGTCATAGATTATACTATGACCTTTTATTTACATGTGTCTGGTGGAGGTAAATAATGCCTCTTAAAATCCACCAATTATCTATTCATAAACTTTTTTGCATTCTATATTGAGTTCAATTCTTTAGTTGTAAAAAATATAACATTTTAGCTCCAAGAATTGAATTTATTAAACTATTGCTATAAATAACAACATAATAAAAGTTATTATTGCCCTGTTACTTTTATATATTATTAGCCCAGCCTATAATTTTTTTCAAGTTTTCTTCTCTTCTATATTTTAATGGTTCTAAAAAATCATTTTCTCCAATAATTACATTCCCATTTAAAGATTCTTTCATTTTCTCTATTGTTTTTCCTTTCTGTCCTCCATGGCAACAAAAGATAGCAACTTTTTTTCCTGATAATTTATATTCATTAAAAAAAGTTCTTATAGGTGGCGAAAATGTATAAGACCAAACTGGAGTACCTATTACAATCAAATCATAATCAGACGGATTTATATTATTCCTTAACAATTTAGGTTTCGGATGTATAAAAAGTTGACGTATCCCCCAGGAGATTTTCATTATCCCAGTTATATTTATATTTTCTTCCGGTATGAGTTCCATAATATCTGCTTCTATTATTTTTGATATTGTTTCTGCAACAAACTTTGTACTTCCATCATGTGAATAATATACTACAAGCTTTTTCATATCTTCATCCTACTTTCTTAAAATACACATTAAATTTTTTTCTGCAAAGATTTTTTATATTCAGTAATAGTCATACCTGTCCAAGTTTGAAATGCCCTTAAGAATGAATTCAAATCTTGGTATCCTAATAAAAAGGCAATATCATCACTTATCATGTCAGTATTTTTTATATAGTTCTTAGCTAATAATTCACGTGTATGATTTAATTGCTTTTGAAATGTTGTTTTTTCTTCTGTCAATTTCCGTTGAAGAGTTCTTTTACTCATTCCAAGTTTTAATGCTACATCTTCAATATTACTACAACCTATAGGCAATAACTCTATTAGTGAACTCCTTACTCTTGCTCCAAACGAATCTTCTACTTCTAACTCAGACAATCTTCGCTTAAGCTCCGGCTCAAAATAATCCCACATTACTTCATTCTCACTAACAAATGGTTTAAGAGAATCATTAAATGATAAAGTCAAAGTACTTTTATTCCCTTTATTAATCTTACACCCAAAATATTTTTCTAACACCTTATTATTAATTGAATTCTGCAATGTTATTTTCAATGGAATTATATTCTCTTTAGTTGCTATCCTAATTAAATTAATCAAAAAAACAAACTCTGAAACTTCCAAAAATAAAGGTATTTTATGATACTTTTCTTCTGTTGATAATTCTACTGTAAAGCTCTTTTCTTCTTTTCTTATAATAAAAATCATAGGCCCAATAAGCTTCTTATACTGTGCTAAACGCTCTATGCAAGTCTGAGCATTTTTGCTACAAAAAGCTGCAAAAATAGGTGGAGAAAAAGTTTCAATACCTTCTGCAGTTGCAATTTTTATTAGTTTACTTTCATCAGGCATTACTTCACCAATGCTTTCCATAAAACGAAAGTATTCATCTTGTGTTAATCTTATATTCTTTCTACTAAATAAATCCTCTGGCAACCCTGATTTTATTAATATTTCACGTAAAGGCAACCCTACTGATGAAATAAGTGAACCATACCTACCATCAATAATAAAATGATTCATAAAAGATACTCCATTCTATTTTATTATTTTTCCTTCTGCATTTCATAAATTTGTTTCATCATTATTTTTTTAGGTGTAAATGGAGTCAATGCTAAAAACATTCTTTGAAGTAGCGACACTCCTGAAATTACATTTAATTTTCCTTTTAACATACCTTCATAGCCATCTTTTGCAACATCAACTGGACTAACAGTCTTTGAAAATAAGGGAGTATTACTCATATCTGATGCTTTAGCAAAACCTGTATCCATCGCACCTGGCATTAATGTAGTAATAGTTACACCAGTACCTTTAATTTCTTGCCATACAGCATTACTAAATGAAGTTACATATGCCTTTGTAGCATAATAAACCGCTTGTAATGGACCTGGCATAATTGCAGCCGTAGAAGAAACATTTAATATTCTACCATCCCCACGCTTAACAAAATCAGGTAAAAACAATTTAGTTAATCTTGTAAGAGTAATAACATTTACTTGAATCATTTGAATATCTTGCTCCATAGAACGTACATGGAACTCACCTCTACCACCAAATCCAGCATTATTAATTAAGTAATCTATTGTTATATTAGCAGCTTTCACTTCATCATAAATCTCCTGAGCTGCATTACTTAATGATAAATCTTTTACAATAACCATTACCTTTATATTGTATTTATTCTCAAGATCTTTTTTTAATTCATTTAGCTTATCCTTACTTCTTGCAACAATTACTAAGTCTCCTCCCCTAGCTGCGTGTAACTTTGCAAATTCTTTTCCAATCCCACTTGATGCTCCTGTAATAAGTGCAATTTTATTTTTCATCATAATTTCCTCCCTAAATTTAAGTTTCAATTGATGACTTAATTATACAAACTACAAAATATTTTTTAACATCATTTTGCGCCAATAATTATTCAATCTGTGCCACATAAAAAATAATCATTATTATTTTAAATAACTTCAATACCTTCTATACGTTTAATTAATCTTAAATTCACTTTGTTAAATAAAAAAATAATTATCAATAAGAATTTATTGCATTAAAATAACCTACTAAAACCTATATTGATTTTAGTGGGTTCTATGGTGGAGGCAAATCATCTTATATCTCCATACTAATTTATTATCCTCTAATTATATCAACTATATCCTGTCCGTACTTTTCTATCTTTACTGGTCCAAATCCTTTAATTGAAATAAGATCTTCTTTAGCTTCCGGTTTTAGTTTTATTATTTCTTCCACCATCTCATTATTATATATAAAGTATGGCTTAACCTTTTCTTCCCTAGATTTATTTAATCTATATTCTTTTAATGCATTAAACACTTCTTCATATGACTTAACTTTTTCTTTTACTTCCTCTAATACAGGCGTTTCTACTTCATCGATACCTTTTTCACCATAAATTTCTTCTAGAATTTTTTCTTCTATTTCTTTTTCAATATTTTGTTCCATGAAATCTTCTTCAGTTAAAGAATACTTTTTATTATAGTCATAGCTAATAGATTTATTGTTTATTATGAAAAACTCTCCAATATCCTTCATTTTATCTTCAAAAATATTATTATCGTAAATAAAATTGTACAATAAGCGTGCTTTTTAGCATACGTTTTTTTATTTTTTACACTTACAGCCTAATCCTAAAGCGTACTTAATTTTAAATCTAACTTTTATTTCTCCTGTAACTCCTACTAACTTACCCCTATCTTAATAAAGTCATAAGTTTATTAAATTTTTTATTGGAGTATTGTAACAATCGTTACAGACTTTTATATGTAAATTAATATAAAATGAATATTATATTTTAAGTTTAAGGAGGATATTATTATGGCTTGTGGATGCGGTACACATAGTAAAGATGGAAAGGCTATTGTAGATAGAGTTAGAGAAAAAGGTAAGGCAGATATGAAATTAAATACTCCACATATAATTACATGCTCATGTGGTGAAGATTTTACAATGAGCACATTTGTAGATGTATGTCCAAATTGTAAAATGACATATGGAGTTACTCCATGTTCTCAAAATGATAAAGAAAATATTAAGCCTGCTGGAATAAACTATTAAATTCTATATAACAATATAAAAATGCACCTATAGCTTAAACCGCCGTAAGTGCATTTTGTTATATTACTTTAAAATTCTTTCTAATTTTTTTAATTATTAAATACTATATATATATATATATATCCTTTTAATTTAATCTTTAGTATAATTCGACATTATTATCATTAATTCCTTTGACTTTTAAAAAAATATATATTTTTTTATTAAAATTAGCCATTTTACTTCAATTTAACCATTCTTTTAGCCTCTTATCACTCTTAAATTCAAAAATAATAGTATTGGTAGTGACAAAAAGGTAGTAACAAAATGTAAGGTAGTGACAAAAAGTAATGACAAAAAGGCACTACCTTTTTGTTAGTACCTTTAAGGTAATACAATTAGGATACTACTAAAATAGTATTACCCTATATAGTAATAAATATATTACTTCTACTACTTTATCTCCCAAACAAAAGCTACTGTATCGCTAATTTTTATATCCTCTGGCTCAATGCTTGGTGCATATGTTTCTGCAATAGCATAACTTTTGTTTTCTATTTCGTATGTTGTGTTAGAGTAAATATTTATTTCACTCCAATTATAATCTATGCTTACTAGTCTTCCAAGTGTGACTCTAGCTGCTTTAGTTAAAACCTCAGCCTTACTTCTTGCATTTTCAGTTGCTTTAATAAGAAGTTCTTTATTTATTTCATCTTTATCTTTTACTGAGAATCTTATATTAAATCTAGGATCTACCTTTGACTTTGTTATTGCTGTAATCACCTTAGATAAAATTTCCATATCTAAATCAAACTCCAGCTTTAAATCTTGCTCACACTTATAGCCATCAAACTTACTTTTATAATTATTATTTTCATCATAATAGCTCTTATAGCTTGTTGTGATATTAAAATTTGTTGTTTTTAAATCTTTTTTATTAAAACCAACTTCTTCTATGGCCTTTTCTAATTCATTTACTGACTCTGTAGCAAGCTTCATAGTTTCATCATAATTGTATTTATGTGATACTAAATTCATAGTAATAATTATCAAATCTGGTGTAACACTTATATTACCAATACCCTTAACTGTAATTAACCTCTCCATAATTCCTATCCCCTTAATTAAAATAAATTTATTAATTTTATTATAACAGTTTTTTCAGTTAATACTAAATCATTGAACTTAGTCGAAAAAAATGTTAAGCTATCAATATTAAACTTAGTAAAATATATTTATCAAATGTAAATTTTAATTGATAAAAGAATATATTAAAGAGCTTATTTTTATAGGCTCTTTTTTACTAATGAAAAGAGGTACTACTATGATAAAAGTTAATAATTTGTCCTACTCATTTCCACAAAAAAATCTATATAACAATATTTCATTTACATTAGAAGATGGCCAACATTGTGCCTTTATAGGTACAAATGGTAGTGGAAAAAGTACTCTTATAGATATAATTATGGACCCTGAAAAATATCTATTTGATGGTTCATTAGAAATTGAACCAAATTGTAGAATTGGGTATGTACGACAATTCCAAGAATTAGATAAAACAAAAGAAATCACAGTTTTTGAATATCTAGCAGAAGATTTTCTTAAATTACAAAATGAAATAACATCTATCTGTACTGAAATGGAAACATCATCTGATATTGATACTTTACTTGAAAAATATCAACAAGCTCTAGATGCATTTGAAGCAATTAATGGTGATGATTTTGAAAACATTATTGATAAAAAGCTAAATCTTATTGAATTAATTAAATACAAAGATTTAATGATATCTGAACTTAGTGGTGGTGAGTTTAAGCTTATTCAAGTAATTAAGGCAATGCTTAATAGTCCTGACTTGCTTATTATGGATGAACCTGATGTATTTTTAGATTTTAAAAATTTAAATGCTCTTAAAAATCTAATTAATTCTCACAAAGGAACAACATTAGTTATCACACATAATAGATATCTATTAAATCATTGTTTTAATAAAATTATTCACCTTGAAAATATGGAACTACAAGAGTTTGATGGTGGCTATATCGAGTATAACTTCTCATTACTTCAAACCAAAATTGAACTACAAGAATTAGCTGCTGCTGATACTGAAGAAATTGAAAGAAATGAAGTTTTAATAGATAGATTAAGAGAGTTAGCAACTGAGAATGCTGAACAGTTTAGAGGTAAAACCTTAAGAGCTAGAATTAAAATTAAAGAAAGACTAGAAGAACGTAGAATTAAAGCTCCATTTGTAGAGATTAAAGAACCTAATATAATTTTTGTTACAGCTAATGAAATAGAAGAAAAAACTGTTTTAAAAGTTAATGATTTTAATCTTGCTTTTGATGAAGTCCTTTTAGAAAATGTTAACTTTGAAATTAAATCTACTGATAAAGTAGCTATCGTTGGTTCAAATGGTACAGGTAAAACTACGCTTTTCCAAAAAATATTTAAAAACGATGATGATTCTATAGAAATAGATAAAGATATTAAAGTAGGTTATTTATCTCAACTTCAAGGTCAAACACTAAATTATTCTAATACTATATATGATGAGTTCTTTGATATTGGTTTTAAAACTCGTGCTGATATTAAAGAATATTTAGAGGGTTATAATTTTGATGAAGAAGTATTAAATCAAAAGATAGGAACTTTATCTGGTGGAGAAAAGAATCTACTTCAGCTAGCTAAAATCTCTGAAGTCGGAGCTGATTTATTGCTTCTTGATGAACCTACAAGTCATTTAGATACATATTCACAACTAGCTTTAGAAAAGGCTATAAAAAGATATAAAGGTGCTATTTTAATGGTTTCTCATGATTACTATACTATAACTAACTGTATGGATTATGTATTACTTATTCAAAATAAAAAAATCAAAAAAATAAGCATACAACAGTTTAAAGATATTATTTATGTTAATCATTTTGATAAGCACTACTTAAAAAATGAAGAAAAGAAAAAATTGCTTGAAACAAAAATAGAATTAGCTTTAAGAGATAATAATTTTATTCTTGCAAAAGATTTATCTGAAGAATTAGAAGCTATTGTTAAACTACTATAAAAATGGCCAATAATTAAATATTATAAGCTGAAGGCTATGGCATTAATTAACTCTTGCCATAGCCTTTAGCTTTAATTTATTTTTTACTTCATATTTATTAATAATACGTTTTTTTCGTAGTCATAACTTTTATATTTATCCGCCCCTTAACCTGTAATAAATATTATTAACCGTATTATATTAATCTCTTTTTATTCTGAACATAAATAAACTTAATGAAAATAAAATAAGCGAGATAACTATCATATAAAAAATATAATCATATATATAACTTATACTTTCATAAACCTGTAATTTTTCTATCCCCTCATATACTAACCTCTGCGGCATAAAACTTCCTATTTTTTTTAGGTACTCCGGCATAATATCAAAGTCCCAGAATACTCCTGATATCATGCAAGTCGGTATTACTACTAAAATATTGATAGTAGCTGCAATATACCTGTTCCTTGTAAAGCTTACTATAAATAAATTTAAGGATATAGCTATTAAGTTAAGCAGCAGCATAACCACTAAAAAATTATACGTATTTTCCATACCAAAATCTAAGTTTAATATCCTGCAGGATACGTAATATATAATACTACTCATAGACGACATAAGGTAAAATACTACAAGCAGTGCAATATAATATTTGTACGGTCTTATACCACTTGCTAATACCCTGTTTTTTGTATCCTGCTCCTCATCTTCAATTAAAAAATTTGCTATAGAAGCTCCGCTTATTAATATCATCATAATAACTATTCCTATAGAATTTTTTACTGAAGGTCTGCTTTCATTAACTTCATTTAAATCATAATTAAGCATGTGCTTTGTATATGCCTTATTATTTTCTATAAACTTATCTATACTGCCATCACTTACTTTTGCTATTAAAGTCAGGTTATTTACTTTAGCTTTTATTATTGATAACAGTGTTTCTTTAATATCACTATTGGATATTGACTTGATTACAACTTTCCCAGCCTTAAAATTTAATATATCATCAGAAAAGCCATCATCAATAATAACTACCATCTGTATCTGGTGTGAAACAAGCATCAACTCATAACTATCATTACTTATTCCTACTGCATCTATATCTTCTATTTCATTTATAGATTTTATTAGCTCCCTTGAAATATACTTATTATCATTATCTATAATTCCTACTTTATAATCCATTTCCTGCCCAAAAGCAAAGCTGAAGAACACTATAATAACAGCAGGTGCAACTACCCCCATAACAATAAAGCTCTTCTTCTTTAGTAGTAGCTTAAATGTATTTAACATCACTCTAAACATTATTCTCACCTGCCCTCAGACTACAGATAATGCATATTATTAATAACACTGCTGACAGCTGTAATGATAATAATACCGATATAGTCTGGTAATTAGAAGGAATCCCTGAGCTTAAGCTTAACAGCGCTATGTTTGCCCAGTATGACGGCGCTATCTTGCACAGCATACTAGCTATTTCATTAGACTTTATTAATGATATGGGTAAATAAGCTCCTCCTAAAAAACCAAAGACTATTAATAAGGTGTTAAGGACACTGGCTGCTATCTTAGCATCCTTAAATACACAGCCTACAGTTATTCCTAAAATAGAGCTGAAAACTATCAAAGCTGTTAATACTGCCATGGTTGCCATAAGATTTATACCCCAATCAATCTTTAAAAAAACTGTACTGATAAAATAAACTATAATAACTTGAAGGATGCCAACAATAACTCCTAATATAATCTTTGATAAAATAATGCTGAAATCACCAGCTTTAGATACTTTTAATCTTAAAAATGTATTTTCAAAGCCTTCATTATAGACTGATACGCTGGTTATCTGTGATATATAAAGTATTATTAATACAAGCTCTGCAAAAGTATAATAAGTAAATGAATTTATACCTGAAGCAGATATCCCCTCTTCAACTACTATATTCTTTTCCTCACTCATATCATTTAATACCCTGGGATTTTCGCTTACTACTGTATTAATTACTGAATATCTTTCTAAATACTGGTCAAAAACGCTCCTGAATATTTTCTGAGCCCTGCTTTCTTTTTTTTCATTTCTATAAAAATCATATTTATCTTCATTTATATATATAAGAGCTAATCCTTCATAGCTGTTTACGCGATTTTTTCCATATATGTCGTCTGATACCTCTTCAAATTCTATTTTCATGCTTTCTTCACAGGTATCCTTAAAGCTTTTAAATACTTGTAAATATTCATTTCCGCTGCTTAAGTTATTAACTTTATAATAAACTTTTTTGTTTTCAAATATATTAAAGTCCACATTCATAAGTCCGTTTAATGAAAAACCCATTATAATTATAAGAGCAGCTGGAAATATAAACATTGTTGCTACATTAGATTTACTCCTAAAGAAATATAAAAGTTCCTTTATTACTAAACTAATCAATATCATTTTTTGCCCCTGTTATATCAATCTCTTAATTGTTTTCCTGTTAATTTTAAAAATACACCTTCTAATGTAGGAATTTCATTTTTTATATTTTCTATAACACCGCTATTATTAGTAATGGTATATATAATATATGGAATAATATTCATCCCCTTAGAATAGTAGCATTTTATTTCATTTTCAGTAACCTCTACTTTCTGTATCCCAGCTATTCTGCTTAGATGTTTTTTTATATTATAAATTTCCTTTTTAAGCTTTATTGTACATATGTCTTCATCAACCACAGTTGACTTTAGATACTCTTTAGTTCCTTCTACTATTATCCTTCCGTTATCAATAATGGAAATGTTATCACACAGTTCATCTATCTCCTCCATATAGTGGGAGGTATAAATTATAGTAGCTCCTTCTTCATTTAGCCTCCTGACTGATTCTAAAATATGATTTCTTGACTGAGGATCTATGCCTACCGTTGGCTCATCCATTATTATCAGCCTGGGACTATGGGCAATTGCACAGGCCATATTTAGCCTTCTTTTCATTCCACCTGAAAATTCTTTAGATTTTTTATTTTCAACATTTAAAAGCCCTGTAAAATCCAGAGCCTTATTAACCCTTCTTTTAAGCTCCCTGCCTCTATATCCATATAATGAACAGAAAAATGATACATTCTCCCTTGCAGTCAGGTCATGATAAATAGCAATATCCTGCGGCAGCAATCCAATGTTTTTTTTATATTTATTTATATTTGTTTCTCTTTCTTCAAATATCACTTTTCCAGAAGTCATCTTTTCAAGCCCGGATATAATTTTAATCAGAGTACTCTTTCCTGCACCATTAGGCCCAAGCAGTCCATATATATCCCCTTTTTTTATATTTAAATCTATACCCTTTACCGCTTCAAAATTATTATACTTTTTATGAAGATTTTCAATTTGAAGTATATACATAATATAACTCCTAAAGACAACTATTTATTTCTTTTATACTTACTTCCTCTGCAAAACCTCTTCTTATGCAGTGACTTTCACAATCCTTACTGTCACACTTTATACATGGATTGCTATCATAACGCTTTAATAAGTTCATAGCTCCAACAAAATTCCCTACAGCAGCCCTTCTATTAATATCCCTTATAGGAACATTATATCTGCATGCTTTTTCACATAATGGCTTATTACAAAACTGGCACTCTAAAGCTAGCTTTGCTATCTTTTCCTCCTTAGGATTTTTTCCAATTCTTATCTGCATTCTTTCAAAAGGCTTTTTAACTATATTCACATAATTTTTCATATTTTCATCATATTCAAATTCTTTCATCCCAAGTTCTCTTAAGATAAGATTTGCTGCGCTTATCCCTGAGATTGTGACCGCCGGTGTCCCTGTTCCCATAACAGTGGATTCTCCGCAGTTGAAGAGATTCTTTATTTCGCTTTTAGTTTTCAGCCTTTTCATCATATGCTGGCCAAGCTTCTGCTTTGGTCCTGCAACACTTCCGCCTTCCTTTAATACATACCTGTTCAATGTAGTCGGAGTGCTGACCTCTACATGGCATATATTTTCCTTAAAGCCAGGAAACCTCTTTTCAAGGACATCTAAAATCCTGTTCTTTTCAGCCTCCTTCATATCCTTATATTCCTGTGTATTATAGTCATTTTTATATCCCTTAGGCCATTTCTTAAAGCTTGGGCCTATTGCAGCTATAGTATGATATCCTGCCGGGCAGAGTGTCTTATCATCTATGCTTAAAATGTATGCAGTAATTTCTGATTCATCTAATTTAGTTTTATCACCAATGAGCATTTCAATAGGAAGTGTCCCTTCTGGTATTGATTTTTCTTTTACAAGTGCATATAGAACTACTGATGGATATGAAGGTTCTAAAGATTCTGTCCATTTTCTTATTTCTTCACTCGCATTATCCTTTAGTAGCTTATTATATAAATTCCATACTGTTCCTGAATTAATAATGTACTTAGCGTTTATAACGCTTCCATCATCCAGCCTTACCTTAACCGCAGTATTATTTTCTACTATTATCTTTTCCGCTTCTCTGTTATAAATCATCTTCCCATTATTTTCTTCGATTACCTTCTCTAGCTTTCCAACTAAATTAAGTGTTGATCCTGCAGGATAATAACTTCCACCGAAATGATTATCAACAAACATCACTGAAGATAATATAGCCGGAGTTTCTTCAACATTTGTATAACAGTATGTAGATGTAAGCTTATCAAATAGATTAAATACCTTTTCATCTTTGAAATACTTTTTTAAAATACTCGTTGTATTTTTATTCATATATCCTAAAAATCTAATATACTCCACAGGATGTCTTAAAAACCCCTGAAGCCCCTGTTCTTTCTTTATTGCATCCGGTGATATAAAGTTAGGCTTCTCTGCTATTATTTTCATATACTGTCTGCTTAAGTCTCTATAGAACCTTTTAAAATTATCTTTTTCCTTTGGAAATACCTTTGCTAATTCTTCTATAAACCTATCAAGGTCTTCATAAAAAACTATTCTATGCTCACCATAGTTTACAGCATAAAGTTCATTATGCTTTATTATATCTATTGGCTCTTCTAATGCATTAAATACAAACCTATGTGGACTAAACCCCTTGTCATTAAATCCGTATATCATCCCAACTCCCTGTTCAAACACTACGTCTTTTCTTTTAAATATCCCGCATGCCCCTCCTGGTTTATTCTGAGCCTCTACAACGCATACATTCAGCTTCCGTTTTGCCAGCAATGAAGCAGCAGTAAGACCTGATAGTCCTGCCCCTATCACAATAACGTCATAATTCATATACCCTCCTTAATTGTTCATAAAAACACTCTTCTCTTATTAACTTTATTCTTGTAATAGAAAAAATATTAACCTTGCCATAAAACATCTTAAAAATACTGAATTATTACTACTTACAGAAGCATATATACTATCTTTTTCACTGTTCATCTCTACAAATACAAAATTGATAAAGAAATGTACAGTAAACTATTATCTGACTTAAAAGAACGCGGTGTCTTAAAGCAGTAACTCATAGTCTGTCCTTATGTTCTTACTATTGTTCATTATATATAAAGCTAGTAGCTGTTACTTAGTAACTTCTACTAGCCTTATATATATGACTTCATAATTGTTCCTATATAAATACCCTAAACTATATAATTCTATGCAACTATTTCACTTGTTTCTGATTTATGCATTACTCTCATAACTTTCTAATTTATCTTCAAAAGAATCTCTTAAACTTTCTTCTTTTTCATTTACTAAAGGATTCATAGTTAATACTGGTATATTATTTTTATTTCTTATTAAGTTTTCTATTTCAAGTGCTATATTATGATTTTCTTTTAAATACAGCTTTGCATTTTCCCTTCCTTGTCCTATCCTTATTTAATTATAAGAGAACCATGCACCACTCTTCTGAATAATTCCATCATTAACAGCAATATCTACCAAATTTCCTTCTTTTGAAATACCTTCATTAAACATTATATCAAATTCAGCTATCTTAAATGGTGCTGAAACTTTATTTTTAATTACCTTTACCTTGACCCTATTTCCTAGGAATTGTTCACCATTTTTTATAGTGTCAATCCTTCTAATATCTAATCGTACAGATGCAAAGAATTTAAGAGCTCTTCCTCCCGCTGTTGTTTCAGGATTTCCAAACATAATACCTATTTTTTCTCTTAACTGGTTTATGAAAATTACTGTGCATTTTGATTTGCTAATAGCTCCAGTAAGCTTTCTTAAAGCCTGTGACATTAGCCTTGCCTGTAACCCTATATGAGAAGCTCCCATTTCACCTTCAATTTCTGCTCTAGGTACAAGTGCAGCTATAGAGTCAATTATTATCACATCTATGGCATTAGTTCTTACTAATGCTTCAGCTATCTCCAATGCCTCTTCACCTGTATCTGGCTGGCTCACTATTAGCTCATCGGTATCAACACCTAACTTCTTCGCATATATAGGATCTAAAGCGTGTTCTGCATCTACAAACGCTGCTGCCCCTCCATTTTTTTGTGCTTCTGCTGCTATACTTAATGCAATAGTGGTTTTACCTGATGATTCTGGTCCATAAATTTCTATTATTCTTCCTTTTGGTACTCCCCTACTCCTAAAGCAATATCTAAAGCTAATGAACCTGTAGATATAGATTCAACATCCATTGAGGATTGTCCTCCAAGCTTAACAATAGCTCCTTTTCCAAATTGCTTTTCTATCTGACTCATTACATTTTCTAACACCTTCAACTTATTATCATCAATATTCATTCATACCATCTCCATTTGTTAAAATAAAAATGCGCTGTACGTTACGGCAAGTGGTATGACCGTAGGTACAACGCATTGACTTATAAAAAGTATATCACATTTTTTCATTCTGATGTAATACATAATTTTTTTCTAGTTAATTTTATTATATAAATCTTGTATTATTTAATTAACTATTCTGATTATATAAAGCTTCATTGTCAGCTTTAGAATTTTTTTATTTTTTTATTATAAATCTTTAGTTTTAATCTATTTTTTTATAGTAATGTTGCAATTGCTAGAACATCCTTTACTATGTGGACAGCCTATGCATTTTACACCTTTTTTCTTTTCTTTAACTACCTTAGTAATCGATAATGCTAAAATAAGTATAATTATTAATAATACAATTACATTTCCCATGCTGCACCTTTATTTTTACCATTGCTAGCAGCTTTTTCACTGCCTTTTTTCATAAGGAATATAATTATAGCTGCTATAACTGCTACTGCTATAAGTCCTGGAACAAATGCAGTTCCAAATGAACCTGTAGTTACTAATGTTCCTATTTGATAAACTAAGAATGAAACAGTATATCCAGTAGCAAATTGGAATCCAATTCCTCCCCATAACCACTTTTTATCTTCCATTTCTGAGTTCATTGCACCAATAGCTGCGAAACAAGGTGGAGTAAATAAATTAAACATTAAGTATGAAAGTGCTGCTACTGAAGTAAGTCCCATAATTTGAGATACTTCTGAAACTCCTGATACTAAAGCTAATTCTTCAACATCTATAAAGTTAGTTATTGAATATACAACTGCTAAAGTTCCTACAACATTTTCCTTAGCTATAAATCCAGTAATTGCAGCTGCTGCTAATTGCCATGCTCCAAAACCTAATGGAATTAATATAAATGCAAATGGTGAAGCTATTGTAGCTAATATACTAGTATTCTCTGCACCTTCTGCAACTAATTGGAATTGCCAATTGAAACTTTGCATTATTTGTATAACTGTATTACAAAGTAATATAATTGTTCCTGCTTTAACTATGAAAGCTTTTCCTCTTTCAAACATTGAAACTGTAGCTCTTTTTATACTTGGAACTTTATATTGAGGTAGCTCCATAATGAAGTATGAACTTGAATTCTTTTCTCCTGTAATTCTAACAACTATTAATGCACCTATAATTATTAAGAATATTCCTAAGAAGTACATTAATGTTCCAACCCATGCAGCATCGTTGAAGAATACTCCAGCAAATAAAGCAATTACAGGAAGTTTTGCTCCACATGGCATAAATGGAGTTAACATTGCTGTTGTTCTTCTTTGTCTCTCATCTTTTATAGTTCTTGTTGCCATTATTCCTGGTATAGCACAACCTGTACCAATAATCATTGGAATAATACTCTTCCCGCTTAATCCTATTTTCTTAAAGAATCTATCCATGATTACAGCTATTCTAGCCATATATCCACTGTCTTCTAATAATGCTATTAAGAAGAATAAAATCATAATTAATGGTAAAAATCCAATAACTGCTCCTACTCCACCTATAATACCATCTAATAGTATTGAGCTTAATAATGGTGATACATTTGCTCCAAGTAAACCTTCTACAAATGCATAAACCTTATCAACCCCTGCAACAAGAATGTCAGCAAATAATGGTCCTAAATATGTTTGCGATATTGAGAACACCGCCCACATAACTGCTGCAAATATAGGAAGTCCAAGCCATTTATGAGCTAATATTCTATCTGCCTTGTCCTGAAGTCTTATCTTATCCTCAGTGTTATTTCTTTTCTCAACTTTAGCTACAATTCCTTTAACAAAATCGTATCTCTTCTTATCATTTTCTTCTACTTCTTTTTTATTTGATAAATCAATACCTTGTCCATCAAAAGGTGCTTTTTGACTATTTCCTTTAACTTCTATAGCTTTCTTTATAAGAGATTCTATTCCATTATTATTAGTTGCTATTGAAACAGTCTCAACAATTGAGCATCCTAAAAGCTTTTCTAAAGCTTTGATATCAATTTTAGTTCCTTGCTTTTTATTTAAATCAGTTTTATTTAATGCAATTACGACTGGTATATCTAACTCTAATAACTGGGTTGTAAAGAATAAACTTCTACTTAAGTTTGTTCCATCAACTATATTTATAATAACATTTGGATTTTCATTTTTTATAAAGTCCCTAGTTACATTTTCTTCACTTGTAAATGGCGACATAGAGTATGCCCCTGGAAGATCTATTATTTTTATCGAATCCCCATCTTTCATTAGTGATTTTCTTATACTACCTTCTTTTTTATCTACGGTAACTCCTGCCCAGTTACCAACTTTTTCACTTTTCCCAGTAATAAGATTAAATAAAGTAGTCTTACCACTATTAGGATTTCCTGCTAATGCTATTTTCATCATTTACCCCCAGATATATTATTTTATATATTTTTTACACTTATAGCTGTCGCTAATTGCTTGTCTATGCTGTATCTTCCATCTTTTATCTTGATTACATAAGTATCCCCTAAAATAGAGACTAAAGTAACTATTTCACCTTCATAACACCCAAGTGAAAATAGAAATTTTTCCATTTCTTCATCATTACTTTTTATATTTGTAATTACATACTCCCTATTAACTTTCCCTTGGCTTAGATTTTCTATTGTTGAAATAGCTTTGTCTTTTCCTTTTGATTTTGAAAAAAACATTCTACTTAGTAATCCCTCCATGGTTATATCCTCCAAAATTTTTACTTAATTGATAATAAATATCATTTTCTATTATTATACTAATTAGTTATTTATTTGTCAATACAAATGATAATCTTTTTCAATAAATATAAAATATCTTACTCTTAAATTTTTATGAAATAAAAAAACACATCAATTTTAAAAAATAAAAAATCAATGCGTTTATATTTGTATTACGTATTTTTATACTATATAAAAATACACTTACAATATAAATCGTAAGTGCATCTTTTTACTAATTATTTTAATACATCTGCCATCTCTGTACTAATTGCTGTACTTATCGCTTTATTTATATTTTCATTAAAAATTATGTTATTAGCTTTATCATCGTATATTGCAGGTAAAAATACTCTAACAGTAGTACTTTTTTCTAATTGGCTTTCTACTTCTATTTTTCCATCATGCAATTCTACTAATTCTTTTGCTATACTAAGCCCTATTCCACTACCTTCATTAACACGTGATAATGAATTATCTACTTGATAAAATCTATAAAAAATAGTTTCTAACTTTTCTTTTGGAATGCCAATACCTGTATCTATTATCTCTATAATGATGTAGTTATTATCATTTTTTACATTCGTATAGATTGTCCCTCCATCAGGTGTGAATTTTATAGCATTAGATAATATATTTAATACAATTCTTTGAATTATTTCTATATCTACTGATACAACTATCTCTTCTTCATAAGTATCAAAAATCATGTTAATATTTTTCTTACTAGCATAGTCAATAGTTTCAGTAAATATAGCTTCTACTATTTCAACAATATTTACATTTTTCTTATTTAATTTAATAACCCCAGATTCTATTTCTTTAACATCTATAATATTATTAGCTAGTTTTAATAATCTATAAGCATTTTGATTAATAATATTAAGCTTCTCTTCTAGATACTTATTATCCAATTCATTATAGCCTTTATTTAACTGCATCTTAACCAGACTTATACCTGATAGAATAATATTAATAGGAGTTCTTAATTCATGACTAATATTAACAATAAAATCTGTTTGCATCTTTTCTCGTGCAATCTCTATTTCTCTTTCTCGTTCTTTCTTCTTAATTCTTTTTATCATACTTATTATTTTATGTACTAAAAATACTATTAAAATAAATATGCAAATTAATACAACACAAATAACTTTTTTTATACAACTTGGTAGAAGTAATTGGTAAAATGCTTTATCTATTATTATACATTTTCTAGGTATATTCCTTATATTTATATTATACTTATATATTTCATCATATTTTAAAATCCATTTTGGATCTGGTGCAAAAGTGCTTTCTATATCCGATACATCCTCACCTTCAACCATTCGCTTAACTCTATCAAAAATTTCCTTACCCTGTAATTGCCCAATATCCATACAACCACCTAAAATATCAGCATAAATATAAGTAGGATCATTTGTATAAATTGGCCAAGGTAAATATTCTTTTATAATCTCAACAGATCTCTTAGGGTCTAGGAATGCCCCAGTATCTTTATATTGAAATTCTCCTCCTAAAAGAATAACTTCTTTCTTATCATCATTGTCCTTAGTAGACTGATATTCTTTTAATTTTATTTCAATATCTTCTATGTAATCACTTTGGATAATATTAAGCTCTATCTCATTTCCTAAATGCTCAGTAACTATATTAGTAGACTTTCCAATAAGATTATTTCCAAAACCTGAGCTCTCAGTTATAATATTAATACAATCAATAGTATCATCCATTTGTAATATTAAATTAAAGCCCTCTAGGGTAACATCTCTTTGATAAATACCTGTTATGTACTTCTTTTGTTCCTCTGTAAATGAAATATTTGAGTCAACACCACTAAATACTAAAGGAACGTGATATAGTTCACTATATTCATTTGTTATCTGTGGTGATATTACAGAAAAGGCTTCATCATCGATAGTATATATTGCATCAATACTTCCTTTAGGATATTTCATTTCAATAAATTCTAGAAAACTTGCAATATACTTTTCATCATTTCTACTTCTAAAATCAAAATATTCCACTTTTATATTAATTTCATTTTGATTATAAGCTTCAGCAGCCTCTCTAAAGCCTTCAATTACATAAGATTCCCAATGATGTCCTATATGATAAGAATTAATAATTAGAACGTTAAATGCTGATGCACATTTTTCTGTTTCTGCCAAAGTTATACTTGAACTACACATAAAAACAACAAAAATAATCAGTAGTACTTCTAAAATTTTCTTACCCTTTTTCATAAAGTCTAACTCCCTCTTAGTATTTAAAATACAAAATTATTACAATATAACCCATTTTTCACACAACAATTCTAATCCATTTTTCACCAAAATTCAACCACTTTTTTTCCCATTATTTTGCTTTTATTAAAAGAAAATATGCTTTAATTTAATTAATTTGAATCAAATGAATTTACTACTAAATTATTTTACAAAAAAAGAATGAGCTTAAATCTCATTCCATTCTTTGCAGACATCAACCCATGAATCATAATTTGAATATTTCTCAATTTCAGGAATAGTAAGTTCAATTGCACTATTACTACTTCCACAAGCAGGAAACACTGTATTGAACCTCTTTAATGATTCATCTAAATATACATTAATTCCTTCATTTATAGCAAATGGGCATACCCCTCCAACTCCATGTCCTACTAATTCAACCACTTCCTCTACTGGAATCATCTTCGCCTTTGTTGAGAATTTCTGCTTATATTTTTTATTATCTATCTTAGCATCACCTGCTACCACTATTAAAATTACAGAATCATTTACTATAAATGAAAGTGTCTTAGCTATCCTTTTAGGCTCACAATGAAGAGCCTTTGCTGCTAGTTCTACTGTTGCACTTGATACATCAAATTCTTGAATTTTATCTTCTATTCCGTATTTTTTAAAATATTCTCTTACCTTTTCTATTGCCATAATTACTACCTCTCTTTTTCTAAATTCTACATAGTAACTATATTATCCAAATTACCCCACTATTAACCCTTAACTATAAATGATATTTTTTTAATAAAAAGTGTTGACCTTTTTTAAAAAATAATTTATTATATTTATTGTCAACGAGACAACTATAAAACAACTTGGAAGCATAGCTCAGCTGGGAGAGCATCTGCCTTACAAGCAGAGGGTCACAGGTTCGATCCCTGTTGTTTCCACCATAATATGCGGGTATCGTATATCGGTAATACTCCAGCCTTCCAAGCTGGAAAGGTGGGTTCGATTCCCACTACCCGCTCCATAAAAAAGCAACTGTTAATCAGTTGCTTTTTATTTTATATAAAATTTTATTTAGCATCAATCTCCTATATCCTAAGCAATATATTCATTTTATAAAAACCATTCTATCTTTAAAGTAGAACTAACTTTATATTAATTTTCAATTTATAAACCCTCAGCTTTTGAAAGTTTATTGCTACCAATTGCTCTAAACTCAACATATATCATAATAATAGATACTACACCTGCTATTAAATCAGCAATAGGTCCTGAATACATTATTCCATCAATTCCTATAAATAAAGGCAAAATCACTATTAATGGCAACAAAAATAATATTTGTCTTGTTAGTGAAAGAAATATACCTTTCTTTGGCTTACCTATAGCTGTAAAAAAATTAGATGATATAGGTTGGAAACAATTTAAAAAGGTAAATAATAAAAATATCCTAAAATATTTTACCGCAAAGGTATAGTAAGCTTCTGATCCTGAACCAAATATAGAAACAATCTGTCTTGGTAGAAACTGAAATACTAAAAATGCTATTATTGAGACTATAACGCCATAACTTATAGCTGTTAAATACGCCTTCTTTACTCTATCAAATTTTCTTGCTCCATAGTTAAAGCTTACTATAGGTTGTAATCCTTGTGAAAGTCCTATTACTATTGACATATATATTTGATTTACCTTTGTAATTATACCTGCACATGCTAGTGGTATTGATTCACCGTATACAGATAAAGCACCATAATATGTTAATGATTTATTCATTACTATCTGTACTATCATCATAGCAAGCTGGTTAAAGCAAGGTGCAGCTCCTAAGGAAATTATTCTTTTTACAAACTTCCATCTAGGTATTAAATGTTTCTTATATAATCTTCCTGTTTTATAATTAAACATATATCTTAAAGCTAGCCCTGCTCCAAAAATCTGACCAATTATAGTAGCTAATCCTGCTCCTGCCATCCCCATATTTAATCCAAAAATAAATATAGGGTCTAAAATTACATTTATTATGGCTCCTGATAAATTGCATAGCATACTGTATTTAGGACTACCATCTGCCCTTATTAAATGTCCTCCACCTGTAGCAAATATTAAAAATGGAAATCCTATTGCAGTTATTCTTGTATAACTCTTAGCATAACCTAATACATTTTCAGGTGATCCAAAAAACACGAGCATTGGCTCTAAAAATATTTGAATTATAATACACAAAACTACTCCTGAAGTAAAAAGTAATAGTGCAGAATTTCCAACAAAATAAAGTGCCTTATCCTTATTTCCTTCTCCTAATGTAAGATTAAAAGCTGATGCAGCACCTATACCTAATAGTAATGCAATTGCTATGCATGACGTAGTAAGTGGAAATGTTATATTAGTAGCTGCATTACCAAGTTCACCGACACTTCTTCCAATAAAAAACTGGTCAACAATATTGTATAATGCACTTACTAGCATAGCTATTATACTTGGAACTGCAAAAGCTCTTAATAATCTACTTATAGATTCCGTTCCTAAATTATTTCTTTTTTTATTTCCCATCTCTCTCTCCTCTTCTTTTGTCTTTATTATATATTCTTTCTAAAAATATATTTTTAATGACCCTCATTTTCTCGATAAATGCTTTTACGCCTACTTATCATCTATCATTATACCATTTAATCATCAAATTAACATTTATTAACTATTTAGCTAAAAGTTAAGGACACAATCAGTAAAATTGTGTCCTTAAACTTTATTTTGTTACTTATAATTTATTAACTTTTATATTTAAAATGTTCCTTCTACACTACTTCCATAAATACTTTTACAATTACAGAATCAAATTGACTACCTGAGAATCTTTGAATATTCTCAAATATAGTAATAAGCAAATATCTATTATGTAATTATAATCTCATCTTTATTATCCTTATATTTAACTATTTCTCCATTAAAAACTCTCTCGCAATCTGTTGCATTACATATATTATCTATTAATATCAATTTATACTTGTCATCATAACAATATAAATATAAACCTTCTTTTTTTAATACATACGAAATCGGAAACACTTCTATATTTTTTTCTTTAATCTCTAATTTCACATATGTTTTTTTATCTAAAGCTTTATCTATAATCTTACAAACTTCATTATTAATAACTCTATTTCTATCATCTAGGTCTACTATAAATCTATCCTCTAATTTATCTAGTATCTCTGTGCATTTATCATAATTAATAAGTTTAAATTTATCAATAAGATCTGATTTTTTTAAATCGTCTATTACTTGTTCAGAAATATATAATGATAATATTAAGTCTCTATAATCATTTTCTGTTAATACATATTTAGCTATTATATAGTTTTTGTCTAATTCAATTCCACCATTAACTCCTCTATATGAGATTATAGGAATACCTAAAACAGATAGTTTATCTAAGTCTCTTTGTATAGTTTTTTGTGATACGTTAAATCTATTAGCTAATTCTTTAATTGTAGTTTTAGAGTTACATTTTAATAAATAAAATAGTATTTCTAATAATCTCATATCTAGCTCCTTATAATTTATAAAATTATTATCAATTACTTATTATTTTGTAACCACTTAATTGCACAATAAGCATGCATTGCTGCCCCTGTAGTTAATATATCTTCATTAAATACAACCTTCTCATTATGCATTGGTTCTCCATATAGTGGATTTTCTTGCTTTATACCTGCTCCTAACATAAAGTAAGTGCTTGGTACTTCATATGAATAAGATGCAAAATCTTCTGATCCCATACCTCCACCTTGGAATGAAACAACAGCTTGTTCTCCAATTAATTCTTTTACATATCTTCCAAGTTCATTAGCTAAATCTGTATCATTAGTTAAAGGTGGAACTGAAGATAACTCTATTAGTTCTGCTTCGCCTCTAAACATTTTTGCTGTTGATGTTACTATTTCATTAATTCTATTAAAGATAAATTCACCAACTTCTTTATCTAAACTTCTTATTGTACCTTCCATAATAACTTCTCCTGGGATTATGTTTGGAGCATCTCCACCAGCAAATTTACCTATTGTTACTACAGCAGGTTTAGTTGCAGATATTTCTCTACTTATTATTTCTTGTAAAGATATATATATATGAGCTGCTATATTAATAGGGTCTACTCCTGTTTCTGGCATTGCTCCATGACATCCTCTACCATTTACAACTATTCTGAATCTATTACATCCAGCAATGCTAGTACCTAAACCATATAATACTACATTTGAAGGTGTGCCAGAGTGAACATGCATAGCCATAGCTGCATCTACTTTAGGATTTTCAAGTACACCTGCTTTTATCATCTTTTTAGCCCCAGTAAAACCTTCTTCGTCTGGTTGGAATGCTAGTTTAACAGTACCTTCAATTTTATCTTGATTTTGCTTAAGTAATCTAGCTGCCCCTAAAAGCATTGCAGTATGCATATCATGACCGCAAGAATGCATACATCCATTTGTTGATTTAAAATCGCACTCAGTTGCTTCAACCATTGGTAGTGCATCCATATCTGCTCTTAATAAAAATGTTTTTCCTGGCTTATTCCCTTCTATTGTAGCTACTATCCCACTTTCGCAAATCTCTTTTGGCTCATATCCAAACTCTCTTAACTTATTCATAACATAAGCTTTTGTTTGTGGTAATTCAGCTCCAACCTCCGGGTTATTATGCATAGTTCTTCTATATGTTATTAAATCATTTTTTATCTCTTGTGCTTGTCTTATAAAATCGTTCATATTACACCTCGTATTTAAATAATTTTCTATAAATATATCCTCTTTTCAATTTCATATATTAAACCTTAAACAGGACATATATAGTCATATTTTCTGTTAATTTTAATTTAATTATTCCTTAATTTTTATATAAAAGGCGCTATTAAACTAAATTGTTTATATTCAACAAAAACAATTCCCTTACACTACCTTTATTTAATACTTTTTACTATAATCTTTTTTCATATTTCTACACAAAATATATTCATAATCTTTTTTAAAGGTGGTGTGAACTATGCCTTATAATGCTAAAGATAATCTAAGAGAAGTTATTGATGAATTATGTTGTTGTGAAAATCATTTAAACTCTGCTTATCTTCATTCTGAAGGTACTCATAATAGAACCGAAATACATGCAGCCTTAAAGGCTGTTGGAAGTGCATTAGATTCAGCTCAATATACACTTCTTCATTTTAAAGATTAAGGAGGATTTCTTATGGGACATAAACCTAATGCAAAAGAAGAACTAAAAGCTGCCCTTAATGATGTTCTTTATGCTCAATCACTGCTTCTTGAAGCTATTAACACTGTTGAAGATAATGATAACAAGCAACTTTTACAAAATACTTTATCAAATGTCAATGAAGCTTTATCAGCTACAAAAACATCTGCTTATGGATTTAAAGATTAGTATTTATATAAAAAACTCCCTGATTCATATCAAGGAGTTTTTTATTTTCATATTATAAACCTTTGTAATATTCTACTGCAAAGTTAGCAGCTTTAACTAAAGCTTCAGAAGTTTTTGTAGCTCCTGATACTACTTCAACACCTTCTAAGTTATCTTGTCCTGCTACTAAAGCATTTATAAACTCAGAATTTTCAGTAGTTAATACAGCACCTATACCATCTGTCTCATTAGCATCCCTAACTTTTATTTCTATAATTTTACCAGTACTATCAAATGTTACGTGAGTTTCTATTTCTCCACCGTATCCTTGAGTAACTACTTCTACCTTTGTATTTCCATCTGTTATTGTATGTGTTACAACACCTTCAAAAAGTTCTCCATTCATAGCAACATAAACCATTCTTTGGAAATCTCCAACAAATGAAATAGTAGCTCCTGATACTGCATCTCTTTCTTCAATTGGTTGGTCTATTTGGTTAATTGTTTTGAACATTTCGTAAACATCTTCTAATGTCATTTTACTATCTAATATATGAATAGCTATAGCATCGATTTGTTCTCCATAGCTTCTTCCACCATTAAACCCTGCAAAAGAAATTCTATTAGTTCCTTCTACAAAAGAACCATCCTTATGTAAATCATATTTAGCTATTATGTCTTTAACTAAAGTATCTTCATTTAAATCTTCAATTCCAGCTTCTACAGCTACATATTTGTAACCAGCAATGGCTTTATCAAATTCTAATTCACCTTGTGTAGCTAGATTTATAAAAGTTAAATCTTTAAATTTAGTTGTATCGTTAATAATATCTGCTGATGCTGTTATCATATATTGTCCACCTTCAAAAGCAGGATCATAACCAGCAGCGCTTAACTTTGTTAATTTAAAATCTTCTCCAACTTTTTCAATTTGTACATCAGAAACATTCATTTGATATCCCATTATATCTTTTTTAGAATATTCTCCTTCTGTACCTTTATTACGGATAATATCGAAATTTAATTCTGTAATAATTCCATCCTCAGTAGTTCCTTCAAAGATAAACGTATCATTTTTAGGCTTTCCAGCTGATGTAGTACCTTTCATTTCATACTCAGCAGCAAATGTTTCTACTACTGGTTGTGTTGTTTCAATTCCTTTATCTTTTGTTTCTGTTGTACATGAAGTTAATCCGAAAGCAAGTGTAAGTATAGCTAAAGCAGCTATTAATCTTTTCTTCATTTTTCTTCCCCCTAATTGTTTAATTGTTAACATTTTCATTCTCATTATATATTGCTTTCTCTACGATTAATAGGTAAATATTGTTCGAAACATTGTATATATTGCTATATATCTCTTTTTCTTGTTCACACATCTTTAAAACTTGCATAATATATCTTAAAAACTAGTGATATTATTACAGTTTTTTTAACTATTTGATTTTAAAAAAGTCTTTACTCTTACTTTAGCAAACTTTATATTTATGAAAATTGTTTGAAAGGCAATGATGGAGACAAGTAAAAAAAATATTCACCTACAGTGAGCTGGAGACAGTGTAAACCCAGTGGCAGAGTTTTTTTGAATAACACTCCGTAGCTGCAATCTGAAATTTCTTTTTAAAATACAAGCATTATGTTTGTTTTTGATGAGAAATAGTAGGTACGCCGTATTCTATACGTTACATAGATACCAGTACTTGCTGGAAAGAGAGACCTTTATGGTAAATTAGGTGGTACCGCGGATAAGCCTCAATTCGTCCTATATATTAAGATGAATTGAGGCTATTTTTATATTTAAAAAGGGGGCTTGTACTATGTGTACAATTATGTGTTATACTGGCACAGACATTAAATTTGAAAAATTTGAAGAAGCATTACAAAGAACAGAAACTAGAGGCCCAGATATGACAAGATTTCTACATCTTAAATCTGGTATCATGGGATTTCAAAGGCTTTCCATTATGGATTTAAGCCCTAGTGGAATGCAACCATTCACTAATAATACTGATGCAGCCATATGTAATGGGGAAATATATGGTTTTCGAGCTATTAAAGATAATTTAATTTCTAAAGGGTACAAATTTATTTCTAATAGTGATTGTGAAATTCTACTTCCAATGTATTATGAGTACGGAGTAGAGATGTTTTCTAAATTAGATGCTGAGTTTGCAACTGTTATTTATGATGGTAAAAAAGATTCTTATATTGCTGCTAGAGATCCTATAGGAATCAGACCTTTATTTTATGGCTATTCTGACTCTGGGAAAATACTCTTTGCTAGTGAAGCAAAAAACTTAGTTGGTTTAACTCATAAAATCATACCATTTCCACCTGGTCATTATTATGCAGATGGTAAATTCACTTGCTATTGCGACATTACAGCTTTAGACCATGATTATTGTGATGATGACTTAGATACAATTTGCAGTAATATTCATGATAAATTAGTTACTGCTATTAAGAAGCGTATGGATGCAGATGCTCCTGTTGGCTTTTTATTAAGTGGTGGATTAGACAGTTCATTAGTTTGTTCAATCGCTCAAAAATTACATCCTAATATACAAATAAAGACATTCTGTATAGGAATGAGTGAAGATGCAATAGATTTAAAATATGCTAGAGAAGTTGCTGATTATATCAATAGTGACCATACAGCTTTTTATATGACAAAAGAAGATGTTCTTGAATCTCTTGATGAAGTTATTAAAATCCTTGGTACTTTTGATATTACTACTATTAGAGCAAGTATAGGTATGTACTTGTTATGTAAGCAAATTCATAAAACTTCTAATGTAAAAGTTCTACTAACGGGTGAAATATCTGATGAATTATTTGGATATAAGTATACAGATTTTGCTCCAAATGCAGAAGAGTTTCAAAAAGAATCAGTAAAAAGAGTAAAAGAACTTTATATGTACGATGTACTTCGAGCTGATAGATGTATAAGCTCCAATTCCTTAGAAGCAAGAGTTCCATTTGGTGATTTAGATTTTGTAAAATATGTTATGTCAATTAATCCAGAAAAGAAATTAAATAAATATAACATGGGAAAATATTTATTAAGACATGCTTTTGAAGATGAATATCTACCATTTAGTATATTATATCGTGAAAAAGCTGCTTTCAGTGATGCTGTAGGTCATTCTATGGTAGATTATTTAAAAGAATATGCAGAATTAAAATATTCTGATGATGAATTTGAATATCTTTCTAAAAAGTACAATTATCATGCTAAGCCATTTACAAAGGAATCTTTATTATATAGAGAGATTTTTGAAAAACACTATCCAAATCAAGCCGAAATGATTCACGACTTTTGGATGCCAAATAAATCCTGGGAAGGCTGTGACGTAAGCGACCCTAGCGCAAGAGTGCTATCAAATTACGGTGATAGTGGTAAATAACTTTATATACTGCTTTATAAATATAATGTAATTTTTAGTATTTCAATACTTCAAAGACTTAATGTATTTACTTAATAGCAACAAGTGATAAGTTAGCAAATAAATATAATTTAAATAAACTGCTATCTATTTCACCCTTAACTTATCACTTGTAACTTGCCATTTTTCTAAACTTCTTCAATATACTCTCTTACAATTTTTCTAATCTCATCAAATTGTTTATTAGTTGACTCATTCTCCGATTTAAATTCAATAAGCTCCTTTAAATATCCTTGCCTTTCAACCGTTCTTATACTTTCATCGTATACAAGCCCAAATATAAGAGAAATATGTCCAACAACATTATCAACAGCAGTCTTTTTCAATGTTCTTAAGATTGTATCTCTTCTCTTAAAATTATCTAAAACTTCTTTTGTAACTTCTGAAGAACACAACTCTTCATTTGTCACATTATAAATTTCCTCTGCTGGAATTATAGCATTTACTTTAAATATATCAATCTTATCTGCATCTCTTAGTATATTGCAAAATGTCTTATATCTTTCAGAAATACCTTCTTCTATTCTGTATGCGTTATGATTATCAATAACACATTTTATTAGATTATCTTCAGACATATCTTCTATAAAATTTCTTATTATTCCATCATTAAATAGAATTTCACTACCTAATTTAGCATGATTAACAGACTTAGGATCATTAAATGTTCCATATCTCTTTACTTGTTCAAATCTACCTACATCATGAAGAAGACCTGTTAGCCATGCTATATTAACTTCTTCATCACTTAACTTTAAACTTAATGCTATCTTTTCACACAGCTCACATACACGATAAGTATGTTCTGTTTTAAGTCTTATTTTCTCATTATTTATATCATATTTTTCTACATAATCATTAAATGCTCTTAGAGCTTTTTCTCTATCTACTAACATATTACTCCCCTTACCCCTAATAATAAAATAAATTAAAACTTTATTATATTATATCAATTTTCATAATTATAATATTTATATTTTGGACATTTGTCCTTAAATTATTTTATATATCTTATTTATCATAATTTATATGATATAATCTATTTACTTTATTAATAAGGAGAGAATTAAAATGAATAGTTTATCTTATCTTTTAGAAACTTGTCCTAGTCATATAAAGCAAGATTTTTTAAATATAACTTTTAATAGTTTTGATAAGATTTTATTTCAAAATGAAGCTGCTAATTCTGTCTATATAATAAAAAAAGGTAAAGTTAAAGTTTATTCTTTAACTCCTACTGGAGTTAAATACTTAGAAAGAATCTATTGCGAATATGAAATATTTGGTGAGTTAGAAATATTTATTGATAAGCCTATATTAAATTATGTAGAAGCATTAGAACCTTGTGAAGTAATAAAAATACCTAAAAAGTCTTTTTTAGACTGGATTAGATATGATTCTGATTTTTCTTTATATATACATATACAATTGTCCCATAAGCTATATACTACCTCAATCAATAGTAAGGCAAATATAGTTTATCCTTTGAAATATAGATTAGCGTTCTTTTTATGGCGTTTCCTAGAAGAACATGATTTAGACACTATACATAAAGATTTATTAGTAGAAGGTGTTGGGTCAAACATTAGAAGTGTTAACAGAATTATTAAAGAATTAAGTAATGATAATATAATTGATTATAATAAAGGGCACATTAAAGTAAAAGATATTAATAAACTACTTGATATAATTTTTTTCTGCTAATTATGATTAAAATAATATAATCTTTTAATACTCATTAGGAGGGATACTATGATAGATAAAAAACAATTAATAGAAAAGGCTTTTGCAGCTCAAGAATTTTGCTACACTCCATACTCAAACTTTGATGTAGGCGCAGCTTTACTATGTGATAACGGTAATATTTATACAGGTTGTAATATAGAAAATGCTGCATATACACCAACAAACTGTGCTGAAAGAACTGCTTTTTTCAAAGCAATCTCTGAAGGAGAAAAGAAATTTACTGCTATAGCTATTGTTGGTAATAAACACGGTATTAAAGCTGGTGAAGGTGACTTCTGCGCTCCTTGTGCTGTATGCAGGCAAGTTATGGCAGAATTTTGCGATTTAGATACATTTAAAGTAATTATTGCTAAAAGTACAGAAGAATACTTAGAGTATACCCTTGGTGAACTTCTTCCTTTAGCTTTTACAGGAAAAAACTTAGAATAAATTTAAAAGACTGAAGTACTAATGATTTAATACTTCAGTCTTTTTCTAATTTATATTATTATACCTTCAAAATGATCAATTTCATGTTGTATAATCTGTGCTGTAAATCCATTAAAAATTTGTTTATGCTTTTTAAAATCTCTATCGAAATATTCTACCTCTATTGTTTCATATCTCTTTGTTTTTCTAAAGCCAGTTAAAGATAAACAGCTTTCTTCTGTTTCATAAGCTTTTTCCTTTTTTAATATAACTGGATTTATCATAGGAACTATAATATTACCTATACTAAACACTAATATACGCTTTTTAACTCCTATCATATTAGCTGCCATACCTACACAATATTCTAAATTTACTCTTAATGTATCTATTAAATCATCAACAACTGCAATATCATTTTTAGTTGCAGGTTCTGACTTTTGCGATAAAAATAATACATCCTTCATAATTGGTCTTATCATATTAACTCCAACCTTTCTAATTTCTATCTCTCATTATATATCAAAATTTATTTTAAACATATTTAATTATACACATTATTTATTTCTTAAATCAAAAGAGACTGTAGATTAAAGTTAATTCTTCACCTCTACAGTCTCTTAATTAATAACACATATTATTTATAATCTGTCTTGGTAGATGGTTCATCTTCTCCAAAAGGAGTATTTTCAAGAGCTTTATTTCTTACATCTTGAGCGTAATTTGAAGATGATGGATCAGTGTTGACCTTACTATTTTTTTTATTTTTCATAGTAATACCTCCTATAATTATAAATTAAATGTATTCTCTAATTTAGCTTATCCATTTCTTTAAATATTTATATATTAATTTAAATTTTCATAAAGTTACTATCTAATTTATGAGAATATAGCTTTCCTAAAATAAAAACACCTACAAAATTAATTGTAGGTGCTATTAAAGCATAACTTATAATTATTTTTAAAATATACTCTATTCTCTAAGTATATCTATTATATCCTGACCATACTTATCAATCTTACTAGGTCCAAAACCTATTATTTGAATAAGCTTCTTTTTATTATCTGGATTAAGCTTAATTATTTCCTCTATCATTTCATCATTATATATATAATACGGCTTAATATTTTCTTCTCTAGCTTTATAAGTTCTATATTTCTTAAGCTCATCAACTAACTGTTCATAAGACTTTACTTTATCTAAAACCTCATTATTTAAATTTTCATCAATAACTTCTTCTTTAGAGCTATATCCAATATCCTCTATAATAGATTTTTCTTCTAATTTTACTTCTATAAAATCTATTTCAGTTAAATTGTATTTTTTATTATAATCATATTTTATATCAATGTTATTTGCTATAAAATATTCAGCTATTTTCTTCATCTTATCTTCAAACATTTTTTTCTCTTTACTGTAGCAACTTAATTTTCTATTTATAAGTTCTGTTAACTCATCATAAGTAAAAATCTCATATTTAACTTTCTTAGGTGCTTTACTCTTATTAACTATACTCTTATCATTTGATACAATAACGCTCGAAAAAATAGGTAATGTTTTAATTATTCCAGCTTCTATTAAAAGATCTCTAACTACTTTTACATTTTTATTATTTTGTAATATAGGACTAATAACTTTCTCGCTATCTATAATCTTATTATTTTTATCTTTTATATATCTAACAAAGTCTCCTGCTTCATTTATATGTATCTCTCCATTAAGCCCCTTAGTCTCTAATATCATAACAAACCTAGTTGTAATTACTATAAAGTCTAATTGTGCTATATAATCTCCATCCTTTATTTTTATATCATGTAAACATATCATCGGTATAGAAGAATTCTTTAATTCAAGATACACATTCTTTTCACCTTGTATTACATTTTTTAAAAATTCTATATCTCTTTCTATATATTTAACCTTACTAGACTTAACCTTATTTTTTAACTCTAATAAGTCACTTAATTCTTTATTTTCTTCTTTAAAATCTTTATAAAACACTGGTGTTTTTATTTCTCTTATGCCAAATAAATTTTTAAATATTGCCATCTCTATACGTCCTCCTTATGTAAATATTATAGCATATTTTCTATATAAGTTAATATTTAGCACAAGAAGAACAAAAATAAAATGCAAAGCACTTTGGTGAAAAGTAGCCTTTTCACTTCGACGAAGTCGACCTTTCACCTGTGAGCTTTGCAAACAATTTATTCCTATTGTCTTACAGGTAATATAATAATAAATTCACTACCTTTACCTAATTCACTTTCTACCCAAATAATACCATTATGAAGTTCTATTAATTGTTTACTTAAAGTTAATCCTAATCCACTTCCACCATGTTCTTCGGTACTCTCTGAGTATGTCTGTGAAAATCTATCAAAAATACTCTTATGATACTTAGGATCTATTCCTATTCCATTATCTTTTACAGATATTTTTATCCTATCACCTAAATCCCATATGAAAACTTGAATTATTCCATCTCTATTTGTAAATTTAATAGCATTTGATATTAAATTCATTATAACTCTTTCAATTTCTATATCATCACACTCTATTATCTTTTCTTCTATAAAAGGTTCAATAATAAGTTCAATACCATTTTCTTCAATTAATTCCTTCATAGATAATGCTAGTTCTTCAACTAAATATACTATATCATGTTGCTTAAAATTCAACCTGTATGTTCCAGACTCTATCTTAGACGTATATATTATATTATCTATTAGATTCATAAGCCTTGTACAATTTCTCTTTATACTATTCATATAATAAGCCATTTTTTCCTTAGGAATTTTCTGTTCTTGATTATTTAAATTTTCTATAACCTTTTGAGTAGATGATATTATATTTAATGGAGTTCTTAATTCATGTGATAGATTTATGAAGTAATTATTTTTATATTTTTCATGACTTAATAATTTTGAATATAGAACATTATTTTCAATTAACTTATTATTTAATTCTAGTGTCCTTTGTTTTACCATACTATCTAATATTTTAACCCTATTCCATATTACATAAATTATAATAATTACTAATGTACCATAACAAAAATAAGCAAAATGAGTTTTCCATGGTGGATTATCTATTTTAATCTTAATACTCGTAGGCTCACTCCACTTACCACTAGAATTCCTAGCTGCTATTTGAAATACATATTCTCCTGGGTTAATATTTGTATAATTAATACTAGTTTTACTCTCTGAAAATACCCACTCTTTATCTAGTCCAAATAATCTATATGCATAATTTATTTTTCTATTATCTTTATAATCTGGCAAAAAGAATTCAAACTCTAATTGATTGTTTTTATAATCTAACTTTATTTCATCAGATATAATTAACTTTCCATAATTAGTAGATAATGATTCAATTTGAACATTTGGTATAAATTCTTTTTCATTTATTTGTTCTGGTCTAAAGCTTGTTAGTCCGTTTATTCCACCAAAAAACATTTCTCCACTATTGCTTTTAAAATAAGCATACTGATTAAATTCATTTCCTTGAATGCCATCAGCACTCTCATAGTTTATAAACTTTTCTTCTTCTATATTAAATTTAGTAATTCCATAGTTAGTACTAGCCCATAAATACTCTTCATCTTCTAGTAAAATTCCATATACAAAATTATTAGGTAATCCGTCTTCCTCTGTATATCGCTTATACTCTTCACTTTCCTTATTAAACTTGATTATACCATAATCAGTAGCTAACCAAATGTTCCCCTTAGAATCAGAATTTATTGAAATAATATAATTATATGTATTGTTACTCGCTTCTTTATTCTCCCCAAAATAATTGTATTTTTTAATCTCTGCTGTCTTTTTATTAAATCTTATTAGCCCATCTTCTATACTACCTGCAATCCATATCATTCCATCCTTATCTTCATGGATATCATTAAAAAATAATTTATTTACTCCAGCATCCATAAAACTTTGTGAATAGTTACCAAACTTCCCATTTCTATCAGAAATTCCTATACCATCCCTTGTTCCTATCCATAGTATTCCTTCACTATCTATAAGTAAAGTTCTTACATCATTACAAGGTAATCCACTTTCTTCTCTATACTGAATTTTCTCCTTTGTATTTTTATTATACTTATCTAAGCCATTTTCAGTAGCTATCCAAATCTCATCATCTATTCCAGTAATATCTCTAACTAAGTTATTACTAATATAAAATTCCCCATCATAGTCTTCTATCTGGTCAACTCTTATTAATTTATTATTTTTTCTATCAAAAACATTTAATCCATCAAACATTGTGCCTATCCATAAAATTCCATCATTATCTTCATATATTCCTGATATGTTGTCAGAGCTTAAAGAGTTATTATCAAATGGATCTGCTTTATAATAATTAAATAAATTTTCTGGATTAAATAAACTTATCCCTTCACTAGTCCCTATCCAAATCGCTCCTGAACTATCCTCACAAATAGTCATTGTATCATTACTAATTAGACTACCTAAGTTATATCTAGAAGATTTATATTTAATAAATTTTTTCTCTTCTTCAATGAATTTACTAAAACCATTATCAGTAGCTACCCATACGTCCCCCCTACTATCTCTTAATATATCTCTTATATAGGAACCTGGAATTCCACTATCAAGACCAGGCATGAACTTTTCTATAGCTCCTGTTTCCAAATTTAACTTATTTAGTCCTCCATAATAAGTTCCAACCCATAAATATCCTAGATTATCGGCATGTAAACTATAAATAAAATTATGACTTATACTATTTTCGTCATCTTCATGTGCAAAATATCTTTCCAATATCCCAGTTTTATTATTAATTCTATTTAATCCATTTCTTGTTCCTACCCAATAATTTCCGTATACATCTTCTGTTAATGAATATACTTCTTGATTGCTCAATGAACTATTGTAATCTTCTGAATTATATATTCTTATAAAATTATCATTTTCTCTGTCATAAATATTTAATCCATCATTAGTTCCTACTAAAATATCTCCCTTTTTACTTACCATTATTGCTCTAATTCTATAATGCGAAATATTACATCCATTTTCATTTGGTAAATAATTTGTTATTTCATCAGTTATCGTATTTATCTTGCTTAATCCAGCAGTAGTTCCTACCCATATATTTCCATCTAAATCCTCTTTTAAATCTGTTATTGAATTTCCACTTATACTATTTTCTTTATGATTATATTTATATACTTGAAACTTACTTCCATTATATTTATTTAACCCATCACCAGTTCCAATCCACATATATCCTTTTCTATCTTGAATTATAGTAGAAACACTAATTTGTGATAATCCATCATCAGTTGTTATACGCTTGAAATTTCGATTTGCATCATTAACAACTGCATAGGTTTTATCAACTATACAATTAAAAATTACAATTATGAATAATATTACAATCAATATACTTTTATATTTATTATTCATACTTTTTCCCCATCCTTATTTTCCTTATATTTCCTTTTTATTAATTATATCATTTTATTTGATTTTTTTACAATAAATATGATTTTATTACATATAAAAACAAAAAAAGGATATCTCCAATACATTTTTAGAGATACCTTCTTTGAATATTATCTAATATGCTTTTATTAATAATATGCTACAACCTTATTCTTTCCAGAATTTTTAGCTTTATATAAAGCTTTATCTGCCTCACTAATAATTTGTTGAAAAGTTTTATCAGTAGCATCCATCTTAGTTATACCTATACTAGAGGTTACTTTAATTATTTCATTTTCACCTATGTTAATAACTGTATTTTCAATATTATTCCTTATTCTTTCTGCAATTTTTAAATAGCTATTTTTATCGTCCTTTACTATAACTATAAACTCTTCTCCACCATATCTTCCTACAATATCGCATTCTCTTATGGATTCTTTAATAACTTTAGCTATACTAGCAAGAACCTTGTCTCCAGTTTGATGTCCGTAAGTATCATTTATTTTTTTAAAATTATCTACATCAACCATCATAACCCAATAGCTATCATAATATTTTTTTACCTTATTATATATTTTTTCACTTTTTCTTAAAGCTTCTCTTCTGTTAAATATCTTTGTTAACACATCATAATTAGCTCTATATTTTATTTCTTTATAAAGTCTAGAATTTTCTAAAGCTATACCTATATATGTAGATAATATCTTTAAAGTATTTACATCTTTTAATGTAAAAGCATTTTTTTCATATGCTTGTACACCAATTACTCCTATGACTTTTGAATGTATCATTATAGGTACAAATATCAAAGACTGAGAAAAACGCTCTAATGTCCTACTTTGTTCTTCTGCTAATTTTTCTATAAAATCTTCAAAATTGTTAAAATATTTATAATACTCTCTTTTTAAATCATTTATTAATATCTCTTGTTTATGATTAATAGCATATACTCCAAATCTATTTTCGTCATCAAGATTAATTGGAGGCATTTCTAATTTATCATCTAAGTTCATACATAATTTATACTCTAAAGTTTTTTTCTCGTCATTTATTAAAGATATTTGAAGTACATCACATTGAATTAAATTTTTAATCTCCTCAGCAATAATTTTATAAATATTTTTTCTATTTAAATTTGCTGTTATCCTTTGACCTACGCTATATAAAACTTCCATTTGGTTATATAAAAATTTATATACCTTCGATTCTTCTTCTTCTCTTTTTTTATCTAAATTTTTTATACTCTCACGTCGTGTCTTATTAAATATTTCTTTTTGTAACATATTAACTTTTTCCAAATATAAATATGCATTTTCATAATCACCTATATTTTTATAGGCTAAACTTATATTTGAATATATTTTATTTTTATTTCTTATAGAATTAACAATCTCTATATTTTCTTCTACTTCTTTAAGCTTTATAATAGCTTCCTTATATCTTCCTACCCTTAAATCTACTTCAGACCAGTATAGTAAAGCTTCATTTAAACATAATTTCTGTTCTGTCTCTCTAGAGATGTTTATACTTTCTTGAAACTTTTCATCAGCAATATTATATAATCCCTTAGCACAATAAGTTCGTCCCATTTGCTCTAAAACTCCTGGAATCAAGGTTGTAGCAAAACTTTTAGCAATTCCTAACGCACTTTCTAAATACTCTAATGATAGCTCATAATTCCCCAATTCTCTTTCACATTCTGCAAGATTCATTAAATTTACTATCTTATTATGATTTGCATTTATATTAGGTAAATTAGCTATCTGCTCAAGTAATTCTTTTGCCTTTTCAAACTCTCCTATCTCTACATATGTTATAGACATATTATTTTTAATACTGTTTAAAGCTTGATAATTGCAACATTTTTCTGCTAATTCTATTCCTTCCATTCCGTATTCAATAGCTTTATCAAACTGTTGTATAAAAGAATAATTACCTACTAAAGCATTTATAGCAGATAAAATCCCTTCGGAATTCTTTTGTTTTTGGAATATGTTGTATGCTTCTATATGAACATCTATAGCCTTATTAAAATTACCTAATTCATGTTGTATCCAACCATAGTTATGAATTATCCAAGGATATGCATGTTTTAAATCTTTTTCTTTTACATAATCTATTAATTTTTCATATATTTCTTTTGAAATTTTAAGTTCTAATTCATTTATCTTACTACAAATTATATTTATATATTCTTCATCAATAGCTATTTTTTCTAATTCTTGAATAACATCTTCGAAGTTCATTTTTCCTCCATAAATGAAACACTTTAAATTCAAAATATTTCATATTTTTCATTAATATACCACACGTACTATTATTGTAATATAAGTTATATTAATATGTAAATGAATATCGTATCTTTAAGCATTAAATCACTGTAGGTATTTCTTAAATATACTAGAAATACCTACTATAAATCTTAATATTAACCTTCTCTTAATATTTTCATCTTAATCTTAACTCCTACTGTACCTTCAACTAACTTATCTATAATTTCATCTTTTTTACTTTTGCTTTTAACAAAAATTTCTGCTTGCTTAGCTATAGCCTTTAATTCTTTTACTTTTAAACCACTATTTTTCAAATAATCTAAAGCTTCTTCTTTAGTTAAAAATGAATTTAATTTTATTAAAGCCTCTCCTAATATATTGCTCTCAGATGATTTCTCAGCCTTATTATCTTTAGCTTTTTCCTTATTTGTCCTAGGCTCTTTCACCAATTTCTTTTTATCTACTAAATTATTTTTATCAACTTGTCCATCTTTTAAAGTTAAAACTTTTACTCCATCAAGTAATTGTTTTAATTGTAAGTCATCAAGGTTTAATACATATTCAAATACTAATTTATTAACCTTTAAAATATCACTCTTCTCCATTGTTCCTTACACCCTTCTTAAAAATTCTTTTTCTAAACTCTCAAAATCTAAATGTATTGGAGTCTTCTTTCTATTTAAATTTGTTAATACAAAAGGAATATCATTATTATTATCTATCTCCTCATCATTTGCTCTAATCTTTGAATTGAATATATCTAAATTTTCTTCATAATTTATCTCATTTAAATATTGTTTATGCATTAATTTTGGTTGTCCATTTATTATTTTTACCATAGTAGGTAATACACCCATAAGCTTTACATCCATATGCTTAAATTGATAAAAATCAAATTCATTTATCCCTGTTTCAACTTCTTTTTTTAAATTTTCTACATGCTCCAATAAGGTAGGTGCCCCTACTGTAGAAAGATAATCCAATTTAGTTGGCACTATATATGAATCAGATGCATACATTGCACTTTGAGTAATTAAATCAAAACTTGGTTGACAATCTAATAGTACAAAATCATATTCTCCATATACTGTCATCAACTCTTCTCTCAAACCAGATATGCATCTAAGTTTATTTTTAGTGTATTTTCTCTTTGTATTTCCAGATATACTTCTTGCTAACTCTATTTGTATTTCATATAAATCTGTACTAGATGGTAATAAGCTTATAGCTTGTCCTCCATTTTTAGTTATTATAGTATTAGCCTTTAAATCTGTGGTAATATATTTTTTTATACTATCTTTTTTCCTATTAATAATTGAATTAAATAAAGTTTTTATTGTTTTTGTATCCTTGTATGTCCTTTTCCAATCATCAATTCCCATATATGAAAAAGTCAAACTGGCCTGAGGATCTAAATCTATTAATAATACCTTATATCCATCTAAAGCTAATAAAGCACCTAAATTTGATACAACTGTACTTTTCCCAACTCCTCCTTTGTAATTAACAACAGAAATTATTTTCAATTAACTTCCTCCTATAAATACTCCCATCATATTTATACTGTAGTTTTCTTTATTTAATTACATTACTATTAAATTTAGATTTTAAAGTTCTATCTAAATATAATCACCTTTATAAACATTTTCTATCGTACTCTAAATTGCAATTTAACTATCAAATTTGGCAATATAAAAATATCGGCAAAATATAAAATTATTATTAGTAATATTTCTTTAAATAAATACTATATTTATTTAAAGGGGGGGGACTTTTATTATGGCCATAAAAGAAATTAATGAAAAAAAAGAACATATCCATATTAGTGATGATGGAAAGACCTATATTCATAGCCATGATAGTAATAATGGGAGTACCCATAAGCATGTCCATCAAAACACTAAAGCAGTACTAAATAGATTAGCAAAAGCAAAAGGTCACTTAGAATCAGTAAAAAGAATGGTTGAAAATGATAGAGATTGTAGTGAGGTACTAATCCAGTTAGCTGCAGTAATATCAGCACTAACTAGTACAGGAAAAGTAATCTTACAAGAACATATAGAGCACTGCCTTGTAGAAGCTGTAGAATCTGGTGATAGACAAGCTATAGAAGACCTTAATAAAGCAATAAATTTATTTATAAAATAATTAATTAATTTTAGGTTATTTATTTAAATAAAATATTTCCTTGGAAATAAAGCAATAACGGGAATATATAGCTATCTATTAACTACATACTCCCGTTATCTAATAACCTATCCTTCTGGTTAGCAGGATAGGTTAATTTTTAATAAATTTATATACGTATACTTATATTTTCTTAAAAATGCTCACCATTTTCATAGTAATTTCTATGCTCTAATCCTTGAAAAACCACATCTAAGCATTCTCTATCTTTCTTAAAATGATTTGTTATAGCCTTAGCTACTTTATCTTGAACTTCTTGCCCTCTATCAAACCAAGCAACTTCTATTATAGTAGGAGGAGCAACTACTTCTCCATCCATTACAAATGTATTATTAATTAATTCTATAGTAAAATAATCTCTTGGACACTCTATTATTTCTACTAACTCGTCTATTAATTCTTTACTTTCCTTCATAACCTCTTCTTGAGGTATTCCCTTAACTCTCAACATCGGCATAATTAATTTCTCTCCACTCTAATTATTCTAATAAAGACTTATCTAAGAACTTACCTATTACATCTACTGTTGGTTGCACATTTACAAAAGCATCTTCATCTACTTCTGCTACCGCTTTCTTTATAAATAAAAGCTCATGCTTTGATATTACTGTTATAACAGATTGTAATTCTTCTTTTGTATATCCGCCTAAGAAACCTTTACCTATAGTTACACCTCTTAAGTTGTTTGATAACAAATTCTTTGCCATCTCATCACCTTTTTTAGTATAAATAGTAACTGTTAATTTATGTTGTTGTATAAAGAACATATCCATTACTTGAGTCATAGCATAAATAGCTACTAAACTATATAATGATTGCTCCCATCCATATATAAGTCCTGCTGCTAATACAATAGCTCCATTTAGTAAAAGTCCAACTTGACCTACTGATTTTCCTGTAAGCTTTTGAACAACAAGAACTATAATATCTGTACCTCCAGTAGAAAAACCTTCTCTAAGGCATAGCCCTACTCCTGCTCCTGTTAAAACTCCACCAAATATAGCTGCTAAAATTTGATTATTAGTTATTTCAACCATTGGAATTATCTTCATAAAAAATGATGATGATACAACAGCTAATATTGTATATATAGTGAACTTTTTACCTAATTTAAGCCATGATAAAACAGCTAAAGGTAAATTTATGATTAATACCCATGCAGATATACTTATATTAATATTAAAAAAGTCTAATCCAACTGTTGATAATAATTGTGAAAGCCCAGTAACTCCTCCTGAAAATATATTACTAGGCGCTAAAAACATATTTACACCAACAGCTGCTAAAACTGCATAAAATACTATAACTATTACTCTTTTGATTATACTTCTCATACTGCCTCTCCTTTTTATTTATCTTTAGATTTATTTTTTAATCATATACATTATTTAATATTATATTGTTATAAATAAATTTCAATAGTTTTTTCTTACTTTATCATAAATTTATCCATCTAATAATAATATCTGCAAAAACTGTAATAATACTTATGTTTTTATAAAATTTATTAATAATATTACATTGCATCAAAGAAGCTTACTTGGTCACTTTCTGAAAGTCCTTCTAAACATCCAAATTTTCTTAATAAGTCTGTAGCAGAGTTTCCTATTTTAGCTCGCTTTCTTAAGTTATCTATAGAACTTATAGGAATATCTTCATGAACAGCATTATATATAGATTCAGCCGCTATATTTCCCATACCTGATATACTATTTAAAGGTGGTCTTATTCCTTCATCTTCAATCTTAAATTTTGTAGCATCTGATTTATATAAATCTATCGGTAAGAACTTTATTCCTCTTTCATACATTTCTAAAACAATTTCTAAATCATCGTACATATCTTTATCTTTTGGAGCAGCTTCATTTCCTTGCATATTTATCTCATTCATTTTTTCTTTAACTTTTTCTTTTCCAAAAATCATAAATTCTGCATCAAAGGCTTTAGCTCTAATTGTAAAATAAGCAGTGTAGTAAGCCTTAGGTATATGCACCTTAAACCATGCTATTCTAAATGCCATCATTACATAAGCTGCTGCATGGGCCTTAGGGAACATATATTTAATCTTTCTACAAGAATCTATATACCATTCTGGTACATCATGCTCTCTCATCATAGCTTCATATTCTGCCCACTTCTCTGGGTCTTTTAAAGCTTTACCTTTACGCACTGTTTCCATTATCTTAAAGGAAGTATTAGGATCAAGTCCTTTTTTTATAAGATAAATCATAATATCATCTCTCGTACAAACAGCTTCACTTAAAGTAACTGTTCCTGAATCTATTAAATCTTTAGCATTTCCAAGCCATACATCTGTACCATGAGAAAGTCCTGATATACATAATAAATCTCCAAAGCTTTTTGGTAGTGTATCTAAAAGCATCCCTCTAACAAATTTAGTTCCAAACTCAGGTATTCCAAAAGTTCCAACCTTTGAATTTATCTGTTCTTGAGTTACTCCTAATGCCTCTGTTGATGAAAATAAAGACATAGTTTCCTTATCATCAAGAGGTATCTTTTGAGGATCTACCCCAGTTAAATCCTGTAGCATTCTTATTACTGTAGGATCATCATGACCTAGTATATCGAGTTTTAAAAGATTTTGATCAATGGAGTGATAATCAAAATGTGTTGTTATTATATCTGATTCTGGATCATCTGCTGGATGTTGCACTGGACAAAACTCAAATATTTCTCTTCCCTTAGGTACTACTATAATTCCACCTGGATGTTGCCCTGTTGTTCTTTTTATTCCTGTGCATCCTTTAGAAATCCTAGTAATTTCAGCTTTATTTACAGGTATATCTCTTTCATCAAAATATTTTTTAACATATCCAAAGGCTGTTTTTTCAGCTATTGTACCTATTGTACCAGCTTTAAATGTAGTTCCTTTACCAAAGATAACTTCTGTATATCTATGAGCCTTCGCCTGATATTCACCTGAGAAATTTAAGTCTATATCAGGTTCCTTATCTCCATTAAACCCAAGGAATGTTTCAAAAGGTATATCCATACCGTCCTTATCCATCTTCTCTCCACAAACTGGACACTCTTTATCTGGTAAATCGAATCCATTCTTATATCCATAGTCTGTAAAGTCTGAATATTTACACTTACTACACCTATAATGTGGTGGCAAAGCATTTACCTCTGTTATTCCTGTCATATATGCTACAACAGATGAACCAACAGACCCTCTAGAACCAACAAGATACCCATCCTCATTTGATTTCCACACAAGCTTCTGAGCAATGATATACATTACTGAGAATCCATTTTTTATAATGGAATCAAGCTCTTTATCTAATCTTTCTTGAACTACAGTAGGTAGCTCTTCCCCGTATAATTCATGAGCTTTGCCATAAGCTATATCTTTAATTGTCTTTTCACAACCTTCAATATGTGGAGGACATTTTTCTGCTGAAATAGGACTTATCTGTTCACACATATCTGCTACTTTATTAGTGTTTGTCACAACAACTTCATAAGCTTTTTCTTCCCCTAAGTATGAGAATTCCTCAAGCATCTCTTCAGTAGTCCTCAAGTATAATGGGGCCTGATTATCTGCATCTTTAAACCCTTGCCCAGCTTCTAAAATACGTCTATATATTTCATCTTCTGGGTCCATAAAATGAACATCTCCTGTAGCAACAACAAGCTTTCCAAGCTTTTCTGCTAAAGCTACAATTTTTCTGTTTATATCTTTTAAATATTCCTTATCTGGTACTTCACCATTTCTTATTAAGTAATCATTATTTCCTAATGGTTGAATTTCTAAATAATCATAATCTTTTGCAATGCTTTCAATCTCTTCATCAGACTTGCCAAGTAATATAGCTTTATAAAGCTCTCCTTCACTACAAGCACTTCCTAGAATTAATCCTTCAGAATACTTCTTATACATGCTTTTTAATATACGAGGCTTTTTATAGAAATAATCTAAATGTGAATAGGAAACAAGCTTATATAAATTCTTCAAACCTACATAATTCTTTGCAAGGATGATAGCGTGATATGTTTTAACCTTTTTATAGCTTTCTTTTTGAGCTTCTTCATCTAAAGCATATTTATCTATATCCTCTAAAGTCGTTGCTCCTCTTTCTTTTAAATTATCAATCATTATATTAAATACTTTAACTGTTGTATCAACATCATCTAATGCTCTATGGGCAACATCAACCTTTATTCCAAGATGCTTAGCTATTCTTCCTAACTTATATGTTTTAAAGTGTGGAAAAATATCTTGAGCTAAAGATAAAGTATCAATATAAGTAAAATCAAAATCATAACCTAAAACCTTAGCATTATGCTTTAAAAAGCCTATATCAAAATCAGCATTATGAGCTACTAAAACACTACCTTCAATAAAATCTAGCATCTTAGGAAATATCTTATCTATAGTCTCCGCATCTTTTACCATATCATCAGTTATATTAGTAACTTCAACTACTCTTTGTGGAATAGGCTTTTCTGGATTTACAAAAGTGCTAAACTTATCTATTACCTTACCATTTTGAACTTTCATAATTCCTATCTCAGTAATCTTCTCAGTCTTAGGAGAAAATCCTGTAGTTTCTAAATCTAAAACACAATAAGTAGTATCTATACTTTGACCTTTTATATTTGTTACAGAGTTTTTCTTATCTGGTGCTAAATATGCTTCTACCCCATAAATTACTTTCATATCACTATTATTTCTTCCTAATAATTTATGTGCTTCTGGAAAAGCCTGCACAACTCCATGATCTGTTATAGCTATAGATTTCATTCCCCAACTCATAGCTCTCTTTATTAAATCTGCTGCACTACTCATTGCATCCATCTGACTCATCTTAGTATGCATATGAAGTTCTACTCTCTTAATCTCAGAATTATCCTTCCTTACAACCTTTGTCATACCTTTAGTTTCCACTATAGTATTTGCAATTACTTCTATCTCTCCAGTAAACTTACTAACCCCTGAATTTCCCCAAAGCTTTAACCCCTTAGCTTTCTTTATTTTTGATATTACCTCATCATACTGTTCACCTTTAATGAAACACTTACAACTAATTGAACTTGACCCATCATATAAATCAAAAGAAACTAACATCTTACCACTACGTAACTCTTTACTTTCTATATTAGCTATCTCTCCCTCTATAGCTACTGTTCCTTCATATGGTGTAATGTCACATATTTTAATTATCTTATCTCTAAAAGTGGCACTTCTACCTAATATAAGCGCTGCATTATCTTCTTTTTTAATACTTTTCGTATACTCTTTTGGCCTATTATACTCCTTCTTACCTTCATAATTTCTACCATTACCACTATCTTTCTTATTACTTTTCCTCATAGAGTTTGATATACTACTTTCAATTACATTATTAATAGTAGTAATTTCTCTTTTAAGTTCATCCTCTTTTAGCTTCATTAAAGCTTCATGGTCTACTTTATCAATAAAATTCACATTATAAGTTTTTCCATATAAATTCTTTACAAATGCTTGAATCTCTTTATGATAATTTAAATCTCTAAAAATATGTGATATCTCAACCTTAAAATAAATATTTATTGTATTATTACTTACCTCATACTCTGTATTCTTTATTGCCCCTCTTAAAAATGGATGCTTAACAGAAAGTAATAGCATTATATTTTTTATTTCTTCTTCTATAGGTTTCTTTTCCAACTCTTTTGTGTATTTTATAACTATTTTAGAGTCATTAAGTCCGAACCTCTTCTTTAAAAAATCATTAAAATCCTCTATCTCCTTTATATCAAGATAATTGTCCGAACGGATGTCAAGCACTAAGGTTTTAGTTTTTTTTCTTAATGTAACATTTTCTACAAAAGCATTAATAATATTACTCTCTGCAGAAAAATCACCAAAAATTTCACTTACTCTTTTCATCTTTCTCTTAAACCTTCCTTAAAAGATTCTTCATATTATTTTATTATATACCTATACACCATAATTTGTAATTATGTAAACAAGCCTATATTTATAGCTAAACTTTAAACATCCTCAAATATCTTTATTTTATTTGATTTTACATATTTTATACAAAAAATATGTCTGCAACATCTCTGCTACAGACATATTTCCCTTTAAACAAATCACTTTTTCCTAGAGAAAGTCACTTACAAATATTAATGAAGTCAAAATTTACCTCTATTCAGTGAACTAAATCCCTCTATATGCTTCTTTATAAAGTTCTAAAATTTCTTCTCTTACACAAGGTCTTGGATTTCCGCCAGTACAAACATCAGCCATTGCAGCATCTGTTAAAGCTTCTAAATCTTCTTCCTTAACTCCAATTTCCTTTAATGTTTGAGGTATATTACAATCTTTTGATAATTGAATAACTGCATTTATAGCTGCTTCTCTATATTCTTCTTGAGTCATTTCATCAACGCCAGCTACGTTCATAACTCTAGCTATTTCTCTAAATTTTTCTCCTGTATAATCTTTGTTATATCTCATTACATATGGCAATAACACTGCATTTGCTACTCCATGAGGTGTATCATAAAAAGCACTTAATGGATGAGCCATACCATGAACAACTCCTAATCCAACATTTGAGAATGCCATACCAGTCATATATTGACCTAAAGCCATATCTTCTCTTCCTTTTGGATCATTTTCAACTGCCGCTCTTAAGCTTCTTGCTATTATTTCTATTGCCTTTAAATTTAATGTATCTGCTAATTCCCATGCACCTAAAGTAGTATAACCTTCAATAGCATGAGTTAAAGCATCTAATCCTGTGCTTGCTGTTAATCCTTTTGGCATGCTACTCATCATATCTGGATCAACTACTGCAACTACAGGTATATCATGTGGGTCAACACATACGAACTTTCTTCTCTTTTCTTCATCAGTTATAACATAGTTTATAGTAGTTTCAGCTGCTGTTCCTGCTGTTGTTGCTACAGCTATAACTGGTACACTCTTATTTTGAGTTGGTGCTACACCTTCTAAAGACTTAACATCAGCAAATTCTGGATTATTTATTATTATCCCTATAGATTTTGCAGTATCTTGAGGAGATCCACCCCCAATTGCTATCATATAATCTGCTCCACTTTCCTTAAATCTTTCAACACCATTCTGAACAACTTTTACACTTGGATTAGCTTTTACTTCATCATAGATATCATAAACTAATTCATTTTTATCTAATAAGTTAGTTACCTTCTTAACAACATTAAATCTAACTAAATCTGAATCAGTTACTATTAAAGCTTTCTTAAACCCTCTAGCTTTAACCTCATCAACTATTCCATTTATTGCACCACTTCCATGATAGCTTGTCTCGTTTAATACAAACTTTTTCATTTTATAACCTCCTCATATTTATTCGCCCTATTATTTGTAAATATTTTACATATAAATTATATATCTATTTTCTTAACAAAACAACAATATAGCTAATATATTATCATTCATCATTACACTATTTTTAAATGTATATCAATTACTCTTAAATAATAAATCATGTAAATTTAATTTCAAATTATTCTTTATTTACCCTTAATAATAAAAATAAAAGTGGCAGGTTAATAATGAATTTTTTCACTATTAATCCGCCACTTATCACTTGTAACTAAAAATTATATCTCTTGATTATAATTCTATAATTTAATGACTATTATATCTGTTAATCTCAGCTTCCTTATCTTCTTCAAATTTACGTGCTTCACCTATAACTTCCATCTTACCTTCTTTTATAACATTAGTAATATTATTTACAAATTCAAAATGCTCTTTATTTAAATTTAAACTTTCAAAGTTATCTTGAAATTTACTAAAATAATTCATCTTATAATAAGGGAAGTACAATGATAATCCGCCTACTTCAGCCATAGTAGTAGTTTTTCCAGTATATTTAACTAAGTTATTTATAGCATCTATTACTTTTTGTGATGAATTTAAATTTATCATCTCTGCCAATCTTAATATATCTACATGGTCTGTTAAATTCTCTGCATAAGCTTCAACTTCACTTCTTATTAAAGATATTTTTTCAAAGCTACCATTTTCTAACTCTTCATTTATTTCACTTAATAATTTACATATTTCATTATAGGTAACTCTTATCTCAGTTAAATCTGTAATTGACAATACTGCATTTTCTGGAACTTCCCTGCGTGAGTTATGTTCTACAAAATCATCTATAATTATTTTTCCAAGTTCTACTGTATCTATAGATGTATTATTTGATAATTGATTTAGCCAATTAGTATAATACCACCCTGCAAAAGGTTCAATTTCAGCTGATGCAATTAAATAATCTGCAAAAGGTTCAAGAGTATAAGCTACCTCTACTGTAGACATAAAACACGCGTCAAAACCTATAAAATCAAAATATGTATTACTGTCATCCAAAGCTTTTGCTAAACTATAAACATCCATATTATCATTTTCAAAATTTTCATCATGTCCAAAACCTTCAAGTGTTCCAAAACCATGATTCCAAATTATCAAACCATATCTGTTAGCTGGATAGCTTTCTTTAGAGTAATTTATAAATTCTGTTAGGGTACTTGATTCCGCCATATTCTTTAACCCTAAATCATCATTTACTAATTGTAACTCTCCATTTTCAACTGAAAATATTTGTGATCTTTCTTCACTAATTTGATCATTAGTCCAATCTACACATCCACCTGTTTGAATTAATACATTTACATTTTCACTTATATCTGCAGATAAAATCTCATTTATATCAACACTTGCTGTACCATATTCAGATTCTAAATCTGATCCACACATGTATATCATTAAAGTAACAACGTCTTCATTATTCCCTTTAATATTTGTTCTGTAATCTCTTTTTAAGTTTTCAACTACGCTTTCTTCAGCTTCAACAATTTCATTTATTTCATTAACATCATCTTCTATTTGAACAACAGCATTTTCCTCTGATGTACTTTTACTATTTGTACACATAGTAAACATAAAAACAGTTAAAATACTAATTACTATTATTTCTATATATCTATATATCTTTTTCATAAATATCCCCTTAAATTTTAACTACTATAAAATTATATCATAACTTATATAAATCATCTCATAATTTCTAAAAATTGATTATAATAAAATTGTTTAATATTTATATATAGTACCAAAATATTCATTTATTATATGATATACTTGAAAAAACTTAAAAGGAGATGATTTTATGACAAAAGAAAATATTAGTATTATCATTTCACCAGCAAAAAAAATGAATATATGTGATGATGATTTATCACCAACTTCTATACCATGCTTTATTGATAAAACACAAATTCTTTATGATACTTTAAAAAGTTTTTCTTATGAAAATTTAAAACAATTACTAGCTTGTAATGATCAAATTGCTGAACTTAACTATGATAGATATTTACATATGGATTTAACTAAAGGTTTTACCCCCTGTATACTTTCATACGAAGGTATTCAATATAAGTATATGTCACCTAATTCTTTTTCCAACGAAGAATTTGAGTATATAAATAAGCATTTAAAAATACTCTCTGGATTTTATGGTGTATTAAAACCTTTTGATGGAGTAACTCCTTATAGATTAGAAATGCAGGCCAAGCTTAAAACGAACAACTTTAAAGACCTTTACGATTTTTGGGGTGACAACATATATAAAGAAGTACGTAAAGATAGTGATATAATCTTAAATCTAGCTTCCAAAGAATATAGCAAAACAATTGAAAAGTACTTAACTCCAGAAGATAAATATATTACCTGTATATTTGGATCTCTAAAAGACTCTAAGATCAAAGTTAAAGCCACTGAAGCGAAAATGGCTCGAGGTCTTATGGTTAGATATTTAGCTACAAATAATATACATAATATTAATGATATAAAAAACTTTTCTGATTTATCATTTAAATACTCAGAAAAACATTCATCGGAAAATGAATTTGTATTTTTAAAATAAATAATTTAGGGTAATCAAATTATAGTTTATCCAAAGGTTTATCATGATAGTTCCTTGCAGCTCAATTCATTACTCTTACTTTATGTAGTTTTTTAGCAATTTAAGAAATGATTATGACATATCAGAAAATGATAAAATTAATAGTGTAAGAAACATAGAATGAGCTTTAGAACTTTAGCCAATATCGTTGTGAAAATGCGTTAAGAAATTTAAATGTTTGAGCTCGCGAGTTTTTAAATTTTAGCATTTTAACATAAGCTAGTGGCTAAAAGTTCTTAGCGAGTGGGTTAGTTTCTGTAGCTATTAATTTTATTATTTTCTACGTCATATTAATTCGCACTTTATTTCTTAAGTTCCACAATAAGTTTTATATGGAACTTTACTTTCTTTAGGTAATGATACATATTCCTCTTTATCTTCACTATAATCATATGGAGTTTTAAGAACCTCTAAAAGCTTATCCATGACCGTATAATCTGAATTCTTAACAGCAGCTTCTAAAGCCTCTTCAACTCTATGATTTCTTGGGATAATTGATGGATTATTACTTTTCATAAGTTTATATACTTCTTCTTTAGTTTTATCTTGTCTTGTAAGCCTTTGTTGCCATCTTTCATACCATCTATCAAATTCTTCTTTTCCTACCATACCAGTGTCTTCTACTTTATTCATAGTTAACGCTCTAAATGTATTTGTGAAATCTGCTTTATTTTTCTCCATAATGGTTAAAAGTTCATTTATTAAGGCTTCATCTTCAACTTCTTCATTAAATAATCCCAATTTACCTCTCATTCCTGCTAACCATTTTTTCTTGAAGATTTTAGGATATTCAGATATAGTTTCTTGAGCTATATTAATAGCTTCATCCTTATCGTCACTTAATAATGGTAGTAAACTTTCAGCAAACCTTGCAAGATTCCAAGCTCCTATATTAGGTTGATTTCCATAAGCATAACGTCCACTTCTATCTATTGAGCTAAATACGGTACTAGGATTATATATATCCATAAATGCACAAGGTCCATAATCGATGGTTTCTCCACTAATAGTCACATTATCTGTATTCATAACACCATGAATAAATCCTACTAATTGCCACTTAGATATTAAGTCAGCTTGCTTTTTTATTACTTCCTTAAGGAATTTAAGATACTTATTTTCTTCATTAACTAACTCTTTATAATGTCTTTCAATAGTATAATCTGCTAAAGCTCGTAAATCTTCAATTGATCCATAGCTTGCTATATATTGAAAAGTTCCAACTCTTATATGACTAGAAGCTATACGTGTTAATACTGCTCCTGGCAATAATCTTTCCCTAATGACTGTCTCACCTGTTTCAACTACGGCTAAACTACGAGTAGTTGGAATTCCAAGACCATACATAGCTTCGCTTATAATAAACTCTCTAAGCATAGGTCCTAATGAAGCTTTTCCATCTCCACCTCTAGAGTATGGTGTCTCACCTGAACCTTTTAGCTGAATATCTAATCTTTCATTTTTAGGTGTTATAAATTCTCCTAGCAGTACAGCTCTTCCATCACCTAACATTGTAAAATATCCAAATTGATGTCCTGCATAAGCTTGAGCTATAGGCGTTGTCCCTTCTAAAACTTTATTTCCTGAAAGTATTTCCACACCTTCTGAACTTTCTAAATATTTTACGTCTAATCCTAATTCTTCTGCTAGTGAATAATTAAAAGCAACAAGCTTAGGTTTAGGCACATGACTTGGTTTTTGCTTACTATAAAAAACTTCAGGTAATTTTATATATGTATTTTCTAATTTAATTTTTCTCATCTCCTTCAAAATTATAAATAGTAACTCTTCACATACTTAAGTTGCCCATGGTTATAATTTTTATATTAGTTTTTATAAAATTATATATTATTATAATCATTATTAAAAGATAGTTATTATTATAAAATACTTTCTTAATCTCTATATTTATTAACTCACTTATACTTTCAACCTGAAATAATAAGGACCACCAAATAATATTGGTAGCCCAAATCTTTATTTGAACATTCCCCTACTTATCTTATATCTCCTAATTAATCACTCCATATAGTAGGGTCTTTATAGTAATTTATACCTTCATTAAACATTCTTTCGCCTTGTTTTTCTAATCTAACCTTATATTCATTCCAATCTCTATTTTCCTTAGGTGTCCATCCTATCTCTGCATAACCTAATAGCCTTGGATATATCATATAATCCATTTGGTCTTGAGTTGAAATTGTTTCATTCCATAATGGTGCTTCTATACCTAATACTAAATCTTTTGGTGCAAAATCAGTAGGGTCCCAATTATATGCAGTTTCTACTGGAATATATCCTGCCCAATCTAATCCATATGGAGTACTCTCATTATATTTCATATCTAAATAAGTTTTACCTGCTATTGAGATTATCATTTTCATATCCTTTTTTCTAGCATCTTCATTAGAGTCTTTCCAATTTTGTAATATTACACTAGAATTTATTTCTGGAGATGTATCTATTGGATCCCATCCTATAGGAGTCTTTCCATACTTCTCAGCTATTTTAGCTACTCTTCCTACAAAATAGTTATAATCTGCTTTTGGAGTGGCCTCTGCTTCATCACCTCCTATATGAAAATATTTTGATGGTGATATTGCTGAAACCTCTTTAATTACATCATCTATAAATTCATAAGTTTTTTCGCTATGGGTCATAAAAGTGCTAAATCCGACTTCTATTCCTGTATATAATGGCTTCTTCTCTCCATCTGGATTTAAAAATCCATAAGATGCCAATGCCGCATTGCTATGTCCAGGCATATCAAACTCAGGAATTATTTCTACATATCTTTCTTGAGCATATTCAACTATTTCTTTAAATTGCTCTTGAGTATAATATCCACCAGGGCCTCCACCCACTTCAGTACTACCACCTATTAAGGTTAAATCTGGATACTTCTTAATTTCCAAACGCCACCCTTGATCATCACTAAGATGTAAATGAACTCTATTTATTTTATATTGAGCAGCTAAATCTATTTGACGCTTTACTTCATCTTCAGTGAAAAAATGCCTTGCTACATCAATCATTAATCCTCTATAACTATATTCTGGTTTATCCTCTATAGTTGCGTCAGGAACTATCCATCTGACATTATCAACAACTGCATTGCCTTCAATATATGCTGGTAATAACTGTCTTAATGTTTGAACTCCTCTTGAAAGCCCTTCTGGTTTAAATGCAATAATCTTAACTCCTTCATCATTTATTATCATCTGATACCCTTCATTACCTTGAGATTCCTCTCCACCTACTGTAGTCAAATAAATATTACCTTGAGGTGGATTATCCCCTTTAATAATATTTAATTCAAACCCTGTTGCTGGTTGTAATTTTTCCTTTAGAAACTCTGCAACTTTATTAATTTCTTTTGTTTCTTTTTCATTTTTACCATTAATATAAATAGAAGTATCTTTAGTTATGTTAAATTCACCAACACCTTCTTCATAACTTAATGGCTTTGGTATAATACTATTACTATTATTCTCTTCTGATTTTACCTCTTTATAATTATTAGCAATTACTATTAAAAAGGTTATTATACCTGCTAATGTTATACTAAATATATTTTTTTTGCTCCACTTCTTATTAAATGTATTCCTCATTTGTTCACCATCCTATACATCAATAAATTTTCATAATAATAAAGCTTATTGTTATTTTATAACCAATAATTATTTTCTATACTTTTGTTATATTAATTTGTTATACAATATTTTTACTATCCTAAAAAGAAAAGTGCTTACCTGAAAACTTTCTAAGTATATAGAAATAAAAAAAAATCCCCAGAAGTAAAAACTAAAGGGGTAAAATCTCTACAGTTGCCATAATTTCTAATAATTATTATATATATTAAATTTCTTATGATTCTGTATTAATCTCTAAATTAACTTTTAAGAAGAATGTATCTTTATAACGCATTTTCCAATATATTTATTGCAGAATCTATTAGTATTATTTAAATCATTATCTTCTTTGTATAACTTCTTACAACATTTAATAATTCCGATACAATTTATACCTATAAGCTTAATCCTATATTTTACTATCTCTTTACAAATAGGAACATCAATAACTATATTGTTGAAGAATATATTATAATTAATACATCTATAAGGTGGTATCCTATTATTAATTGCACAAAATTTTTTGTTTAATATCGCAACATTAACAAACCCCTCTCCATCGCCAAAGTCTGCTTGTAACTGCAATACAACAAAATACCTACAACAATTAATTAGTTTGCAAAACTTTACTACAAAACTTACAAGGCTACAATTACTGTGTACATTTATTTCTGCAATATTCCCTAAATCCTTATTGGAACATATTATTTCATTCATCTTTATCACCTTACTAATTAATACTATTAATCAAACAAATACCTTTCATTTAATAATAGGGATATCTCAATAACGATATCCCATTATAATATTTAAAAATAATTAATTATTTAATTAATCATCAAAATCTGGGCATTGAAGATAATTTCCAAATACTTCAAAACTAAAAGTTCCATTAAAACAATAAGGAACCCATACTACTACATCTTCGAATGGAATGGTAACGTCATCATAACAACCAGAATCAGCTTCATCTACATACTCATCTACATCAATAGATTTTCCTGCTATTCCAACTAATGATGTTGTACCACCATTTGGTGTAAAATATATTCTTACAAATATACCAAATCTAGAATCTACACAAACATTATTTAATGTTACATTAAAGTCAATTAATGATACTTGTGTATCAGGAGTAATTGTTCCTGCATCATATACAACACTTGTATCACAAGGGCAAGTATTACAGTTAATTGTAGCAGCTACTTCCTTAATAATTAAATCCATATTTTTATCCTCCGTCATAAAAAATATATTTTTCATATACTACAAACTATTAATCAATTTGCACTTTTGTTACACATCATAATAATATTTATTATATTTTTTACAATTATTTTTAATTATTAGTTACTTACAAAAAGTTCAGTATGAAATTCTTCTTCTAGAAAAATCAAATTATCTTTTTTCCATTACAATATATTCCCCTTTGTAATCATCACTTTTAACAGAAATCTCTCGATTTATCCTATGAGCATAAACATCTAAACTTTCCTATATAAGAAAAGAAGCGTATTTATAGTTTTATCCATAAATACGCTAATATTTTAAATTCATTTGTAATTATGCTACTTTAAAATTTCTATATTAAATCTAAACTTTCAAAACATTTTGCTTACTTCTTTTATTACTTTCAACAAATATTATATAAACTAATATTATCAACGTAATTAATTCAGCTAAGGGTAATGATAAGAAAACTCCAGTAACTCCAATAAAAGGTGGTAAAATTAATGTAAATAAAAATTGAAACACAAATCCTCTTCCTATAGAAATTATATTTGCATATATATTTTTACCTATAGCTTGAAAATATCCACTCATTGTAAAAATTGTTCCTATGATAGGACTTCCAATACAATAAATTAATATCTTATCATAAGCAAAATCTAAGCTTTCACTACCTATTCCAAATATAGAAATCATCTCTCTACCATAAAATACTATACTAGTATAAACAAGAACTCCTCCAATAACGCAAATAACGATAGTTATGTATAATAATTTTTTCATTCGCTCTAATTTATTTGCACCATAATGATATCCTATTAAAGGTTGTAATCCTTGAGCAATTCCCATACATGTATTTACTAGAAAACAATTTATATATGTTGCAACGGTATAAATTGCTACATCAACTGTATTTCCATAAGCAAACATAGTCCTATTTTGTACTAAAAGTATAATTCCATAAGATAGTTGTACTGCAAAACTTACAAACCCTATCTTTAATATTTTCTTTAAATTTCTTAAATCTATTTTAAAATATTCTTTTTTTATTTTTATATTTGACTTTCCTTTTAAGAAATGTAATAAAGATATCACCATTGATATAAAAATACTTGCACTAGTTGCTAAAGCCGCACCTTTTACTCCATATCCAAGCTTCATAACAAATAGCCAATCTAATATTATATTAGCAATTGCACCTACCCCAATCATTATCATTGATAAATCAGGTCTTCCCCCAGTTCTTACAATAGGATTTAATGCTGTTGAAAATATATACGGTATAGAAATAATGAAAATTATTGTATAATAATCTCTTGCATAACCTATTGTATCTGCTGTAGCACCCAACATTTTTATTATAGGTTCTCTAAATATAAGCCCTAAAATCATTACTATACTTCCAATTATAATAATTGACTTAATAGCTGTACCTAAGCATTTTTCAGCTTTTTCCTTATGACCTCTTCCCATATGAATAGCTATAATACTACTTGTCCCAATTCCTATCATTAAGCCAATACCTACAACTAAAGTTACAGCAGGCCAAGCAATATTTACTCCTGCAAGTCCAGCTTCTCCAACTCCTTGTCCTACAAAAATACCATCAACCATTGTATATATAGTATTTAATACAATTCCAACCATAGAAGCTACTACAAACTTTGACCATACCTTAAATATATTCATATTTAAAACTTCATTTATATCCATTTTTTCTCCTTTGCATGTATATAATATTAAAGCATTTACTTTAATTATTAACTTTTTTCCTTTAAATCCTCGCCTATTATATCACTATATTTATAAAATTTGTATACATATTTTTATCAATAAAAAAAGCTATATTTTCTTAGGAATATACTTATAAAATTTAAGCAAACTATAAATATATTATTTAAGGAGGTTTTATAAAATGAAAAATATTAAACTCATTTCAGCTTTATTAGTAGCTATGCTTTTATTAACATTTGTAAGTTGTGGCAATAATAAAGCTGAAAATAACTCTAATAGCAATTCACAAAATACTACTGAAAATACTTCTACTACTCCAACAACTAAAGAAGAGTATCAAAACTATTTAACAGAAAGATACAACTATTACTTTGGTGATTCTAATTTATATGATAATTATGATATATATGCAGAAGATTTTACTTTTAATGGAACAAATGAAGAATTCCTAACTGTCTATAATAATTCTTATGTTGAATTAAAAGCAAACTTAGAAAACTTTAAAGCTGATTTAAACAACTTTGTGAAAAAAGGAACTCCAGAAGTTGATAAGCTAAATGCAGAAGTTATTACAGATATAGATAAAGCTATCCTTTCTGTTGATGATTATACTTCAGGATTTGCAGAAAAAACTAAGGATTATGCAACTTTAGGCAAAGATGAAGTTGTTAAAGGTCTTAGAACTATAGGAAAATCTTCTCATGATGCTATGGATGATTTAAAGAACTTAATTGATGATGCAAAAGAAAAATTAGGAATAAGCTAATATTTTAATATAATATGTCTTAAATATATTTTCTCATATATATGCAAAAAAGACTGTTTCAAAATTAATCTATATAACTTTGAAACAGTCTTTATTTTTATTTTATAGTAACCCTTTTACCATTGGATTAATTTTTGATCTATCAAACTTACCAGCTATCATAGGCATTATTTCTTTCATAATTTTCCCCATATCCTTAGCTGTGTAATTTCCATTAGCTATTATTTCTTTTAACATTTCAGTAACTTCTTCTTCAGATAATTGCTTTGGAAGGTATGGTGTTAACACTTCTAACGCAAAATTTCCTTCTTGAATTTTTTCTTCATTATTTGCTTGCTTCGCATACTCTAAAGCTTCTTTAGTTTGTTTTATGCTCTTCTCAATTATTTTAATAACATTTTCATCTGAAATATCTTCCCTATTATTAACTTCATAAGCTTTAATTTCAGCACTAACCATTCTTAAAACACTTACTCTTGCCTTATCTCTTGCTTTCATTGCTGCTATTTCATCTTTTTTTAATTGTTCTTTTAACATACTATTTAATCTCCTATTCTATATATTAAATTGATATTTAAATACTACTCTTCCTTGTTTATTATTATATACCAATATAATGAAATAATAAACTTCTGATTATAATAATATTATTTTCTAATTATAATAATATAAAATCCGCAATTTTTACATTACGGATTTATATCTAAAGCTAATATTTTATTTGTTTTCCATATCAATTAACTGCTTTTGTATATATAATTTATGAGCAACTGCCATAACTGTAGATCTTACCATTTCACTTTCTCGTGTAGTTACTGATGCAGAACTAGGATATGAAAAATCTCTAGTAAAAAAGATAGCCTCTATAGCTTTTTCTACCTCTGTACAGAAATAATCATAGGCAGTGTCTATAGGACAACTCTCTATTTGTAAATTTATAAGATTACATATATCTTGTAAACTAAATACCTGCTTTAATATACAAACTACAATTAAATATGCTAGATGCTTCTCATTATATTTTTTATCCTTTGGAGGTGATACCACCTTCTGCTTAACATAATTATTAAGCATAGTTGGTGTTAACACTTTTTCATTTGTACTAACATTTATTGATTTAGCCACATCTTCTAAATATGTAATTACCTGATCTTTATATAAAGGAACACGTGGTAACTCCTTGAATCTTGGCAAATGAAATTTAGAACCTTCCATTAGTCCCTCCTAAACTTTTCTATTTTAATACTTCATGTTTTCTAATATATTGAATTGCTACACACCCTGGACCACCTTGTGTTGTGAATGCAGGTCCTAAAAGTTTAACTTCAATATCAGCATTTTCTATATTCCCTAGAATAATCTTTTTTGCTTCTTCTGCTAGCTCTTCTTTGCAAGCATGTGTTATGTAAATTTTGCAATCTGAATCAACTTTATCTTCTATCATTTCTTCACAAATTCTTTGTATTGCTCTTTTAAAAGTACGCTTAGTAGTAAATTTAACTAAAGATTTTTTATCTTCTGCAAGAGTCATTACAGGAACAAGTTTGATTAATCCACCAATCTTACCTACTAATGGTGATAATCTTCCACTTCTAACTAAATAATCAAAGTCATTAGGTATTAGAAATGATTTTGACTTATCTAGAGTTTCATTTATCTCTTCAACTATTTTCTTAGCTTCTATTCCATTTTGAGCTAAAGTCGTAGCTAAATCAACTAAATATCTTTGAGGCCCACATAAAGTTTGCGAATTTATTACATGAATACGTTCTGGATTTTCATCCATATTTCTTGCCATGCATGCTGAATTATATGTACCTGATAATCCATCAGCCATTGAAATATTAATTATCTCATCTTGCGGATATTTACTATATATTTCTAACACTTCTCCTATTGATGGTTGAGAAGATGATGGTATATGTCCTTCATTAATTATATCTATAAATTCTTCTGTCTGAATATCTTCATATTCTTTATATGTATTATTATTAATAGTTACTGAAAGTGGAGCAATTTCAATCCCTTTAGCTTGTCCATCTTTTTTTGAGTAAAGTGATGATGAGTCTGATACTATTCTAATCATAAATTCTTTCTCCATTCATTTTATATTGCATTCTAAGTAATTTTGTCTATCAATCTAATTTATCTAGTTTTAAAAACTATTTGTTTTAGATTACCACCCTAAAACCATTTTGTCAATAACCTTTACATTTTCTTCACGCTTTCTCCATATAAGTTTTAAAATAATTTTTCTTATTATTAATTTTTACTTTAATTACTATACAGAATGGAAATAATAAATATTAAATTTACTTTAGAGGTGATTATATTGAGAGTACGAAAAAACTTAAATTCTACAGTTGCTATAACTCAAAATTCTAATGAATCTTTAGCTATAAAAGAAGGCTTAAACCTTCTTAATATTTCTTCCATGATAAAAAATGATGATGTTGTTGTAATAACTCCTAATTTTGTTAATAAAGGCGGTGTTGGATATGGTGATGTAGTTGGTCCTGAAAGCTTAAGAGAACTAATAAAAATCGTTAAGTCTTGCAACCCTAAAAAAGTTGTAGTTGCAACAGCATCTGCTGAAAAAGATATTGAATCCGTAATGAACGATATAGGTTATACAGATGTTATAAAATCAGAAAATGTAGAATTCATCAACTTAAACTATGGACCTTTTATAAGTGTTCCATTAAATCATAGCGGTCCGACTTCAACATCATTAAATAAGCTATACGAAGAAATGACCTTTCTAATTTCCTTTACACAACTTAAAATTCATGAAGAAGCTACTATGTCTGCATCTATAAAAAATATAGCTATGGGATGGCCATCTTGTGAAGAACATGGGTATCCTAAGAAAAACTTAGGAATCCATAAAGATTTACATGGCTTTATAACTGCTATGCTTGAAAAGTTCACTATAGATTTATCGATAGTTAGTGCAAATCCTGCAATGATAGGAACTGGTCCTCATAATGGAATTGGAAATCATACTGGAATTGTTCTATGTGGTACTGACCCTGTTGCTACAGATACTATTGGTGCTAGGTTATTAGGTTTTAAGCCTCAAGCTATAAATTATTTATACTCATCTATAAATAAAGGTCTAGGGTGTGGCGAAGTTACTCTTGAAAGTAATTCCCCTATAAAAATCTTAGGAATGAATTTACTTGATGCAGAAAAACATTTTAATAAATGTGCTTATGGAAAAGAATTTTCTGTTGATAAATAAAATAATTAATACAAAAATAGCAATAGACGTAATGTATCTATTGCTATTTTATATTAATTATATTTTATAGCTCTTCACCATTTGTAGCTATTACATTTTTATACCAGTAGAAACTCTTCTTTCTTGATCTATTTAAAGTACCAGTTCCATCATTATTCTTATCAACATAGATGAATCCATATCTCTTCTTCATTTCACCAGTACCAGCTGATACAAGATCAATACATCCCCATGGAGTATATCCCCATAATTCAACACCATCAGCAATAGCTTCCTTCATTTGCTCGATATGAGCTTTTAAGTAATTAATTCTGTAATCATCATTTATTGATCCATCAGCTTCAACTGTATCAACAGCTCCTAATCCATTTTCAACAATCATCATTGGAATTTGGTATCTGTTATAAATTTGATTTAAAGTAGTTCTTAAACCTACAGGGTCAATTTGCCATCCCCAATCACTTGCTTCTAAGTAAGGATTCTTTAATCCCATTGAAAGATTTCCACCAGTAGTTTCAACATTTGGATCTTTACTTACACAGTTAGTCATATAGTAGCTAAATGTATAGAAATCAACACATCCATTTTTAAGAGTTTCTAAATCTCCTTCTTCCATCTTGATTTCAATGTTATTTTCTCTGAAGTAACGCTTAGCAAATCCTGAGTATGCCCCTCTAACTTGAACATCACCACATAAGAAGTTAGAGAACTCTTCGCTTTGTTGAGCTAATAATACATCTTCTGGATTACAAGTATATGGATATTGCTTACCGTAAGCTATCATACACCCAATTTTAAAGTCTGGGTTTATAGAATGTCCTAATTGAACTGCTTTAGCACTTGCAACAAATTGGTGATGTAAAGCTTGGAAACATTCTTGCTTATGTCCTGCCGCTTCTGGCCCAAACTTTAATTCTCTTATATCATCAAACATTACTCCAGCACCCATAAATGCAGCAGCTGCACCGTGAGTTAATATGTTAATTTCATTAAATGTTAACCAGTACTTAACTGTATCTTTATATCTGTTAAATATAGTTTCACAATATCTTAAATAACAATCTATAGTTCTTCTATCTTCCCATGCATTCCATTTCTTTGTTAAACCAAATGGTGTTTCATAGTGAGAAATAGTTACTAATGGTTCTATATTATATTTCTTTAATTCAGCAAAAACATCATCATAGAATTTTAAACCTTCTTCATTTGGTTCTAATTCATCACCGTTAGGGAATATTCTTGTCCAGTTCATAGACATTCTAAAAGTTTTGAATCCCATTTCTGCAAAAAGAGCTATATCTTCCTTATATCTATGATAAAAATCGATTGCCTCATGGCTTGGATAATAAGTTCCTTCTTCTAATTCAGGAGTAATTCTTCTTGCTACAGTGTGAGTTCCACCTGTCATAACATCAGATGTACTTAACCCCTTTCCACCTTCTCTATATCCACCTTCAAATTGGTTAGCTGCAGTAGCTCCACCCCATAAGAAATTTTCTGGGAATTTAATATTACTCATAAGTACCCTCCATTATTCTAATTTTATTCTTAAAATATTTCATTTTCTTCTTTGAGTAAATTATAAATCACCTTTTGAACATTAGTCAATTTATTTTGTCCATATAATGACCAATTTTCATTTTTTGAAAATTATCTTTCTTTATTTATTTCATTAATTTATAAAAAAATAAAGCCAGTTAAAACCGACTTTAAAAGTAATCTATATCTATCTTTTTAATTTTCTTCTATCAATAAGGTTTATATTATCAAAATTATATTTAATTAATCACAATATATAATATCAATTTTAGAATCTTCAAATTCAACCTCAGAATTTGTAATTACAGTAGCTTCTGAAAACTCTCCATAAGTATAAAATTTTCTCTTATTAAACTTTGATGTATCTGCAAGAACAAAACATTTCTCGGCAGAGCTAATCACAGCTCTTTTAACTTCTCCGTCACTAAGTAATTGTGTTGTAAATCCGCTTTTAGAATCTATTCCCATCGTTCCTAAAAATGCTATATCAAAATTCATCACATTTATCTTACTTACTATGTCCTCACCTATAATTAAGTTTAATTCCGGTTTTGCATATCCCCCTAATATATAAGTATTAATACCTTTTGCCATAAGCTTCTGAATATGTAGTATCCCATTAGTTACAACTGTTATATTCTTTGCATTTATATAATCTATCATATAATAACAAGTTGAGCCTGAATCTATAAATATTACATCATTATCTTTAATAAGCTTCGCTGCTACTTTAGCTATTTCTATCTTTTCTTCTTTTTTATATTTGAATATTTCTGATAAACTTACCCATTCAAGATTATCATCATTTTTTTCAATAATCTCTGCTCCCCCACGAGTTCTCTTTATATGACCTCTATCCTCCATTGCTATCAAGTCACGCCTTAATGTTGATCTAGAAATCTCAAACTTCTCCATCATTTCTTCAACAGTAGCAAATTTTTTAACCTTTAAATATTCTAATATTTCTATCCATCTATCTATAAGCACCACATCAATCACCTATATACCATTATTTTTAAAATTATTCATTATATGAACAAATATTAACACTTGTTAATTTTTATGTCAACAAATTTAACAAGTGTTAAACTACTCTACTGATTTATTTATTCTAATTTTCACTATTATCTTTATATGATAAAATTGTACTTAAGAATATTGTTAAACATATTACACTAGTTATAGATATAATTATACTTATAATTTTCGCTCCTATAGTCAATGGAGTTATATCTCCATATCCTATAGTTGTAAAAGTAATTACAGTATAATAAAATAAATCAAATGCATTTGGAGAATTACTAAAAGCACCTGGCTCTGCTCCATTTATAAAACATACTCCTAAGAATAAATTGAGAACTATTAATCCAACCATAAGTATTGCTGCAACTATAATCCTACTATAAGAAGTTTCTTCTTCATGCTTACTTTTTATATTATAAGGATTTCTTATAAGTTGTATAAGTACCTTCATATTTAACACATAAGATACTGTAATCCCTATTAATCCTAATACATATGTACTCTCAAATTCTTCTGGTGATAATAATAAGGCAGTAAAATAAGTACTTATAATAAAATAACTTAGAAGTAAATCTACTTTAACATTCTTATTTTCCACACCATATATAAACTTATGGATTTTAATTGTAATAAGCAATATATATCCCATAGAATAATGTATTACTATTAATGATACTATAATAATCCCTATTTTTATTAGTAAATCCACTGTACTTATCATGTAAGTATCCATATATCTAATTACACTTGTAGAAATAGATATTGCTATAAATATCTCTGCTGCTATTATTAATATTATCTGAACACTTCTTCTTAATTTAGACTTTTCCTTAAACAACTGAATATAGGTAGTATTTATTTCTTTCATTATTTTATTTAAAACTGTAAAAATTCTCTTATTATTTTTTGCATTTCTAACCCCAATCACTACTAAAAGTAAAAACGTCGAAATGACTATAAATAATTTCCCCATTATTTCACCTACTTTAAAAGTATCTTAAATCTATATTATTAAAAAATATTTTTTAATCTATACCGGTAATTCTATAATAAAGGAACTTCCTTCTCCAACTTTGCTTTCTACATAAATTGTACCTTTATGTAAAGTTACTATCTGCTTTGTTATTGTAAGTCCTAAACCACTTCCTCCTTTTACCTCTGCATCAGAATCAACAACTTGGTCAAATCTATTAAATATTAAATCTTTGAACTCCTCCGGTATGCCTATTCCTGTATCCTTAACTACTATTCTAACCTTTTCATTCAAATCCTCAATTAATACTGTAATCTCTCCACCTTCTGGTGTAAATTTTGTAGCATTACTAATAAGATTTAGTATACACCTTTCAATATCTTCACCATCACATCTTATAATTTTCTCCTCAACTTCTGGATCTATTATAAGACTTATTCCTTTCTCCTCAATATACTCCTTCATACTTAGTGCAGCTTCTTCTACAAGATATACAATATCTACTTCTTCTTTTTCTATTTTATATTTACCATTCTCCATCTTAGAAATATCGATTAGATTATTAATCAACCTTAAAAGTCTATTATTATTTTTTCTCATAATAGACATATAATAATCTAATTTACTTCTTTCAATATTACCAGATTTATTTAAAGTACTTATAAGCTGTTCTATGGTATGTAAAACATTTAATGGAGTTCTTAACTCATGAGATAAATTTATAAAATAGCTATTTTTATCTCTCTCTAATTTAATAATCTTATCAAAAAGAGTTTTATTTATTTCCATCTCATCACGTAACTCTTTAGTTCTTCTATCAACTAGAGTATCTAATCTATTTAATTTATTTTTATGTAATTTTATCATTATTATAATTACAATAAGGTAAAAGGCTAATGCTGGATAACTAATTAAAAATGGCATTTTTATTTTGAAACTTAATTCATTACTCTCACTAACAATACCATTACTATTCATAGCTTTTATTTTAAAATTATATTTTCCAGGAGATAGTTCACTAAACAATACTGTTGTCTTATCCATAGGCATCCAATCATCATCATTAAGACTATAATAATATCTTATATTTTTACTATTTTTATATTCTGGTAAAAAAACTTGAATACCTATATTATTTTGATCATGTGAAAATACTTTTCCATTAATATCTCTAACCTTTATTCCATTTACACGAAATTCATCAAAAACTACATTTTCACTATAATTATTTGATTTTATATCAGCAGGATAAAATGAATTCATTCCATTTATTCCTCCAAAGAAGAATTCTCCTGACTTTGATTTAAAATATGCTCCTCCATTAAATTCATTGCTTTGAAGGCCATCAGTTATATTAAAATTCATGAATTTTTGATTTAAAATATCAAATCTAGATAATCCATTATTAGTTGATAACCATAGATTATCTTCATCATCAATTAATATTCCATAAATAGTATCATTAGGTAATCCATCTTTTGTAGTATAATTAGTAAAGCTATTTGTCTTTTTATCTAGAACACTTAATCCTTCACTTGTTCCTATCCATATATTCCCTTTACCATCTTCTACAATTGTCCTTACAACATTATCTATTAATGAATTCTTATTATTACTATCATACTTGTAGTTAGTAACCTCTTTAGTATATGGATCTATCTTAGTTAAGCCTCCATTAACAAAGTTACCTATCCAATATATTCCTTCACTATCTTGAAAAATATAACCACTATAGTAGTCATCTGTTTCAGCATTTTCCAATATATAAGTTACATTTTCAATTTTATTTGTATCTATATTCATTACAAATATTCCATCGATAGTTCCTATCCAAAGATATCCTTTATCATCAACCCAAAGATTTCTAATATTTATAGTTTCTAAACCTTCTTCTTTTTTTATTATTTTTATACTTTTATTATCTCTATCTATTATATTTAGCCCATTATTTGTTGCCAAGAAAATATAATTCTTATAACCTTTTATAGCATTTACTCTATTTCCACTTATAATTTCATTATCTTCAAAACTAAGAGTTTTTATCTTTTTCCTATCACCATCTAAAATATCAACTCCTTTTGTATGAGTACCTACCCATAAATAGCCATCACTATCTTCATAAATACTTTGAATCATATTCTCACTAATAGTTGTGCTATCAAAAGGATCATTTTTATAATGAACAATGCTATTAGATGAATCAAACACACTCACTCCAGCATAAGTTCCAGCCCATAGCATTCCAGTCCTATCCTCTATAATTGTAAATACAGTGTCATTAACTAAACTTCTATTATCATAGACCTTATTGTTATATAATATAAACTTATTATAATCATATTTAACTAAACCATTGCTACTACAAATCCATAGATCACCATTACTATCCTTATAAAAATCTCTTATATGTTCTCCTGGATATTTATCTAATCCCCATGAATCTTTATAATAGTTGGTAATCTCTCCAGTTTTTCTGTTTATTCTTGATGCACCTTTTGTAAATGTACCTAACCATATAAATCCATTATCATCACAATACACTTTATAAATACGATTTTCTGCTATGGAGTTTTTCGTATCATCATGATAATATCTGGTTATTTCACCAGTTTCTTTTGATATCATATTTAACCCATTGTCAGTCGCTAGCCAAATATTACCTTCACTATCTTCATCAATCGAATAAATCATTTGACTAGATAAACTATCATCATTAAAAATTCTTTTAAAAGAATCTGTTTTTTCATCGTAAAAATTTAATCCATTAGCTGTAGATACTAATATTTTCCCATTTCTCAAAATCAGTATTTCCCATATATTATAATGAGATAATCCTCCATTTTCTTCTCCCTGTGAATAATTCGTAATAGTTTCTTCATCGGAGCTAATCTTACTGATTCCATTTGCTGTTCCAACCCATATATTACCTTCAAAATCTTCCTTTAAATCAACTATATAATTATTAATAATACTGCTAGGATTACCTTTTTCATGGTTATATACCTTAAAATCATAACCATTATACCTATTTAATCCATTATTAGTACCAAACCAAATATATCCTTTTTTATCTTGTAAAATAGTTTCAACAGTAGCCTGTGATAATCCATCCTCTATAGTTATATTACTAAAACTTATACCATCATAAGCATCACATTTAACTCCTCCAAAACCCAAAATAAAAATAAATATAAATATAAGAGTCTTAGTAGCTTTAATTGATATCTTTTTCGTCATTTTTCTACTCTTTTCTACATTTTTTTAAAATAATTATACTATATAAAATATTAAATGTCATTATTTTGGAAACTTACTCTTTAATTTCACTTTTATTTATTGTAATATATTACATAGCTTATTAATGTATTTTTGGAATTATTATAAAGTAATATTCCTAATAACAAGTGCAAAACTAATAATATTAATACCATAAGTTCATGTAGGTGAAAAAATGAATTATATAATATTTGACTTAGAATTTAATCAACAACATCCTGATAATAAAACTACTGAAAAATCTCCCCTTATGTTCGAGATAATTCAAATAGGAGCTTTAAAATTGGACAGTAACTTTAACACAATTTCGACCTTCAATTCTTTTATTAAACCAACTGTTCATAAACTTATTCATCCTTACGTAGAAGAATTAACTAATATAAATTATGAGCAAATAAATTCAGCTAAATTTTTTATAGATGTTTACAAAGACTTTATCAATTTTATCGGAACAGAAGATGCAACTTTAGTTTTATGGGGAGTTAATGATATTAAAGAATTAATAAGAAACGCTAATTATTACAAATTATCTTCTGATGCTATTCCCAAAAAATATATAGATATTCAGTGTTACTTATCTAAAGCATTAAAATATTCAAAAGGTAGAAAAATTGGTTTAAAGGTAGCTACAGAACAGCTTGAAATACCTATAGAATCTGAATTTCACGATGCGTTTAATGATGCTTACTACACAGCTGAAGTCTTTAAAAAAATTTACAACAAAAGAATGAAACCTCAATTATATATTTACACTGATAATAAGAGAGAAAAACATACAAAAACTAGTATTGATACTTCAGCTTTAATAAATCAATTTGAAAAAATGTATAATAGAAATATTACTGATGAAGAAAAGGATATGATTAAATTAGCATATATGATGGGTAAAACTAATCAGTTTAACAAATAAATTTTATAATTTTTTTTAAAAAACACTTCCTTTTTCCAATATCTTGTAATATAATAATTAGCATAAAAAGCAAAGGCGCTTTGAACTAAAATAGTTCAAAGTGCCTTTTTATTTTATAAATTTAATAGCTATCACAATGGAGTGAATTTTACTTTGCATAGTCAGTAAAATTCACTCTATTTTTATAACAATAAAAAAGGGGGAATTATTTATGTATTCATCACTTGACACAATTTGGACTTTATTTGGGGCTGTATTAGTATTTTTCATGCAAGCAGGTTTTGCTATGGTTGAGACAGGCTTTACTAGAGCAAAAAATGCAGGAAATATAATCATGAAAAACTTAATGGATTTTGCTATTGGAACTGTAGTTTTTTGGTTTATTGGATTTGGCCTTATGTTTGCTGGAGATGGCCCATTAATAGGTAGTTTGGATTTATTTATTAGAGGGGATTATAGTTCTTCACTACCTACTTTTACATTTGTAATATTCCAAACTGTATTCTGTGCAACTGCAGCTACAATAGTTTCTGGAGCAATGGCAGAAAGAACAAAATTCTCTGCTTACTGTATTTATAGTTTAATTATTAGTGCGCTTATATACCCTATTTCTGGCCACTGGATTTGGGGTGGTGGATTCTTATCACAAATGGGATTTCATGATTTTGCTGGTTCCACTGCTGTTCATATGGTAGGTGGTATAGCTGCATTAGTTGGTGCTAAAATTCTTGGACCTCGTATAGGTAAATATTCTAAAGATGGGAAAGCTCATGCAATACCTGGCCATAGCCTTACACTAGGAGCTTTAGGAGTATTTATATTATGGTTCTGTTGGTTTGGATTTAATGGTTGTTCGACTGTTTCAATGACTGGAGATGCAATGCTTTTATCAGCAAGTAACATATTTATGACTACAAATATTGCTGCTGCTTCATCTACAATAGTTGTTATGATAGTTACTTGGATTAAATATAAAAAACCAGATGTTTCTATGACATTAAACGGTTCACTAGCTGGTCTTGTTGCCATAACAGCTGGCTGTGACATGGTATCTCCTAGTGGTGCATTCTTTATTGGAGTTATAGCTGGATTAGTATTAACTTTTGCAGTGGAATTTATTGAGAAAAAACTTAAGATAGATGACCCTGTAGGAGCAATTTCTGTTCATGGTGTATGTGGTGCATTAGGAACAGTTTTAACTGGTTTATTTGCTTTAGATGGTGGATTATTCTACGGTGGTGGATTTAAATTCTTAGGAACTCAAATTCTTGGTGTACTTTGTGTTATTCTTTGGGTTTTAGTTACAATGACAATAGTATTTCTAGTAATAAAGAAAACTGTTGGACTTCGTGTATCAGCTGAAGAAGAAATCTTAGGTCTTGATAAATTTGAACATGGTTTAGAAAGTAGTTATGCTGATTTTATGTTTGTTCCTACTACTACTACAGGTCTTTCTGTTCCTACTACTACTCCTATGAGCACTGTAGACACTATTCCCGTTGTATATAATGGTCCTACTGATGGAAGTAAGATGACTAAAGTTGTTGTAATAACTAACAAAGATAGATTTGATGCTTTAAAGCTAGCATTAGATAATCTTGGAATTACAGGTATGACTGTTACTAATGTACTAGGATACGGTATGCAAAAAGGTTCTACTAACTACTATAGAGGTACTCCTGTAGAAGTTACTTTATTACCTAAGCTTAAAGTTGAAATTATAATATGTAAAATCCCAGTTGAAACACTAATAAATACTATTAAGAAGGCTTTATATACCGGTAAGATTGGTGATGGAAAAATTTTTGTTTATCCAGTAGAAAATGTAGTTAAAATAAGGACTAACGAAGAAGGATACGATGCTCTTCAAGACGAAGAATAAAAATAAATTGTTCGCGAAGCTCACAGGTGAAAGGTCGACTTCGTCGAAGTTAAAAGGCTACTAGCGTAGCGGGGAAAAGTTAACTTATGTTAAAGTGAAAGGTACTAATGTAGACACTTTTCACTATTGCCATAAGCAATATTTTCACTGTCACGTCAGTGACATTTTCCCCTTTGACGAAGTCAAACTTTTCACCAAAGTGCTTCGCACTTTATTTACATACAAAACTCCATTAATATATCCTCTACAGCAACTCCATGATACTCTTTTTTTAGCTTCTTAAATTTATCATTTATTTTCTGTTTAATCCCTCCACAGAATTCAATTGTAAATGGTAAATAGTCATTAATTTCATTTATATACTCTTTTGAGAAGTATTCTTTATTATCAATGATTGCAAATAAAACCATATAGTTGCAATTATTTTTTATTAATTCTTTAAGCTCATTAGGATTTTTACATACAAAACATTTAGCATTATCTACTACATAAATAGTTAAATTTATAAGTTTATTAACTATTTTATCTAAATGATATTTCCCTGCAAGCTGAGACATTATTGTCATATGCTTCTTTTCTTTATCAGCTTTTATATCCTGTAAATCATCACCTAACTGCAATAGAAATCCATAGCCCCAAGCAAACCTTTCTTCTTCCTCACTCATAGTTCCTCTAATAAGATTTCCATCAGCAATCACTGATGCTCCCCCTTTATCAATAGATATGCCCAAAATATCTTTTTCATAAGGAATGCTCTCTTCCTCTTGCTGATTAAGACTTAATTTTTGCCCTTCCTGTATAAGTAAAAGACTATCATATACACCATTAAATTTTTCTCTCTTAAATTCTGATTCAATACAGGAAACAAGATTATAAACCTTATCCTCATGTTTATTTAATGGCATAACCTTCTCACCATTAAGTCTTTTAGTAAATCTCTTATTAAAAGAAATCTTTTCTTCTAATCCTATCTCAATATTATCTAAATAGTTATCTGTATATGGATACAGCATACTATATCCAAAAACTCCATTATTAAATCTAATCGTTTCTCCAAAGGCTTGTTGTAACATATTCACTATCCATACATTTCTCATTGCTTGTCCTATATCTTCATAAGATAGAGTACTGTCAAAAGACTTAGATGCTTTATGAAATCTTTTGTTGATTTGATGAAAGCACTTTTCATTTCTTTATCAATAACACCTAATTTAAATATACGTTCAGAAGAAATTATTTTTTCAATATAATCATTCCCCTTTATTCTCCAACTCTCTCTCTTCTTTTCATCTTTAGGAAAGCTTTCAATATACTTTATAATCTTATCTATAAGTACATCAAAATCTTTTTCACGTCTTTGCTTTTCTTCTAAAGTATATTTAGTCATAGTCAACTGTAAATCACAACTACTCTTCCACCATAAATCTCTATAATATAAACTTAACCTTTTATACTTTTCGTTCATTAATATCTACCCCAATACAAATTGCTAACAACTATATTATACATTATATACAATTTATTACATAATTTAAAACGCTAACTTAATAAATAGTTAACGTTCTAATATATTTTAAATATAATATAGATTTTTAATCTTTTGGTCGAGATAGTTCTATTTGTGCTTCCTTAACATGATTTAATCCATTAATAAAATCTTCTCCATTCTCTAAATCTATATAAAGTAAGCAAGATACTGTATCTCCCTTTTCACTAATCCTTGTAGTTATTCTATAGTGATCTTCTAATTTTTTTATATCCATCTTATAAATTAAATCTAAATGAACTACTTCTCCGTTAATATCAACATTATAATCATTCTCTTTAATTGTTAAATCTACATCTTTTTCTGTTCTTCCTTCAGATATATTTCCAAACTTCGTAAATGTATATGATGCTCCATTATAATCAAATCTATTACTCTTTTTTAAATTTTCTAAAATATATTCTCCATCTTCTTTTTCTTTAACTAATTCATTCTCTTCATAAAAATGATACTTTCCAAAGTAATCTAATTTATATGTTCTAAAAATATTACTATTATATTCTTTATCCATAATCTTATCCTCCTAATACCATACGTTAATTATAGTATTTGAGAAAGATAACTATGATATTACGTAATTATTTGTAAATAAGTTCAAAATTAAAAGCTTGGCATTTATAACCAAGCTTTTTTATCATTAATCATCAAGCATAGAGCCAAATTGATATAAAATTTCTACTATTCTAGTATAAAATATAATGCTACTGGATTATGATCAGATGATACAAAGTTAGCATCTAAATTTTCCGCCCTAAAACTTTTTATATTGTCTGATACAATAAATCCATCTATAACTACTGTGTAATTTCCACCTTCTACATAAGGCATATCAGTACTTCTACAAGTAGCAACTTCTTTATAATTATCTGCTATTACAAAAGTAAATCCCTCTTCTAAATCATTATCATCTAACTGATAAACCCATTCTGGAATATTTTGATTACTTTCAAACAACTCTTTTGTATCAGCTATATCATGATTGAAATCTCCGCCGACAATAACATAATTACCTTTTTCATACTCTGCTTCTAATACTTCATTAAGAACCTTTAACTGTTCTTTTCTTATTGCTCCACCCTCGTCATAAGCTGACATATGAGTATTTATTAATACTAATTCTTTTCCATTATCAACAGGAACTCTAGAAAGTAAAAAACATCTATCCAAATCTGTAAACTTAGTAATAAAATCAGTACTTACTGGATATTGCTTTCTTATAGATTCATTTATTCTATATTTACTCATAGTAGTTAATCCAGAATTAACTGAGCCATGTGGCTCTGTAAATGGGTACATTAAAAATGCAGAGTGAAAGTTATTTGCAAAGCTTAAAGAATACTCTGAACCTAATCTCTTTAACATCTCATATTGATTTACATTATAACTACGAGTAGCTTTAGTATCTACTTCTTGGAAAAGATAAAAATCAGCATCTAAATTATCAACAAAATCTATGGAATTATTAGTATTTTCAATTACAACTTCCTTACTCTCTGCTTTAGAATCACTTCCTACAACCTGTGTTCCATCTTTCATCTCTCCGCTATCCATGAAAAATGAAAATTGATGATTATAGGCTCCAAAGCCAATATTATATGTTATTACTGAATGTTTCTCTTTAGCTGTAAGAATTATATCCGATGGATTTTCATCCTCAACTACAACATTATCATCAATCCTATAATATTGAATACTCATATATGCAACATATAAACCAACGATTACAATTATAGCTAAAAATAAAATTCCTATTGCTTTTAAAAAATTTTTTAAATACTTTTGTTTCTTCATATTATTCCCCCATTATCTAAGTTAATAATTAATCTTTAAAAATATTTATCACTTTTTATTAATCACAATTTAAGTTTTAATAGCATCACTTTCCAAACACTTCCTTAGCTATCTTTACAGAATCATTGGCATCTTTAGCATAATAATCTGCCCCCATTTTTTTAGCATACTCTTCAGTTACTACAGCTCCTCCAACCATTATATAACCTTTATAGTCATTAATCTTTAATTGTTGAATAGTCTTCTCCATAGATTTTATAGTAGTCGTCATAAGTGCACTAAGGCCAACTAGCTTAACATCACTTTTCACTGCTTCTTCTACTACCTTTTCTATATTTACATCTTTACCTAAATCAATTATGTCATAGCCATAATTCTCTAATATAACTTTAACTATATTTTTACCTATATCATGAATGTCCCCTTGAACTGTAGCTAAAATAATTTTCCCTTTACCTACAGAACTTCCTTTATCACTTAACACAAGTCTTTCTTTTATAATATCAAAAGCTACCTTTACAGTTTCTGCAGCTTGAATTAATTGAGGTAAGAAAATCTCTCCATTTTCATATTTTTTTCCTACCTTATCTAATGCAGGAATTAAGTCCTCATTAACTATATCCAATTCTCTTTTATCATCTAAAAGCCTCAATGTAATCTCTTTTGTGGAATTTCTTAAACCTTTTAAAATGCAATTTTCTAATGTGTTAATATCTAAAATTTCTTTTTTACCTTCTACTTTATTAGCTACTTCATTTTTCTTATTTCCATAAGCGGCTATATAATTTGCTCCATTTTTATCATAATTTTTCAATACCTTAAAAGCTCTAACTGCTCCTATCATATTCTCTTTATTAGGATTTATTATAGGCAAATCAAGTCCAGCTTCCATTGCCATCACTAAAAAAGTCTCATTTATAATTTCCCTCATTGGCATTCCAAATGATATGTTTGATACACCTAGAACAGTCTTAACTCCTAACTTTTCCTTAATAATTCTTAAAGCTTTTAATGTTTCTACTACTTCTTCTTGTTGTGCCGATACTGTAAGAGTTAATGCATCAATATATATATCTTCTCTATTTATTCCATATTCTAATGCTCTACTTACTATCTTTTCTGCTATTTTAAATCTATCAATAGCTTTATTAGGTATTCCATTGCTATCTAATGTCAATCCAACTACAGCAGCTCCATATTTCTTTACACTTGGTAAAATACTATCTAAAACTTCATCATCACCATTTACTGAATTAACTATGGGTTTACCATTATAGTATCTTAAACCTTTTTCAATAACATTAGGGTCATTAGAATCTATTTGAAGTGGTACATCTAAAATAGACTGAATTTCTTTAATTATCTTAATTATCATTTCTTCTTCATTTATTTCAGGTAATCCAACATTAACATCTAATAAGTCAGCTCCTGCTTCAACTTGCTCTATAGCTTGTCTTAATATATAATCTATATCATTTTTCTTAAGAGCTTCTTTAAAGAGCTTCTTCCCTGTAGGATTAATTCTTTCTCCAACAACTTTTACTTCATTTACTTCCACTAACTTAGAAGGTGTTGTAAGTACAGCTTTTGTAACTTTTTCTCTTTCTAATATTTTCAAACTTTTAAGCTTAGATAACTCGCTAATAAATTGTGGTGTTGTTCCACAGCATCCACCAATAATTGATATACCATTATTTACAAACTCTTCTGCTCTTTCTCTAAACTCTGAAGCAGTAATATAATATACTGTTTCATTATCAATAATTTTAGGTAAACCTGCATTAGGCTGAACCATTACTGGGATATTAGTATTTGAAACTACTCTTTTTAATATAGGTAAAAGTTCCTTCGGACCTAAAGAACAATTTACCCCTAGCACATCTACCCCTAATCCTTCAAGTGTTATCGCCATACTTTCTGGAAGACACCCTGTAAAAGTTCTTCCATCTTCCTCAAAAGTCATAGTTGCAAATATAGGTAATGTACTTTCTTCTTTACATGCTAATATCGCTGCCTTCATCTCATAAAGATCAGTCATAGTTTCTATTAATACTAAATCCACTCCTGCTTTATCTCCAGCTCTTATTATTCTTTTGAATATATTTACTGCATGCTCAAAAGATAATGTTCCCATAGGTTCTATAAGTTCTCCTATAGGCCCTATATCTAAAGCTACTAATACCTCATTATTAGAAACTGCTTTCTTAGCTAAAGTTACTGCCTTGCTTACAACTTCTTCTACTGAATATGGTGTGTTTTTCAATTTAATCTCATTAGCCCCAAAAGTATTAGTAGTTACAATATCTGCTCCAGCTTTTATGTATTCCTTATGTATATCTATTACAGTATCCTCATTTGTAAAATTAATTACTTCTGGATTTTCTCCAAGCCTTAATCCTCTTTTTTGGAGCATAGTTCCCATAGCTCCATCAAATACAACTACTCTATCTTTAATTAATTCTCTAACGTCCACACCTTTTATCCCCTTTTCTATAGTTACATCTTTCAAAGTTACTACACTCTTTGCATCTATCTCTATTTTGCTTCTTATTAGTTATTCCTAAAATTGCTGTGACAGATTTCCTGGGAAATAATAACATATTGCTAGAAACCTTTACTCCAATCTTTCGCTCACAATCTAAAATACTTATAAAATCTTTTTGTATATCTAAAGATAAATCTCCATATCCAGGACTATACCTAAAGGTGAAATTTTCTTCACCTTTAAGCATCTCTCTTCCTATACTTTCCTGTAAATTATTACATACTTCTTCAATAGCCGCTGTTGCACAAGAATCTAATATTAAAGCTTTCGTTAAATTAATTTTACTATAAAACTTAATCTTTCTTTCTATATCACTACCAACAGTTGCTGCCATCAATATACACTTATCACTATTTTGTAATAAGTTAAATATATCTTTACCTTTTAATCTTAAATTTGTTCCTTCTAATAATATGTCACTATTATTTTTTGTAATCTTAAATTCTTTACAAACATATTTAACTTTAAGCAAACACTTACTTTCTTTAATGGCTTCTTCAACTTCTTCCATAAGTTCATTAGTAATTTCTTGACCTCTATATCCTAGATATCTTAATACCTCATTTATATCTATCTTTAAATTATTCTCCATAAATATTAAGTGAAAAACCCTTTTCTAATGCTTCTTTAGCATATTCTTGTGCTCCAAAAAGCGATAAATCTCTATAATTGCCACATTGGACTTCATTTTTTGCTGGAATTTCTGTTGCTTCTAAAACCTTATTTAAAGAATATTCTACTGCTTCTTTTATTTCATTACACTCCCTATCTCCCCAAATAGTTAGATAGAATCCTGTTCTACATCCCATTGGTGATAAATCTATAACACCTTCTAACTTCTCTCTTAATGTATGAGCTAATAGATGCTCTAATCCATGCATTGCAGCTGTTCCAAATGCTTCTTTATTAGGTTGAAGAAATCTAACATCAAACTTACTTACTTTATCACCTTTTTCTCCATTTAAAACACAACATTTCCTTATATAAGGTGCCTTTACTTTTCTATGATCTAATTCAAAACTTTCTACCTTTTCCATCTCAAACTCTCCTTTTTACTATACATTTTGAACTTCATTTATCGAACTTATTATTTTCCCTATATTCTTACTTATATTCTTTGCAACATATGGATTATTCATTGTATACAAATGAACTCCATCTACATTGCTTGAAGATAAGTCTATTATCTGATCTGTTGCATAAGCTATACCAGCTTGCGTTAAAGCTTCTGGATTATTCTCATACCTTTCCATTATCTTTTTAAACTTTAAAGGTATAGTTGCACCACAGAGTTCAGTTATTCTCCTCATCTGCTTTGCATTTATAACAGGCATTATTCCTGCTTGAATCTTAGTTTTAATATTTCTTTTTTCTATCTCTTCTAAAAATTTATAATAAATATTATTATCTAAAAACAGTTGAGATATAAAGCTAGTTGCTCCACTTTCAATCTTTCTTTCTATATTATCAATCTCTAATTTAATATCTTTATTTGCAATATGTCCTTCCGGATAACATGCAGCTATTATATTAAAACTTTCTTTTTCTTTAATATAACTTATTAATTCATTAGCATAATTAAAATCTCCACAGCTTGTACCATTATCATCACCTCTTAGAGCTAATATATTTTCAACTTCCTCAAGCTTTAATCTTTCAGTTATATCGACTATTTGCTCTCTAGTTGAAGAAATACAAGTTAGATGTGCTAATGATTCTATTCCATAAATATTTTTTATAAGAGATGATATCTCAGTAGTCTTATTGTTTATAGTGCTTCCTCCTGCCCCATAGGTAACACTTATAAAGTCTGGTTCTAATTTCACTAGTTCATTTAACGCCTTATATATATTTTTTATTGGAGAAGTACTTTTAGGTGGAAATACCTCAAAAGAAAACACCAATTTTTTTTGGTCGAAAATTTCTCTAATATTCATTTATATCCCCCATTCCTTTTAGAAATTCAAATACTTTTTATGTATTTATTTCAATAATTTTCTAATATTATAATAACATTTTTTATAACTATTTTATATAAAAACACATTTAAAATATAAAAAGTGTAGTTATACTAATGTATAACCACACTTTTCTCTTTGGCTCTGTTAGATTAAATTGTTGATTTGATACATAATAAAGGTTGTCCAATAAGACAACCTTTATTTACTTATTATATTATAA
>NZ_CYZX01000014.1 GCF_001405015.1 Clostridium disporicum
TGCCATAAATATTACCTCCAATAGTGCTATTATCTATATTATAACACTATTTGTAAATTATATGCACATATCAACATTATTGTCTAACAGAGCCTTAATTTTAAATATACGTAATAGATTATTAAGTAAAAGGATAAACGTTAGATATAAATTAGAGTAATATTAGCTGCAATTAATTAATAAAATATTTTAGAAATCGAAAATATGATAAATACCATATTTAATATTTGAAAGAAGGATTATATGATGGATGATTTATTATTTAATGTTTACGAAAGAGCTGAAAAAGGAAACAAAGTAAGAAAAAGAGGAGAAATTCCATGTGTTATTTATGGAGATGAAACACATAAAGCTATATCTGCAAAGATGACAAAAAAAGAGATGTATAGATTATTAGGTTATCCTAAAAATTCAATAATATCTCTAAATTTAAATGGAGATATAAAAACATGTATAGTTAAAGAAACTCAAAAAGATATATATGGGAAAGTTGCTCATATAGATTTTCAAACAATAAGAAAAGGGGAAGTAGTAAAGTTAGGTATACCAATTACTTTTGTAGGACAAGATGCATTAGCAGCTAAGAGTTTATTGCTAGAGACTTTTGTATCAGAAGTAGAATTACAAGGGGAACCAAATAAATTTCCACCACATATAGAGGTAAATGTATCTAATCTACAAGCAGGTAATAGAATTTATATTAGAGATTTACCAATTCCTAAAGATGTAGTAGTAGAAGAAAATGAAGACTTAGAAATAGCTAAAATTGATAGTATTATTTATGAGAGTGATTCAGATGACAATAATACTACTACAGTAGAATAAAATAAGTTAGAGCTATTGAATTTATATTTGATAGCTCTAACTTATTTTTTACAATTATCTTATAGCTTTTTTAAATTCTTTATACCCTATTAAAACAACCCAAACATATGCTAATGTTTTTGGTACCATAAGCATTCCAACAAAGAAGTTTTCAGAAGCCCAAAGAACAACTGGTGCATAGAAGGCAAATGATAAGAACACAGCTATACCAAGGTTTTTATAATCTCTATCATTATTTTTAGCTCCATAGCTATATAAAAGATAAATCATAATAATTCCCATAATTGCAAATGGAATATTTCTATATATACCCCAGCTTAAAGGTGGATTATTTATAAACCATTCATTTTGAGGGAATAAGCAAAGTATTATTCTTATAGCAGATAATGCATACATTGTTATATCTAATAATTTTGAATTTTTAACATCAAATCTTATTTTCCAAATCTTATAAAGTATTAAATAAAATATTGTCATAGTAATTGATGTAACTAGTTTTCCGAAGCCTAAAGCAGGTGCATTGTTTTCTAACCCTGTAGTTAGTAAAGCATAAATTCTTGGTATAAGGTGGAATGAATCACCTAATCCTAATATTAATGACATAAAACCGAACATTTTAAAGTATTTATTATCTTTTGATTTTCTTATCATTATTATTCCTAAAGAGATAACGGTAGTTAAATAAACTACATGAAAAATTGGTTCCATAATTGCTTGCATAATTTTATTCTCCTTAATTAGTCCTTTTATTTTGATTGTCAGTTAAGTACCGGCGTCTGATATTAGTTTATTATAGACATATTTATTTAATATAAACTGTATCTTAAATCCATCTTAAATAAATTGGTTTTACGAGAAGAGAAAAGTTTATATGATATAATCTAGAAAATAAAAGGAGTGATATTGATGAATAATATTTTTGAGAAGTTTAAAGTTTTAATAATAGATGATGAAGAAGATATTACTGATATTTTAGATACAGTATTAAAACGTGAGGGTTTTAGTAATATTTACATAGCTAATAATGGAACAGATGGAATAGAGTTATTTAAAAAAGTTAATCCAGATATAGTATTACTAGATATTATGTTACCAGACATAAGTGGATACGATGTTTTTAATGAACTTAGAAAAGATAGTCAGATTCCAATATTATTTATATCAGCAAAGACGGAAGAGGTGGATAGACTTTTAGGCTTCGCTATAGGTGCAGATGATTATATAACTAAACCTTTTAGCGCAAAAGAGGTAGCTTTTAGATTAAAAGCTAGATTAAAAACTTTTGATAATGTAGTTACAAATAAAAATATTAAAGAAAATAAGATAATTAAATTTGGTGATATAGAAATAAATGAGGAAACTGGAGAAGTATATAAAAGTGGAAAGCTTCTCGAGCTTACAGCAAAGGAATTAAAATTGTTAATTTATCTTGTGAATCATCCAAATAGAATTTTAAGCAAAGAAACCATATGCAATGAGGTATGGGGTGAAGATTTCTTTGGATACGATAATACAATTACAGTTCATATAAGAAGACTTAGAAAAAAGATAGAAGATAACCCATCTAAACCTAAATATTTAATAACTGTAATTGGCTTAGGATATAAGCTAGTTATGAAAGGTGAATAATATATGAGAGGAAAGCTTATAATTCATTATTCTGTGTACATCATTTTAGCTTGTGTATTTATAGCCTTTGTAAATATTACTTTTATGGGAATTAATATTTATAAAAAAGGTGGATTATATAATTATCATCCTGAGGAGATGATTTCAGCTTTTAAGGATTATATAGTTTATTCGGAAGATGGAAATATAGAGGTTTCAAATGATGGAATAAATAAATTGATAGAAGAGAACTCAGGAATTCAGATTTTAGACAAAAATAATAGAGAGGTATTTAGTTATAATAAACCTGAAATAGCTCATAGTAATTATTCAAATGTACAACTATTAGAAACATATAATAATGAGGATGTTACTTTGTTTTTAGATGAGAAAGAACTAGAAGGAGAAATATATACTTACTTATTATTTTTAGATCCTTCTAGGGTTAAGCGAATAACTTATTCTTATGATGTTAAGTTGGTAGACGAAGCTCATATGTTTCCTATATTAATTTTATTAAATGTATTTTTAATCTTGGGAATAAGCTTTTTATACACCTTAAGAATAACAAAGCCTATAAATAGAATAGTAAATAAAATATCGAAGCTATCTAAAGGTGGATATAAAATAGATACACCACAGAAGGGAATATATTATGATGTTGAAAAGTGTTTAAGTCAGCTAGCAGGAATATTAACCTTTAATGAAAAGGAAAGAGAAAAACTTGATGAAATGAGAGAGGAATGGATTTCTAACATTTCGCATGATATAAAAACCCCTCTTACATCAATTATAGGAAATGCTGAAATAATGGCAGACACAGAATATGAAATAGATGATAGAATAAGAGAGAAATGTTGTACGACAATAATAAATAAAAGTCAGTATATTAAAACATTGATAGAAGATTTGAATTTATCAACTAGGTTAAAAAATAATACTATAGTTTTAAATAAGAGTAAAATAAATATTGTATCTTTAGTAAGACATGTATTAATTGATATTATAAATGATGAAAAATATAACGATAGTAATATAGGGTTTAATTATTCTGATGAAGAGATAATGCTGGAATTAGATGAAGGATTAATAAAGAGAGTATTTATAAATCTTATAACTAATGCTTTTATTCATAATAGCAATGATGTAAAGGTAAAGATAGATATTCAAAAGCTAGATAGTGGTAATGTTTATATATCCATAGAAGATAATGGTAAAGGTGTATCTGAAGATGAATTAAATAATATTTTTAAAAGATATTATAGAGGAACAAATACAAGTAAAAAGATAGAAGGTTCAGGTTTAGGAATGGCTATTGCTCATGATATAATTAAAGCTCATGGTGCAGAAATTAAGGCTATAGGAAAATTAGGAGACGGACTCAAAATAGAGATATTATTTTAGAAAGAAGTAAATAATTTTAAGGTATAACCATTAAATGTTACTTAAATATCAATATCTGATAATTGCTTTTTATATAACTATAATATATAATGTAGAAAAGAAAATTTTGGAGGAATATTATGAATACACTTAGTGTTATTAAAACAAATTTAATACATCATCATTACTAGAGACTTGGTCTGTTTAATAAACGGATACAAGTCTATCGCTGTTAGGCTTGTATCTCTGGTAATGATAAATTAAGTGTAATCATAATTTATTGTAAGCCATGTAGGATATATGCCTGCATGGCTTTTTGTTATATAAAAATAAATTATTTTAGGAGTGAATAAAATGAAAAAGAATATAATTAAACCAAGCATATTACCAGGATTTATGGAGTTATTACCAAGGGAACAAGAAATTTTTAATGATATAGTAAGTAAAATATCAAAGGTATATGAGATGAATGGATGCCTAGCTATAGATACACCAATAATTGAGAAGGCTGACGTGCTTCTTGCCAAATCAGGTGGAGAGACAGAAAAGCAAGTTTATAGTTTTCAAAAGGGAAAAAACAATTTAGCTTTAAGATTTGATTTGACTGTCCCATTTGCTAGATATGTAGCTCAATATTATAATGATTTGCTTTTTCCTTTTAAAAGATATCAAATAGGAAAGGTTTATAGAGGTGAAAGAAATCAAAAAGGTAGATATAGGGAATTCTATCAATGTGATATTGATGTTATTGGGAAAGAAAAATTAAGTATAAATAATGATGCATGGGTTATAAACTTAGCAGATAAAGCCTTTAAGGAAATAGGTTTATCTAATTATAGATTTCAAATAAGTAATAGAAAAGTATTAAAGGGAATATTAACTGAATTAGAAATAGATAATCAAGCTGATGTAATGATATTAATCGATAAAATAGACAAGATAGGTGAAGAGGTATTTATTAGTGAACTTAAAAATCTTATAGGAATTGATAAAAGTGAGTATTTAAATAAAATATTAAAACTTGATGGATCAAATGATGAAAAATTAGAAGAACTTTCAAAGCTTGATATAAAAAATGAATATTACAATGAGGGAGTTGAAGAATTAAAAAAGGTTAAATCACTATTAGAAATATTAGGAGTAGATAAAGAAAATTTTGAAATAAATTTAAAGATTATAAGAGGATTGGATTATTATACAGGAACTGTATTTGAAACTATATTATTAGGGGATGAAGGATATGGATCTATATGTTCAGGAGGAAGGTATGATAACTTAGCAGAAAATTATACAGCAAATATATTGCCAGGAGTAGGGATATCAATAGGGCTAACTAGATTGTTTTTTGTATTAAAGGAAATTGGATTTATAGATAAATATAAAATTGAAAATAAACTAGAGTATTTAATAATTCCAATAGGAGATACGATTGAGTATTGCGGAAAAGTATTACAGTATCTACAATCAAAAGGTTATGGTGTAAGTATATATTTGGAAGATGATTCATTAAAGAAAAAGATGAATTATGCTAATAAAATTGGTGTTGAAAATGTAATATTAATTGGAGAAGAAGAAATAGCAAATAATAAAGTAAAAGTAAGGAATATGAAAAGTGGGGATAATATTATAATTAATTATAATTTATTAATATCAGATTAAATTTTAAAGTATAAATAAAAAGTAAGATAATATATATAGATGTTTTTAATAGGGGGATTGGGCTATGAGTAATTATGTGGAGGTACAAGGAAAAAAATATATATATGAAAAAGACTACAAAGAAAATGAGCATTTAAGAAAAAGCTTTAATGAATTAGCTAATAGGACATTTGGTATTGATTTTGAACAATGGTATCAAGAAGGTTATTGGGGAGATTCTTATATAACATATTCATTAATAGATAATGGTGAAGTAGTATCAAATGTATCCGTAAGCATTATGGAGTTTAAATTTAAAGGAGAAAAGAAAATCTATATACAAATTGGTACTGTTATGACAGATGAAAGATATAGAAATAAAGGGCTGGCTAGATATTTAATGGAGACTGTGATTGAAGAATGGAAGGATAAATGTGATTTAATTTATCTATTTGCTAATGATAGCGCTATTAATTTTTATCCTAAGTTTAATTTTATAGAAGCTTATGAGTATGAATACTCAATAGGTTGCTTCACTATAGACGAAGAAAGCCGTGTTAGAAAGATAAATATGGAAGATAGTAATGATAAGGAGATATTTAAAAACATAATTGAAAATACAGTATTATTTTCACAGTTTGCAGTTCTGAATAATAAGAATTTAGTTATGTTTTACTGTAATTCTTTTATGAAAGAAAATATTTATTATGTAGAGGATTATGATGCCATAGTAATTGCAGAAAAAAGTGATGAGATAATATATATATTAGAGGTGTTTGGAACTAAAAATATTGATTTGGAGAGCATAATTAATAAGATTGTAAATAAGAATACGAAGAAAGTAGTATTAGGTTTTACACCATTTAATACTGTGTTATATGATGAAAAGATATTAAAAGAAGAAGATACTACATTATTTGTAATGAAAGATAAGGATAATCCTTTAGAATTTAACAATATCATGTTCCCAGTATTATCACATGCTTAATTAAAAAAATGACAAATAGTAGATTTATTATGATAATATTTTATAATAGACCTACTATTTTTTTATACATAAATGTTAGCAAGTATTAAAAAGTGCAATAATATTTTAATAAATGATTTTAAAAGTAATGTTTGAAATTAATTAATTTTCAGTTAACATATATAGGTAGTAAGAAAATGGGAAGTATAAATAATAAAGATAAGATATTGAGGAAATATTTATGAGAAAAGGAATAATTGAAAATTTTATATTATTACTCAGATATAATTTAGGAACCTTAATATTATTTGAATTGTTCCATAAAGGTATTGCATTAATTTTGGTACTACCTATTATAAAATATATATTTGAAAGTGCAATGCACAATTCAGGAATGATTTATCTAAGTACAGATAATGTATTTAAGATATTAACAAATCCTATTTCAATATTTTTATTAATCTTGTTGTTACTCATTTTTGGTTTTTATGTCTTTTTTGAATTTACAGCTACAATTATTTGTTTTGATAAATCTATAAGATATGAAAAGATAGGGATATTTAAACTTATTAAACTAGGATTACAAAAATCAGTAAGAATATTAAACATTAAAAATTACTTATTAATGATATTTATTTTATTAATAATTCCATTAACAAATTTAACATTAACATCAGGATTTATTGGAGAGTTGAAGTTACCAGAGTATATACTAGATTTTATAAAGTCTAATAAATTTTTAAATATAGTATATATGGGATTGATGATTATTTTATATATGATTGTTATTCGATGGATTTTTAGTATACATGAAATAACTTTAAATAGAAGTAGTTTTAAAGAAGCAAAAAATGAAAGTAATAGAATAACAAAAGGGAAAAATATAAAAATATTTTTATATTCAGTTGGAACTTTTATAGTTTTTAGCCTTATAGGTTATGGAATTTATTATTTATTGATAATATTAATGGCTATAGTAATTAAGTATTATGGAATAGGTATTGATCTAAAGGAAATATTTATTGCTAAAGCTATATTATTTAAAGATTATTCGATGTTAATCGCATCAATTTCTAGCTTTATACTTAATCTTGCTTTTATATCAGCAATTTATTATAACTATAAAAATTTTGGATTTTATAATAATAAACATAATAAGATTAAGGTATCAAGTATGAAAAAGATTATAACAGTAGTATTAATAGTTATCCTCATACCTATTGAATCAATGGCACTTTCAATAAATAGTAATACTTTATTGAATATAGAATTATTTTATAATACTACAGCTACAGCTCATAGAGGTGGTAATGTATCAGCACCAGAAAATACATTAGCTGCATTTAAAGAGGCTATACTTGCTCAAGTTGAGTACATAGAGACTGATGTTCAGGAAACTAAGGACGGAGAACTAATACTTATTCATGATTCAAACTTTAAGAGGACTACAGGGGTAGATAAAAATGTTTGGGAAGTTGATTATGAAGAAGTGAAAAATTATGATGCAGGGAACTATATGAATCTAGGTTATACAGGAGCCAAGATACCTACACTTGATGAAGCAATAAAATACGTAAGAGGTAGATGCAAGTTATTAATAGAAATAAAACTTAATGGCCATGAAAGTCCAGATATAATAGACAAGGTTATAAGTGTTATTAAAAAAAATAGAGCCGAAAACCAATGTGTAATAGCTTCTATGGATAAGGAAGTATTAAAAAAGGTAAAAGAGATAGATTCTAATTTCCTTACTTGCTATTTAACGGCTCTTGCATATGGAGATATATATACGTTTGAATATGTTGATATATATGGTATTGAATCAACTTTTATAACTAAGGGTTTAATAAAGAATATTCATGATAAAGGAAAACAAATATTTGTATGGACTGTAAATGATCAAGACATGATGAGCAAAATGATTGATTTAAATGTAGATAGTATAATTACAGATAATCCATTTTTAGTTAACGATACTATCTACTCAAAGAAAAATGACTTTATAAAGGTTATAGCTGATTATTTATTTTGATTATAAAGTAAATAAATTTTTTTATATAAATATTAAATGATTATATGAATTGAAAATAAATTATTACCGCATTATGTAGATGATGCTAGTTTATAAAATTATATTAGAGGAAATTCATTAAGAATTAGATTAAAAGGTAGGGTTTGTGTATTAATCACAAACCCTAAAATATTAGGTTGATTATTAGGTTACTTACTAAAAACAAGAAGATAATAATTATTTAGCTAACATAAGCTTACTTACATTAATGATAGGTAAATGAGAAACTCATACTTTAGCTAAATTATTAAAATATTAATACTAGTTGATTATAAGAAAATTAGTAATTATCGATTTGTCATAATATAGTATATGACATGTATATTAAGGTGTTACAATAAATTTATATTGTAAAGAGAAAAAATAAAATAAAGGAATATTATAAAATAATAATTGGAATATATGATTATATCACATAATAATATTTCATAAAGATGTAAAATGATTGAATAATTTAGGATAAGTAAATAATTGATATATTTAACAATATAACGTAATATTAATTTTAAATAAATACAAGAAATTTAGGAGGAAATTTAATTTTGGGAAATATTAATATCTTTATTGTTTTTATTGAAGGGATATTATCAATCTTTTCACCCTGTATATTACCTATACTACCGATATATTTAAGTATGTTAGCTAATAGCACTGTAAGTGATATGAATGATTCTAAATTTAAAAGTAGTATATTGATAAGAAATACTTTATTTTTTACTTTAGGTATATCTACTACATTTTTCATATTAGGAGCATCAATTAATGCGTTAGGTTCATTATTTAGCACTTATAAATATATAATTATGATTATAGGTGGAATCATAATATTAATTATGGGATTGTTCTATTTAGGAGTTATTAAATCTGAATTTTTAAGTAGAGAAAAAAGATTAAGTGTAAAATATAAGACAATGTCACCTTTAGCTGCTTTTGTATTAGGTTTTACATTTAGTTTTGGATGGACTCCTTGTATTGGACCAATATTAGCATCAGTACTCGTAATGGCATCAACGGCAGATAATATTTTAGTAGCTAATTTATTGATATTAGTATATACTCTAGGATTTATTTTACCTTTTCTTATAGTAGCTATATTCTATAGTAAATTAGGAAAATACTTAAATAAAGTTAAGAAGCATATGGAAACTATTAAAAAGATAAGCGGTATACTTATTATACTTGCTGGATTAATTATGTTAGTAAATGGTTTTGTTGATGTTAATAAACAATTAAATTCAAAAGATGAAAGTAATATAGAGAATAATAATTATTCAACTGAAGAAAATGCAGGGGAAGAAGAGGAGAGACTAGCACCTATAGATTTTACTTTGTATGATAATTATGGAAACAAGCATACTTTAAGTGAGTATAAGGGTAAGACAGTATTCTTAAATTTCTGGGCAACATGGTGTCCTCCATGTAGAGAAGAGATGCCTTATATAGATGAACTATATGAGGAATATAATAAGAATCAAGAGGATGTTATAATCTTAGGAGTTGCATCACCTAATTTAGGAAGAGAAGGTTCTCAGGAGAATATAACTGAGTTTTTAGAGAGCAATGGATATAAATTCCCAGTAGTATTTGATGAAAATGGATCACTTATGTATGGTTATGGAATGAACTCGTTACCATCTACACTTATAATAGATAAAGATGGTTATATTACAACATATGTTCCAGGGGCAATGAATAAAGAAACTATGAAGAAGGTAATTGAAAGAGATAGATAGAATCAATCTAAATTATTAAAAAAAGAAGTAAAGAAAATTAAGAGTTTAGTATATAGTATTAAATTTAAAAGTAACAAGGATATTTCATAAAACTAAATATCCTTGTTATTTTAGTTAGTGCAGTATTATTTAAAATTACTATTTATAAAGCTTAAAATTATCAAGTAGTCTGCCTTTAGTATTTATTGCAGATACTTCTATAAAATTTTCAGTTATATCAACAACAACAAAATGATAGGTTGCAATAGGAGGAATGATAACACCATCTTTGCTTTTATATTTATCTCGAAGTTTTTCTCCACCTCCACCTGTTATAATTTGATGAATATCATTTTTACCATGAATAATTCTTCTAGAATAATTATGTTCATGAGAAGAAAAAACTATATCAATTTTACATTTATCAACTACTTGCCAAAAGGAATTTCTATAATTAGGATATAAATCTAGGCAATGACCAAGATGAGCACCAGTAGGAAATGCTGGAGAATGAACAACAACTAATTTGTTTTTTATATCTACAGAAGCCACATTTTCAAACCAAGAAAGTTGGTTATCTATAATTTTGTGGATTTCATTAGGATGAAAAGCGTTAAGAATAATAATTCTAGTATTCTCATAATCTACATAATAAGCTGTTTTATTATAATCTTCTAAATAACCACTAGGCTTTAGATCATTATAAATTTTTTCAAATATTTTTTCATAGCTATCATCGGTAGGATTAATGTTGACTTCATGATTACCGATAACAGGAAGAATTATTTTGTTTGGATGATAACTTTGAACTATTCGTTTAAAATTATTAAATTGGGAAATGAGCTGCTCTTTATTTGAACTACCTGCAATTGAATCACCACACATCACTAGAAAATCAATTTTAGGATTTAATTTTATTGATTGTTCCATTATTGATTTTAAAACTTTAGTATTTACCCCATTATTTTTACCCTTTGAATCACCGAAAACTAAAAAACGCATATAATCTCCTTCAATAAAAATTATTTATAGAATTCCACCTGTTATAAAGGTCAGGTCGTACAATCTTAACATAGCTTAAAAATTGATTTTTATAATTAAGCTTATCTAAGCCTTCTAGTATTAACTTTGGGTAAATAGTTTCTTTTTTCATTGCTCGAGCAGTATCTATAATCTTAAGCTCATACTGATCAGTAAGTAATATATGAAATAAGGTAGTGTCTAATCTTGAAAAGCCTACAAAATTCATAGCATCATATAATTCTATTAACTTATCTGATAAATAAGGGGTTAATGAATTTGATAATAGATATTTATCAAGTTCTATACCATCTATATATTCACGGATAATATACTTGTCTCCATATGAATATAAAATTGGAAAGTGATAGTCAACCTGTGACATAAGCATGGTATTTATTTCTTTTAAGCAATGAGACTTTTTCTTAAATATTTTTATACATTTTTCATCATCTATTTTATATACCGAACCTTGAGTTCCGCTACCGATGAATTGAAGCTTATTTATATCTATATTTTTAGGAAATTTCATATTTAACACCTAAAACATTGATTTATTTATATAGTATATGAAACAAATGTATAAAGGATAAACTGAGAAAAGTTAAATTCATCTATTTTACTATTATTTGAATAAATGGTAAAATAATTTTATTAATTAAAAGGGGGCGATTGATATGTATAGATTTCCAGAAGAATTATATACAGATATCAGAATTGAAACTGTAAAAACTAATAGCATAACCTATGAAAATAATGAGTTGAAGCAGAATAAATTAAAAGTTGAAAAAGGGGCATTTATACGTATATTTGATGGGGAGAGATGGTATTATAGCTCTACTACAAATATTGAAGAAATACAGAAAGAAATTGATGAACTATCAAAACTGGCTAAAAGAAATGAAAATATTTATGATAATCCTGTAGTTAAGAGGATAGAAGTAAATAAAGGCAATGATATAAAATATAAAAATAATAACATAATAGAAGTATCTAATGATGAAAAGATTAAACTTTTAGAAAGTTACCTACCTATAAATAATGAATTCCCAGAAATATTAAATTCGAGATTACTTTATAAAGACACTTATACAATAAAAGAAATAATTTCAAGTAAAGGTACAGATGTTACTTTTGATATACAGAATGCATATATAGCAAATAGGTATCAATTATCTATTGATGGTATGACTCAAAATGGTGGAGAAACTATATATGAAGATGATTTTAATAAACTGTTTAATAAGCAAGATTTATTTAGAGAAGAAATTATTAAAAATTTAGAGTATGCAAAAAATGCTGTGCCTGTAAAAAAAGGAGTTTATACATGTATACTTTCTCCAGTTGTAGCAGGTGTATTTGCTCATGAAAGCTTTGGTCATAAAAGTGAATCAGACTTTATGATAGGTGATGAGAAGATGATGGAAGAATGGAGTATAGGAACTAAGGTTGGTTCAGAAATATTAAATATAATAGATTGTGGAAATATTGAAGGCTCTGGATATGTACCTTATGATGATGAAGGAACTAAGGCAAAGGAAAATTATTTAATAAAAGATGGAATTTTAAATGGAAGACTTCACAGTGCATATACTGCAGGTGCTTTAAATGAGGATGTTACTGGTAATAGCAGAGCTATAAATTTTGAATATGAACCTATAGTAAGAATGACCACAACTTATATCGGAGCTGGTAATTTAACAAAAGAAGAACTTTTTAATGGAGTTAAAGAAGGAATATATATAGATAGTTTTATTCATGGTTCAGGAATGTCTACATTTACTATAGCACCATCAAGAGCTTATATGATTAGAGATGGAAAAATATCAGAACCAGTAAAAGTATCAGTAATAACAGGAAATGTAATGAGTACATTAAATGAAATAGATGGCTTATCTAATGAAGTTGAAATTAAATCATTAGGGACAGGTGGTTGTGGAAAAATGGAACAGTGGCCACTATCTGTAGGATTAGGTGGGCCATATGTACGTGTAAATAAAATAAATGTTGAATAGGGGTAGGTGAGAAAAGTGATTAGAGAAGCTTATATAAATAGAATGAAGGAAATAGCACTTAACGTAACGCAGACAAGAATAGATTCCATAAGAAAAAAGGATATTACAAAGAGTGGTTGTAGAGTATATAAAGATGGATATATAGGGGTAAGCGGAAGCTTAGGAGAGCCAACTGAGGAAACATGGAATGAAGCTATTAAGAATCTTGAAAATAAAGTTCCGTATAATTTTGAAGTATGCAAAGATAGAAAGAGAAGAAGAGATTTAAGAGAGTGTAATATGTCTTCAGATGAATTCTTAAAAAAAGCAGAAGAGTTATTAGAAATTATAAGGTCAGAGTTTCCAAACTTTATTTTCAGCAATAAGATTAAGTCTATAGAAACAGAAATTACTTTAAAAAATGATGTAGGATTAGAATATGTTAATTTAGATAAGTATTATCAGACTGAATTAATTATAAAGCATAAAGAATCGGTAAATGTTTTTGATACAGCTGTACAGAGATGTGAAAGACAATTTGATATAGAAGCTATAGTAAAAGATGTTAGAGATTATTTAACTGCTTTTGATAATATAGTTGAAATACCTAAGGAAACAAAGATTCCTGTAATTTCGAATTTTTATGATTTAGGAGAAAAAGTTATTGAAGGTTTAAATGGAAATGACCTTTACAAAGGAACTTCTATTTTCAATAATAAGCTTGGAAAAGAAGTATTTTCAAAAGATTTTACAGTATATGTTGATAGAAGTGAAGAAAATATTGATATACCTTTCTTTGATGCAGAAGGAAGCGTTATTGAAAATGATAGATTTTGTTTAATCCAAAATGGGAAAATAAATTTTGGATATACAGATAAGAAAACTTCAGCTGAATATAATATTCCAAATACAGCTGCAGCCCTTGCTAATTATGATGAAGTACCTTCATTATATGGACAAGGAATGGTAGAATCAAGAATTAAGGTAAAGAGTGGAGATAAAACTTTATCAGAAATATTAAATGGAAAAGAAGCTATATACACTGTAATTATGTCTGGAGGAGACTGTACAAATGAAGGGGATTTTGCATCTCCAGTTCAAATGGCATACTTATTTAAAGATGGGAAAATAGTTGGAAGGTTACCAGAGTTTTCGGTGTACGGAAATATATATGAAATGTTTGGAGAAGATTATTTAGGGCAAACTGCTGATAGATGCTATTTTGGGGAACATGCTATAGTATTAAATATGAACATTAAATAATATATTAATAAAACAACGCTTATTTAAAGCGTTGTTTTATTATGGTTATTATAAAGCAACAAAGTCAGATGGGAATGGTGCAATTACACTAACTAATATAATATCTTCATTTCCTGTATTTTTTAAACCATGTTGCGCATCTTTTGTTGATAAAAGCATATCTCCTTTAGAAAATGGAACTTCTTTATCTTTCTCAGGATAAACTACTCCTGTTCCTTGAATGCAAATCCATAAGTCATCTGATGTAGTATGCTTATGAGTAGGAATAAATTGATTAGGCTTAACAACCCAAACAGCAGCGGTAGTAGAATCAGAAGTATAAACAACTGTCTTCTTAGCTTCTTTATCATCACCTTGGGCAACTTCACTTAATTTGAATAAACGATTATTCATAAATAATCACTCCTTTAAAACATTATGTAAATAGGTTATGGAGTAATAGTTACTTTATACATTACTATACTATAATAATATTTTTACATCCACCTTCTTCAGCAATACTTTTTATTGTATTCATATATTCATCAGAAGGAGTAGGATGAAGTTTTAAAGATTGTCTTACTCCAAGATTTCTAAACTTTATAAGCTTGTATCTTATATTTGAATCATACTTATTTATAATTTCTGAAACTTTGCGTACAGTTTCTTCATTATTAAATAATTCAGGAACTATAACTGTTCGTACTTCATAAAGCTTTCCTATAGAAGCTAAGAATTCTAAATTTGATAATACATTTGCGTTATCAAAAGATATATATTTATTATGTATAGTATTATCAAAAGCTTTAACATCAAGCATAACGCTATCACAAACTTCTAAAAGTTTAGGCATTTCTTTAAAATCTTTAGAACCATTGCTATCAATAAAGCATGTTAGGCCTAATGATTTTATCTTTGTAAATAAATGAAAAAGAAAATCTTCTTGAAGAGTACATTCTCCACCAGATACTGTTATACCTTGGATAAAAGGTTTATAATTATTTATTTCATTAATTATATCATCAACAGACATCTTAGAGATTTTTGGACTACTACTATTATTACATGTTTTAATACATGAATCGCAATTACAGCATTTTGATTTATCCCAAAAAACTTCACCGTTATTTTTAGTAATAGCTCCACTAGGGCAAGCTGTGATACATGTACCACAGTTACCACATATATTTATTGTTTCAGGATTATGACAATAGATACAATTGAAATTACAACCTTGTAGAAATATTGCAGTTCTATTTCCTGGCCCATCAACAGAGCTAAAAGGAATTATCTTATTAACCAATCCAGTCATTATCTTATCATTCTCTCAAGAACTTTACCGTTTTTAACTTGTCCTTGTCCTAAAACAACTGTATCTTGAAGTGTAGCTTCACCTCTATTTAATTTTTCTATTTCACTTTTCTTAACTAAGTATCCAGTGATTCTTATCACATCAGCATCTGAAGAGTAAAGAGAGAAGTATCTCATACCTTCTTTAAATGCACCTTGAATTATGTTTAATATAAATTCAGGATTGTTCATAGAATTAACTTCAAATGGGAATATATCGCCCACTCCTGATGGGAAGTATTTATGGAATCTAGCAGTTTGTTTTAAATGCTTCCATAATTCAGGTTCTTCACCTATTGGAATTCTTGAGCCAGGACTTATATTTATATCATCACCTATACCTACTTGAGCATGAAGTAATAGTCTTTCGTTAGTAACTTTGCAGTGTTTACTTTGGAAATTATTTATAAAATCCTCCATAAAGTCCATTATTCTAACGCCTAAATCATCAGCTTCTTGACAGTGACCAAACTTATCTTCTAGTTTTTCAGCTTTAAGAAGTATATTAACAGCTTCAGCAAGTCCAACAAGTCCAAACATAGAAGTAAATCTATCTTTACTTATGAAACCTTCTTTTACTAAGAAGTTTGTTTCAAAGAAAGTACTTTCTTCAACTATGTATCTAATTCTTTCATTTATATATTCAGCCATACACTTCATAGCATTAGGTAATTTATCATTGAAGAAATCATCAATATCAGTGGCAGTAGAAGCTAAAGTAGATAATCTCATTCTTACTAAAGTATGTGCTCCCCCTCCAACATGTAGACCGTTATAGCAACTAGCAATTCCGTAAGTGCCTAAATCTTCAGTAAACATCTTATGATTAGCAAAGCTCGGCTTAGCTGTAACTAATGCTGTTTTAATAGCTTCAATCGCTAAGTCATCAGGAGTTTCTTCACTATATTTTAAAGTTAAGTTTGGAATAGCATTTTCTAATTCTCTCTCAACTTCTAATATTATTTTTGCAGCCTTAGTTGGCTTTGGACCTAAGTTACCATGACAGAATGAGTCAGTTATAGTTCTATCTAATTGTGTTAAAAACAATCTAATTGCAAGTTTAGCTTCAACTTCATCCACTATATAACAATTTTTTCGATATCGTTCATATTCTCACCTCTAAAGTCATCTTATGTTCCTATAGATTATAACATATCTTTAGGTTATTTAATTATAGTAAATATCAGTTAGTATAAGCTATTTTATTATGATGAGTTTTAATGTAAGTTTTAATATTCCAATAAATAATTAATGAAATTATTATAAAAATAGGATATAATGAATAGTAATGAACGCTATATAAATGCTTATGTTAGTGAATTGCATTTATATGGCGTTATTTTTATGTGGAAAATAATTTTTATTAAAAAGGAGAAATAATGTTATTTAAAGATTTAAATATAATTGAGCCAATATTAAGGTCAATAGAAGAGGCTGGGTATGAAAAACCAACAGCAATACAAGAAAAATCAATACCAGCTATATTAAAAGGAAGAGATATATTAGGCTGTGCACAAACAGGAACGGGAAAGACAGCAGCTTTTGCTATACCAATATTACAAAGTATAATTGAAGAGAAAAAAACTAATAATGATAGGAATTTAAAGGCCTTAATAGTAGCTCCAACAAGGGAGTTAGCAATACAGATAGGTGAAAATGTTACTACTTATTCAAAGTATTTAGATATTAAGAGTACAGTTATATTTGGTGGAGTAAATCAAAGTTCACAAGTTAGAAAAATAAAATCTGGAATAGATGTTTTAATAGCAACACCAGGAAGACTTATAGATCTATCAAATCAAAGACATGTTGACTTGAAAAATGTTAAGTATTTTGTACTTGATGAAGCAGATCGTATGTTAGATATGGGAATGATTCATGATGTAAAGAAAATAATATCGAGGTTACCTAAAGAACGACAAAACTTATTATTTTCAGCTACTATGCCAAAGGAAGTAATGAAGCTAGTAAATTCTATTTTAAAAAATCCAATTAAAGTAGAAGTTCAGCCTGCATCATCAACAGTGGATATTATTTCGCAAGGTGCATATATGGTATCAAAGAAAAATAAGAAATCATTGCTTGTACATTTGTTAAAAGATGAAAGTATAAAATCAGTTATAGTATTTTCAAGAACAAAGCATGGTGCAAACAAAATAGCAAAGGACCTTAATCATGTAGGAATTGAAGCAGCAGCTATTCATGGTAATAAATCTCAAAATCAAAGACAATTAGCTTTAAATAATTTTAAAGAAGGTAGTTTAAGAGTTTTAGTTGCTACAGATATAGCAGCTAGAGGTATAGATGTAGATGAATTATCACATGTTATAAATTATGATTTACCAGATGTCCCAGAGACATATGTACATAGAATAGGCCGTACAGGAAGAGCTGGGAGAGATGGAGTTGCAATTACTTTATGCGATTCAGAAGAACTAGAAATATTTAGAAGAATTGAAAAAGTTATAGGAAAATCAATACCAGTACTCGAAGAAGAAAAGTTTGAAATAATTAATATAGTACCACCTGTCATAAAACAAGGTACTGATAAACATAAGAGTAATAATAGTAGAAAATCAAGAAGGTATCAAGGAAAAGGCAAGGAACAAAAAAATAGAAACGAAAAAATGAGTAATGGAAGTAGAGATAGAAAATATAGTACAAATAATAAACTAAATAAAAAGTAATAAAAAATAGTCGTAATTATTTGCGGCTATTTTTATTAAAATAAAATATATAAAAATTGTTGCATTTTATATGTAGAAATTAAAGAAGGTGTATATTTAGAATGCTAAATATACACCTTCTTTAATTTAAGTGTAGGGATCTCTATAAGATCACCTATGAGGCACACAATTGAGTAATGCAATTTATATTACATTAGAGTGGTTTATGGTCATTTATAATTTTTGACACAAAAATGTAATTCTAATCATAAAAAGTATAATTTATAAAAAATGATGATAATTAGTACATTATAACTATCATCATTTAATAAATGCATGAGTATGAATAATTAATTTGTTGTTTTTATAAAGAATGCTATACCACAAGCGCCAGGACCAGCATGTACACCAACTGTACTACCTATTGCACTTATTGGACAATTTTTAAGATTATATGTCTTATCAATAAAAGTGGCGAATTGATTTAAATTAGATGATGAGCCAGTATATCCAAGAGTATAAGGTCTAGTTTCATCTATTCCACCAGCTTCTTCTATTAAAGCTTTTATTTTTGAGTATGAATTATTAGTTCCTCTAGCTTTAGCAGCCATAGATACTGCACCGTCTTGAACCTTCACTATAGGTTTAAGATTTAATAGAGTACCTGCTAAAGCTGCAGCACTTGAAAGTCTTCCACCTTTTTTTAAGTATTCTAAAGTATCTACTGCAGCGAAAATACGAATATTTTGTTTTTCTCTTTCTAAGATTTCAAAAGTTTCTTCAATTGATTTACCATCATTTCTAAGTGAAATAGCATAATCAACTAGAACTTTTAAACCTAAAGTTACAGTTTGACTATCTACTATATAAATTTTTTCATATTCACAAATATTTTTCGCTATAGTTGCACTTTGATATGTGCCGCTTAAGGAGCTAGATAATGTGATTACAAGTACGGCTTCATCATTGTTTTTCGCTTTTTCAAATATTTTAAAGAAATCCTCAGGGGAAGGTTGGCTTGTCTGAGGTAAAACTTTTGCAGATTCTAATTTATTATAAAATTCCTCAGTACTTATATTAATTCCATCGTGGTATTCACCATCTTCAAAAAGAATACGAAGTGGAACTACTTGTATATTTTTTTCTCTTGCATCTACTTGTGTTATATCGGATGTAGAATCCGTAACTATATTAAAGTTCATAATAAACCTCCAAATTACTTTGATTATCAAATTAATATCATTTTAATTTAAAAATAAAATGATGTCAAGTATTTTGGATATCAAACTAAAATACTAATATTTTTGTTAGTTAAGTAATAGAAATAATAAATTTTAAGTTAAGTTATTACTAATAATATAGATATAAATTAGTAGTAATTTATTAAGGGAAAATATGTTATTAGAGAGATAACAAATTTATAAGGAGGAGAAAGTATGAAAAAGTTAGATGGGAAAGTAGTTATTATTTATTTTTAAAAGTTTCATTAATATTTAATAAAATATAATTATTAAAAGTGATATAATTATATTTAAAATTATTAATTGGAGAAATTTATATGAGTTTTTTGACATTGGGAATTACAGCATTATCTGCATATGGTTTTTGTTATTATCAAAATAATAAAATACAAATAACAAGATTTAATATAGATTCAAGTAGTAATGATAATATAAAAGTTTTACAGCTTTCTGATTTGCATAGTAAGGAATTCGGAAAAGATAATAAGATATTGAAGGATATAATATTTAATGAAAAACCAGATATAGTAGTCGCTACTGGTGATTTAATAGATTCTAACATGAAAAGAATTGATAAAATAATTAGTTTCTTAGCTGAAGTAAATAATAATATTCCGGTATTCTATATTCCTGGAAATAATGAAATGAGATGTAAGAGAATTAATGAAATATTACATAAGTTAAGAGCTAATAATGTTGTAGTATTAGATAATGAAATAAAAACGATAAAGATAAAATCCACTATTATTAATATCTTAGGGTTAGTAGAAAATAGGATAGATAGTGGAGAATTATTTTATGAAAAAGTTAAGAGTAAATATGAGGGACAAAAATCAGAGCTCTTACTAAAGAAGTTAGAAAATATGAATGGGTTAAAATTTGTATTATCCCATTATCCAGAAAATTATGATGCAAATGAAGATACTTTATATAGTAGACACAACTTTGATATTATGTTTTCAGGTCATGCACATGGTGGTCAATTTATACTACCTTTTGTAGGAGGATTATTTGCTCCAGGGCAAGGAATACTACCAAAATATTACTCAGGGATGTATGGGGAAAGTAATAAATTAATTGTAAGTAGGGGATTAGGGAATAGTGGTTTTCCATTAAGATTATTTAATAGACCTAATATAGTTGTTGTAGATATCCTAAGAAAATAATATTTGATTATTTTCTTAGGATTTTTATTATAAATATTATTTATTTTTCATAATGATAATAGATAGGCATAAGTATTATAAGATATGCGTAGATTTACTTAAACTGTAAATGATGTTATTATTTATTTAGTATTAATTAGATGAGGTGAATAAATGGGAGCTGCTGTTTATAAATGTCCTAATTGTGGTGCACATGTAACATTTGATGCGCAGTCACAGAAAGGTAAATGTGATTATTGCCTAAGCACATTTTCAATTCAAGAGTTAGAAGATTATCTTAAAAAAGAAGATGATAGAAGTGATGAATATAGTGAAGAACAGATATCAGATGAATTACGTGATGAAATAAATAATAATACAAGAGTATATAAGTGTCCAAGGTGTGGGGCAGAAGTGGTTGCGGATAAATCCACAGCAGCAACATTTTGCTATTACTGTCATGGACCAGTTATATTAACAGATAAATTATCAGGAGATTTCAAGCCTTCAAAAGTTATTCCCTTTAAGATTGATAAGAGAAAAGCAGAAGAAATTTTATTGAACTGGTCAAAGAAAAAATGGTTTATACCTAAGGAGTTTACATCAGCAAAGCAGCTTGAAAAAATAACTGGTATATATATACCATACTGGCTTTTTGACTGTGATGTAGATGGAAGCATGATGGCCATAGGTAAAAAAATAATGACTTGGAGACAGGGAGATTATGAATATACAAAGACTGATACTTACGAAGTATATAGAGAAGCTAAATTAAAATTTGATAATGTTCCTCATAACGCATCTTCAAAGGCAGATGATAAAGTTATGACAGCTATTGAACCTTTTGATTATAATGAGATAAAGGATTTTTCTATGGCATATCTTCCAGGATTTTTAGCAGATAAATATGATAGAACTAAGGAGGATGTATTACCTAGTATAAAGAGTACTATTAATAATTCTGTAAATAATATTTTAAGAAATTCTATTAATGGATATAGCATAGTAAGTGAAAGAAATTTTAATAGTAAGTACAGCAATGCTAAATTTAAATACGCATTATTTCCTGTATGGATGTTAACTTATCAATTTAATAATAAAAATTATATATTTGCAATTAATGGACAAAGCGGAGAAGTATATGGAGCTCTCCCAGTATCTAAAGGGCGTATAGGTATATTATTTACTATATTATTTGTGATTTCATTTATAGTAGCACTTATAGGAGGTATGCTTATATGAAAAAGATAATAAGTAGAGTTTTAGTAATTGCATTCATGATGATTTTATGTATTTCATTAAGTAGTAATATAAGTGCTGACCTTAAGAGAGTAGTAGATAACGCAACTTTATTTTCTGATGAAGAAATAAATAGCTTAGAAAGTTCTATTAATAAAATATCACATAAATATAATATGGATATAGTTATAGTAACAACTAATGATAATCAAGGTAAAAGCTCTAAGGAGTATGCAGATGATTTTTTTGACTATGAAGGCTACGGACTTGGTGATAAGAATAGTGGTATACTTATGCTTATTAATATGGATGACCGTGAAGCATATATTTCTACGTCAGGAAATGGTGAGAGATATTTTACAGATAGCAGAGTAGATAGTATTTTAGATGATGTATATTCATATTTAAGTGACGGTAATTACTCTAAAGGTGCAGAAATATTTTTAAAGGATACAAGCTATTACTTAGAAAAAGGGATACCATCGAATCAATATACGGTTGATGAAAATGGTGATATTGTACTATCTACTGAAGCAAAAATAAAAAGAGTTTTTATTGCATTATTAATAGCGTTAGTAATAAGTTCAGTTATATGTGGAATTGTAGTTATGCAGTATAAAAAGCCAGCAGCATTACCTGAAGAAAATTACCTAGATAGAAATTCAATTAATTTTACTAGAAGAAGTGATAGATTTATAACGACAAATACTACTAGAAGAAAAATTCCTAAGAATAATGGTAACTCAGGCGGTAGTGGAGGAAGAACAACAACTCATACATCAAGTAGTGGAAATTCTCATGGTGGTGGAGGAAGGAAATTCTAAATAATTAAGAATTGTGAATTATTAATTATGGGGATGTCTCTAAAATGATTTTAAAAATAATTTTAGAGACATCTCATTTTTTCTTTTTAGGATAAAACAAGTAAAAATTTTAAAAATATTTTTTTAATATTGTATTAATTAATAAAAATAAATATTTATATTAATAGAAAATAGGTATATATTACTTGTTGTATTGGAAAAAATTATATATGATATGTTAAATTTAAGGAGAAAAATATGATTAAGTTAATTGTTGATAGTATTTGCGATTTGCCAGAAGAAATGTATGATAAATATGACATAGATATATTACCACTTAGAGTAATGATTAATGATAAAGAGTATTTAGATAGAGTAACTATAACGATAGACCAGGTTTATGAAGAAATGAGAAATGGTATTTTACCTAAAACATCTCAAGTATCGCCGGCAGCAATTTATGAAACATTTGATAGACATTGTGAGGAAGGTAATGATTTTATATATTTAGCGTTTTCATCTGTTTTATCTGGAACTTGTGATTTAGCAAAAAATATTTCAAAAGAATTTAAGGAAAGATATCCAGAAAGAAAAATAGAAGTTATAGATACAAAGGCTGGGGCCATAGGCATAGGAGTAATAGCTATGCAGGTAATAAAGCTTATTGAAAATAAAGAAAGCTTTGAGAATATTATCAACTATATTTATGAAATGACTAATCATATCGAGCATGTATTTATATTAGAAGATTTAAATTGGCTTATGAAAGGCGGTAGGATTAATAAGGTTCAGGCTGCTCTAGGGACAATGCTTGATTTAAAACCTATGTTAGATGTAAACAATGGTTATCTGGAAGTTATTAAAAAGGTTAGAGGGAAGAAAAAATCTATAAATACTCTTTTAGATATAGTTGAAGAAAGAATAAATGGGTTTACTGACCAGGTTATTGGAATAGGGCATGCTGATGATGAAGAAGCTGCAGAAGCGGTTGTTAAAGCTATAAAAGAAAGATTTGGAGAAGATACTAAATGTGTAATTACTAAAATAGGTTGTGTATTAGGAACTCACTTGGGAATAGGTGGAGTAGGAGTGATTTTCTTTAACAAAAAATTTGACTTTTATAATCAATGGTAAAAAATTATAAACAAAAACAGTATTAGCTTATTAAATAGTTAATACTGTTTTTATTTATAAATTTATTTGCTACAAAATGAGATGTGATAAATACAGGAAATTAATGGAACATAATTTATAGTTAGGAATAATATGTAGTATAAAAAATTTGGCTAAAGGAATCTAAAATAGTGAAAGTAAAAATATTTAATGGGAAAAATTTTAGAGAATTAGAAGATAGAATAAATAATTTTATTAAAGATAAGCGTGTTATTAGTATAAATTCTGAAACGACTTTTTGTGAGACGCGTGGATTAATATGGAGTGTGTTAATAGTTATTATTCTATATGAAGAAATTGATCATTGTGGATATTTAGATGCTAAATCATTAATTAATTTTGAAAAATATAAACTATAGTAAAAAAGGGAGTGACTAAAGATGAAAGTTGTTATACTTGCAGGTGGAAAGGGAATTAGAATGAGTCAATTAACAGTGGATACCCCTAAACCTCTATGTGAGGTTGGGGGTATGCCAATATTGTGGCATATAATGAAAATGTATCAGTATTATAAATTTAATGATTTCATTTTGTTATTAGGATATAAAGGGGAAAAAATAAAGGAATATTTTATGGATTACTACTGGAAAACTAATAGTTTTAAGTTAGATATGAATAGTGGAGATATAAAAGTGTATTCAGATCCTGAAGACTTTAAGATAACTTTCGTTGATACAGGTATTGATACAATGACTGGAGGAAGAATAAAAAGAGCTAAAGAATATATTGGAAACGAAACATTCATGTTAACTTATGGAGATGGCTTAGCTGATATAGATATAGAGGAATTATTAAAATTTCATAAGAAGCAAGGAAGGATAGCAACTGTAACTGGAATATATAAAAAGAGTCAATATGGCATTTTAACAGTAGGAGATGGAGTAGCTAAATCATTTGAGGAAAAGAAAAATACAGAAGAAATAATAAATGGTGGATTTTTTGTATTCGAACCAGAAATATTTAATTATTTAGAAAATGATTCAACATGTGTTTTAGAGCAAAGTCCATTGAAAAAGTTAGTTGCAGATAATCAGTTAGCAGTTTATATGCATAATGGTTTTTGGACTGCAATGGACACTTTAAGTGATATTAATAATGTAAATATAATGTGGAATGAGGGAAGGAGATTGTGGAAAATATGGTAGGTACAAATGATAAGTTTTGGAAAGATAAAAATATTTTTATAACTGGTGGAACAGGATTTTTAGGTAGCTATTTAACTAAGGCTCTTGTTGATTATGGTGCTAATGTAACCTTATTGGTAAGAGATGATATACCAAAATCTAATCTTTATAGTGGTGATGAATATAAATCCATAAATGTAGTACGAGGAAGTTTAGAAGATTATTATTTAATAGAAAGAATATTAGGAGAATATGAGATAGATACAGTTTTTCATTTAGCAGCTCAAGCAATTGTAGGCGTTGCAAATAGGAATCCATTAGGAACATTTATTTCTAATATTCAAGGAACATGGAATATACTTGAAGCATCCAGGAGAAGTCCATTAATTAGAAGAGTGGTAGTGGCATCTAGCGACAAAGCTTATGGAGATCAAGAGAAGCTTCCATATGATGAAAGTATGCCTTTACAAGGAAAACATCCTTACGATGTTTCAAAGAGTTGTGCAGATTTAATTGCTCAAAGTTATTATGAAACCTATAAGCTACCAGTTTGTATAACTAGATGTGGAAATTTATATGGTGGAGGAGATTTAAATTTTAATAGAATTATTCCCCAAAGTATTAAATCAATATTAAAAGGAGAAGCACCAATAATTAGAAGTGACGGTACCTTTATCAGAGATTATTTTTATGTTGAAGATGCAGTAGAAGCATATATTACTTTAGCAGAAAAAATTGAGGAGCAAAATTTAGGAGGACAAGCATTTAATTTTAGTAATGAAATTCAATTAACAGTTTTAGAATTAGTAGACAAAATATTAAATATTATGGGTAGTGAATTAAAACCTATAATATTAAATATAGGAAGTAATGAAATAAAACATCAATATTTATCTGCAAAGAAAGCTAGAGATATATTAGGATGGAATCCAAAGTATACAATAGAGGATGGATTAGCAAAAACAGTAAAGTGGTATAAAGAGTTTTTAGGAGATAAATAGGTATGAAAAAGAGTGTTTTTTGTGCTGTTGTTTCTAAGACAAGGTTAATTCAAGGTATTGCTTGCTTTTTATCTTTATATGAAACACTGGATGATTTCGTAATATATGTTCTTTGTGTAGATAATAAATGTTATGAATTCTTAAAGAAAGTTAATTTTGATAGACTAAGATTATTTACAATATCTCAACTAAATAGAGCTGATTTAATAGATTTAGAGGATAAGAGATTATTGAATCAATATTGTTGGACATTAAAACCAGGGTTTATAAGATATATTTTTGAGATGGATAACTCTATAGAAAGGGTGACTTATATAGATTCAGACCTATTCTTTTTACAAGACGTTAGAATAATTTTTGAGAATCAGCCTGAGGCATCTGTATTACTATCAAGTGGAGAAATATTTTTGCCTATGTATTCTAAGGAATTTAATCAATATATGCAGTATCTTACTGGTAAGTATAACTCAGGATTTATTAGTTTTAAAAACGATATAAATGGCATAGAGTGTGTAAAGTGGTGGGATAAGAAGTGTATTGAAAGTTGCACGGCAAATCCGGAAGATAATAAGTTTGGGGACCAGAAATATCTTGAGGATATGCCATTCCTATTTAAAGATGTTGAAGAGATTACAACACCAGGTATAAATATTGGACATTGGAATTATCCGAAATATAGATTTAGTGTTAAAGATAACAATATAATGGTAAATAATGATAAATTGATTTTCTATCACTTTAGTGGTTTTAGAATAGTTAATAAGAATGATATAAGACAAATTCACGAAGAAGATAGAATAAATCAACCTTTTATATATGAAATATATAGAAAGCTATTAACTAATCTTATTGATGAAGTTGAAAAGATTGATCCGACATTTATAGAGTATAAAACAGTAGCTGAAGTTGAAGATAATTAACTAATAAGGTATAAGGAGATAGATTTTATGAGAGTGAGCGTCATAATTCCATCTTACAACTCGAGAGAAAGGTTATATTATAATTTAATAACTTTAAATAATCAAGATTGTGACTATGATACTTTTGAAGTAGTTGTAGTTGATAACGGATCTAATGATAACACAATAGAGATGTTAAAGGAGTTTGAATCTAAATATCCTCTTAAGTTTGTAAGAGTAAAGGAGAATAAAGGAATTGCACATGGTAGAAATGAAGGGGTAAAAAGAGCAGAAGGAGATATATTAATATTTCACGATAGTGATATGTTAGCACCTATAGATTTCATAACCAGACATTTAAAGCACCATGAAGAAGGAAATATAGTTGTATGTGGTGTTCCATGGAAGCGAATAAATACTTTTTATTATAAAGAATTAGAGAAAGCTGGTTTGAATTATAAAGATGATATATTACCTATATATGGAATGGATATAGATGATATTAAGATGGACAAGCAACCATTAATAAGTAGTGAATCTATAGTAGATAGAAGTTATTTAAATTATATTTATAATTTAGATACAGATTTTATGAAAATTTTAAAAGGTATATTAGATAGATACGGAGATAATTTTAGAGACTATGCTTTACCATGGAGATTTTTCATAACTAATAACGTTTCTGTAGAAAGAAGTAGAGTTATACAGGTTGGTATGTTTGATGAAAGTATAGTTGGTTATGGGTATGAAGATTATGATTTAGGTATACGACTATATAAATCTGGAAGTAAATTTGTATTTGATAAAGATATTTTAAATGTTCATCAGGAACATCCAAGTAATATAAGAATAAGCGAAGCTCATGATAATGTGAATTATATATGTAGTAAATATAATAATGTATATTTCTTAGATGTAATATTAGTTTGTGTATCATATGTAACCTCTATTGATGGAAGTACTATTAACGAATTAGTAATTGATATAAATAATATGCTTCCAGTTACTTCGTTTAGGAGATTATTAGAGATATTTTTAGAACTAATTCAAACTTGCAGAAAACGCTTCTTTGTAGAAGGAGTTAAAGATAGATATAGTATTATGCCTAATATTTATATAAACCTAGAAGAATTAATAATGGAATTAAAATATTTAAGAGATAAGTTTGGAATTAAATATTTTACAGAAGCAATGCTAGCATTAATAAGAGATATATACAGGATTTAGTATGGTTTGTAAATAGTTAATAGAAAGGAGGAAAAGACATTGGAGAAATATCATTTCAGTATGATCTTATCAGAGCAACATTTATTCAAAGCTATACCTATGTATATTTCTTTACGTCAGTATTGCAAAAGTTTTAAGTTATTCATTTTATGTATGAATGAGTCGGTATATGCAATATTAAACAAGATAGGTTTTAAAGATATTATATTAATTCCAATAAAGTATTTAGAAGATAATAATTTTGAATTATTAAAAGCTAAATCAAATAGATCTTTTCATGAATATTGTTGGACATTAAAACCTATATTTTTATATTATATTATGAATCAGTATGATAAAGCTAAATACTATGCACATGTTGATGCGGATTTATTCTTCTTTTCAAATATAGATAATGTATTCGATGAAAATCCTAATGCTTCAATTTTCTTAACTCATCATAGAAATTCAGAAGAATTTAAACATTATTATGAATTAAGTGGAATATATAATACAGGATTTGTAGGATTTAGAAATAATAATGAAGCAAGGGTAGCAGTAAGATTATGGGGAGACAGATGTTTAAAGAAGTGTACTATGGAGTATGATACGGTTGATAAAACCTTTGGTGATCAACGGTATGTTGAAGATTGGGTAGATATATTTAAAAATGTACATGTAGTCAATTCTATTGGAGCTAATGTTGCATTTTGGAATATAAAAAATTATAAAGTTTCAAAGAGATATAATAATGTTTATATAAATGAAACACCATTAATATTTTATCACTTCTCAAGTGTAGTAATATTAGGACCTAGAGAATTCGATTTATGTTCATTTTATCATATAGATGACGAGAATATATTGGTATATATATATGACCCATATGTAAGATTATTATCAAATGGAATAGAGGGTATGAAGAAAGAATTTCCATGGTTTAATATAGGATTTGTTGATAGGAGAAATATCATTAATCTTCATAATTATAAGATATAGATAAAGGAGCTATTTTATAATAGCTCCTTTAATACATATTTAATTACATTGATTTATGGAATGTTCTGTTTATAACATCTAATTGTTGTTCTCTAGTTAATTTGATGAAGTTAACAGCGTATCCAGATACTCTGATTGTTAATTGTGGGTATTCTTCTGGGTGCTCCATAGCATCTAATAGAGTTTCTCTATCAAATACATTTACGTTTAAGTGTTGAGCTCCTTGAGAGAAGTATCCATCCATCATAGCACCTAAGTTAGTGATTCTACCTTCAGCAGTCTTTCCTAAAGCATCAGGAATGATTGAGAATGTATTAGAAACACCGTCTTGAGAATGTTCATATGGAATCTTAGCAACAGAGTTTAATGATGCTAAAGAACCACTGTTATCTCTTCCGTGCATTGGGTTAGCTCCTGGTGCAAATGGTTCTCCTGCTTTTCTTCCACATGGAGTTGTACCAGTCTTCTTACCGTAAACAACGTTTGATGTAATTGTTAATACTGATTGAGTATGTGTAGCATTTCTGTAAGTTTTGTTTTGTCTGATTTTGTTCATCATAGACTCAACTAACCATGCAGCAATTTCATCAACTCTATCATCATCATTTCCGTATTTAGGGAAGTCACCTTCAACTTCGAAGTCTACAGCTATTCCTTCTTCATTTCTTATTGGCTTAACTTTAGCGTATTTTATAGCAGATAATGAGTCAGCACAAACTGAAAGTCCAGCTATACCACAAGCCATTGTTCTGAATACATCTCTATCATGTAAAGCCATTTGTAATTTTTCATATGAATATTTATCATGCATGTAGTGAATAACATTTAAAGTATTAACATAAAGGTTAGCTAACCAATCTGTCATTGTTTCAAATCTATCCATTACTTCATTGTAATCTAAGTATTCATCAGTTAGTGGAATAGTCTTTGGTCCAACTTGAACACCAGACTTTTCATCTCTACCACCGTTTATAGCGTAAAGTAAAGTCTTAGCTAAGTTAACTCTAGCACCGAAGAATTGCATTTGCTTACCAACTCTCATTGCAGATACACAACAAGCGATAGCATAGTCATCTCCCCAGTATGGAGCCATTAAGTCATCATTTTCGTATTGAACTGATGATGTATCAATAGATACCTTAGAACAGAAATCTTTGAATCCTTGAGGTAATCTAGTTGACCATAAAACTGTTAAGTTTGGTTCTGGTGATGGCCCTAAAGTGTAAAGTGTGTTAAGTACTCTGAATGAGTTCTTAGTAACTAAAGTTCTTCCATCTAATCCCATACCACCGATTGATTCAGTAACCCAAGTTGGATCTCCTGAGAATAAATCGTTGTATTCTGGAGTTCTTAAGAACTTAACTAATCTTAACTTCATTACGAAGTGGTCCATTAATTCTTGAGCTTCTTCTTCAGTGATAACACCGTTTCTTAAGTCTCTTTCTATATATATATCTAAGAATGTAGAAGTTCTACCAAGTGACATAGCAGCACCATTTTGGTCTTTTATAGCACCTAAGAATCCAAAGTATAACCATTGGATAGCTTCTTTAGCATTTGTAGCTGGAGCTGATATATCAAATCCGTAAGTTGCAGCTAATCCTTTTAATTCTTTTAAAGCAGCTATTTGGTCAGATAATTCTTCTCTTAATCTGATAACTTCTTCATCTATAGTCTTAACTTCTAAGCTTAATTTTTGTTGTTCTTTATCTTGTATTAATCTGTCTACACCGTATAGAGCAACTCTTCTATAGTCACCTATGATTCTTCCTCTTCCGTAAGCATCTGGAAGACCAGTGATAACACCTGATTTTCTAGCTAATCTCATTTCTGTAGTATAAGCATCGAAAACACCTTGGTTATGAGTTTTTCTATATTTGCTAAATATTTCAGATATTCTTGGGCTAACTTCATATCCGTATGCTTTAGCAGCACTTTCAGCCATTCTTATACCACCATAAGGCATAACAGCTCTTTTTAATGGAGCGTCAGTTTGAACACCAACTATTTTTTCGAAAGCTTGATCTATATAACCAGCTTTATATTCATTTATTCCTGATATAGTTTCAGTATCTAAATCTAAAACTCCACCATTTTCTCTTTCTTTTTTGAAAAGTTCACTAACTTCTGCCCAAAGTTTTTTAGTGGCTTCAGTTGCACCAGCTAAGAAACTGTCATCTCCTTCGTAAGCAGTGTAGTTAGTTTGGATAAAGTTTCTTACGTCAACGCTTTTTTGCCATTGGCCTTTATTAAAGCCTGTCCATTCTTGTCTCATTGCTTATACCTCCGATTTTTCTATATATAAATTTAGTTTGTTAAAACGATGTCAATAATAATTCTTAATTAATAGTAAATTCATATATGATTCTATCATCAAATAAAGAATGTTTCAATAGGAAATTAAATTATAAATATATTTACAATATCGGAAATATTCTGAATATTCAGCTTTATGTTAAAAATATAACAATATTTTCTAAAGTACATTTATGCTGTAAGTAAAATTTGAGGAATTTAAAATTAAATATATTAGTAGTATTTTTTGAGCATTTTAATCATTACAATATAGAATTTATTCTAGTATTATGATATTAAGCAAAAATATTTTAAGGAGTAGGTGAAGATAATGAAAATAGAAAACAAAATATTAAAATTATCCGTTTTAGGTGCATTATTCTTTGCACTATTTGGTATTGCATGGGGATGAGCGATAGATTCTGAAATGATTATATTCGATGGATTATATTCATTTATCAGTTTGTTATTATCTATGTTATCCTTATTTATAAGTAATTTTATGTCTAAAAATGATGTAGAGAAGTTTCCTTTTGGAAAACATATTTTAGAACCATTAGTTATTTCAATTAAATCTTTAGTTATACTTATAATGTGTTTATATACTCTTATAGATGCAGTAAAGATAATGTTTAATGGAGGCAACAACATAGAATTTGGACTAGCTATAGTTTATTCCATTATTTCGGTTGTTGGTTGTGGCATAATCACTTTATATATGAAGAAGAAAGAGAAAAAGTTATCTTCTGAATTAATAAAAGCTGAGAGTAATCAATGGTTTATGGATACAGCTTTAAGTGCAGCAGTATTAATTGGGTTTTTAGTTGCAATAGTTTTATCTAAAACTACCTTAAGTTTCTTAAATCCATATATAGATCCAACTATGACTTTAATAGTATCAATAATTTTCTTAAGATTACCTATAAAGACTTTTATAGAAAGTTTTAAAGAGATTATATCTGTTAAGGCTGATGATGAAATTAATGATGATATATATGTACTAGTAAAAGAAATTGAGGAAGAGTATAAATTTGAAGAATCAATTGCTAGAGTTTCTAAAATAGGTAGAGAACTTAGAATAGAAATAGATTTTGTCTATAATCAAAATAGTAAGTTAAAGACCTTAGACCAAATGGACAGTGTAAGAGAAGAAATAAATGATGCTATAAAGCATATAAAATATAATAAATGGTTAAATGTCTCATTTACCGGAAATAAAAAATGGATAGTTTAAAAAAGTCAGCGAGAGCTGGCTTTTTTTGTATGTGTAAAAAATAGTTAAGTAGTATAAAAAAATTAGGGAACTTTTTTATAAATAAATAGTTTAATAAGTGAAGCTCCAAATTTTAACTTTGATAGTTGAACTTATAAATTTGATGATAGGAGTAGACATTTGGTATAAATGAAAATAAATTGTAACCAAATTGTAATAAAATTTTAAGGTTATTTAAATGGTATATAATAACAAATAGTGATATTATAAGATAAAAAGTAAAAAATATAATATTAAATATAACAAATTATGGAGGAATTTATGGGTGGTAAATTAAAAAGATTATTCTCTATGGCTATGTCTCTTACTTTGATGGTATCAGCAGTTGGATGTTCTGATGGTGGTACTAAAAAGTCAGAGATGGGAAGGTATGTTGAAGAGAGATATGAATCTCCAACAGATTCATATATTCAAAACATGACTAAACTAGATGACGGTAGAATTGCAATGGTAGGCCAAACTTATGATACTGAAGTAAGATTATCCAGTTTTATTTCAGAGGATGGTGGACAAACTTGGAGTGAAACTATTATAGATTTACCAAAACAAGATGGTATGGAAACTTCAATTATGAATTCTACTGTATTAAGTGACGGAAGAATACTTATAGGATATTACTTTATGGAACCATGGGTAGAACCAGAAGTTGATGAAAATGGTAATATTGCTGAAGATGAAAGTACAGAAATACTAGATAAAGAAGAATGGAAAGAACCAGAATATAAATATGCTATAGTAAATCAAGATGGAACTTTTCAAGAAATAGAAATAGAACAAGAAGAAGCAGAAGATGGAATGTGGTATGGACAACCACAATTTAAAGCAGCTTCAAATGGAGATATATTCTATTCAACTGGTAAGGGTGATTCAGTAGTTCAATTAGATGGAACTACTTTTGAAGTAAAAAATGAGTATTTCTTTGAAGATTATTTTAATGATTATTCAATAGTAGGAGATTCGCTTATTATATATGGATTTTCAACTATAGTAGAATTTGATATTAATACTGGAGATGAAAAGGGTAACTTAGAGGAGTTAGAAAAAGAAGTTTTAGGAGATACAGTTCAGTATTATCCAACATTTATAAACTCAGGAAGTAAAACTAAATTATATTACTATACTACATTAGGTTTATATGAATATGATTTATCAGAAAAGAAGACTAAACAACTTATAGATGGAGCATTAAGTTCTTTTGGTGATACAGAAATGTATTTAATGTCTTTTGTTGAAAAGGATAATAATGAATTTTTAACTGTATTTAATGATTGGAGCAATGGAGGAACAGCTATTATTAATTTTGCATATGATGCCAATATTCCATCTGTTCCTGATAAACAATTAAGAGTATATTCATTGTTAGAAAATGATCAAGTGAGACAAGCTGTTTCTTCTTATGCAAAAGCGAATCCAGATACTTATGTTAAATATGAAATTGGTATGTCTTGGGGAGAAGAAGGAATTACTGAATCAGATGCACTTAAAACTTTAAATACTGAAATTGCGGCTGGAAATGGTCCAGATGTTATATTACTAGATGGGCTACCAGTAGAGTCTTATATAGAAAAAGGGCTTTTAGAAGATATAAGCGATGTTATATCAGAATATACAAATCAAGATTTATTATTTAAAAACATAGCGGATGCGTATACTGTTGATGGAAAGATATATCAATTCCCAACTAAAGTTAAATTCCCAATGTTAGTTGGAAACAAAGATGTTATAGAATCAGTTTCAGATTTAGATTCATTTGTAGAATTAGCTAAAAAGTTAGGAAAAGAAAATCCTGATAAGAGAATATTTAATGATTACTATTCTCCTAAGACTTTAGTTTATTCATTATATTATTTATATGGAAATGATTGGTTAAATAGCGATAAAACTATAAATGTTGATGCATTAAATAATTTCTTTGAAAAATCTAAGGAATTATATACTGTTGTTGATGAAAATATGAAGAGATATTATGAAAAGATGGAAGCGATATGGAATGATAAATTCCAAGGTGAACAAATTCCTGATAAAGAGGAAATTATTGAAGATGAAGACTTTGAAGAAGGCGATGGAGAAGATTTTGTAGACCCTAACGAAGGAATTTGGAGCGTATACGAAATTAATAATTACTTAATGCCTTCGGTTTATGCAGATTCATTATTAATGGATGGAAATAATGCTGGTTCATTAATTTATGGTGGATTAGATTCATCATGGGGATATCAATCTTTAATTACTGCATTAATAAATAATAAAGATTTAGATTATAAGATGTTAACAAGAGGCGGTGAAAAAGTATTTATGCCTATTGATCTTTTAGGAGTAAATTCTAAAGCTAAAAATAAAGAGGAAGCAAAAGAATTTATTAAAGAATTATTTAATGAAAAATCTCAAACAAGATATTATGGACAAGGAATAACAGTAAATAAGGAAAGTTTGAAAAAAGAATTTGCAATAGACGAAGAGTGGCAACCAGAATTTGATGAGGAAACTCAACATTACTTTGGTGGAACAATGGGATGGCAAGATGAAGATGGAACTATGCATGAAGTCAAACAATACCTGCCAAATGAAGAAGATATTAATAGATTAATAGGTGAAATAGAAAGTTTAAATGTAGCTGGAACAGTTAATAGAGTGTTATTGACTGAAGTAGCTAAACAATTTGAAGCATATGCTTTAGGAAATAGTAGTTTAGATGATGCTATTAATACAATAGTAGATAATTTAGATTTATATTTGGCGGAGTAATATGGAAAAGGTAAAAAGAAAGAAAAAGATAAATAAAGCACCATTATATTTTATTTTACCAAGTCTAATAGGGGTAGCAGTGTTTACACTGCTTCCTTTCTTAGATGTGTTTATTAGATCTTTTCAAAGTGCAATTTCAAGAGAATTTTCAGGGTTAGAAAATTATTATGATATATTTTCAAATGCGGCTTTTAAATTAGCATCGCAAAATACAATAAAGTTTGTGCTAGTATGTATACCATTATTGCTAGCAATATCTTTAGCCATAGCAGTATTCTTAAATAGATTTGTACAAGCTTCTCAAATTTTAAGAACTGCTTTTTTAATACCTATGGCTGTACCAATAGCATCTGTAGTACTTATATGGAATATAGTTTTCCATGAACAAGGAGTATTAAGTGGAGTATTAAATAATTTTAATATTGTAGGGCAAGATTGGATGAATACTGGATATGCTTTTTGGGTACTCGTATTTAGTTATATATGGAAAAATCTTGGATATACAATAATACTATGGTTAGCAGGTTTAAATGCTATATCAAAAGAGATTTATGAATCAGCTAAAGTTGATGGAGCAGGAGAATTAAAATGTTTCACTAAAATAACATTACCTTGCTTAAAACCTACATTATATACAATAGCTGTTTTATCTTTACTTAACTCTTTTAAAGTATTTAGAGAGGCTTATTTAGTAGCTGGAGATTATCCAGATAAGAGTATGTATTTATTACAACATTTATTTAATAACTGGTTTAGAGAGATGTCATTTGGAAAGATGGCTGCAGCCTCTGTAGTAATGGCAGTAATAATCTTTGGATTAATTATGCTTTTACAGAGGGCATGGGAAAATCAAGATTAGAGAGGAGATTGCTAAAATGAAAAGAAAAATTATATTTCTTATATTAGTTATATTATCTTTATTTATGTGTTTTCCAGTTATCTTTTTAATAGCAGGGTCTTTCATGGGGAAAGCAGAGTTAACAGGACACCTTGCTCCAGTGCTGGGCAAGGGAAAAGACTTTGTTAGTTGGGGGTTATTACCGAAATATCCAACTATAAGGTCTTATGTTGAGCTATTATTAGATACACCACAATTTTTCGTGATGTTCTGGAATTCAGTAAAGATAGTGTTTTTATCAATTGCTGGACAACTTATTGTAGGAATAGCGGCAGCTTGGGGATTTGCAAGATACAACTTTAGATTTAAGAAAATATTATTTACTTTATACATAGTAGTAATGTTAATGCCATTTCAAGTTACTATGCTATCAAGTTACTTAGTTTTAGATTCTTTTAAATTATTAGATACACACTGGAGTATTATATTACCTGCTATTTTTTCAACGTTCTCAGTTTTTATAATGTATAGATTTTTCTGTAATATACCTGAGGCTATTATTGAGTCAGCGAGAATAGATGGGGCAAGTGAATTAAAGATATTTTTTAAAATAGGAATTCCGTTAGGTATGCCAGGAATAATGTCGGCAGTAATCTTACAGTTCTTAGAGCTTTGGAATTTAATAGAACAACCATTAACATTCTTAAAAGATAAGAGTTTATGGCCGTTATCAATTTATCTGCCTAATATAACATTAGAAAATGCAGATATAGCATTTACGGCATCAGCTGTTACATTAATAGCAGCTATAATAGTATTCTTTGCAGGTCAAAGTTATTTAGAGCAAGGTATTGCAGCATCAGCAGTAAAGGAATGATGAGTTATGAGTATGAAACAAAAAATAAAGAAGATTATAAATTTCGAATATGTTAAAAAAGGAAAAGATACGCTACAGAAGAAAGCAGTTAAGTACTTAGGTGCATTTTTATTAATTATGATAGGATGTACTATGTTATCAAGATTTGCAGATTCTTTAACAATTCCTGTTATCAAAACAGAAAAGCCAAAGGTAAAAACAATGGTTGATGAAGTTAAGGCTTCTGGAAGAGTAGTTAAAAATAGAGAAGAAAAAATATCTACAATTGAAGGATTAAAAATAGAATATGTAAATGTAAGTGTTGGAGCGTTAATTAAAGCAGGTGATGTTTTAGTTGAATTGGATACTGAAGATTTACAAAAAAAGATAGATGATATAAACGAAAATATTTCTAGAGATGAAAAAACTTTAGCTAGAGCTAAGGAAGATTACAATAGAGCTATAGCTTCTAAAAATAGTAATGTAGCAAAGGCTTTAGAAGAGATGAATAAAGCAAAGAAAGAATTAGATGAATACAGACAACTTCCAGAGGCATCAGGAGATGGAGTTAATGAAGAAGAACCAGTAAAAGATCCTGCAGTAGAAGAGAGTTTAAAGGCTGATTATGAAAGCAAGAAGGCAATGTATTCATCAGCAGTAGAAGATGCTAATGATACATTAGATTTAGATCGTAACCTACAAGATGTTAAGGATTCATTAAAATTAGATGATTATTACGCAGAATTAGAAAAAATACAACCACTACTAGATGCTAATGGAAAAGTAACATCTCCAAAAGAAGGAATTGTTACAAGTGTATTTGCTCAAAATGGTGGAGTTACATCTGATGCTATAATCTCAATAGCAGATAAAGAAAGTGGATATAAGTTTGTTGGACAAATCGAATCTAGCAAGAGAACTTTAGTAAAACAAGGACAAACTGTAGCTCTTAAATTAAATAGTGGAAATTATGTTGAAAATCTAACAATAGAAGCAATTTCAAAGAGTGAGGAAAGTCCAGATTATTTAAATGTAACAGTTGTTTTACCGGCAGGTACAGGTGAAATAGATGATATGGGAGAAATAATCATTTCAAGTCAATCTAAAAAGTACTCTACATGTGTTCCTTTAGCAGCATTAAGACAAGGAGATAATAATAGTTATTATGTCTTAGCTGTAAGTGAAAAAGAAACAGTACTTGGTACTGAAAAGATAGCAAAAAAGTATGAAGTTCAAATTGAAAAGAAAGATAACGAATTTGCAGCTTTAAAAGAAGGTACATTCTCAAGAGGAGAACAAGTAATAATAAGTAGTAATAAAACTGTTGAAGATGGCGATAGAGTTCGCCTGGAGACTGAATGATAAGGCAAGTAAAGCATATAATTAAGGTAATCCTTATTTTTGCTTTAGTTATGTGCTGGGGAATTACTTTAGGATATGCAAATAATATTGAAAGAGATAATGATACAATAAACTTTTATTTTGAAAATGGAAATATTAATGCAGATATAGTAAAAAATATTGAAGAAAGTAAAAGTGATATATCTGTAGTTGGTTGGACTGAAAAATCATTACAATCAGCTACTAATACAGACTTGAATAGAACTGCAAGTGATCTTAAGGTATTAGCTATAAGGGGAAACTCGTCCTTATTATTTGATGGAGCACTATTATTTCAAGATGATAAAGATGGTTGTTTAATAGATACCGAAACATCTTATAAACTTTTTGGAAGTACACATTCTATTGGTAAGGAAATAACTTATGGAGAGAGACAATTAATAGTAAGAGGTATTCATGATAGTACAAAATCTAATATTATTGTTCAATTATTGGATGATGATAGAGATGTTTTAGATGGGTTAACTATTGATGGAACTGATATGACATTAAATAAAATAGAAGAATTTAAGACGCAGTTTGGAATTCAAGAGATGGCAATAAGTGGTGGTATATATCATAATTTTGCGAAGGTATTTGCAATGGTATTTCCTATAATAGCTTTAGTTTTAATATTAATTAAAATTATAACACATTTTTTCAAGGCTAAGAGAAAACCGGTGTTAAAGATAATATATATTTCCATGGCAATAATAAGTATATTTATATTCTTTAAAGTTACAAAATTAAATATCTCTATTCCACTGGATATGATTCCTAACAAATGGTCAGATTTTGATTTTTGGAGTAAGATGTGGAAAGAAAATATAGAAAAATTACAATATGTACTTTATATGAAGAAATACGGTATAGATATCTATAATATAGAAAATTTAATTATGAGTGTATTATATTCAATTTTAACAATAATATTATTTGTAATAAATTTAAATGTTAATAAGATAAAAGATATAAAAGAATTAATATATATAGTATCAGTAAGTGTAATATGCACATTTATAGCAGTTCTTACTATATGGTCAAAGTTTAGTTTCGATGTTAATATAGTAATGCTTTGGTTATTATATCCATTATATATCTGTGGAGATTACTTTATGAGAATACATGAAAAATATTTTATATATAAAGAAAGTAAATTAATAGAAGATATAAGAATAAAGGAAACTGTTACTAATTAAATATATTTATTAAAATGCTAATAATGACAAGTAGTAAATTGACCACAGTTCAATCTAACCTTGTCATTAGTTATTTTAGAATTTAAATTCTATAAAGATAACTTTATAAGTATAATTATAAAAATGTATTTTATTATAGAGTTATATTTGAATATATTTTTTTACTAAGATAAAATTATATAAAGAATATTTAGTATATAACAAAAGGAGAAAAAGATGAGAGATATAACTAATTCTAAAGGTAAAATATTTAGACATTTTAAGGGAGACTTATATTTAGTTGAAGACTTTGTGAAACATTCAGAAACTCAAGAAACGATGGTTCTTTATAGAGCTCTTTATGGAGAATGTGGTTTATTTGTAAGACCTTATGGTATGTTTGTAGAAGAAGTACCCGAAGGTAAGGTAAACCCAACAGGACAAAAATATAGATTTGAAGAATTTAATGTTAAAAGTGTTAAGTAAAATAAATGTAAATTAGGCTTCTAGTACTTTGTAATTAGGATTAATGAAGAAATAAATACAAATCTAAAAAGATTTGAGTTATGTAAGACTAATGATTTAATTTTATAGAAGTGGATATATTTTAATAAAAGATATATCCATTATTTTTATATAGCAAATTAGGAGAGAAGAATATGAATTGGATAATTAATTTTTTTAAAGGGATTGCTATAAGCGTAGCTACAATGGTTCCAGGAGTTAGTGGAGGAACAATGGCTATAATATTAAATGTATATGATGATTTAATTCATGCAGTAGGTTCGTTTTTTGAGGACTGGAGAAAACATAGTAAGTTAATATTTCAACTAGCTTTAGGTGGAATTGTAGGAGTACTAGCTTTTAGTAGGATAATTGATAAAGCTTTAGATAAGTTTCCAACCTTAATGGCTTTTTTCTTTATTGGAGTAATCCTTGGAGGAATACCAACTCTATATAGAAAAGCAATATCTATAGAAAAGAGTAATTTCAATTATATATTTTTAATTGTTGGTTTTGTTTTAGCCTTGTTTTTATCGGGTAATAATGAAGTTGCTAGCATAGCGATAGAAAGCACAGGAATATTTAATATTGGTCTATTAGTTTTGGCAGGTATAATAATTGCAGTAGCACTTATATTACCAGGAATTAGTGGGTCTTTTATATTATTAATTTTAGGATTATATGATGTAACTTTAGATGCAATTAATACATTTAATATTAAATTTTTAATTCCTGTTGGAATAGGAGTGTTAATAGGAGTTGTATTAACTACAAAGATTATTGAAAAATTAATAAAAAAATATCCAGGAAAAACTTATATGATGATATTAGGTTTTGTTGTAGGGTCAATAATAGCTATATATCCTAGTGAAGCGACTAATACTAATATTATATATTCAATATTGGCATTAATAATTGGATTTATTATTATTTATTTTATTTCTAAAAAAGATAAAGAGTAGTTAAGTTAAGATAAAATAAATTTAGCCATAAAAATTTCATCTTTAATAAATATTGAAAAGCCTTCGGCAAATATTAATGCCGAAGGCTTTTACTTAATTAATAACTACATCTAAAGTAGCTTGTGAATTCTCTTCAATAGTAAGTTTATTTAATGATTTAAATTCTTTAGCTATTAATATTATTGTAATAACTACAGATAATAGGTCAGCACAAGCACCAGCAGCCCATACTCCATCTAATCCCATGAATTTAGGTAATATTAGTGTGAATGGAATTAAAAGAATAACTTGTCTTAATAAACTTACAAACATAGACATTTTAGCCTTACCAACAGATTGATAGTAACTTGTTGCTACTATATTAATTCCTACGATAGGCATCATAAGTAAATAAATTCTTAAGCCTTTAACAGCTAGTCCAGTAAGTTCAGCATCATTATTAAATATACTTATTGCAAGTTGAGGGAATAATTGAATTAATATTCCTCCAATAGAACAAATTATTGTTGCAGCTATAGTAGCATATATAAATGTTTTTTTAGCTCTCTCGAATTTTCTTGCTCCGTAATTAAAACCTATTATCGGTTGGCAACCTTGATTTATACCGAATATAGGCATCATAAATACCATGTTTAAAGAACTAATAACTGTCATTGCACCGATAGCTAAGTCATTTCCATAAGTTTTTAGAGCATTATTTGCTACAACTTGTACTAAGCTGTTTGCTATTTGAGTAGCGAAAGGAGCGATTCCTATAGCAAATGTCATCATAATCAAACTTTTTTGAAGTTTAAGGTTTGGTATTTTTAACTTTAAATTAGATTTACCTTTTGTGTAATAATATAAAATAATAAAGAATGTAAGTGCTTGTGAAATAACAGTTGCAAAAGCAGCACCTTTGATTCCCATATTGAACATAAATACAAAAACATAATCTAACACAACGTTAGTAAGACATCCAACAATCATAGTGAATGATGCCATTTTAGGATTACCATCAGCTCTTACTGTACTATTTAGAGCGAAAGAAAGAATATTAAAAGTAGAGCCAACTAAAATTACTGTTATATATTCTTTAGCATAGAATAAAGTATTGCTACTTGCACCAAATATATTTAATATAGGATTTATAAAGATAAGTCCTATGGCAGTTATTGCAATACCAACTATTAAACTTAAAGTAACTGCACTACCAATTAACTTTTCAGCAACATCTTTTTTCCCACGCCCAAGATTTAAAGATATATTAGCTGTTGATCCTATACCAATAAGCATACCAAATGCTAAAAGAATTGACATAATAGGCATTGTAATACCTACACCAGTTAAAGCTAAAGAACCAACTTCAGGAATTCGTCCAATAAACATCCTATCAACGATATTATATAAAGCATTTACTAGCATTCCTATAATTGCAGGAATAGAATATTTTAGAAGTAACTTTCCAATAGATTCTTCTGCTAAATATTTTTGATTACTCATTTATTACCTCCTAGTTTTTTTGAAACATTATTAGTTAATTTATTTAATATTTTTAATCCATAAAGAATTTCTTCGTCACTTAAGTCCGAAGTAAGCATATCTTCCCACTTCATTAAACCCTCTAGGAATTCTTCTTTAATTTCTAAAGCTTTATTTGTTAAATAGATTCTATTTATTCTTTTATCTTCAGAATCTTTATTTCTTTCTATATAACCAAGTTCTTCGAGTTTTTTTATGGCTTTAGCTGTAGTTCCTTTATCTATGTTAATAATATCTGAAAGTTCTTCTTGACTAATACCGTCATTTCTATACAAATGAATCATAAACATGTATTGACCAGAACCAATTCCAAATTTATTAAATTCTTTTGAATAAAAAACATTAGCTTGACGGTGTAGAATTGATATATATTTACCAAAATATTCATCGTTTTTATTGTTCATAAAATAATCCTTTCTTAATTTGCTTTGCTTGATATATTATAATGCTAAATTAGTTGCAATTGCAACTAATTTATTAATGAAATTATATAAAGTTTTTGCAATTTTATCTATAAAGGCAATTAAAGTATATTTACGATAAGAATATAAGTTTATAATATATAGAATAAATTAGTATAAAAGTATATAATAGTGGATGTTTATAAATAATTGGAATTATATCCATAGGGTATAAATATGATTTAATAATTAGATTATAAGGAGAAAGTTTATGTGGGTTTTATATGCCTTTGCTTCAGCAGTATTTGCAGGAACTACATCAATCTTAGCTAAGATGGGAATAAAAGATGTTGATTCTCATGTTGCTACAGCCATAAGAACAATAGTTGTTTTAGTTTTTTCATGGATGATGGTATTTGTAGTAGGATCTCAGTGGACGGTAAATGATATAAGTATAAAAAGTTATGTCTTTTTAATACTTTCAGGTCTGGCAACAGGAGCATCATGGCTTTGTTATTTTAAAGCATTACAAATAGGAGATGTAAATAAAGTTGTTGCAGTTGATAAATCAAGTACAATTTTAACGATGATATTGGCATTTATTATTTTAGGAGAGCAGATTACTATAAATATGATACTAGGAATGATAGGGATAGGAATAGGAACATATTTGATGATTCAAAAGAAAACTGTAAATGTAGAAGATAATAAGCAAATAAAAGGAATTAAAAATAAAGCTTGGTTATTATATGCATCACTTTCAGCTATATTTGCATCATTAACATCTATTCTTGCTAAAATAGGAATAGATAATGTTGAATCAAACCTAGGTACTGCTATAAGAACAATTGTGGTTTTAATTATGTCTTGGATTATAGTATTTATAACTAAGAAGCAACATGAAGTGAAAAATATAGATAGAAGAAGCTTAGCGTTTATAGTATTATCAGGTCTAGCAACAGGAGCTTCATGGCTATGTTATTATAAAGCTTTACAAGATGGACTGGCTAGTGTAGTCGTACCGATTGATAAACTAAGCATATTAGTAACTGTAGGTTTTGCATATATCTTTTTAAAAGAAAAGCTTTCTAAAAAATCTGTAATTGGATTAGGACTGATAGTTGTAGGAACATTAGCATTATTAATAAAAATATAAAATAAAAAATCTTCAGCTTGCTTGCTGGAGATTTTTTTATTTTATATAGATGTCTTAGAGGTATATTTTTTAGGTGTTATACCTGTGAATCTTTTAAATGTTTTAGTAAAGTAACTTTGATCATGAAAACATAATAAAGTTGAAACTTCTAATATAGAATAGTTAGTATGAGTTAAAAGATATTTAGCTTCGTCAATTTTACATTTTAATATGTATTCGCTTAAGCTAATTTTCACCTCCTTTTTGAATTTTGAAGATATATAAGGGGGAGATAGATTTAACATTTTACTAATTTTTAAAAGTGAAATATCTTCGTATAGATGCTTCAAAATTATGTCTATGCAAGTATAAGTAATTTTAGAGTAGTTAAATTTTTGTACTTCTTTTACTTTTGCTGCAAAGGCTATAGGGATTTTACTTTCTATGGTAATAAAAGAACTAATATTATTAATTTCTTCAATATTTTGAATGAATGAATCACTAAGGGTAAAAGCATCCTCACATGATACACCACCATCAATAGATGCCTGAGTGCATAAGGTTATTAGTGCTATAATTAAGTTTTTTCGGTTTCTTAGGTCATTACTTTTGACAACAGTACCTAATTCACCATCAGGTTTAGATTTTAAATCTAATAAGAGCTTATCTATGTTTCCAGTTTTTATATCATTATAAATACATCTTATAAGCTTGTTGCTATGATGATGAGTAGTATTTTGTCTATTTGTAGTTAATAAAGTTTTATATGTATTTTTTACTTTGAAATTAATGTCCAAATAGGAGTTATCATCCTTTAAAATATAATCATTATACATGGGACTGTTGTAAATAGAGAAAAAAAGTAGACTAATCCAATTTAATATAGTTGATATTTCTATAACTGGAATCTCGCTATAATACTTATATATAAGATTCTTATCAATATTTGAAATATAGTTATTGTTATAGATATAATTTTTATCTATAGGACTGCTTAAAATCGGCCCAATAACTATAGAACCTACATACTCTTTAAAGATTAAGTTAATTATTATAAATTTAAAATCATGCTTAGTGGTAACTAGTATTGGAATATTTAAAGTACAATAACTCATAGATAACTTGATAAGTAAATTATCAAAATCTATTGATATATCCGTTGGTGACATATTTTTAACAGAATACAGTATGTTATTTTTATTAGAAATATAACATACAGAAGTGTTAAAAGTATTAAATGTTAAGTTGCATAGATATTTAATTTTATCAAGTGAAATATTATCATTCATATTAAGTCCTCTATAATAAAATATTTATAAAAATATTAAAATAATACAAAAATAAAGTTTTTGTAAATGTTAACATATAATATATAAAAAATCAACATAATATTTTAATTAAGTAAAATATTGGAGGGATGAAATTGGGGAGAATAGATGAGGTATTTAACAAGTTAATTGAATTATATGATGGTGAAGGTGTTGCTACAATCGATATTGCAAGCGAATTAGGATTAAGCAGAGCAAACGTAAGTAATGATTTAAATCGTTTATGTGAAGAAGGCAAAGCAATAAAGAAATGTGGAAAGCCTGTATTATTTACTCCAATAATTAAAAAGAAACTTAAAGTTAAAAAAATCTTAAATGAGAATGTATTAGACAGTTTTGTTGCTGAAAACAAAAGTTTATGCTCAGCAGTTGAACAAGCTAAAGCATCTGTTTTATATCCACCAAATGGAATGAATATGTTGGTTCTCGGAGAAACTGGTGTAGGAAAATCAATGTTTGTATCACTAATACATAAATATGGAATAGAGATGAAGAAGTTTTTAGAGAACTCTCCATTAATAACGTTTAATTGTGCAGACTATGCAAATAATCCTCAGCTTTTATTAGGTCAGTTATTTGGATGTAAGAAAGGAGCTTATACAGGTGCTGATTCTGACAAGATAGGATTAATAGAAAAGGCAAATAATGGGATTTTGTTTTTAGATGAGGTTCATAGATTACCATCTGAAGGGCAAGAAATGCTTTTTACTTTTATGGATAAAGGTATATATAGAAGACTTGGAGAAACGGAATTTGAGCGAAAGGCAAAAGTACTTATTGTTTGCGCTACTACAGAAAATCCAGAAAAAGTTCTATTAAAAACATTTACTAGAAGAATTCCAATGACAATACATATTCCATCTTTAGCTGAGAGAAGTGTTGAAGAGAGATTTTCTTTGATTAGTGCATTTATGAAAGATGAATCAGCTAGATTAGATAAAGAGATAAAGGTATCTATGAATTCTATAAAAGCTTTATTGAGTTATGATTGTGAAGCAAATATAGGACAATTAAAAGTAGATATTCAATTAATATGTGCAAGAGCTTATGCAGAATATGTATCAGGTAAGAAAATAGATATAAAGGTAAATAGCTTGGATTTGCCTTTATATATAAGAAAGGGTTTATATAAAGAAGTTGATCATAGGCAATTGTGGAACAAGCTTATAGATATTAATAAAAAGTATTGTATATTTAATAATCTTGATGATGAGATAATATTTGAAGATTATAAAGGAGAAAGTAATATATATGAGTTAATAGAAGCAAGATATCATCAATTAAAAGAGAGAGGAATTGATGAATCAAATTTACAGGAAACTATTAACTTTGATATAGATAATTATTTCAAGAAGTATATTAATAAGCTTAATAAAAATTTTAGTTGTACTTTTGATATATCACAACTAGAAGGATTTATCGATGGGGATATAAGAAGAGTTATACTAGAAATAATTAATTTTAGTGAAGATAGATTAAATAGAAAGTTAAGTGAGAAGGTTTGCTATGGAATTGCTGTACATATTAATAGTTCCATAGATAGGATTAAATCTAATAAAAAGATTACTAATCCACAATTAAATAAAATTCGAGTTGAAAATACTAGTGAGTTTAATATAGCATTAGATTTACTAAAAATTATTGAGAGATCTTTAGATATAAGTATGCCTATAGATGAAGCTGGGTTTTTAGCTATATTTTTAGCATATGATAAATGTAATATAAAAAAGGAAGAACAAGAAGTAAAGGTTATAGTTATTGCTCATGGAGAGACTACAGCTACATCTATGGTTAATGCTACTAATAAGTTATTAGGAAATAATTATGCTATAGGGATAAATGCGCCTATAGAAGAAAGTCCAGAAAAAGTATTAGAAAGAGTTAAGAAATATATTAGTAAAAAAATAAAATCTGATATTTTATTTTTAGTTGATATGGGTTCATTAACAACTTTTGCAAAAGAAATAGAAGCAGAGTTTAACATAAAAACTAGGGTTATGCCTTTAGTAAGTACTCTACATGTTCTTGAAGCAACAAGAAAAGCTATGCTTGGATATAATGTTGATGAAATATTAAATGATATGATAAAAGTTAATGAGTTATACATTACTGACTATCAAAAAGAAAATGAAGTTTTAACAAGTGAGAGTATAAAAAAATTAGCTATATTATCTGTATGTACAACAGGTGATGGTGGAGCTAAAAGTATACTTAATTTATTAGAAAATAAACTAAATTATGATAGTAACGTAATAGATATTATTACAATGAATTTAATTGGTGTAGAAAATATAGAGAATAAGATAAATAGGTTATCAAGAGAGTATAAAATAATATCTTTAATAAGTACATTCGATATAGAGGTAGATATATTTAAGCTTTCGCTAAAAGATATATTTGTTGGGGATGGAATTGATAAATTACAAAAAGTTATTGATTTAGAAACAACATATATAAAAATGGTAGAAACTCTTAAAACACATTTAAAACACATTGATGGAGAAAGAGTTTTAGAGCATATAAAGTGTTTTAATGAAAGAATCCAGAAAAAAATAAATATGAAAATAGAAACAAATAGACTGATAGGAATAACGCTTCATATAGCTTGTATGATAGATAGATTAAGTGAAGGAATAAAGGCAGAGCCTTTTGAATTAAAGGAGAAATTTATAGCAGAAAACCAAGAGTTATTTAACTTGGTAAAGATTGAAATAAATAAATTAAAGAATAAATACTATGAAAATATTGAAGTAGATGATGATGAAATATGCTATATTACTAGTTTCTTCAAAGGTGGATTTATAAATTAATAATAATGTTTTAATAGAAACTCTCATTAATTGAGAGTTTTTATTTTATGTGTTTCATTAGTTTTGGCATGGCAATTGCTTTATATATTATTAAGAAAACATAAAAAATTAAGAGGTGAATAGAAGATGGATAATATGGAGTATCAAGAAGTAGTATTTGGATTAATAGTAAATGCAGGAAATGCTAGAAGTAAAGCTATGAACTCAATAAGGTTAGCTAAGAAAGGTAAGATAGAAGAAGCTAAAGAAAATTTAAAATTATCTGAAGAAGATTTAAATCTTGCTCATGAAATACAGACTAAGCTGATTCAAGGAGAAGCAGCGGGCGAGAAAACAGAACTTTCATTATTGATGGTACATGCTCAAGATCATTTGATGAACGCAATAACAGTAAAGGATTTAGCAAATGAAATAATTGATATTCATGAAAAATTTATGATAGAGCAAGGTTAATCTTTTATAAAAGTATTTATTTAAATTTATATATTTATTTTGGGAGGAAAGAATAATGAAAAAAATTACCTTAATTTGTGCAGCAGGTATGTCTACAAGTTTATTAGTAACAAAAATGGAGAATGTAGCAAAGAAAAACAATTTGCCGGTTGAAATAACCGCAATTCCACAATCAAAATTTGTTGAGTATGAAGATAAGACAGATATTCTATTATTAGGACCTCAAGTTAGCTTCCTATATGAAGATTTTAAAGAAAAATATGAACCAAAGGGAATAGTAGTTAAAGTTATAGATAGTGCAGATTATGGAATGATGAATGGTGCTAAAGTTCTTAAAGCAGCATTAACTAAATAAAAGGGGGATTTAAAAATGAACGGATCAAAAATACAAGAGAAAGTTATGCCAATTGTTAATAAAATAAGTAACAACAGATATTTAAAAGCAACATCAGATGGGGTTGCAGGAGCACTTCCAGTAATTATTGTGGGGGCAATATTTACTTTATTAGCTAACTTTCCATTTGAACCATATCAAAACTTTTTAGCAAACACAGGACTAAATACATTATTTAATTTACCAATAACATTTACAACAAATCTTCTTTCTTTATATGCCGTATTCTTTATTGGATATAAGATGTCAGAAAGCTTTGATTGTAGTGGACCTATTGCAGGGATGATATCACTATTATGTTTCTTTATAGTAACTCCATTAGCAAATGTAGATGGTACTAGCTTTATATCATTCGAATGGTTAGGAGCAACTGGATTTTTCGTTGCTATATTAGTTGGATTGCTTGTAGGTAGAATATATGCACTTATAGTTAATAAAAATATAGTAATTAAAATGCCAGCAGGTGTTCCACCAACAATTTCACAATCTTTTACCGGGTTAATACCAGCATTTATAATTACACCTATTTTTTTAGTAGTAGCAGCTATATTTACTAATACTTCTTTTGGAAGTATACATTCATTAGTCTATCAATTTGTACAAACACCATTACAAGGATTAGGTGGATCATTTGGAGCTTTATTAATAGTAATTCTGGTATCTCATTTTTTATGGTTATTTGGTATTCATGGAACTATGGTAGTTTTCTCAATAATGATGCCAATATGGACAGGATTAGATATGGCAAACTTAACAGCATATAATGCAGGAGAACCATTACCTAATATAGTAGGGTCAGCATTTTTAATGACATATGTTTTAATTGGTGGTTCAGGTGCAACTATGGGAATGAATATCTATATGTCATTTAGAGCGAAAAGCAAGCGTTATAAAACGTTAGGGGCACTAGCATTACCAGGAAGTATTTGTGGAATAAATGAACCTTTAATATTTGGAGCACCATGTATAATGAATCCAAAATTAGCGATACCATTTATATTATCTCCAATTGCTTGTGCAACAATAGCATATATGTTAACTGTAACAGGTATAGTACCAAAGTTAGCGTGTATTGGATTACCTTTAGGAACACCATTAGTAGTAGGTGGTTTCTTACAAGGTAGTTGGATGATAGCTGCACTACAAGTTTTATTAATTGTAATATCATTTCTAATATACTTACCATTTATAAAATCTTTAGATAAAGAAGCTTATGCTATGGAACAACAAGAAGATGAAGATGATGTAGATTTCAGTGATGTTGTTTTTGACTAAGAAAAATATAGTTTAAATTTAAAGTGAGGCTTGTTTATTATAAATGAGCCTCATTATTAGGAGGAAAATAATATGAGTAATAATAAATTTCCAGATAATTTCTTATGGGGAGGGGCTGTAGCTGCAAACCAATGTGAAGGAGCATGGAATGTTCACGGAAAAGGAGTTAGTACAGCTGATGTAGCCACAGCTGGTTCAAGAGAAAAGAAAAGAGAATATACTGACGGAGTAATTGAAGGTAAGTATTATCCATCTCATGAAGCAATAGATTTTTACCATAGATTCGAAGGTGATATTGCTTTACTTGCTGAAATGGGATTCAAATGTTTTAGAACGTCAATTGCATGGACAAGAATATTCCCAAATGGCGATGAAAGTGAACCAAATGAAGAGGGATTAAAATATTATGATAGATTATTTGATGAGTGTTTAAAGTATGGAATAGAGCCTGTAGTTACAATATCTCATTATGAAATGCCATATGCGTTGGTGGAAAAATATGGAGCGTGGAGAAATCGTAAGCTAGTAGATTTTTATGTTAATTATTGTGAAGCGATATTTTCAAGATATAAGAATAAGGTTAAATATTGGATGACTTTCAATGAGATTAATGTAATAGCATTACATCCATTTATACCTGCTGGAATAAAGTTTGTAGAAGGAGAAAACAAAGAACAAGTAGTATATCAAGCTGCGCATCATCAGCTAGTAGCAAGTGCTAAGGCTGTAAGTTTAGGTCACAAAATTAATCCGGATTTTAAAATTGGAATGATGATGATTTATCCTTTAATGTATCCTGAAACTTGTAATCCATCAGATACATTATTAGTACAAGAAGCTATGAATAAAAATTATTTCTTCTCAGATGTACAAGCTAGAGGATATTATCCAAATTATATGAAAAATTATTTTGAAAGAAATAATATAACTATAGAAATGGCTGAGGATGATGAAGAGGTATTAAGAGAGGGTTCTGTAGATTATATAGGATTTAGTTATTATATGTCTTTAGTAATGGGAACAAATAAGGATGAAGAATCTGTTTCTGGTAATATGATGGGTGGTAAGAAAAATCCTTATTTACAAGCGTCTGATTGGGGATGGCAAATAGACCCTGTTGGACTAAGAATATCATTAAATAATTTATATAATAGATATCAAAAACCATTATTTATTGTTGAGAATGGTTTAGGAGCTATAGATGCTGTTGAAGAAGATGGATCAATTAATGATGATTATAGAATAGATTATTTAAGAAAACATATAGAAGAAATGAAGAAAGCTGTTGTTATTGATGGAGTAGAGTTAATGGGATATACCCCATGGGGATGTATAGATTTGATTTCGGCATCGACTGGAGAAATGATGAAGAGATATGGATTTATATATGTTGATAAAAATAATGATGGGGAAGGAACGCTAGATAGAAAGAGAAAAAAGAGTTTCTACTGGTATAAGGATGTTATTAGAAGTAATGGAGAGAAGTTATAAAAGTTAATAATAAAAAGTATATGGAGGAAAAATTATGAAAAATATATTATTAGTATGTGCAGCAGGTATGTCTACAAGTCTTTTAGTTAATAAGATGAAGGATGCTGCAAAAGCAAAAGGAATAGAAATAAACATTAACGCTTTACCAGTTTCAGAATGTTCAAGCGTTGTTGATACAGTTGATATAGTTTTACTTGGACCACAAGTTAGATTCCAAAAGCCACAAGTTGATGCTTTAGTAAAAGGAAGAGTACCAGTAGAGGTTATAGATATGAGACTTTATGGAACAATGAATGGAGCAGCTGTTCTTGAAAGAGCATTACAATTAATTAAATAATGGTATTACAAATTTGATTTTTAGAGTAGATATATTAGGTTTTATAAATCTAATATATCTATTTAAATTTATGAAACTTATATATTGTTAAAATTGTAATAAATAAATTTAGAATGTTATGATATTGAAATGCAAGCTATAATAATACATTGGCTTGTATTTTTATGTTTTTAAAAAGTTTCAAAATAAGAAAATATAAGAACGTGTTCGATGATATAATCATAGGAGGAAGGAGATGGAAGCATGGAATTGACGGTATTTAAAAGAGAAAATGACTTCTATAAGAGAATGTTAGCTATAGCTATTCCAATAACGTTACAAAATTTAATTACGATAGGAATAAGTATGGCAGATACGATGATGCTTGGCTCATTAGGTGAAGTAGCATTATCAGCTTCTGCATTAGCAAACCAATTTAGCTTTATATTTCTAGTAATACATTTTGGATTAGCTGGAGGAGCAGGAGTTTTAACAGGACAGTTTTGGGGAAAAGGGGATAAAGAATCTATAAGTAAGACATTATCTATGATGCTTAAGATAAGTGCGATATTTAGCTTTACTTTCTTTATATTAGGACAGTTTTTCCCATCTCAAATAATGAGAATATATACTCCAGATCCATCAGTAATTGCTGAAGGAGTTAAGTATTTAAAGATATTATCTTTTGCATTTTTAGTACAAGGTTTTTCTACTATAGCAATAGGAATTTTAAGAACTGTTGGAATAGTTAAGTTAGCTTTATGTTCAACAGCTATTTCATTCTTTGCAAATATATTTTTAAACTGGATGTTTATATTCGGTAATTTAGGTGCTCCAAGATTAGGTGCAGCTGGAGCAGCAGTAGGAACTTTAATATCTAGAATAATTGAATTCTTAATAGTTGCAATTTATTTAATATTTATTGATAAGAGAATACAATTTAAGATTAAAGATTTATTTAAACATGATAAGGCTATTTTTACAGATTATGCTAAGCATGGAACTCCAGTACTTATAAGCGATTTTATATTAGTAATAGGATTAAATATGTTATCTGTAATCATGGGGAGAATGGGAGCAGAAATGGTAGCTGCTAACTCTATAAATACAGTATTACAACAATTCTGTACAGTATTTTTAATGGGAGTAGCAAATGCAAGTGGTGTAATTATAGGAAATACTGTTGGAGCTAGAGAGTATGATAAGGCACAAGATTATGGAAAGACATTTTTAGTATTAGCAATATTAATAGGATGTATTTCTGGACTTCTTATATTTAGCTTAAAGAATGTAATGATAGGATTTTATGATGTAGCGGGAAGTACAAAGGAAATTGCATATCAACTAATGAATACAACATCTATTATAGTAGTATTCTCGGCTGTTGGCTCAACATTAACTAAAGGTGTATTAAGAGCAGGTGGAGATACTAAATTCTTAATGAAAGCTGATGTACTTTTCCTTTGGTTATTAGCAATTCCTCTTGGTTTTATAGCAGGGGTAGTATTAAATTTACCAGCTGGTATAGTATTTTTCTGCTTAAAAATAGATGAGGTAATTAAAGCATTGTGGTGTACAAAGAGATTGCTTCTGGATAAGTGGATTAAAAATGTTACTCTTGCCTAGAGAGTAGGAGTTAAGAATAGGGAATTCATTGTTATGAACTTCCTATTCTTAATTCTTTTTTATTTAATATATTTTCAAAAAATGAAAACTTATGTATACCTTTACTGATATAATTTAATTATAAAATATAATAATTATAACTTAATTTGTAAAAGGGTGGAAAATATGAATAAATTAACTTTAGGAATAGATATAGGTGGAACTTTTATAAAATACGCATTAGTAGATTCAGCATTTAATATAATAGAAAAATGGAAAATTCCAACAGTTAAATGTAATACTAAAGATGAATTTTATGATTATATATGTTCAAATGCGAAATACTTAGATGAAGTAGATAGAATAGGGGTAAGTGCTCCAGGATTAGTTAATGAAGCATCAGAAATAAAGTCTTATGCAGCACCAAATGTTGTAATAATGTTTGGGACAAGCGTTAATGAAGAAATATCAAAGAGAACTGGTAAAATAGTTGCAACTATAAATGATGCTAAATCAGCAGGACTTTGTGAGCTTAAAGCTGGTAATGCAAAAGGAACTAAATCATCAGCCTTTCTAATTATAGGAACTGGTACTGGTGGATGCCTATGTAATGAAGATGATGTTATATATGGAGTTGATGGATTTGCAGGGGAGTTTCATCATATGCCATTTATAGATTTCCATGAAAATAAGGTATTAAGACAAGGTGATTATTGCTCAATGACTGCTTTAATTCAAATTTATAATACTAAAGTAAGTGAAGATGAGAGATTAGAGTATGGTCATGAAATAACAGCTAAATATTTAGCTGGAGATGAAGTGGCTAAGTTAGCTATAGAAGACTGGACTAGAAATATAGCAAATCAATTACTATCTATAACAACATTCTATAATCCTGAAATAATATGTTTAGGAGGAGGAATATCTGAAGAGGATTGGTTTATAGATTTAATATCAGAAAGATTTAAAGTAGCATCGAAGAATTTCTTAGGACTAGATATTCTTACAACAAAAATAGGTAGATGTAAGTACAATAATGATGCAAATATATTAGGGGCAGTAATTAAAGTAAATATGAAATAAAAATAAAGAATATAATTATTAAGTAAAAGTACGGAAAGGGATTTTCGTGCTTTTTTTATATTTAATTATGAAATTTTTATATAAATATATTTTCAGTTTAAAAATGTGACTATTATCACAGTTTTTTAGATAAAAGTATGATAGATTTTACTTAGTGAAATAAATAACAATGAATTTAATGATATTAATATATAAAGAAGTGGAGATGAAGTTACTTATGAAAAAAATTCAATCAACTTGTAACTTATGTGCATTAGCATGTAACATTGACTTTCATGTAGAAGACGGAAAAATATATAAGGTTTCACCAACTGTGGATTATCCTGTTAATAAAGGGTTTTGCTGTATTAAAGGTTTAAATTTAGATAAACAGCAAACAAAAATTAAAGCAAGAAAAACACCTCTTTTAAGAGATGAAAATGGAGAAATGAAAGAAATTTCTTGGGAAGAGGGAATAAAAACATTTGCTAAAAAAATGACAGAGATTCAAGAGAAGTATGGTAAGGAAAGTGTTGCTTTCATAAGTACTGGTCAGATGCCAACAGAAGATATGGCACTACTTGGACATGTAGGTAGAAATCATATGGGTATACCTGGTGATGGTAATACTAGATTATGTATGGCTACTTCAGTAGTTGCTCATAAGCAAAGCTTTGGATTTGATGCACCTCCATATACATTAAATGATGCGGAGCTTTCAGATACTATATTCTTAATAGGAGCAAATCCAGTAATAGCTCATCCAGTATTCTGGGGAAGAATCAAAGAAAATAAAGATGCTAAAATAATAGTAATAGACCCAAGAAAATCAGAGACAGCTATGAATGCTGATATTTGGATAGATGTTAAGCCAAAGGCTGACTTAGTTTTATTCTATACATTAGCGAATGTATTAATAGAAAAAGGTTATATTGATAATAATTATATTGAAAACTTCACAGAAGGATATGAAGGATTCAAGGAACATGTTTCTAAGTTTACATTAGAAAATGTTGAATCTGAAACTGGAATATCAGCTGAAAGAGTTTTAGAATTAGCTGAAATAATACATAACGGAAAAAGAGTTTCATTCTGGTGGACAATGGGAATTAACCAAGGATATCAGGCTGTTAGAACTGCTCAATCAATAATTAATTTAGCTTTAATTACTGGTAACATGGGTAGACCAGGAACAGGTGCTAACTCTTTAACAGGGCAATGTAATGCTATGGGTTCAAGAGCATTTAGTAATACTGCAGGACTTTACGGTGGTGGAGATTTCGATAATCCAGTACGTAGAAAGGCTGTTGCAGAAGCTTTAGGAGTAGATGAAAGTGTACTTGCTACTAAGCCAACAATTCCATATAACGTTATAATAGAAAAAGTTATATCTGGTGAAATAAAAGGTTTATGGGTAATTTGCACAAATCCAAGACACTCATGGGCAAATAATCAGGAATTTGAAAAGGCAGTTAAGAACTTAGATTTCTTTGTAGTTCAAGATATATATGAAGATACAGATAGCGCTAAGCTTTGTGATTTATTCTTACCATCAGTTCCAGCTATTAAAAAAGAAGGTGTATTAATAAACACTGAAAGAAGATTATCAAAGGTTAATCCTGTAATAGCTAAGGAAGAAGGAGAGTTATCTGATTACGAAATCTTCTACAAGATTGGTGAAGAATTAGGAATGGGAGATACTTTAAAAGGATGGGAAACTCCAAGACAAGCATTTGAATTGTTAAAGAAGTGTTCAAAAGGAATGCCTTGTGATATTACTGGTGTAACTTATGAAATGTTAGAAGGTAAGAACATGGAAGGTTCAAGAGGAGTTCAATGGCCATTTAGAGAAGGGGATGTTCTTGAAGCAGATGAAAGAAGATTATTTGAAGATGGTAAGTATTATACTCCATCAAAGAAAGCTAAATTCCACTTTGAAGATATAGCAGAAAATCCAACTCAAACAAGCGAAGAATTCCCATATATATTTAACTCAGGAAGAGGAACAGTAGGACAATGGCATACTCAAGTTAGATCTAGAGAAATTGAAGAATCTGAAAGAATATATTCTAAAGAATCCTATGCATTTATGCATCCAGAACTAGCTAAAGAGTTAAATATAGTAGAAAACGAAAGAGTTAAGATAGCTTCTCAAAACGGAGTTACTAGTGAATTTACTATAAAAATTTCAGACCATGTTAAAAAGAATCATTTATATGCACCAATTCACTACATAGAAACAAATTCACTTACTCCTTCAGTATATGATCCATATTCAAAGGAGCCATCATTTAAGACTGTGGCAGTAAATATCATCAAGAAGTAAGAGGTAGAAAAATGAAGAGAATTAAGATAGATAGAAGTAAATGCGTTGGATGCCTAACATGTACAACTGCATGTATAGTATCTCACGGTTCAGAGGATACAAGAAGTAGAATTACAATAGATAGTAACGGTAAATATGCTCCAATATTCTGTAGACATTGTGATAAACCAGAATGTGTTTATACTTGTATGACTGGTGCTATGAGCAAGGATAGAGAAACAGGAAAAGTAACTTATGATAAAAACAAATGTGCAAGCTGTTATATGTGTATAATGGCTTGTCCATACGGAGTGTTAAAGGCTGATTCAAGAACTCATAAAGAGATAATGAAATGTGATGGATGTAAGGAAAAAGGAAGCCCACAATGTGTGGCTAAATGCCCGATGTCAGCAATTACTTTAGAGGAGGTTAAGTAATGAGATATGTAGTTATAGGAGCCTCTGCAGCAGGAATCAGCGGAGTTAAGACTTTAAGAGAATTAGATAAAGATGCAGAAATAATATTAGTATCTAAAGATGAAAATGTATATTCAAGATGTATACTTCACCACTATATATCTAATCATAGAGATGTAGAAGCACTAAACTTCACAGATAAAAAATTCTTTGAAGATAATAATATAACTTGGATTAAAGGTGTTGAAGTTAAGTCTATAGATGATAAAGCTCAAAGTTTAGAATTATCTAATGGAGAAACTTTAACATATGATAAAGTGATGCTATGTACAGGTGCATCTGCATTTATACCTCCAGTAGAAGGTTTAAGAGAAGGTAACAATGTAGTTGGATTAAGAAACTTAGATGATGCTGTATTAATAAAGGAACAAGCTAAAAAAGTTAAAAATGTAGTAGTTCTTGGTGCAGGTCTTGTTGGAATAGATGCAGTTAGTGGATTATTAGGACAAGGGTTAAATGTATCTTTAGTTGAAATGGGAGATAAAATATTACCTATTCAATTAGATAAATATACTTCTGATGTATATCAAAAGAAGTTCTCTGAAAATGGTGTTAATTTAAAGCTTGGCGTTAGAGCTGAAAAGTTAATATTAGATGAAAATAAAAACCCTAAGGCTTTAGTTATAAATACTGGCAATGGAACAGAGGAAATTCCATGTGAGTTAGTAATAGTAGCAACAGGTGTTAGATCTAATACTGCATTCTTAGAAGGAAGCAACATAGAATTTGATAGATTTGGTTTAATTATAGATGAAAAGGGTAAAACTAACATTGACAATGTATATGGTGCAGGAGATATAACAGGTAGAAATCCAATATGGCCAACAGCTGTTAAGGAAGGTATTATTGCAGCTAATAATATGTTAGGAAATGAAATGATAATGACAGATTTCTTTGGAAGCAAGAATACTATGAACTTTGTTGGGATAGCAACTATGTCTCTTGGTGATACTGAACCAAAGGATGAAACTTATAAAGTAGAAGTTAAGATTGATGGAGATAACTACAAGAAGATTATCCATAAGGATGGTAAGATTTATGGAGCTTTAATTCAAGGCGATTTATCTTATGCAGGAGTTTTAACTCAGCTTATAAAAGAAAATATAGATATTTCAAAAGTAACTAAAAGTATATTTGATATAGACTATGCAGATTTCTTTAATATGAAAGAAAATTTTGAGTTTATATATTAGTTATAAAAATATCATAACAATCAAGTTTCCACTAAAATTTATATATCAAGGAAGTCCCATCGTTACATTGAATGATGGGGCTTTTTTATAACAGTTGATATATTTTTACAAAAAGATTGTGAAAAAAATATTAAAATACCAAGTAAAACGTGATATTAATCACAGTTTTTAAAGAATTAGTTATATATAATTACAAGTGAAGAGAGACGTTTCGGGAAAAGAGTTAAAAACTTAACAAAAACTAGAAATTTTAATTGAATTAGGAGGTAATTATGAGTAATAAATCATTTTTACAAAAGGTCCAAAACATGCCAGTTGCGATTTTACCTACTATGGTGGGAGCCTTAACGTTAGGAAATGTTTATTCAGGTATGGGTTATACATGGGTAAGACATATTACTACATGGGCGGCAATAATAATTTTATTAGTTTATTTAACAAAAATTATATTCCATTTTGATACTTTTAAGAAGGAATATTCAAACACTGTACCAGCTTCGCTTTATGCAGGAGCTACAATGATAACTATGATTGTAGGTAGTTATTTTTACAATGCAAGTGCTGTCTTTGGTAAGACTTTATGGTTTACTGGTTTAATATTACATGCAATTCATATTTTAATATTTACATATAGAAATGTTATTAAAGGTGTAAATATGCAAACTTTCGTTCCAAGCTGGTTTGTAACATATAATGGAATAATGGTTTCTACTGTTGTTGGCGGAGTTATGAATGAACCTCTTATTGGTAAGATAGTTGTATTTTATGGTATAGCAGTGCTTACTATAATAATGCCATTTATGATTTATAGATTAGTAAAACATGAAATTAAAGATCCAGTATTCCACACTCAAGCAATATTACTTGCACCATCAAGTCTTTGCTTAGTGAGTTACTTTAATTTTATTAAAGAACCGAATGCAATAATAGTATATTATTTATATGCTTTAGTATTAGCTGCATTTATATTTATATTATGGAGATTACCAAAGTTCTTCTCATTTGATTTCCATCCAGGATTTGCAGCATTAACATTCCCTATGGCTATAGGAATAGTTGCTTCAAATAAAATGTCAGCTTATTTAATAGCTCAAGGATATGAAGCTGCTGGAAACGCAGTTAATCAATTAGCAGGAATACAAATTTATGTAACAACAATGTTAATTGGATATATTTTATTACGTTTCTTCATGTTATTTAAAGATAGCTATAAGAAAGATAAACAAGAAAAAGCAGCTTAATTACAAAATAATAAGTTGATAAAGAGATAGAGGTATTTGTTAAAGAATACTTCTATCTTTTCTTTATTTTAAATTTTGAAAACAAAAATATATAATAATTGGTATAATAATTTGTGAAAGTTTTACAGTTGTAAGAATTAAATAATAAATGTAGGTAGAAGGAGATAATTATGATTAAACTTATTGCATCAGATATGGATGGAACATTACTAAATAGCAATCACACTATATCACAAGGAAATATTGAAGCTATAAGAAAAGCACAAGAGCTAGGTGTGAAATTTGCTATAGTTACTGGGAGAAGTTATGATGGTGTTAAACCAATTGCAGATGAATTTAATCTTGATTGTGAATATATTTTAATGAATGGTTCTGAATATAGAGATAGGAATGGAAATATTCTTGAAAATATAACAATTGATAAAGAGAAAGTTAAAGTTGTTATGGAGATTATGGAAGAAGCAGATTTATGTATAGAGCTTTTTACTAATAAAGGAACTTTAACATCAGATTATGAAAAAGTTAAAGCTTCAATAGAAGATAGGGTAAGGTCTTTAAATCCTGAACATAGTGATGAGGAAATTCAAGGATTTTTAAAGGAATTTATTGGCAGAAGAAAAATTACTATTTTTAATAGTATAAATGAGCTAATGGATGATAAAATAGATATATATAAAATTATAACTTTTAATAAAGATGTTGAATTAATTAAGAGTATTAAAGAAAAATTAAAGAAGTTACCAGGACTATCAGTAGTATCAACTTTTGATAATGATATAGAAATTAGTGACATGCAAGCCCAAAAGGGGTTAATACTTGCAAAGGTAGCTGAAAAGATGGGATTAGAAAGAGATGAAGTTATGCCTATAGGGGATAGTTTTAATGATTATTCTATGTTTACAGAGTTTAAAAATGCATGCGCTATGGGAAATGCTATACCTGAAATAAAGGAGTTAGCAGGTTTCATAACTGACACAAATGATAATGATGGAGTAGCTAAAGCGATTTACAGAGCTTTAAATATATAAAATAAAATTATTAGGTGAGATTATGGTTAAGATAAGCTTAGAAGAACTTAAAGACATGGAACTATTTCAAGAGCTATCAGATGAAACATTAAAGCTATTAAGCGAGCATTGTGATATGAAGGAGTATAAGAAGGGGAGTCATGTTTTTAGGGATAGGGAGATTGTAAGTAGAATATATATACTATATTCAGGAAAAGTATCATTATATAAAATGAATGAATCAGCTCAAAAGAAGATAATTTTTATATTAGGGGCAGGTAAGATAATAAATGATTATGCTATTGATGATCTTCCATCTTCAATAAATTGTGAAGTATTTGAAACAGCACAAATCTTATCTATAGATAAAAAGATTTTTCTTGAAATAATGAAAAGTGATTTTGACTTAACAAAGATTTTTATTAAGGCTCAAGCATTAAAAATTAGGAGACTATATAGGCAAATGAAGAATTCAACACCTATAAAAGTCGAAAAGCGTGTTGCAGCTAAACTGTGGAAATTAGCAAAGGACTACGGAGAAGAAGTAGAAGAAGGAACGTTAATAAAATTAAACATAAGTGTTACATATTTAGCTGATATGTTTGGCGCACCCCGTGAAACTATATCGAGAGCATTAAAACTTTTAAGTAAAGAAGATTTAATAATAAATGATAATAAAAAAATTATAATTAAGGACAAAGATAGGCTTTCGAAATTTTTTAAAGGACTGTGATATTAATCACAGTCTTTTTTTCTATCAAAAATTATAATAAAAACATAGATTATTGTTAGTTTAATAACAAAGATAAGAATAACAATTTGAGTAGGAAGTCTTTTAACCTAATAAAATAAAGTTGATTAAGAGGTGTTCAAATGGGATATAAGTTTGATATAGAAAATTTTAATGGCGCATTAAAAGAATTATCAAAGGAGTACAAGATATATGCTCCTAAGGTATTAGAAGGAAAAGGAAGATTCTCAGATACTGATATAGTAAGATATGAAGAAGTATCAAGAGTTGAAGAAATTGAGTTCAATAAAAAATCTCAATTTTCATATAAAGAAGTTTTACTTCCAATTTCTCAGACATTATTCTTCTTTACAGAAAATGAAATGAAAGAAGCTGATATGGAAGAAAAGGCTCCATTAATATTCTTAAGAAGCTGTGATATAAATTCTTTAAGAAGAATTGATGATATATATTTAAGAAATGGATTTGAAGATCCATTTTACAAGAAGATAAGAGAAAAAGCTAAATTTGTATTAATGGGATGCGAAAAAAGCTTTGAAAATTGTTTCTGCGTAAATATGGGAACAAACACAACTGATGAGTATGACATGTACATAAAAGTTAATGGAAATGAAGTTTACTTAGATGTTAAAAATGAAGAATTCAAAGACCTTATGGATAAATTCAACAACGAATCAGTAGATGTAACTCCAGATTTCGTAACTGAAAATGAAGTTAAAGTTAATATTCCAGAAAATTTAACTCAAGAAGTAATGAAATCTAAGATGTGGGATGAATATTCAGAAAGATGTATAGCATGTGGAAGATGTAACTTCGTATGTCCAACATGTACATGCTTCACAATGCAAGATATTTTCTACAAAGAAAACGAAAAATCAGGTGAAAGAAGAAGAGTATGGGCTTCATGTCAAGTTGATGGATACACAGATATGGCTGGAGGACATAGCTTCAGAAATGATAAGGGACAAAGAATGAGATTTAAAGCTCTTCACAAGGTTTATGACTACAAGAAGAAGTGGGGATACCACATGTGCGTAGGTTGTGGAAGATGTGACGATATATGTCCTGAATACATATCATTCTCAAACTGCATAAATAAATTAGAGAAAGCTATGGATGAGGTGAAATAGATGACAAACAATATATACAAACCATTTATATCAGAAATATTAGATGTTATTGAACATACTTCAATAGAATATACTTTTAGAATGGCATTTACAGGAGATGTAAAGCCAGGGCAATTCTTTGAAGTTTCACTTCCTAAGTACGGGGAAGCTCCTATATCTGTAAGTGGAATTGGAGAAGGATATGTTGACTTAACAATAAGAAGAGTTGGTAAAGTTACTGATGAAATCTTCAAGAACTATAAGGGTGACAAGTTATTTATGAGAGGACCATACGGAAATGGTTTCGATATAGATAACTATAAAGGAAAAGAAGTAGTTGTTGTTGCTGGAGGAACAGGACTTTCACCAGTAAGAGGAATAGTAGAATACTTCTCAAGAAATCCTCAAGATGCTAATGGATTCACTTTAATTTCAGGATTTAAATCACCTGAAGATGTATTGTTTAAGGCTGATATAGAAGAATGGAAGAAAAACTTAAATGTAATAATAACAGTTGATAAAGCTGAAGAGGGATATACAGGAAATACAGGACTTGTTACAAAGTATGTTGCGGAGCTTAAGCTAAAAGACTTAGAAAACGTAGAAGTAGTTGTAGTTGGACCTCCAATGATGATGAAGTTTACAGTTTTAGAGTTCTTAAAACTTGGTGTTAAAGAAGAAAATATCTGGATTTCTCAAGAGAGAAAAATGTGTTGTGGAGTAGGTAAGTGCGGACACTGTAAGATAGATGATACTTATATCTGTTTAGATGGACCAGTATTCAACTACACTAAGGGTAAACTTTTAATAGATTAATTAGGAGGCAGAAGTTATGGATATAAATACTAAAAAGCTTAAAAAGAATGCTTTTAGAATAACTAAAACTAGAGGAGTTACAGCTTCAAGAGTTAGAGTTCCAGGAGGACATCTAAAAGCTGAATATTTAGGATTAATTCAAGAAATAGCTGATAAGTACGGAAACGGAACTGTACATATAACTACTAGACAAGGATTTGAAATACCAGGAATAAGCTTCAAGGATATGGATGCAGTTAATAAGATGCTTCAACCTATAATTGAAGGATTAGAAATAAACCAAGAAAATCCTGGAGATGGATATAATGCAGCAGGTACAAGAAATGTATCAGCATGTATAGGAAATAATGTTTGTCCTTTTGCTAACTATAATACTTCTAAGTTCGCAAAGAGAATAGAAAAGGCTATATTCCCAAATGACTTACATTTTAAAATAGCTTTAACTGGATGTCATAATGACTGTATAAAAGCTAGAATGCACGACTTTGGAATACTAGGTATGACTGAGCCTCAATTCGATAAAAACAAGTGTGTATCTTGTGGTGCTTGCGTAAGAGCTTGTAACAAGAAATCAACAGGAGCTATACATGCTGAAAACTATAGACCAGTAAGAGATCACGGCAAATGTATTGGATGTGGAGAGTGTGTAATCAACTGTCCAACAGGTGCATGGACTAGAAGTAAGGAAAAATACTATAGATTAGTTATCATGGGTAGAACAGGAAAGAAGAACCCAAGATTAGCTGAAGACTTTATAGTTTGGGTAGATGAAGATAGTATAGTTAAAATAATTACTAATACTTATAAATATGTTACAGAACATATTGCAAAAGATGCTCCAGGTGGAAAAGAACACATTGGATATATCATAGATAGAACTGGATTTATGGAATTTAAGAAATACGCATTAGAAGGTGTAGAACTTTCAGATAAAGCTGTATTAAAGAATAATGTATATTGGAGCGGAGTAAGATATTAAATTAGATTAGTATAATAATTGCTGACTAATGAAAGAATACTACTATGTAATTAAAATTTAACAAACTAAACTAAAATTAAGGTCGCTATATTAAATTATAGCGGCCTTAAAAAATAGATGTTAAGTTAAAAGGAAACACTAATTCTGATGAATTAATTGGCGTACTCTGCTAGAGTAGCTTAAAGTTACAAAATTATAGATTTGGACTTTTAGTTAACAGTTCATCTACCTAAATCAGAGATTTGGAGACTCACTTAAAAAGTAGTATAATGTAAATATAATAATAAATATTAGGAGCGATAAAATGATAAGATTATTAGCTATAAGAAAAAATATTTCATTAGATATAAGAGAAAAGTTCGTACTTAATCCTAAAAAGCTAGAAGAAGGGCTTAAAGCACTACATAATATATTTGATGAGGTAGTAATATTAAATACATGTAATAGGACAGAAATTTATTTTAATAGCTCTTGTGAAGAAAAGGATGAAGAGATATTAAAAAAGATTTTTGAAGCATTAAAGTGGGAATATGAGTTAGCTGATAATTGTGTTGTTTTAGACCAAGAAAGAGCTATAAGACATCTTATGGATGTAGCCTGTGGATTTCATTCAAAGATTTTTGGAGAAGATCAAATTTTAGGGCAGATTAAAAATGCTTATTCTAAAGCTTTAGAATTAAAAACTGTAAAAAGCATATTAAAAAAATTATTTGAAATGACAATCAGCTGTGGAAAGGAATTTAGAACAAAAAGTAAGCTATATGAAATACCTGTATCTTCAGCATCTATAGCAGTAAATGAAGCTATAAAAAATAATTCGAAAAAATTTATGATAATAGGATATGGGGATGTAGGAAAATTAGTTTCAAAATATATTTTAGCTAATGATTTTGAATCATTAATTATTGGTGTAAGAGATATAAGTAAAGTTAATGATATTAATGATGATAGAGTTTTAGCAATGAATTATGAAGAAGCTAGAAAACATATAGAAAATATAGATTGTCTAATAACTTGCACTTCCGCGCCACATTTAATGATAGAAAGAGTACATATTAAAGAGAGAAATACGCCATTACATATTTTTGATTTATCAGTTCCTCGTGATGTAGAGGATTCTGTAAAATACATAGATAAAGTTTATTTATATGATATTGATAAGGTAAGTTCTATTGATGATAAAAACAAAGAAATAAGAAAAGAGATAATGATATCAAATAAATATATTATTGAAAAAAGTATTGATAAATTTAACCAGTGGAATAAGCAACGTAAAATTTCTCCGTATATAAAAGAAATGAAAGAAGAAAGAGATAAAGTAATATTAGATAGAATAAATAGTTTTTCACATAAGTGTAAGAATGAAGATGATATACAACTGGCAAATACTCTTATAAAAAGCGCTACAGATGTATACATTAATAGAGCAATAGAAGTTTTAAAAGAGGAAACATTAAAGGGTAGTGAGGAAGAATGTTTAAGAATTTTGAAGAGAATATTTATGGAGAAGAAATAGAAAGAATATATTTATCATTTTTCTCAAATAAATTACGAGTTGGAGTAATTGGTGGAGGGAAGGCTGCTATCATAAAGATAAGAAGCTTTTTAAAGAGAAATGTATACGTAGAAGTATTGTCAAGAGAATTTTCTGAAGATATTTTAAATATAAGAGATAAAAACCTTAGATTAATAAAATCAGACTATAAAAGTGATTTTATTCAGGATAAACATATAATTGTAATAGCAATAAATGATAATGAGTTATTACAAAGAATAAAAGATGAATGTGATGAAGCTTATAAGCTATACATTAATTGTTCTGATTTTAAAGATGGTATTGCAGCTATGCCAGTTCAACGAAATTTGAAAAATATATCTTTTGGAATAAATACTGTTGGTGGAAATCCTAGAGGTGCATTAATGGTTGCTGATATTGCTTATAAATCACTTTGTAGTATTGATGATTTTATAGGTTTTATAACAAGGCTTAGAAATAACGCTAAGGTATTAGGAAATCATAAGAAGGAAGTAATAGAATTTTTAAATTCTAATGATTTTAAGTTTTTTTATGATAAAGGAAAAGATAAAACTGTATTTAAGCTTTTTTTAGAGGATGAAGATTTACAGTGCTTATATAGAGGTGAGATAAATGGAGATAGTTATAGCAACAAGAAAGAGTATTTTAGCTCAAGTTCAAGCAGATAAAGTAGGAAAGCTTTTAGAAGAAAAGAGAAATCTAGATTATAAGAAGCTTTTAATCGTAACAGAAGGTGACAGAAGGTTAGATGTGTCTCTTAATAAAATTGGAGGTAAAGGTCTTTTTGTTAAAGAGATAGAATATTCACTAATTAGATTAGAAGCAGATTGTGCTGTTCATTCTATGAAAGATGTACCTTATGCTTTAAGTAATGAATTTGAAATAATAGCAATACCTGAAAGGGAAGATATTAGAGATTGTTTTATCTCAGCTGACGGTACTCATTTTAATGATTTAAAGGAAGGTGCTACAGTAGGAACAAGTAGTATAAGAAGAGCATCTTTTTTAAAAATGATGCGACCAGATTTAAATATAGTACCTATAAGAGGAAATGTTCAAACAAGATTAGAAAAGATGAAGAAGGAAGAAATGGATGGAATAATCCTTGCTGCTGCGGGCTTAAAAAGATTAGGTATGGAAGATATAATAACAGATTATTTTGATCCAAAGGTATTTTTACCAGCTATAGGGCAAGGTGCATTAGGAATAGAGTGTTTAAAAGAATCTAAATATAGAGATGAGTTTAAAGCATTAGATTGTAAGAATTCAAGAATAACTGTTGAAGCTGAAAGAAGTTTTATGACAGCTTTAAATGGAGACTGTCATAGTCTTATTGGAGCTTATTCAGAAATAATAGATGATGAATTATATATGATAGGCGCTTATGAAGTAGATGGTGAAATAATAAGAAAAGAAATAAAAGGGAAAATTGAAGATAACAAAGAGTTGGGAGTTAAACTTGCGGAAAAAATATTAAATCATTAGGAGTATAGTTATGAGTAAAGTTTACATAATAGGAACTGGGCCAACAGATGAAGAGTTATTAACACTTAAAGCTGTAAGAATATTAAAAAAATGTACAGCTGTGTTATATGATAGATTAGTTTCTAATAATATTTTAAATTATTTAAATGAAGAATGTGAAATTTATTACTGTGGTAAAGAGCCAGGAAGTCATTATAAAACTCAAGAAGAAATTAATGAGTCTATTGTAAAACTTGCTAAAGAAGGTCATATTGTAGGAAGGATAAAAGGTGGAGACCCTTATGTTTTTGGTAGAGGTGGAGAAGAGGTATTAGCTCTAGTAGAAGAAAACATAGATTTCGAAGTAGTTCCAGGGGTAACCTCTCCTATAGCAGTTTTAAACTATGCAGGTATACCAATAACTCAAAGGGCTATGGCACAAAGTTTTCATATAGTGACTGGGATGTCTGCAGGAAGTTCAAAAATAAATTATGAGGCATTAGCAAAAGAAACAGGTACCTTAGTTTTTATGATGGGTCTTGAAAATTTAGATTTGATTATAGAAAATTTATTGAAAAATGGTAAAGATGCAAATACAAAAGCTGCAGTAGTTATGAGAGGAACATCATCAAAGCAGAAGAAGGTAGTTGGAACTATTGCCGATATATCTCAAAAGGTGAAGGAAGCTGGATTGAAATCGCCTTGTATAATAGTATTTGGAGAGGTTGTATCTCTAAATGATAAATTAGATTGGTATGGAAACAAACCTTTATTTGGAGCTAATATTTGTGTAACAAGAACTAGAGAGCAATCACAAAGCTTGAAAGAAAAATTAAGAGATTTAGGTGCTGAGGTTACTGAAATAAATTCAATAAGAATTAAAGGTACAGAAGAGAATCTTAAAGGATATTTAGATAGGTTGGAAGATTATGACCATATAATATTAACTTCAGTAAATGGAGTTAATAGATTCTTTGATTATCTTGTAAAAGAAGAGTATGATATTAGAAAAATTAAAGCAAAGTTTTCTGTTATAGGAAAAGCAACTAAGAAAGCATTACAAGCAAGAGGTATTCAGCCTTTTATAATGGCAAGAGAATTCGTAGGTGAAGGTTTGTTTAAAGTTTTAGAGCCTGAACTTAAAAAAGATGAGAAGGTTCTTATACCATGCTCATCATCAAGTAGAACATATTTAAAAAATGAAATTGAATCTTTAGGATTAAAAGTTGATAGAGTACATACATATGATACAGTTTGTGGTGAGATAAAAAATCCAAAAGCTTTTGAGGAAGTAGATATAATTCTTTATACTAGTCCTTCAACAGTTAAAAATATGGTTGATATGGTTGGATTAGAAAAGATAAAGGAAAAGACCAATATAGCTATAGGTCCTCAAACTAATAAAGCCTTAGCTGAAAGAGGAGTAGAGGCTCTTATTTGTAAAAAGCATTCAGAAGATGGTTTCTTAGAAGAAATCGTTGAGATGTATAGGAATATGGAGGATTATTATGATTAAAAGAGGAAGAAGAATAAGAGAAACAGCAGCTATTAGAGCTATGGTTCGTGAAAATATATTAACAGCAAATGATTTTATATATCCTATATTTGTAGTTGAGGGTGAAAATATAAAGGAAGAAATAAAATCTATGGAAGGCAATTATCATTGGTCTATAGATAGATTAGAGGAAGTAATAAATGAAGTTATTAATTGTGGTGTAAAAGGAATAATTTTATTTGGAATTCCTGATACAAAAGATGAATGTGGTAGTTCAGCTTTTGATAGTAATGGAATAGTTCAAAGAGCCATAAAGAAAATAAGAGAAATATCTAAAGATTTATATATAATAACGGATGTTTGTATGTGTCAGTATACTATTCATGGTCACTGTGGAATATTAGATGGTCATAGAATAGATAATGATGCTACTTTAGAAAAGTTAGGTCAAATAGCACTATCACATGCAAAGGCAGGAGCTGATATGGTGGCCCCTTCGGATATGATGGATGGAAGAATAGGATTTATAAGAAATGTATTAGACAATAATGGGTTTACACATGTGGCTATTATGAGTTATGCAGCTAAATATGCCTCTGCATTTTATGGTCCGTTTAGGGAAGCGGCACATTCAGCACCACAGTTTGGTGATAGAAAGTCATATCAAATGGATCCTGCAAATGGAAGAGAAGCTTTAAGAGAAATAAATATGGATATTGAAGAAGGTGCAGATATAATAATGGTTAAACCAGCACTTTCTTATTTAGATATAGTAAGAAAAGCCAAAGATATTGTCGATATTCCAATATGTGTTTATAATGTAAGTGGAGAATATTCAATGATTAAGGCTGCTGCGAAGGCAGGACTTATGAATGAAAAGGCAACAGCTTTAGAAATGCTTCTTTCTATGAAAAGAGCAGGAGCTGATATAATTATAACTTATTATGCATTAGAGGCATCTAAATGGTTAAAGGAAACACAGAACTAATCAGAGATTTAGAGTGTCAGTTAGAGGAGAATTAATATGGGTAACAGAGAAATATTTGAAGAATCTAAAAAATATATGCCAGGTGGAGTTAATTCACCAGTAAGAGCATATAAAGATATGGGAATAAATCCTCCAGTAATGAAAAGTGGTAAAGGTGTTATAGTAAAAGATGAAGATGGAAATGAGTATATAGATTTTGTTTTAGCTTGGGGACCTATGATATTAGGTCATTGTAATGATGATATTGTAAAATGTATACAAGAAATAAGTGAAAGTTCTATAGCTTTTGGAGCACCTACTGAATTAGAGCTTCAAATGGGAAGATTCTTATGTGAAAACTTAGATAATGTTGAGATGGTAAGAATGGTTAACTCTGGAACAGAAGCTACTATGAGTGCTATAAAACTGGCAAGAGGATATACTGGAAAAAATAAAATAATAAAGTTTGCAGGTTGTTATCACGGGCATTTTGATGGTTTTTTAGTTGAGGCTGGTTCTGGAGTTTTAACAGAAGGAATTGCTGGATGTTTAGGTGTGCCTAATGAAAGTGTTAAAAACACATTAATTGGTGTATATAATGATATTGAACAAGTTAGAGCTTTATTTGAAGCTTATCAAGATGATATAGCTGCTGTTATTATTGAACCTGTAGCTGGTAACATGGGAGTTATAAAGGCTGATGATAAATTTATGGAAACTCTTAGAGTGCTTTGTGATGAATATGGTTCGCTTCTTATATTTGATGAAGTTATGAGTGGATTTAGAGTGGCATTTAAAGGAGCCCAAAGTTTATTTGATGTTAAGCCTGACCTTGTAACTTATGCAAAGATTATGGGTGGAGGTCTACCTTGTGGAGCTTATTGTGGAAGAAAAGAAATAATGGAAAAGTTGGCACCTCTAGGTGGGGTATATCAAGCAGGTACAATGTCTGGAAATCCTGTAGTTATGGCAGCTGGACTTGCAACTTTAAATATACTTAAAGAAAACCCAGAGATATATAATCATATAAATAAAATAGGTGAAAAATTAGAAAATGGGCTTTTAGAAATAGCAAAAGAAAAGAATATAGATATAGTTGTTAATAGAGTAGGGGGAATGATGACAATATTCTTCACAGATTTAGCAGCAGTTAATACTTATAATGATGTAAAGACTTGTGATATAGAGAGATTTAAGAGATATTTCCTTCATATGCTTAAGAATGGTATTAATTTACCTCAATCTCAATATGAAGCAGTATTTTTATCTTCAGAACATACAGAAGAACATATTAATAAATTCTTAGATGCATTTAGAAAGTTTGAAGGATAATGAAGAGAGCAGTATTAATAGTTAGTTTTGGAAGTTCTAACTTAGATGCTTATAAACAAGTTGAATCTTTTATAAAAAATATAAAAGATTCGATAGATAAAGAACTATTTATACAGTGTGTATTTACATCAAATATACTTATAAAGAGAATGAAAGAAAAAAATAATATAGATATTTTAAATGTTAAAGAGGCCTTAGAAATATTATTTAATGATGGATATAAAGAGGTGATTTTGCAGCCATTACATATGATTGATGGAAAAGACTGTGATTCGTTGAGAAATATCCTAGAAGAAAATAAAGATAGGTTTAATTATATTAAATTAAATCCCACACTACTTATTAATAAAGGAAAAAATACTAAAGAATCTGCTTTAAATATAGCAAATGCCATAAAGGATAATGTGAATAAAGATAGGTGTGTAGTGTTAGTAGGGCATGGTAGCAATAGATGTCAGGATAATTGTTGTTATACATCTATAGGAATTAATCAGTGTTGCGGAGATAATGGTAATGTATGTAATGATGATTGTTATCAGGAAATTGAAAAGGCCCTTCAAAGTATAGGATATAAGAATGTTATAATTGGAACATTAGAAGGTAGCAGAACTAGGAGTGTTGTACTTAAAGAACTTAAAGATAAGAAAATAGATGATGTGATAATAATGCCTTTATTAGTTTTACCTGGAAATCACATAATTAAAGATATAAAAGGAGATAACTCTTGGGAAAGCTTGTTTAATGAAAATGATATAAATGTTGAAGTAAATTTAAAGAGTTTATTAGAATACGAAAAAATTCAAAAACTTTATATTGATATGATAAATGAAGCTATAAATGTTGAGTGAAAATCTAAATCTTTGATTTAGTTATTTATATGAACTTAAGTGAAAGTTTGTAACTTTAAGTTACATAGAGTGAATTCATCTATAGGATTAGTTTGATTTACTCCATAATAAAAAGGTTGTAGCAATACAACCTTTTTATTATGGAATTGTTATATTATTAAGGCAATTATAAGTCATTTCTACTAGTGTGTAGATAACTCCACCAAGAGTAATTGTCAATAAAATACTCATAATAAAAACCTCCACTTAACAAAATTTAATTTCTATATTAATATAATAATCCAAAAGTATTAATAAAATACAGATAAAAATGTTAAGAATTATTAAATTCACAGAAGTTTCATATAAAAAATTAAATTTATAATAATAAATGTGTTATAGGCATTATAGCTACGCCTAAAAATATTGATGCTAATGAAAGTTTTATATGACCGTATTCTCTTGATGATGGAATAAGTTCAGAAAATGAAATATACATCATAATACCAGAAACTACAGCGAATACTATTCCTAGTACTAAGTCATTAATAAATGGTTTTAAAAACAAGAATGATATAAATGCTCCAAGGGGTTCAGCCATTCCTGAAAGAAAGGAGTATTTTAATGCTTTAGCTCTACTTTTAGTTGCAAAATATATTGGCATAGCTATTGCAATACCTTCTGGGATGTTGTGAAGTGCTATAGCTAAAGTTACGGAAATTCCTAAAGCTGCATCTTGGTAACCAGAAACAAATGTAGCAATACCTTCAGGGAAATTATGTATCATTAAAGCTATTGTAGATACTAAACCAACTCTGAAAAGGCCAAAATTTTTATCATCCTTTGGAACTTGAGATTTTTCTTCGTCTGGTATAAAGCTATCAATTAAAAATGCCATTAAAGCACCGATAAGCATAAATAATATTGACCAAAGTATTCCGTTTGCTTTTCCGTGATATTTGCTTATAGCTTCTTGTGCTGCTGGAAAAAGGTCTGTAAAAGATACTGTTATCATAACTCCAGCAGAAAATCCAAGAGAAAATGTAAGAAATCTATTGTTTTTTGTTTTTGTGAAAAATACTAAAACTGCCCCAATCACTGTTGAAAGTCCGGCTATAGATGAAAGTATTAATGGAAATAGAGAATTTTTATCAATCATACAGAGCTCCTTTTATCATTATTACATAACTATAATATGATTGAATTAATAAGTTTATTTATAATATATAAACTATATTTTTATATATTTTTACACTCTAATTAAATATTCGTCATATTCTATTATATGGATTTAATGAGAGGTGAAAATTATGTGTGGTATTGCAGGATGGATAGACTTTAATAACGATTTAAGAGATAAAAGAAGCATCGTAGATAAGATGGTAAAGACTTTAGAGAGAAGAGGACCAGATGATGAAGGAGTATATGTAAGTACTAATGTTTTATTAGGACACAGAAGATTAGTTGTAGTTGACCCAGAAGGCGGAAGACAACCTATGACTAAGATTGTTGATGGCAATGAATATACTATAGTTTATAATGGAGAATTATATAACACTGAAGACTTAAGAAAAGAGTTAATAAATAAAGGATTTAATTTTGAGTCATATTCAGATACTGAAGTTTTATTAACATCTTATATTTGCTGGGGACTTGAAGTAATAAATAGATTAAATGGTATATTTGCTTTCGCTATCTATGATAAGAAGAAAGAACAAGTTTTTTTAGCAAGAGATCATATGGGAGTAAAGCCTTTATTTTATGCTAAGAGAGGTAATTCTATAATTTTTGGATCAGAGCTAAAGACTATATTGGCACATCCTTATGTAAAAGCAGAAGTGGATAGAGAGGGATTAACCGAAGTGTTTGCAGTAGGACCAGCTCGTCCTCTTGGAAGTGGTATTTATAAAGGGGTAAATGAAATAGCACCAGCTAATTGTATGGTTATCAATAAAGATGGTGAACGTATATGGGAATACTGGAAGGTTACTGCTAGAGAATTAGATGAAACTACAGATGAATCTATAGAACATGTTAGAGAGCTATTAATAGATGCGATTAAGAGACAATTAGTTGGAGATGTGCCTATATGTACATTTCTTTCTGGAGGTTTAGACTCTTCAATAATATCAGCAGTAGCAGCAAAGGAGTTTAAAGAGAGAGGAAAGACTTTAACAACTTATTCTATTGACTATGAAGATAATGATAAATATTTTAAATCATCACTATTTCAACCAACATCTGATCAATATTGGGCAGAAAGAATGGCTGAATTTATAGGAAGTAATCATAAGACAGTAGTTTTAAGTCAAAAAGATTTAGCAGAAGCGCTTATAGAATCTACTTTAGCTAGAGATTTACCAGGTATGGCTGATATAGATTCATCTTTATTATTATTTACAAGAGAGATACGAAAGGATTTTGTAGTTGGATTATCAGGAGAATGTGCAGATGAAATATTTGCAGGTTATCCTTGGTTTACCAATGAAGAAATGATAAATGCAAAGACATTTCCTTGGTCAAGAAGTGTAAGTAGTAGAAGAGAAATTTTAAATTCTAATTTAAAGAATTTAGATATTGAAGGCTTTACAAATGATCAATATGAAAAAACATTAAAAGATGTTCCTCATATAGATGGAGAAGATGCAAAAACTTATAGAATGAGAGAGATATTCTATCTTAATTTAAAGTGGTTTATGGTTAATTTACTAAATAGAAAAGATAGAACCACTATGTATAATAGCTTAGAAGTAAGAGTTCCTTTTGCTGATCATAGAATAGTTAATTATGCATTTAATTTACCAGTTGAAACTAAGTTGTTAGATGGAAGGGAAAAAGGACTATTAAGAAAAGCATTTGTAGGTATTTTACCAGATGAAATACTATTTAGAAAAAAGAGTCCTTATCCTAAAACTCATAATCCTGTATATACTTCAATAGTTTGTAGTATGATGAATGAAATTTTAAATGATAAGACTTCTCCGATATTAGAAGTAATTGATAGAAATGTGGTTAAAGAAATTGTTGAAAGTAAAGGGGAATCTTTTAAGACCCCTTGGTATGGACAATTAATGACAGGACCTCAATTAATAGCTTATTTAATACAAGTTAATGCATGGCTTAAAGAATATAATGTTAATTTAATATTATAAGATTAAATTTGTTAAGCTAATATGCTCACTTTATATTGGACTGTTAAGAATAACAGTTCATATTAAGTGAGCTTTTTTAGTTAATAGTTAATTAGATAAGAGGAATATGTTTGAAATGTCTATAAAAGTATTTAATTTAAGAAAATTATAAAATTGATACAGATATATGTTTTAATGGTAAAATATAGTTAATAAATGTATATTTAAGTGATATGAAATATTTAGAGTTAGAATAAAGATAGGAGTTGAGGTAAGTGATAGGGACGATAGTTAATAGTGTAGCAGTTGTTATTGGTTGTTTAATTGGATTTATAATTAAGGGAAGATTAAAAACAAATATAAGTAATACTATAATGAGTGGACTTGGATTATGTGTATTATATATTGGTGTATCAGGAGCATTAAAAGGTGAAGATACTCTTTTGATGATAATATGTATTGTTATCGGAGCCTTAATAGGAGAATTAATAGATATAGATAAATGGTTAAGTAGATTGGGTGAGATAATAGAAAGAAAGGTAAATAAAGTTGGTAAGAGCAATATTTCAATTGCAGAAGGCTTTGTATCAGCAAGTCTTTTATTTTGTGTTGGAGCTATGGCTATAGTTGGCTCATTAGAAAGCGGATTAAGAGGAAATCATGACACATTATTTGCAAAATCTTTATTAGATGGGGTAACTTCTATAATATTAACTTCGACATTAGGAATAGGAGTTATTTTTTCAGCTGTTACAATTTTTATATATCAAGGATTAATAACTTTGGGGGCAGGCATGTTAGCTAATGTTTTAAGTGAGTCAGTTATTAATAATATGACAGCAGTGGGTAGTTTACTGATAATAGGGTTGGGATTTAATATTTTAGGAATTACTAAAATTAAGGTAGCTAATATGTTACCAGCTGTTATTTTACCTGTTTTATTAGGGGTTTTTATGTAGATTTTAGAAGAATGATATTAGTATTATATTTGATAATATTAAATATAATTATAGTGATGTAGAGTAGTTAAGTGAATTGTTTAAGTATTATATGGTGCAAATTAAATGAAAAATATTAAATTAATGTATCTATTTAGTTGTTGTATTGAAAAAAAGTAAATAATGGTATAAAATTGAAAGTGAATTAATGTGCAAATATAAAATCTCTCTATTAACTCGTAAATTACGACAAAAATATCTAAAAAAATTAAAAAAGATACAAATGGTATTGAAAATACGAATAATATGTTTTATAATAAATTCATAATTCGTATACAATATAAATTAAAGAGTATATTATTTGAGGGGGAAATTAAAAATGAAAAAAAGAGCAATCGCATTAGCACTTTCTGCACTTGTGCTTACTGGTCTTGTTGGATGTGGAAGCAAATCAGAAGGGGGACAAACACCTGCTGAAGATGCAATGAAAGTTGGGATGGTTACTGACTCTGGGACAATTGATGATAAATCATTTAACCAAGGTACTTGGGAAGGTATAATAAAGGCAGAATCAGAACTTGGTATCGACAAGAACTATATAAAACCAGCAGGAGAAACAGAAGCTGATTACTTAAAAGAAATTCAAAATCTTTATGATACAGGATATAAATTTATAGTAACTCCTGGATTTAAATTTGAAACAGCTGTATTCCAAGCTCAAACAAAATATTCAGATGCTAAATTTGTAATTTTAGATGGAGCTCCACACTCAGGAGATTATAACAATGTTATAGCTGATAATACAGTTTCAATTATGTTTGCTGAACATGAATCTGGATTCTTAGCTGGTGTAGCAACTGCTTTAGAATTACAAGATGGTGAACTAGGATTCATTGGTGGATTAGAAATTCCTGCAGTTCAAAGATTTAACTGGGGATTCCAACAAGGTGTAGCTTATGCTAACGAAAACTTAGGAACTAAGATGTCAATAAAAGAAGAAAATGTTAAATATGCAAACAGTTTTGCTGATATCCCAGCAGGTAAGCAATTAGCTGCTACTATGTACGATAGAGGAGTTAAAGCTATATTCTGTGCTGCTGGTGGAACTGGACTAGGTGCTATAAACGAAGCTAAAGAAAGAGTTTCTAATGGAAATGAAGTTTGGGTTGTAGGTGTTGACGTTGACCAATATGCTGATGGTATATATGATGAAGCAAATAACAAATCAGTTGTTTTAACTTCTGCTATGAAGAAGATAGATACAGCTACATTTGATGTTATTAAAGCTGAATTAGATGGTGAATTCCCAGGTGGAGAACAATTAACATTTGATGCTAAGAATGACGGTGTTGGTATTCCTGCTGAGAATCCAAACTTAAGCAAAGAAACTACTGATAAAGTTGCAGAAGTATTTGAAAAGATCAAATCTGGAGAAATTGTGGTTTCAGGAGAGCAAGGGGACTTAATAAAATAATTTTGTTGTAGAAATAGGTGAGCTTAAGCTCATCTATTTTTTTATTTTCAAGTAAAATGCAAAAATAAAGAGGATTCCGTTTAGAAAAAAGTAGATTGTTCTTTAAAACTATGAATTAAGCATATACTATTATTGATGAATATATATACTTAAAAACAAAAAGAATATACTAAATTGAATGCGTAAGTGATGTAAAATATAATTGAAATAAAGTTAATAGTAGTTGGAATGAATAGTGTTAATTTAAGTAGTAATAAATTCAATAAAGAAATCATTAAATAAAGTGGTTAAAGTTTTTTATGAAATTAAAGAAAGTAATATAAATGTTTCAAATGAAAAAGTATACATTGGAATCTGGCGAAAAGTTGAGGAATATAATAATAAACTTTTGAGAGTGATTTAATAAGATAGAGGTTATAAATGGAATTATATTACATAATATTGCAATTCAAAATATGACGAAAATTGTTGAAAATACGAAAGATATGATATATAATTTTAATATAATTTGTGTATCACTGTAGAGTGATAAAATAGAGTTTAAAAGTAAAAGTATATTAGTTCTGAATGTTGATTTTAGATTCAAAAAAAGTTCGGTATTTATTTTTAAATACTTTATGGAATTGTTTAACAATGATATTAAATATTGTATAATTAAAATTGAGACAGAGCTTTCAATAAGTAAAAAAATAGGAGGAGATCCGATGGAATATGTAGTAGAGATGCTGAATATTCGAAAAGAGTTTCCAGGGATTGTGGCGAACGATAATATCACACTTCAGTTAAAGAAGGGTGAAATTCATGCTCTTTTAGGAGAGAATGGTGCTGGTAAATCTACTTTAATGGGAATGCTTTTTGGTATGTATCAACCAGAAAAAGGGACGATAAAGATAAGAGGAAAAGAAGTTAAGATTTCTAATCCAAACGTAGCAAATGATTTGGGAATAGGAATGGTTCATCAACATTTTAAATTAGTTGAGAACTTTACTGTTACAGAAAATATTATTTTAGGTTATGAGCCTAAAAAATATATGACAGTAGACATAAAAAATGCAGCGAAAAAGATAGAGCAACTTTCTAAACAATATGGATTAAATGTTGACCCATATGCAAAGATAGAGGATATTTCTGTTGGTATGCAACAACGTGTTGAGATATTAAAGATGCTATACAGAGATGCTGAAGTTTTAATATTTGACGAACCTACAGCAGTATTAACTCCACAAGAAATAATAGAGTTAATAGATATAATGAAAAATCTTATTAAAGAAGGAAAGTCAGTTATATTAATTACACATAAGTTAAAAGAAATTAAAGAAGCTGCAGACCGTTGTACGGTTATAAGAAGAGGTAAATACATAGGAACTGTTGATGTAAAAGATACAGATGAAGCTGAAATGGCTAAAATGATGGTTGGTAGAGAAGTATCATTTAAGGTTGATAAAAAAGAAGCTAATCCTGGAGAAGTAGTTCTTAAGATAGACAAGCTATCAGTTAAAAATAATAAAAAAGTATTAGGATTAAAGGATTTTTCTATAGAATTAAGAAAAGGTGAAATTCTTGGGATAGCTGGTGTTGAAGGTAATGGACAAACTGAACTGGTTGAGGCATTAACTGGCATGAGACATATAGAATCAGGTGTTATAACGTACAAAAATATGGATATAACTAAAAGCTCTATTCGTGCAAGAATTGATAACGGTATAGCACATATTCCAGAAGATAGACATAAAAGAGGATTAATTCTGGATTATACTATAGAAGATAATATGGTTTTAAAAGCTTATAAAAAGAGACCTTTCTCAAAGAATGGGTTAATTAACAGAGCTAAGATAAGAGAGTATGCAAATCATATTATAGAAACTTTTGACGTAAGATCAGGTGAAGGTGGACAATCTATAGCTAGAGGTCTTTCAGGAGGAAACCAACAAAAAGCTATAATAGGACGTGAAATAGAATCAAATCCGGATTTATTAATCGCTGTACAACCTACAAGAGGATTAGATGTTGGTTCTATAGAGTATATTCATAAGAGATTAGTAGAACAAAGAGATGCTGGTAAGGCCGTATTACTTGTATCACTAGAATTAGATGAAGTTTTAAATGTATCAGATAGAATTGCTGTTATAAATAATGGTGAATTAATAGGTATAGTAAATGCTTCAGAAACAGATGAAAATGAAGTCGGTTTAATGATGGCTGGTATAAAGAGAGGTGACAAGTAATGGAAAAGAACAGAGGATTAAAGTCTATATTAGCTATAGTATTAGGTCTTTTAGCTGGTGCTCTTTTAATGTTAGCTATGGGGTTTGAACCAATCAAAGGTTATCAATTCCTATTCAAAGGTGGATTGATGAATATTGAAAGAATTGGTAATACGATAGCTACAGCAACTCCATTAATACTTACAGGTCTTTCAGTTGCCTTTGCATTTAGAACAGGGTTATTTAATATTGGTACTCCTGGGCAAATGTTATTTGGAGGATTTTGTACAATAGCAGTAGGTTTAAGCTTTGATTTACCAACTGTTGTTATAGTACCGTTAATGGTTTTAGCTGGTATTTTAGGTGGAGCTTTATGGGCAGTAGTTCCAGGGTTATTAAAAGCACTATTTAATGTTCACGAAGTTGTTTCATCAATAATGATGAACTGGATTGCTTACTGGACAATATATTATACAGTTCCAAAATACTTTAAAGGTGAGTATTTGGAAACAGAATCTAGGATGTTACCAGAAACGGCAACATTAAGAGTAAAGTGGTTAAGTGATCTTTTCGGAGGTTCATATATTAACTTAGGTATTATACTAGCATTAGTTGCAGTATTTGTAGTTTGGTTTATATTAAATAAAACAGTTTTAGGATATGAATTAAAAGCAGTTGGATTTAATAGATTCGGTGCTGAATATGCAGGTATGCCTGTTAATAGAAATATAGTTATTTCTATGATGATTGCAGGTGCTTTATCTGGTCTTGCAGGTGTAATTCAGTATATGGGTAATGCAACAGTTATGCAAATAGGTGTAATGCCTTCTCAAGGATTTGATGGTATCGCAGTATCATTATTAGGGGCTAATACTCCAATAGGAGTTCTTTTCTCAGCGTTATTCTTTGGAATACTATATGTAGGAAAAGGATTTATGAATGCAGCTGTAAAAATACCACCAGAACTTGCAGATACTATAATAGCTACAATAATATACTTTGCAGCTACAAGCGTAGTTATGGATAAAGTTATTAAGAAGTTTAAGAATGTTAAAAAAGATAGACTAGAAAATAAGGCTAATTCATCAGAAAGGGCGGTGGAGAAATAATGTGGACAATAATTCAGCAGATATTTCCATATGCAATAGCTTATACAATTCCACTATTAATAGCAGCTCTAGGTGCTCTTTATTGTGAAAGAAGTGGTATTGTAAATATCGGTATTGAAGGGCTTATGGTTGTAGGATCATTTGCAGGAGCTTTCACCATTTCAAAACTACAAGCAGCTGGTGTTCCAGGAGCATTATGGATTGGATTATTAGTAGCAGCTTTAGTTGGGATGTTATTCTCGTTACTACATGCTTTTGCAAGTATTAATTTAAGTGCAAACCAAGTTATTAGTGGTACAGCTATTAATATGATAGCTGGTGCATTAACAGTTTTCTTAGCAAGAAACCTTACTGGAAGTGGTAATATAAGAGTAACATTAGGATTTATTCCAAAAGATATACCTGTACTTTCAGATATACCTGTAATAGGACCGCTATTATTTACAAGATCATATATAACTACATGGTTAGTGTTATTAATATTAGCTATATTTACATTTTTACTATACAAGACAAGCTTTGGTTTAAGATTAAGAGCTTGTGGGGAGCATCCTCAAGCAGCTGCAGCAGCAGGTGTTAATGTATATAAGATGAGATATATAGGAGTTATGATTTCAGGAGCTTTTGCAGCCTTAGGTGGAGCTATAATACTTGTAACTTACTCAGGAGAGTTTAATGGTAACGTAGCTGGATTAGGATTCTTAGCAATAGCAGCATTAATATTCGGACAATGGAAGCCATTAGGTATTTTAGGAGCTACATTATTCTTCGGATTTGCAACTACCCTTGCGAATGTATCTCAAGCTATACCTGAACTAAGTAGCATTCCACAGGTTGCATTAAAGGTATTCCCATATGTGGTTACTTTAATAGCGTTAATAATATTCTCTAAATCATCACAAGCACCAAAAGCAGCTGGTGAAACATTTGATGCAGGAAAGAGATAATAATAGTAAAAATAAGCCGTGCAAAATTTTGCACGGCTTATTTTTATATGAATTTTTAATCATTTTTAGAATGAAAAATACAGAGTTTTTTCATTTTATTTACATATTATTGTCATTAGTTATAAGTATTATAAATATGAAATTTAATGAAGGGACTGAAATAAATGGACTTTATATTTAGAGCAATTATAACTTTAAAAGAAAAATTAGGAAGAACATTGATTTTATTAAGTATCATGTTCGTTATATCAGCAGTTGTATTATCATCTTTTGGAATTCAATCAGCTACTGATGCAGCAGCTGTATTAGCAAGGCAAAAGTTAGGAGCAAATGTAACTTTATCACAGAATGTAGAAAAATTAATGCAAGAGCAAAGAGAGAATATGGCTGCTAATAGTGCAGAAGGAGAGAAACAAGGGGGAGGGGCAGGAAGATTTAATATAACTAGAGTACAAGTTCCTTTAGAATATATTGATGAGCTAAGTAGCAATGAAAGTGTTGTTGCATATTTAGCTACAAATAGTATCCAAGCTAACTTAGATGAATTACTAGCAGTAGGAGCTAGTGAAGAAGAAACAATAGAGGAAACATCATCAAAGCCAGGATTTGGTGGTGGAATGAATATGAAAGGTAGTATGGGAGATATCACATTCACTGGAATAAATGATTTTAAAACAACATCAGCTTATGTTAATGGTGAAGCGGAGCTATTAGAAGGTAGAGAACTTACTGAAGATGATTTAGGTACTAATAATGTAATGATTGAAGAAAATTTTGCTATTGCAAATAATTTAGAAATTGGAAGTGAATTTAATATCACAAATATATCAGGTGAGAATTTAATTGGAGTTACAGTTATTGGAATATATAAAACATACACATCTATTGATGATAATGGATTAAGAAATACTGCAATGTTACCTTATAACAATATATATTCATCTTATACATTAGTTAATCTATTAAATGGAAAAGCAGAAAATTCAGGTGTTGATTCAATTACATTTTACTTAGATGATCCAGCTAATGTAGATAGTTTTTTAGAATATGGAGATAGCACATCAATTGATTTTGATACATTTATACTTGATGCAGGAAATAGAGAGTATGAAGCAATGATAGAACCTATTGAAAATGTTGCATCATTTTCTAAAATAACTATTTTAATAGTAGCAGTATTTGGTGGAGCAATTTTAGCATTAATTATAATGTTATCGATAAAAGATAGAATTCATGAAGTTGGAATTCTTATGTCATTAGGGGAAAAGAAGTTTAAAATAATAGGACAATTTACTGTTGAAGTGCTAACGGTTCTACTTCTTGCAATAGTAATTTCAGTAGCAGCAGGTAATACAATAAGTAATAAAATGAGTGATATATTATTAGCAAATGAATTGAAAACTGAGCAAACAGAAGTGAGTAATTTGGTTACTAGTGATAGACCTACCAAAGGAAATAAACCTATGATAGGGATGAATAGCTCTAGTACAACTGTAGATAAAATTGAAGAATTAAATGTTAATATAAGTCTTTTAGACATAGGAAAGATGTCTGGTATTTCGATATTAATAGCGATAATTGCTACTATGCTACCATCATTGATGATAATGAGATATAATCCAAAACAAATTCTAAGTAAACATAATTAATGGAGGAGTTAAATATGGAAGAAAGAGTTGAAAGAAAAAATGATGTCTTATTAAAAACTAAAGGGTTAGGATATTGGTACGACAATAATAAAAAGATATTAAATAATATAGATATGGAATTTGAGAAAGGGAAATTTTATTCTATAGTTGGATCATCAGGAAGTGGAAAAACTACATTATTATCATTAATTGCTGGATTAGACCAAGTAAAAGAGGGAGATATATTTTTAGGTGATAATAACATAAAAAATATTGGATTAGATAATTACAGAAATAAACATGTTTCTATTATATTTCAAGGATATAATTTAATGAATTACATGACAGCGCTTCAAAATATAACTTCAGCTATGTCAATAAAAAAATTAAAAAGGAAGATAATAAGAAATTTGCTTTGGATATGATTAAACGTGTTGGATTGACAGAGGAACAAGCAAATCAAAAGGTATTAACGTTAAGTGGCGGACAACAGCAAAGAGTTGCTATAGCAAGAGCCTTATGCTGTGATAATGATATTATAATAGCAGATGAACCAACTGGAAACTTAGATGATGAAACGACAGTAGAAATAATTAAATTATTTAAGGATATAGTTTATAAGGATGGTAAAACCGTTATTATGGTTACTCATGATAAGGATGTTGCTAAAGAAACGGATGAAATTTATGCTGTAAAAAATAAAGGGATAATAAAAATTAAATAGAAAATATAGAGAAATGGTTGAATTTTAAAATATATAAAAATTCAACCATTTTTCTTGTAAAAATACATTTAATGTTCACATTAGACACACAGAGTTACCATATAAACTTGTTATTATATTTCTAAAGAAAGAACTAGAAAGGACAGAAGTTTTATAGATGAGTAGCAGAAGAAGAAGGGTGTATAGAAGAAAAAAAAGAAGATATAGAAGAATTTTTATAATTAATTTATTTCTAATTTTTATCTTAATATCGTTGATTAAAATTGTTAATATTTGTAGTGGGTTGATTAAGTCACCAGATGCAAGAATGGTTTCAAGTGATATTAATCTATTAGAAGATACTGATGTTTTTACAGTTTGTATTGATCCAGGTCATGGCGATTGGGATGTTGGTGCTATTGGTGTAAATGGTTCATATGAGAAAGATATTGTACTAGATATAGCACTTATAGTTGGAGAACTATTAGAAAATAGTGGGCTAAATGTTGTATACACGAGAAATACTGATACTTTAAGTTGGTCCGATAATTCTATAGAAAATTTATATGAAAGAGTTCGTATAAGCAAAGATAATAATGCGGACTTATTTATATCAATTCATTGTAATAGTACATATGATTCTTCGGAGTATAAAGGAGTAGAGACGTGGTATAATCCTGAAAGTGAGGATAGTAAAGCTTTAGCATTGGTGATACAAGAAGAGTTAAGTAACTTAGAGTATACAAATGATAGAGGAATAAAATTTTATAGTGATGATGCGCCTTTAGCAGTTCTAAATAATAATGATGCACCATCAGCTCTTATTGAATTAGGATTTTTAAGTAATTGGTCAGATGAAAATATTTTAACTTCGAAAATTTGGCAAAAAAATATAGCGGAAGCAATATGTAATGCAATTTTAAGCTATAAAGATTTAATTGAGTAAAAAAATCGCCAAGGCAATTAAGCAGTTGGCGATTTTTTACATGCATTTCATTAAATCTACTTTTTACAAAACATATTTATCATATAATTCAGTAAATAGTTTTATATGATACTCCTCATCTAAGATGATTCTATCTATTATATCAACTATATGAGTATCATCTATTTGTTTTGCAGTTCTTTTATATTGAGCAATAGCTTCTTTTTCATCTATTATATCGATAGTTAAAGCTTTTTTTAAATCTGTATTAAATGATAAAAATTCAGGAGTCCAAAGATTAGTTTTTTTATGTTTATATATCCAATAGCCAGGATCTTTTCCAAGCTTTACGATTAGCTCACCAAGTATTTGAAGATGATGCATTTCAACTATTGATATTCCCTTAATAGTTTCTGAAATATCTGGATATTTATTATCACTAAATGCTATTTCGTGGTATACATATTGGGTAACAGCTGAGAGTTCTGATACAGAACCAGCATAATTCAACAAGATTAAGTTTGCGTAGATAGGATTTTTTTCTTTTACCTCTATTGGCGGATAAGGTATATTAACATAGTATTCCATAAAATTTTCTCCATAAATTATTTTAATAATATAGTATGAAGAAGAGTAAATAAAGTGAGAAGCACTTTGGTGAAAAGTTTGACTGCATCAAAAGAGAAAGGGTCACTAACGTGACAGAGAAAATATTACCTTTGGTAATAGTGAAAAGTGTCTACATTAGTGCCTTTCATTTTAACTTAAGTTAACTTTTCCACGCTACGTTAGTAGCCTTTTCACTTCGACGAAGTCGACTTTTCACCTGCTAGCTTTGCGAACAATTTCTTTCTAAATAAATCTATTTCTGATTTTTCCATAAGCTGATAAAGCTAAGGAATATGGTGCATCAAAAATGCTGTAGGATTCATCAGTGGAATAAAGATTATATAAAGGATATTTGTTGATTTTACCCTTATATAATAATGTTTTGTTTTCTAGGTCTAATAAATCCATAGGTCTAATAAGCTCTGGAAGCTTGTCCGTTTTGTAGATTCCAGATTCTATTAAAGCTTCAGCGACAAATTGTGAACAGAAATAATAATTTTCTCTTTTAATTGGTTTATTAAATAAAAGAGTAGCGGTCCCTAGTACGCTATATTTGTATTTTGACTTATCCATTAAAAATTTATCGATATGATTTTTTAATGAAGTATATTGTTCAGAAGTAACAGAAACCTTATATATTAGGCATTTACTTTCAGGAAACATTGAAAATACTCCTGAGTAAAGATTTTCTTCTACGAATCCAGCTGGAAGTACATATGCTGGATTTATACGTCCAAATGAATACATTGTTTGAAATGTCGGATCAAATGAGATAGATATATGTGCAAATTCTTTTTTTGTAAAGAATGAAATAACGTTAGAAAATAGAGTTCCAGTTTTTGAAAAAATTATGTAAATATCGTTATTAATCAATTTAATTCCCTCCCCCGTTTTATATATTCATATTTTACACCAAATTACCAGTAATGTTAATAAAAAATGAATAATTTTAATGAAAAGTAAATATAACAATAATAAAGTATTAATGGAAAAAATAATAGTAACATTTAACTTTATAAGTTATTTATGATAAAATAGTATAAATTAAATAAGAAAGTAAGGTACATATTATGGAATACACATGTAAATTTGATGAAAAAGAATATATATTAAATGAAGAAAATCTATATTGTTTTTTTAATGATGAAGAAAATCCTATTAATGATGTAGATGAAAAAAAGATTATAGAAATATTAAATAATAGTGATAAGGTAGACTTTTCTAAAGCATACTTTAATTTAGCTTGTGAGAATTGTCAAACAGGAGTTGAAGAAAAGAAGAAATTCTTTGATTTCTTAGGATATAATTTTTATATTTTCACAAAGAATGGAAAATACGTTGTAAGCAATATAGAACCACAATATGAAGGCTCAACATATGATAAGTTATATGCACTTGGTAAAGTTGATAACAGTTATTTAGTAACTATTAACGTATGTAAGCATTGTGGAGAATATTCAATAGAGATAGAAGAGTTTGAACTTTAATATAGTATATTAATAAATAATGACTACCTAAATTATAGGTAGTCATTAAATTTTTTAGCTAAGTAAATTTTTAAAACTTATTTTAATAGACCATACTGAGATTAATAAACAAATAGCTTCAGATAATATTGTTGCTATCCATATTCCATTTCCTCCGTATAGAATTATTGTAATAATTAGTGTAATTATTATTATAACTAGTCCTCTAGATATAGAGATTAGTGTGGCTAGGATTGGTGATTCTATAGAAGAACAAAAACCAGATGATAATATATTAAAGCCAACTAATAAAAATGATAATGAATATATTCTAAATATAATTATAGATTGATTTATTAGAGCACTATCATTTGATGCTATAAATACATTAATTATAGATGGTGAAAATAAAATACATATAATAAATATTCCAACTGATACTATAGCTATAGTTTTTAAAGTAATACTAAATAAATATTTTAGTGATTTAACATCTTCTGAACCATAGTAAAAACTACATAAAGGTTGAGCACCTTGAGTAATTCCTATCATAGTCATAAGAACTAATGTAGACACATAACATATTACACTATATGTAACTAATCCATTTTCACCTATAAATTTTAAAATGCTTTGGTTAAATATAAGAATAACTATTCCAGAAGTTAATTCTGTTATTCCATCAGGAAAACCTATACTTATAATTCTTTTAAATATATTAAAAGAAGGTTTGAATTTAACAAATTTTAAAGTTGATATTGGCTTTAAAAAGTGCAATGTAAAAAATAAACAAGATGCAACTTGAGATATTCCAGTAGCTATAGCAGCTCCTTTCACTCCAAATCCAAACTTTATCACAAATAAGTAATCTAATATAATATTGGTAATTGCTGATATAGAAACTCCTATTATTGCAAGGTTAGGAAAACCATCAGCTTTAGTTAATACTTCTAAACAGTAAGAAACTATAAAGAATCCATTAAAAAGTATTATTATACTTAAATAGTCTTTTACCATTTTAAAAGTACTTTCAGTAGCCCCTAGAAAAATTGATATTTTATTTATAAATATTAAACTAAATGCTAATAAAATTATTGAAAATATAATCATTATAGCTACATTAAAAGAAAAAATATTGTTTGCTTCATCTTTTTTATCTTGTCCTAGTCTTATTGAGATTAGAGTGGAAGTTCCTGTAGCGAAAAATATAGAAGATGCAAAAATTAAATTTACAAATGGCATAGCTATATTTACTGATGCTAGTGCAGTAGAACCAACTCCTTTTCCAACAAATATTCCATCAATTATTGTATAAATCGAATAGACCCACATAGCAGTTACTGATGGAATAAGATTTCTAAAAAAGCTTTTTCTTAAAGTTTTATTATCAGTCATTCTATCACTCCTAAATTAAACGGAAACTATTTCTTCTAGTGTTGAATTAGTAACTTTAAGTTACTAAATTGAAGTTTGGACTTTCAGTTAATGATAACTTATAATTTGCTAATGGTCAAAGTTATAAAAAAATGAATTAATATAAACAATAAGACAAAAGATATAGATTGAAGGGAGTGTGAAATATGAAAAAAGACCGTTGGGATAAGAACTCAAATACAAGTAATCCTATGCAAAAAGGAGCTAGAAGACAAAAACTACATCAAGATCAAGATAATGTAGGAAATGATAAAAATTCTCCTGCATATAAGAGCTTTGATGGAGAACCTTTAGATTAAATATGTGTAAATAATAAAACGAGGCTATAAATTGATATATCTATGTATTAATTACTAGATTAAAATCATTTGGCCTCGTTTAATTATTTTATACAAAATTTACATATTAATTATTTATTAAAATTGATTACACTGTTAGAATATAAGTGAGATTCTTAAGGAGGAATTATGATGAAAAAAATTAAAAAGATAATGATATCAGCATTAGCTATAGTTATGTCAGTGGCTATGGTTGGTTGTGGAAACAGCAATGTTAAAACAGAAAATAATAATTCAAGTGATAATTCTACTACTCAAGTAGAAAGACCAGAAAATTTACCAATAGCTACTATAAAGGTTAAGGATTTTGGAACAATAGAAGCGGAACTGTATCCAGATAAAGCACCTAATACTGTAAATAACTTTATTGAGTTAGCTAATTCAGGATTTTATGATGGATTAACTTTTCATAGAGTAGTAGAAGGTTTTATGAATCAAGGTGGAGATCCAAAGGGTGATGGAACAGGAGGACCTGGCTATAGTATAAAAGGTGAATTTTCTGGAAATGGATATGAGGCTAATGACTTAAAGCACACTACAGGAGTTTTATCTATGGCAAGAGCTCAAAATCCAGATTCAGCGGGAAGCCAATTCTTTATAATGGCAGCAGACGCTCCAAGTTTAGATGGGCAATATGCAGCATTTGGTAAGGTTATAAATGGGTTAGATGTTGTTGAGGCTATAAATAAAGCTGAAGTAGAAAAGAATAAAGCTACAGGAGAAAAATCAACTCCAGTAAATACTATTGTTATTGAAGAAATAAGAGTAGATACAAAAGGTGTAGAATATCCAGAAGCAGAAAAGATAAAGTAAATTTACTAATTAAAATATAGAGAGTAAATGAAAGAAATTGTTCGCGGAGCTCACAGGTGAAAGGTCGACTTCGTCGAAGTGAAAAGGCTACTAGCGTAGCGGGGAAAAGTTAACTTAAGTTAAAGTGAAAGGTACTAATGTAGACACTTTTCACTATTTCTATAGGCAATATTTTCACTGTCACGTCAGTGACATTTTCCCCTTTGACGAAGTCAAATTTTTCACCAAAGTGCTTCGCACTTTATTTAATTATTGAATTTCTAATTTATATCCAAGTCCCCAGACAGTCTTTAAGAATTTAGGGGCTTTGGGATTATCTTCTATTTTATCTCTAAGTCTTTTTATATAAACCATAATAGTATTATCATCTATTGTGGTATTATTCCAAATTGTTTCGTATAATTGTTCCTTTGAAAAAACTTTATTTGGATTTTCTAATAAAAATTTAAGGAAAAGAACCTCTTTTGCCGTTAAATCAAGAGGTATATTATTTTTAAATATTTGAAAGTTATTTTGACAAAATCTAAAAGGGCCAATGGTTAAATCAGGATTAATAGTTTTTTGATACATATTAGAACGCCTATAAAAAGCTTTAATTTTTGAAACTAATAAATTAATACTGAAAGGTTTTGTTAGATAATCATCAGCTCCTAAGCCTAACCCTAATATCTTATTATGTTCTTCTTCTTTACCACTAAGAATTATTATTGGAGTGAAAATATTGTTATTTCTTATTTGACGTATAAGTTCAAAGCCGTCTATATCAGGCATAACTAAATCTATTATTATTGTATCGTATGAATATTTCTTTAATAGAAGTAAGGCTTCATTACCTGAAGTTGTTGCTGTTGTATTTATTTGCTCCCTAGCTAAGGCTGTTCTTAAAGCTTTTTGGATTAATAGATCATCATCAATTAAAAGTACGTGTTCTTTAAACATTAAATGTCCTTTCTAAATAAACTATATTAATTTAATAGATGTAAAAAATTAATATATAACTATGATATAATTGTTAATTATTTGACTTTTATAATATATAACTCATTATAAGCGAATATAGAATATTACTTCAAGAGGTAAAGATATGTTAGAAAAAAGAAAGTTTAGGTATAAAAGTATTATATGGATATATGGAATTGTAATATTAACAATAATGATTGTTATCTGGATGATATATATCAATCAAAGGAATACCTTAATAGCTTTAAGAAGTGATGAGATGATTTCTATAGCAAAGATTTCAGCTAATAATTTAAAGACATATTTTGATGAAAAAATAGATTATTTAAATGGTGTATTTCAAATAGATGATGATTTATTAGAACAGGGAATAGATATAGAAGATTACATAGGAAATAAGATACTATATATAAATGAAAATAATAGTGATTATGAAGGAAAGCTAAGTTATATACCTTATGAGCTATTTGATAAATATAATATAAATAAAGATGAATTAAAAGAATGCGAAATTGGACCTGTGGTATTTACTAAAGAGAATAACTATGTGATACAGATAATAAAACCTATTTTCTCAAAATACAAAATTCAAGGAGCTGTACTAGTAGAATATTTATTAGATGAAGTTTATAAGGAAACTTTAGGGGAAATACAAGTCGGTGAATATGGTTATTGTACATTAAAAGATAGGTCTGGAGCCATATTAATGCATGGAGATAAGAAGCAGATAGGACTAGATTCACTAAAAGATAGACAAGAGAAGTATCCACAATTAGATCCAGCTGGAATAGATAGATTAGTTACTAATCAATTAAGTGGTAAGACAGGTAGTGATATAGTAAAGTCCTATTGGTGGGGAGAAGATGAAATAAAACAAGTAAAGAAGATAATTGGATATGCCCCTGTAGATATAGGGGAACATAGGTGGGTTATAAGCGCTATTACATCTTATGATGAAATAGCACGTCCTTTAGATAAAATATTTTATTTCATAATAGGATTAGGAGTTATCTTATTAGTATTAATAGTCAGCTTTATAGTTTTTATTATTAAGATGAAAAATCAACAAGAAAAAATTATATTAGAACTAAAATATTCAGAAGAAATAAATAAGACTACTAATATGCTTAGAAAGCATGAAGAAAAGTTAAGTAAGATTAATAGTATACATACTTTAGGAATGATGGCTAGTACAATAGCCCATGAATTCAAAAATTTATTAACACCAATTTTTATTTATAATGAACTATTAATGAATAGCCTAAAAGATAATAATGAGGCTATAGATGATTTAAAAGAAATTAAATTAGCAGCAGATAACTGTTTAGAGTTATCTAAAAATATATTAATGTACTCAAAAGAAGGTGGGGAAGAAACTACTGAGTGGTTTAATAGTACTGAGGAAATAAAAAAAATACTAAATATCTTAAAAACTATAGTACCACCTAATATACAAATAGATAATTTAATTTTAGATAAATCAATTTATATATATGGCAATAGAAGAGAATTAAAACAAATAATCTTAAATATATGCACTAATGCATACCAGGCTATGGAAAGTAGTGGTGGAGTTATACAAGTTAAATACTATTTAGAGGACAATAAGGCTATTTTAATTGTTAATGATAATGGGGAAGGTATTGAAGATGAAGCAAAAAATAAAATATTTGAGCCTCTTTATACGTCTAAAGGAAATAATGGTAATGGGTTAGGATTAAGTATAGTAGTAGAATTATTGAAAAAAATTAATGGAACAATACAGATTGAAAGCACTAGAGGTTTAGGAACAACGGTAAAAATAGAATTTTATAATATAGAAAGTGATAATTCTTAACAAATTTTAAGAATTTAGTCAGAATTTATATAGAATTTATCTCTATACTTAAACGTGTATGATAAAAAAATATCAATATATTGTTAGGGGAGAGATAAAATGAAAAAGAAATTTTTATCTGTTTTTTTAGCGTGTGCAATGGCATTAACATTTGTAGCATGCGGTAATAATGAAAACAAGAATAGTAATGCTAATAATACTTTTGTAGCTGGTACATATGAAGGTACAGCTAAAGGATTCGGTGGAGAAATTAAGGCAACTATTAAATTATCAGATTCTAAAATTGAAGAAATAGTTGTTGTAGGAGATAAAGAAACTCCAACTATAGGGGGAGTAGCAATTGAAAGTATGCCACAAGATATGTTAGCAAAACAAATTGCTAATGTTGACATAGTTTCAGGTGCAACCGTAACTAGTAATGCTGTTATTGAAGCTGTTACAGCAGCATTTGCTAGTGCTGGAATAGATGCTTCAACTTTAGTATCACAAGAAGGTTCAGCTACAGAAAAGACTGAAGAGACTTTAAATGTGGATTGTGTAGTTGTAGGAGCTGGTGGAGCTGGTATGACAGCTGCTTTAGAAGCAAAGGCTGCAGGTTTAAATGTAGTTATAGTTGAAAAGATGGCTATGGCTGGTGGTAACTCAGTAAAAGCTACAGGTGGAATGAATGCTGCTGAGACAGATGTGCAAGAAGCATATGGCGTTGAAGATAGTGTTGAAGTTTTTGTTGAAGACACTATGAAGGGTGGATACGAACTTAACAACCGTGAATTAGTAACTAAAATGGCTGAAGAGTCATCTGATGCTATAGAGTGGTTAGAAGAAATAGGAGCGCCATTACCTGAATTATCTTTCTCAGGTGGAGCAACTAATAAGCGTATACATAGACCAGAAGGTGGAGAACCTGTTGGAAGTTTTATAGTTGATGCATTAATTAAAAATGTAGAAGAGCAAGGCATAGAAATAATATACAATACTGAAGCTAAAGAGATATTAACAGCTGATAATGCTGTAGCTGGAATTAAGGCTGAAGGTAAAGATAAAAATTATACTATAAATGCACAAGCTGTTATCTTAGCAACTGGTGGATTTGGTGCTAATGAAGATATGTATACTCAATATAGACCGGAATTAAAAGGATTCGTAACTACTAATACTCCAGGAGCTACTGGTGATGGTATAACTATGGCCGAAGCTGTAGGTGCGAACTTAGTTGACATAGAACAAATTCAAATTCACCCAACAGTTGAACAAACAACTAGTTTATTAATAACTGAGTCAGTTCGTGGTGGTGGAGCTATATTAGTCAATAAAGATGCCAAGAGATTCGGTAATGAATTACTTACTAGAGATGTTGTTTCAGCATCTATAATAGAGCAAGAAGATGGATATGCATATACTATCTTTGATCAACAATTAAGAGATAGCTTAAGTGCTATAGAAAAATATGTTGAAAATAATATAGTTGTTCAAGCAGATACAATAGAAGATTTAGCTAAAGAATTAGGATTAGATGAAGCTACATTAGTCTCTACAGTAAATACATGGAATGAAGCTGTAGCTAATCAAAATGATGCTGAATTTGGAAGAAATACTGGGATGGAAAAAAATATATCAGTAGGACCTTTCTATGCTATAAAAATTGCACCAGGTGTACATCACACAATGGGTGGAGTTGAAATAAATACAAATGCAGAAGTTATTTCTAAAGAAGATACAGTAATACCAGGATTATTCGCAGCAGGTGAAGTAGCTGGTGGAGTTCATGGTGGAAATAGAATTGGAGGAACTGCTGTTACTGATTTCGTTGTGTTTGGACGTATAGCAGGACAATCAGCAGGTAAATTTGTAAATAGATAATACAAATAAATTTTACAGATGTTTAATATAAAACTATAAAGATAATATAATAACCCCTAAAATTTTATAATATAGTGCTGTTAATATAAAAATAGTAAAATTTGTTTTATTAAATAAATTAAGAAAGGGGCTGTCTCTGAAATGATTTTTAAAATCATTTCAGTAGACGGTCTTTTTATTTTTTATTCATATATTTATATGAAATTATTTCTAAATGAACAAGTTTTTTGACACGACAAATAGGAGGTTATAA